>JBASBF010000043.1:0-44361 GCA_049650985.1 Stenotrophomonas sp. | reverse complement strand
TGCTGGGCTACGACGGAGCCGGCAACGTGAAGTGGAGCGCAGCCGGACTGGCAGCCGGCCAAGCCTGCGAAGCCGCCGGCACCACCCCGGCAGTGGCGGCGCGGCGCGTGGATCGCACATGGGATGCCCGCAGCCGGCTCACCACGCTGGCCTTCCCGGACGGACGTGGCAACCAGAGTCGGGTCTATACCCCCGATGGCCTGCCCAGCACGATCAGCACGAACAACAGCAGCGGCGGCAGCACCGTACTCAACAGCTACACCTACAACCGCCACCGCCTGCCAACGCAGGAAACCATGACCCCGGATGCCAGCCAGAGCTGGGTGCTGGGCTACGGCTACAACGCCAACGGGTATCTGTGACTTGCCCAGAGCCAACTGACGTGGGTGAGGTGTCAGTGCGGAATGTGAGCGAAAGCCAGGCTGGCCGACCGGCACTACAATCGCCCCATGCCCGAATTGCCCGAAGTCGAAACCACCCGCCGTGGCCTGGAGCCGCACCTGCAGGGCCGCCGCATCCACGGCGTGATCCTGCGCCGGCCGGACCTGCGCTGGCCAATCCCGCCGCAGATCGAGAGCGAGCTGCCGGGCCAGCGCATCGCCGCCATCCGCCGCCGCGCCAAGTACCTGCTGCTGGATACCGAAGCGGGCAGCGCGCTGCTGCACCTGGGGATGTCCGGCAGCCTGCGGGTGCTGCCCGGCGACACCCCGGTGCGCGCGCATGACCACGTCGATGTCAGTCTCGAAGACGGCCGCCTGCTGCGCTTCAACGACCCGCGCCGCTTCGGCTGCCTGCTGTGGCAACCGTGTGGCGAAATCCACGAACTGCTGCGCGAGCTCGGCCCTGAGCCGCTGGACGAGGCGTTCGACGGTGACTACCTGTTCGCGCGCAGTCGCGGCCGTCGCGCGCCGGTCAAGGCGTTCCTGATGGACCAGCGCATCGTTGTCGGTGTCGGCAACATCTACGCCGCCGAAAGCCTGTTCATGGTCGGCATCAGCCCGCTGCGTGAAGCCGGCAAGGTGTCGCGCGAGCGCTACCAGCGCCTCGCCACGGCGGTGAAGGAAATCCTCGGTCACGCCATCGCCCGCGGCGGCACCACGCTGCGCGACTTCATCAGCCCTGATGGCGCGCCAGGCTATTTCGAGCAGGAGCTGTTGGTCTATGGCCGCGAAGGCGAGGCCTGCGTGCAGTGCGGACGCATGCTGCGCCACACCAGCATCAGCCAGCGCGCGACGGTGTGGTGCGGCCGCTGTCAGCGGTGAGTCTGGCGTCGGCTACCCCTCCCCAGCCCTCCCCTTCGCTGCGCGAAAGGGAGGGGGCGAGAAGCAGTGGCGCAGCCATCTCGCCGATTGCAAAGATGGCCCCCTCCCTTTCGCGCAGCGAAGGGGAGGGCTGGGGAGGGGTAGGTTTTCACCCCGGCGCGCTTTCCAACGCTTCCGGGACGAACCGGCAGCCCCCATTCACCCGCCCCTTACTTACCTTCCCTCGCACCTGCCTATCATGCGCAACTCCCTATCCCGGACGAACGCATGCAACGACGCGATTTTCTCCGCCGCGCCTCGCTGGCACTGGCCGCTTTCGGTCTACCGGCGTTGCCGGCTGCCGCTGCCGGCAAGCAGCATGGCCTGCGTCGCATCGGCCAGCCGCAGCCGTTCGATTTCGCCGCGCTGAAGGGCCAGGCGCGCGCGCTGGCGCAGGCGCCGTACCGCAGCCACAAGCGCACGCTGCCGCCGGAAGTGCAGGTACTGGGCTGGGACCAGTACCAGTCCATCCGCTACCGCCAGGACCATGCCTTGTGGGCGGACAAACCGGGCGGGTTCCAGGCGAAATTCTTCCACGTCGGCCTGTACTTCCACACGCCGGTACGCATGTTCGACGTGGTCGATGGCAAGGCGCAGGAGCTGGCCTACGACGCGGCCGCGTTCGACTACGACAACAGCGGCGTCCGCGGCGGCCGCCTGCCTGCCGACCTCGGCTTCGCCGGCTTCCGCCTCAACACCCGCAGCGATACCGAGCGCGATTTCGCCGCGTTCCTTGGTGCCAGCTATTTTCGCGCGGTGGGCAAGGAGGGCCAGTACGGCCAGTCAGCGCGCGGGCTGGCGATCGACACCGGCATGGGCAAGCCGGAGGAATTCCCGGATTTCATCGCCTACTACCTTGAACAGCCGGCCCCCGGTTCGGACACCCTGGTCGTCTACGGCCTGCTCGATTCGCCCAGCGTGGCCGGTGCCTACCGCTTCGCCATCAGCAATGGCGAGGTGCTGCTGATGGACATCGACAGCGCGTTGTACCCACGCACGCAGATCGAGCGCCTCGGCATCGCCCCGTGCACCAGCATGTACCAGGTGGGCGAGAACGACCGCCGCATGGCGTGGGATTGGCGCCCGGAAATCCACGACACCGATGGCCTTGCGATGTGGACCGGCAGTGGCGAATGGATCTGGCGGCCGTTGTGCAACCCGCCGCAACTGCGCTTCAACATGTTCGTGGACCGCAACCCGCGCGGCTTCGGCCTGCTGCAACGCGACCGCGATTTCGACCATTACCAGGACGATGGCGTGTTCTACGAGAAGCGCCCGTGCCTGTGGGTGGAGCCGAAGGGCGAGTGGGGCGAAGGCTCGGTGCAACTGGTGGAGATTCCCACCGTTGACGAAACCTTCGACAACATCGTCGCGTTCTGGAACCCCAAGGCCAAGCCGCAGCCGGGCGAGGAGCTGCTGGTCGGCTACCGCCTGTACTGGGGCGCGCAGCCACCGGCACGGCCGCCGCTGGCGCACTGCGTGGCCAGCCGCACCGGCCTGGGCGGGGTGATCGGCAAGAAGCGCGAATATTTCTCGTGGCGCTTCGCGGTGGATTTCGAAGGCGGCGAACTGAAGTCGCTGATCGACAAGGCTGACGTCGAGGCGGTGGTGGAAACCAGCCGTGGCCGCGTGGAAACCATTTCCGCCCGCCCGCTGCGCGAGATCAACGGTTATCGCGCGATGTTCGACCTGGTGCCGCCCGATGACTCCAGCGAGCAGATCGACCTGCGCCTGTACCTGCGCAGCGGCGGCAAGACGCTGAGCGAAACCTGGCTGTACCAGTACACGCCACCGCCGCCGGAGCAGCGCACGCTCTATTGATGCCACATGCCGATGTTGCGTCGCAGCGAAAATTTCCTTGGCATTCCGTGGCTTGCGTGTGTGGCGCGCGATGACGGATGCATTGGCAAGCATTCGTTGACAGCGTTGTCAGATCCCGCGTACAACAACCGACGGTCCGTGCCGCCGGCATGCCGGTGGCGAGGTGCAACGCATCGCAGGGGCAATGAGCCGATGCAGTGCCGCAGGTGACCGCCCGTCACGGGGTTGACGCCAACGGCGGCCTTCGGCAACGGGTACAAGGGGGCGGGCGCGACGCGCACGTGGTGACAACGACAGCTACGAAGAAACCAAACGACATGACACAGAAAACCCGCTGGTCGCAGTTCAGTGTACTCATCACGGTGTTCTTCTTCTGGGGCTTCGTTGCCGCCAGCAACGGCATCCTGATCCCGGTGTTCAAGAAAGCCTTCGACCTGACCCAGGCGCAGAGCATGTACGTGGCGCTCGCGTTCTACGTCGCCTACACGGTGGGTTCGCTGATCTATGCCGGCGTTTCCAAGGCTACCGGCAGCGACGTGCTCAACCGCATCGGCTACAAGAACGGCATTTGCGTGGGCCTGCTGATTTCGGCGCTGGGCGCGTTGCTGTTCTACCCGGCGGCCAACCTCGGTTCGTTCAACTTGATGCTCTCGGGCCTGTTCATCGTAGGCTTGGGCTTTTCGTTGCAGCAGATTGCCGCCAACACGCTGGCCATCGTCATGGGCGACCCGGCCACCGGCTCGCAGCGGCTGACGATGGCCGGCGGCATCAACAACCTCGGCACCACCGTCGGCCCGCTGCTGGTGAGCATGGTCATCTTCGGCAGCGTCGCCGCCGGCAACACCGAGGCCAGCATCGAGAGCGTCAAGGTGCCGTATCTGGTGCTGGGCGCGGCCTTCGTGCTGGTGGCGGTGTTCCTGAAATTCTCCTCGGTGCCCAACCACATCGACCTGGAGAAGCTGTCGGCCAGCGAGGCGCAGGACGGCAGCAAGCTGATCCACAAGAAATCGGCACTGGCCTACCCGCAGTTGGTGCTGGGCATGATCGGCATCTTCCTGTACGTCGGCGTGGAGGTTTCCACCATCGACAACCTGCCGGCGTATCTGGAATTGCCGGTGGAAAAGGGCGGGTTGGGCATCGACACCGCGTTGATCGCGCCGTTCGTGTCGCTGTACTGGGCGAGCATGATGATCGGCCGCTGGGGCGGCGCGGCCGGCGCGTTCGATGTCGGCTCCACCGCGAAGAAGGTACTGATGCTGGTGTTGCCGTTCGTGGCCTTCGGCGTGTATTTGGCGGTCAACGCCATTTCCGGCCACGATGCTTCGCAGTTCTACCACTACGCGCCGATCATCGCGGTGATGATTGCGGCCACGCTGGCCAGCCGTGGCAACCCGGCGCGGATGCTGCTGTATTTTGCGGTGTGCGGCATCGCCGCGCAGTTGATCGGCATGTTCACCACCGGCATGACCAGCGTCATCGCCTTCATCAGCGTCGGCCTGTTCTGCAGCACCATGTGGCCGTGCATCTTCACCTTGGCCATCACCGGCCTGGGTAACAACACCAACCAGGGCAGCAGCCTGTTGATCATGATGATCATGGGTGGTGGCCTCGTCAGTTGGGCGCAGGGCGCGCTGGCCGACAAGGTGGGCATCCACTACAGTTTCATCGTCGGCGTGTTGTGCTTTGCCTATCTGGGCTTCTATGCGCTGTATGCCAGCCGGTCGTTGAAGAAGCAGGGCATCGACCTGGACAAGCTCACCGCTGAAGGTGGGCATTGAGGCGGTTTGCAGGAGCCTGAAACAAGCAACCCCGGTGCTGTGAGGTGCCGGGGTTCTTGTTGGGGCCGGGGCACTGTTTCAGACAGGGGCCGGGCCGGTGGAGCGGCGCACTTTCAGCGTGTAGGTCACATCGACCACGCCGCCGCTGCCCATTTCGCGGATTTCTTTGAGTAGTTCAGTTGCGGCTAGTTGCCCCATTTCGCGGGTGGGTTGGCGTACCGTAGTCATGGGTGGGTAGATCTGCCGGGCGATCGGGGTGTCGTCGAAACCGCAGACGGAAATGTCACCGGGTACCGACAAGCCGCGCTCGCAGACGGCGCAAATCACGCCGGCAGCCATGTCGTCGTTTGCGGCGAAAATGGCGGTGGGACGCTCGGTTTCAGGCAGGTCGAGCAGGCTGTTGGCACCGGCATAGCCCGATTCGTAGGAAAACTCACCGTCCACCACCAACGCTGCGTCGTAGCGCAATCCCGCGCGACGCAGGCCTTCGCGGTAGCCGGCCAAGCGCCACGTGCTGGCGCCGTGCGCGGCGTGACCCTTGATGTGGGCGATGCGGGTATGGCCCAGTGCGGCCAAGTGCGTCATCAATGCGCAAACCGCGCCCACTTCATCAACCACCACGCCAACGTGGCGGTTTTGTTCCCTCGCCGAAATGCTGGAATAGGGAATGCCCAGTGCAACCAAACGCTCAAGTAGCGCGGGGTCGTCGGTGAGCGGTGGGGTCAGCACGATACCGTCCAACTGCGACTGCATGATCAGCGATTCAACCTTGCTGACGATATCGGCTGCGTCATAAACCAGCGGTGCCAGCATCAGGTTGTAGTGCTGCATCTGGCAGGCGTCGAGTACGCCCAGTTCGATTTCCATCAAGTAGTTGGAGGAGGGGTTGTCGAACAACATGGCAATCAGATACGAGCGCCGTCCAGCCAGTACCCGTGCCGAGGGCAGCGGGCGGTAGCGCAGTTTTTCCACCGCCAATTCGACGCGGCGGCGTGTGTCTTCGGCAACGTTCGGCTCGTTGTTGAGCACACGCGACACCGTTTTCATCGACACCTTTGCGGCTTCGGCCACGTCTTCGATTCGTACCCGGCTTGCCAAAACGTTCACCTCCATTGAGCAATGCGAATTTTGCCAGATGGCGACATCCACCTCGTGCGGGCATGACGCCGCGCAGCAAGCACCGGCCACCAAAGCAAGCTATGCTGCACTATGTGACAACGCTGTCAATCCATCCCTGCGCGAACCGCGCCCGAACGGAAAAGACCGAGCCGCCAATGAAAATGCCTTTCTTGCTGCCTTCCCCTGCTTTCCGCCTGACCTGCCTTGCCGCCGGGTTGCTGGCGGTGGCCGCCTGCGGAAAACAAACGCCACAAACCGCGCCGGAAGCGGCAGCGGCCGCCGATGCCAATGCCAATGCCATCGTGCCGGAACAGTGGCCGCAGCCGGCATGGCCGTTTGCGCAGGACGTCGAGCTGGAGCGCAACGTGGATGAACTGCTGGCGTCGATGACGCTGGAGGAAAAGGTCGCCCAGACCATTCAGGCCGACATCGGCTCGATTACCCCGGACGAGCTGCGCCAATACCGGCTGGGTTCGGTTCTGGCTGGTGGCGGTTCCGACCCGGGCGGCAAATACAACGCACCGCCGAAGGACTGGCTGGCGCTGGCCGATGCGTTCTGGGAAGCCTCGATGGACACCAGTGGCGGCGGTAAGGCGATCCCAGTCATCTGGGGCATCGATGCGATGCACGGCCAGAGCAACATCGTTGGTGCGACGTTGTTCCCGCACAACATTGGTCTGGGTGCGACCCGCAATGCGGAATTGATGCGCGAAATTGGCCGCATCACTGCCATTGAAACCCGCACCACCGGCATGGAATGGGCGTTCGCACCAACCGTGGCGGTGCCGCAGGACGACCGCTGGGGCCGCGCCTACGAAGGCTATTCGGAGAACCCGGAAGTGGTGGCCAGCTTCGCACGGGTAATGGTTGAAGCACTGCAAGGCAAACCCGGCACGCCGGAGTTCCTTGACGACCAACACGTGATGGTGTCGGTCAAGCATTTCCTTGGCGACGGCGGCACCACCAATGGTAAGGACCAAGGCAATACCGAAGTCAGTGCGGCCACGCTGCGCGACATACATGCCGCTGGCTACGTGCCGGCGATGGAAGTGGGCGCACAGACGGTGATGGCTTCGCACAACACCTTTCATGGCGTGAAGATGCATGCCAACAAGCCGTTGCTGACCGACGTGTTGAAGGGCCGCATGAACTTTGGCGGCTTCATCGTTGGCGATTGGAACGGCCACGGCCAGATCAAGGGCTGCACCAATACCGACTGCCCGCAAACCTTCAACGCTGGGCTGGACATGGCCATGGCGCCAGACAGTTGGAAAGGGCTGTACGAAAGCACGCTGGCACACGTGAAGGCCGGCACCATTCCGATGGCGCGGCTGGACGACGCGGTGCGCCGCATCCTGCGGGTGAAGTTCCGCATGGGCCTGTTCGGCAAGCCCAAGCCTTCGGCGCGTGCGTTGGGCGGCAAGTTTGAGTTGCTGGGGGCGCCGGAACACCGCGCTGTCGCCCGTCAGGCGGTGCGCGAATCGCTGGTTTTGTTGAAGAACCAAAACGGCATCCTGCCGCTGTCGCCGAAGACCAGGCTGTTGGTGGCCGGTGACGGTGCCGACAACCTCGTCAAGCAATCCGGCGGTTGGACGCTGACGTGGCAGGGCGGCGGCACCACCCGCGCCGATTTCCCGAACGCCGATTCGATTTGGGATGGCCTGAAGCATCAAGTGCAAGCCGCTGGCGGCAGTGCCGAGTTGGCCGTGGACGGCAAGTACAAGCACAAGCCCGACGTGGCCGTGGTTGTGTTCGGCGAAGACCCCTATGCCGAGTTCCAAGGCGACCTGCCCAACCTGATGTTCAAGGGCGGCAAATCAGGTGATTTGGAGCTGATTCGCAAGCTCAAAGCCGATGGCATTGCGGTGGTGGCCGTGTTCCTCAGTGGCCGCCCGCTGTGGTTGAACCGCGAGATCAACGCTGCCGACGCTTTCGTCGCCGCATGGCTGCCGGGCGGCGAAGGTGAGGGTATCGCCGATGTGCTGCTGCGCGGCCAAGACGGCCGGCCGCAACATGACTTCAAGGGCAAGTTGAGCTTCTCGTGGCCGCGCCGCGCCGACCAGTTCGTCAACAACTACGGGCAGAAAGATTACGACCCGCTGTTCGCCTTTGGCCATGGCTTGAGCTACGCCGACGACGGCAACCTTGACGCATTGCCTGAAGACCCCGGCATCGACCCCGAGTCGGCACGTACCAACACATGGTTCGAGCATGGTGTGGCTTCCACCGGTCTGACCTTGCGTCTGATTGGCGCGGACGGCGCAGCGCTGGACATCTCCACTCAACCGCAGGCTGCGTCCTACGACGATGGTGTGGCGATGGCTACGATCAACACCGAAGTACAGGAAGGTGCCCGCCAGTTCACTTGGCGTAGCCCGGCGATGGTGGAATTGCGCGCCAATGCGCCGCTGGACTTGGCGCGGGAAAGCAACGGTGACGTGTACGTGGTAGCCACGCTACGCGTGGATGAGCTGCCTGCCGACGGCAAGGCCAGCTTTGTTGCCGATTGCGGCAAGGGCTGCCGGGCCGAGTTGCCGTTGGATGAAGCGCTGGCGAAGCTGCCGGTTGGGCAATGGAAGCGCTTGGGCGTGCATATCGGTTGCCTGCGTACCGCTGGTATCGATACCGGCCGGCTCGACGTGCCGTTCGCCCTGCGCAGCGGCGCAGGCGCGAAGATTTCCCTGTCGCACGTAGCTTTGGCCACCGAGTTCGACCAGCAGTTGGATTGCCCGATCCGCTGATTTTCCACCCAAGAGAAGGGGCGCTTGAAGTGCCCCTTCTCACCGGCGGATGCGGGGTTTTCCCCGCACGGGATTCTGCAACTTACGGAACGCTGACGCTGCCTGCCCAACGAAACGTCGCCACGCTTCTGGCAGGCAGCACGTAACGGAATTCGCGTTCGCCATCGCGTACCGAAAGCACATGTGAGGCGTCGTTCGCATTGCTGACCAGCAGCACGCGTGAACCGTCGTCGGCGTTCTCGAAGGCCACGTTGTCGATGCCGCCGCGGGTGGGGGTGGAGCCAATGCGCCATGCGTCGCGGCGCACGAAGCGGCTGGCGTGGGCGAGCGCGTAATAGTCGTTGGTGCGGCTTACCGCGCCGGTGTGAGAGTCGATGGTGACCACACCGCGACAAGTGTCGCAGCCGCCGGCATGCGGGCCGTGGTTTTCATCCAGCGCCAGATTCCAGAACAGTACGCCACGGGCCCAGTGGCGGGTAGCGTCGATCAACGTGCGTGCCTGCAACGGCAGGCCGCCGCTGCGTACCGGCTCCCAGTCGCCGGAAGAGCATTCGGTCATGTACACGTCCTTGTCCGGGTAAACCTCGCGCACCGCTGATTGCGCTGCCACGTTGCCGCCATAGCAGTGCCAGGCAATGGCCGAAACATGCTTGGTTGCCGCGGGGTCGGACAGCACCGCATACGGCTCCTGCGGTTTGTCCCAGTTATGGTCCCAATCGAAAATCTGCAACGACGGAAGCAGCGCATCGCGCATCGGGCCGAGGTGGTCGCCAATGAAGCGTGCGCGTGCTGGCCCATTGAAGCGCATGCCGGGGTAGTCGCTGGGCTCGTGGTCCGGCTCGTTTTGCACGGTCAGCGCGAAGATCGGAATGCCCTGCGCGGCGCGTGCGTCAACATAGGCGAGCAAGTAGCGGGCGAAGGCGTCGTTGTAGCGCGGTAGCAGCCGGCCTTTGACCAGTTGGCCGTTGTCCTTCATCCATGCCGGGGCGCTCCACGGCGAAGCCATCAGCGCAAGACCGGGGTTGATGGCCAGCGCTTGGTGCATTACCGGGGCCACATCATCCTGCGCCGGGTCGATGGCGAAGTGGCGCAGCTCTGGGTCGGGGTGGCCGCCCGGCGGATCGTCATGGCTGTAGTGGGTGAGTGAAAAATCCGAAGCGCCAATGGTCAGCCGTGCGAAATCCAGGCCGATGCCATCGCCTTCGCGACCAAACAATTCACGTAGCAGTGCGGTGCGTTGGCCGGCGTCCATACGATGTTGCAGCAGCCACGCCGAGGAATCGGTGACTGAGGCACCGAAGCCGACGATGCGTTGGTAACGCTGGCCGGCCTCGATGCGAATGCGGGTTTGCGCTCCCTGCGCTGTTTCACGTTTGTCATGCAGCGGCACTGCCTCGTAGGCCAGCGTCAGCCGGTGGTCATCGGTGGTAACCCAAACCTCGGTATGCGTATCGGCCCCGGCCCACGCGGCCCACGGCGCGCCGCCGAAGAGGCTGGCCAGTAGCGCCAGGCTGAGGCCACGTGCGCGCAGCCCATGCTGCACTGCAGCAGAAACGGGTTCGCTCCGGATTTCAAGTTGTTGTTTTTGAAAAAGAAATGACTTGATCATGAAAATTCTCTGAACATTTGGTTGCGCGAAGGCTCTTCGGCAGCATCATATGGCAGCGCTGTCATATAAATGTGCGGCACCGCACAAACCCAGCCCGCAGGAGAGGAGCGGACCCATGCAAGCCCAGACCATCAAGATCCCCATGAATCACCGTCATCCACGGCACGGGAACGGCCTTGCCCCGGCCCGGCACCGGCTCGCGCTGGCCTGCGGCGCGGCATTGCTGCTGCTGGCGCTGCCCACTTTGGCGCAGGAGGCAGATAACGCCGCCAAGGACGCCACCAACCTCGATGCGGTGCAGGTCACCGGCATCCGTGGTTCCATCGCCACCGCGGTGGAAGCCAAGAACGAATCCACTTCGATCGTGGAAGTGGTTTCGGCAGAAGACATCGGCAAGTTGCCGGACATCAGCATTGCCGACTCCATTTCGCGTTTGCCCGGCCTGACCATGCAGCGTGTCGATGGCCGTGCGCAGGTCATCCACATTCGCGGCATGTCCGAACAATTCGGCGGCACCTTGCTCAATGGCCGCGAGCAGGTCAGCACCGGCGGCAGCCGAGGCGTGGAGCTGGACCAGTACCCGGCAGAACTCATCAATGGCGTGATGGTCTATAAAACGCCGGATGCCTCGCTGGTCGGTCAGGGCCTGTCCGGCACCATCGACATGCAGTCCATTCGCCCGCTGGATTTTGGCAAGCGCCGCGTTACCTTCAGCGGCCAGGGCGAATACAACTCGCTGGGCAAGCTGATCGACGGCAGCAGCGACACCGGCTACCGCGCCAGCGCCTCCTATGTTGACCAGTTCGCCAACGACACCATTGGCGTGGCCATTGGCGTGGCGCGCATGAGCTCGCCGTTCCAAGAGCAGCAGGAAAAGGCGTGGTGGTGGGGTAACCCCGATGCGTGGGGTGCACCGCAGGCCGGCAAGGCAGATGGCGCGGTGGCACGTCAGGCCGGCGAAGCCACGCTGCGTGCGCGCGAAATCACCCGTGACGGCGTGATGGGCGTATTCGAGTTCAAGCCCAACGAACACTTCCACAGCGTTCTGGACGTTTATCACTCCAAGTTCGATCAGGACGAAAACCAGACCAGCATCATGTGGAACAACGACCCGTGGTGGAGCGCCAACGGCAGCGGCGTGACCTACGGCAACGCTGGCATCACCACCGTTGACGGCGTGCCGGTGGTTACCAGCGGCACGCTCAAGGGCGTGGGCGCGCTGAACATGCTCAATGGCCTGAACTGGCAGAAGAACGAACTGACCTCGGGTGGCTGGGCCAACACCTTCAAATGGGGCGAGGTTTACACGCTCAAGACCGACTTGAGCTATTCGCGTGCCAAGAGCACGCGCTCGACGATGGAAGTGCAGTCGGCTTTTGCCAATCCGGTGGACATCGACTTCAACCTGGCCACGGGTGCGGGTTTCAACCGCTTTGCGATTGATGGCCTGAACGACCCGAGCAAAATCTGGTTCGGTACCGATGCAATGGGCTGGGGCCGTGACGGCCGCATGGACGTGGCTTCGACCGTTGACACGCTCAAGTCGGGTCGTGTTGAACTGAATCGTCTGGTTGAATCTTCCGATTTCCTGCGCAGCTATGACGTTGGCTTCAACGTCACCCGCCGCAACAAGGACCGTGGCTACATTGCCCACTACCTCGACTTGAAGAACGGCGCGCCGCTGAGCTTGAACAACGTGCCGCATGGCATTGCCTCGTTTGATTACGTGGGCCTTGGCGACATGGTCAGCTTCAACGCACGCGAGCTGCTGGGCGACTACCTCGTGAAGCGTTACATGCCGAGCGAAAACGACTTGATGAAGAACTACGGCGTCGAAGAAAACGTGCGCACGTACTACGCCAAGGCCAACCTCGACATGGACGTGACCGATACCGTGCGCCTGCGCGGTAATGTCGGTGTGCAGTACATCCACACCGAGCAAAGCTCCGATGGCCCGACCGTCAAGAAGGACGCCAGTGGCCAATGGGGGATTGCCGGCGGCCAAACGGTTGGTAGCAGCTACGGCGACATTCTGCCGAGCATGAACTTGTCGCTGGACTTCGGCGATGGCTTGCTGCTGCGTCTGGCTGCGGCCAAGACCCTGATGCGTGGCCCGATCGAGAGCATGGGTGCCTACAGCATGGCCTCGGTCGATCCGACCACCCGTACTTGGAGCGGCAGTGGCGGCAATCCAAAGCTGGAGCCGTATCGCGCCACCGCGTGGGATCTGTCGCTGGAAAAATACTTCGGCCCGACTACTTACGTGGCCGTCGCCGGGTTCTACAAGGACTTGGAAACCTACATCTACCAGCAGGAAGTGGAGTGGGATTTCACCGGTTACGATTCGTTGGGCGTGACGCCGATCTCCAACTGGGGCAAGTTCTACACCCCGGCCAACGGCAGTGGCGGTTACATGCGCGGCGCTGAACTCAGCGGCGCCTTGGGCGGTGACGTGATCCACCCGGCACTGGATGGCTTTGGGCTCTTGTTCAACGCCTCCTACACCGAGTCGTCGATCAAGCCTGAAGGCCCGAACAGCTCCGGCACCGACACCCTGCCGGGCCTGTCCAAGGTGGTTGCCAATGCCACGCTGTACTACGAAAAGCACGGCTTCTCCGCACGTATCAGCCAGCGTTACCGCGACAAGTACCGTGGCGAGTACGCTTCGTTGTTCGGCGACCGCATCTATCAGGCGACGATGGCCGAGACCACGGTGGACATGCAGCTGGGTTATGACTTCCCGGAAACCAGCATGTTGTCGGGGCTGTCGGTGCTGTTGCAGGTCAACAACCTGACCAACGAGCCGTACCGCACCGAAACCACGGCGGGTGGTATTGATTCGCAGGTGTGGCTGCCGTCCGAATACAAGGAATATGGCCGCCAGTACCTGCTGGGCGTGCGCTACGCCTTCTGATGCTGCAACAACAACGGGCCGTCCATGTGACGGCCCGTTGTTGGTATGGGGCGTGTGAAGAATCTAGCCGCAAGTGCGGGATAAGCCCTGCATCGGCTCGTTCTCCCCTTTCGTTCCTTGTTGAATCATGGCTCCAACGCACGCGCAATGGCTTGTTCGGCAAGTGGTGCCATCAATGCATAACCGGTGGGCGAGGGATGCACACCGTCGCCAGCCAGTTCCAGGTCCAGCCCGCCTTCGGCGTTGCTCATTGCAGTGTAGTAATCCAGAAAAACCAATTCATGCCGCCTCGCGTAATCGCGCAGAGCAGCATTGAGTTGGCGCACCTTGTCCGCAGGTTGCGTGCCGCTGCGCCACGGGTAGTCGCTGACTGGCAACACCGAGGCCAGCACCACCTTGATGCCGTGCGCACGGGCCAGTTCCGCCATCGAATGCAGGTTGTCTTCGATCATGGCCTGCGTTGCCGGCCCGGTGTTGCCGGCAATGTCGTTGGTGCCGGCGAGGATCACCACCACTGCCGGCTTCAGCGCCAGCACGTCCTGACGAAAGCGCACCAGCATTTGCGCCGTAGTTTGCCCGGAGATACCGCGGTTCACGTAGGGCTTGCCGGGGAAGAACCGCGTGCTGCCGGTTGGCCCCCAGCCTTCGGTGATCGAGTCGCCGAAAAACACCACGCGGCGTTCGCTGGCGGCAGTTGGCGACAATGCCATGTTCTCGGCGCGGTAGCGGCCAAGCTGCGGCCAATCCAGCAAGCGCTGCTGCATTTCCGCGATGCGCGAAGCCTCCAGTGTGGCAGCTGGCGCAAGATAGATCGGGTCCACCGCCGGTGTGGGTTCGGCTGCACCGGCCAATGAGGGGTGTGCAAGTGTGGCGAGCAGCAAGGTGGTGACAATGCGCGTGCTGTTTTTCATCATGAATCCGGGCCTATGGCGGCTATCGACGAGTCCGCTACCTTGCCATGCCGCCTGCGCCTGCGGAATGCGCATTTCGTATGACGCGACGGTATGGGGACACGCGACTCAGCCTACAACGGCAACGGCGCCTGCATCGGTTCGATGCGGCCCTCGCCGCGGGTGATCTTCTTGAACTCGGCGCGGCTGACCGACACGTAGCGGTCGTTGCCGCCGATCTCCACCTGCGGCCCGTCCTGCACCGCGAAACCGCTCTCATCCACGCGCACGGTCATCGTCGCCTTCTTGCCGCTGTGGCAGATGGTCTTGATCTCCTGCATCTCGTCGGCCCACGCCAGCAGGTACTGGCTGCCTTCGAACAGTTCACCGCGGAAGTCGGTGCGCAACCCGTAGCACAACACCGGGATGCGCAGCTGATCGACCACCTCGCTCAACTGCCACACCTGCGCGCGGCTCAGGAATTGCGCCTCATCGACCAGCACGCAACCCAGCCGCCCCTGCGCGGCAAGGTCGCGTTCGATAAGTACCTGCAGGTCGGTATCGGCGTCGAACGCCGTCGCCTCGGCCTGCAAGCCGATCCGCGAAGCGACCATGCCGGCGCCGGCGCGATGGTCCAGCCGCGGCGTCAACAGCGCCACCCGCATGCCGCGCTCGCGGTAGTTGTGCGCCGATTGCAGCAAGGTGGTGGTCTTCCCGGCGTTCATCGCCGAGTAGTAGAAATAGAGCTTGGCCATGGAGCGGGGAACGAGTGGAGAGGAACGAGGAACGAGTGAAGGCAACGGCCCGCCCCTGAGGGTGACAGAATACCCGCCGCCGCCCCGCTTCGGCTTTCTCTCGTTCCTCTCCACCCGTTCCTCGCCTTCAGATGCTGGACTCCCTCAACCCCCCCCAACGCGCCGCCGTGCTGCACACCGAAGGCCCCCTGCTGGTGCTGGCCGGTGCCGGCAGCGGCAAGACGCGCGTGATCGTGGAGAAGATCGCCCATCTGATCGGCAGTGGCCGCTATCCGGCCCGGCGCATCGCCGCGATCACCTTCACCAACAAGTCGGCCAAGGAAATGCGCGAGCGCGTGGGCAAGCGCCTGCGCGGCGAGCAGGCCGAGGAAGTGACGATCTGCACCTTCCACGCGCTGGGGCTGAAGTTCCTGCAAATCGAACATGCCGCGGTGGGGCTGAAGCGCGGCTTCTCGATCTTCGATGCCGATGACGCGGCGGCGCAGGTCAAGGACCTGCTCGGCGGCAGCAACGCCAAGCCCGACGACATCGAGGACATGAAGAACCTGATCTCGCGCGCCAAGAACGCCGGCCTGTCGCCGGAGCAGGCGATGGCGGTCGCGCGCAGCAGCCGCGAGAAGAACGCGGCGATGGTCTATGAGCTGTACCAGGCGCGGCTCACCGCGTTCAACGCGGTGGATTTCGACGACCTGATCCGCCTGCCGGTGCAGGTGCTGGAAGAAAACCCGGACATCGCGCTGGCGTGGCGCGAGCGCATCGGCTACCTGCTGGTCGATGAATGCCAGGACACCAACGACGCGCAATACCGCCTGCTCAAGCAGTTGTCCGGCGAGCGCGGCAACTTCACCTGCGTGGGCGACGACGACCAGAGCATCTATGCGTGGCGCGGCGCGAACCCGGAAAACCTGCAACAGATGGGCCGCGACTACCCTACCTTGCAGATCATCAAGCTGGAGCAGAACTACCGCTGCTCCAACCGCGTGCTGCGTGCGGCCAACGCGCTGATCGCGCACAACCCGCACGAACACCTGAAGACGCTGTGGTCCGACCAGGCCGACGGCGAGCGCATCCGCGTATGGGAATGCCGCAACAGCGAGCACGAGGCGGAGAAGGTGGCCGCCGAAATCCAGTTCGTCGCCACCAGCCGGCGCGTGCCGTGGAGCGACTTCTGCATCCTGTTCCGCGGCAACTTCCAGAGCCGGCCGCTGGAAAAGGCGCTGCAACTGGTCGGCGTGCCGTACCACCTCACCGGTGGCACCGTGTTCCTCGAACGGCAGGAAGTGAAGGACACGCTGGCGTGGCTGCGGCTGCTGGTGAACCCGGACGACGACACCGCGTTCATGCGCGCGGTGCAGGCGCCCAAGCGCGACGTCGGCGCCGGCACGCTGGCCAAGCTGGCCGAGCTGGCGTCGGAGAAGGGCATGTCGATGGCGCAGGCGGCCGAGGCGATGGGTGCGCTGGCGCAGTTGTCGCCGCGCGCGGCCAACAGCCTGAGCAGGTTCACCGACATCGTGCGTGCGCTGCGCATGGACATGCGGCAAATGTCCTCCGGTGACCTGGTGCGGCGCGTGAGCAAGGATTCAGGCCTGCTGGCCGAGCTGCGCAACCAGGCCAAGGACACCGCCGGCTATGAGCGTCGCGCCAACAATCTGGAAGAACTGGCCGCATGGTTCGAGAGCGGCCCGCGCGGCGCCAGCGCCGCCGACATGGCCGCGCAACTGGCGCTGATCTCGCGCAACGACAAGGACGATGGCGGCAACCAGGTGCGGATGATGACGCTGCACGCCTCCAAGGGCCTGGAGTTCCCGTATGTATTCATCGTCGGCTGCGAGGACGGCGTGCTGCCGCATCAGGTCAGCCTCGACGAGGGCACCTTGCAGGAAGAGCGGCGGTTGCTGTACGTGGGCATCACCCGCGCCAAGATCCAGTTGTGGATGAGCTACAGCCGCCTGACCCGCAAATTCGGCGAGCACGTGCGGCTCAAGCCCAGCCGCTTCTTCGACGAACTGCCGGCCAGCGAAATCCAGCGCGACGGTGCCGACCCGGTGGCCGATGCCGCGCATAAGCAGGAGCGTGCCAAGGCCGGCCTGGCCGCCATCCAGGCCTTGTTCGACTGACCCCCTCCCAACCTCCCCCTTGGCTACGCCAAAGGGGAGGAGCGGTTTCCGTCAAGATTGCAGGATCACCCCCTCCCTTTCGCGTAGCGAAGGGGAGGGTTGGGGAGGGGTAGCTTTCCCCATCAGCCACCAAGCCAGGGAAATCCGTGATGCCCGTCGTGATCGAAACCGAACGCCTGCGGCTGCGTCTGTTGCGCGACGACGATGGCGACGCCGCGGCGATGCTGGAACTGCTCAACGAACCGGGCTTTCACCGCCACATCGGCGATCGCGGCATCCGCACGCTGGAGCAGGCGCGCGAGTGCATCCGCAACGGCCCGATGGTGAGCTACGAGCGGCACGGCTACGGCATGTATGCCATCGAGCGGCGTGGCGATGGCGCGTGGCTGGGCAATGCAGGCCTGGTGCATCGCGCCGCGTTGCCGCACCCGGATATCGGTTATGCACTGCTGCAGCGTCACAGCGGCCAGGGCTATGCGCTGGAGGCCGCGCGCGCGGTGTTGGCCCATGCGCGCGGAACGCTGGGGTTGGGCCGCTTGTGCGCGATTGTCGCAGCGGGCAATGCGCGCTCGATTGCGCTGCTGCACAAGCTCGGCTTCCACGCCGATGGCAGCGTCCGTTTGCCGGGCAAGGATGAAACCCTGTTGCTCTACCTCAACAAACCCGCATCCCCGTAGGCCGGGATCACCCTCCGGCATGCTTGGTCGGAAGCTGTCCCTCTGCAAGGGGGGGGCGAATCAACCGTCCAGCCGTTCCTGCACCTGCGCCAGTTGTTCCTGCAACGCGGCCACCGTGGCTTCCAACTGCTGCACGCGCTCTTCCAGTGCGTTGTTGCCGGCTGTCGCACCGGCCGGTGCGCGGTATTGCGCCGCCAGCGCCTCAACGTCCACCGGGCCGCACAACAAATGCATGTAACGGTCCTCGCGCTGGCCGGCGGCGCGCGGCAGTTGCACCACCAACTCGCGCTGGATCAGCCGGTCGAGTTGGTGGTGCAGATCCTCGGCGTCGGCAAACTTCGCCATGCGTTCGCTGCGTGCGGCCAGTTCGCCGACGGTCTGCGGCCCGCGCAGCAGCAACAGGCCCAGCAGTGCCACCCGCTGGCGCGGCAGGTCGAGTTTGTTGCCGGCCAGGTGTTCGTAGCGCTCGGCGCGTGAGGAAAAGTGCTGGCGCGCCAGCCCCATCGCTTCCAGTTGGCGCAGCGCGTGCTGCACCTTGCCGGCGTCCAGGTTCATCAGCGGGTCGCGTGCGGTCTTCTGGTTGGCGGCCATCTGGGTGGCGTTGACGGTCAGCGGGTAGGTGTCCGGCGTGGTGGCTTCCTTCTCGATCAGGCAACCCAGCGCACGCGCCTGTGCGGCGTCGAGGACGGGAATGGCGGGGGAGTCGGTCATCGTGGGCATCTGCGTCGCGCGAGGGGGCGCAAGCATAGCCGAGCCGGTCATGGCGGGGCGGGCAACCGGGCAAGCCGGTAAACTGCGCCGGTTTTCGTCCTATCCGGTGTGCTGCATGTCCCGACTCCCGACCCTTTCCCTGCTCGCCGCCGCCATCCTGTCGCTGGCCGCGTGCGGCGCGCCCACGCAACTGGTCCGTGGTGAACCTGCCACGCAAGTGGCTGCTGTCGGCGGCGGCGAAAACGTGCCGGCCAATGACAACCTCAACGCCGTGCTGTGGGTGCAAAAGGCGCAGGAATATCGCGCCCTGAGCATCCAGACCTGGCGCATGGCCGAGGTCACCCTGGACCGCGCCCTGGCCGACCCGCAATGGACGGCGCTGCTGCCGGGCGAAGGCGCCGAGTTGCAGAATCCGGCGTTGAAGCCGGCGGTGGTGGTCGACGTCGATGAAACCGTGCTCGACAACTCGCCCTATCAGGCGCGGATGGTGCTCGATGGCACCTCCTACAAGGAAGAAAGCTGGGCTGAATGGGTGGCCGAAAAACGCGCCCGCCCGGTCCCCGGCGCGCTGGCGTTCGCCCGCGCGGCCAGCGCCCGCGGCGTGACCCTGCTCTACATCTCCAACCGCACCGAGCAGATGAAGGCCGACACCCTGGAAAACCTGCGCGCAGTGGGCTTTCCGGTGGCCGATGACGGCGTTTACCTCGGCATGGGCGTGGACGTGCCCGGTTGCACCCGGCCGCACGAAGACAAGGGGTGCCGCCGCATCAAGGTCGCCGACCAGTACCGCGTGTTGATGCAGGTGGGCGACCAGATCACCGATTTCACCCAGCCGCCTTCCAACACCAATGCCGACCGCGACGCGCTGTTGGCCGAGCATGGCGACTGGATCGGCGAGCGCTGGTTCATGCTGCCCAACCCGACCTACGGTGGTTATGAATCGGCCGCACTCGGCAACCGCCGTGGCCTGTCCGAAACGCAGCGCCGCGCCGCCAAGCGCGCCGCGTTGGAGCCGGCACGATGAGCCGCGCTCCGCTGCCGTTGCGCACCGACGAGCGCCTGATCTTCGCGCTGGACGTGCCCGGCCGCGCCGACGCGCTGCAATGGGTGGAGCGGCTCGGCGATGCGGTGTCGTTCTACAAGATCGGCATGGAGCTGCTGGCCTCGGGCGAATACTTCGAGGTGCTGGAGGAACTTGCCAAGCGCGACAAGCGGGTGTTCGTGGACCTCAAGTTCTTCGACATTCCTGCCACGATCGCCGGTGTTGTCCGCCGTTTGTCGCAATGGCCGGTGAGCTACTGCACCATCCACGGCTGGCATCCGGCGATGATGGAGGCCGCCGCAGCCGTCAATACCTCGGAGATGCGCCTGCTGGCGGTGACCGTGCTGACCTCGATGGATCGCCCGGACCTGGCGCAGATGGGCATCGACCGCGCGCCGGTGGAGGTGGTGGTCGAACGCGCGCTGGCCGCGCAGCGTGCCGGCATCGACGGGGTGATCGCCTCCGGGCAGGAGGCCGCGCCGATCCGCGCCGCCACCGGTGCCGGTTTCTCCATCGTCTGTCCCGGCATCCGCCCCGCCGGCTTGGCCGGTGATGACCAGCAGCGCACGGTGGATGTGGCCCAGGCCTTTGCCGATGGTGCCGATGCCATCGTCGTCGGCCGGCCGATCCGGCTGGCCAACGATCCGCGCGCGGCAGCACTGGCAATGCAGCAGGAAATTGCCGAATCAATCAAGTGAAATCAATCACTTGTAATGTGTTTCATTAAGTATTGCTTTAACTGAATCGGGCGCGTAGGCTTGCACCTCGTCCGGCCTTGCCGGCGATGTGCCAACGTCCACCGGCCTTGCGCCGGCTTGAAGAGGTCCGCCACCGGCAACGGTGCGGCCTCTTTTTTTATGTGAGCTTTTCATGTGACCGGCCGCCGGGGACGCCGCCCCGCGCTTGCCGCTGTCACCCGGCAGGCCGCAAGATGCCTCGCTCCAGGGGGAGGACACCAAGCCATGCCATGCCGTTCATCGCGAACGCGAATCTGCCTGTACCTTGCGCTGGCTGCCAGCGTGCTGCTGGTCGCCGCCTGCCGCCAGAAAAGCGCCGAGGAATTGCCCGGTGCCGCCAGCCGCCCGGCCACGGCGGTGCGGCAGATGGTGCAACTACTGCAGGACGACGACCTGGTCGGCTACGCCCGTGCGGCGGTGCCACCGGCGCAGTACGCCGAGCTGGAAACGGCATGGGCCCAGGGCCACAGCCACTGGCCGCTGACCGAACTGCCGTTGGACGACAAGTTGCCGGGGTTGATGGCGATATTGTCGGAAAAGGACGCCGAAACCCGTTTGCAGCGTGCCTTCAAGGCGCAGATCGGCGGGCAGGCCGCCGCCGTGCGCCAGGCCGCGCATTCGCTGGGCCTGTTCGGCGTGCAGTACATCACCTATCAGGGCGACTACAGTGACACCGAACGCGCCCACTACGCACAACTGGTCAAAGCCCTGAGTGCATGGGCGCAGGCGGCGCCGCTGTCCGACCCGAAGCTGGCCGCATCCGCCATCACCACCCTGACCACCGCCGCCCGTGCCACCGGGCTGGACAGCGAGCAAGCCTTCCGCGAGGCTGGCATGACCGCCAGCCTGCAACGGCTGGGGCCGTTTGCCCGCGCCGCCAAGCAGGTGCTGGCCGGCTACGGGTTGGTGCTGGACGACAGCCTGGCGCAGTTGCGCACTGGCCTGGTCGAAGAACAGGGAGACGAAGCCACGGTGCGCGTGCAGTACCCGCTGGCCGGCGAAGAACTGGACTTGCAAGTGCGGGTGCAACGGCGCGAAGGCCGCTGGTATCTGGCGCGTACCCTGGCCGAAGCGGAAGCGGCACTGGCCGCCGCCCGCGCCGCGCAGGCCGCTGCCACGGCCGAAGCGTCGGACAACGCCGCCGCGACGGCTACGCCATAATGTTGCCGATGTCGAAACAGAATTCCCGGCCCGGACAGGGCGAACTTCTCCCGCATGACGCGCCCGGCACGCCTGCCGCTGCCCCGGCCGCCATCGTGCCGGGTGTGCGCCCGGCGCAGGCCCGCCCCGGCCGCCGGCCGTGGTGGGCACGGCTGCTCGGGCGCCTGATCGAACCGTGGCTGGGCCTGAAGATCGAGCCGGAACAGTTGCAGCACGACCCGGCGCAGCCGGTGGTCTACGTGCTGGAGGACTACGGCCTGTCCAACGCGCTGATCCTGGACAAGGCCTGCCGCGACGCCGGCCTGCCGTCGCCGCTGGTGCCGCTGCCGGGCAACCTGACCGGGCGCAAGCGCGCCTACGTGGCGCTGTCGCGGCGTTCCAGCAGCAATGCGCTGATTCCCGAGCAGCGCGGCGCCCGCACCCATTCGGACTCGCTGGCCAAGCTGCTGCAGGCGCACCGCGACAACCCCGCGCTGGACGTGCAACTGGTGCCGGTGTCGATCTTCGTCGGCCGCGCCCCGGACAAGCAGAGCGGCTGGTTCGCGGTGTTGTTCTCGGAGAACTGGGCGCTGGTCGGCCGCTTCCGCCGCCTGCTGGCGGTGCTGCTCAACGGCCGCGACAGCATCGTGCGCTTCGCTGCGCCGGTTTCCCTGCGCGAAACCGTGGACGAGGGGCTGGAGCCCGAACGCACCGTGCGCAAGCTGCAGCGTGTGCTGCGCACCCACTTCCGCCGCATCCGCGAATCCATCATCGGCCCGGACCTGTCCACCCGCCGCCTGCTGGTGGACAAGGTGCTGGAAGCCGACTCGGTGCGCGAGGCCATCGCTGCGCAGGCCAAGCGCGACAACAGCAAGACCACAGACGCCTGGAAGAAGGCGCAGGGCTACGCCTGGGAAATCGCCGCCGACTATTCCACCCCGGTGGTGCGCTCGGCCAGCTTCATGCTCAGCCATGTCTGGAACCGCATCTACGCCGGCGTGCTGGTGCACCACCTGGACAAGTTCAAGGAAGCCGCGCCGGGGCACGAGGTCGTCTACGTGCCTAGCCACCGCAGCCACATGGACTACCTGCTGCTGAGCTACCTGCTGTACGACCGTGGCATCGTGCCGCCGCACATCTTCGCCGGTATCAACCTCAACCTGCCGGTGGTCGGCACCCTGCTGCGCAAGGGCGGCGCGTTCTTCGCGCGGCGCAGCTTCCGCGGCAACCCGCTGTATTCGGCCGTGTTCTCCGAATACATGGCGCAGTTGGTTTCCGGCGGCTATTCAATCGAATACTTCGTCGAGGGCGGGCGTTCGCGCACCGGCCGCCTGCTGCAGCCCAAGGGCGGGGTGATCTCGATGACCCTGCGCGCGTATCTGCGCCAACCGCGCAAGCCGGTGCTGTTCCAGCCCATCTACATCGGCTATGAAAAGCTGATGGAGGGCAACAGCTACCTCGACGAATTGTCAGGCCGGGCCAAGCGCAAGGAGTCGATCTGGTCGCTGCTGTGGGGCATCCCCAAGGTGCTCAAGCAGAACTACGGCCAGGTGGTGGTGAACTTCGGCGAGCCCATCGCGCTGAACGACGTGCTGGCCGAACATGCACCGGAGTGGGGCGGCCAGCCCATCCCCGAGGACGAAAAGCCGGCGTGGCTGATGAAGACCGTCGATACGCTGGCGCAGAGCATCAACGTGCACGTCAATGCCGCGGCCGACGTCAACCCGATCAACCTGCTGGCACTGGCGCTGCTGTCCACGCCCAAGCACGCGATGGGCGAGGCCGACCTGATCGCGCAGATCGAGCTGTGCAAGGCGCTGCTGGTGGAGATGCCGTACTCGGACCGGGTCACCGTCACCCCGCACAGCCCCGAGCGCATCATCGCCCACGCCGAGGAAATCAACGTCCTCACCCGCATCAAGCACCCGCTGGGCGACGTGCTCAGTGTCAGCGGCGACACCGCGGTGCTGCTGAGCTACTTCCGCAACAACGTCATCCACCTGTTCACCGCCTCGTCGTGGGTGGCCTGCTGCTTCCAGAACAACCGCCGCATGAGCCGTGCCGGCCTGCTGCGGCTGGGCCGCGGTCTGTACCCGTTCCTGCAGGCCGAGCTGTTCCTGCCGTGGAGCGAGGACCAGTTCGCCGCGCGCATCGAGCAGACCATCGACGTGTTCGTGCGCGAAGGCCTGCTGCAACTGGTGAACGAGGACGACGGCGGCATGCTCGCGCGCAACACCGGGCAGACCGACGAAGTGTTCCGCCTGCGCGCCATCGGCCACTCGCTGCAGCAGGCGTTCGAGCGCTATTACATCGCCATTTCGGTACTGGTGAAGAACGGCCCCGGCACGCTCGGCGCCGGCGAACTGGAAAGCCTGTGCCAGCAGGCCGCGCAGCGCCTGAGCCTGCTCTACGCGCCGGCCGCACCGGAGTTCTTCGACAAGACCCTGTTCCGCGGCTTCATCCAGAAGATGCGCGAACTGCGGCTGGTGTGGCCGGACGAGAACAGCAAGCTGCTGTTCGACGACCGTCTCGATGCTTGGGCCAAGGACGCCAAGTTCATCCTCGGCCGCGAGCTGCGCCACACCATCGAGCGGGTGAGCCCGGAAGCGGTGAAGGTGGAAGAGCCGGAGGCGTAGAAGCTTGCCGCGCGACAGTGACGCGCCGGCTCAGGCCGGCTCGTCCGGGATCAGCATGCTCTCCAGCTTGGCGATGCAGTCCTTGAGCTGCAGCTTGCGTCGCTTCAGGCGTTTGGCGTCCAGATCGTCGTCCGGGTTGGCGGCCAGTTGCGCGATGCGTTGATCCAGGCTGCGGTGCTCGGCCCGCAGTTCGGCGAGGCGCTGGCTGATGTCGGTGGGGGTCATGATTTCCACGGGAACCGAGCATACACGCTGCCACTCGCCGTGCGAGGCGCTGCACCCGAGCCGTTAGAATGCGGTGGATGAATGCCGTCATTCCCCTGCCCGACCCCGTCCGCCGTGCCCGCGACCCGCATGCGCTCGGGCGCGAGCAGCACAAGCTCGGCAGACGGCTGCGTCGCCAGGTGGGCCAGGCCATTGCCGATTTCGGCATGATCGAGGCCGGTGACAAGGTGATGGTGTGCCTGTCCGGCGGCAAGGACAGCTACACCCTGCTCGACATCCTGCTGCAATTGCAGAAGAAGGCGCCGGTGCCGTTCGAGCTGGTGGCGGTGAACCTGGACCAGAAGCAGCCGGGCTTCCCCGAACACGTGTTGCCGGGCTACCTGCGTGCGCTCGGGGTGCCGTTCCACGTCATCGAGCAGGACACCCATTCGGTGGTCCGCCGGGTGATCCCGGAAGGCAAGACGATGTGCTCGTTGTGTTCGCGGCTGCGCCGTGGCGCGCTGTACAACTACGCCGAGGCCAACGGCATCACCAGGATCGCGCTGGGCCACCACCGTGACGACAGGGTGGCCACGTTCTTCATGAACCTGTTCCATCACGCCAGACTTTCCGCCATGCCGCCCAAGCTGCGCAGCGATGACGGCAAGCATGTGGTGATCCGCCCGCTGGCCTACGTGTGCGAGCGCGACATCATCGAGTACGCCGCCGCGCGCCGGTTTCCGATCATTCCCTGCAACCTGTGCGGCAGCCAGGAGAACCTGCAGCGCAAACAGGTCGGGCTGATGATGCAGCAGTGGGAGAAGGACCACCCCGGCCGCATCGAGCAGATCGCGCGCGCGTTGGGCGACGTCCGTCCCGCGCAGTTGGCCGATCCTTCCCTGTTCGACTTCATGGCGCTCGGCCGCCGCGACCACGCGCCGCTGCCCGGAACGCAGGCTTGGCTGGGCGACAGTACCTGCGACGCAGGTCGTGAGACGCCCGCAGGCTAATCTCGGCAGCACGTTCGCGTTCCATCCCTCACAAATCCCCCGACTGCTGGTAATCCATGTTCTTCAAAAACCTGACGCTGTTCCGTTTCCCCACCGCGGTGGATTTTTCCGAAGTCGACACCCTGCTGCCGCACGTGGTGCTCAAGCCGGTCGGCCCGCTGGAAATGACCTCTCGTGGCTTCATCTCGCCGTTCGGGCGCGAGGAGAAGCAGCAGTTCTCGCACCGCATCGGTGATGCGCTGTGGCTCACCGTCGGCGGAGAGGAGAAGATCCTGCCCGGCGCGGTGGTCAACGACCTGCTGGCGCGAAAGCTCGAAGAAATCGAGGAGAAGGAAGGACGCAAGCCCGGTGGCCGCGAGCGCAAGCGCATGAAGGACGACTTGCTGCATGAACTGCTGCCGCGCGCGTTCGTGAAAAGCTCGCGCACCGATGCCTTCCTCGACCTGCAGCACGGCTATGTCGCCGTCGACAGTTCCAGCCGCAAGACCGGCGAGAACGTGATGAGCGATATCCGCGGCCTGCTGGGCAGCTTTCCGGCGATGCCGCTCAACGCCGAGGTCGCGCCGCGCGCGATCCTGACCGCGTGGATTGCCGGTGAGCCGCTGCCCGATGGCCTGAGCCTGGGCGAAGAGTGCGAGATGAAGGACCCGGCCGAGGGCGGTGCGGTGGTCAAGTGCCAGCATCAGGAGCTGCGCTGTGACGAAATCGACAAGCACCTGGATGCCGGCAAGCAGGTGACCAAGCTGGCGCTGGTGTTCGAGGACAACCTCTCGTTCGTGCTCGGCGACGACCTGATCGTGCGCAAGCTGAAGTTCCTCGACGGCGCGCTGGACCAGCTCGAACACATCGACGAAGAAGGCCGCCGCGCCGAGCTGGATGCGCGCTTTGCATTGCAGAGTGGCGAGATCCGCCGACTGTTCCTGCTGCTGGAACAGGCGTTCAAGCTGAGCAAGGCCGATAGCTGACGGATGGCGCAGGTACGGGGTTTGCCCGTACCTGGCTTTCCACGGGTTTTGCAGCGCTGCGGGGCTGGCAGCGCACTGACGCCGAGCGGGGCATAGCCCCGCTCTACAAGGGCTGGTTCAGTCGCCCAGGGTCAGTAGTGAAGCGTTGCCGCCGGCGGCGGTGGTGTTGACCGTCACCGTCTTCTCGGTGGCGAAACGCAGCAGGTAGTGCGGGCCGCCAGCCTTGGGGCCGGTGCCGGACAGGCCCTGGCCGCCGAACGGCTGCACCCCGACCACCGCGCCGATCTGGTTGCGGTTGACGTAGACGTTGCCGACGTTGACGCGCGAGGTGATGCGATCGACGGTCTCGTCAATGCGCGAATGCACGCCGAGGGTGAGGCCATAGCCGGTGGCGTTGATCTGCTCGATCACCGCATCGAGCTGGTCGGCCTTCCAGCGGATCAGGTGCAGCACCGGGCCGAAGATCTCCTTGTGCAACTGGCCCAGGTCCTTCAGCTCATAGGCACGCGGGGCGAAGAAGGTGCCGTGCGCGGCCGCATCGGACAGCGGTGCGGTGGCGATCAGGCGCGCTTCGGCGTCCATGCGCGCGGCGTGTTCGACCAGGATCTTCAGCGCGTCGGCGTCGATCACCGGGCCGACGTCGGTGGAAAGCTCAGCGGGGTTGCCGACCTTCAGTTCGGCCATTGCACCGGCCAGCATGCCCATCACCTTGTCGGCGATGTCGTCCTGCACGAACAGCACGCGCGCGGCCGAGCAACGTTGGCCGGCGGAGGTGAAGGCCGAGCCGATCGCGTCCTTGACCAACTGCTCCGGCAGCGCCGAGGAGTCGGCGATGAAGGCGTTCTGGCCGCCGGTTTCGGCAATAAGCACACCGATGGCGGCGTCACGCGCGGCCATTGCACGATTGATGGCGCGGGCGGTGTCGGTGGAGCCGGTGAAGGCCACGCCGGCCACGCGCGCATCGGCGGTCAACGAGGCGCCGACGGTGGCGCCATCGCCCGGCAGGAACTGCAACACATCAAGCGGCACGCCGGCCTCGTGCAGCAGCTTCACCGCGTAGTAGCCGACCAGGTTGGTCTGCTCGGCCGGCTTGGCGATGACGCTGTTGCCGGCGGCCAGCGCGGCGCTGATCTGGCCGAGGAAGATTGCCAACGGGAAGTTCCACGGGCTGATGCAGACGAACACGCCACGGCCGTGCAGTTGCAGCTCGTTGCTCTCGCCGGTCGGGCTGGGCAGCTTCTCGCCGGCGCCGAACTGCTCGCGCGCCTGCTTGGCGTAGTAGCGCAGGAAGTCCACCGCCTCACGCACCTCGGCGATGCTGTCGGGCAGGCTCTTGCCGGCCTCCTTCACGCACAGCGCCATGAACTCGGCGATGCGCGCTTCAAGCTGGTCGGCGGCGTGTTCGAGGATGCTGGCGCGGCTGGCGGCCGGGGTGCGGTTCCAACCCGGCTGCGCGGCCACGGCATTGGCCAGCGCCTTCTGCACGGTGGCGGCATCGGCGGCCTGCCAGTGGCCGACCACTTCGCGGGTGTCGGCAGGGTTGGTCACCGCCAGCGACGGGCTGGTGGCGTTCGCGCCCGGCACCAGCGGCGCGGCTTGCCACCCGCTGTTGCCGGATGCGGCGACGGCAGCGTTGAGCTGCTCGGCAAGGGCACGCAGTTCGTTGTCGTTGGCGAGATTGATGCCCATTGAATTGTTCCTGTCATGGTTCTGGCTGCGCAGCAGGTCAACCGGCAGCGGGATCTTGGGATGCGCGATGTTGGATGGCGCGACGGCCGCGAACGCGGCCACGGCTTCGACCGGGTCGCGGATCAGCTCGTCGATGGACACGTCTGCGTCGGTGATGCGGTTGACGAAGCTGGAGTTGGCGCCGTTTTCCAGCAGGCGGCGCACCAGGTACGGCAGCAAATCCTCGTGCGAGCCGACCGGCGCATACACGCGGCACGGCACGTCGAGGCGGTCGGCCGGGATCACCTCGGCATACAGGTCATCGCCCATGCCGTGCAGCTTCTGGTGCTCGTAGGTGCGGCCGCGGGCAATCTGCTTCACCGCGGCAATGGTGGCCGCGTTGTGGGTGGCGAACATCGGGTAGAGCACGTCGCCGTGGTCGAACAGGCGCCTGGCGCAGGCGATGTAAGACACGTCGGTGTTCTGCTTGCGGGTGAACACCGGGTAGCCGGGCAGGCCGTCGATCTGCGCGCGCTTGATTTCCGCGTCCCAGTACGCGCCCTTGACCAGTCGCACCTGCAGCGTGTGGCCGATGCGGCGGGCGAGGTCGGCCAGATAATCAATCGTGTACGGCGTGCGCTTCTGGTAGGCCTGCACGACGATGCCAAAACCGCCCCAGCCCTTCAGCGAGGCATCGCTGACCACACGCTCGATGATGTCCAGCGACAGCTCAAGACGGTCGGCTTCCTCGGCGTCCACGGTGCAGCCGATGCCGTAGCTCTTGGCCAGTTGCGCCAGTTCCAGCACGCCCGGCACCAGGTCGGCCAGCACCCGCTCGCGCTTGGCGTGTTCGTAACGCGGGTACAGCGCGGAGAGCTTGATCGAGATGCCGTGCGATTGGGTCACGTCGCCGTCGGCCTTGCCGCCACGGGCAAGGTTGTCGCGGCCGATGGCATGGATGGCGCGCTTGTAGTCCTCCAGGTAGCGCCGCGCATCCTTCATCGTCAGCGCGCCCTCGCCGAGCATGTCGAAGGAATAGCGGTAGTTGCCGTTGTCGCCCTTGTGCGAGCGCGCCAGTGCCTCGTCGATGCTGCGGCCCATGACGAACTGATGGCCCATGATCTTCATTGCCTGACGCACCGCCAGCCGGATCACCGGCTCGCCGACGCGGCCGAGCAGACGCTTGAAGGCGCCATGCACGTCGCGCTTGGTGGCATCGGCCAGGTCGACCAGGTGGCCGGTCAGCATCAGGCCCCAGGTGGAGGCGTTGACCAGCACCGAATCGGACTGGCCCATGTGCCGCTTCCAGTCGGCTTCGCCGAGCTTGTCGCGGATCAGCTTGTCGGCCGTTTCCTGGTCGGGGATGCGCAGCAGTGCTTCGGCCACGCACATCAGCAGCACGCCTTCCTCGCTGCCGAGGTCGTACTGGCGCATGAAGGCCTCGATAGCACCCTGGTCCTTGGCGCGGGCACGCACCCGGCGCACCAGGTCGGCGGCGGTGGCCTGCACCTGCGCCTGCTCGGCGGCCGGCAGGCGCGCCTGTTCCAGCAGTTCCCCGACATGCGTGGCTTCATCCTTCAGCCATGCGTCGGTGATGGCCTGGCGCAGCGGAGAGGGCGACGCGGGCAACTCGTCGGAAAGCAGGCTTCCGGAGGGCGGAACGATGGTGCTGGAAGGTATCGCGTTCATTGCGCACGGCCATGTTTGGATTTGGCCATTTTAATCCTGAAGAATGAATTTCACAGCCCCTTCCGGTGTTTCCACGGCGGTTGAAAGTACTGGTGTGCGGGCGATTTTCAGGATTTTCACAAATCAATTTTATTTATGCCGATTTCGGCATTTAATCGGCCGATGTCGGAAATGTGGAGGGTGGTTGCCGTGTGCGCTGCAACATTCCGCGAGCATGAACAGGAGCTTGCCGGTCTGCAGGCGCAGGGCTACCATCGAAACCGTTTTCCGCGGTAGGGACGCGGTTGCGACATGATCGAGGTGCTCAGTCAGGTTTCCGACGGCTCGCGTGCGCAACTGCTGCTGCATCCACCACGGGCACTCGATGCCCGGCAGTTTGTCCTGTTGTTTGCCGTGTTGGCGGGGTTGATGCTGTTCTCGGCCGGGCTGGGTTGGTTGTCCGGGAACGTGTTCGCCCCTGCCTTCGCGTTGTTGCACTGCTTGCTGGTGGGAGCGGCGCTGCGTGCTTCGTGGCGCAGCGCCGAACGCCGGGAAGAGGTTCGTGTAGGGCCGGACTGCGTGGAAGTGATTCCCGCGGCCGGTGGTCCGGCGGCATTCCGGGCGCATCCGCATTGGGTGCGCGTGGTTGTCGAGGAAGAACGGGTCCTGCTGGTTTCCAGTGGCAGGTGGGTCGAAGTGGGGAGTTTCCTCGCGCCCGCCGAACGCCGGGAGCTTGCAGCGACGCTGGCAGGCTTGCTCGCGGCCAGCGATGGCCGCAACCGATGACGTCAAGGGTCTAGGCAATGAAGCAAAGCAGTGTGTGGGGCAAGTTGTGCAATTCCGCGGTGGCACTGGCGGCGCTGATGCTGCCGACGGCGGCATGGGCCCAGGCGGCCGATCCGCAGCGGTGGCAGCTCAACATGGGCAAGGGCGTCACCCATACCGCACGCATGGCGTGGGACGCGCACATGGTGGCGCTGTGGGTTTGCGTGGTCATCGGCCTGTTGGTGTTCGCCGCAATGGGCTATGCGATCTTCAAGTTCCGCAAGTCCAAGGGCGCGGTGCCGGCGCAGTTCAGCCACAACACCAAGGCCGAGGTCATCTGGACCGTCATCCCGATCATCATCCTGGTGGTGATGGTGTGGCCGGCCACGACCAAGCTGATCGCCATGTACGACACCCGCGACTCGGAAATGACGGTGAAGGTCACCGGCTACCAGTGGATGTGGAAGTACGAGTACCTGGGCGAGAACGTGGTGTTCACCAGCCGCCTGGACCGCCACTCCGACCAACTCCGCCAGAGCGGCGTGGTACCGACGATGGAGTCCGACCCGCATTACCTGCTGGAGGTGGACAACCCGCTGGTGCTGCCGGTGGACACCAAGGTGCGCTTCGTCATCACCTCCGATGACGTGGTGCACGCATGGTGGGTGCCGGCGCTGGGCTGGAAGCAGGACGCGGTGCCGGGCTTCGTCAACGAGCGCTGGACCAACATCGAACAGGAAGGCATCTACCGCGGCCAGTGTGCCGAGCTGTGCGGCAAGGACCACGGCTTCATGCCGATCGTGGTCAAGGCCGTGTCCAAGGATGAATTCAAGTCCTGGCTCGCCTCGCGCAAGCCTGCCGCCGCCGAGACCGCCGTACCGGCTGCCGCGGAAGAAGCGCCGCAGGACGCCGTCGCGGCGCCCGCCGAGTCCACCGAACAGCCGGCGACCGGCGCCTGATACTGCCGCGCGCCGGCCCGCGCCGGTGCGATGCCTGAAACTGGATAATCGAGGTTAGTTGCAATGGCAAACCACGCAGTCGATCACGCCGATCATCACGGCCACCAGCAGGGCTTCATCGAGCGCTGGTTGTTCTCCACCAACCACAAGGACATCGGCACGCTGTACCTGCTGTTCAGCTTCCTGATGTTCATCATCGGCGCCTTCATGTCGGTGCTGATCCGCTGGGAGTTGATGGAGCCGGGCTTGCAGCACATGAAGCCGGAGTTCTTCAACCAGCTCACCACCGTGCATGCACTGGTGATGATCTTCGGTGGCGTGATGCCGGCCTTCGTCGGTTTGGCGAACTGGATGATCCCGTTGCAGATCGGCGCGCCGGACATGGCGCTGCCGCGCATGAACAACTGGTCGTTCTGGCTGCTGCCGGTGGCCTTCACCCTGCTGCTGATGACCCTGTTCCTGCCCGGCGGTGCGCCGGCCGGCGGCTGGACCATGTACCCGCCGCTGTCGCTGCAGGGGGGCTACAACGTCGCCTTCAGCGTGTTCGCCATCCACGTGGCCGGCATCAGTTCGATCATGGGCGCGATCAACATCATCGCCACCGTGCTGAACATGCGCGCGCCGGGCATCGACCTGCTGAAGATGCCGATCTTCTGCTGGACCTGGCTGATCACCGCGTTCCTGCTGATCGCGGTGATGCCGGTGCTGGCCGGCGCGGTGACCATGCTGCTGACCGACAAGTTCTTCGGCACCAGCTTCTTCAACGCTGCCGGCGGCGGCGACCCGGTGATGTACCAGCACATCTTCTGGTTCTTCGGGCACCCCGAGGTCTACATCATGATCCTGCCGGCGTTCGGCGTGATCAGCGAGATCATCCCCACCTTCAGCCGCAAGCCGCTGTTCGGCTACCAGGCAATGGTCTACGCCACCGCGGCGATCGCGTTCCTGTCGTTCATCGTCTGGGCGCACCACATGTTCACGGTGGGCATGCCGCTGGGTGGCGAAATCTACTTCATGTTCGCCACCATGCTGATCTCGATCCCGACCGGCGTGAAGGTGTTCAACTGGGTCAGCACGATGTGGGAGGGTTCGCTGACCTTCGAAACGCCGATGCTGTTCTCCATCGCCTTCGTGGTGCTGTTCAGCATCGGCGGTTTCTCCGGCCTGATGCTGGCCATCGTGCCGGCCGACTTCCAGTACCACGACACCTACTTCGTGGTCGCGCACTTCCACTACGTACTGGTTACCGGCGCGGTGCTGGCCTTGATCGCCGCGGTCTACTACTGGTGGCCGAAGTGGACCGGGCGCATGTACAACGAGTTCTGGGGCAAGGTGCATTTCTGGTGGACGATGGTGTTCGTCAACCTGCTGTTCTTCCCGCAGCACTTCCTCGGTCTGGCCGGCATGCCGCGCCGCATCCCCGACTACAACCCGGTGTTTGCCGACTGGAACCTGATCAGCTCGATCGGCGCGTTCGGCATGTTCGTCACCCCGTTCATGATGGCCGCAATCCTGCTGGCGTCGCTGCGCAGCGGCAAGCGTGCCGAGGCCCGTGCCTGGGAAAGCGCCAAGGGCCTGGAGTGGACGCTGCCGTCGCCGGTGCCGTCGCATACCTTCACGGTGCCGCCGGTGATCCAGCCGGGCGACCTGGCCCACGACGACGTCTCGCACTGAGGGCTGGCACGGCATGAACCGCAACGACCTCAAAACCGATGACCTGGCATTGCGCCGCCGCCGTTCGCGGCGCACGGCGCTGGTCGTCGGCCTGGTGGCGGTGCTGGTCTACGTCGGTTTCATCCTGTCCGGAGTGCTCGCGCATTGACCACGCCCGCGCCCCGTCCCGCACGCACTGCCGGCCTGCCCAGGTTGATCGGCGTGGCACTGGCCGTGTTCGTGCTGACCTTCTCGCTGGTGCCGCTGTACCGCATTGCCTGCGAGAAGGTGTTCGGCGTGCGTATGGAGCGTGGCGCCAGTGCGGCGACGCAGCAGGTCGCCAGCAGCAAGCGCACGGTGCGGGTGGAATTCGATGGTGGCGTCAATTCCAAGCTGCCGTGGGCGTTCCACCCGGAAAAACTGACGATGGACGTGGTGCCGGGTGAGTTGAACGAGGCGCTGTATTTCGCCCGCAACGACAGCGACCATGCGCTGGTCGGCAGCGCGGTGCCATCGGTGGCGCCAGCGCGTGCCTCGGGCTATTTCAACAAGACCGAGTGCTTCTGCTTCACCGCGCAGACCCTGCAGGCCGGTGAGCAGCGCGAGATGCCGGTGCGCTTCATCGTCGACCCGGACCTGCCCGAAGATGTCCGCACCATCACCCTGTCCTATACCTTCTACAAGAACGATGCGCTGACGACACAACTGCTACCGGCCACCGCCGGCGGTTCGTCGCACGCAGCCCCCTGATCACGCACCCGGAAGCACACGCAATGGCCCACAACACGCCCGATGCCAACGTCTACTTCGTGCCGAGCAAGAGCAAATGGCCATTTGCCGGCTCCGTTTCCATGCTGGTGCTGATGATCGGCGTGGCCAGTTGGCTCAACGACATCAGTTGGGGCCGCTGGACCTTCTTCATCGGCCTGGCGATGCTGGTGTTCACCCTGTTCCTGTGGTTCGGCGACGTGATCCGCGAATCGGTGGCCGGCAACTACAACCGCCAGGTCGATGGCTCGTTCCGCATGGGGATGGTGTGGTTCATCTTCTCCGAGGTGATGTTCTTCGGCGCGTTCTTCGGCGCGCTGTTCTACACCCGCACCTATGGCGTGCCGTGGCTGGGCGGCGAAGGCCAGGGCGTGCATACCAACGACCTGTTGTGGGCAGGTTATTCGGCGGCATGGCCGAGCAACGGTCCCGCTGCCATCGGCGGTGCCTTCCAGACCATCCCGGCCTGGGGGCTGCCGCTGATCAACACGCTGATCCTGCTGACCTCGGGCGCCACCCTGACCATCGCCCACCACGCGCTCAAGGCCAACAACCGCAAGCAGTTGCTGATCTGGCTGGGGGTGACGGTGCTGCTGGGCTGCGTGTTCCTGTTCTTCCAGGCCGAGGAATACATCCACGCCTACAGTGCGCTGAACCTGACCCTGGGTTCGGGTATCTACGGTTCCACCTTCTTCATGCTCACCGGCTTCCACGGCGCGCATGTGGCGCTGGGCACGATCATGTTGATCGTGATGTGGTGCCGCGCCGCCAAGGGTCACTTCACCGGTGACAACCACTTCGGCTTCGAAGCCGCGGCGTGGTACTGGCACTTCGTCGACGTGGTGTGGCTGATGCTGTTCATGTTCGTCTACGTGCTCTGACGAAGAGCCGGGAACGGGAAACGGGGAATGCGCGATTGCGGAGGCGGGGAGCGACGCTCGGTGTAGCGTCATTCCCTTGTTCCCGGGCCCCGTTTCCCGCTTCAGCCGACCACGCCATGCGGCTTGATCCAGCCGCTGTAGATGCCCAGCACCACCAGCAGGATCAACACCACCGACAACGCGATGCGCCGGGTCAGCGCATTGACCGTGCGCTTGGTCTGGCCGCGGTCGATCATCAGGTAATACAGGCCGGCACCCAGGTTCCAGACGATGACGATCAGAAACGCGATTACCAGCAGTGTTTTCAGTGAATCGTTCATGCGCGGCTCGATGTGGAGGAAGGCCGCGTTATATCACTCGTTGTGGCTGCGGTTGTCATGACGCGGCAGCACACGGAAATCCTCAATTGGTTGCTGGCACTGGTCGTGGCCGCCTGTTTCAGCGGGCTGGGCTTCTGGCAGTTGCAGCGGATGCATGAAAAGCAGGCGCTGCTGGTGCAACTGCCGCCGGACCGGAGTGCGGCGGTGTCGTTGGCGCAGGCGCTGCGCGCGCCGGACACGCTGCATTGGGTGCACCAGCGGGTGCGGTTCCTGCCCGGCACCATCGTGCTGGACAACCAACTGCGCGATGGCCGTGCCGGGGTGAAGGTCTACCAGGCCGCGCGCGCCGCCGACGTGCCGGCCACCTCGGTGCTGGTCGATCTGGGCTGGCTACCGTTGCCGGCCAACCGCGAGTTGCCGCCGATCCATGCGCTGCAGGGCGAAATCGACGTGCAGGGGCTGTGGGCGCCGCCACCTGCGGTCGGCATTGCACTGGGCCCGGCGCTGACGGCAACGCCGCAGCCGCAGGCATGGCTGGCAACGCGGTTGGACATGCCGGCCATTGCTGCGCGATTGGGGTTGGCCGCCGACGGGTTGGCCGCACAAGTGCTGCGGCTGGACCCGGCATTGCCGTTCGGCCACCTGCGCGACCTCGAACTGTTGCCCAATACGCTGCCGCCCTCGCGTCATCTCGGCTACGCGGTGCAGTGGTTCGCAATGGCGCTGGCGGTGCTGGTGATTGCCGCGACCCTGCAATGGCGCACGCGGCGGCGCAGCGGGCGCTGAGCGCCCAGCCATGTGAAAATGCCGCGCATGAATGCACCCACCCCCGAACAACTCGTCGTGCGCGCCCGTGGTCGGCGCGTGCTGCTGCTGATCTTCGCGATGTTCTTCGGCTCGATGGCGCTGGCCGGTGCGCTGCGTTTCTCCGGCTGGATGCCGCAGATCAGCCGCAACCACGGCCAGTTGTTCGACCCGCCGGTGGACCTGCGCGAGGCGCGCCTGCAGCAGGCCGATGGCACGCCCTACGCATGGGACCCGGCCGTGCGCCACTGGCGCATCGCGCTGGCGCCCGCCGCAGGCTGCGCGCAGGAGTGCGTCGCTTTGTCGCAGCAACTGGACACGGTCTGGCGGCTGTTCGGCCACAACGCGGACAACGTCGAGATCCTCTGGCTCGGCACGCCACCGGCGCAGGTGGCCGCCATGCCCGCGCTGCGGGTGCTGCATGCCGATGCCGCGACCCGCGCAAGTCTGCCCGGCGTCGATGACCCGGCCGGCACGCCGGTGTACGTGATCGATCCCAACGGCTTCGTGGTGCTGCGCTACGCACCCGGCTTCGACCCGGGCGGGCTGCGCACGGACCTGGCCCGGCTGTTGAAACTGAAGTGAGTTCCGCCCGAATGAATGCCCCTGCGCGCCCTGCGCTGCACCGCAATTTCCACCGCTTGGCGTGGTTTGCGCTGATCATGACCGCCAGCACCATTCTGTTCGGCGCGTTCGTGCGCCTGTCCGACGCCGGCCTGAGCTGCCCGGACTGGCCGACCTGCTACGGCCGCGTCACCTGGCCGCAGACGCAGATGGAAGCGGCCCAGCACGTGGCCAGCGAAATCCGCCCGCTGGAAAGCCACAAGGCCTGGCGCGAGCAGGTACACCGCTTCCTCGCCGGCCTGCTTGGCGTGGAAGTGCTGCTGTTGGCGTTGCTGGCCGCGCGCCGCCGGCATTGGGGTGCGGCGCAGGTGATTGCCGCCTCGTTGCTGGTGGCGCTGGCGATACCGCTGTACATGCGTGGCGAACACGTTGCCGCCAGCGCGCTGGCCATCGCCGGCGAGGCGATCCTGCTTCTGGCCGCGCTGCGCTGGTCGAACATCGACCTGTCGCGCGCCGCGGTGCTGACCCTGGCGGTGGTGATCTTCCAGGCGCTGCTGGGCATGTGGACGGTGACCTGGCTGCTCAAGCCGATCGTGGTGATGGGCCACCTGCTCGGCGCGATGCTGATGTTCGGCCTGCTGGTATGGACTGCATGGAAGGCCACGCACCTGCCGATCACCCTGGCCGAGGCGCCGCGGCTGCGCTGGTGGCTGCGCGCCGGCCTGCTGCTGCTGGTGCTGCAGATCGCGCTGGGCGGTTGGGTCAGCGCCAACTACGCGGCGCTGGCCTGCGGCGGCGGCAGCGCCGCGCTGGACAACTTCCCGCGCTGCGTCAGCCAGTGGTGGCCGCAGCAGAACTACGCCGAGGGCTTCACCCTGTGGCGCGGCATCGGCGTGGACTACGAGGGCGGGGTGCTCGACGGCGCCTCGCGCATCGCCATCCAGATGGCGCACCGGATGCTGGCGATGGTGGTCGCGCTGTACCTGCTGGTGCTATCGCTGCGCATGTTCCGGCTGCCGGGCATGCGCGGCTGGTCCAGCGCGCTGGTCATGCTGGTGCTGCTGCAGGTCACGCTGGGCATCCTCAACGTCAAGCTCGCCCTGCCGCTGGCAGTGGCGGTGATGCACAACGGCGGCGCGGTGGCGCTGCTGTTCGTGCTGGTTTCGTTGTTGGCGCGCTTGCGTGCGCCGGAGTGATGGAATGAACGCGAGCCTGCGTGATTACTGGGACCTGACCAAGCCCAGGGTGGTGGCCCTGATCGTGTTCACCGCGCTGGTGGGCATGTTCCTGGCGGTTCCCGGCTGGCCCGACCCCGGTACCGCGCTGGTCGGTGCGATCGGCGTGCTCGGCATCTGGCTGGCGGCCTCGGCCGCGGCGGCGATCAACCAGTTGCTGGACGCGCGCATCGACGCGCGGATGGCACGCACCTCGTGGCGCCCGCTGGTGGTGGGCAAGGTGTCGTCGCGGCAGGTGCTGGTGTTCGCCGCGGCGCTGACCGCGTTGTCGATGACCATCCTGATGCTGTGGGTGAACATGATCACCGCGGTGCTCACCTTCGCCTCGCTGATCGGCTATGCGGTGGTCTACACCGTCTACCTCAAGCATGCGACCTCGCAGAACATCGTCATCGGCGGCCTGGCCGGGGCGATGCCGCCGATGCTGGGCTGGGCCGCGGTCACCGGCATGGAGGGCGCGTCGGACTGGGCCTATGCCTCGCTGCTGGTGTTGATCATCTTCGTGTGGACGCCGCCGCACTTCTGGGCGCTGGCGATCTTCCGCCGCGCCGACTACGCCAAGGCGGCGGTGCCGATGCTGCCGGTGACCCACGGCGTGCCGCATACCCGCAGGCAGATCCTGGTCTACTCGGTGGTGCTGGTAGTGGTGACGCTGCTGCCGGTGGCGATCGAGATGAGCGGCGTGTTCTACCTCGGCGGCGCCACCGTGCTCAACCTCGTGTTCCTCTGGTACGCATGGAAGATCCAGAACCCACCGGACGAGATGTTCAACATGAACATGTTCGGCTACTCGGTGGTCTACCTGATGGCGCTGTTCGCCTTCCTGCTGGTGGACCACTGGTTGATGCCGTGGTTGTAGCAGCCGGTTCGGGCAACCGCGACCAAAGGCAGGGGCGGCCGTGGTAATGCTCGGTTAGGATGGCGTGATTTCCGCTGTCGCTGACGGTATCCCATGCGCCCCTTGTTGTTTGCCCTTGCCATGACGCTTGCCACGCCTGCTGTCCACGCCGAAAAACTTACCCTTGAGGCCATCACCGGCAGCGCGCCGTTGTCCGGGCCGACGCTGATGAAGCCGAAGGTGGCGCCGGACGGTTCGCGCGTGACCTTCCTGCGTGGCAAGGACAGCGACCGCAACCAGTTGGACTTGTGGGAATACGACATCGCCAGCGGCCAGACCCGGCTGCTGGTCGATTCCAAGGTGGTGCTGCCCGGCACCGAGACCCTGAGCGACGAGGAAAAGGCGCGCCGCGAGCGCCAGCGCATCGCCGCGATGAGCGGCATCGTCGATTACCAGTGGTCGCCGGATGCGAAGACCCTGCTGTTCCCGCTGGGTGGCGAGCTGTACCTGTACGACCTCGGCAAGCAGGGCCGGCAGGCGGTGCGCCAGCTCACCCGTGGCGAAGGCTTCGCTACCGACCCGAAGATCTCGCCGAAGGGCGGTTTCGTCAGCTTCGTGCGCGAGCGCAACCTGTGGGTGATCGACCTGGGCAACGGCCGGCAGGTGCAGTTGACCGCCGACGGCAGTGACACGGTCGGCAATGGCGTGGCCGAGTTCGTCGCCGACGAGGAGATGGACCGCCACACCGGTTATTGGTGGGCGCCGGACGATTCGGCCATTGCTTTTGCCCGCATCGACGAAAGCCCGGTGCCGGTGCAGAAGCGCTACGAGATGTACGCCGACCGCGTGGAGATGATCGAGCAGCGTTATCCGGCAGCCGGTGATCACAACGTGCAGATCAAGTTGGGCGTGGTCGCGCCGCGCGCCGGTGCCGCGCCGAAGTGGATCGACCTCGGCAAGGAACAGGATATCTACCTGGCCCGCGTCGATTGGCGTGACCCGCAGCACCTCACCTTCCAGCGCCAGAGCCGCGACCAGAGGAAGCTGGAATTGGTCGAGGCCAGGCTGGCCGATGGCAGCCAGCGCACACTCGTCACCGAAACCGGCAGCACCTGGGTGCCGCTGCACAACAACCTGCGTTTCCTCAAGGATGGCCGCTTCATCTGGTCGTCCGAGCGCAGCGGTTTCGAGCACCTTTACCTGGCCAGCGCCGATGGCCGCACGCTGACCGCGCTGACCTCGGGCAACTGGCCGGTGGATGGCTTGCTGGCGCTGGATGAAGAGGCCGGCACGGTGTATTTCCGCGCCGGCATCGACTCGCCGTTGCGCAGCGGCATCCTTGCCGTGCCGCTGGCCGGTGGCGAGCCGAAGCAGCTCTCGCAAACTCCGGGTGTGCACAGCGCGGTGTTCGCCAGGAATGCGAGCGTGTATGTGGACAGTTGGTCCAACAGCACCACGCCGCCGCAGATCGAGCTGTACCGCGCCAATGGCGAGAAGATTGCCACGCTGCTGGACAACGACCTGGCCGACCCGCAACACCCGTATGCGAAGTACCGCGACGCGCAGTTGCCGGTCGAGTACGGCAGCCTCACCGCCGCCGACGGCAAGACCGAGCTGCATTACAGCCTGATCAAGCCGGAAGGCTTCGACACTGCGAAGAAGTACCCGGTCGCCGTCTATGTGTATGGCGGCCCGGCCTCGCAGACCGTCACCGACAGTTGGCCCGGCCGGGGCGACCACCTGTTCAACCAGTACCTGGCCCAGCACGGCTACGTGGTGTTCTCGCTGGACAACCGTGGCACCCCGCGCCGCGGCCGCGACTTCGGCGGCGCGCTGTACGGCGTGCAGGGCACGGTGGAAGTGGCCGACCAGCTCAAGGGCGTGGAATGGCTGAAGGCGCAGCCGTGGGTGGATGGCGCGCGCATCGGCGTGCAGGGCTGGTCCAACGGCGGCTACATGACCCTGATGCTGCTGGCCAAGGCCTCGGACCAGTACGCCTGCGGCGTGGCCGGCGCGCCGGTCACCGACTGGAGCCTGTACGACACGCACTACACCGAGCGCTACATGAACCTGCCGGCGGCCAACCCGGACGGCTACCGCGAGGCGCGCATCCTCAGCCACATCGACGGGCTCACTTCGCCGCTGCTGCTGATCCACGGCATGGCCGACGACAACGTGCTGTTCAGCAATTCGACCAGCCTGATGAGCGCCTTGCAGAAGCGCGGGCAGCCGTTCGAGCTGATGACTTATCCGGGGGCCAAGCATGGTTTGTCGGGGGCCAATGCGCTGCATCGTTATCGCGTGGCGGAGGCGTTTCTTGCGCGTTGCCTGAAGCCGTGAGCAGGTCGGGGCTACGTCCCCGACATTCCGGGAAAGCCCATGTCGGGGCGTTACCCCGACCTGCGTGATTGATGTAGATGCGGGGCTTGCCGCGCATGGGCCTTGCCGGGACCTGATTAGCACCGAGTTTCAGCTCTTGCTCCTCCCCTTGTTCGCGAAGCGAGCAGAGGGGTGAAAGCGCGTTGTTTGCGAACCACCGGTTCGCACGCGCTTGAACGCCCACTGGCCATGCCAGTGGGCCGGTCCCGAAGGGTTGGGAGGGGGTGCTTTGGCTCCTTGCGTACATCAAGAGCCCCCCTCCCCAACCCTCCCCTTCGTGCTTCGCACGAAAGGGAGGGGGTATTTCATGGCAACTGAAACACGACACTGGTCAGGTACCGGGAAAGACCCCGTGCCGGGCAAGCCTGGCACCTACGGGTGGTTACAGCAGCCCGTCGCGCTTGACTGCGAGGTAGCGTTCCACCAGCGCCGCCGGCAATTCTTCGGCGGTGACGTCCAGCACCATCACGCGCTGGCTGCGCAGGGCTTCGTGGGCGTCGTTGCGTTGTTGCAGGTAGCGGGCGATGGCGCCGGCCTGCACCGCGTCGGGCAGGGTTTCGGCTTCGTGCGCGAGGGCGTCGTCCAGCTCGCGCTCGCGCAGGCTGGCCACGCAGACCAGGTGGCGTTTTTGCAGCAGGTGCACGGCGGCAAGCAGGTCCTCGATGTCCTCGTCGCGTACGTTGGTGACCAGCATCACCAGACAGCGGCGCGGTTGCCGCAGTGACAACTCGGTGGCGGCGGCGAGGTAGTCGGTGGCCACCGGTTGCGGTTGCAGATCAAAGCTGGCACGCAGCAGGGTGTCGATGGCGGCCATCCCGCGCCTGGGAGCGACCCAGCGGGTGTCGCCGCCGCTGGCGAACAGGCCGACGCCGTCGCCCTGGCGCAGGGCGAGGTAGGACACCACCAACGAGGCATTGAGTACGTGGTCGAAATGCGACAGGCCGCCTTCGTCGGCAAGCATGCGGCGGCCGGTATCGATCAGCATCAGCAATTGCTGGTTTTTTTCGTCCTGGTATTCACGAGAGATCAGCTTGCGTGCGCGTGCAGTGGCCTTCCAGTCGATCTGGCGCAGGCTGTCGCCGACGCGGTATTCGCGCATCTGGTGGAAGTCGGTGCCTTCGCCACGGCGGCGCTTGAGGTGGGCGCCGACCACCCGGGAGGCCATTTCCGCGCTGAGCAGTGCCAGCCGGGTGAGCGGGACGAAATTGGGATACACGCGCACTTGCTGCACCGGCCCGGCAATGCGCGATTGTCGCCACAGGCGCAGAGGCGAGTGCAGGCGCAGTTGCACGCCATCGAAGTCGAAGGTGCCGCGGCTGTCCGGGGTGAGGTGGTAGCTGAAGCGGGTTTCGCTGGCGCGCGCCAGTTTCAGCCGGCGCGGCAGGCCCTTGGTTACCCAGCCACCGGGGACCAGGTCGAACACGTCCAGCCGTTGTGGGCCGTAGCCGTCCAGTTGCAGCCAGGTTTCGCGTTCGACACCCAATGCGAGGGTATCGGGCAGTTCGCGCCGTACTTGCGGGGTGGGTTTGCGCCACAGCCACAGGGCATCGGCGAGGGCGAGCAGGCCGATGGTGCTCGCGGTCGCCAGCCATGCGCTGGTGGGCAGCAGGTGCAGTGCAACGGGCAGGCCGAGCAGGCCCCAGAGTGCCAGCAGTGCAATCAGCAGCGGGGCGGGCCTCATCGTGCTGCCTCCACGAATGGAGGATTCGGCATCAGGTGTGAAAGCACGATGGTGGTTGCCGTTGCCGTTGCCGTTGCCGTTGCCGTTGCCGTTGCTCGTGATTTTGCAGTTGCTTTTGCTCTTCGGTTTTTGATTTTCTCCGCCGTAGAGCGAGCCGAGTACCGCAGTGGAACGAGGGGCGCAGAGGCGCACGTGTTTGAGCGAAGCGAGTTGTGCGCCGTCCCCTCGTTCCGCGAGGAGCGCAGGGAACCGGCGGTCGTAGCCCGACGGATCGCGTCCCGGCCGTGCTTTCTTTTGGTTACCTTTTCTTTGCACGAGCAAAGAAAAGTGACCCGCTCCCGCGCAGCGGGAGTGGAAGCTCTTGATCTTGCCTTGGCATCTGCCTCTGCTTGGTCATGCCTTGTTGCCTTTGTTGAAAAAGCAAAGACAAGGCCCATGGCAGGAGCAAAGGCTTTCGCTCCTGCTTCGCAGGAACGAGCCAGCTTGACCAGCCATTCGGCTGTTGAAAAAGCGCCTCTTTGCTCGTGCAAAGAAACGTGGCCCAAAGAAAGCACGGCCGGACGCGAGCCGATGCGGCTGCGCCGCATCGGTTCCCTGCGCTCCTCGCGGGCCGGGGGGACGGCGCACAACTTGCTGCGCCCAAACACGTGCGCCTCTGCGCCCCTCGTTCCGCTGCGGTGCTCGGCTCGCTTTACGGCAGGGGAAGTCAAAAGCCGAAGAACAAAATCACAAGCAACGGCAACGGCAACGGCACCCCTCCCCAACCCTCCCCTTTCGCTTGCGGCGAAAAGGGAGGGGGTGGTGAAAGCGGGCTGACGCATGCTGGCGCTCACTTGCGCGGGGCCTCCACCTTGGCCAGCAGTGCGGTCAATACGTCGTCGGCCGACTGGCCTTCGATCTGCAACTCCGGCGACAGAGCGATGCGGTGGCGCAGCGCCGGGCGGGCGATGTCGCGCACGTCGTCGGGGGTGACGAAGTCGCGCCCGGACAACACCGCCTGCGCCCGCGCCGCGCGCACCAGCGCGATGCTGCCGCGTGGGCCGGCACCCAGCGCGATGCCCGGCCACTTGCGGGTGGCCGCCACTATCCGCACCGCATAGTCGATCACCTGCGGGTCGACGGTGATCGCCGCCACCGCCTGCTGCACTTCCACCACTTCCGCGCCGCTCATCACCCGCGGCACCTGCGACAGGTTGAAGTCGCCGGCGCTGCGGCCGGTGGTGATCGCCGCGACCATGCGCTTCTCGTCGTCCAGTTGCGGGTAGTCGATCAGGATCTTGAGCAGGAAGCGATCCAACTGCGCTTCCGGCAACGGGTAGGTGCCTTCCTGTTCGACCGGATTCTGCGTGGCCAGGGTCAGGAACGGCGGGGTGAGCGGGAAGGCGCGGCCCTCGATGGTGACCTGGCCTTCCTGCATCACCTCCAGCAATGCCGACTGGGTCTTGGCCGGGGCGCGGTTGATCTCGTCGGCCAGCAGCAGATGGGTGAACACCGGGCCGCGGCGGATCTTGAAGCTCTCGGTCTTCGGGTCGTATACGGCGTGGCCGCTGACGTCGCTGGGCATCAGGTCGGGGGTGAACTGCACGCGCGCATAGTCCAGCTCCAGCGCCTGCGCCAGCGCGCGGACCAGCAGGGTCTTGCCGAGGCCGGGTACGCCTTCGATCAACACGTGGCCGCCGGCCAGCAGCGCGATCAGGATCTGCTCGAGCACGTCGGCCTGGCCGATGAAGGCCTGGCCGACCGCGTCGCGGATGCGCTCGACGCGCTCGATCAGTTCGGCATTGCCCGCCGCAGGCGCGGGGGCGGAAGCCGCACCGGGAAGGACGGGGGGAGTGGTCGGGTCGGTCATGGCTGGTTTCTCATCCGGATCAGCAGGGCGATGCGTTCGCGCAGCGCGGCGTCGTCGCGCGAGGCGGGGGCTTGCAGGGCGGTGCGCACCTGCTCGGGCGGCAGGTGCAGGTGCTCGGCGATGGCGCGGGCCTGGGCCTCGCCGCTCAGCGCGGCGGCCAAC
>JBASBF010000042.1:0-2429 GCA_049650985.1 Stenotrophomonas sp. | reverse complement strand
CTCGCCCTCGGCTTGCGGCGGCTGCGGCGACGCGGCCTGCACTGGCTGCGCGACCGCGGCCACGGTGGCGGCATCGGCCGGCGCACCCTCACCTTCCACACGCGGCTTGCGCGGGCGACGGTTGCGGCCTTCGCCCTCACCGCCACTGCGCGATTCGCCATCGCGGCGACGCTCGCCATGACCGCCACCGGAGCGACCGCCACGACCACCGCCGCGACGCGCCTCGTCGGCGGCCTTCTGCTCGCGCGCCTCGCGGAAGATCGCACCGACGCTCTCGCCTTCCTCACCCTCGGGCAGCGGCGCGCGCTCCGGCCGCGGCAACGCGACCAGCAGCTCGCTGGTGACCTGCTCGACCGGGATCTTCTGCTCGATGTAGGCCTCGATGTCCGGCAGGCCCATCGCGTAGCGCTCACAGGCGAAACTGATCGCGTCTCCTTCCTCGCCCAGTCGCGCGGTGCGGCCAATGCGATGCACGTAATCCTCGGCGTCGAACGGCAGGTCGTAGTTGTAGACGTACTTGATGCCCTCGATGTGCAGGCCGCGCGCGGCCACGTCGGTGGCCACCAGGATTTCCAGTTGGCCCTTCTGGAAGCGGTTGAGCAGGCTCTCGCGCTTCTTCTGCGGCACGTCGCCACTGAGCACGCCGACCCGGTAGCCGGCCCGCTCCAGCGAACGCGCCACGCGCTCGACGAACACCTTGGTATTGACGAAGATCATCGTGCGCGCGCCTTCGCTGCGCGACAGCAGGCCCAGCAGCAGCGGCAGCTTTTCCTCGTCGGCGGGGAAGTAGATGCGCTGGCGCACGCGGTCGGCGGTGATGTTGTCGGTTTCCACCACCAGCTTCTGCGGCTCGTTCATGTGCTCGTAGGCCAGCTCCAGCACGCGGTGGCTGAGGGTGGCACTGAACAGCAGCGTCTGCCGGGTCGTGCGCTCGGGCATGCGCCGCAGCAGGAAGCGGATGTCCTTGATGAAGCCGAGGTCGAACATGCGGTCGGCCTCGTCCAGCACGCAGACTTCGCAGGCGTGCAGGCTCACCACCTTGTGCTGCTTGACGTAGTCGATCAGGCGGCCGGGGGTGGCGATGATCACGTCCACGCCCTGCTGCAGCAGCTCGCGCTGCTTGTCGTAGTCCACCCCGCCGTAGACCAGCGCGAAGCGCAGGCCCAGATCGGAACCGAACTTGACTGCGTCCTTGTGGATCTGGATGGCCAGCTCGCGGGTCGGTGCCAGGATCAGCGCACGCGGATCTTCGGGCTTGCGATCGGCCAGCGCCGGGCGCGTCAGCAACCGGTTGAACGTGGCCACCAGGAACGCCAGCGTCTTGCCGGTGCCGGTCTGCGCCTGGCCGGCGACGTCGCCGCCGGGCAAGGCCACCGGCAGGGTCAGCGCCTGGATCGGGGTGCAGCGGGTGAATCCGGCTCCTTCCAGCCCGGCCAACAGCGCCGGTTGCAGTTCGAAGGAGGAAAAAGTCACATCAGTCAGCGGTTTGTCGCTCATTGTCCAGTCTTGGTAGTGCCGGCAGGCCGGGAGCGGCCATGCGGCTTGCATCGATACGGGCACCGTCGCACACTGCGGCCCCTGCGCCGGGTCGCGCGACGCTCAAGGCAATGGCCTTCTGTTCGCGCAATGCCCCAGTTTAGCGCAATGCAGCGGCCAACCCGGCATGGTTCGTCGCATTGCCCCAGGAGACTCATCAAGTGAGTGACAAGGTTCTACACGTCGGCGATGCCGATTTCGACGCCGCCGTGCTGCAATCGGACACCCCGGTGCTGGTGGACTTCTGGGCCGAATGGTGTGGCCCGTGCAAGATGATTTCCCCGGTGCTCGACGAGCTGGCCGACGCCTACGACGGCAAGTTGAAGATCGCCAAGCTCAATGTCGATGAAAACCGCGCCACTGCGGTCAAGTACCACGTGCGCTCGATCCCGATGCTGCTGCTGTTCAAGGACGGCCAGATCCAGGCGACCCAGATCGGCGCCGTCGGCAAGGGCCAACTGAGCCAGATGGTCGACAAGGTACTGGCCTGACCTTCCCCGCCGGCGGCCGCGGTCGCCGGCCCGGAGCCAGCCATACCGTGGCCCAACGGGCGTTTCACGGCATCTTGCGCCATCGCGCGCGGCGGTGTTAGTGTCGCTCGTCCGGCAGCATTCGCCTGCCGCACCCTCCGGCCGGGTTCTCGTCCGGCCCATTCCCACCAGTTCGCCGCCCGCACAGGGCGCTCGCACGTATCAGCGAGAGGAATCAACACTTGTCCGAGAACACTCCTTCCGAAACCGGGAGCACCGACGCGCCCGTCGAAAAGCGCGTGCGCAAGCCGCGCGTCGCCAAGGCCGCCGTCGAAACCACCGATAACGGCAGCGCATCCGCCGCCGCACCCGCCCAGTCCACGTTGCCGCTGCCGGCCGCCGTACCGCCGGCGCCCGCCGCAC
>JBASBF010000041.1:0-31140 GCA_049650985.1 Stenotrophomonas sp. | reverse complement strand
GCGGCGGGGTGTCCTGCGGCGGCGGCGGCGGCGGCGGCGGTGGCGGCGGTGGCGGGGCGTCGACCAGCGTGACCATGACGTTGCGTTCCTTTTCCGCAGCGGCCTTTGGGGCCACGGCAGGAATCAGGAGCATCATCAGGGCCGCCAGATGGAGTGCGATTACGAAGGCGATGCCGACGATGCGGGGCCAGCTCAGGCCTGTTTCCTTCTCGCCGTCATACCTGTGGTGGAAAACCAGTTGTTCCGTCATGCGCCAAGAACTCGATAGTGGGGTCGAGGTACCACTGCTCCGGCACCCCCTGATTCAGCGGTGCATGACACCGCAGGAACCTCCAAGCTTATACCAATCCTGAGCGACTGCGCATCACACACGCGGCTGTTCAGGCGTTATTCGTGCTTACTTCAGATTGATGATCTTGTTCGCATCGGCCGGATTTTTCAGCCCCCCCTTGGCCAAGGCGTCGCGAGCAGCCTGCCTGGCTTCGGGGATACGTCCTTCGGAATGCAGCACACGTGCCAGGTTCAGGTAGGTCTCGCCATTGCTGGAGAGCGGCGCTGCCTTGCGCCATGCTTCGATCGCCTGCGGAATCTGGTCGCTGTAGTAGTAGGACTGCGCCAGCGCCAGGTAGACCTGGTAATCCGGCTTGAGGATACCCTTGCCCAGGCCCTCGTTGATCACCGCAATGACGTCCTTTTCCTTGTTCTCGGTGTTGGCGTAGATCGAGTACAACTGCTTGTACTCGCGCTCTTCGGTGAGCAGCCCGGCCGCACGCAACTGGTCCATCACCGCTGCGGCCTTTTCCATCTGGTCGGCCTGCATGTACATGCTGGCCAGGTTGAGTTGGCTCTTCTTGTCCGCAGGGTTCCTGGCGGCAAGTGCTTCGGCTTCCTTGACCGCTTCGGCGGTCTGGCCGGCTTCGGCGTAGGACGCCATCAGCAACTGGTTCCAGTTGTCCTTGGGCTCGCTCGAAGCGGCAATCGCGGCCTTCAGCACCGGGATCGCCTCGGCGTATTTTTCGGTCTGGTACAGGGCCTGGCCCTTGATCACCATTTCCTCGGGCTTGTTCGACCTGGACTCGGCGAAGTACTTGTCCAGGTTGGCGAGGCCTTCGTCGTACTGCTCGTCCTGCAATTGCAACTGGGCCAGCATCAGCATCGCCTGCAGATGGCCGTTGTTGTCCAACTGGTTGAGGCTGATGGCCTGCTGCAGATACTGCTTGGCGCCGGCGTTGTCGTCGAGGTTGTAGGCCGCCTGCGAGGCGAGCTGGTTGGCCACGGCCTTGTCGTAGTCGTTGGCGGCGGCATTGGCGATGATTTCGTCGGCCAGCGTGCGGGTTTCCTCGAACTCCTCCTTGTTGTAGGCGGAGAACAGCTTCTGCAGTTTGCCGCTCATCTTCGAGGAGGACTTGGCCTTGGGTTCTTCGCGGGTCGCCTCCGGGTACAGCACCTCGGCCTTGGCCTTTTCCGAACCCCGATTGCGGCGCTCGCTCGAACGGTCGCTCGAACGCGACTGGGCCACCGCATCGGCAACCACGACACCACCGAGCACGGTCGCAACGAGGACGGAGAGCAGGGCTTGCTTGTGGCTGCGCGAAATCATGGAGTCACCTCTTTGAAACCGCCGGGGGCGGTGCAGGAAACGGACGGTCTGGAAAAACGGAGCCGCCAAACGTAACAGAAAATTTTTAATGGAGAAATCATTTGTGATGCTGTACTGCATCACTGTCTACCAACTGAACGGCATGTTTGCCACTCATCCGCAATGTGGTGTCAGCCCCGCTTGCCGCGCCTGCTGATACACCGGCTGCAGGGCCGGGACGTCACGCTGCAGTTCGCGGATGCGGTTGGCCGGGTCCGGATGGGTGGAAAGCCATTGCGGTGAACGCCCACCGCTGGCCGCCATCATGTTCTGCCACAAGCCGACCGCCTGGGCCGGGTCGAAACCGGCTTGCGCCATCAACCGTTGCCCGACCACGTCGGCCTCGCTTTCCTGGGTGCGGGAATTGGGCAGCAGGATCAGCCCCTGTGCGCCGATGCTGCCGAACTGGTTCACCGCGCTGGCGGCGGTATCGCCATAAGCAGCACCGGCCAATGCCCCGAGGATGCCGAGCCCGACCTGGGTGCCCTGCTGGCGGGTCAACCGTTCTTCGTGATGGCGCGAGATCACGTGGCCGATTTCATGGCCGATCACCGCCGCCAACTGGTCCTGGTTCTTTGCCACGCGGAAGATGCCGGTGTTCACCCCGACCTTGCCGCCCGGCAGGGCGAAGGCATTGGGCTCGTCTTCGACGAACAGTGCCGCTTCCCAACGCACGCCGCGATATTGCGGTGGCAGTTGCGCCACCAGCGCGCTGACCACGCATTGCACGTAGGCGTTCTGCTTGCCGTCGCGACTCAGCGCCTGCTTGGCCTTGGTTTCGGCGAACGCCTGCGCGCCGAGCTGGTCCAGTTGCTGCTGCGACACACCACCCACGACCTGCCGACGACCGGTCGGCGATGTGGTGGTCGCGCATGCAGCCAGCAACAGCACGATGGCGATACCGGGCAACATGGTTTTCATCGCCGCTTCCCCCTTGTTTGCTTCCGCAGTTTGCAAGCGGAGAGCTTAAATTTCCGTAATTTTCGCCAACTGGAAACGCAGGTCATTGCAGCCCGAAAAGTACCAGCGCCGCCAGCGCGACGGCGTTGTTCAAGGCATGCGCGGCCACTGCGGCCCAGAGGGTACCGGTCTTGCGGTACAGCCATGCGAACGCAGCGCCCATGCCGCCGTAGACCAGCCACAGTTGCAGGATTTCCGCCGGGCCATTGCTGCTGGTACCGGGGATTTCATGGACAAGCGCGAACGCGGCGCTACTCAGCAGCATGCCCAGCCACGGCCGGCCGGCGGCCCACAGGCGCCCGAACAGCACCCGGCGGAACAGCAACTCCTCGTAAGCCGGCACCAGGAACACCGCGAAAGCGACCAGGAACAACGGGTAGTGCGTCACTGCCTGTTCCATCAATGGCAGGTTGGTGGGTGCCGGTTCGACCCCCAGCAATTTGCCGAGCCACGCAATCAGACTGCTGCCGGCAAACACGCAGGCGGCCACCAGCAGGGTCCAGCCCCAGGTGGAAACCTGCCTTGCGGCCTTCGCGGAAGTGGTTCGCTCGGCCGGGGTGGCGCGGCGACGCCAGAAATACAGCAGCAGCGCGGCGCCACCGGTGGAAACCAGCGCCATCAGCAACTGTGCCAAGGCACCGGGGGTTCCGATCATCCCGGCCACTTCCTGCGCGACCGGAGCACCCGCACCGCTGCGCGCTGCTTCGATGCCGACCTGGAGGCCGCGCCACATGCCCCAGGCAAGGCCACACAACAGGCTCAGGCCGAGCAAGGTCGTGGCCGCAATCAGCAGGTCCAGCCAGAAAGCGGCCAGCGGCGAAGCCGGGCGGGGAGCGGTGGAAGAAGGGATCGGGACCGGCGAGGGAGCGGACATTGCAAACCTGTGCAGTAGCGGCGGGCGGACATGAAAAAACGGCAGGACAACCGTGCTCACGGCAAAGCCGCCCAAAGAGTGACGCATTGGATGTGCGCCATGAAAACGGGCGCCGCAAGATGCGGCGCCCGTCATGATGAAACCGTCGGGGTCAGATATCCAGATTCATCACTTTCAGCGCGTTGTCCTCGATGAAGCCACGACGCGGCTCGACCACGTCGCCCATCAAGGTGCTGAAGATCTGGTCGGCTTCCACCGCGTCCTCGATGCGCACCTGCAACAAGCGGCGGGTATCCGGGTTCACGGTCGTATCCCACAGCTGCTCGGGGTTCATTTCACCCAGGCCCTTGAAGCGCTGGATCTGGCGGCCCTTCTTGGCTTCTTCCATCAACCATGCCTGCGCCTGGGCGAAGCCGGTGGCCTCGGCCGAACGGCTGCCACGCCGGATGCTGCCGCCTTCGCGAATCAACCCGTGCAGCAACTGTGAAGCCTGATGCAGCGGGCGCAATTCGCCGGATTCGAATGCAGCCAGCGGCAGCACCTGAATATGCTCCTCGCCCATGTGGCGGCGGGTGACCAGCACCGCGGCCGGGCGCTGTTCGTTCGGCTCCTGCAAGGTCAGGGTGAAACGCGGGGTGCCGAGGCTGCCCTGGTTGAGGCGGCTGGCCAATGCTTCCAGACCCTCGCCGGCAGCGGCGTTGCGCAGGTGTTCCAGATCCATCGGGGTGAAATCGACCAGCGCTTCGAGCAGGTTGCGGTCGTAGCGGTGGGCATTGCGATTGATGGCTTCCTGCGCGGCGGCATAGGTCATCAGCAGCTTTTCCAGCGCCACGCCCTCGATCGGCGGCTCGCCGGCCGCCGGCACCAGCGCGGCATTTTCCACCGCACTGTTGGCCAGATAGGCATCCAGCGCCGGGTCATCCTTCAGGTACAACTCGGTCTTGCCCTGCTTGATCTTGTACAGCGGCGGCAGGCCGATGAAGATGTGGCCGCGCTCGATCAACTCCGGCATCTGCCGGTAGAAGAAGGTCAACAGCAGCGTACGGATATGCGCGCCGTCGACGTCCGCGTCGGTCATGATGATGATCTTGTGGTAGCGCAGCTTGTCCGGGTTGTACTCGTCGCGGCCGATGCCGGTGCCCAGCGCGGTGATCAGCGTGCCGACCTGGTCGGAAGCCAGCATGCGGTCGAAACGCGCACGCTCGACGTTGAGGATCTTGCCGCGCAACGGCAGCACCGCCTGGTTCTTGCGGTTGCGGCCCTGCTTGGCCGAGCCGCCTGCGGAGTCACCCTCGACGATGAACAGTTCCGACAGCGCCGGGTCCTTTTCCTGGCAGTCGGCCAGCTTGCCGGGCAAGCCGGCAATGTCCAGCGCGCCCTTGCGCCGGGTCAGGTCACGGGCCTTGCGCGCGGCTTCGCGGGCGCGGGCGGCATCGACGATCTTGCCGGTGATGGCCTTGGCTTCGTTCGGGTTCTCCTGCAGGAACTCCTGCAGCCGCGCGCCGAAGGCGTTTTCCACCGCCGGGCGCACGTCCGAGCTGACCAGTTTTTCCTTGGTCTGGCTGGAGAAGCTGGGGTCGGGCACCTTCACCGACAGCACCGCGATCATGCCTTCGCGCATGTCATCGCCGGTGAAGCTGATCTTGGCCTGCTTGGCGATGCCGTTCTGCTCGATGTAGTTGCTCAGCACCCGGGTCAGCGCGGCGCGGAAACCCGCCAGGTGGGTGCCGCCATCCTTCTGCGGGATGTTGTTGGTGAAGCAGTACATCGTTTCCTGATAGGAATCGGTCCACTGCAACGCCACTTCCACGGTGATGCCGTTGTGCTCGCCGGTGACCGCGATGACATTGGGGTGCAGCGGTGTCTTCACCTGTGCCAGGTGCTCGACGAAACTCTTGATGCCGCCTTCGTAGTGGAAATCGTCGCGGCGGCCTTCGCCACGCTCGTCGACCAGGCTGATCCTGACCCCGGAATTCAGGAACGACAGTTCGCGCAGGCGGCGTGCAAGGATTTCGTAGTGGAATTCGACGTTGCCATTGAACGCCTTCAGCGACGGCCAGAAACGCAGGACAGTGCCGCGCCGGGTGCAGGTTTCGAGCTTCCGCAACGGCTCCAGCGCCACGCCGTCGCTGTATTCCTGCTGGTAGTGGAAGCCGCCCTGGTAGATGTCCAGCAGCAGTTTTTGCGACAGGGCGTTGACCACGCTGACACCGACGCCGTGCAGGCCGCCGGATACCTTGTAGCTGTTGTCATCGAACTTGCCACCGGCGTGCAGCACGGTCATCACCACCTCGGCCGCCGAAACCTCGCGGTCGAGCTTCTTGCTCATCTGCGCATGCTTGCCGACCGGGATGCCGCGGCCGTTGTCCGACACCGATACCGAACCATCGGCATGGATCTTGACCTCCACGTTGTCGGCATGGCCCGCGAGGGCTTCGTCGATGGAGTTGTCGACCACCTCGAACACCATGTGGTGCAGGCCGGTGCCGTCATGGACATCGCCGATGTACATGCCGGGACGCTTGCGGACCGCTTCCAGGCCTTCCAGTGCGGTGATGCTGTTGGCGTCGTAAGTGCTGTTGCTCGGCTGGGTGTCGTGTTCTTCGGTCATTCGCTTGCCGTTGGCTCCACGGATCACGTCCCGGTTTTCGGGCCGGGGCGTGAGAAAGAGGGGGTTGCGCGAAGTATACCAGCCGGGCCGTTGGCCACCGGCCGGGCTCAATTCAGCGCATGAATGCCGCCGTGTTCCACGTGGAACACGGTTGCCCGGCGTAGTTCTTCCTCTAGCGCCGCTGGAAGTTCGGTGGCAGTGATGAAAGCTTGGACCGGGGTGGCGGCCAAACGTCGGATTACCCGCTGCTGATGTTGCCGATCCAGCTCCGCACCCAAGTCATCCAATGCAATCACCGGCCATTCGCCACGCTGGTTGGCGTAGTCATCGGCCTGTGCCAACAGGCAAGCCAGCGCGGTCAACTTGGCCTGACCGCGCGAGAGCGCATCGCGCCCCGGAATTTCGCCGTAATCGACATTCCAGTCGGCCCGGTGCGGACCCACCGAGGTATGGCCAATGGCACGGTCACGCTCACGTGCCAGCAGCAACGCATCGGCCAGCGACATTTCGTGCCGTCGCCAGCCCGGTTGCAGTTCCAGTGCCCGCAACTGCAGGCCCGGCGCCAGATCCGCAGCGATGGCGACCGCACGCTCCTGCAGACGCTCCAGATAATGTTGGCGACGCGACGTCAGCGGCACGCCGGCTTCGGCCAGTTCACGGTCCCAGGCATCAAGTTGTCGAGGCGCGGCACCGGCCTTGAGCAGGGCATTGCGCTGCTTCAAAGCGCGTGTGTAGCGGCGCCACAGGGGAAGAAAATCAGGTTCCACGTGGAACAAGCCCCAATCGACGAAGCGCCGTCGAGGCTCGCTACCGCCACTGACCAGCGCGTGGCTGCCCGGCTCGAACGTCACCACCGCCAAGGCCGCGCACAGGCTGCCGAGTTGACTGACATCCTCGCCATCCAACCGTCCTTTCCAGGCCGTGCCGGTATGACGCAGGCCGGCACGTCGGACCCGCTCTGGTGAACCCGCAGCTCCCCGTTCCTGCCATTCGACGAAAACATCCAGCGCTTCGGCACCTTTTTGCACCAGGCCGTCGCGAACCCGGCCACGGAAACTGCGGCCGTAGGCCATCAGGTGCAAGGCTTCAAGCAGGCTGGTCTTGCCTGCGCCGTTGGCACCGGTAATCAGATTGATCCCCGGGCGCGGCGCCAGTTCCACCGCATCGAAACGGCGGACTCGATTCAGGGCGATACGGTCGATATGCATTGACGCTCGAAGCAGGACGCACCGCCAACGCGGACAGGCGGGCAGCTTAAAGCATTCCATCCTGCGTCCGGCATCGTCGCCTGGGTTCTCTCGTCTTCCCTCAAGGCTTCGGAGCAAGAGAAACCGAAAGTAATCATGTTCTGGGCAAGCTGTGGATAAAACCCGCCAATTTCAGCGGAAAGATACTTGTCCACCGTTATCCACATCCTGATACCCGGCTTTTCAACGGGGTTTCAGGGTAATAAAAGTCAATGAAAACAGCAACATGAGCTTGTTTTACCTGAAATTTGCGGGTACCAGCACTATCAGGCTTTTGATTTATCTACAGATTTGAAGCATTGCAAGCCTCCCGAACAGGCGTTCAAGCCACCCTTTCGCAAGCGTCCAGCTTCACCCACGAAAAAGCCCGGCGATGCCGGGCTTCCGTGTTCCACGTGGAACCGAACGTCAAAGCCGCAACGGCATGACCACGTGACGCGATTTTTCGCTGCTGGCTTCACGCACCAGTGCCGACGAATTGGAATCACGCAACTGGATGACCACGTGCTCGTCGCGCAATGCCGACAGCGCATCGAGCAGGTAGTTCACGTTGAAGCCGATGGCCAGATCACTGACCTCGGTTTCGGCTTCGATTTCTTCCTGTGCTTCTTCCTGCTCGGGGTTGTGCGCGCTGATCTTCAATTGTCCGGGGCTGACTTCCACGCGCACGCCACGATACTTCTCGTTCGAAAGAATCGCCGCACGCTGCAACGAGGCGCGCAGGCTTTCGCGGTCCACCTTCACTTCGCGGTCGGCACCGATCGGAACCACGGCTTCGTAATCGGGGAAGCGGCCGTCAATCAGCTTGGAAGTGAAAGTCACATCGTCGCGCTTCACTCGCACATGGCTGCGGCCCACTTCCAGTTCCACCGTCCGGTCGCCGCCTTCCAGCAGGCGCTGCAACTCGGTCACGCCCTTGCGCGGCACGATGATCTGGCGCTTGGAGCCGGGGCTGTTTTCCAGCTCGGTTTCGCACAACGCCAGCCGGTGGCCATCGGTAGCCACGCAACGCAGCAACTGGTCGCGCAGGTCGAACAACAAGCCGTTGAGGTAATAACGCACGTCCTGCTGCGCCATCGCGAACGCAGTGCGCTCGATTAGCTCCTTCAACGCCGCTTCGGGCACCACCACGCGCTCGGTAGCCTCGACTTCATCAACCGACGGGAAATCGTTGGCCGGCAACGTCGCCAAGGTGAAGCGGCTGCGCCCGGCCTGCACGGTGATCTTCTCCCCGGTCTGCGACACGGTGATGCGGCTGCCGTCGGGCAGGGCACGGATGATTTCGAACAGCTTGCGCGCCGGAATCGTGGTTTCGCCGTCCTGCGTATCTTCCACCATGATGCGGGAGACCATTTCCACTTCCAGGTCGGTACCGGTCAGCGAAAGCTGCCCGTTCTGGACCTGAACCAGGAAATTGGCCAGAACCGGCAGGGTCTGGCGGCGTTCGACCACGTTGACGACTTGTGCCAACGGCTTGAGGAAGGCTTCGCGCTGCAATGTGAAACGCATGTGGTTTCGTGCCCCTATGCTTTGAAGATATGGAATAAATCAAAAGCTTGGTGGTGATGGTAGAGCCGGATTTGGCTTTAAACAACATCAAGTTGTTGTTTTCAAAGGGTTTTGCAGCCGCGAAACCCTCTGCATTACTGGCCCCCAGCAGGTGGGAAAAGCTGTGGATGGATTTCGCCGTGGCCGAAACCGCGATTTTATCCACAGATTCCCCAGCGTCTGTCCCCGAATCATGCACCGTTTTGTGCGATGACGCCTGCCTGGCATCGATGCATCATTCGCTGGCCTTCCCGCCAGCCTCTTCCCGGTTTCCCGATGACTTACTCGCTCAACTTGCGGATCAGCTTGTCCCAGTCTTCGCGCAGCTTGCCGTCGGTTTCCATCAGCGTACGAATCTGGCGGCAGGCGTGCAGGACCGTGGTGTGGTCGCGGCCGGCGAAGGCATCACCGATTTCCGGCAGGCTGTGCTCGGTCAGCTCCTTGGTCAGCGCCATCGCTACTTGGCGTGGCCGCGCCAGTGAGCGGGTGCGGCGCTTGGACAGCAGGTCCTTGATCTGCAAGCCGTAGTAGTCGGCCACGGTCTTCTGGATATTGGGAATGCTGATGGCCTGCTGCTGCGCGCGCAGCAGGTCGCGCAGGGTTTCCTGGGTGAACTCGGTGGTGATGGCGCGGCCGGTGAAATTGGCGCGCGCGGCCAGGGTGTTGAGCGCACCTTCCAGATCACGCACGTTGCTGCGCATCTTCTTGGCGATCAGGTAGGCGACGTCGTCGGGGATTTCGACCCCGCGCTCGCTAGCCTTGGCCAGCACGATGGCGGCGCGGGTTTCGAAATCCGGTGGCTCGATCGCCACCGACAGGCCCCAGGCCAGCCGGGATTTCAGCCGCGCCTCCAGCCCCTCGACTTCGCGCGGGTAGCGGTCGCAGGTCAGAATGATCTGCTGCTTGCCGTCGAACAGCGCATTGAAGGTGTGGAAGAACTCCTCCTGGGTGCGGTCCTTGCCGGCGAAGAACTGGATGTCGTCGATCAGCAGCGCGTCCACTTGCTGGAACTGGCGCTTGAACTGGTCCATCGCCTTTTCCTGCAAGGCGCGGATCATCGCGCTGAAGAACTGCTCCGAGCGCAGGTAGAGCACGCGCGCGGCCGGGTTGGCCTGGCGCATCGCATTGCCGGCGGCCAGCATCAGGTGGGTCTTGCCCAGGCCGGTGCCGCCGTAAAGCAACAGCGGGTTGTGGGCGCGGTCGCCGGGCTTGGCCGCGGCCTGGAATGCTGCCGCCAGCCCCAACTGGTTGCTGCGGCCTTCGACGAAATTGGCGAAGGTGTAGTGCGAATCCAGGTTGCCATTGAACGGCACCGCCGGTATCGCGGCCGCCGGGCCGGCAACGGCCACCGGCGCAGGTTCGGCCACGCGCGGGCGCGAACCGATTTCCAACTGCACGTCGGCGATACCGGCAAAATGGTTCAGCAGTTCGCGAATGCGTGGCAGGTAGCGCTCGCGTACCTGCTCGACGATGAAGGCATTGGGCGCGTACAGCACCATGCTGTCGGCGCGCGGGTCAGCCTGCAACGGCTTCAACCAGGTGTGGACGTCTTCCGGCGGAAATTCCGCTTCGAGGCGTTCGATGCAACGGGGCCAGGCATCCATCGGAATAGTCATCGAAGGCTTGCCGGCAGGGCGCACGAAGCTGCCCGGCCGCGAGCCGGAAAAAGGGAAATCGGGATGCGGCAGCCTACCATTGCCGGGCGTGGGCGGGAATGCTTGTCCCGGCCTTGTTCACAGATTCATCCACACCCGCGCAAGGCGCACTCGCAATCCGGTGTTGCCGCAGGCTTGACCCGGCCTTTGCCGGACCTATAGAATCTCCGGTTCTTTCCGCCCCATAGATACAGGTGCCACGATGGCCACCAAGCGCACGTTCCAACCCAGCAACCTCAAGCGCAAGCGCGACCACGGTTTCCGCGCGCGCATGAAGACCGCCGACGGCCGCAAGATCCTGTCGCGTCGCCGCGCCAAGGGCCGCAAAGTCCTCAGCGCCTGATTGCGATGCCGCACCAGGCGGCAGCCGCAATCATGACCGTGAATATCGACGACCCGCGCAAGCGATTTCCTCGCTGTGCGCGGGTTCGTACGCGCGCTGAATACAGTTCGGTCTTCAACGGCGCTCGCCGTGTGTCCGACCCCCTGATGACCCTGCACTGGCTGAAAGCGGAAACTCCCGCCCGGCTGGGCTTGGCCGTGTCCCGCAAAGTCGATGTGCGGGCGGTGGGGCGCAACCGCATCAAGCGCGTGCTGCGCGACGCCATGCGTCATCTCCGGCCGGAGATGGCCACTGGCGATTTCGTCGTGGTCGCCCGTTCGGCGGCCAGAACCGCCGACAATCCGCAAATCCGCGAGGCCTTCATCCGCCTGCTGCGCCGTGCCGGCGCATTGCCGGCGGCGGGTGCGGACGGCACAATGCCGCCGCGCAAGAGCGCTGAACCCTCTTCCCTGAATTTGTCGGGCACCTCGCCCGGTCCAGCCGAGCCTGCCTGCTGATGAACCAGACCCGTGTATTCCTGATTTTCGCCTGGCTGATGGTGGTCGTGTTGCTGGGCATGGAGTGGAGCCGCGAGAAGAAGGCCCCGGACCCGGCCAGCGTCGTCGCTGCCCAGCCGGCGGTACCGGCTGCCAACGATGCCGATCTGGTGCCGCCGTCGGCCGGCAATGTGCCGCAGGCCACGGTGCCGGGCCAGGAGGAAGCTGTCACCCCGGCAGCGGCGATGGAAGCCGCTTCCGCCGCGCCGCGCATCACCGTCGTCACCGATGTGCTGAAGTTGGTGCTCGATGGCCGCAGCGTGCTCGATGCCGAGTTGTTGCAGTTCCCGCAGACCAAGGCTGCCGGCAGCCCGCCGGTGCGCTTGCTCACTGAAGACAAGGCCCACCCCTACGGCGCGACCAGCGGCTGGGTCGGGCAAGGTGGTTCGGCTGCGCCGGGCGCCACTGGCTTCCAGCCGGCGCAGGCCCAGCGTGACTACGCCCTGGCCGACGGCCAGGACGCATTGCAGGTGCCCTTCATCTGGAACGGGCCGGACGGCGTCAGCATCCAGCGCACCTATACCTTCAAGCGTGGCGATTACGCCATCGGTGTGCAGGATGAAGTGGTCAACGCCGGCAGCGCGCCGTGGCAGGGCTACGTATTCCGCAAGCTCGACCGGGTGCCGATCATTCTCAGCCGCGGCATGACCAATCCGGATTCCTTCAGCTTCAACGGTGCCACCTGGTTCAGCCCGACCGATGGCTACCAGCGCCGCGCGTTCAAGGATTATCTGGAAGACGGCAACCTCAACCAGACCGTCAGCGGCGGTTGGGTGGCGATGCTGCAGCACCACTTCTTCACCGCATGGATCCCGCAGGCCGACCAGGCCTCGCTGTACCTGCTTTCGCAGAACGGCCCGCGCAACGTGATCGAAACCCGTGGCCCCGGCTTCAGCGTTGCACCGGGGCAGAAGGTGAGCACCCAGGCGCGGCTGTGGGTTGGCCCCAAGCTGGTCAACCAGATCGCGCGCGAAGACGTGAAGGGCCTGGACCGCGTGGTGGACTACAGCCGCTTCTCGCTGATGGCGATCATTGGCCAGGGCCTGTTCTGGGTGATGAACCAGGTGCACAAGCTGGTCGGCAACTGGGGCTGGGCGATCGTCGGCCTGGTGATCCTGCTGAAGCTGGCGTTGTTCCCGCTGGCCAACACGCAATACAAGTCGCAGGCCAGGATGCGCAAGTTCCAGCCGCGCATCGCCCAGCTCAAGGAACGCTACGGCGACGACAAGCAGAAGTTCCAGACCGCGATGATGGAGCTGTACAAGAAGGAGAAGATCAACCCGATGGGCGGCTGCCTGCCGTTGTTGATCCAGATGCCGATCTTCTTCGCCCTGTACTGGGTACTGGTGGAATCGGTGGAGTTGCGCCAGGCACCGTGGTTTGGCTGGATCCAGGATCTGACCGCGCGTGATCCGTACTTCATCCTGCCGGTGATCAACGTGGCGGTGATGTGGTTCACGCAGAAGCTGACGCCGGCGCCGGGCATGGACCCGATGCAGCAGAAGATGATGCAGTTCATGCCGCTGGTGTTCGGCGTGATGATGGCCTTCATGCCGTCCGGCCTGGTGCTGTACTGGGTGGTCAACGGTGGCCTGAGCCTGGCCCAGCAGTGGTGGATGACCAAGAAGCACGGCGAGCCTGCGCCGTCGGCCAAGGCCGAAACCCCGTAACTCAGCGAAAGCCCGCCGCAAGGCGGGCTTTCTGCATCAGGCCGTGGGCCGGGCGGCAAGTCGGGCAAATCCTGCCGCTGCATTTAGAATCATCCGCTGCCGTCGTCCTGGTGTTCGAGCCTGCCCCATGTACTGTCTTCCCGCGTTGCGCCGCTTCCTGTCGCCGGTGTTGTTGTTGCTGCCGTTGGCGCTGGCCGGTTGCCGCGACAAAGCCGCGGTGGAAAAACCGGCCACCGGCACGACTGCGGCCGCCACGGACAGCCATGACAGCGCCGCCGAAGCTGCTCCGATCCTGAGCGCCTTGCGGGAACAACTTGACGGCTACCGCCGCATCATCGTGCTGCTGGCCGACGAGGACGTGCAATCGGCGCGCGACCGCGCCACCTCCAGCCGCATCGGCCAGCAACTGTTCCATGACGGGCTGGAGCAGCGCGAGGCCATCGCCGGCCAGTTCGACGCATTGCTGCGCGCTGCCAGCTCGCAACGTTTCGCCACTCTGGGCGTGGTGCTGGACTACATCGAATCGGCCCCAGAACTTTACGACGCCGACCGCCTCGCTTTCCGTGAAGTACTGCGCGACCTGCACCAGCGCGTCGGTGCGGACTCCACGCTGCCGGCGGTGAAGCTGCACCAGCGCATCGGCGAGGATATCGATGCGCTGGACGAGGTCGAGCGCAACTACAACCAGGAGATCACCCGCATCTTCAGCCGCTTCGAACGCACCCGTGCAATCGCGCTGAAACGCGAGAAGTGGGACGACTACGTCGCCCACCTGCGCACCCACCACGACCGCGAAACCATCCTGCGCGACTTCGGCGTGATCGAGCCGTACCCGATGTCGATGACGGACAGCGAGCGCGAAGTATTCGGTCGCGCGCTGCCACGCAAGACCGTGGTGCTGACCTTCGACGACGGCCCGCACAAGGCGCATACCGAGGAGATCGTTGCCATCCTCAAGCGCTACGACGTGCCCGGCGTGTTCTTCGAAGTCGGCCGCAATCTCGGCGCGGTGGCCGCCGACGGCAAGGTGAAACTCGGGCCGATGGCTGCCATCAGCCGGCAGTTGATGACCGATGGTTATGCGGTCGGCAACCACAGCCTCACCCACGCCCAGCTCTCGCGCACCAGCGGCGATGCGCTGCGGCAGCAAGTACTGGATACCGACGTGCTGCTGCGCCAGGTCGGCGACAAGCGCGCGCCGCTGTTCCGCTTCCCCTATGGCGCACGCAACGCCGAAGGGCTGCAACTGCTGAACGAAGCCGGGCTGAAGTCGATCATGTGGAACATCGACTCGATGGACTGGGCCGACCCGGTGCCCGAATCCATCGTCCAGCGCGTGCTGGCGCAGGTGGAGAAGGAGCAACGCGGCATCATCCTGTTCCACGATATCCACGACCGCGCGGTCAAGGCGCTGCCGCAGATCCTCGACAAGCTGATCGCCGATGGCTACCAGTTCGCCGGCTGGAACGGCCGCGACTTCTCCGTCAGCCGCGCGCGCAATGCCGCCGCCAGCGAAGCCACCGTCACCACCGGCTACGAGAAATCCTGGGCCATCGTCATCGGCATCGACGATTACGCCAATTGGCCGAAGCTGGAATACGCCAGCCGCGACGCCCAGGCCGTTGCCGACACCCTGACCGGCCAGTTCGGTTTCCCGTCCTCGCAGGTGATCGTGCTGAAGAACCAGCAGGCCACCCGCAACAACATCCTCGCCGCGTTCCACGATCGCCTGGCCGATGGCCGTACGCAGAAGAACGACCGCGTGTTCGTGTTCTTCGCCGGCCACGGTGCCACCCGCCGGCTCGTCTCCGGCCGCGATCTCGGCTACATCATCCCGGTGGACTCGAACCCGGACGAGTTCGCCACCGACGCGATCGCGATGACCGACGTGCAGAACATCGCCGAGAGCCTGCAGGCCAAGCACGTGCTGTTCGTGATGGACGCCTGCTACAGCGGCCTCGGCCTGACCCGCGGCGGGCCGTCGTCCTCGGCGTTCCTGCGCGAGAACGCGCGCCGCAGCGCGCGGCAGATGCTCACCGCCGGCGGCGCCGACCAGCAGGTGGCCGACAGCGGCCCCAATGGCCATTCGGTGTTCACCTGGGTGCTGCTGCAAGCGCTGGCAGGCAAGGGCGACCTCAATGGCGACGGCTTGATTACCGGCACCGAACTGGCCGCCTATGTCGCGCCGGCGGTGTCTGCGGTATCGCGGCAGACGCCGGCGTTCGGCAGCCTGCCCGGCTCGCAGGGCGGCGAGTTCGTGTTCCAGGTGGCCGACAGCCAGGAGTTCCTCAACGCCGACACCACCCAGCTCTCGGCCGACGCCATCGCCCTGAACCATCGCGTCGAAGCGGTGCAGGGCGGCAGCGAAGCGCCGGTGACGGTGGCCGGCTTGCAGGGCGGCAGCAACACCTTGGTGTTGCCGGTGGCGGTGACCGTTTCCGACCGCCAGCGCGCGCAACAGGCCAACGACCGTGGCCTGCAGTTGTACCGCGAGAAGCGCTACGACGAAGCAGTGGCGCAGTTCACCGAGGCGCTGAAACTGCGCCCGGATTTCGCCCAGGCCGCCAACAACCTCGGCTTCGTCTATTACCGCCAGCAGCGTTATGCCGAAGCGGCGCGCTGGCTGGAAAACACCTTGAAAATAGACCCCTCGCGCGCAGTGGCCTACCTCAACCTCGGCGATGCCTACCTGCATGGCGGCGACAAGGCCAAGGCGAAGCAGGCCTACGCCACCTATCTCGAATTGCAGCCGCAAGGCAGTGGTGCGGCCCAGGCACGCGCGCAGTTGCAGCAGCTTTAGGCCATGAACAGCACATCGTCCAGCGACACCATCGTTGCCATCGCCAGCGGCGCCGCTGCCGGTGGCGTCGGCATGCTGCGTGTTTCCGGGCCGTTGTCAGCGTCAATTGCGCGCGATCTTGGCTGCCCGTCCCTGCGGCCGCGCCACGCGCACTATGCCCGCTTCCGCGATGCGCAAGGCGAAGTGATCGACGACGGCATCGCCCTGTATTTCCCCGGCCCGCGCAGCTTCACCGGCGAGGACGTGGTGGAACTGCAAGGCCACGGCAGCCCGGTGGTGTTGCGGCAACTGCTGGCACGTTGCATCGAATTGGGTGCGCGGCAGGCGCGTGCCGGCGAGTTCAGTGAACGGGCATTCCTCAATGGCAAGCTCGACCTCGCCCAGGCCGAAGCCATCGCCGACCTGATCGCCGCCGGCGACGTGCGCGCCGTCCGCGCCGCCCGGCGTTCGCTCGACGGCGTGTTCTCGCGCCGCGTAGAGGACGTGGCCGAACAACTGGTGCGGCTGCGCATCCACGTCGAAGCGGCCATCGATTTCGCCGACGAACCGCTGGACACCCTCGGCGGCGCGCAGGTCCGCACCGGTTTGCAGCAGGCGCGCACCCTGCTGGAACAACTGCGCCTCGACGCCGAACGCGGCCGCAAGCTGCGCGACGGCCTGCACGCGGTACTGATCGGCCCGCCCAATGCCGGCAAGAGTTCGCTGCTCAACGCACTGGCCGGCAGCGAGCGCGCCATCGTCACCGACATCGCCGGCACCACCCGCGACACCCTGCGCGAAACCATCCGCATCGATGGCCTGGAACTGGAACTGGTGGACACCGCCGGCCTGCGCGAAGGCGGCGACGCCATCGAACGCGAAGGCATGCGCCGCGCCCGCGAGGAAATGCAGCGTGCCGATCTGGCCATCGTCGTGCTCGATGCCCGCGATCCCGAAGCCGGAAAACAGGCCATCGGCGATACCGCCACGCAGGCGACGCGGCAGTTGTGGGTACTCAACAAATGCGATCTGTTGCCGCAATGGCCGCAGCCTTTGGACGAGAACACCATCGCCATTTCCGCCGCCAGCGGGCAGGGCTTGGAACAACTTCACGCCCGCTTGCGCGAGATCGCCAGCCACGGCGTGGGCGAAGGCCAGCAAGGCGAATTCTCCGCCCGCCTGCGCCACGTGCAGGCCATCATCAGCGCCGCCGAACACCTCGACACCGCCGACACGCAACTGCACCACGAGCAACTGGAACTGGCCGCCGAAGAGCTGCGCCTGGCCCATGACGCACTGGGCGAAATCACCGGCCGCATGACCGCTGATGACCTGCTGGGCCGGATCTTCTCAAGCTTCTGCATCGGCAAGTAACGCGGCCTCCGGCATTGAACCATTCATCCACTGCCGGTTAGTCTTTGCCCGCTGCCGCAATGGCGGCCTTGTCCCCGAAGGAGTCCGGTCCAATGCGCCATTGATGCCCGCCTGTCAGGTACGACCTGATACGGCCCTGCGAAGTCCCGCTGCCACCGGCAGCCGGGTGATTCGGGCATGGATGGAATGCAATGACCACGACTCCCTTCCTGACGCTGGAAAGCGTCTCTTGGCAACTGCCCGATGGCGGCTTGCTGTTCTCCGACCTGGACGAAACCTTCGACGCGCGACCCACCGGGTTGGTCGGGCGCAATGGCGTGGGCAAAAGCGTGCTGGCGCGCTTGCTGGCCGGGCGCTTGCAACCTGCGCATGGGCGTTGCCTGCGCTCGGGGCCGGTGGCGTATCTGCCGCAGCAGATCGACGTCGCGCCCACCGACAGCGTCGCCGACCTCGCCGGCCTCGGCGATGCGCTGGCGGCGTTGCAGCGCATCGAGGCTGGCAGCAGCGACGTTGCCGACTTCGAAGCGCTGGGCGAACGCTGGCAGTTGCGCGAGCAGTTGCAGGCCGAGTTGGAGCGGATGGAACTGGCAGGAATACCGGCCGACACGCCTGCCCGCCAGCTCAGCGGTGGCCAGCGCATGCGCGTGGCGCTGGCCGGTGCCTTCCTGTCCGAAGCCGATTTCCTGATCCTCGACGAACCCAGCAACCATCTCGACGCACACGGCCGCCGGTTGCTGCGCGAGCAGTTGCACCGTTGGCCCCGCGGCCTGCTGGTGGTCAGCCATGACCGTGAACTGCTGGGCGACATGCAGCGCATCGTCGAGCTGTCTTCGCTCGGCCTGCGCAGCCACGGCGGCAACCACGATTTCTACGCGGCGCGCAGCGCCGAGGAAAAGGCACTGACGGCGCAGGCCCTGCAACAGCGCCGCCACGAGCGCCGGCAGGGCGAACAGGCGCTGCGCGGGCAGCGGGAAAAGCTCGAACGCCGTACCGCCCGTGGCAACCGGCAGGCCGCGGGCAGCAACCAGGCCCCGATCCTGCTCGGCGGGCAGAAGCAACGGGCGCAGGCCAGCGCCGGCAAGGCGCATCTGCAGCAGCAGGCACAGCGCGAACAACTGGGTGAACGGGTGCGGCTGGCGGCTGCGCAGGTCGAGGCTCCGGCCCCCGTGGTGCTGTTGCCGGCGACGTTCACCGCGGCCGCGCCCGAACGCATCGCGTGGTTGGACAAGGTGGTGTTGCCGTTCGTCGAGGGGCCGTTGGCGGAAATCGACCTGCTGCTGCGCCGGGGCGAGCGGCTGGCACTGACCGGCCGCAACGGCAGCGGCAAGTCGGTGCTGCTCAAGGTGCTGGCCGGCCGCCTGCAGCCGCTGCACGGCACGCTGGAGGTGAGCGCGCCGCATGCGTGGCTGGACCAGCATCTGGCATTGCCCGTGCCACGGACGACGGCGATGGCGCAACTGCTCCAAGCCAACCCGTCGACGGCCGAGGCGGAGCTGCGCACCCGGCTGGCCTTGCTGGGCCTGGATGCGGAACGCGTGCGGCAGCCGGTGGAAACCCTCAGCGGCGGCGAGCGCATGAAGCTGGCACTGGCCTGCGCCCTGTACGCGCAGCCGCCGGCGCAACTGTTGCTGCTGGACGAGCCGGCCAACCATCTCGACCTGGAGGCAATGCAGGCGGTGGAAACGCTGCTGCGCGGCTGGCCGGGCGCGCTGCTGGTGGCCGCCCATGACGAGGCATTCCTGCGCGGCATCGGCATCACCGGCAGGCTGCATGCCGACGCCAATGGCTGGCGCCGGCTTCCGCCCTGATGCTGGGCCTTCCTGTAGGAGCGCAGCTTGCTGCGCGATGGGGCTTTCATGCGGATCCCTCCACAACAGCCCGCACATCCATGTGCGGGGATTCAAAGGGGAAAACCCCATCGCGCAGCAAGCTGCGCTCCTACGGACGATGCCGGGCCATGTCCCATGCCGGTCACATCCCTTCGCCACACTCCCGCTTCTTCCAACAATCGGAAAAAGGAGACGGCGGTGTTCGGAAAAGCGGTTCTGGCTGTGGTGGCGGGCATGTGCATGGCATCCTCGGTGGCGATGGCCGCCACCCCCGCACCCCGCTATTCGCACGTATCGGTATATGCGCACCGCGGTGCCAGCGCGCTGCTGCCCGAGCACACGCTGGCGGCCTATGCGCAGGCCATTTCCGACGGCGCCGACTACATCGAGCCGGACCTGGTGATGACCCGCGACGGGGTGATGGTGGCGCGCCACGAGAACGAGATCGGCGGCACCACCGATGTCGCATCGCACCCGGAGTTCGCTTCGCGCAGGACGACCAAGGTGATCGACGGCGTGCGGGTGGAAGGCTGGTTCACCGAGGATTTCACCCTGGCCGAACTGAAGACGCTGCGCGCGCGCGAGCGGTTGCCGGAATTGCGCGGTACCGCGTTCGACGGCGAGTTCCGCATCGTCACGCTGGACGAGATCATCGCCTTCCTGGTGCAACAGGCCGGGCGCGCCGATCGCGGCATCGGCCTGGCGCCGGAGATCAAGCACGGCAGCTACTTCCGCGGCATCGGCCTGCCGATGGAAGGGCGCCTGCTGGAAACGCTGCGCGCCGATTCCTACACCAACGTCGCGCCGATCCTGATCCAGTCGTTCGAGATCGCCAACCTGCGCCAGTTGCGCACGCGCATCGGCAAGGGGTCGAACATCCGCCTGCTGCAGTTGCTGGATGCGCCCGAGGTGGTTCCGGCCGACGTGGCGCAGGCTGGCGGCAGCTTGGCCTATGCAGGGATGATGACCCCGGCCGGCCTGCGCGAGATCGCCGGCTATGCCGATGCCATTGGCGCGGACAGCCGCCAACTGCTGCCGCTGGATGCAAAAGGCGAGCTGGGCGCACCGTCGGCCCTGATCGCCGATGCGTATGCCGCCGGGTTGGCGGTGGTGGCCTACACTTTCCGCCCGGAAAACCCGTTCCTGCCGCCGGCGGTGCGCCAGGGCGGAACGAACGCGCGCAACCCGGAAGGGGCGGTCGCCGAGATCCGTGCCTACCTGCGGGCCGGCATCGATGCCTTCTTCACCGACGACCCGGCGCTGGGCCGGCGCGCGGTGGATGGCGATGCGGTGGCGCAGGGCGGTGCGCCCTGACGATCCGGCTCACCCCGTAGGAGCGCACCTCGGTGCGCGATGGGGCTTTCCCGGTGAAGCCATGTCGCGCAGCAAGCTGCGCTCCTACGGTTCGTCGCGGCGCGGCCGTGGGCGCAGTGGCACCACCACATCATGGTCGTGGCCTTCGCGGGGTTGCCACAGCACCGGCACATCCTGCGGGGAAGGTGGCTCCAGCTCGCCATTGGCCTGCGTATCGAGCGGTTCGTCTTCCTCGTCCTCCCAGCTATAGCGCTTGCGCGGCGGCAGCGGGTCGGCGTGGCGGAACAGCAGCGCGGCGATGATGCCGGCCACCGCGCCACCCATGTGCGATTGCCAGGACACGCCCGGTTCGTGTGGCAGCACGGTCAGCACCATGCCGCCGTAGAACAGCACGCCGATCATGCCGGCGGCGATGGCGGCGCGATCGCGACGCAGCAGGCCCAGTGCCAGCACCAGGAACATCAGGCCATGGGTGACGCCGCTGGCGCCGAGGTGGTGGCTGCCGACTTCGCCCAGCAGCCATGCGCCGAGGCCGGAGCCGAGCCACAGCAGCGGCAACGCCCGCAGCGTCGCCTTCGGATAGACGCCGCCGGCCAAGGTGCCGAGGATCAGCAGCGCCGCGGCATTGGCGGCCAGGTGCTCGACCGAACCATGCAGCAACGGCGCGCCGAGCAGGCCCCACAGGCCGCCCGGGTCATGCGGCGCCACCGCCAGCGGGCGCCAGTCCCAGCCGGTTTGCTGTGCGGTGAACAGCGCCGCCAGCAACAACACGAAGCCCAGGCTCAGGTTGAAGGCGCGCAGCACGCGGTGGCGGTCGTTGTGGACGGTGATGTCGGGTGGCGTGGACATATCCATGCGACAAGGAATTGCGGCATATCCGGATGAATGCAAGTGCGCGGTTGCGGGAAACCGCCGTGCCAGCGGCGGGACAATCCCGTGGAGCGGCTTGCCCCACCCTGGGTACCACCGGCAAAGCTCCGCGCCTACGCTTTGCCGCGTGGCGGCAGCTTCACGCTCAGTACCATCGTCACCGCCAGGATCGCCGCGACCACGCCCAGCGACACCGGCACCGGGATGTGGAACACGTCGATCAGCAGCATCTTGGCGCCGATGAAGCCCAGGATCACCGCCAGCCCGTAGGGCAGCAGGTGGAAGCGGTCGGCGACGCCGGCCAGCAGGAAGAACATCGCGCGCAGGCCCAGCACCGCGAACACGTTGGAGGTCAGCACGATGAACGGGTCGGTGGTGATGGCGAAGATCGCCGGGATGCTGTCCACCGCGAAGATCACGTCGGTCACCGCAATCAGCACCAGCACCACGAACATCGGCGTGAACCAGCGCACGCCATCCTTTTCGGCCAGCAGCCGGTTGCCGTTGTACTCGTGGGTGATGCGCAGGTGGCGGCGCATGAAGCGCAGCGCCGGGTTGTCGTCCAGGCTCGGCTCCTGGCCGGCGGCGAACCACATCTTCCAGCCGGTGAACAGCAGGAACGCGCCGAACACGTACAGCAACCACTGGAACTGGCTGACCAGCATGCTGCCGGCGAAGATCATGATGCTGCGCAACACGATCGCACCGAGGATGCCGATCACCAGCACGCGCTGGCGCTGCACCTCGGGCACCGCGAAGTAACCCATGATCAGCAGGAACACGAAGATGTTGTCGACCGCCAGCGCCTTCTCGATCAGGTAGCCGGTCAGGAACTGCAGGCCCACCTCGTTGGCCACCGCCGCGCCGGCGGTTTCGTGCAGGTACCACCACAGGCCGGCGTTGAAGACCAGCGCCAGCGCCACCCAGCCGGCCGACCAGTACAGCGCCTCCTTGAACGTCACCTTGTGCGGGCCACCGTGGCGCATCAGCACCAGGTCCACCAGCAAGGCCACGACCACCACGGCCACGAAGCCGCCCCACATCCACACATTGCCTATCGTTTGCATGTCGATTCCGTCGGAAAAGGAAACAGCTTCGAACCGGACGGCGAGGGCTGCGACGGAAGACACCAAGGGGATTCCGGGGACAGACGCTTCGCCAGTACGGCGAAGGTCTTGCTCACAGCCCCGAGGGTGGGACTGCCGTTGTACCGGAGCCGGCTGGCTCGAATTGACGGCGACAACGTCTGGGAGCTACTCCCCTTCGAGCGCGGATAGTGCCGCCTGCGGCCGCCACAGTCAATGAATGCGCCACGGGGCCGGGCCTGCCGCCGGTACAATGGCGCCCATGAATACCCCTTTGCCCGTCGTACGCCTGAAGAATGCGTGGCGCTCCAGCCACCCGTGGATTTTCCAGAAACTGGTCGAAAAGCCGGCCACCAAGCCCAGGTCCGGCACCCTCGTCGACGTGGTCGGGGTGGATGGGGAGTGGATCGGCCGCGGCTTCTACAACGGCCATTCGCGCATTGCCGTACGTATCCTGGAAACCCGTCCGGAAGTGGTGGTGGACCAGGCATGGTTCGCCGACAAGATCGCGCAAGCGGTGTCGCTGCGTCGCGACGTGCTCAAGCTGGATGAAATCTCCGACGCCTGGCGCGTGGTGCACAGCGAGGGTGATGGCCTGAGCGGGCTGGTGGTGGACCGCTACGGCGAGCTGATCGTGGTCGAGTTCTTCGCCGCCGGCATGTTCCGCCACCGCGAATGGATCTACGAGGCGCTGCGCGCGCAGTTCCCCGGCTGTCGCTTCCACAGCTTCGCCGACGAGCACGTGCAGAAGCAGGAGAGCTTCGACTTCCACGGCAACACCACCACCGAGCCGGCGGTCATCAGCGAATACGGGGTGAAGTTCCGTGCTGACCCGGCTGGCGCGCACAAGACCGGTTTCTTCGCCGACCAGCGCGAGAACCGGCAGTGGCTGAGCCAACTGGTTGAGGGCAAGAGCGTGCTCGACCTGTGCTGCAACACCGGCGGCTTCGCGGTGTATGCCGCCGCCCGTGGCGCCAGCGAAGTGCTGGGCGTGGACATCGACCAGGACGTGATCGCCATTGCCAAGGGCAACGCCAGGCTCAACAACGTCAAGCCGAAGTTCGTGCAGGCCGACATCTTCCCGTGGCTGCGCGATGCCGGGAACCGCGGCGAGCAGTTCGACGTGGTGATCCTCGACCCGGCGAAGATGACCCGTGACCGCGACCAGGTCATCACCGCGCTGAAGAAGTACCTGGACATGAACAAGCTGGCCCTGGGCGTGGTCAAGCCCGGTGGCCTGTTCGCCACGTTCTCCTGCACCGGGCTGGTAGCCGAGGACCAGTTCCTGGACATGCTGCGCCGCGCCGCGTTCTATTCCGGCCGCATCATCCAGATCCTCAAGGTGGCTGGTGCTGGCCCGGATCATCCGTTCATGGCCCACGTGCAGGAATCGCGCTACCTCAAGGCCGTGTTCTGCCGCGTGCTGGATTGAGGTAGTCGCGGCCTGCGACCCCGGCACTACCCAGGTGCGGCGTCGCGGCGCTATGGTCGGCAGCTCTCCGTTGCCTGGTGAATGCCCATGCCGTCGCTGCGTCGTCTGCCCTTGTTGCTCGTACTGGCGCTGGGCGCGCCGTTGTCCGCCCATGCCGTCGATTTCAGCGCTGCCGAACTGGCCCGCGCCAAGGCCCTGCAACAGCGCCTGCTGACCCTGGACAGCCACCTCGACACGCCGGCCAACCTTGCCCGGCCCGGTTTCGACATCACCCATCGCCACGACCACAACGCGCTGTCGCAGGTGGATTACCCGCGCATGCTCGACGGCGCGCTGGATGGCGGCTTCTGGGCGATCTACACCGACCAGGGCGAGCGCAGTGCCGCCGCGCATCTGGCCGAGCGCGGCCACGGCCTGCTGCGGCTGCTGGAAATCCGCGAAATGCTGGCCGCGCACCCGGAGCGCTTCCAGTTGGCGCTGACCGCCGACGATGCGGTGCGGATCAAGGCCGCCGGCAAGCGCGTGGTCTACATCAGCATGGAGAACGCCAGCCCGCTGGTGGCCAACCCGTCACTGTTGAGCTTCTACCAGAAGGCCGGGCTGCGGCTGCTGTCCACCGTGCACTTCGCCAACAACGAGTTCGCCGATTCGGCCACCGACCCCAAGGGTGCGGAGTGGAACGGGCTGAGCCCGGCCGGCAAGGCCTTGGTCGAGCAGGCGGTGAAGCTGGGCATCGTGATCGACCAGTCACACGCATCCGATGCGGTATTCGACGACTTGCTGGCGATGCTGCCGGTGCCGTTCATCCTCTCGCACAGCGCATCCAAAGCGGTGTTCGACCACCCGCGCAACCTCGACGACGCGCGCCTGCGCCAGTTGGCGGCCAAGGGTGGGGTGATCCAGCTCAACGCCTATGGTGGCTACCTCGTCGATGAAACGCCGAGCGAGGAACGCAAGCAGGCCGAGGAAGAACTCGAAAAACGGCTGGGCGGTTGGGACAACATGAGCACCGAGCAGGGCGTGGTGCTGGCCCGTGCGATGGCCGAGCTGGACCAGCGCATCCCGCGCCGGCGCGCGACGCTGGACGATTTCTTTGCCCACTTCGGCCACCTTCTCGACGTGGTCGGCCCCGCGCACGTCGGCATCGGCATGGACTGGGATGGCGGCGGTGGCCTGCCGGGCATGGCCGACGTCAGCGAGCTGCCGAAGATCACCGCCTGGCTGCAACGGCGTGGCCTGAGCGAAGCACAGATTGCCGATATCTGGAGCGGCAACGTGCTGCGGGTGATGCGCCAGGCGCAGGCGCACGCGGCGAAATGAGTGCCGAGGATGCGGGGCCGCCCGCATCCTCGGTGTCGCGATCAGCCGCGCCCCAGCACCGCGCGGCGGCGGCTGTACAGCAGGTACACCACCAAACCCGCTGCGTTCCAGATCAGGAACCACTTCTGCGTGGTGAACGGCAGGCTCAGGAACAGGTAGATGCAGCCGCCGATGGCGACCGGGCCGACCACCCATGCCAGCGGCGTGCGGAACTTGCGCTCGCGGTTCGGTTCACGCTTGCGCAGCACCAGCAGGCACAGGCCCACCGCGGTGAACGCGGCCAAGGTGCCGGCGTTGGCCAGCGCGGCAATTTCGTCCAGCCGTGCCACCCCGGCCAGCGCCGCCACCAGCACCGCGGTGAACACGGTGATGGTCACCGGCGTGCCGGTGCGCTTGTTCACCAGCGACAACCCGCGCGGCAGCAGGCCGTCGCGTGACATCACGAAGAAGATGCGGCTCTGGCCGTAGAAGAACGCCAGCAGCACGGTCGGCAGGGCGATGATGGCGACCACGCCGATCACCAGCGCGGCGGTGCCGTGGCCGAGTTCGCGCATGATCAGCGCCAATGGCTCGGCGCTCTTGCCGAACACGGTGTAGCTCATCGCACCCACCGCGGCCAGCGCCACCAGCAGGTAGATGATGGTGCAGCCGATCATCGAGCCGACGATGCCGATGGACAGGTCGCGGCCGGGGTTCCTGGTTTCCTCGGCGGCGGTGGAAATGGCATCGAAGCCGTAGAAGGCGAAGAAGATGATCGCCGCCGCCGCCATCACCCCGCGCTCCACGCCGTCGGCGCTGAGCGACTTGGGGAAGCCGTAGGGCATGAACGGTTGCAGGTTGGCCGGGTCGAACGCCGGCAGCGCCACCGCCACGAAGATCGCCAGCGCGATCAGCTTGAACACCACCAGCACCGCGTTGAGCGTGGCGCTCTCGCGGGTGCCGACCATCAGCATGCCGGCCACCAGGAAGGTGATGACGATGGCCGGCACGTTGAGGAAACCACCTTCCACGTGCGGGCCGGCAGCCAGCGCCTGCGGCAGCATCACGTTCCAGCCGAGCTGGGTGTGCAGCCACTCCAGGAAGCCGACGAAGTAGCCCGACCAGCCCACCGCCACGGTGCTCACCACCAGCGAGTATTCGAGGATCAGGCTCCAGCCCACCACCCAGGCGATGGTCTCGCCCAAGGCACTGTAACTGTAGGTGTAGGCGCTGCCGGCGGCCGGCATCATCGTCGACAGCTCGGCATAGGCCAGCGCCGCACAGGCGCAGACGGTGCCGGCAATGATGAAGGACAGCAGCACCGCCGGGCCGGCCTTGTCCGCACCCACGCCGATCAGGGTGTAGATGCCGGTGCCGACGATGGCGCCGATGCCCAGTGCGACCAGGTGGGGCCAACTCAGCGTGGGCGTCAGGCGGCGGCCTTCTTCGTGTTCGGTGAGTTGGTCGATGGGCTTGCGGCGGAGCCAGGACTGCATGTGCGCCTCGCGGTTCATGGTGACTCGGGAAGGGGCCGAGTTTCGCCGAACGCAGCGCAGCAAAGCCAGAAAATCCCGCGGTTTTCATGGGGTTTGGCGATGGGCAATGGTTACGATGAAGAATTCGGCACAAAAAGGCCGGGCTCGCGCCGGAGTCGATTGCCGCAGGCGGAGGCGCAAGCCCCGCATCAGGCTTTCCCGGTGAAGCGCGATGCCGGGCAAGCCCGGTAGCTACGCAGCGCGGCGCGGGTGCGACAACAGATATTCGCGCAGCGCCACGGCCTGGTTGTGCTCGGTGTCGCGCGCGCCGTACACCAGCGTCACCGGCCCGGCTTCCAGTGCGTCGCGCAGTGGTGCAAGCACTTGCGGATGCGCGGCCAGTTCCTGCCGGTAGCGCTGGCGGAATTCATCCCAGCGCTCGGCACGGTGGTCGAACCACTGCCGCAACTCGGTGCCGGGTGCCACGTCCTTGAGCCACTGCGCCTGCAACTGTTCGTGGCTGACCCCGCGCGGCCACAGCCGGTCGACGAGGAAGCGCTGGCCGTCTTCGATGCTGGCGGCTTCGTAGGCGCGTTTGCAGTGGATGATCATACTGGCCTCCGCAAGGTGCGGGGCGCGCAGATCTTCCTGCCCCGGTGCAGGCACCAGCATACGCCGGCGCTGCCATCGTGGAAGCGACGCAGCCGGTGAGACGCACGCGGCTACACTTTGCCGCATGCAAACCGAAACCCTGATCCTCGCCGGCCTGTTGCTGGCCGTCATCGTGCTGCTGGTGTTCCTGTTCCGCCGTACCGGCGGCGACGGGCGCGCCGAGGCATTGGCCCGTGAACTCGACGGCGAGCGCCAGCGCGCCACCGCCGCTGCCGTGGAAGCCGGGCAACTGCGTGGCCGGCTGGAATCGCTGGCGGCGGAGATCACGCACGAACGCGGCCAGCAGGCCGAACAGGCGCGCGTACTGGCCGCGTTGAACCAGCGGATCGAGCGCGAAGCGACACAATCGGCCGAGGCCGAAGTGCGGCTGGGCGAACGCGAAACGACACTGACCACGGCGCGCGCGCGCATCGTCGAGTTGGAAGATGCGCTGGAGCGCCAGCGCGAAACCCTGCATCAGGCACAAAGCGGCAACGCGCGCTTGCAGGCCGAACTGCAGCATGCGCGGCAGGCGCAGGAGGAGTTGCGCAACTGGGTGGGCGCGGCGCGCGACAACCTGTCGGCCGCCTTCACCGAACTGGCCGGCAAGGTGTTCGACGAAAAAGGCCAGCAGTTCGAGAAGAACGTGCGCCTGGCCACCGGCCAATCGCGCGCCGACATCGAAGCGATGCTCAAACCGTTCGCCGACAAGCTCGGTGAATTCCGCCAGCGCGTGGACACCGTGTACGGCGACGAAGCGCGCGAGCGCGCCAGCCTGCTGGGCGCGGTGGGCGAGCTGAAAACCCTCAACCAGGACATGGCTGTGCAGGCCGCCGCGCTGACCAGTGCGCTGAAAGGCAACGCCAAGGTGCGCGGCGACTGGGGCGAGTTGATGCTCGACAACGTACTGCGCGGTTCCGGGCTGGAAGAGGGCGTGCATTACGAACGCCAGGCGCATGCCACCAATGACGAAGGCGCCAGCCTGCGTCCCGACGTGCTCGTGCGTTTCCCCGACCAGCGCGCGGTGGTGATCGACAGCAAGGTCAACCTGATCGCATGGCAGGAAGCGATGAACGCGGCCACGCCGGAGCAGCAGGACGAAGCGCTGCGCCGCCACGCCATCGGCCTGCGCCAGCACGTCAAGGACCTGGGCGACAAGAATTACCCCAAGGCCATCGGCGGCGACGCGCTGGACGTGACCATCGCCTTCGTCCCGATCGAGGGCGCGTTGTCGGCAGCGCTCGGGGTGGACATGGAACTGCAGTCCTACGCCTTCGACCGCCGCGTCGTGTTTGCCTCGCCGAACACGCTGATGGCGCTGCTGCGTGTCACCGAGCGGTTGTGGACGCGCGACAAGGTGCAGCGCCAGGCGCTGGAAATCAGCGAAAGCGGCGGCAAGGTGCTGGATGCAATGGCGAATTTCCTCACCGATTTCGATGCCGTCGGCAAGAAGCTGGAAGAAGCCGGCAAAGCCTACGCCGAGGCCCGCAACCGCCTCACCGAGTCCAGGCAATCGCTGTCCAACCGCGCCCGCCGCCTGGTCGAACTGGGTGCCAAGGCACGCCGCGCGCTGCCGCCGGAACTGCAGCCGGAATCGTCAGCGGAAGCGGTCCGCCCGCTGGCCGCAGAGGACGATGAAGGTTCGAGCTGACGGTTGCCCCTGTCCTTCATGTTTTGCACGAAAGGGAGGGGTATTTCATGACGACTGAAACACGACGCCAATCAGGTGCCCTGACGGCGTGTCTTTCGCTGTGGCGCAGGCTGCGCAGAAGTTTATGCTCACGGCTCTCCCACCCCGAGTAGCCGCAATGAGCACTCTGCAGAACATTCCCCTGACCACCATCGACGGTGCCCCTGCCTCGCTCGGCGACCATGCCGGCAAGGTACTGCTGCTGGTCAACGTCGCCTCCAAATGCGGCCTCACCCCGCAATACGAAGGGCTGGAAAAGCTCTACCGCGAGAAGCAGGACGCCGGGCTGGAAGTGCTGGGTTTCCCGGCCAACAATTTCAATGGCCAGGAACCGGGCAGCGAGGACGAGATCAAGCAGTTCTGTTCACTCACCTACGACGTGAGCTTCCCGATGTTCGCCAAAATCAGCGTGGCCGGCAGCGACGTGCACCCGCTGTACCGGGAACTGATTGCCGCGCAGCCGGCCGCCACTGGCGAAGGCCCGATGCGCGAGAAGCTGGTCGGCTTCAACATCGCACCGAACCCGGCACCGGCCATTCTGTGGAACTTCGAGAAGTTCCTGGTCGGCAAGGACGGGCAGGTGATCGGCCGTTTTGCCCCGGACGTGGCCGCCGATGATGCGCGCCTGCGTGTGGCAATCGACGCGGCACTGGCAGCCTGACGAAGACGGCCTGCCTTCGCTCGTTGGCTTGCGGATTGCGCCGGACAAAGGTGAGTGCCGACCACTGGTCGGCACTGGCAGGCAAGTCTCCGGCGCGTACTTCGGGTTGGCCTCAGAAGCTGACCATCAGGGACACGCGGAAGCGGTTGAGCCAGTCGCCCGGGTCGGTGCTGCCGGCGTATTGCGCCGACAGCGGACGATAGCGGTACCACAGCGCGCTCAGCGTGGTCTTCGGCCACGGCACGTAGTCCACGCCAAAGGCGTGCATGCGGTAGTTGCTGGCCAAGCCGATGTTGTCGTGCGAGAACGCGGTCAGCACCGCGTCGGCTTCGGCCATTGCATGGCCGTAGCTGAGGCGCCAGTCGCCGGGCTGCTGCGCGCGGCCGAGCAATACGTCCACGCCATAGCCACGGTCGGCGTCGGTGTTGGCGCCGCTGTTCTTGACGTAGTCGCCGACGACGCGCAGCGGCCAGCGTTCGCCCCAGCCGTTGTAATGGGCGCCGAAGATCAGGTCATTGAGATGGAAATCGGAAAGATAGCTGCCGTCGGGCCGCAGCAGGTTGCTGCGCCAGTCGGTGGCGGTCGCGCCGACGGTGCTGCCGATGCTGTAGCGGTAGTGCGCGGCCGAGGCGTCGAAACGCCAGTTGCCCAGCGCCGGGCTGTCGTAGCCGATCTGCGCGCCGGTCATGGTGGTGTCGCCGCCGGTGGCCTGTTCGTCGACGATGAAGAACAGGCCATTGGCGCGCAGCGCGCCGCCGCCGCCCAGCGCGTGCTTCCAGGTGGCGGCCAGGCCCTGCGGGTTGACGTCGCCGTCCCACACCAGCTCGGTGCGGGTGAATGGTTGCGGGATCTTGCCGGCGTGCAGGTCCAGCTCGCCGAAGTTCAACTTCAACCAGGCCTGGTCGAGGCTGACTTCGAGGTCGTCGTCCCAGTTGGACAGTTGCACGTCCACGCTGCGCGGGTCGTCCGGATTGCCGGTGACCAGGCGCGCGCCGATGCTGACGCGGTCGTTGACGGCAAAGCTGGCGGTGAGGCGGCCGCGCACCTGGCCGCTGCTGCGGTCGCGCGCGCCAGCGTTGGAATTGTCGAATTGCGAGCGCACGCGCAGGTCGCCGCTGATCTTCAGTCGCGATGGCGCATCGGGCGTGGCCGCAATCACTGTCGCTGCCGGTGCCGCAATGGCAGCAGGCGCGGGCTGGGCCGGCGCCTGTGCCGCGACGGCCACGCCGAGGCGGGCTTCCAGCGCACGCAGCGCGGCTTCGTTGTCCGCCTGCATCTGCGCCAGTTGCGCCTGCTGCGCGCGCAGCCTGGCCACTTCTTCAAGTAGCGCGGCGCTGTCGCCGTCCTGTTGCGCCCAGGCCGGTGTGATGCCGGTGGCGAGCAGCGCCAACAGGAGCAGGGAGCGCGCCGGGCGCGTGGATCGGGAGGATGGATTCATGGGGCGTCTTCCGCTGTGGGTGGTGTGGGGAACGCTCAGCACTCGATGACGTTGACGGCGAGGCCGCCGCGGCTGGTTTCCTTGTACTTGTCCTGCATGTCGCGTCCGGTGTCGCGCATGGTCTTGATGACCTTGTCGAGGCTGACCTTGTGCTTGCCGT
>JBASBF010000040.1:0-2506 GCA_049650985.1 Stenotrophomonas sp. | reverse complement strand
CGCGAAGTAGCGCAGAACATGGCGGAACGTGCTTTCTGCAATTCGTGAACGGCTGTAGTACCTATTTTTCACTTTCATTTCAGAAACTTAGACCACATCAAGAGTGGCTTAACTTCCTAAGACCCTTCATTTTACTTTGCCTGTCAAACCGATGACTCGAAGCCCATCACGCGCTTTTGGTGGCGAAGGCCGCAAAGCGGAATTCAGCGCTGCCCGAACAACTGCCTGCGCGCCTCCTCGCTCAGCGGCTTGCCTGCATCCGGGTTGATCGTCGGGCCGATGGCGTAGGCGCGCTGGGTGGCCGGGCGTTCGGCGATGCTGCTGTGCCAGCGGTGCAGGTGCGGGAAAGCGTCGAAATCGACCGGCAGCTTGCTGTACGCACCTATCCACGGGTAGCTGGCCATGTCGGCGATGCCGTAATCGTCGCCCGCCAGATAGGCCGATTCGGACAGGCGCTTGTCCATTACCCGGTGCAGCCGCCGCACCTCGCTGTCGTAGCGTTCGATGGCATAGGCGATGCGTTCGGGCGCGTAGACGTTGAAATGTCCCATCTGCCCGCTCATCGGGCCGAGGCCGCCCATTTGCCAGAACAGCCATTCCAGGGTGGCGGCGCGGCCGCGCAGGTCGGCGGGGAGGAAGCGGCCGGTCTTTTCAGCCAGATACAGCAGGATCGCGCCGGACTCGAACACGCTCAGCGGCGCGCCGCCGTCGGCCGGGGCGTGGTCGACGATGGCCGGCATCTTGTTGTTGGGCGAGATGGCGAGGAAATCCGGCTGGAACTGGTCGCCCTTGCCGATGTTGACCGGCAGCAGCCGGTATTCCAGCCCGGCTTCTTCAAGGAACAAGGTGACCTTGTGGCCGTTGGGGGTGGGCCAGTAATGCAGGTCGATCATGAATGCGTCTCCGTGGGGGAACCGTCGTCGGGACCGCTACGGTAACGCTTGGCAGGTCAACGGGTGGCCGTTAATCTGCCGCACCCCCGCAACGCAGCAATCCACCGCGCCCATGTCCGACCACAAACCGCTGAGCCCGCTCCCGGCCCTGATCTTCGCCTCGCGCTGGCTGCAATTGCCGTTGTACCTGGGGCTGATCGTCGCCCAAGGCGTCTACGTCTACCTGTTCGGGCACGAGCTGTGGCACCTGATCACCCATGCCACCAGTTGGACCGAACAGCAGATCATGTTGATCGTGCTCGGCCTGATCGACGTGGTGATGATCTCCAACCTGCTGGTGATGGTGATCGTCGGCGGCTACGAAACCTTCGTCTCGCGGCTGGGCCTGCAAGGCCACCCGGACCAGCCGGAGTGGCTCAGCCACGTCAACGCCTCGGTGCTGAAGGTGAAACTGGCGATGGCGATCATCGGCATCTCCTCGATCCACCTGCTCAAGACCTTCATCGAAGCCGGCCAGTTGGGCCAGCCGCTGTGCGGCCCGGAGCTGGCCGCCGGCGTGGCCTGTACCAAGTACACCTCCGCCGGGGTGATGTGGCAGACCCTGATCCACTGCGTATTCATCCTGTCGGCGATCGGCATCGCTTGGACCGACAAGCTGATGTCGAATGGCCACGCCAAAGCGAACGAGCACTGAAAGCCCGCTGGTCACACCCGGCAACCGCCGCAAAACCGTGACGGCCATCGCCTTTTTTGCCTGCAATGCCGTCCCCCTCGTGCGGTCAGGGGCGGCAATGCTAGATTCGGCCTTCGCACCGGGGCCGGCGCGGCGTCGGGAAACGCCGCGCAGCCGCAATGCTCCAGGCGACCATACCTTCGCGTTAGTCGATTCAAGGGGAAGATTGATGTCGTACCTCACGTTCCACGGAAAAGCGCGCCTGCTCGCGCCCACCCTGCTGGCCATCGCCCTGGCCGCCTGTTCGGGCCAGGATGCTCCCGCCCCGGCCGACACCGCCGCACCCGGCAAGGCTGCGACAGCCGCGCCCGCCGAACCGGCGGTATCGACCAAGGTGCAGGCGATGGGCACCGATCAATTGCGCGATTCGGCCAGCAGTGCACTGCGCGAGAACCGCATGTACGCACCGGCCGGCGACAACGCGATGGAGTACTACTTGGCGCTGCGCGACAAGTTGCCCGATGACGCATCGGTGAAGAGCGCATTGACCGACCTGCAGCCCTATACCCTGATCGCCGCCGAGCAGAGCCTGGCCCGCGAGGACTTCGACGAAGCGCAGCGGCTGGTAGCCCTGATCGAGAAGGTGGATGCCTCCGCCCCGGCGCTGCCGCGGTTGAAGCAGGGCATCACCAACGGCATGCAGGTGGCCTCGCGCCGCAGCGAAGACGAGGCCGTGCGGGCCAAGCAGGACAGCGAGAACCGCGCCAAGCAGCAGGTCGAGCAGCAGCGCCTGGCCCAGCAGCAGGCTACCGAAGCCGCTGCCGCCCGCGAGCTGGCCGAACGTCAGGAGGCCACGCGCCGGGAAAGCGAGCGCCTGGAAGCCGAACGCCAGGCCGCCGCCAAGCGTGAAGCCGACGCCCGCGCCGCGCAGCAGGCCGCC
>JBASBF010000039.1:0-70251 GCA_049650985.1 Stenotrophomonas sp. | reverse complement strand
CGCCGACGCTGCGCGCGGTCAGCACGCCGGCCCCGCGCTACCCGGCCGACGCGCTGCGCTCGGGTACCTCCGGCGAGGTGCTGGTCGAGATCACCGTCGGCACCGATGGCTCGGTCACCGATGCCCGCATCCTGCGCGCCAGCCCGCCGCGCGTGTTCGACCGCGAGGCACTCAATGCGGTCAAGCGCTGGCGCTTCGAGCCGATCAGCAGCCCGACCACCACCCGCCGCACGTTGGCGTTCCAGCCCAACAGTTGAGCGGCGGTTTCGCGGAAACGAGAAGGCCCGGAGCGATCCGGGCCTTCTCGTTTGCCGATTGCGCGGCGTCAGGGGGCTTGTTGCATCAGCCCGAGATCGCCAGCTTCTCCTGCTTGTAGCGCCATACCGCCAGCGCCCACAGCAGCGCGGCCAGGGCCAGCGAGCTGAGCAGGTACACGCCCCACTGTTCGATGGATGCCATTTCGCCGCGGGTGATCTTCTGGATCATCTGGTTCTGCGACAGGAACGGCACCGCGTACTGCCACAGCGCCGTGTCCTTCAGCGGGTAGGCCATCAGCCCGTAGGCCGGCAGCATCGGCAGCATCATCAACCACATGATGTGGCTCTGCGCCTCCTTCATGCTCTTGGCCCCGGCGGCCAGCGCGGTGATCAGCGCGGTACCAAGCAGCACCAGCGGCAGCAGGGTCAGCAGCAACTTGCCCATTGCCAGGAAGCTGACGTCCATCTGCTTGGCCATGCCGCTGGCCAACGTCGCCGACAGCTTGAACGACACCAGGATCAGCAGCATCGAGGCCATGCCCAACAACGCGGCGGCCAGCATCTTGCCGCCCACCAGCGCCGCGCGCGAGACCGGCGTGGCCAGCAACGGCTCCAGCGATTGCCGCTCGCGCTCGCCGGCGGTGGTGTCCATCGCCAGGTGGGCGCCGCCGATGAAGGCGAAGATGGTCAGGATCATCGGCAGCAGCACTGCCATGAACTGGCTGCTCTTGGCTTCCGGCGTGGCCATGTCGCGGGTGCCCACGTTCAGCGGCGCAGCGACGGCCGGGTTGATGCCGCGCACCAGCAGGCGCATCGCGCCCACGCCCTGGCCATAGCTCGCCAGCACCTTGCTCACCCGCGCCACCATCACGTCGGCATTGCGCCGGGTGGTGTCGGTGATGATGTCCACCTTGGCCGGCTTGCCGGCCAGCCAGTCCTCGGCGAAGCCTTCATCGATGTCCAGCGCCAGGTCTTCCTGCTGGGTGCGGATGCGGGCCTCGATGTCGGCCGGTGCCGGCCTAGCCTCGATGCCGTAGCTGGCCAGGTACTTGACCAGGTTGGGCGCGCGCTCCATGCCGGCCACCGGCACGCTGAGGGTCTTCTCCAACTGGGTGTCGGCGCGCATCTGGCTGAGCTTGCCGATGCCGAGGAAGATCGCCGGGTACAGCAACGGTGCCACCAGCAGGCTGAGGAAGAAGGTGCGGCGGTCGCGGAAGAAATCGCGCCATTCCTTGCGCATGACGATGAAGATGGTGGCGAGCATGCCCTTGCGGTTGCGGGTATCGGTGTTCATGCGTGCAGGCCCTCCTCGCTGCCGATCAGTTTGACGAAGGCGTCTTCCAGGTTGGCCTCGCCGGTGGCCGCACGCAGTTCGTCCGGGGTGCCCTGCGCCACCACGCGGCCCTGGGCGATGATGACGATGCGGTCACACAGCGCCGCCACCTCCTGCATGATGTGGCTGGAAAAGATCACGCAGCGCCCTTCCGCGCGCAGCTCCTTGAGGAAGCCGCGCAGGCCGCGGGTGGTCATCACGTCCAGGCCGTTGGTGGGCTCGTCGAGGATCACGTTCTTCGGGTCGTGCACCAGCGCGCGGGCGATGGCGGTCTTGGTGCGCTGGCCCTGCGAGAAACCTTCGGTGGCGCGGTCGAGGAAATCCTCCATCTGCAACGCCGCCGCCAACCTGGCGGTGCGTTGGGCGATTTCCTGCACGCCCATGCCGTGCAACTGGCCGAAGTAGTCGATGTTCTCGCGCGCGGTCAGGCGCTTGTAGACGCCACGCGCGTCGGGCAGCACGCCCAGGCTGCGGCGCACGCGCTCGGGGTCGGCGGCCACGTCGACATCGTCCACCAGCACGCGCCCGGTTTCCGGCGACATCAGGGTATAAAGCATGCGCAGCGTGGTGGTCTTGCCGGCGCCGTTGGGGCCGAGCAGGCCGGTGATTTCGCCATCGCGGGCGATGAAGCCGACGTCGTCCACGGCGACCACCGGCGTCTTGTCCTTGCCCCGTCCGGGGAAGGTCTTGCGGAGATGTTCTGCAACGATCATTGCAAGGTTCCTGTTGGCTGTGTGCTTACGGCTCGGCGCCGTTGAAGCTGGTGAACGGGGCGACGTAGTCGAGCTTTTCCAGGCAACTGCCGTCGAGTGCCTTGGCGTCGTTGTTTTCCATGAACTGGGCGAACAGCCTGGGCATGCAGCCGGCGCCCAACACCGAGTGGCCTTGCCCGCGCAGCACGAACAGGCGACCGTTCGGCAGGGTCTTGACCACTTCCTCGCCATAGCGCGGCGGCGTGACCGGGTCGAACTCGCCTTCCAGCACCAGCGCCGGCACATTGCTGGACAACGCCTGGTGGAAGTCGGCCGGCACCTGCCCCTTCGGCCACACCTTGCACATCGCCGCCATGCCTTCGGGCATCAGGTTGCCGAGCACGGTGCCGGCATCCTCGGCGCGCGCCACCATGCTGCCGGAATCCTCGCTGCATATCACCGACAACTGCATGCCGATCGCCATCGCGTCCTTCATTTCGCCGCTCATCATCTGCACCAGCGCCATCAGGTTTTCGTGGCGGCCGGCGTTGGCCTCGTGGATCAGCTTGGGCAGCAGCGAGCTGGCCAGCGGCATGTAGGCATACATGCGCACCAGCCCGGCCACCGATTCGGCGCGCAAGGTGGCCTGCTTCAGTTCGCCACTGCTGGCGTCGCGGTACTGCACCTCCACCGGCTGCGCGCGCAGCTTGGCCAGCAGCACGTCAAGCTCGGCGCGCGGGTCGCCCAGCTTGTCCTTGCACACCGGGTCCTTGCTGCACAACGCGAATTGCAGCGCCAGGGCGTCGTCGAGGTTGCGGGCGAAGATGTTGCCCAGCTCCAGCGTGTTGGGCACCACCGAATCGAGCACGATGCTGCGCGTGCTTTGCGGGTAGCGCATGGCGTACTGCTGGGCGACGCGGGTGCCGTAGCTGACGCCGACCAGGTTGATCTGGGTCGCACCGATGGCACGGCGCACGTCGTCGAGGTCGGCGATGGCGTCGGTGGTGGTGTAGTGGCGCAGGTCGGCCTTTTTCGACAGCGTTTCCACGCATTGCGCCGCCTGCGCCTGCATCGCCGCCGGCGACATGTCCGTCGCCGCGTCGTCACCACCTTCGCAGGACAGCAGGTTGGATTTGCCGGTGCCGCGCTGGTCCACGAGGATGACGCTGCGCTGCTTGCGCACTTCCTTGAACACCGGGTCCAGCCCCGGATAGGTTTCCACCGCCGCCTGGCCAGGGCCGCCGGCAAGGAAGAACACCGGGTCGGGCAGCTTCTCGCCGCCGTCGCCGGGCTGCAGCCAGGCGATGTTGAGCGCGAGCTTGCGCCCGGCCGGGTTGGCGCGGTCCTCGGGCACCTCGAAGGTCGCACACTGCGCTTCCAGGCTGGTGCGGCTCATCGACGAGCTGAGGCTGCACGGGGTGAAGGCGATGCTGCCCAGCATCAACGGCTTGGCGGGTGCAAAGGACGCGGTGGGGGCGTCACGGTCGCTGGCGGGTGCCTCGGCACCTTCTCCGGCCATCCGCTGCTGGGCCTTGTAGCCGATCAACAGGACAAACAGCGCGGCGGCAATGGATATACGGGTCTTGCGGGACATCATCGGAACGACCCCTCTGGTTGGATGGAACGGATTCGGTGCTGCCTGTGCATGACGCGGCAGCCACCGTCATGTGACATCGGGAAGGAAAATATCCTCGATGCGCGCCGCGAACAGCCGCGCAATGCGGAACGCCAGTGGCAGCGACGGATCGTACTTGCCGGTTTCCAGCGCGTTCACCGTCTGCCGCGAGACCTCCAGCCGCTCGGCCAGTTCGCCTTGCGACCAGCCGCGGGCATCGCGCAATTCACGCAGGCGGTTGTTCACAGATAGCGCCGGGTCAGGACCATCTTGGCGATGCCATAGGTCAGGCACAGCAGCGGGAACACCCAGATCATCACCGAGGCGGCATCGAAATTCACCACCTCGGCCTTCTCCAGCAGGCCGCCGGCGAAATACAGCAGTGCCACCAGCAGGCTGGCAATGCCGATGGCCTCGGTTTCGATGCGCCGCTGCAGTTCGTCCACCTCGCGCAGGTAGCGCAGCGCAGCGCGCATCAGCAGTGCGATGGCCAGCGCCGGCGTCACCGCCACCAGCGCGCGCAGCGGCACCGATGCGATGCCGTGCTTTATCAGGCTGATGGACGCGAACAGCACCACTGCATAGCCGATCATGATCGGCCACAAGGCGCGCCGGTAGCGGCGTCCAGCCGGCTGCGCGTACATCTCGTCGCAATGCTCGCGCCACCAGCGCGGCATCAGCGTCATCAACAACGCCGCCAGCAGGTAACCGGCGGCAATCCCCAACCAGGCGTGCACGGCACCGCGCGGCCAGTGCAGCAGCCAGTGGCCGGCGCCGGCCAGCAGCAGCGCGCCCAGCGCGATGGCGGCGAAGATCCAGGCGACGCGACGCAGGGTCATGCCCCATCGCCCCGCCGTGCCCTGGCGAGGAAGGCGATGCCCAGCCCGAGGAAGGCCATGCCCACGCCCATGAATGCGGGTTGCCCGGCAATGGCGACGCCGAGGAAAGCCACGCCGACGCCCAGCCAGACGACGCCGACGTTTTTTCGATTCCGTGTGCTGCGCATGGCATCACCCTTGCCTGTCAAGGAAGCTTGACAGGAGGATGCGCGAGCCAATGGGAGCTGTCAAGCGTGCTTTACAGAGCATGTCCCCACAGGTCGGGGTTACGGCCTCAGGCAATCGCCGCCGGCTCCATGCCAAGGTCGCAGATGACGCGGTTGCGGCCGGCGGCCTTGGCCCGGTACAGCGCCGCATCGGCCCGCGCCAGCAGCCGCTCCAGCGTGGCATCGACGTCGGCCGCCACGCCAATGCTGGCGGTGACCGCAATCGCGCCGACGTCGCCATCCAGCGGGCAGGCTTCCAGTGCCGCGCGCAGCCGTTCGGCCAGTGCCTGCGCCTGCTCCAGGCTGGTGGCCGGCAGCAACAGCACGAACTCCTCGCCACCGTAGCGGCCCAGCAGGCTGTCGCGGCCGCGCAGGTTGCGCTGCAGGGTGCGCGCCATGTGGTGCAACACCGCGTCGCCGGCCTGGTGGCCGTGGGTGTCGTTGACCCGCTTGAAGTGGTCCAGGTCCAGCAGCAGCACCGCGAATGGCAGCCGCCGCAGTTGGCAGTGCGCCAGTTGCTGCCGGCCGTCGTCCATCAACGCGGTGCGGTTGAGCAGGCCGGTCAGGCCATCGCGCCGCGCCAGCCGGCGCAGGTCCACCATCTGCCGCTCGACGATCATCAGCACCAGCACGAAGGTATGGGCCATCATCACGATCAGGCTGCCGATGTAGGTGACGTTCATCGGCAAGCCGGCGCGCAGGATGTCGCCGCCCGCCCCCGGCGCGACCGGGAGCAGCGCACGCAGCAGGAACAGCAGCGCATCGAGCGCGAACACCGCCGCCGCGACCCGGCAACTGCGATGGATATCGGCCGGGGCGTGGCGCAGCAGCAGCCGGATTTCCCAGCCCTTCCAGATGATGACCAGCAGGCTGTACAGCGCCAGGCGGATGCCGAGATTGGGCGCGGCCACGCTGAACCAGACGATGCACAGCATGTATCCAGCGGCCAGCACCAGCGCCGGGCGCCACGGCGCGCGCCGGCCGACGTGCAGGGCCACGCCGCACAGCAGCAGCACGCTGCCGAGCACGGCGAAGGCATTGCGGCCCATTATCGACAACAGCTCCGGCATCTGCCCCTGCAGGCCGAGCAGGGTGGTGCCCAGCGCGCCGGCCCACAGGCTGGCCGCCCACAGCCGCGGCACCGGATGGCCGCGCATCACCAGCAGGATCAGCGAAAACCCCGCCGCCAGCCCGATGTGCAGCAGCAGGCCGATGAGGGCAATGGTGGGGAAATCCAGCGAAGTCACGGGACGGGTACCGTCGAGTCGGGCGGGACGGCCGGCGCGGCCTCGGGGCGATCATGCCGCATGCGCTGCCATCCGCCTACGCCCGGCCCCGGCACGGAGGGCGGCTACTTGCTGCTGACGTACTTCTCGCGCCGTATCCGCGGCACCGGCAGCCCGGCAGCCTTCAGCGCCTCGAAGCAGGCATCGACCATCTCCGGGTTGCCGCACAGGTAGGCGATGTCGCCTTCCGGATCGGGGGCGATTTCGGCCAACTGCTGCTGCACGTAGCCACGGCGCACGTCTGCATGCGGCTGCGCCGGCAGTTCGCGCGACAGGCAGGGCAGGTAGCGGAAGCCGGGGTTGGCGGCGGCGAAGGCGCGGAAGTCATCGCCGTACAGCAGCTCGGCCGGCGTGCGCGCGCCCTGCAGCAGCACCACCTCCACCCCGCGCTCGGCAATGGCCTGGCGCAGCAACGGCAGCATCGAGCGGTACGGGGTAACGCCGGTGCCGGTGGCGATCAGCAGATAGCGGCGGTTGCGGTCGCCCGGCTGCAGGCAGAAGCGCCCGAACGGCCCGCTGCCGGTGACGTGCTCGCCGATCTGCAAGCCTTCGAACAAGGCCGTGGCGGCGCCGCCGGGCACGAAACTGACCGCAATCTCCACCGTCTCGCCCGGCCCCAGCGCATGCTCGTGCAGGGTCGCCAGCGAATAACTGCGCCTGGCCGCGGTGCCGTCGGCGTATTCGAAATGCACCTGGATGAATTGCCCGGGCTGGAAATCCAGCGGTTGTCCATCGTCGCGGACGAACTGGTAGTGGCCGATGGTAGGCGCCAGCATGCGGCGGCCGACCAGCTTGAGGGGGAATTGGACAGGCACGAAGGAAGGAACAGTGTGTAGCCGGGCCGGTGCCACGGGGACTCCTATAATACCGGCTCGCACTCATCCGGCGCCGGCACTGCGGCGCGAAGGCCAGAGCTTGGATTCCCGATTTCCCGCCGGCGCACCTGCGCTGCGCATCCACGACCTCCGCAAAACCTACGACAACGGCGTGCAGGCCCTGAAGGGCGTGTCGCTGGAAGTCGCACCCGGCGATTTCTTTGCCCTGCTCGGCCCCAACGGTGCCGGCAAATCCACCTTGATCGGCATCGTCTCCTCGCTGGTGAACCTGAGCGAAGGGCAGGTGCAGGTGTTCGGCTCGGACCTGATGGCCGAGCGCAGCGCGACCATGCGCCTGATCGGGCTGGTGCCGCAGGAAATCAATTTCAACCTGTTCGAGAAGCCTTTCGAAATCCTGGTCAACTACGCCGGTTTCTACGGCGTGCCCCGTGCCGAGGCCGAGGTACGCGCGGAAGAGGAGCTCAAGCGCGCGCACCTGTGGAACAAGGCGCAGATGATGAGCCGCACGCTGTCCGGCGGCATGAAACGGCGGCTGATGATCGCCCGCGCGATGATGACCCGCCCGCGCCTGCTGATCCTCGACGAGCCCACCGCCGGGGTGGACATCGAGATCCGCCGCGACATGTGGAAGACGCTGCAGGAGATCAACGCCGCCGGCACCACCATCATCCTCACCACGCATTACCTGGAAGAGGCCGAGCAGTTGTGCCGCAACCTGGCCATCATCAACCACGGCCGCATCGTCGAGCAGGGGCCGATGCGCGCGCTGTTGGCCAAGCTCGACGTGGAAGGCTTCGTGCTCGACATCGACGGCGAACTGCCGGCGCTGCTGCCGCAGATCGAAGGCGCGCAACTGGTCGCCACCGACGCGCACACGCTGGACCTGGACATGCCGCGCGCGATGGACCTGAACCGCGTGTTCGACGCACTCGGCGGCGCCGGCATCCGCGTGCGCTCCATGCGCACCAAGAGCAACCGCCTGGAAGAGCTGTTCGTGCGCCTGACCGGCAACCTCGCGCAATGACCCCCCTCCCTTTTCGCCGCAGGCGAAAGAGGAGGGCCGGGGAGGGGTGCTTTATGCTTCCTTCCCAATGGCAACAGCAAAAACCACCCCCTCCCAACCTCCCCCTGCGCCATGCGCAAGGGGAGGAGCAGAAGCCAGAGCATGAACACCACCACTGATACCGCCACCACCGACACCCGCCGCAACCTCGTCGCCCTGGGCACCATCGTCCGCCGCGAGGTGCACCGCATCCTGCGCATCTGGAGCCAGACGCTGGTGCCGCCGGCGATCACGATGGTGCTGTATTTCATGATCTTCGGCGGCCTGATCGGCTCGAAGATCGGCGACATGGGCGGTTACAGCTACATGCAGTTCATCGTGCCAGGGCTGGTGATGATGAGCGTGATCCAGAACAGCTACGGCAACATCAGCTCCTCGTTCTTCGGCGCCAAGTTTGGCCGTCACGTCGAGGAACTGCTGGTCAGCCCGATGCCGAACTGGGTGATCCTGTGGGGCTACGTGGCCGGCGCGGTGCTGCGCGGGGTGATGGTCGGGGTGATCGTGCTGTTCATCGCCATGTTCTTCACCCCGGTGCGCATCCCGCACCCGCTGGTGACGCTGAGCACGGTGTTCCTGGGCGCGGTGATCTTCGCGCTGGCCGGCTTCATCAACGCCGTCTACGCCAAGAAATTCGACGACGTGGCGATCGTGCCGACCTTCATCCTGACACCGCTGACCTACCTCGGCGGCGTGTTCTACTCGGTCACCCTGCTGCCCGGCTGGGCGCAGGCGGCGACCCATGCCAACCCGATCTTCTACATGGTCAACGCCTTCCGCTACGGCCTGCTGGACAAGAGCGACGTGCCGCTGTGGGTGGCCTACGCACTGATGCTCGGCTTCGTCGCCGCGCTCACCACGCTGTCGCTGTGGCTGCTGCGGCGCGGCGTCGGCCTGCGTAGCTGATGACCACATTCCAACGGAGGAATCCATGCGCATCCTGATCCTTGGCGCCGGCGGTACCGGCGGCTATTTCGGCGGGCGGCTGGCACAGGCCGGCAGCGACGTGACCTTCCTGGTGCGGCCGGCGCGCGCGGCGCAGTTGCTGCGCGACGGGCTGGTGATCCGCAGCCCGCTCGGCGATGCGAGCATCGCGGTCGCGCACGTCACCGCCGATGCCCTGCCGGCGCTGGCACGGGAGCGGCCGTTCGAGCTGGTGATCCTCAGTTGCAAGGCCTACGACCTGGACAGCTCGATCGACGCCATCGCCCCGGCGGTCGGCGCGGGTACCACGGTGATGCCGATCCTCAACGGCCTGCGCCACTATGCCGCGCTCGATGCGCGCTTCGGCCGCGGCGCGGTGCTGGGCGGGCTGTGCTTCATCAGCGCGACCAAGGCCGACGACGGCGCCATCGTGCACCTGGACAAGCCCGCGCGCATCACCTTCGGCGAACGTGACGGCAACACCGCAAGCGCGCGCGTGGCTGCATTCGCGGCCGCCTGCGAAGCCGCCGGCATCACCCATGTCGCATCAAGTGACATCGCGCAGGAGCAGTGGGTCAAGTACAGCTTCCTGGCCACGCTGGCCGCGGGCACCTGCCTGATGCGCAGCGACGTCGGCGGCATCGTCGCCAGCGACGACGGCGATGCCTTCATCCGCGCGCTGTACGACGAATGCCTTGCCGCCGCCGCGCACGAAGGCCAGCCGATTCCGCCGAAGGCGCAGGACATCGCGCTGGCGGCGCTGACCAGGCCCGGTTCGACGATCAAGGCCTCGATGCTGCGCGACCTGGAAGCCGGGCAGCGCGTGGAAGCGGCACACATCGTCGGTGACATGCTCGAACGCGCACGCGCGGCCGGCCATGCTGCACCGTTGCTGCAGGCGGCGTATTGCCACTTGCAAGCTTACGAGGCACAGCGCGCGAACCGAACATGAAGGCCGGCGCGCATCTGTGGTCCTGGTTGCTGCTGGCGTCATGCGCCCATCCGGCGCAGGCCGGTGACTTCGTCTGGCCGGAAAACAGGAAGGCCGCGGTGAGCCTGGCCTACGACGACGCGCTGGATTCGCAACTGGACAATGCCATCCCGGCACTGGACCGATATGGTCTGAAAGGCAGCTTCTACCTGACACTCGCGGCAGGCACGGTGCGCGAGCGCATGGCCGAGTGGCGCGCGGCGGCGGCCAATGGCCACGAGTTGGGCAACCACAGCCTGTTCCACCAGTGTTCGGGCAAGGGACCAGGCCGCGCATGGGTGCGGCCGCAGCAGGATCTGGACGCCATCAGCGTGGCGCAGATGCGTGATCAGGTCGTGCTGGCGAACACGATGTTGCAGGCAATCGACGGCGGTCACGAGCGCAGCTTCACCGTGCCCTGCGGCGACACGTTCGCAAGCGACGGGCGCTACCTCAATGCAGTGGCACCGCTGTTCGTCGGCATCAAGCTCGGCGTCGGCGGCGTGGTCGCAGACATGGCCGCGCTGGACCCGTTGGCCGTGCCGGTGATCGCACCGGACGGCATGAGCGGCGCGGAGATGATCGCGCTGGTGGAAACAGCCGGCCGCAGCGGCGGCATGGTGAACTTCACCTTTCACGGCATCGGTGGCGACCACCTCGCGGTGACCCGCGAGGCGCACGACGAACTGCTCGCCTACCTGGCCGCGCACCGTGACCGGTACTGGACCGCCACCTTCCTCGAACAGATGCGTTGGGTGCGCGCACAACGCGCGCCGGCGCAACGGCCCTGATCCGGAACCACCACGCAAGCTTCGCTACACTCGCCGTCCCACAGTGAGGAGTATGGATGCATGAGGAAGAACTGGACCCTGTTGGCGCTTGCCATTGCCGCGACCCTGCTGGCCGGCTGCAACAAGCCGGAAGACACCGCCAGCGCAGCGCCGGAACCGGCAGCACCGGCGACGGCCATCGAAAACGGCACCACCGCCGAACCCGTGGCAACTCCCGTCGCGGATGCAGCCAGCGCCACGGCAGCCGACTTCGACATCACTTCGCTTCCGGTCAGCAGCGCAGAGCTGCCGGACTGGCCGTATGTCGCGCTGCCGGCAGGCTACGAGTTCGACGACGCCGACGACATCGGCAAGCGCAGCAAGGACCTGGCCCGCGTGCCGATGTGGACCGGCGGCCAGTTGCTGTGGGTGGAAGGCCGCACCTTCAGCGACAGCATCGACAACAGCGACGGCAAGACCTACTCCAAGTTCGAAGTCCGCAAGAACATCCAGCAGGCGGTCGAAGCGCTGGGCGGCGTGCGCCTGGGCGAGCGCAGCTTCGACAACGCCGTCTACAAGGCGAATGAAAAGGCGGTGGACGATTTCCGCCAGGAGTTCAGCCGCATCCGGGATGCCTACTGGTACGACAGCGATGCCGATACCTACGTCATCCACCGCGCCGACAAGGCGATCTGGGTGGTATTCCAGAGCAGCAATCGCCAGGGTGCATTGCTGGTGGCCGAAGGCCCGTTGCCGGAAGCCCCCGCCAAGTAAACGCCACCGCGGTATGGAAGCAGGAAACGCCCGGCCTTGGCCGGGCGTTTCGTTTCAGGCGCTCAGACCGGTGGCAGGCGGAAGAACGCCGCCGTTGTTGCCCTGCTGTTGGCAGCAGTGATGGCGGTTTCCTCACCACGGTCGCGCGCCAACTCCTCGACGATGTGCGGCAGGAACGCCGGCTCGTTGCGGCGGTCCTTGGGCAGCGGCCGCAGCGTGCGCGGCAGCAGGTAGGGCGCGTCGGTCTCGACCATCAGCCGCTCGGCGGGAATGTGCCTGACCAGCTCGCGCAGGTGCGCGCCACGACGCTCGTCGCACAGCCAGCCAGTGATGCCGATGTGCCAGTCGCGGTCGAGGTAATCGAACAGCTCGCGGCGTTCGGCAGTGAAGCAGTGCACCACCGCCGGGCCGAGTTTGCCGTCGAAATTCTTCATCATCGCGAGGAAGTCGTCATGCGCATCGCGCTGGTGCAGGAACAGCGGTTTGCCCACGCCATCGACGGCAAGGTCCACCGCAATCTGCAACTGCCGCTCGAACGCCCTGCGTTGCGCCGGGCGTGGTGAAAAATCGCGGTTGTAGTCCAGCCCGCACTCGCCCACCGCCACCACCTCCGGGTGCGTATGCAGAGCGCGCATCTCCGCGTCGCATTCGTCGCTGTATTCCACCGCATGATGCGGGTGCACGCCGGCGGTGGCGTACAGGAAACCGGGATGCCGGCGCGCCAGTTCCAGCGCCTGCGGCGAGTGCTCGCGGCTGGCTCCGGTCACCACCATCTGCACCACGCCGGCGGCGCGGGCGCGTTCGAGCACGGCATCGCGGTCGCGTTCGAACGATTCGTGGGTGAGGTTGGCGCCGATGTCGATCAGTTGCATTGCAGGCAAGGGATGCGGAAAGCGCGCATTGTAGGCGGTCGCACGCGCACGAACCCTTATCCTTGCGCGATGGCACGACCCGATTTCCCCATCACTCCGCTGCTGCCGGCCATTGCCGACAGCCTGGTCACGCACCCGCGGCTGGTGCTGGAAGCTCCCCCCGGTGCCGGCAAGACCACCCAGGTGCCGCTGGCGCTGCTCGACGCGCCGTGGCTGGCCGGCCGCCGGATCGTGATGCTGGAACCGCGCCGGGTAGCCGCGCGCAGCGCCGCGCAATTCATGGCCAGGCAGTTGGGTGAGGCGGTCGGCGAAACCGTCGGCTACCGCATTCGTTTCGAAAACAAGGTGTCCGCACGTACCCGCATCGAGGTGGTCACCGAGGGCATCCTGACCCGCATGCTGCAGGACGACCCGTTATTGGAAAACGTCGGTGCGCTGCTGTTCGACGAATTCCACGAACGCCACCTGTCAGCCGACCTCGGCCTGGCGCTGGCGCTGGACGTGCAGGCCGGGCTGCGCGAGGACCTGCGCATCGTGGTGATGTCGGCCACGCTCGACGGTGAGCGGCTGGCGGCCTTCCTCGATGCGCCGCGCCTGTCCAGCGAAGGCCGCAGCTTCGCGGTGGACGTGAGCCACTTCCCGACGCGGCGCGACGAGGCGCTGGAAGCACAGGCGCGGCGCGCGGTGGAGCATGCGCTGGCAAATCATCCGGGCGACGTGCTGGTGTTCCTGCCCGGCCAACGCGAGATCGCGCGGGTGCAGGCCGCTCTGCTCCCTCCCTTTGCCGCAGGCAAGGGGAGGGCTGGGGAGGGGTCGCTTCGGGCGTCAGACCAGGATCAACAGCAACCCCCTCCCAACCTCCCCCTTCGCTCCGCGAAAGGGGAGGAGCAGAACTTTGACGTCCTCCCGCTCCACGGCGAGCTGCCAATCGAGCAACAAACCCGCGTGTTGCAGCCCGATCCCGACGGCCGCCGCCGAGTGGTGCTGGCGACCAACGTCGCCGAATCTTCGGTCACCCTGCCCGGCGTGCGCGTGGTGATCGACGCCGGGCTCGCACGCGAGCCACGCTACGACCCCAACAGCGGCTTCTCGCGACTGGACGCGGTGGCCATTTCGCAAGCCTCGGCCGCCCAGCGCGCCGGCCGCGCCGGGCGCGTGGCGACAGGTTGGGCGCTGCGGTTGTGGCCGCAATCGCAGCGGCTGGAAGCGCAGCGGCGGCCGGAAATGGCGCAGGTGGAACTGGCATCACTGGTGCTGGAGTTGGCCGCGTGGGGCAGCGACGCGCTGCGCTTCGTCGATCCACCGCCGCCCGGTGCAATGGCTGCCGCGCGCGAACTACTGCAACGGCTGGGCGCACTGGAAAGCGCCCCCCACCCCAACCCTCCCCCGCAAGCAGGGGAGGGAGCATTCCGCATCACCACCACCGGCAAGCGCATGTTGGCGCTGGGCACCCATCCGCGATTGGCGGCAATGCTGGTTGCCGCCGCCAATCCGCGCGAGCAGGCATTGGCCGCGGACCTGGCCGCCCTGCTGGAGGCGCGCGATCCGCTGCGCCAGGGCGGCGATGCACTGGCCGCACGCTGGCGGGCGCTGGCTGCGTTCCGCAACGGCCGCGCGCCGCACGACGCCAACCGCAGCGCCCTGGCCGCACTGGATACCGCCGCCAAGCAATGGCGTCGCCGCCTGCGCTGTGACGCCACGCCGCCGGCCGACATCGAAGCGCACGAACTCGGCGACCTGCTCGCCCACGCTTTTCCCGACCGCATCGCCGCGCGCCATGCCGTCGATCCGCTGCGTTACCAACTGGCCAACGGCCGCAGCGCACGCCTGTTCGACCACAGCGACCTGCGTGGCGAGCCGTGGCTGGTCATCAGCGAGTTGCGCCACGAGGCACGTGATGCACTGCTGCTGCGTGCCGCGCCGGTGGACGAAGCGCGCCTGCGCCACGACTTCCCGCAACGCTTCCACCAGCACGACGTGGTGCGCTGGAATGGCGAAAGGCGGGCACTGGAAGCACGTCGCGAAACCGGTTTCGAGCGCATCGTGCTCGACAGCCGCCCGGCCGGCAAGGTCGATCCCGCGCAGGCCGCACGCGCGCTCACCGACGCGGTACGCGAACTGGGGCTGAGCGCACTGCCGTGGACCGACACCCTGCGGCAATGGCGCCACCGCGTGCAGGGCCTGCGCCAGTGGATGCCGGAACTGGCGCTGCCCGAACTGTCCGATGCAGCACTGCTGGACACCTTGGACGACTGGCTGCTGCCGGCCTTCGCCGGCAAGACCCGGCTGGACGCACTCACCGAGCAGGAACTGGGCGAAGCACTGAAGTCGGGCATCGACTGGAATACACGGCAGTTGATCGACCGCCATGCGCCGGTGCGTGTCAGCGTGCCCTCGGGCATGGAACGCGCCATCGACTACACACTGGACGACGATGGCAGCACCCCGCGTCCACCGGTGCTGGCAGTAAAGCTGCAGGAGCTGTTCGGCCTGGTCGACACCCCGCGCATCGCCGACGGCCGCGTACCGCTGCTGCTGCACCTGCTCTCCCCCGGCGGCAAGCCGCTGCAAGTCACCGCCGACCTGCGCAACTTCTGGCAGCACACCTATGCCGAGGTGAAGAAGGAGATGAAGGGGCGGTATCCGAAACATCCGTGGCCCGACGACCCCTGGACCGCGCCTGCAACACACCGTGCAAAACCGCGTGGGACGTGATGGAAATTCCGTAATGAAGCAGCCCCTCCCCAGCCCTCCCCTTCGCCCGTGGCGAAAGGGAGGGAGATGGAAGCTGGCCCCTCCCATGTGCGCAGCACAGGGAGGGTTGGGGAGGGGTCGCTCCTGCCACGGCTAACATTTTCTGCACGCCCGTCCCGCGACACTGTGCGCCTCCCCTGCGGATCTTCGAGGACTTCCCCCATGAGCAAGTTCAGCAACATCACCGGACCGGCGCTGGAGCGGGCCATCGAACTGGCCAGCCAGGCCGGCAACAGCCTGAAAAGTGGCGGTTCCAATGCCGCCGACTGGCTCAAGGCCGGTGCCGCCATCGGTGCGATGAAGACCAGCGGCCGCGCCGTGGGCCGGGTGGCGCGGCGCAACCCCGCCGCCACCGTCGCGGTGGCCGCCGTCGGCCTGGGCCTGATCGGCTACGCGGTCTACCGCAAGAACAAGCGCGACAACGCCGCGCTGGAAGCACGCTCGCGGCAGATCGCCGAGCGCCGTCGCGAGTCCGGCACCGTGCTTGATGAAACCAGCGACATCGGCAGCGATACCTGAGAAGCCAGGAGTGAGTGAAGATGAGTGAGAAGCGAGAAAAACCAGGAGTGATCTCCGCCTGCGCGGAGATGACGGCTGCTGCTTTTGCCTTCTCTCACTTCTCTCACTTCTCACTCCTCTTCACTTACTCCTGCCTCTCCCGCACTTCCCGCCACTGCCCCGGCAGCAATTCGCCCAGTGAATGCGGGCCCATTGCCGCGCGCACCAGCCGCAACGTCGGCAGGCCCACGGCGGCGGTCATTCGCCGCACCTGGCGATTGCGGCCTTCGCGCAGGGTGATGGCCAGCCACGCATCGGGCACGGTCTTGCGGAAGCGCACCGGCGGATCGCGCGGCCACAATGCCGGTGGCGGGTCCAGCAGTTGCGCGTGCGCCGGCAGGGTCGGCCCGTCGTTGAGCAGCACGCCATCGCGCAACGCCTGCAGTTTCTCCGGCGTCGGCACGCCTTCCACCTGCACCCAGTAGGTCTTGTCCTGCTTGTGCCGCGGGTCGGTCAGGCGATGGGCGAGGCCGCCATCGTCGGTGAGCAGCAGCAGGCCTTCGCTGTCATGATCCAGCCGCCCGGCCGCGTACACGTCCTTCGGCAAACCGAAACCGGCCAGCGTCGCCCGCGGCGGCTGGCTGCGGTCGGTGAACTGGCACAGCACGTTGAAGGGCTTGTTGAAGGCTAGAAGCATGGGAATGGGAAATAGGGAATGGAGAATCGGAAAAGCGACTCCCCGCAGGCTGGATGATTTCAGGGTACCGGGAGGCTTGCCATTGCGCCTGCTTCGACTATTCCCGTTTCCCCATTCCCGGCACCATCACGGCTTCACGAAGCGCAGCGTCATCCGGTCGCTCTCGCCGATGGCCTTGTATTTCGCGTTATCGGCAGCGTCATGCCGGTTGGACGGCGGCAGCGTCCACACGCCGTTGGGGTGATCCTTGGTGTCGCGCGGGTTGGCATTGATTTCGCTGCTGGCCTGCAGCTTGAAACCGACTGCCTCGGCCATCGCGATCACCTGTGCCTGGCCGACGTAACCACTCTTGTCATCGGCCGCCACCTCGGCCTGGGCGCGGTGCTCGGCCACACCCAGGGTGCCGCCGGGCTTGAGCACGTCGAAGAACGCACGGAACATGCCTTCGGCCTGGCCGTTGGCACGCCAGTTGTGCACGTTGCGGAAGGTCAGCACCACGTCGGCCGAGCCGGGCGCGCCCAGCACCGGGGCGGCGGGGTCGTAGGCGACGACGTCGGCACGGTCGAACTGCGCCGGTGCCTCGGCGAACTTCTTTTCCAGCCCGTCACGGGTGCGCTGCTGGTAGTCGCGGCCGCCGCCGGCCGGCAATGCCGCCGGGTCCACCACCGCCGCCACGTAGCGGCCACCTTCGCGCAACCAGGGCGCGAGGATTTCCGCATACCAGCCTGCGCCGGGGGTGATTTCCAGCACCGTCTGCTGCGGCTGCACGCCGAAGAACTCAAGGGTCTGCAACGGATGCCGGTATTCATCGCGGGCGCGATTGGCATCGCTGCGCCATTCGCTGGCCAGCACGTCCTGCAACTGCATCGAAGCCGGGTGCCCGGCGTGCATGGCGGCGTGGTCGTGATGCGCGTGTTCCTGCGCGGCGGCCGGCAGCGTGGCCAGCAACAAACAGGTGGCGAGCAGCGAAACAGGCGTCTTCATGGCGCGGCATCCGGCAGGGAAAACCGGAGCCTAGCATGCGCCGGCAAGGGCTTCGCACGCCACGCAGGCACACACGAAAGCGGTGCAGCGGTAGCGCGTGATGTCCGTTCTTAATGCTTCCATAACCGCTGCCGCGGGCATGCCCACTATGCTGTAGCGCTCGATTCGGCAAGGAGGTGCGCATGATCCGGTCCCGCGAACTTGGCCATTCCGGCCTGCAGGTTGGCCCCGTCGCGTTTGGCGGCAACGTCTTCGGCTGGAGTGTTGACGAAAAAGCCGCCTTCACCCTGCTCGATGCCTTCGTCGAGGCCGGCTTCAACCTGGTGGACACCGCCGACGTGTATCCGGCGTGGGTGCCGGGCAACCGTGGCGGCGAATCGGAAGCCATCATCGGCCGCTGGCTCAAGCGCAGCGGCAAGCGCGACAAGGTGGTGATCGCCACCAAGGTTGCCAAGTGGGCCGAGCGCCCCGGCCTGTCGGCCGACAACATCAATGCCGCCATCGACGATTCGCTGCGCCGCCTGCAGACCGACGTGGTGGACCTGTACCAGGCGCACGAGGACGACGAAGCGGTGCCGCTGGAGGAAACCCTGGGCGCGTTCGCGCGATTGATCGAGGCCGGCAAGGTGCGCGCCATCGGTGCCTCCAACTACAGCGCCACGCGCCTGCGCGACGCATTGAAGGTATCGGCCGACTACCACCTGCCGCGCTACGAAACCCTGCAACCGGAATACAACCTCTACGACCGCGCCGGCTACGAGGCCGAGCTGGAACCGCTGGCGCGCGAGCAGGAGCTGGGCGTCATCAGCTACTACGCGCTGGCCAGCGGTTTCCTCAGCGGCAAGTACCGCAGTGTGGCCGATGCCGGCAAGAGCGGCGCGCGCGGTGCAAAAGTAGTCGCGCACTACCTCAACCCGCGCGGGCTGGGCATTCTTGCTGCGCTCGACGACGTCGCCGCCGGGCACAAGGCGACACCGGCGCAGGTGGCGCTGGCGTGGTTGATCGCGCGGCCCGGCATCAGCGCTCCGATCGTCAGCGCCACCGGCATCGAGCAACTACATGACGTGCTGGCTGCCGTGCGCTTGCAATTGTCGGCGCAGGAGGTTGCGCAACTGGATGCGGCCAGCGCCGAGTAGACGCGCGAGCTGCCGGAGAAGCTGCCGGCGCAGCGAGCCCGCAGCTACCGGTGGTTTTGCAGCAGGCCGCGCCTCAGCCGGTGGCAGCCGTGGCCGAACGCACCGGCAACGTGACGTTCATCAGGGTCGGGTCATCCGGTTCGACCTTGACCTTGAAGCCCAGCGTGCGGCACATCGCCAGCATGGTGCTGTTTTCGCGCAACACCTGGCCTTCGACCACGTTCAAGCCCTGCCAGCCGGCGTACTCGATCATGATCTGCATCAGCTTCCAGCCGATGCCCTGGCCCTTGAGGTCGGAGCGGATCAGGATGCCGTACTCGCCACGGTCGTAGTCGGCATCGGCATGCAGGCGCACCGCGCCGAGCATGTCGCCGGTTTTCGGGTCGATGGCCACCAGCGCGATCGAGCGCGCGTAGTCGAGCTGGGTGAGGCGGGCGATGAACTCGTGGCTGAAATGCTTGACCGACTGGAAGAAACGCAGGCGCAGGTCGTCGTCGCTGACGCGGGCGAAGAATGCGCGGAACAGTGCGTCGTCCTCCGGCCGCACCGGACGGATGAAAGCCTTGCCGCCATCGGCCAGATCGATGCTGCGCTCCCACTCGGTGGGATACGGGAAGATCGCGAAACGCGGGTGGCCACGGCCCTTGTGCAGGCGCCGCACCGGGGCGATGGCGATGCGTGCGTCCAGCGCGATGACGCCGTTGCGGTCGGCCAGCAGCGGGTTGAGGTCGAGCGTGCGGATCTCGGGGATGTCGGCGGCCAGTTGCGCCAGCTTGACCAGCACCATCGCCACCGCGCGCTCGTCGGCGGCCGGCACGTCACCATAGGGCTTGAGGATACGCGCCACGCGGGTGCGGCCGATCACCTCGTGCGCCAGGCGCAGGTCCAGCGGCGGCAATGCCAGGGTCTTGTCGTCGATCACTTCCACCGCGGTACCGCCACGGCCGAACACCAGCACCGGGCCGAACACCGCGTCGTCGGCGATGCCGGCGATCAGTTCGCGCGCCTTCGGCCGCAGCATCATCGGCTGCACCAGCACGCCCTCGATGCGCGCGTCGGGGCGCAACTCGGCCGCGCGCAGCAGGATTGCCTCCGCCGCCGCCTGCACCGCCTGCAAGGTGCCCAGGTTCAGGCGCACGCCATCGACCGCCGATTTGTGCGGGATGTCCGGCGAAAACACCTTCACCGCGACGCTGGCACCTTGCTCCAGCAGCGGCTGCGCCAGCTCCATCGCCTCGCGTGCATCGCGCGCGACCATCACTTCCAGCGACGGAATGCCGTAGGCCTGCAACAGTTGCTGGGTGGCCATCGGGTCCAGCCACTGCTGCTTGTTGCGCAGCGCCACCTCCACCAGCGCGCGGGCGCGGGCGGCATCGACGCTGAAATCGGCAGGCAGGCTCGGCGGGGTTTCCATCAGCGCTGCCTGCGCCTTGCGGTAGCGCACCAGGTGCTGGAAGCCGCGCACCGCCTCGGCCTCGCTGGGGTAGGTGGGCACCCGCGCGGTATTCAATGTGGCGGTGGCCTGCTCGTCGTTGCCCAGCCAAACCGCGAACACCGGCTTGTCGCGCAGATGCCGCGGGCGCTGGCCGAGGCTGCGGGTCAGCGCCTGCGCCGCATCGGCCGAGGAGGTGAATGCAGTCGGCACGTTGACCACCAGCAGCGCGTCGTTGGCCTCGTCGGCCAGCAGCGCCTCCACCGCCGTGGCGTAACGCTCGCCGTCGGCATCGACCACGATGTCCACCGGGTTGTCGCGCGACCAGCCCTGCGGCAACGCCGCGTCCAGCCGTTCGACGGTGGCCGGCGACAACCCCGCCAGCGTGCCGCCCAGCGCCTGCAACTGGTCCACCGCCAGCCGGCCGACGCCGCCACCGTTGCTGAGGATGGCCAGCCGCTGGCCGGGAAAGGTGCCGAGCCGGCCCAGCGTCTGCGCGGCGGTGAACAGTTCGTCCAGCGCACTTACCCGCAACAGGCCGGCACGATTGAAGGCCGCGCCATACACCGCATCCGGCGCGGCCAGCGCCTGTGCGTGCGAATCGGCCCCGGCCTCGGCCGCACGCGGCTGGCGCCCGGCCTTGACCACCACCACCGGCTTGGCACGCGCGGCAGCACGCGCGGCGGACATGAACTTGCGCGCATCGCTGATCTGGTCGACGTAGAGCAGGATCGCGCGGGTGCGGTAGTCGCTGGCGAAGTAGTCGAGCAGGTCGCCGAAATCCACGTCCAGCGCATCGCCCAGCGACACCACCGCGGAAAAGCCGATCGAGCGCGCCACACCCCACTCCACCAGCGCCGCGGCAATGGCGCTGGATTCGGATATCAACGCCAGGTCGCCGGCCTGTGGCGTGTGCGCAGCGATCGAGGCGTTGAGCCGCGCATGCGGGGCGATCACGCCCAGGCAATGCGGGCCGAGCACGCGCATGCCGCGGGGCCGTGCAGCGGCCTCGACCCGCGCGGCCAGCGAGCCGGGGCCGCTGCCCAGCCCGGCGGTGAGGATGATGGCCCCGGCCACGCCCAGCGCGGCGGCCGCGGCCACCACCTGCGGCACCATCGCCGCCGGGGTGGTGATGACCACCAGGTCCGGTACCCACGGCAGGTCGCGGAGCCGCTTGACCGTGCGCATGCCGTCGATTTCGGCATGGCGCGGGTTGACCCAACCGACCTGCCCGGCGAAACCGCCCGCGCGCAGGTTGCGCACCACCGCGCGCCCGGCCGAACGTTCGCGCGGGCTGCCGCCGACCACGGCCACGGAACGGGGGCGGAACACGGTCTGCAGGTGATAGATGCTCATCGCGGTGCCAACGTCGGAAACGCGATCAAAGGTACACGGCTGTGCGGGTGCATGGGATGTGCGGAATCAAAAGGCGAGGAACGAATGAAGAGGAACGAGGAGTGAGAGAAAACCGGTTCGGGGCGAGCTTCAAGGCCCGCGCAGGCCGGCTTCTGGCGTTGCTCTCTCTCACTCCTGCCCCACCGGGTTTTCCAATGCCGGTGCCCGCGCGGTAACCTTTCGCCCATCGGCAGCCGCATTCATCACCGTACCCCGCGTGACGGTGCGTGACGCCCTTTCCTCCCTTTCGAGAGTACCCATCCGATGCATGGCGGCGGTCTGGAACTGGCCCTGGTACTGCTGCTGGCGGCGGTGATCGCGGTGCCGGTGTTCAAGCGTTTCGGGCTGGGCGCGGTGCTCGGCTACCTGGCCGCCGGCGTGGTGCTGGGGCCGGACGTGCTGGGCTTCGTGCAGGACGCCGAGCGCATCCTCAATGCCGCCGAGATCGGCGTGGTGATGCTGCTGTTCCTGATCGGGCTGGAGCTGTCGCCGTCGCGGTTGATGGTGATGCGGCGCCCGGTGTTCGGCGGTGGCAGCGCGCAGGTGCTGCTCAGCGCCGCGCTGCTGGGCGGGCTGTTGCTGCTGCATCACTTCCACTGGAAAAGCGCGTTGGTGGTCGGCACCGGGCTGGCGCTTTCCTCCACTGCGGTGGGGTTGCAACTGCTGTCCGAGCACAAGGCGCTGAACAGCGACCACGGCCGCTTCGGCTTCGCCATCCTGCTGTTCCAGGACCTGGCGGCGATCCCTTTGCTGGCCGCCATCCCGCTGCTGGGCGGCATCCGCAACGCCACCCTGACCTGGCAGAACGCCGCCGCCGCGCTGGGCGCGCTGGCGCTGGTGATCCTGCTCGGGCGGCCGGTGCTGCGCTACCTGTTCCGCAGCGTGGCGCGCACGCGCATGCCGGAAGTATTCACCGCCAGCGCGCTGCTGGTGGTGCTGGGCACGGCATGGCTGATGCAGACGGCCGGGCTGAGCGCCAGTCTCGGCGCGTTCCTGGCCGGCGTGCTGCTGGCCGACTCGGAATTCCGCCACGAGATCGAAGCGCAGATCGAGCCGTTCAAGGGCCTGCTGCTGGGGCTGTTCTTCATTGCCGTGGGTATGGGTATCGACCTGGACCGCGTCGCCGCCGAGCCGGCATTGATCGCCATCGGCGTGACCGTGTTGCTGCTGGTCAAGTTCGGCATCCTGTTGCTGGTCGGCATCGCCGCGCGGCTGCCGCTGCGCAGCGCGTTGATGCTGGGCAGCGTGCTGTGGCTGGGTGGCGAGTTCGCCTTCGTGGTGTTCAATGAAGCCGAGCGGGTCAAGCTGCTGAACCATGCCGACCACGACCGGCTGGTGGCCATCGTCGGCCTGTCGATGGCGCTGACACCGCTGCTGATGATCGGCCTCAAGCATCTGCTGCAGGCGCGAGCGCCAAGCCCGACGCCGGCACCTGCGGCGGACGACATGCACGACGCGCAGGCGCAGCACCCGCAGGTATTGATTGCCGGCATGGGCCGCTTCGGCCAGATTGTCGGGCGCCTGCTGACCGCGCAGCGCATCCCGTTCGTGGCACTGGAATCGGACCCGGGCACGGTGGAGGACCTGCGCCGCTTCGGCAACCATCTTTACTACGGCGACCCTTCGCGCCCGGAGATGCTGCGCGCCGCCGGTGGCGAGCAGATCCGCGTGTTCGTGATGGCAATGGACAACCCGGACACCAACTTGCGCGCAGTGCGGTTGGTGCGGCGGCTGTACCCGCAGGCCAGGGTGCTGGCGCGTGCACGCAACCGCCAGCATGCGTGGAAGCTCATGGACATGTCGGCCGAACCCTTCCGCGAAGTATTCGGCTCCAGCCTGGAAATCAGCGAGCGCGTGCTGACGTCGCTGGGCATTCCCGAGAACGTCGCGCGCGAACACGTGCGCCGCTTCCGCGAACACGACGAGAAACTGCTCAAGGCCCAACACCTGGTCTATGACGACGAAGCGGCGGTGATCCAGACCTCGCGCGACGCCCGCGCCGACCTGATGCAGCTGTTCGAAGCCGACGTCGGTGACGGCAGCGTGGCGGAGAAACCGGCATCGGGTGGCGAGTAACCCTCGACCGCCCGGCCGACGATCGGCACCCACCCGACGGCGGGAAGAATCGCCTCTCAAAGATTCAGCATCTTCGGCGTGGACTTTGCGTAATCACCAATGCCGATGGCACTGAAATGCGCGCTGGCTGCGTCGATCTTCGCCTGCTCCGCAGGCCGTAATTCACCATCGCCCTTGGTTTCCCGGATCATGTAGATGCGGGGTTGGCCCTCCACTTCCTTGATGATCGCCCAATCCGGGTTGTAGGGGCCGACGGGCGTGGGCACCTTGAAACGCGGCGGCAGCTTCATGAACAACTTGATGTCCGCGCGGCTGTCCAACAATTCGGCAAAATCCTTCTCCACTTCCGAATCGAACACGACGTGATCGAAGTCGGTCTTTTCCTGCCAGTTGTGGATTTTCACCATCTGGTCGAGAAAGCGCTCCTTCTCTTCCATGCCTTCGGCCTGCAACTCCCGCAACTCGTAGAGCGAGCCGCCAATCGGTTCGTACTGGATGCCGTCGATCACCACCTTGGCCAGTTCGCCACGAATGCAGTTGCGCGCCATGACCATGAAGTCGTTCGGGTTGTCGATGAACTCACCCAGCCTTCCACTTGCAACGAGGATTTCGGCCAAGGTCTTGCGGGTCAGTGACGTGGCCTGTTGCAGCTCGCCGATGAGGTCGGGCAAGGCATGGCGGCTGTGCAATTCGGCGTTGCGCGCGCCCTGCACCCGGCCTTCCGCACCCGCGCGCGTCAGCGTCACCCCGGCGCGGGTGACTTCGATGCGCAATGCCGGCACGGGCGGCGCGGCCTTGATTGCCGCCACCGCGCTCTGCCGCAGTTGTTCGCGGTCGAACTGCACGCGATACGCCGTCTTGCAGCTTATTGCATTCCAGAATTCGACGAACTGTGGCGTGGCATACAGCGCCTTGTTGAATTTTCGCGCCACCCGTTTGCTTCTGGGCTTGAGGTACTGGCCGATGTTCACACGGCGCAGCAGTGCGATGATGCCGGCCTCGTAGGCGCACAGCACATCCGGCAAGTGCAGGGTGAACCCTTCGACATCGGGCTGGAACATCGGTGTCGGCTCGCCATCCTTGATGAAGCCGTGCTTTTCCAGGTGCTGGTAAACACCCAGCGACCATTGGTAGCCGCAAGCATCATCCGTTGGCCGGCCTTCACCATCCAGGCGCGGCAGCCTGGCGAATTCGTTGGGCCGCACCTTGCCAATGGCGATGCCCGCCTCCTTGTATTCGTTTTGCAGGCTCTTGGCGAAAGCCACGTAGGATTCGTTGGCCACCACGGTCAGCGTGGCGATGCCCCGGTCGGCGATGCGCTCGTAGCCTTTTGCCGTTTTCGCCACGGGCAGGCGCAGGCCGCGCCCCAAGGTTTGCCGGCGCTCGGTATCGGCACCCATCTCGCGCAGCGTGCAGAGTTGGAACACGTTCGGGTTGTCCCAGCCTTCGCGCAGTGCCGAATGGCTGAAGATGAAGCGTACCGGTTCTTCGCAATCCAGCAGACGCTGCTTGTCGCGCATGATGAGCTCGTAGGCGTCGTCATCCCTGGCCGTCGCGCCGGAGGAATCCACGAAACGGGTTTTCCCCTTGGCCTTGAGCTGCGAGAAATAGGCGCGGCGCAGTTCGCGCGGCTCCTGCGGCAGCAGTTCCGCATAACGTCGGTTCTTCCCGCGTTCCTCGACGAAAACCTCATCGAACCAGCGCACGAAGTCGCCATTGGCATCGTCGTTGTTCGCGCCATCGCCAAGGAAGCTGGCCACCTTGTCCACGAAAAACAAGCTCAATACCTTGATGCCGGTGCCGCGCAGCATCGCTTCCTTGCGCAGGTGCTCGCGCACGGTTTCGCGAATCATTTCCCGATGGATCGCATCGTTGGCACCGCCAATGGCTTCACCTGCGCGCAGGATGCCGTGCGGGGTCAATTCGATGCTGGCCGGTTCGCCGCCATCGGCAAGGCGCATTTCGTTGATGCGCCAACCAGCATAGGCCGGGTTGCCGGTTGCGTCGGACAAATCCTGATGTGGCTTCACCGTCCTGGGTTTGCGTTGCAACGCGCCATCGGCCTTGCGGCAGGCCAGCTCCAACTTCGCCGTCCATGCCTTGGCGTGTTTCACCTCCAGCAGCTTGATGTACGGCGCGGCATCCGCGCCTTGCTGCATCACTTCGGCAACGACCACCTGCTTGACCAGCCCAAGCTCGTGTGCGTCCACCGGGTCGAGCCGATAGACGAGGTTGCGCTGCTGCTTGTGGGTGGCCGAATAGCGCAGGGTGAACGCCGGGTCGAGTTCGCCAATGGCCGACTGCGACAGCAACGACTCCATGTTCTGCGGCTCGTCCATGATGACGATGGGCCGGGTGGCCTTCAGGTAATCCAGCGGGCGCAGGCCGTTCAACCGGTCACGGCGCTGGTGGATGATGCGGGTGTTCTTGTCGCCACGTATCGCATCGATGGTCATCACCAGAATCTGCACCGTGGTGGCGGTGGCGAACGCCTGCACTTCCTCGGCACGCTCGCCGCTGTAAACACCGGCATCGAAGGGCTGCGACGGGTACAACTGGCGGAAGTGTTCACGCATCAGGCGGATGCTGGTGTTCACGCCCTCGCGAATGGCCACGCTGGGCACGAGGATGATGAACTTGCTGAAGCCGCACTTCTGCGCCAACTCGAAAACGGTGCGCAGGTATACGTAGGTCTTGCCGGTGCCGGTTTCCATTTCGATGTCGAAATTGCGCTTGCCGTCGGCCAGCATTCCGCACACTTCCAACCCGTTGCGGTCTTGCACCGCTTGCAGGTTGGCGAGGATGGCGGTTTCGTCCAGCAACAGGTTGTTGCCGATGGCCCCAACTTCCTGCGCACTGTCCATCGGCAGTTGGCCTTGCGCGGTTTCAGGCAGGGCCAGCGTGCCACGCAGGCTGGCAGCCAGTTGTTCGGCGTCACCGGGTTGGCCGTCGAACAGATCGACCACGGCGGCGATGGCGTCCAGTTGGTACTGCTGGCGCGCATCGAATTGGAAATTGGCGCTGCTCATGCCACGCCCCCGCTTGCTTTGGCCACGCCGGAGCGCAATGGCATAATCTGCCAATCACCCAACCGGAGCATGGCCATGCCCACCCGCAACGTCGTCATCACCGACCACCAGGCCGCGCTCGTGGAGCGCCTGGTCGAAAGCGGCCGGTACCAGAACGCCAGCGAAGTACTGCGCGACGGCCTGCGCCTCGTGGAGCAGCGCGAGGCCGACCATGCGGCGAAGTTGCAGGCGCTGCGTGAGGCCGTGCAACTCGGCATCGACGATATCGAGGCGGGGCGGTACACCGTGTTTGCATCCGCCAAGGAACTGGCCGACGACTTCCGGGCAGAGGCCGAGCGGATCATTGCCGAGGTGGAACAAGCGAACGGAGCGTGAGCATGGAATGGAACGTCCGCCAGACCAGGAAGGCCCGGCAAGACCGGGCGGACATCATCCGCTGGACAGTCCGACATTTCGGAACCCGACAAGCGCAGACCTACACGGAAACCATCGCACTGGCCCTTGAAGCGCTGGAAGCCGGGCCGGGCATCATCGGCAGCCAAACGCGCAACGACCTTGGCCCCGACATTCGCACGCTGCACGTCGCACGGGGTGGCCGCAAAGGCCGCCATTTCATCGTGTACCGCATTGGCGACGACCACATCATCGACGTGCTGCGCCTGCTGCATGACGGCATGGATTTGCCCAGCCAGTTGTCGCCCTGAGTTCATGCCGTCCATAGCTCGACCTCCTTGCTCCTGGCGTACTGGGCCAGATTGGTTTTCAGCACGTCGTCGCCACCCAGCGCGTCTTCCAGCACGATCAGGCGTGCGGGTTCGGCATCCACCAGTGCGCGCAACTGCTCCAGCGTTGGGGTGATGTGTTCGTCCAGACAGGCCAGCAACTGTGGTTTGCCGTCGGCGCCGCCAATCACGCGCACTTCCAGCCCGGCAATGCTCTGCGCATCAATACGCTCGCTCAGGGAATAGCCGAGTTTCAGCAATAGCTCGGTAAGCAGGTCATCGGCGCTGGCGTCATCGTTGGCGCTGTCGCGCAGGTCGAGCAGGTGTTGGCCCAGCGCGTCCGGGGCAATGTCGCTGCTCACGTGCCACTTGCTGAAATTCGTGTCGGCCAGCGTGTAGGCACGGAAACCCACGTCCACATGCTTGCCCACCGCTTCGGCCTTTATCTTCCCGCCGGCCAGTTCGATGCGCTTGCGCGAAATGTCGGCAATGGTCGCAAAGCCGGCCTTGCGTGCTTCCGAATCTTCGGGCGTCGGTTCGGGCAACTGCACCATGATGAAACGGCGGTTGCCGTCATCTTCGGCATTGAGCTGCATCACGGCGTGGGCGGTGGTGGAGCTTCCGGCGAAGAAGTCGAGCACAATGTCTGCCTCCCGAACATTCCCCACGAAGCACAAATGCTTCAGGAGGCTACTTGGCTTGGGAGTATCAAAAACCTTCTTTCCCGAAAACAGGCTCTTCATCTCGCGAGCCGCAGCCTGATTATCGCCCACCACGGTTCTCAGCAGAATCGTCTGCGGTGTCACACCCTGCTGGTTCTCGGACAGGAATGCCTTCAGCCTCGGGAAATTCGTTCCTTTCTCGCCCCACCACAACCTGCTCTCAGCAACCACTTTTGCCATCGTATTGGCATCAAATATCCACGTTCTGTTCTCCGATGGCATCACCGACTCGCCAGTCACGGGGTTCGTGATCGGGAAATACTTGTTAGGCCGCTCTCTCGCAGTTGTGTTGATTGTCAGATCAGCCGAAGTCCAAGGCCCGCGCAAATCATTGTCAGGGTTCCTGTACCGCTCCATTTGCCCGTCTCCCATCGGCAGGAGACGGGCACGCCATCCAACGCCGTCTTGTGTCGTCAATGGATGACGGCGAGAGAATGCGAGTATGTAGTCATGCGTTGCGGAAATATTTGTGGCATCTCGTTGAGGAGATTGCTTGCGTTGCCAGACGAACATGGCTTCGAAATTCGACTCACCAAATATTTCATTGCATATCTTCTTGAGATTCTCCATCTCGTTGTCATCAATCGAGATGAAGATCACCCCGTCATCGGTGAGCAGGTTTCGCGCCAGCTTCAGGCGCGGGTACATCATGTTCAGCCAGTTGGAGTGATAGCGGCCCGCCGTTTCCGGGTTGCTGGAAACCTTGCCGCCCTCCTCGTTCACCTGTCGCGTCCATTCGAGGTAGGTGTCCAACCCTTCGACGTAGTTGTCCGGGTAAACGAAGTCCTTGCCGGTGTTGTACGGCGGGTCGATGTAGATCAGCTTGATCTTGTTGTGATAGTGCCGCTGCAGGGTTTTCAGCACTTCGAGGTTGTCGCCCTCGATGAACACGTTCTGCGTGGTGTCCCACTCCCTGGAGCGGGCCATGTCCGGCTTCAGGGTTGCGGTGGTGGGCGCTTGTGCAGCACGCAAAGCGCGCTGCTTGCCCGGCCAGAACAGGCCAAAGCGCTCGTTGCCTTCGGCAACGTTGCCGGCCAGCAACTCGCGCAATTTTTCAACATCCAGTTTGCCGTCTGCTACTGCCTCGGGCACCAACTCGGCGAGTTGCCGGGCCAACAGTGTGCGGAAATCGGGGGATGCGCCGGGAACTTCAAAATTGTTTCCCGGAAACGCGGAACTTTTTTCAGTTACGCAATCTAAAGGCTCAGCTCGGCTCGGCTCGGCTCGGCTCGGCTCGGCTCGGCTCGGCTCGGCTCGGCTCGGCTCGGCTCGGCTCGGCTCGGCTCGGCTCGGCTCGGCTCGGCTCGGCTCGGCATGGTCTTTGTCGGTGTTCATTCGACGTTTTCCCCTTGATTTTCGTTTACCCGCACAGCATCCGGAGCTTCGTGGAAGCGCATCTCGGTGCGCGGTGAAGCTTTCCCGGTGAAGCTCCATCGCGCACCAAGGTGCGCTCCTACGGGCAAGCAACGGTTTTGCGACACGGCTTTATCCCCGATCACGCAGGAAGCGGGCCATCGACGACACACCCGGCACCGCCGGTTCGAAGGCGCCGGCGATGTCGATGAAGCCGCGCATCACCGCGATTTCGCGCGGGCTGCGGTTGAGGTTGTCGCGCGCGTCCGGGTCGGCACCGGCGCGCAGCAGGCTCTGCACCAGCAGCGGCAGGCCATGCAGCGCGGCCAGGTGCAGCGGACCGAAGCCGCGTGGGTCGCGCACGTCCAGCGCCACGTCCTCGTCGAGCAGGCGTTCGACCGCGGCCAGCACCACTTGCTCGTCGCAGGCGGTGCCAGGTTCGGCGCGCGCACCCAGCAACAGCAACAACGGGGTGACGGTGCCGGCGGCGGGTTGATCGGGTTCGGCGCCCGCCAGCAACAGGGTGTCCAGCAGCGCCAGCAGGCGCGAGCGATCGCGCGCGGTGAAACCGTACAGCGCCGCGCAGTGCAGCGGTGCCAGTTGCTGGTCGTCGCCGGCATGCACGTCGGCACCGGCGGTCAGCAACTTGGCGACGATGTCCGGCAGGCCCAGCGCGGCGGCCAGCATCAACACGGTGACGCCGCCGGGCAGGCGGTGGTCGATGCGCGCGCCGGCATCGAGCAGCGCGGTGACGATGCCGCCCTGGCGCATGCTCACCGCCGCCGACAACGGCGTGGCACCACTGGCAGCGGCATGCTGCGGGTCGGCGCCGCGCGCCAGCAGCAAATCGACCGCTGCTGCGTGGCCGCCACCGGCCGCGCGCAGCAGGCCGGTGCAGCCCTGCGCATCGACTGCATCCACCGGCAGGCCGAGGTCGAGCAGGCGGCGCACCGCGTCGGCATCACCGGCCATCGCCGCAGCCGGCATGTCGGCCTCGCGCAACGCGCGCAGCGGCAGCGACCAACCGCGCCAATCCAGCCAGTCGGCCAGATCGCGGCGGCCGCTGGACAGGGCCACGCCGAGCGGGGTCTGGCCGTCGGCGGCGCGCGCATCCGGCGACGCGCCCTGCATCACCAGCAGTTTCAGCGAGGCTTCGCGCGCCAGTGCGGTGGCCAGGTGCAACGCGGTCATGCCGTGGCTGTCGCGTGCTTCGCGATCCACGCCCAGCGCCAGCAATGCCTGCTGCAATTTCAGCCAACCCAGGCGCACGGCCAGCGCCAGCGGCGGGTCACCGGCGGGCGAAGCGCCGAACGGATCGGCACCGCGTTCCAGCAGTTCCAGCGCGAACTGCTCGGTGCCGCGCGAACCGTGGTCGTGACGCGCGCAGGCGGCGAGCAGGCGGCCGAGGCCGCCGCAGCCGGCCGGCGACACGCCGTGCCGCAGCAGCACTTGAAGGGTCGGGATGGCATCCGCGCCGCGTGCCAGCAGCGCGAACATCGGCGTGTCGCCGCAGGCGTCCTGCTGTTCCAGTGCGATGTCGTGCTGCAGCAGCCAATCCACCACGCACGGCTGCAGCGCCAGCTCAGGGTCGTGCAGCAGGCCGCCCAGTTCGGCCGGCGTGCACAGTTGCGCCATCGAGCGCATGCCGTCGATGTTGCCGAAGGCCAGTGCTTCGCGCAGCAGCTCCAGCGGGGCGCGGTCATTGAGCAGTGGCGGCGTGGCGCTGCCGTCGTTTTCGCCATTGCCCGGTACGTCGCTGACCGCGACCGGCAGCGGATAGTCCGGATCGAGCAGCGCGACGATGCTCCAGCGCCCGGCAGCGGCGGCATGATCGATGGCGCGGCGGCCATCGGCAGCGGCTACATCACGGGCGACGCCCAGTTCGAGCAGCCAGCGCACCAGCGCCGCGCCAACCTGTTCGGCACGGCAGGCCAGCAGCAGTGCATTGTTGCCTTCGCCATCGACGGCATGGAGGTCGGGCTGGTGCGCGAGCAGGCGTTCGAGCACGCCGGCATGGGCCTGCGCGGCGGCGTCCAGCCACGGTGTGCGGCCCGCAGCGTCACGCGGCTCGATGTTGGCGCCGGCATTGAGCAGGACTTCCACGATCTCGGCATGCCCGGCCGATGCTGCTTCGTGCAGCGCGCTGCGACGGCGGCGGTCGCGGGCATCCAGCCGCGCCTTGTGCTTGAGCAGCAGTTGCACGCCGGCCGGGTCGTCGTCCTCGGTGGCGGCGGCGGGCACCAGCACCGGCACGCCATCGGCCGGCTCCACCTTGGCACCACGTTCGAGCAGGAACTTGGCCAGCCGCCAGTTGCCGCTCTGGCAGGCCACCGCCAGCGGGCTGTGGCCGTCGTGGTTGAGTGCGTCGATCTCGGCGGCGGCATCACGCAGCAGCGCGGCCACGCCGGGGTCGGAACTGCGCGCGGCGTGGTGCAGCGGGGTGTTGCCGTCGGCATCGATGGCGCGCGGGTCGGCGCCGTTGGCCAGCAGGGTCATCACCGCTTCCGGGCGGCCGTGCCAACTGTCGCGGGTGGCGGCCAGCAGCGGGGTCATGCCGCGGTGAGCCAGGTTCACATCGACGCCACGGCCGATCAGCGTGCGCAGCAGGCGCAGGTCCGGCAGTACTGCGGCCAGCACTGCCAGACTGCGCTGGTCGCGTGAATCCTCCGGCGGCAATGCCTGCGGGTCGGCACCGGCGTCCAGCAACTGCAATGCGCGGTCGACGCGGCCACTGCGTGCGGCGGCGTACAACTGCGGCAGCAATTCGTGCTGCGCCAGTGGCTCCAACGGCATCGGCTCGGCCGGCGGCTCGGCGAAGGGGTCGAATACCGGGGCCTCGGCAACCACCGCTGGCGGCGCGCTGGGCAGCCGCTGCAACACGCCATGCAACACCGCCGACAACAGCGCGGTGGCAAACGCCACCGGCCAGTGCCAGCCCTCGCCAAGCAAGCCCGGCCACGCCGGCACGAACACCGCCGCGCACAGCGCCAACAGCACCAGCGCCGCCGCCAGCCCGTGCCAGCTTTCCATGCCGCGTGCGGACAACGCCTGCCCGTGCGTACGCAAGGTGCCGCCATCGCGCTCCAACGCCTGCCACAGCGGCCAGGTGCGCCACAGCGCCAGTACCGCGATGCTCACTGCCACGCTCAGCGCCAGCACCGCCGGCAGGCTGCCGCTGTCACGCAGCGCCCGCAGCGGCCAGGACACCAGCAGCGCCAACAGCAGCACGCCGCCGGCCCACACCATCAACAGTGCCGGAAAATCGTGTTTGAGCAGCGTGGCCGATGCCGTGGTGGTACGTGTGCGCCGCCACCACGACACGCCCAAGGCGAACGCCGGCTGCGCCAACAGGCCGCACACGGCAGCGGCTATACCACCGAATCCGGCAACGAGGGCAAGCAGCACACCGGCAACCAGCGCGCCGATGGCTCGGGTACGCAGGGGCTCAGTCATCGCGACCGTCGATGCGCGCGATTTTCACCGGCGCCAGCGGTTGCGGCGGCAACTGCAGGTGGAAACCATGCTCGGCCAGATTGGCGCGCACCAACGCGGCATCGGCCCGCGCCAGACGCCGCTCCGGGGTCAGGGCAACCTCCAGCACGAAGTCGAACGGTGCCAGCGAGGCACCGAGCGTGGGCGGGAGAGCGTCGAAGTCATCGCGCTTGGCAAGGTAGACGTAGGTGTCCTGCTTGCGTTGGCTTTTGTAGACGTAGGCTTGCATGCCTGCGGGTCATACCCGACATGGATCCGGAGAGGCTTGGAATTGTGTCGGAAATCAGGCATTGGCGAAAGCTTCGCCAATGCCTGAACGGGCGCAGGCATGTGCAATCGGGCATCCGGGGATTGCCGGGAGCCATCGCGGCCCCCGGCCGCAGCCTCAATCGCCGAGATTCACGCCATCGGCCGGCGCACGCAGCCATTGCCCGATGTCCTGCCCCACCACCTTGATCGTGCGCCCCAGCACCGAGCAGCTCCCCTTGAAGCCGGCAAACGCCCCGCCCATCGAGTTGCGCCGGGCCTTGAACGAGGCCACTTTTTCACCGTCCTGATACAGCGTGCCGCGCACGCGGGTGGACTTCTGGTGCCCCATGAAGGCATTGCCCATGCTCACCGCATCGACGATTTCCAGCTTCAACACGCGACCGCTGGCGGTATCCGGCTCGCCACTGGTGAATTCAACCGGCTCCTGTGCGTATTCCCTGATGAAATCCGCCAATTGCTCGCCCAGTGCGCACTCCTGCTTGACTGCCGAGGAAATGTCATTGTCCTCGGCCATCGGCACCGGGCGCTGCAATTGCAACGGGCTGGCCAGTGCACCACCACTGGCCAGCGCCAGCACGATGGTCATCAATTTCTTTCCGTACATGCTTCCCCCTCGGATTTTCCGGGATTCATGGCGCTCCATCGACAGTCGGAGCGCCACGTTTGCAAAAGTCTCAACGCACCTTGGCGTAGGTACCCTTCAAGGCAACCCCTGCCACGAACGTACCGGCATAGCACTCGTAGTTGCTGGCGCTGCGGAACTCGTTCTTCTTGTAGTAGCTGACGATGTCCACCACGGCGTTGGCGCCGCGGTTCCTGGCACCATCCTGCAGCGCGCGCAGCGCCGACAGCGCCACCCAGCGGCAGGCTTCCTCGTCACTCTTGTTGGCGGCATTGGTCTTGCGGTTGGCCACGTCCTCACCCAGGCGCTGGCTCACGGCTGGCGACTGCCCGGCGAGGTAAAAACGCACGCTGCCATCGATGCCGGCTTCGCGTGCGGCTGGCGAATTGACCAACTCCTGCAGCGACTGTTCAACACGGGTTTCACGCGCATCGGCGGTGGACGAGAATGCCAGCAGCGCGGTGGTGGCCGCGGCGATCAGGGCGGTACGAATCATCGGACTTCTCCTTGTTGTGGTTCGGATTGGATGGATCAGGGATTCCAGCGACGGAAGATCAACGCGGTGTTGATGCCACCGAAGGCGAAATTGTTGCTCATCACGTACTCGGTGTGCAGTTCGCGGCCACTGCCGGTGATGTAGTCCAGCTCGGCACAACGCGGGTCGCGCTCGTTCAGGTTCAAGGTCGGGGCGAACCAGCCTTCGCGCATCATCTCGATGCTCAGCCAGGCCTCGAACGCACCGCAGGCACCGAGCATGTGGCCGACGTAGCTCTTGAGTGAACTGATCGGCATCGCATTGCCGAACACTTGCGCGGTGGCCCGGGTCTCGGCGATGTCGCCGTGGTCGGTAGCGGTGCCGTGGGCGTTGACGTAGCCGATCTGTCCGGCAGCAAGGCCGGCATCTTCCAGCGCCAGGCGCATGGCCTGGGCCATCGTGTCGGCACTGGGCTGGGTGACGTGCTGGCCATCGCTGTTGGTGCCGTAACCGACCACTTCGGCGAGGATCGTCGCACCGCGTGCGCGGGCATGGTCCAGCTCTTCCAGCACCAGACTGCAGGCGCCCTCACCCAGCACCAGACCATCGCGGCGGGCATCGAACGGGCTGGGCGTGGTGTGGGGCGCATCGTTGCGCACACTGGTGGCGAACAGGGTGTCGAACACTGCCGCGGCAGTGGCATCGAGTTGCTCGGCACCACCGGCAATCATCACCGCCTGCTTGCCGGAGCGGATGGCCTCATAGCCTGCACCCACGCCCTGACTGCCCGATGTGCAGGCGCTGGACGTGGTGTGGACGCGGCCGCACAAGCCGAAGAACACGCCGATGTTCACCGGCGCGGTGTGGCTCATCATTTTCAGATAGGTGGTGGCATTGATGCCGTCGGTGCTGCGCTCGAGCAACATGCGCCCGAATTCGCCGATGGCTTCATGGCTGCCGGCCGAGGAACCGTAGGCCACGCCGGCCAGGCCACTGCGCAGTACCGGGTGGCCGAGCAGCCCGGCCTGCTCCAGCGCCAGCTCGGTGGCGCGCACCGACATGATGGCCACCCGCCCCATCGAGCGGGTGGTCTTGCGGTTGTAGTTCGATGGCAGCTCGAAATCGCCTGCCGGCGCGGCCAGCTTGGTATTGAGGCCGGCGTAGATGTCCCATTCGGGCATGTGCCGCACTGCATTGCGGCAACTGCGCAGGTGGGCAAGGATGCTGGGCCAGTCGTGGCCGAGCGGGCTGATCGCAGCGGCCCCGGTGACCACCACGCGACAATCCGGGCGCGCCATCAGACCATGCCTCCGTTGACCGAGATCACCTGCCGGGTGATGTAGCCGGCTGGTTCGGAAAGCAGGAAGGCCACGGTGGCGGCCACTTCATCGGGCTGGCCGACGCGACCGGCGGGAATCAACTTGAGTGCATGCTCCACCACTTCCTCGCTGAGCATTTCGGTTTCGATCAGGCCCGGTGCGACGCAGTTGACGGTGATCCGGCGACTGGCCAGTTCCAGCGCCAACGCCTTGGTCGCGCCGATGATGCCTGCCTTGGCCGCGCTGTAATTGACCTGGCCACGGTTGCCGGCCACGCCCGATACCGACGACAGGGTGATGATGCGGCCGGGTTTGCGCCGCCGCACCATCGGCATCACCAGAGGATGCAACACGTTGTAGAAGCCATCCAGGTTGGTGTGGATGACCTCGTCCCAATCCTGTTCGCCCAGCGCCGGGAACGCGCCATCGCGGGCGATGCCGGCATTGCAGACCACACCGTAATACGCGCCGTGCTGTTCCACATCAACTTCCAGCGCCGCACGGGCGGCGGCACGGTCGGCCACGTCGAAGGCCAATACCCTGGCTTGCCGGCCCAACGCCTGAATTTCATCAACCACCGCCTGCGCTTCTTCAACGCGGCTGCGGCAATGCACCACCACGTCGAAGCCATCACGCGCGCAACGCAGCGCAATCGCGCGGCCGATGCCGCGGCTGGCGCCGGTCACCAGTACAGTCCAATCCCCTGTCATGCCTGTCCATTCTCCAGATAGGCCAACGCATCGTTCGGCTCGAACACCGACACGTTGGCAACTGCCACTACATCCTCGCCTTCCATGATGCGACAGGCGAACATTCCCAGCCCATTTTCACCCAACAGCTCGCAACGTGCCTCCACCCGCAAGCGCGCGCCCGTGCGGAAGTACGGCTGCTCGGCCACGTAGCGGCGCGTGCCCAGCAGAAAGCCGAGGGCCGGCGCCTGCCCGGCATAGCGGGCACGGCAGCCTGCCCAGGCGGCAATGGCCTGGGCCATGTACTCCACACCCACCCACGCCGGCACGCCGTCGGCATCGCTGAACAGACCGTCGGCGGGCACTGTCACTTCCACCGCCACGCCGTTCTCGTCCCAGTCCAACAACCGGTCGATCAGGCGCATGGGTGCGCGGTGCGGTACCAGCGCGTCGATGTCGTAGGGCTGCATGCTCACTTCGTATCCTCACTCCCGTGCCAACGCCAGCGTCGCATTGCTGCCGCCGAAGGCAAAAGAGTTGCTGAGCACACGCTGCAATGGGCGTTGCGCGCACGCGCCGGGAACCACCAGCGCCAGCGGCGGCAACGCCGGGTCGGGCTGGCCGTCCCACCAGTGCGGCAGCAAGCGATTGTGCGGATTGCCGGTCAACGCCAGCCAGCACAGCGCCGCCTCGATCGCGCCGGATGCGCCCAGCGTGTGCCCGGTAAGCGGCTTGGTCGAGCTGGCTGGCACCTGCGCGCCCAGCACCGCGGCCACGGCATGGCTTTCCATCGCATCATTGTGGCCGGTGGCGGTGCCATGCAGGTTGACGTAATCCACTTGCTGCGGCTGCCAACCGGCACGCTGCAATGCCTGTTGCATGGCATCGATGGCGCCCTGCCCTTGCGGGTCCGGCGCCGACATGTGATGGGCATCGGAGGTTTCACCCCAGCCGGCCAGGCGCACCGGGCCGGGTTCACGGGTGAGGAGGAACAAGGCCGCGCCCTCGCCGATGTTGATGCCATTGCGGTTGCGCGAAAACGGGTTGCAGCGTGTGGCCGACACCGACTCCAATGCGCTGAAGCCGCCAATGGTGAAGGCACACAGCGAATCGGCACCGCCGGCGATGACCGCATCGGCAACGCCCGCGCGCAACAACCGCGCAGCGGAGGCCAGCGCCTTGGCGCTGGACGAACAGGCGGTGGAAGTGGTCGAAGCCGGCCCGCGCGCACCGGAAACCAGCGTCACGAACCGTGACGGCGCGCCGATCTCCTGTTGCGCGTAATGGAAGCCCGGGGGCCAGGCACCCTCGGCCCGTAGCGACGACATCGCCGCTTCCGTTTCGCCGATGCCCGAAGTGCTGGTGCCCACCACCACCGCGACACGCTCCGCGCCATAGCGGGCGATTGCGGCAGCGGTCGCTTCGCGGATCTGCGTGAACGCAGTCAACAGCAGCGCATTGTTGCGGCTGCGCAGCGGCGGTGGGTAGTGCGACACATCGGCAAGTTCGTCGCGCACCACGCCCAATGCCAGCGCGCGGCCCGGCGTGTATTCGTCGCTTGCCACCACCCCACGCGGTGCATCGGTGGCGAACATGGCCCCGGCCACTGCATCCGGCCCGCACCCCAGCGCACAGACGATGCCGAGCTGGTTGAGATAGACCGGTGCATCGTTCACGGCGCAGCCTCGCTGGCGACCGATTCGATTTCCAGTTGGTAACCCTCGGCGCGGTTGTCCAGGCGCATGCGCCCGTCTGCGGCCTCGCTCACCGACAGCCAGACCTGGCCATCGTGCAGCAGCTCGCGCACGCCGCCGGTTTCGCGCAGCGTCCATTGCGGCGGCAGCACCGCGCGGATGGCAGCCGCCGGCCACAGCACGAATTGCAGGTCGTCGAGCACGCGCCCGGCACGCACCTGCGGTGGCAGCCACGGCGCGCGTTGCTGCTTCAGCTCCTTGCCATCCCAGAACAGGCGCACGCCGACCTGGCCCATTGCCTGCACCAGCAACCGCACCTCATCGGCGTCGGCTTCCAACAGCGCGTCCATGTCGCGCTCGTGCCTGCCGAAGGTGAAATGCAAGCGCTGCTGCGTGGACAGCGCATGACCAAGCGTGGAGGGCGCCAGCCGCAGCGGTGGCAGCTCGACCGCTGGCCGTGCCGGCACATGCGCGCAGGCCGTCAGCACGAGCAGCAGTGCCGAGGTGGCGAACACCCTGCCCAGCGCGGTGCCGATGCCCGCGTACAGCGAACGCCGAATCGCGACGCCGACCTCAGCCACGCTTGACCACCTTGGTCAGGGTATGCCCCAGGCCGATGCCGTCGATGTTCTCGGCCACGTCCAGCCCGGCCTCGGCAATGCATTGGCGCAGCACCGAGGAGTGGTACATCTGGCTGTTGCCATTGGCGATGCAGGTGAAATACAGCGAGGTCTGTTGCAGGCAGAACGCCGCGTTCTCGAAGCGCTGCCGGTCCCAGTAGGTTTCCATGATGTAGAGCCGGGTCTGCGCGGTCATGACGCGCGCCGCCTTGCGCAGGATCGCGGTGATTTCCGCTTCGGAGAAGCAGTCCAGGAACTGGCTCATCCAGATCACGTCGTGGCCCGGCGGCAATTCGGTATCCGCACGCAGCACGTCGATGGGGTATTCGGACACGCGCGCGGACAGGCCACGCCGGGCGATGTTGACCCGCGCCTGCGCCAGTTGGCCGGGCAGGTCGCACATCGTCACCCGCACTTCGGGCGCGTATTCGGCGCAAGCCAACGCCCATTTGCCGGTGTTGGCACCGACGTCGAGGATGCTGGCCGTCGGTTCACCGAAGATGATCGGCAGCACCGAGCGGAAGGAGTTGTCCGAATAGAAGTGGTCGAAACCGAACCAGCTTTTCTTCGCCTGCTCCGGCAGGGTCGCCAGCGCTTCGTAGACCGTGGCAAAGCCCGGTGCAATTTCCTTCAGGCCGGCCGGCGTGCCGGTTTCCAGGCTCTCCTGCAGATGGAACAGGCCCTGGTAGTTGATGTCCTGGGTGAAGTCCATGTTCACCCGCGTCATCGCGTCGTTCTGCATGTACCAGCCCAGCCGGGTCAGCACGAAACGGTCTTCACGCAGCAACAGCAGGCCGATGCCCAACCCGGCCTCGGCCAGCACGCGCACGGCGTACAACGAATGCCCGCAGCGCGCGCGGATATCGTCCAGCACCAGCCCTTCGTCACCGGCCGACTCGACTGCGGCAAGGATGCCCATGTCGCGCAGCGCCTTGGCGGCCTGGAACATGAACGGCGCAAAGGCGATGCGTTGTGCTTCCTGCTTGGCTTCGATGGCGCTGAGCTTGTCTCGGTCGAAATGGTTCACGTGGCGTCGTTTCCTTGGTGACGGATCGAGTTGGGGGCAAGTGGGCGGAACAGGGGCGAAATCAGCCAGACCAGGCCGATGCCGAACAGCAAGGTGAGGCCGAAGGCGCGCAATGCCGGCGTCGCCGACAGCCCGAGCAGGCCGAACGACAACCACGTGCTGGCTGCACCGACGCAGACCGCCAGCCAGGCGCTGGCATCGCCACGGTGCTCAATCAGGAAAATGCCGTAGTCGATGCCCATGCCCAGCAGCAGCAACAGCGCCAGCACGTTGAACAGTTGCAGCGGCTGGCCGAACAGGCCAAGCAGGCCGAGCGTCAGCGCAGCGGCCACCAGCGTCGGTGCCAATACACGCCATGCCTGCTGCCGATAACGCAACCAGAGCACGCCGAACACCAGCATCACGCCAACCAGCAACAAGCCACTCATCAGCTTGCGGTAATGGCCCAGCAACTGCGAGAAATCGGCGGTGCGGTCCACCCAGCGCACGCCGTCCAGCCCTTCGGCCGCGCTGCGCAGGGTGGCCAACGCATCGGCACGTGAGAGGTCATCGACCATCACCACGCTGATTGTCTGCTCCCCCACCGCGCCCACCCACAGGTGGCGGAATGGTTGCGAAGCCGGCGAGGCCAGGAACGCGGCGGCGGTCATTGGCGCGGCGGCGAAATCCGGGCGTGGCAGCGGTTCGCCCACTACCTCCGATACCGCTGCCAACACGCCCGGCTCGATCTTCGCGGTCAACGCGGCATCGGCCTGTTGGCGTGCCGGCGACGGCAGCCAATCACTGAGCGCGCGATAGCCGCCAATGCGGTCGTCATCGGCCAATGCGCGCAGCCGCGCGGTCAGTGCTTCCTCGCGTTGCAGCAGTTGCGCGGCGTCAACGCCCTGCACCAGATAGAACTGCGCCGGGCTGGGCATGCCCAGCAACTGACTCAAGCGGATTTGCTGCTCCATCAGTGCCGGCGGCGAGGATTGCAGGCTGCGCAGGTCGTCGTCGCTATGCAGGCGGGTGATGCCGATGGCCGACAGCAGCAATGCCGCGCCGACGAACAGACCCACTTGCCGCCGCCCGTGCAGGCGCGGCCAACGCTCCAGCGTGCTGCCCAGCCACCGCGAGAAGCGGGTCTGGCGGATGTCGCCGCCATCCAGCCACGGGAACCAGAAGATAACGGTCAGGAATGCACCGGCCAGGCCAACCACCGAGAACAGGGCCATCTGCCGCAAACCGGGGAACGGCGCCAGACCCAGCGCCAGATAGGCCAAGGCGCTGGTGACCAGCGCCAGGCACAGGCCCGGCAGCAAGTGGCGCAACAGCTTCCAGCGGCGCTCGGCCGGTTCGGCCTGGCGCGAGGCAAACCAGTGGATGCCGTAGTCCTCGGCCACGCCCACCAGCGACGCGCCGAACACCAGCGTCAGCACATGCACCTTGCCGAACACCAGCACGGTGACCGCCAACGCCACGCCACAACCGATCAGCAGTGAGGCGGCCACCAGCAGGATCGGCCGCAGCGAGCGGAACGCCAGCCACACCAACAGCAACACTGCCGCCAGCGAACCCCAGCCGATGGTGTTGATCTCGCGGTTGGCCTGCACCGCCGCCGCTTCGGCATGCAGCGGCACCCCCGCATGCAGGATTTCCAGATCCGGCGCGATGGCTTTGGCGGCCCGGCCGGCACGTTCGAGCAGGCCATCGAGATGACGTTCACCATCAAGCTGGAACGCCGAATCGCGGGTTTCGAATTGCAGCACCGCCCAGTGTTTTCCCTCGGCCTCAAGCAGACCGTCCTCACCCAATTGCAGGCCCGAACCCCGCGCCTGTTGCTGCCACCACTGCGGCCACAGCGACAGCGGATCGCGCCGCCAGTCGGTCAGCCGCGGCGCGCCCATCGGGCCGTACAGCGCGGCCAGCGCCTGTTCGGCCAGCGTTCCCGGTTCGGCCTGCTGCAATTGCCCGCGCTGCTCGGCGGTGAGCAGGCGGTCGCGATACGGCGCATAGAAATCGCGCGCCTGCTCGAACCAGCCTTCGATGGACCCCGCCGGACGCAACAGGCCACCCTCGGCGTCGCGCGCCATCGCCTCGGTGAATGCAGCCTGCGCACGCTTGGCAGCGTCGCCATCGGCACTGCCGAGCAACACCGCCACCTGCCGCGCGCTGCCATCGGCAATACGGCGGGTGACGTCGGACAACAGGCGGTCGTGCGCGTCCTGCGGCAGCAGCGCGAGGATGTCGGTGTCGATCCGCGACTGCTCGCTCCACAATCGCCATTGCTGCGCGCCCAGCACCAGCAGCACCAGCAGCCAGGCGATGCCCAGCCAGTGCCACCAGCGGCGCAGGCGATCCGGCGCGACACGGCTTGCCTCACTCAAAGCGGCGGGCCTCATCGGCGTCCAGATTTGCCGGCGCATCACTCAGTGCACTGAACTGGATCAGGGTGCGGTCATCGTTGGCTTCGACGATCTCGACCTGGCGCACATACTGGTCGCCCTGCAAGGTCAGCGACCGGAACGCCTTGGCCAACATCGCCGACTTCGGCGTCAGCCGCAGCCGCCAGCCCTGCGCTTCGCGCGTGGCCTGGACGTTGAACTGCCCGGACAGCGCCTGCACGTCGCCGCTCATCAGCGCGAACATCACTGCATTGACCGAGCGCAACGCCGGTTGCTGGCGCGCATCCAGTTCCACTCGCGTGCTGCCATCGCGCTGGCGGCTGAGGATGCGCTCGGCGGTGACCACCAGCTCGGACGGGAACGGCTTGAGCGTGGTCCAGATCACGCCGTGCCGGCGCGCGACCACGAACCGGCCCTGCGAGCGCAGCGGGTTCTTGAAGCCGCCTATCTGCTTTTCCTGCGTGAATTGACCACGCAGCACCTCGGGACGGGCGATGCTGGCGGTGATCTCGTCCACCGCCGGCTCGGCAGCGTGAACGAGGGAAGGCGCAGCGAGCAGCAGCGCGCACAACAGCACGCACGGGAGGCGAAACGGATTCATGGCGCAGGCACTCCAAGACGCTGCTGCAGCACCGGCGGGCACTGGTACAGCATTTCCTTGCTGGCCGCATCGACGGCGACCTGGATGGTGTGGGCACGGGTCAGACGCTGGCCATTGGCCGCGTCACGAATTTCGTAATCGATCTTCAAACGGCATTCCCACTCGACGATGCGCGCACGCACGCGCAGCGCCTGCTGGTACAGCAGCGGCCGGATGTATTTCACCCGCGCATCGACCACCGGCCACAGGTAGCCGGATTCGAGCATCTGCGGGTAGTCATAGCCATAACGCTGCAACAGTGCGCAGCGGGCGATCTCGAAATATTTGAAGTAGTTGCCGTGCCAGACCACCTGCATCGGGTCGCAGTCGTGGAAGGCCGGGCTGAGTTCGATCTCGATGGCCAATTCGCTTGCTTGCTCACTCATCGGCATACAGCTCCCAGCTTTGCGCGCGGATGTCCTGCAACAACTGCCGCAGTTCGCCATCCAGCGCGCGGTCCTCCTCGACCGGAGCGATGCGCTGGCCAAGGTCGGTGTACATGGCGGCCAGGGTGTCATCCAATTGCGCATTCAGGCCAACCCGCTCGCGCAGCATCAAGCCCTGGCGCGCGGCAATCAGCATCGCCGCCGCAACCTGCTCGGTCAGTTCGATCACGCGCAGGCAGTCGCGCGCAGCGATGGTGCCCATGCTCACCTTGTCCTGGTTGTGGCATTCGGTCGAGCGCGAGAACACCGAGGCCGGCATGGTCTGCTTGAGTGCCTCGGCGGTCCATGCCGACACGCTGATCTGCAGTGCTTTCAAACCGTGGTTGATCGCCGCGCGCGGGCCGGTGGCCGCCGACAGGTTGGCCGGCAGGCCGTGGTTGTAGCGGGCATCCACCAGCAGCGCGAGCTGGCGGTCGAGCAGGTCGGCAACGTTGGCCACGGTGTTCTTCAACGTGTCCATCGCCAGCGCGATGTGGCCACCGTAGAAATGGCCACCATGCAGGATGCGCTCGTTTTCGGCATCGACCAGCGGGTTGTCGTTGGCGCTGTTCAATTCGGTTTCGATCAACTGCCGCAGGAACGGCAAGGCGTCTTCCAGCACCCCGATCACGTGCGGGGCGCAACGCAGCGAGTAGCGGTCCTGCAAGCGCTGGGCGTTGCATGGTGGGCGGGCGCTATCCAGGTCGGCACGCAGTCGCGCGGCGATGCGGCCCTGCCCCGGGTGCGGTTTGGCCGCGAACAGGGTCTGGTCGAAATGGTGCGCGTTGCCGTCGCTGGCAAGCACGTTGAACGCCGTCAGGCGCGTGGTCAGCCGCGACAGGTAATCGGCACGCTGCCACGCCAGGCAGGCCAGACCGGTCATCACCGCAGTGCCGTTCATGATTGCCAGCCCTTCCTTGGGCCGCAGCCGCAGCGGGGCCATGCCGATCTCGGCCAGCGCCTCGGCCGCCGGGCGCACGCGGCCACCATGCAGCACCTCGCGTTCGCCGCACAGCACGGCAGCGACGTAGGACAGCGGGGTGAGGTCGCCGCTGGCGCCCACCGAGCCTTCGGCGGGAATCAACGGCAGCACGTCATGTCGCAACAGATTCACCAATCCCTCCAGCAGCGGCAGGCTGACGCCGGACATGCCGTGCACCAGCGATGCCAGCCTTGCTGCGAGTACGGCGCGGGTTTCGACGGCGTCCAGATAACGGCCCAGGCCGCAGCCGTGGTAGGCGTACAGGTGGTGCGGCAATTCGGCCACCAGCGCCGGCGGGATGTTCACCGTGCACGAATCGCCGTAGCCGGTGGTCACGCCGTAGATCACGCCATCCTCGCGCAACAGGCGGTCGAGGAAATCCGCGCCGCGGCTGATGCGCGCGCGGAACGCAGGCTCTTCGTTCAACACCGCCGTGCGTTGGCACTGAGCCAGCGCGGCGACGTCTTCGATGCTCAGCGGCGTATCGCCGAAGCGACACATGGGGGCTGCGTCATTCTGCATGGGGGGCTTGGTCCCAGAAGGGGAAGAAATTGAACCAGTCCAGCGGCGACTGGGTAACCTGGCGCTCCAGCCAGTGGGCGAACTGCTGCGCTTGCCCGGCCAGTGCAGCGTCGCGCGAACCACGCGGCAGCACGATGCGTTGGCTGAAGCGTTCGAAGGTGATGGCATAGCCATCGCCGTGATGCAGGCAGGCCATGCTGTACACCGGGCAGGCCAATGCGGCGGCCAGCGCGTAGGCACCAATCGGGAACGGCGCCGGGTGGCCGAGGAAATCAGCCGTCACCGTGCGCCCGCCCTGCACCGGCACGCGGTCGCCGACGATGGCGACGAAACCGCCTTCGGCCACCTTGCGCGCCAATGCCACGGCGGTATCAGGGCCTATCGCGGTGACCTGCAGCAGTTCCACCGCGGCCTGCGGGTCGAAGCGCCGCAGCAACCGGTTGAAGCGTTGCGCATGTGCGGTGTGCACCAGCACGGTGGCACGGAAACCGGGCACCTGTTCGGCCAGCGCCTGGCACAGTTCGAGACAGCCGATGTGCGCGGTGAGGATCAAACCACCCTCGCCGCGTGCGATGGCCTGCTTCATCACCTCGCACTCCACGCGGATGCGCGAGGCCGGGTAACGCCCACCGAGACCGAGGAACTTGTCCAGCAGGGTGTCGGCGAAGCGGAAGAAGTGGCGCAGTCCGTCGCGCCATGTCGGTACATGGCCGAGCGCACCGCCGTGCACCTGCAATCGTTGCAGGTACTGCATCGACGCGCGCCGGCCAACGCCATTGCCCAGCCAGTGGCAGGCCACCACCGGCCACACACATGCGCGGAACGGCCAACGCCCGAAGCAGCGGTATACCCAGCACAGGAAACGCACCCCGGCCACCGAGGTGGATTCACCGATGTCGGCCCAGTGCGGCACAGCGGCCATCAGCCCTGCCCCCGCCGGCGTTGCCACAGCAGCCGCGGCGCGCGCCGCAACATGCCGAAGAACAGCCGCGCGTGCATGCGGCTGATGCGCAGGTTATCGGCCAATGCATCAAAGTGCGACACGCCGTCGGCCGGGTAGGTCACCCGCGTGGAAAAGTGCTGCACCGGCACCTGCCGCCAGTACAGCCGCACCAGGATTTCGCTGTCGAAATCCATGCGCCGGCCAATGGTTTCCTCGGCCACCAGCCGCAACACCGGCGGCAACGGATAGACCCGGAAGCCGCACATCGAATCGCGCAGGTGCAACGACAAGGTGTTGATCCACACCCACACATGGGTGAGGTAGCGGCCATACAGGCGCGCCTTCGGCACGCTGGCGTCGTAGGCCGGAATACCGCAGATCACCGCCTGTGGCTGCTGGCGTGCGGCGGCGATGAAACGCGGCAGATCACCGGTATCGTGTTGGCCATCGGCATCAATCTGCAACACGTGGCTGTAGCCGCGGCGCGCGGCCTCGGCAAAGCCGGCCAGTATCGCCCCGCCCTTGCCCTGGTTCACGTCCAGACGCAGCAGATCGACGCCGGGCTGTTGTGCCAGCGTTTGCAGCACCGCCGCGCACGAGGCCCGCGAACCATCATCGACCAGCAGGCACGGCAACCCGGCGCTGCGCACGCCATCGACCACCGCAGCGATGGCATGTTCATGGTCATAGACCGGAATGACCACCAATGGCGCGAAGCCGGTGGCAAGCTGCTGCGTCTCATGCATCGGCAAATACCACCTTGCCGCTGGCGTGCACGCCATGACGGGAGCTGTAGCGGAAAGCCAACACACCGCGTGCGGCATCCCACTCCAGTTACAAGTTCAACACGTCACCCGGCCGCGCCACTTGCTGGAACTTCACCGCATCCATGCGCAGGAAACGCGGCGGGATGGTGAAAGCCTGCCGTCCGTAACGCACCGCCCAGTCCAGTTGCGCCACGCCGGGAAGGATGCGCGCCTGCGGGAAATGGCCATCGAACACGCGCAGCGCGGGGTCGAGTTGCAATTGCACGCAGGCGCTGGCCGCGTCGCGCTGCAACCACTGCGGCACCGGCACCAGCGGCTGGAAAAGCGCCGCCAGGGCTGCCTGCGTGACCTTGCCCTGCGCATCCTGCGGCAATGCTGCGAGCAACCGCCAGCGCCGTGGCCGGGTCACCGCGTCATGGCTCCCGGCCAGCAACGCCGCCAGCGACTGCTGGAATGCGCGACGCTCGCCATCATTCGCCCCGATCACTGCCGGATCGGCCGGCACCACCACCGCCGCCAGTTGTTCGCGCGCACCCGGCAACACCAGCACCCGTGCCTGCAGTACCCGCGGATCGGCGCATAGTGCGCGTTCCAGCGCATCCAGCGACACCCGGCGCTCCTCGATCTTGACGATGCGGTCGGCACGCCCCAGCAAGCGAAAACAGCCATCGGCCAGCGCCTCGACGCGGTCCTGCGTGCGCCACCAATTACCGTCCTGAAGGTGCGCCGACGCCACCGCCAGGCAACCTTCCTCGACGCGCCATTGCACGCCGGGCAATACCTGCCAGAGCGGAGCATCGTCGTGCCAGCGACGCCATGCGACGCCACCGGTCTCGCTGCTGCCATAGACCTCGGTAGGCGCGACACCCAACAACTGCCGTACCTGCATTGCCGCCTCGGCCGGCAACGGTCCGCCGGAGGAAAACACTGCGCGCAAGCGCCCGTGCAGACCGGCCCAGTCCAACTGCTGCGGCAGCCGTTTCAGGTGGGCCGGCGTGGCCACCAGCACCGTGTCGGCCGCTGCCAGCACCCGCACCAGATCCTCGTGGAAGAAGCGTCGCGGCTGGATCGGCCGGCCCGCCGCCAGCGGCCACAGCACGCGGAACAGCAGGCCGTAGATGTGCTGGTGCGAAACGGTGCCATGCACCTGCGCGCCATCGAGTTCGGCGCCGAAGGCCGCCTGCAGGGCATCCACTTCGCGCGCCAGTTGCTGCATGCGCTTGACGATGGCGCATGGCTCGCCGGTGCTGCCGGAAGTGAACACCACCAGTTCGCAGGCCTGCTCGTCCAGCGCCGGCAACGCCGCTTCGTCGCTGCCGCGCAGCGCCACCAACGGCGCATGCAGCGCATCGACGTCGCCGGCAAAGCCATCCACCCGTGGCTGCAACGCCGCCAGCGTGGCCGGCAGGTTATCGGCGGCCAGCCACACCCGCTTGCCGGCGTGCCATGCACCGAACAGCGCGGCGGCAAACGCCGTGGCTTCGTCGAAATACAGCGCCCAGTCGCGGCCGGGCGCGGCTGCGAACGCAGCCCGCCAATCCAGCACCTGCCTGCGGAAGGCAGCAAACGCCAGCGGCCGCCCATCGCACACACCGACGACACGTCCGGGCCGTGGCTGCGACAACAATCGCTCCAGTGCAACCCACTCAATCATGCGCGTGCGCCGCCTTGACCCGCCGCCGCAACAGCCATTCGCCCGCAAACAACGCACCCATCATCAGGTAGGCCAGCATGCCGTTGTACAGCGCCCAGACCCGCTCCGATGCCCACAGCGCGGTAGCCAGCGCCAGGCTGCCATTGAGGATGAAGAAACCGCACCACACCTGGGTGACGCGGCGGGTATAGGCCACCGCATAAGGTGGCAGCACCGGATCCTGCAAACGCGCCAGCCGCTCGACCAGCGGCGGACCGAAGCGCAGGCTGGTGGCGAACACCGCCAGCAGCACCGCGTTGACCAGCGCCGGGTACAGCTTCAGCGGCAACAACTGGTTGAACACGGTGGACAGCAGGGCCAGCAGCCCGGCGGCAGCGACGGCGGCCCACCACAATGGTTGGCGCGCACTCAACGCGCGCAGCAGCGCCAGGGTGAACAACAGCAGCGCCATCCAGCGCGGCTCGAAGCGCCCCATCGCCAGATAGACCAGGAACGGATAGGCCAAGGTCAACGCACCCAGCGCGACCATGCGAATCCGTGCCATGTCCGGTTGCCGCCGGCCGGGTCAAGCAGCCGGGCTGGGCAGCAGCGAATGCACGACGTCAACCACGTCCTGCACGCTGCGCACGGCCTTGAACGCTTCCGGTTGCAGGTTGCGGCCCAGCAAGGGCTTGAGCTGCACGATCAGGTCCACCGCATCGATGCTATCGATGTCCAGGTCTTCGTACAGGCGTGCTTCGGGCGTGATCCGCTCCGGCGCAATCTCGAAACTGTCGTTGAGAATATGGACGATGCGGTCGAACAGTTCGGTCTTGGTCATGGCAATTCCCTGGCGGCCCTCATGCCTGCCGGGCGGCGACGAATTCGCCCAGGGCGCGCACGCTGGAAAAATGGCGGCGGGTTTCTTCCGAATCGGCCGACAGGCTGACCCCGTACTTCTTCTGCAGCGCCAGACCCAGTTCGAGGGCGTCGATCGAATCCAGCCCCAGCCCCTCGACGAACAGCGGGGCGGCGGCATCGATGTCGTCCGGGGTGATGTCTTCCAGCGAAAGCGATGAAATGATCAATTCCTTGATCTCGTGCTCAAGTGCCTGCACGGCGCGGGTCTCCAGACATGTCGAAGTAACGGGTGAGATGGTCGGTGACGCGCCGCGCCGCCAGGGCCTCCCCCCTTGGTGTACCGGCTTCAGTCAGGAATGGGGCGATGGGAATGTCTTCACCAACTTCCACCTGGACATGAAATCGTCTCGAAGGCACACGATACCATTTCTGCCCTTTGCTCAGGGTTGGCGGCGTGCAGGTAATGCGCACCGGAGTGATGTCCAACCCGCCGCGCACCGCGATATTGGCCGCGCCGCGCTGCAACTTCGGCGGCTGCCCCGGCACGCTGCGGGTGCCCTCCGGGAAGATCACCAGGTTGCCGCCGGCATGCACGGCGGCAATGCAGTCGTCGACCAGCCCGACACCGTCATCATTGGCGATGTAGCCGGTAGCGCGCACCGGGCCACGCATGCAGGGGTTGCGCGCCACGGCCTGCTTGACCACGCAATCGGCGTTGGGCAGCAGCGACACCAGCAACACCACGTCGATCAGGGTAGGGTGGTTGGCCAGGATCAGCAGCCCGTCGCGCTGCAATCGTTCACGGCCGCTGATTTCCCAGGTGAGCACGCCCAACTTGCGCATGATGCCGACGTGGGCGGCAAAACTCCGCTGCACCAGCCGCCGTGAGACGCACTGACGCCGCTGGCAGTCTCCGATCAACAGCAGCAACGGGAACAGCAGGCCGCCCAGCAGGCCCCCCACACCGAAGGCAAGGAAGCTCAGGCCGGTGCCCAGCACACGCCAGGCATGGTTCAGCCGCGCGGGCAACCCGGGGTCAGCCATGCCGGCTCCACCTCCAGCGTCGGTCGTTTTCGGTGAATTCCAGCCTTGCATCGCCCGCCAGCAGGAAGCGGTGCACGTCCAAGGCGTGCGGCAACAGCCCCGGCGGCGTATCGCCGGCAGCCTCGTCCCGCGCCCATTCCAGCGTCACCGGCACGCCCGGCCGCCCGGCGGCGGCCAGCCTCCAACACCATGCAAAGCAGGCGTCCGGCTCGTCGCGGAAACCGGCATACATCGCTGGCAACGGTGCCTCATAGCACACCACCCGCACTTCCGGCGCACCTTCGGCCAGCAAGCCGAAGGCTTCCACACAGGCCGCCTCGACGGTGCTCTTCCCCGCTGCCACCGACAAATAATTGCCACGCTTGCCGCGCGCGATCGAATACAGCGCCGCCACCGCGTTGTGCACCGACAGGCCGAAGGCCGTCGGCGACAAACCCTCGCCAGCGGCAAGGCTGTTCAGCAACTCGGCCGAACGCGCCACGTCGCCATGCCGCGAGGCGAACACCAGCGGCACCCGCGCGTCGTCATTTTCATCCTCGCACCAGCACGCGGCCTGGATCGCCATGCGCCCCAGCCGCTCGATCCGCCGCCGCTGCATGGCCGGCACCTCGGCCAGCGCCGGCGTATCGCCACCCTGCGGCAACACAGGCTGCCGCGCCCATGCCAGCCACTGCTCGCGCTGCACCAGCCCCGGCGCCCATGCCGTCCATTCCGTTATCGAAAACCCGATCATCCCGCTCCAATCGTCCTGCCCAGAACCGGTAGCCCAGGGAGCCGCCGCCGCGCACGCTATCATGGCGACCTTTCCTTCCGCACTGCCGTTTCCGCGATGAGTTTCCCGCTGGCGCATGCCGCCGCCCCCGTCTTCGAGTTCGGCTACGCCGCCACCGACAAGCTTGAACAGGCACTGGCCGACCCGCGGGTACTGGCGGTTTTCGGTTTCGCCGGTTGCCCGCGCCCGGCGCTGGACGACCCGCGCTTCCTGAGCGTGCCATTGCAGATCCACGGTATGCCGGTGCTGGAGGTATGGCGCAGCCCGCTGCCGGTCACACACGGCCGCGACGGCGATGTGGCCTGGGCGCACGACGGGCAGGTGCTGTTCGGTTCGCTGGAAATCGACGAAGCCGATGCCGGCATCGAAGCCGCCGCTGCCGCCGCCTACGCACGACTGGCGCTTTTCCTGGACGACTGCGGCTATCCCCACCTGCTGCGCACCTGGAATTACCTGGACGCCATCACCGAGGGCGAAGGCGACGAAGAACGCTACCGGCGTTTCTGCGTGGGCCGCGCGCGCGGCATGCACACCCTGGACGAAACCAGCCTGCCGGCCGCCACCTGCATCGGCCGCTACGATGGTGTCCGCCGCCTGCAGGTGTATTGGCTGTGCGGACGCGACGCCGGGCAGCCACTGGAAAACCCGCGCCAGATCAATCCCTGGCATTACCCGCAGCAATACGGGCGGCAGTCGCCGAGCTTCTCGCGAGCCCTGTTGCCAGCGGCCAGCAGCGGCCTGCCGCTGCTGCAATCGGGCACCGCCGCGATCATCGGCCATGCCTCCCAGCATCCGGAAGCACTGCCGGAGCAACTGCACGAAACCCTGGCCAACCTGCAAAGCCTGATCGACGTGGCTCGCCAGCAGCGTCCGGCATTGGCTGCCCGGCCCGGCCCGGACTCGCTGTTCAAGGTGTATGTGCGCCGCGCCCGCGACCTGGACACGGTGGCGGCGCTGCTGCAGGCGCTGCCGCAGCCAACGCCCTGCCTGCTGCTGCATGCCGAGGTGTGCCGGCGTGAGTTGCTGGTCGAGATCGAAAGCCTGCATGGCGACAGGAGCGAGTGAAGAGGACCACGGGGCCGGCCAAGGCAACCGCAAAAGCCGACGGCCCTGCTTTTGTTCGTCCCCTGCGAACCGCTGAACACGTCACCCCCGGTCGGTGACGCTGCCGAAGGATTCCGGCGTCACCCCACCCCCGCCGAAGCGCAGAACACACCGCTGGCGGCCACGAAATTGGAAGATCGCCGCAGGGTCGGTGAAAATGGCGGCTTCCTGCTGTCGCCAGGCCGTTACCGGCCCCTAGCCAAGAGTCCGCGCATGAACACAGAAGCCAGCCCCGCCCTTCCCCCGCGCGAAGCGATGGAGTTCGACGTGGTGATCGTCGGCGCCGGCCCGGCCGGGCTGGCCAGCGCCATCCGTTTGCGGCAACTGGCCGTCGAGAAGGGGCAGGAGCTGTCGGTGTGCGTGCTGGAGAAGGGCTCCGAGCCGGGTGCGCACATCCTCTCCGGCGCGGTGATGGACCCGCGCGCGCTCACCGAGCTGTTCCCGGACTGGCAGCAAAAGGGCGCGCCACTGAAGCAGGCGGTCACCCGCGATGAATTCCTGTTCCTCGACGAAACCGGTGCCAAGGCCACCCCGCACTGGCTGCTGCCCGAATGCTTCCACAACCACGGCAACTACATCGTCAGCCTCGGCGAACTGACCCGCTGGCTGGCGCAGCAGGCCGAGGCGCTGGAAGTGGCGATTTTCCCCGGTTTTGCCGCCGCCGAAGTGCTGTACGACGCGGCCGGCGCGGTGATGGGCGTGGCCACCGGCGACATGGGCATCCACAAGGACGGCACGCCGGGGCCGAACTTCGAGCGCGGCATGGAGCTGCATGCCAGGTACACGATCTTCGCCGAAGGCGCGCGCGGCCATCTTGGCCGCCAGTTGATCGCGCGTTTCAAGCTGGACGAAGGCCGCGACCCGCAGAGTTACGCCATCGGCATCAAGGAGCTGTGGCAGATCGACCCGGCCAGGCACGAACCGGGGCTGGTGGTGCATGCCTCCGGCTGGCCACTGGACAACGACACCTACGGCGGCGCGTTCCTGTACCACGCCGAGGGCGGCAAGGTTTCCATCGGCTACGTGATCGGGCTGGACTACAGGAACCCGTGGCTGAGCCCGTTCGAGGAGTTCCAACGCTTCAAGACCCACCCGGCCATCCGCAAGCACCTGGAAGGCGGCAAGCGCGTGGCCTATGGCGCACGGGCGCTGACCGCCGGCGGCCTGTTGTCGCTGCCGAAGACGGTGTTTCCCGGCGGCGCGCTGGTCGGCTGCGAGGCCGGCTACCTCAACGCCAGCCGCATCAAGGGCAGCCATGCCGCGCTCAAGACCGGCATGCTGGCCGCCGAGGCGGCGTTCGCGGCGCTGGCGGCCGGCCGTTCGCGCGATGAGCTGGTGGCCTACCCGCAGGCGTTCGAAGCCAGTTGGCTGCATGCCGAGCTGTTGCAGTCGCGGAATTTCAAGCAGTGGTTCAAGAAGGGCCGCACGCTGGCGACGTTGATGACCGGCATCGAGCAGTGGCTGCTGCCGAAGCTGGGCATCCGCAACCCGCCGTGGACGATCCACCGCAGCAAGGCCGACCACGAATGCCTGGAGCCGGCAAGCCAGCACGTCAGGATCGACTACCCCAAGCCCGACGGCGTGCTGACCTTCGACCGTTTGAGTTCGGTGTTCCTGTCCTCGACCAACCACGAGGAAGACCAGCCCAGCCACCTGACGCTGAAGCACCCGAGCGTGCCGGTGCAGGTCAACCTGGCCGAATACGCCGGCCCCGAGGCGCGCTACTGCCCGGCCGGGGTGTACGAATTCGTCGGCGAGGGCAGCGATACCCGCCTGCAGATCAACGCGCAGAACTGCGTGCACTGCAAGACCTGCGACATCAAGGACCCGACCCAGAACATCGTCTGGGTGACCCCGCAGGGCGGTGGCGGGCCGAACTACCCGGCGATGTGATGACGCACGCGGGGCAACAACGATGCCGTCATTGCCCCGTCGTCCGTCAGATGTTGGTCTGCTCGGGCGGCACGTCGGCCGGCAGGCTGGCCGGCGCCGGCCCATGCCTGTCGGCGACCGTCTCGCAGCCGGCCGCGTAGCAGGTCATCGAGATCGAACCCATCACCGAGCCGCGCGCGAATGCCTGCGCGTGGCCTTCGCCGGCCGCCGCCAACCCGGCCACATACAGCAGCGGGATGAAATGGTCGGGCGTGGGCACCGCCTTGTCGAAATCCGGGTGCTCGGCCAGTTTCAGGATCGCCGCCGGGTCGGACACCATCAGCTCGGCGGCGGCATCGTCGAAGCGCTCGGCCCAGTCGAACGCCGCATTCGGCCGGTCCCACTGCACGCGCCGGAGGTTGTGCACCACGTTGCCGCTGCCGACGATCATCACCCCGCGCTCGCGCAATGCGGCCAGCTTCGCGGCCAGCTCCAGGTGGTATTCCAGCGGCTTGAGCGCATTGATCGACAGCTGCACCACCGGCACATCGGCCTGCGGGTACAGGTGCGCCAACACGCTCCAGGCGCCGTGGTCGAAGCCCCACTGGTCGCGGTCCAGCCCGACCCAGTGCGGCTTGACGATCTCCGCCACTTCCGCCGCCAGGTCCGGCGCACCCGGCGCGGGGTAGTCGAAATCGAACAGGGCCTGCGGGAACCCGTAGAAATCGTGGATCGTGCGCGGCCGTGGCATCGCGGTCACCGCCGTGGTACCGAAGAACCAGTGCGCGGAGATCATCAGGATCGCCCGCGGCTTCGGCAATGTCCGGCCCAGCTCCTGCCAAGCCTGCGTGTAGCGATTGGCTTCCAACGTGTTCATCGGGCTGCCGTGGCCGATGAACAGAACGGGGCTTGCCGCCATGACCCACTCCTCGGGGAACGTTGCGGTGCGGATGCGCGCCTTGCTGTTCGCAGTGATTGCCCGAAGCAGCCCGACCCGGCGAGTGTGGCCGCCACGACGGCAGCCGGCAAGGCGCGGGCAGCAGCCTCAGGGCCGGTGCTTGGCGAAGGCCTCGACCAGGTAATCGATCATCACCCGCACCTTGGCCGGCGGGCGCCGGTCGGGCGGGTACAGCACGTGGATGCCGCCCAGTTGCACCGGCGGCTGGTCCAGTTCCAGCGCCACCAGCTCACCCCGCGCCAGTGCATCGCCGATGATGAACTGCGGCTGGTAGATGATGCCCTGCCCGCGCACTGCCGCTGCCAGCAGCGCGTCGCCGTTGTTGGCCACCAGATTGCCGCTGACCGGCACCTTGTGTTCGCCGTTGTGGCCGAAGCGCCAATGTTTGCCCTGCATCGCGCTCAGCGTGTAGCCCAGACAGTTGTGCTGGGCCAGTTCGGCGATATGGCGCGGGACGCCGCGCTGGTCCAGATACCCGGGTGCGGCGCAGACCCGCATCGGGCTGTCGCCCAGCTTGCGCGCCTGCAACGGGCTGTCGGCCAGGCGGCCGATGCGGATCGCCAGGTCCCAGTTACCGGCGATGACGTCCAGTTCGGCATCGGACAGGCCCAGTTCCACCGTGACTTCCGGATGCCGCAGGCAGAAGTCCGGGATCAGCGGCGCGACGAAACAGCGCCCGAACGACAGCGGCACGTTCATCCGCAGCAGGCCGGTGGCCTTGATCCGCTGCGAACTGGCGGCGGCCTCGGCCTCGTCGATCTCCGGCAGGATGCGCAGGCAGGCTTCCAGGTAGTTGCTGCCCGCTTCGGTCAGCGCCAGGCGCCGGGTGCTGCGGTGGAACAGCTTGACCCCGAGCCGGATTTCCAGCGCATTGACATGCTTGGTCGCCATTGCCGGCGACATGCCCAGATGGCGCGCGGCTGCCGACAAGCTGCCATCGGTGGCGGCGCGCACGAACACGCGCATGCTGGTGATCCGGTCCATGTGCGCAATCTAGCAGCATGCTTGGTCGGCGCGATCGGCGCGATCGGCGCGATCGGCGCGATCGGCGCGCCGGAGGTTATGGCCGTTCGATGCCCAGCTCGGCCAGCTCTGCATCGGTGAACACGCGCGAACGGCTCTGGAAGAACTTTCCTTCCGGCCCCTCCAGCGAAAACGTGCCGCCGCCGTAGCCTTCGACCGCGTCGATGATGACCTGGGTGTGCTTCCAGGTGTCGTACTGCGCGCGGCCGATGTAGAACGGGCAACCGCCGATGTCGCCCAGGTACACGTCGCCCTGGCCGATGGTGATTTCACCGGGCAGGTAGCAGTTGGCCGCACTGTTGTCGCAGCAGCCGCCGGACTGGTGGAACATCAGCTCCGGGCCGTGCTTGCTCTTGAGCAGTTCGATCAATTCGAGCGCGGCGGGAGTGGCGATGACTTTCTCGACCATGGCCGTCTCTCCTTGTGTCGGGTATGCAACAGGGAAAAGGGGGCCGTCGCCGGCCCCCTTGCTTCAGACAGCGCGGATCAGAAGAAGCCCTGCCTGTCTTCGCTGTAGCTGACCAGCAGGTTCTTGGTCTGCTGGTAGTGGCTGAGCATCATCAGGTGGTTCTCGCGGCCGATGCCCGATTCCTTGTAGCCGCCGAAGGCCGCGTGCGCCGGGTAGTGGTGGTAGCAGTTGGTCCACACCCGCCCGGCCTTGATCGCCCGGCCCATGCGGTAGGCGACGTTGCCGTTGCGGCTCCAGACGCCGGCACCCAGGCCGTAGAGCGTGTCGTTGGCGATTTCCAGCGCCTCGGCCTCGTCCTTGAAGGTGGTCACGGCCAGCACCGGCCCGAAGATTTCCTCCTGGAAGATGCGCATCCTGTTGTTGCCCTTGAACAGCGTGGGCTGCACGTAATAGCCGCCGTCCAGGTCGTTGCCAAACCTGGCCTGCTCGCCACCGATCAGCACCTGCGCGCCTTCCTGCTTGCCCAGGTCCAGGTAGGACAGGATCTTGGTGAGCTGCTCCTTGCTGGCCTGCGCGCCCATCATGGTTTCGGTATCCAGCGGGTTGCCGTGCTTGATCGCGGCCACGCGCTTGAGCACGCGCTCCATGAACTTGTCGTAGATGCTCTCCTGGATCAGCGCGCGGCTGGGTGCGGTGCAGACCTCGCCCTGGTTGAACGCGAACAGCACCAGCCCTTCGATCGCCTTGTCGAGGAAAGCGTCGTCCTTGTCCATGATGTCGGCGAAGAACACGTTCGGGCTCTTGCCGCCCAGCTCCAGCGTGGCCGGGATCAGGTTGTTGGCGGCGGCCTGGGCGATCATGCGGCCGGTGCTGGTGGAGCCGGTGAAGCCGATCTTGGCGATGCGCTTGCTCTGCGACAGCGGCACGCCGGCCTCGCGGCCGAAGCCGTTGACGATGTTGAGCACGCCCGGCGGCAGCAGGTCGGCGATCAGTTCGGCGAACACCAGGATCGAGATCGGCGTGGATTCGGCCGGCTTCATCACGATCGCATTGCCGGCGGCCAGTGCCGGGGCCAGCTTCCAGGCCGCCATCAGCAGCGGGAAGTTCCACGGAATGATCTGCCCGACCACGCCCAGCGGCTCGTGGTAGTGGTAGGCCACGGTGGTTTCGTTGATTTCGCTGATGCCGCCTTCCTGGGCGCGGATGGCGCCGGCGAAATAGCGGAAGTGGTCGGCCGCCAGCGGCACGTCGGCGTTGAGCGTTTCGCGGATCGCCTTGCCGTTGTCCACGGTTTCCGCGTAGGCCAGCGTTTCCAGGTTCTGCTCGATGCGGTCGGCAATCTTCAGCAGGATGTTGGCGCGGGTGGCGACATCGGTCTTGCCCCAGGCCTCGGCGGCGGCGTGGGCGGCGTCCAGCGCCAGTTCGATGTCCTCGGCGGTACCGCGAGCGGCCTTGGTGTAGACCTTGCCGTTGACCGGCGTGACCACGTCGAAATACTCGCCCTTGACCGGGGCCACGAATTTGCCGCCGATGAAATTGTCGTAGTGCGGCTTGTAGGCGATCTTGGCGCCGTCGGCGCCGGGAGCTGCGTAAACAGTCATTTCCTTACCTCCATCGAGTACCTGCAAAGCACCGGACCAACCGGCCCGATGCGCTTCTGCAACAGAGCCCGAGCAGTATAGGAAGCGGCCGATGAATGTGCTCCCACGCACATTTTTGCCCTGCCCTTGAAATCCCGCCTGGCCACAACGTCCCGACTGCTGCGCGCACCATCCAATACCAATAGTACGAATTGAATGTTCGTTTCTTGCGGTTCCGCATTCCGGGTATTCAATCCATCATGGCTGCCATGGTTTCAACGAGGGCTTTGCCATGCAGACCACCACTTCCACTTCCCCCACTTCCAGCACCCGGATGCCGGCACTGTTCATCCCCCATGGCGCCGGCCCCTGTTTCTTCATGGACTGGCATCCGGCCGATACCTGGCAGCGCCTGGGCGACTGGCTCAAGGGCCTTTCCGCAACGCTGCCGGCCAGGCCACGCGCCATCGTGCTGGTCTCCGGCCACTGGCTGGCGCAGGACTTCCAGCTCACCGGCCAGCCGCGCCCGCCGCTGATCTACGACTACCACGGCTTCCCGCCGCATACCTATGAGCTGGCGTATCCGGCGCCGGGCGAACCGGAACTGGCCGAAACGATCCGCCAGCGCCTGCTGCAGGCCGGCCTGGGTGCCGGCGTGGACCCGTCGCGCGGTTACGACCACGGTGTGTTCATTCCGCTGAAGCTGGTATTCCCGAATGCCGACATCCCGGTGATCCAGCTTTCGCTGCGCCAGGACATGGACCCGGCCGCGCATATCGAGGTGGGCCGTGCACTGGCCTCGCTGCGCGACGAGGGCGTGCTGGTCGTCGGCAGCGGCATGAGCTTCCACAACATGCGCGGCTACGGCGATGCGCGCTTCACCCCGATCTCGGCCGAATTCGACCAGTGGCTCACCAACGCGGTGGAAAGCGATCCGGCACGGCGCGAAGCGCTGCTGCGCGACTGGACCCAGGCCCCGCATGCACGGCTGTGCCATCCGCTGCGCGCCGAGGAACACCTGCTGCCGCTGCTGGTCGTCGCCGGTGCCGGCGCGGATTCGCCGGGCCGCAAGGTGTATTCGGAAGTGCTGATGGCCACGACCATTTCCGCATTCCGCTTCGGCTGACCGCCCGCGTCATCCCGGTTCACTCACTCCAAGGAGAACACCCATGAACATCGATCTTTCCGGCAAGAACGCCATCGTCACCGGTTCCACCGGCGGCATCGGCCTGGCCATCGCCACCGGGCTGTCCAAGGCCGGTGCCACGGTCACCCTCGTCGGCCGCAGCCAGGCGCGCGTGGACGCGGCGCTGGCCAAGCTGCGCAAGGACGGCGGCCGCGACGACGCCAGCGGCGTGGTCGCCGACCTCGGCACCGCCGAAGGCGCCGCGGCGCTGACCGCTGCGCGCCCGGACGCCGACATCCTGATCAACAACCTCGGCATCTACGGCGCGCGCGAGTTCTTCGACATCGACGACGCGCAGTGGGACGAGTACTGGCAGGTCAACGTGATGGGCGGCGTGCGTCTGGCGCGCCACTACGCCAAGGGCATGCGCGAGCGCGGCTGGGGCCGGATCCAGTTCGTGTCCAGCGAATCGGCGCTCAACATCCCGACCGAGATGGTCCACTACGGCGCCACCAAGTCGGCCGTGCAGGGGCTCTCGCGCGGCCTGGCCAAGGTGCTGGCCGGCAGCGGCGTGACCGTCAACACCATCCTCCCGGGCCCGACCCGCACCGAGGGCGGCGTGCAGATGATGGCCGACCTGGCCGCCGAGCGCGGCGTGACCCCGGCCGAGATGGAGGCGCTGTTCCTGGCCGAGAACCGGCCGTCAAACCTGCTGGGTCGCTTCGCCGATCCGGAAGAAGTCGCGGCGCTCAGCGTTTACGTGGCTTCCCCGCAAGCCAGCGCCACCACCGGCTCGGCGCTGCGCGTGGACGGCGGCACGGTCGAAACCATCGCCTGACATATCGACCGCCACTACCACTTCACAAGCAGAACCTCACAGACAAAAAGGAAACCCTCATGAACAAGCGCAGGCTCGGCCAGACCGGCCCTGAAATCGCCCCACTGGTCTTCGGCGGCAATGTCTTCGGCTGGACCGCCGACCAGGCCACCTCGTTCAAGCTGCTCGACCGCTTCGTCGACCTTTCGTCGACCTGACGCTGCCGGAAGCGGCCATCGCCCGTCTGGACGAAGCCAGCCGCTGATCTGCACGACCCCGGCCACGCCTTGCGCGCGGCCGGGGTTTCCGTCGCGCTGCATCGATAGATATTGTCCGAGCCACAACCCGCGCTCCACCCACCACTCATGGCCGGCACTTTCGCCGGCCATCACCAGTCCAGCCAGCGCAGGAGAACTCCCATGCGCCAAGACACGCCCGAACGCTATGGCACCCTTTCCCGCCTGCTCCACTGGGGCATGGCCCTGCTGGTGGTGTGGCAGGGCTTGAAGTTCTTCGACCGCATCGACGAGGGCGAACACTGGGTCGGCCAGAATCTGGTGCCCTGGCATATCTCCGTCGGCACGCTGTTGTTGCTGCTGATCGTGCTGCGCATCCTCTGGACCCTGCGCAACCGTCGCCGCCGGGCATGACCACCAGCGTGGTCCGACCGGCGTGGTGCATCAGCTCACGCAGGACCAGCAGGTTGGCGGCGAAGCCGGTACGCACCGGCAAGCCCTCGCTGGCGGCGGGACGGCCGCCGGCAACATCGACGAGGCGGTTGAACACGCGCTCCACCGCATGGATGTCCAGCTCCGCCGGGACATCCTGCGGCAGGCCGATGGCGCCGAGCAGCGCGCGGGATTCCGCGTCGATGGTCAGCAGCGGACCGTGGCCGCGTAAGTGGGGAATGGCCGGCATCAGGACATCCTCGACCGCCTCGATGGCGGCTTCCAGCTCACCGGCGGTGGGCGGCGCATGGCGCAGATACCGCTCGGCGAGGTCGAGCAGGCCGACCGCCAGCGTCACCGGCTGCGGCCCCTGCGGACCATCGTCCACCCGCACCGAAGTCTCCCGCTCGCCGATATGCAGCCACGCCGCCATGCCGATGCCTCCACCGGATCGCATGCACGGCATGTGCATCCCGCCCCCGATTGTCCGGCCGAGCCTACAAGGCCCCGCGCGACGGACGCATGCCGGTCGAGGGGTTGCAGCAGGTACCGCACAAGTTCCCGAACGCCCCGCTTAATTCATGTACCGGTCAGTTTGATATTCAGGGTCAATTCCGCTGGCAAACGGATAATTCACATCTGTCGAACGGGCCTGCGATTCGCACCCGGATCGATAAAACCAAAACAAGAAGGCAAGACCATATGAAGACTTCCCTGATCGCCCTCGGCCTGCTGGCCGCCCTGCCGTTCGCTGCTTCGGCTACCGATGGCCTGTCCTACAACTACGTGGAAGGTGGTTACGTGAACACCGACGCCAAGGGCGGCGACGCCGATGGCTGGGCGGTGAAGGGTTCGGCGGCGGTGCACCCGAATTTCCATGTCTTCGGCAGCTACAACGCCCAGGAAACCGACTTCGGCAACGTCGATCTGGACCAGTGGCGCCTGGGCGTGGGCTACAACTACGGCATTGCCCCGAACACCGACCTGCTGGCCCGCGTGGCCTACCAGCGCTTTGACCCGCAGTACGGCAGCACCTTCAACGGCTACAGCACCGAAGTCGGCGTGCGTACCGCCTTCACCCCGATGATCGAAGGCTATGCGCTGGCCGGTTACGAGGACTACGGCAAGAAGGCCGGCTACAACCCCGACGGCGAGTTCTACGGCCGCCTCGGTGCCGCCGCCAAGTTCAGCGCCAACTGGGGCGTGAGCGGCGAAGTGAAGCTGGGCAAGGGCGGCGACAAGGAATGGTTCGTCGGCCCGCGCTTCACCTGGTAAGCAGGCAACAACGTTTCAAAGGCGCGTGCTCTCTCTCCCCCGCGCCCGGAGCCCGGTCCTCCCCGACCGGGCTCCTTCTTTTTGCGGCCAATGAAAACCTGCCGCCATGCGCCTTGCCCCCGCAGCGGAACATGGCCGGGAGCCTTGCGCCCCTGCATGATCGGAAACGAAAAAGCCCGGCATTGCCGGGCTTCGTCGCTGATCGTCGCCGATTCTTACTTGAACAGCGTTTCCGGGTATTCCGGCTTCTGTTCGCGGGCCAGCAATTGCTTGAGGCCTTCAGCGGGGCTGAGTTCGCCGTGCAATACCGCTTGCACCGCCTGCGAAATCGGCAGGTCGATGCCGTGGCGCTCGGCCTGGCGCATGACCTCGTCGGCGGTCTGCACCGATTCGACCACCTGGCCGATTTCCTTCACCGCCTCGGGCAGGCTCTGCCCACGCCCCAACGCCAGCCCAAGCCGGCGGTTGCGCGACAGGTCGCCGGTGCTGGTCAGCACCAGGTCGCCCAGCCCGGCCAGACCCATCAGGGTCTCGGGCCTGGCGCCGATGGCCGCGGCCAGCCGCAACATTTCGTTGAGGCCGCGGGTGATCAGGCCGGCACGGGCGTTCAGGCCCAACTGCATGCCGTCGGCAACGCCGGTGGCCACCGCCAGCACGTTCTTCATTGCCCCGCCCAACTCGGCACCGACCATGTCGTCGCCGGTATAGGCACGGAACGCCGGGCCATGCATGGCTTCGGCCACTTGGCGGGTGAAATCGACATCGTCGCCATGCACGGTGATCGCGGTGGGCAGGCCCAGCGTGACTTCCTTGGCGAAGGACGGGCCGGTGACCACGGCCAACGGCACGTCCGCACCCAGCACTTCGCGCGCCACTTCATGCAGGAAGCGGCCGGAACCGGGCTCGAAGCCCTTGGTCGCCCACGCCACGCCGGCAGCGGCCGGGCGCAGCGGCGCCAGCGTGCGCACGGTCTGGGTGAAGGCGTGCGAGGGCACCACCACCAGAATCCAGCGCGCGCCGGCTACGGTGGCGGCCAGGTCGGTGCTGGCGCGCAGCGACCCGGGCAACGGAATCCCCGGCAGGTAGCGGGGATTCTCGTGGCGCTGGTCGATCGCCGCGATCACGTCGGCATCGCGCCCCCACAGCACGGTCGGGTGACCGTGCCGGGCCAGCAGGCTTGCCAGCGCGGTGCCCCAGGAGCCCGCGCCAAGGACGGCGATTTTTTCCGCGTCGGTGGTACTCATCCGGTAATGCGCGGTGCCGCTCAGGCGTTGCCGGCCGGCTCGGAGTCGGCCAGCGAGGTGCCTTCGGCCTGCTGCTGACGCTGGCGCAGGGTTTCGGCGTACAGGCCGTCGAAGTTGATCGGCTGCAGGTAGAACGGCGGGAAGCCACCGGCCTGCACCAGCTCGCTGATGGTCGAGCGCACGTACGGGAACAGGATGTTCGGGCACTGGGTGCCGAGCAGCACGTCGATGGCCTGCGGCTCCAGGCCGATCAAGCCGAACACGCCGGCCTGCTCGACTTCGGCCACGTAGGCGGTCTTTTCGCCGGTCTTGCAGGTCAGGGTGACGCCCAGCACCACTTCGAAAGCGGTCTCGGACAGGCGCTGCACCTTCTGGTTCAGGTTCAGCTGCAGCTCCGGCTGCACGTTCTCGTTGAAGATGGCCGGCGAATTCGGGGATTCGAAGGAAACGTCCTTGACGTAGATCTTCTCGACGGTGAACGCCGGACCGTTGGCGGTTTCGGCCGGGACGGCGGCGGCGTTGTTGTTCTCTTCGGACATTTCTCTATGACTCCAGAACGGTTTGTTCGTTGTAGTGGGATTGTTGCCAGACCAGCGATGGGGGCGGCAGCGGCCCTACGCAAGGGCTGAACGCAAAATGAAGGCTCAGCCGCGGCCCTTGACCAGTGGCAAGTCCGCCGCCTGCCACGCGGCGATGCCGCCGTCGAGCACCGACACCTGCTCGAAACCGGCCTTCTTCAGTGTTTTGGCAGCGGTGGCGGCGGTATTGCCGCTGCGGCACAGCAGCACCACCGGCGACTGTCTGGCCGTGGCCAGCAGCTTGTGCGACGGCGTCAACTGCGTCGGCTGCACGTTGCGGCTGCCGACGATGTGGCCCTTCTCGAAATCGGCGCTGGCCGACAGGTCGATCACCACCGCTCCGCCGGCATTGATCAAGCGGGTCAGTTCGGCCGGCTTGAGCGACTTGTAGCCCCGGAACAGGTGCTTGATCTCGGTGACGATGATGGCGACGGTCAGGCCGGCAAAGGCCAGCGACAGCATCGGGTTTCGGCCAGCGAAGGCCAGCAGCTCTTCGTAATTCACACGGGTCACGGGCAGACAAACGGGCGGGGATTGTCGCACAAGCCAGCCATACGGCGGCCGGCCCGGCTCACTGCCCCTGCCACAGGTCCGGCAGCCCCTGCGCCTGCCACCAGCGCTTGTCCTGCTCGTCCCAGCGCCAGCGTTCGCTCACCATCACGGTGCGTTCGGCCTGGGTGTTGCGGTTGATCACCTTCATCTCGATGCGGCGTTCGACCATGCCATCGGCGCCCATGCCGCTGGAACGTTCGCGGTAGCCGGACACCTGTATCTGTCGGTAGCGCTCGCGCTGCAATTCGCTCAACGGGTGCGCCTGCCAGTAGTCGGGGGCGATGAAGTCCTCGGCGGCTTCGAAATCACTCCAGCGCACTGCCGCCACGTAGGCCTCCTGCGCCTGGACCAGTTTCGCGCGCTGGGCCCGGCTCGGGCCGGCGGCCTGCACGGTCGCCGCCAGCAGCAGCGACAACGCGATCAGGCAAAGGAAAAATCGTCGCTGCATGAACCCTCCGGCAAGTGTCGTCATCCTAGCCCTTCGCCAGCGCGACGAAGCGCCCTTCCAGTTCGGCGGCACCGCCTTCGATCTGGGCGCGGATCGTCATCCGCGCGCGGCCACGCTTGTCGAACTGCTCCAGGAATGTCTCCCAGTCCTCGCCCGGCGCCGCCCACGCACTGGTATCCAGCGCGCCGTAGACCGGCGCCCGGTAGCGGATGCTGCTGTCGGCCACGTAAACCCCGGCGGCACGCCCGGCCAGCGACAACCGCAGGCTCACCAGCCCCCAGCCGGCCAGCGTCATCACCGAGGCCAGGCTGCCACCGAAGGCATTGCCCTTGTCGTTGACGTTGGCCGCCGCCGGCGCGGTCAGGCGCAATGCGCCGTTGTCGTAGCCGGCGATGCGGATGCCCATTGCCACTACCGGCGGCATGGTGTCGAGCGTGGTTTGCAGGTCGTTCAGCAACGGGGCAAGGTCGGTGGTGTCAGGCATGTAGGAAGGCGCGGAGGAAGGGGGCGCGAAACGAAAAGCGCCCGCATAATGCATCGTAATGAATAGCCGTGACCATGCGCCGGCCGCTCCGGCCTGGCATTTGATCTCCCTGCGCCCCGCCGGCCAGCACGATGCCCTGCGCCGCGCCGCCGCCCGTTTCGGCGCGCATACGCTGGCGGTTTCGCCGTGGCGCCTGCGACTGCATGACGACGATGCCACCCGCGATGCCCTGCTGCAGGCGCTAGCCGACGACCTGCTGGTATTCACCAGCCCGGCGGCGGCCACTGCGGCGGCGCGGCTGGTTTCGGCGCAGCAACTGGATGCCACCACCCTGATCGCGGTCGGCGAAGGCACCGCCCGCGTCCTGCGTCGCCACGGCGTTGCCGAGGTGCAGGCCCCGGCACGGATGGACAGCGAGGGCCTGCTGGCACTGCCGGCAATGGCCCACCTGCAAGGCAAGCGGGTGGCACTGGTCACCGCCCCCGGGGGCCGTGGCGTCATCGCCGCGCAGGTGCAGGCACGCGGCGCGCGGTTGCAGCGCGTGGATGTCTACGAGCGTGTGCCGCAAGCCGTGTCGGCCGCCACCCTCACCCACCTGCTGGCGCTGGCCGGCCCCACGGTGCTGGCGGTGAGCAGCGGCGAAGCCCTTGAGCGCGTGCTGCCGCAACTGCCCCCGGCCCTGCGCCAGCGCTGGCAGCAACAGCCCGCCGTCGTCGCCAGCGAACGGTTGCGGGCACTGGCGGCCGCGCATGGCTTCGTCCAGGTGCACCTCGCCGCCGGCCCGCTGCCCGCGCAACTGGCCGCCGCCGCACACGCTGCAATCCGGTCCTCCAATCGCTGAAGCCACGCCGCCCACGGCTTGCAGCCGTGCCGCGTCGCGGGCGATGCTTGAAGCGCACGCCGCCGTCCGCCACTGCGGTGTGCCTGCCAAGGATGCGTACCCCATGAACGACGACTCCCCCACCCCACCGCGCCGCCATCCGCTGCGTTGGCTCGCCGCTGTCCTGGTGCTGGCCATGCTTGTTGCCGGCGGGTTCTTCTGGCGCGGCTGGCAGGCCGACCAGCGGCAAACCGAGCAAACCCGCATCGCCGCTGCCCAACAACTGGCCGACCTGCAGAAAACGGTGGAAGACCTGCGCCGCGACCAGCGCGCCAACGCGCGTGGCATGCAGGACGCGGCCAGCACCAACCGCGTGCTGCGCGACGAAGTGCTCGGCCTCGGCCAGCGCAGCGCGTTGCTGGAGGAAAACCTCGCCCGGCTTGCCGACAACCCGCACCAAGGCACCCAGGCCGTGCGCCGCGAGGAGGCCGAATTGCTGCTCGTCCAGGCCCGGCAGCGCCTGGTCTACGCCGCCGATCTCGATGGTGCGCGCCGGCTGTATGCGCTGGCCGCCGGCGTGCTGGAAAACCTCGACGGCCCGCGTTATCTCAACCTGCGCCAGGCCTTGATGCAGGAACGCAACGCGCTCGACGCGCTCGGCCCCGGCGCGCGCGCGCGCAGTGCCGAGCAACTGGCGCAATGGGCCGCCGCGCTGGATGCCCTGCCCGAGCAACCGCCGACGGCCGCCGACGGCAAACAGCCGTGGTGGCAGCAGATGTTGTCGCCGCTGGTGCAGATTCGCCCAGCCGATCCGCAAGTGCTGGTCGCCCGTTCCGAACGCATCGCCGCCCACGACGCCCTGCAGCTTGAACTGAGCCTGGCCCGCGCCGCGCTGGAACGCGGCGATACCGAGGCATGGCAACACGCCCTGCAACGCATGGACACCTGGTTGCTGCGCTTGTGGCCGGATACCCCGCAACGTCAACAGCAACGGCAACGGCTGGACGCACTGCGCAAGGCCGAACTGCAGATTTCCGCGCCGGAGTTGGGCAGCACCTTGCAGCAACTGCGCAGCATGCGCGAAGCGAAGGAGGCACCATGAAGGCATTCCGTTCACTGCTGGTCGCCCTGCTGGTCGCCGCCATCGGCATCGCCGGCGCGCAGTGGCTGGGCCACGAATCGGTCCGCGGCATCGGCAAGGTGATCGTGCGCGCCGGTGGCAACGACTACATCGCCACGCTGCCGCAAGCCACGCTGGCGCTGCTGATCGCCGGCCTGCTGCTGTGGCTGGCATGGCTGCTGCTCAGTGCCCCGTTCCGCAGTTGGGCGCGCTACCGCAGCAAGCAGGGCCGCGCACGCCTGATCGACGGCCTGCTGGCCCTGGACAACGGCCAGTGGCAGCGCGCCGGGAAACTGCTGCATGGCGCCGCCAGCGAAGAACGGGCGCGGCCGATCGCCCTGGTCGCGGCAATGCGTGCGGCCGAGGCTGGCGGCGACACCGCCGCTGCCAGCCAGTACCTGCAACAACTGGGCACGGTGGACGCCACCCTGCATGCCCTGCACAGCGCCGAGCGCTGGTTGCAGCAGCAGCGTCCGCAGCAGGCCATCGACGCACTCGATCTGCCCGCGATCCAGCCGCTGCCGCCCCGCGCCCTGCACCTGCACAGCCAAGCACTGGCCGCCGCCGGCCGCGCCGAAGAGGCCTATGGCCAACTCGGCGCGCTGCGCCAGCAACAAGCGCTGCCGGCCGACGTACTGGCCGCGCTGGAAACCCGGCTCGCCCTGCAGATGCTGGACGAAGCCGGCGACGTCAATGTCCTCGCCAGCCGCTGGGAAGTGCTGCCCAAGCCGCTGCGCGCCACGCCCGCAGCCATCGCGCACTACGCCCGGCGCGCAGCCGCACTGAACTGGAACGATGCCGCCCTGCATTGCATCGAGCAGGCGCTGGACAGCCACTGGGACGAAGGCCTGATCACGCTGTACGGCGAACTGCCGGTGGAAAAGCTCGACTCCCGCCGCGCCAGCGCGCAACGCTGGCTGCAGACCCACCCGTCCAGCCCGGCGCTGCTGCTGACCCTGTCACGGCTGGCCCGCGGCCAGGGCCAATGGCCGCAAGCCGAGGATTTCCTGCATCGCGCCATCGCCCAGGGCGCGGGCAGCGAGGCCTGGGAAGAACTCGGTGAAGGCTTCGCCGCCAACGGCGAAGACGCGCTGGCCCGGCAAAGCCTGCTCAACGCCCTGCGCCAGCGCCGCGGCCAGGAACCGCAGTCCCTGCAACACCGCGACCTGCGCCAGCAGATTCAGGACCAGGCGGTGGCCGAAGAACGCGACGAACACGGCTTCCCGCGGTTGCCGGGGTGAACAACCATCCCTGAAAAGCAGGGAAAGCTGCGCCAGGCCCCGCCAAAGGCTTCACCAATGGCAAGCTTCAGCGCTTGCCGGAACGGACCGCATCATTGCCGCTGGATCGGCACGCAGCGCGCCGCTTCCCCGCCAATGGCAGCCTCCGACCAGCGCTCCACGTCCGTCGCGTCACCCTCGGTTACCGGTGTGGATGCAACCAGCGCATCCCGCACCACGGCCGCCATCAGTTGCGTCCCCAGCCGGGTGGGATGCACGCCGTCGTGCTGGTAAAGCCGGGTACGCGGTGTCTGTTCCCGCGCCAGACGCCAAGCCGTGGCTACCGGCACCACGCAGGCCCCGGCCACGGATGCGGCCAGCCGGTAGCTGGCCTCGGCTTCCAGCGACATGTGCACGTGGCGTTGTTGCGGCCAGGCCGACAACAGCGCCAGCCGTGTTCCCGCCATTCCCGGCAATGCCTTGATGCGAGCGACGTTTTCGATCAGGTCATGACGGCTGGCCGGCAGCGCCGACGGCCCCTGTTGCAACACCACCCAATCCCAGCGCTGCTCCAGCAGACGTTGCAGGCGGCCATCGCGAAAGTGTTCGGCCAGCCCATGGTCCGGCCGGGCCAGCAGCGTCGTTTCCAGCCGCATCGGCCCACCCGCCGACTGTCGCGCCAGTTCGCGCGGCAAGTCGTTGGTGTACAGGTAACTGTTGCCTACCAGCAGGATGCGCAATGGTGGCAGGTCATCGGCCGCCGCCGGCCCCGCCAACAGTACGCAGAGGGCCAGCAACAGCCGCTTCACGGGCTCAACGCTCGACGATCGCCACCACGCCCATGCCGCCGGCGGTGCAGATCGACACCAGCGCACGGCCGCCGCCGCGCTCGGCCAGTTCCTTGGACACGGTGGCGATGATGCGCGCGCCCGTCGCCGCGAACGGGTGGCCGGTGGCCAGCGAGGAACCCAGCGGGTTGATCTTGTCCGGGTCGATGCGGCCCAGCGGCGCGTCCAGGCCGAGGCGGTTGCGGCAGTAGTCCTCGCTCTCCCACGCGCGCAGCGTGCACAACACCTGCGCGGCGAAGGCTTCGTGGATTTCGTAGATGTCGAAGTCCTGCAGGGTCAGGCCGTTACGCTTGAGCATTTCCGGCACGGCGATGGTCGGGGCCATCAGCAGGCCCTCGCCGTGGACGAAATCCACCGCCGCCACCTGAGCGTCGCGCAGGTACGCCTGCGGCTCGTGGCCATGCGCACGCGCCCATTCCTCCGAGGCCAGTAGCACCGCGGCGGCACCGTCGGTCAGCGGGGTGGAGTTGGCGGCAGTGAGCGTGCCGCGGCCGGAGCTCTTGTCGAACGCCGGCTTCAGCGTTGCCAGTTTTTCCAGCGAGGTGTCCGGGCGCAGGATGTTGTCGCGCTCCACGCCCCGGAACGGTGCGATCAGGTCACCGAAGAAGCCGCGCTCGTAGGCCGCGGCCAGCTTCTTGTGCGAGGACACCGCCCATCCGTCCTGTGAATCGCGGCTGATGTTCCACTCCTTGGCCATGTCCTCGCAGTGGTCGCCCATGCTCTTGCCGGTACGCGGCTCGGCCACGCCGGGGAATTCCGGCTTGAGCTCGGAGAATTTGAAGCCGGAGACCAGCGCCTTGAACTTGTCGCCGGTGCTCCTGGCGCGGTTGGCGGCCAGCAGGCGGCTGCGCAGTTGCTTGCCGTAGACGATCGGCACGTCCGAAGTGGTGTCCGAACCGCCGCCGATGCCCGATTCGACCTGCCCCAGCGCGATCTTGTTGGCCACGGTGATGATGCTGTCCAACGAGGTGCCGCAGGCGCGCTGCAGGGTGATGCCCGGGGTCAGCGGCGACAGCCCGGAGGACAGCGTGGCCTCGCGGCCGAGGTTCCAGTCGCTGGGGTGCTTGATCACCGCGCCCATCGCCACTTCGCCCAGTTGCTGGCCGTGCAGGCCGAAGCGTTCGACCAGCGCGCCGAGGGTACGTACCGACATGCCGAGGTTGCCGACATCCGAATAGGCGGTGTTCTGGCGGCAGAACGGGATGCGGACACCACCGAGAATGGCGACGGGACGGGCGCTGGACATGCGGTTACCTGCAGGGGGGAGTGGAGTGACACGGAACTGCCTGCAACGGCAGGCATAATGGACATCGAGTGTAGCTTCGAGCCCGTGACGGGCCAACCGCAAACGATGAGCAATCCCGATTCCGAGATGAACGCACTGGGCGTGATGGCGCTGGAACTGGCCGGCGGCGAGCAGCCGCAGGCGGCCGCGCTGTCGTCCGAACTGGCCGGCGAGCTGGCCACGCTGGTCGGCCGCGACCTGGCCAAACTGGTGCCGCAGGCCAGCGGCCTGGACCTGGTGCTGGCCGCGGCGCATTTCGACCCGGCCGAGGTGCTGCGCCCGGGTTGGCCGCTGCATCGCCGGCTGGAAGAGCTGCAGATGCGCGCCCCCGGCCGCAACCAGGGCCCGCGCCAGCTGGCCTTCGGCGCCGACGCCAGCGGCGACGTGCCCTTGCCGCTGCAGGCCGA
>JBASBF010000038.1:0-26201 GCA_049650985.1 Stenotrophomonas sp. | reverse complement strand
GAACTGGGCCAGCGCCACCTCGCCGCCGAGCTGGAGCGCGGCACCGCCTTGACCGACCCGGCCGCCGCCGGGCGCTACTTCGCCCAGCGCCTGCGGCCGCGCCCGCACGAGGTGTTCGCGGCACTGTTCCTCGATACCCGGCACCGCGCGCTGGCCTTCGAGGAACTGTTCACCGGCACCATCGACAGCGCCGAGATCCACCCGCGCGAAGTGGTGCGACGAGCGCTGGCGCACAATGCCGCAGCGGTGATCGTCGGCCACAACCACCCCAGCGGGAACCCCGAACCCTCCGCCGCCGACCGCACCATTACCGCGCGCCTGCGCGAGGCCCTGGCACTGGTGCAGGTGCGCCTGCTGGACCATTTCGTGGTCGGCGACGGCCTGCCGGTGTCGCTGGCCGCACGCGGCTGGCTGTAGCGGCGGGGCTGGCCCGCATGCCTCCTCCACCTGTACTTTCCGTTGACCTTGCTGACCGCCACCACCGCAAGGCCGGAGCGGCTGCCACGCCGGTCGGGTAAAATGCGCAGTTCCGCGCTCCAAGCAGACCGTCAACGTGAAAGCCCTACTCCGCGCCCTGATCGGCCAAGGCATCGAAGCCTTGCGCACCAACGGCACCCTGCCTGCCGATACCCTGCCGCCGGACTTCGTGGTCGAGCGGCCCAAGACCCGCGAGCATGGCGATTTCGCCACCAACGCCGCAATGCTGCTGGCCAAGGCCGCGCGCAGCAACCCGCGCGCGGTGGCGCAGGCGCTGGTGGCGGCATTGCCGGCCAGCGACGACGTCGCCAGCGTCGAGATCGCCGGGCCTGGCTTCATCAACTTCAAGCTGGCACCGGTGGCCTACCAGCGCGAAGTGGTCAACGTGCTGCGCCAAGGCGAGGACTACGGCCGCAACCTGAACGGCAACGGCCGCAGCGTCGGCGTGGAATACATCTCGGCCAACCCCACCGGCCCGCTGCACGTCGGCCACGGCCGTGCCGGCGCGATCGGCGACTGCATCGCCCGCGTGCTGGAAGCCAACGGCTGGAACACCAAGCGCGAGTTCTACTACAACGACGCCGGCGTGCAGATCGAAAACCTGGCGCGCTCGGTGCAGGCGCGCGCACGCGGCTTCAAGCCCGGCGACGCACAGTGGCCGGCCGATGCCTACAACGGCGACTACATCGACGACGTCGCCAAGGCCTACCTGCTCGGCCAGAGCGTGGAACTGGAAGGCAGCACCATCACCGGCAGCGGCAATGCCGAGGACATCGACTCCATCCGCCGCTTCGCCGTGGCCTCGCTGCGCAACGAGCAGAACCTGGACCTGGCCGCGTTCGGCGTGGATTTCGACATCTATTTCCTCGAAAGCTCGCTGTACAAGGACGGCAAGGTCGCCGAGGCGGTGGAACAACTGGTCGCCTCCGGCCACACCTATGAGGAAGGCGGCGCGCTGTGGCTGCGCTCCACCGATTTCGGTGACGACAAGGACCGGGTGATGCGCAAGTCCGACGGCACCTTCACCTACTTCCTGCCCGACGTGGCCTACCACCTGAGCAAGTGGCAGCGCGGCTACGAACGCGCCATCACCGAGCTGGGCGCCGACCACCACGGCTCACTGGCGCGGGTGCGTGCCGGCCTGCAGGCGCTGGGCGTGGGCATCCCGCAAGGCTGGCCGGAATACGTGCTGCACCAGATGGTCACGGTGATGCGCGGCGGCGAGGAAGTGAAGCTGTCCAAGCGCGCCGGCAGCTACCTGACCTTGCGCGACCTGATCGACGAAGTCGGCAGCGACGCCGTGCGCTGGTTCCTGATCGCCCGCAAGCCCGATTCGCAACTCACCTTCGACATCGACCTGGCCCGTCAGCAGAGCAATGACAACCCGGTGTTCTACGTGCAGTACGCGCATGCGCGGGTGTGCTCGCTGCTGCGTCAGGCGCAGGAGAAGGGGTTGGAACACGACCCGGCGCACGGCCTGTCCGCGCTGGCGCAGTTGGACGACGCCCTCTCGCTGGAGCTGATGAACGAGATTTCGCGTTACCCGGAAGTGGTGGAAGGGGCCGGCGCGACGCTGGAACCGCACTTGGTGGCGCAATACCTGCGTGAATTGGCGCATGCCTTCCACACCTGGTACCACGGCACCCCGGTGCTGGTGGACGATGCCGCCGCGCGCAACGCCCGGCTCGCACTGGCCTGCGCGGCACGGCAAGCTCTGGCCAACGGCCTGGGCCTGCTGGGCGTGAGCGCACCGGAAAGGATGTAAGCGGAAATGGCAGCACGACGCGGCAAAAGCCAGGCACGGCGCAACAGCAGCAACGGAACCCCTGGCTGGGTATGGCTGGTCGCCGGCGTGGCGATCGCGGCCGTGGTGTTCCTGGCCGCACCCGGCCTGTTCAAGAAGGACGGCGACGGCTTCCTGCGCGTGGGCCCGCAACCCAACCCCGATGCACGGCCGGCACCGGTGGCCGACGCCGACCTCGATGCCGGCATGGACCTGCCGCGCCCGGCTGCCGGCGACGGCAAGCAAGCGGGCAAACCGGCGGCGACCCAGTACGACTTCTACACCCTGCTGCCCGGCAAGGAAGTGCGGATGTCCGACGCCGAACTGGCTGCCAGCGCCAGGGCCGAGGCGCAACGCCGCGCCGTGGCCGAGCGCGCCGGGCAGGACAGCGAAGCCCAGCGTGCGCAAGCCGCACTGGAAGGCCGCCCGCTGCCAGCCGCCGCCACGCCACTGCCGACGCCGGTCAACGAAACGCCACGCCCGACGGCCACGGTCACCACTGCCCCGGCCAGCGACCGCAAGCCGGCCGCAGCAACGCCCGACAACGTGCGTTACATCCTGCAGGCGGGCGCTTTCGGCGCTTCCGGCGACGCCGAGGCAACCAAGGCCAAGCTGGCGATGATGGGCCTGAGCGCGCGCGTGGAATCGGCACAGATCAACGGCAACATCGTCTACCGCGTGCGCATGGGGCCGTATGGCAGCGCCAGCGAACTGGCCGAAGCCAAGGCCAGGCTCGACGGCAGCGGCTTGCAGGCGATGGCGATCAAGGCGCAGTAACACCGCCAACAGCGGTGTTACCCCAAGGTTTGCGAAGCAAACCTTGGGCCCCGTGCCCGTTGCACCACGACCCCGCGCTACAAGTACCCCACCCCAACCCTCCCCTTCGCTGCGCGAAAGGGAGGGAGCAGGTCATGCGCGCACCATGATCGCGACGGCTGTTGCCTTTGCCCCCTCCCTTTCGCGCAGCGAAGGGGAGGGTAACGCTCCCGCCCGGCCTTCGGCAGATGCCCCTCCGGCCATCCGGTGCGAAAATCGCAGGTTCCTTCCCACGGAATCCGCCCATGTCCAAGACCGTCCTGATCACCGGCGCCACCTCCGGCTTCGGTGCCGCCGCCGCCCGCCGCTTCGCCGCCGCCGGCTGGAAGGTGATCGCCACCGGCCGTCGCGCCGCGCGCCTGCAACCGCTGGTGGACGAATTCGGCGCCGACAAGGTGCATGCCGCCGTGTTCGACCTCCGCGACGGTGCGGCAATGGCCGCCGCACTGGCCGCGTTGCCACCCGCCTTCACCGACATCGACCTGCTGGTCAACAACGCCGGCCTCGCCCAGGGCACCGCGCCGGCGCAGCACGCCAACCTCGACGACTGGCGCACGATGATCGACACCAATATCACCGCACTGGTCACCCTCACCCACCACCTGTTGCCCAAGCTGGTCGAATGCCGCGGCGCGATCATCAACATCAGCTCCACCGCCGCCATCCACCCTTACCCCGGCGGCAACGCCTACGGTGGCACCAAGGCCTTCGTCAGCCAGTTTTCGCTGGGCCTGCGCGCGGACCTGCACGGCACCGGCGTGCGCGTGACCACGATCGAGCCGGGCATGGCCGAAACCGAGTTCACCGTGGTGCGCACCCACGGCAACCAGGCCGCCAGCGACCAGCTCTACAAGGGCGCCAACCCGATGACCGCGCAGGACATCGCCGAACAGATCTTCTGGGTGGCCAACCTGCCGCCGCACCTGAACATCAATCGCCTGGAAATCATGCCGACCAGCCAGTCCTTCGCCGGCTTCCAGATCACGCGCGAGGGCTGAGGGCCGGCCGTGCCGCCGGCTCAATCGGCGGCGGCATGGATGTGGTAGCCGTTCTTGCCGCTGCTCTTGACCCGGTACATCGCCAGGTCGGCGTGTTCCAGCAGTTCGGCCAGCGTGGTGCCATGCCGGGGATACAGGCTGATGCCGATACTCGCGCCCAACTGGTATTCCCGGCCTTCGATCGACAACGGCTCGGTAAAGGCCTTGAGCAACTTCAGCGCGATGTCGTGAGTGTGTTCCTCGTCCTCCAACTGCGTGCAGATGGCGACGAACTCGTCACCGCCAATGCGTGCGCAGATATCGGTGCTGCGCGTGGTCGTGCGCAAGCGGGTGGCCATGATCTTGAGCACCTCGTCACCCACGCGGTGGCCGGCCCGGTCGTTGATCGGCTTGAAATTGTCGATGTCGATGAACACCACGGCCACCAATTGATGCGGGCGGTGGGCGAGGATCAACGCATTCTCGAACAACGCATTCATGTAGCGCTGGTTGCTCAGCCCGGTCAGCGGGTCCTGGAAAGCCAGGTCCAGCGCGCGTGATTCGGCCTCCAGCAAACGCTTCTGGAAACTCAGCAAGACCGCCGCCAACAACGCGAAATACTCCGCCAGCGCCAGCACCGTACCGACCAGGAAGCTCTGGGTGAACCACTCCGGCATCCGCGCCATGAACGGGAACGTGGCCCAGTGCAGCGCCAGCAGCACGCTGGCCAATGCCATGATCGACAGCGGCCACGCCGCCAATACCTGCCGCCGGCTCCAGGCAATCCACGCGGCATAGAGCTGGAAAACAACACTGAACAAGGCCACGCCGCAATCGCGCAGCAACGGTGGCATCGCGCTGGCCCAGGCAAGGACGATCCATGCCTCGGCCAGCAGCAAGGCAAGCCAGAAACGACGCTGCTGCACCGGCACCTCGAAAAAGCGCACCAGCCCCATCACCAGGCAGAATTTCTCGACCACGAGGAGCGTGGAATAGACCGGAACCAGCAGCCCATACCCGCCCTGGTCACCGGGCACGACGATGAACGTCAGCCGCGCCGCCAGCAGGAACAGCATCGCCAGCGCCCACCAGCCAGCGCCGGAATTTATCCGCGGCGTGCGCCGCACCCACAGGAACAGCAGGAAGAAAACGAAATAAACGGTCGAGCCAATCGTGTGGACGATCTCGTACGGCATGCGCTGACACCCCCTGTTGTGTCTTTGCCTTTCACGCAGGCGCGCGCTCCTCCGCCTTCGCCTCCTTTCCGGCACGGGAGTGTTGCGGTCTTCGTTCCCCGGTACGGAATATCGGCCGAACGTGACCAACATTACAAGTGAAAGGTGATTCACATCACGCAAGCTGGTTTCACGCATTACCATCGGCCGGTCCCCGGGAAGGTACCGGCGTGCCTCCGCAGTGACGACGCGCCGTCGCGCCTTTGTACTCAGCCCAGCGGTTCGTCTGACAGGTAGGTGTAGCCGGTGAGGCCGGCTTCCAGCGCGGCGTCCAGTTCGGCGGCGCGTTCGGGTGGCAGTTTGGCGGCGGCCACGCGCTGGCGGTAGGTCGCGCGCAACTCGGCCAGGCTGTAGCCGACGTAGTCGAGCATCACCTCGGTGGTATCGCCACGGCGCTGCTGGGTGATGCGGTATGCGTCGCCTTCGACCTTCACTTCCACCGCGTCGGTGTCGCCGAACAGGTTGTGGATGTCGCCGAGAATTTCCTGATACGCGCCGACGAGGAAGAAACCGATGCGGTAGCTCTCGCCGTGACGCAGCGTGTGCAGCGGCAGCGAGCTGTCCAGGCTTTCGTTTTCGACGTAGGTTTCGACCATGCCGTCCGAATCGCAGGTCATGTCGGCGACGATGCCGCGCTGGGTCGGGCGTTCGTCCAGGCGTTCGATCGGCACGATCGGGAACACCTGGTCGATCGCCCACACGTCGGGGATCGATTCGAACACGCTGAAGTTGACGAAATACTTGTCCACCAGCCGTTCGTTGAGCTCGTCCAGCACCGGGCGGTGGCTCTTTTCGTCATAGCTCAGGCGTGCGCGCACGCCGTGGGCGATGGCGTAGAACAAGTCGTCGATGCGCGCCCTTGCGGTGAGGTCGATCTGGCCCAGCGCATAGGCGCTCAAACCTTCGGCGTGGAAGTGCTGGGCCTCGTGAAACAGCTCCACCGCCGGGCGCAGGTCCAGCTCGCCGTGGATCTCGCGCAGGTGGCGGATCGCCGCCGGCTCGTCGTCGTGCGCTTCCGGCACGCGGCCTTCCGGTGCCTGCTCGACCTCGGCGACATTGGCGATCAGCACCGCATGGTGCGCGGTCATCGCGCGGCCGCATTCGGTGAGGATGCGCGGCTGCGGCAGGCCGTTGGCCTCGCAGGCTTCGGCCAGCGGCTGCACGATGTTGCCGGCGTAGGAGTTGAGGCCGTAGTTGATCGAGCAATAGCTGCGCGAACGGGTGCCTTCGTAGTCGACACCCAGGCCGCCACCGACGTCGACGTGGCTGATCTTCGCGCCCAGCCGCGACAGCTCGACGAAATAGCGGGTGGCCTCGCGCATGCCGTTGGCGATGTCGCGCACGTTGCTGATCTGGCTGCCCATGTGGAAATGCAGCAGGTTCAGGCAATCGGCGTATTCGGTGTCGCGCAGGCTCTTCCACAGATCCAGCAACTGCCGCGGCGAGAGCCCGAACTTGGCCTTGTCACCACCGCTGTTCTGCCACTTGCCGGCGCCCAGCGAGGCCAGGCGCATGCGCACGCCGATGCCGGGCTTCACTTCCAGCGCTTTGGATTCCTCCAGCACCAGCTTCAGCTCGGACGGCTTCTCGATGACGATGAAGGTCTGCAGGCCAAGCTTGCGGCCGATCAGCGCCAGTCGGATGTACTCGCGGTCCTTGTAGCCGTTGCAGACAATCAGCCCGCCCGGCCGGCTCAATGCCAGCACCGCCATCAGCTCCGGCTTGGAACCGGCCTCCAGGCCGAAGCCCTCGCCGTGGTGCGAGGCCAGCGTGCCGGCCACGCCCTGGTGCTGGTTGACCTTGATCGGATACACGGCGGTATAGCCGCCGGTGTAGTCCCAGTCGGCCTGCGCCTGCGCGAACGCCGCCTGCAACTTGCCCAGGCGCTGGCCGAGGATGTCCGGGAAACGCAGCAGCAACGGCAATTTGGCACCGGCGGCGCGAGCCGAATCGACGATTTCCGGCAGCGACACGGCCGGCCCCTGCGTGCCGATGGGGCTCACCACCACGTGGCCGTTGCCGTCCACATCGAAATAACCGTCGGACCAGTGCGGGATCGAGTAGGTCTTGCGGGCCTGGTCGAGGGACCAATTGCTCATCGGTTTGGCGGCTCGGTGGGTATGAAAGAGCGCGCATTCTAACGCCTGCGCCACAAGGCTCCGTTACAATCCGCGCCCGCGCTGCCGTAGCCCCCAAGGGTTGGGGCGAGGGTACGGGCGAAGCCTCGCGTTGCCTGGTTGCACAAGGCTTCGCCCGTACCCTCTTCCGGCGCTGCGCGCCACCTTCTCCCGGCGGGAGAAGGGACAAGCCACTTCACAGGACCACCGCCATGACCACCCACGACACCTGGTTCACCGAACACTTCCAGCCGACCGGCTCGTCCATCGGTTTCCGCATCACCGGCAAACTCGATGAAGTGCAGTCGCCGTTCCAGAAGATCGAGATCTACGACAGCACCGACTGGGGCAAGTTGATGGTCATCGACGGTGCGATGATGCTGACCACGAAGGACAACTTCTTCTACCACGAGATGATCAGCCACCCGGTGCTGTTCACCCACCCGAACCCGAAGCGGGTGGTGATCATCGGCGGCGGCGACTGCGGCACCCTGCGCGAGGTGCTCAAGCACCCGGGCGTGGAAAGCGCCACCCAGTGCGACATCGACGAGCAGGTCACGCGCATGGCCGAGAAACATTTCCCGGAACTGTGCGAGTCCAACAACGATGCGCGCACCGAGCTGCTGTTCGACGACGGCGTGGCCTACATGGCCAACTGCGAACCGGGCAGCGTGGACGTGGTGATCGTGGACTCCACCGACCCGGTCGGCCCGGCCGAGGGCCTGTTCAACAAGGCGTTCTTCGAAAGCTGCTTCCGCGCGTTGAAGGACGATGGCCTGCTGGTGCAGCAGAGTGAATCACCGCTGGCGCTGCTTGATCTCATCCGCGACATGCGTGCGGAGATGGGCAAGGCCGGCTTCCAGAGCTTCAAGACCCTGCCGTTCCCGCAGCCGTGCTACCCGACCGGCTGGTGGAGCGTGACCGTGGCCAGCAAGCAGGCCGGTTTCGGCTTCGGTTTCCGTGAGGCCGATGCGGCCGCCAAGCCGTTCGACACCCTGTACTACACCGCGCCGCTGCACACCGGCGTGCTGGTCAGCCCGCCGTTCGTGGCCAAGGCCTTGGGCGAATAAGCCCGCGCGCCACCGCAGTGCTCCACCGCAACCCCGCGCCGGTAACCGGCGCGGGGTTTTTGTTGTTGCACCGCCCATTGCCTGCATGGCCGATCACGGCTGGCGCAACGGTCCGTTGCAGCCGCCGGTTCCTACATTTTTTTGACATTCAGAATTCGTGAACTGTTCAGTTCTAGAATTCAATCCACGTTCCAACCGCCCTTCGTGGGCCACCCGCAAGACCGGCATCCCCGGCGCACTCCGCGCCCCGGCCGTGTCTGGAAAGCACCATGAACACCTTGCCCGTCTGCCACGGCGATATCGCCATTCCCGCCCCCGTCCAACTGCTCAAGCGCGGCGAACGCCTGCTCGAACCCGACGTCTATTGCACCGAATTCAACGGCCAGCCGGCCGTGTTCAAGGACTACCGCCGCTACCGCGGCACGCTGCTGGCACCGGTCGCGCACCTGCTGGTGCGGCGCGAGGCCGGGGTGCTGCGGCGGCTGCGGGGCTGGAAGCACGCACCGGCCCTGCTGGGCACCATCGGCGGGCTGGTGCTGGGCATGGAGTTCATCCCCGGCGACACCCTGAGCAGCGTGCAGCACGCCAGCCAGGAGGTATTCGACCAATTGCAACACGCGCTGGCGCGCCTGCATGCGGCCGGCATCACCCACAACGACCTGCACGGCACCAACATCGTGGTCAGTGCCGGGGTGCCGGTGCTGCTGGATTTCACCTCGGCCTGGCGCACCCCGCGCTGGCTGCGCAACGGCCCGATCAGCCGCCAGTTGCGCCGCAGTGACATGAAGAACCTGGTCAAGATGCGCCAGCGCCTGACCGGGCTGGCGCCGACGCCGGAACAGGCCGCGCTGCTGGCCGAGCCGGGCTGGGTGCGCACGCTGCGCAATGCCTGGAAGCGGCTGTACCGGCGTATCAAGGGCCACGACTGAGCCCTGCCGCCGGAACGCGCAGGATCAGAGCGCGTCGGCGTCCAACTCACCGGTGCGGATGCGCACCACGCTGCCCAGGTCGTAGACGAACACCTTGCCGTCGCCGATCTTGCCGGTGCCGGCGGCCTTGACGATGGCTTCCACCACCTCATCGGCCTGGGTGTCGGTGACCGCCACCTCGATCTTCACCTTGGGCAGGAAATCGACCACGTACTCGGCGCCGCGATACAGCTCGGTGTGGCCCTTCTGCCGGCCGAAGCCCTTGACCTCGGTGACGGTGATGCCGGCCACGCCACGCTCGGCGAGTGCTTCGCGCACGTCATCCAGCTTGAACGGCTTGACGATGGCCATGATCATTTTCATTGCTCGGTTCCCGGTCGGTGTGCCGGCGAAGGATACCCCGCGCCAACGCGGCCGGGGCAAACGCGCGGGCGAGGGATTATCCTTACCGCCCGACGCAACAGAGCCTGATGGCCGCGCGTGCCGGCACCGAGCAACATCGGCCGGCCCCCTGCGGAGACTGCCCATGATCGACCTCAACCACATCGACGCCCTGGCCCGCCGACTGAGCGAACTGGTGCCGCCCGGACTGCGCGAATCGCGCGAGGAACTGCAGGCCACCTTCAAGGGCGCGCTGCAGGCCGGCCTGTCCAAGCTGGACCTGGTGACCCGCGAGGAATTCGAAGTACAGCGCGCGGTGCTGCTGCGTACCCGCGAGAAGCTCGACGCGCTGGAACAGGCCGTCGCCACGCTGGAAAAGCACCCGGCCAACGACGCCTGAGGCGCCGGCCGTGAGCCTGGCACTGGTGCACGCCCGCGCCCGTGCCGGCGTGCACGCGCCGCCGGTGCGGGTGGAAGTGCACCTGTCCGGCGGCCTGCCCTGCACCCAGATCGTGGGCCTGCCCGCAGCGGCGGTACGCGAGGCCCGCGACCGCGTGCGCGCGGCCATCCTCTGCGCGCAATTCGAGTTCCCCGCGCGCCGCATCACCATCAACCTGGCCCCGGCCGACCTGCCCAAGGACGGCGGCCGCTTCGACCTGCCGATCGCGCTGGGCATCCTTGCCGCCAGCGGCCAGATCGACCGCCAGGCGCTGGCCGACCATGAGTTCATCGGCGAACTGGCGCTGACTGGCGAACTGCGCGGCGTCGATGGCGCGCTGCCGGCCGCGATTGCCGCCGCGCGCGTGCAGCGCACGCTGGTGGTGCCGCCGGACAACGCCGAAGAAGCCGCGCTGGCCAGCGACGCGCAGGTGAAGGTGGCCCGCACCCTGCTGGAAGTCTGCGCCGCACTGGCCGGCGACAAGGCGCTGCCCGATGCCCTGCTGGCCGCCGTCGACCCGCTGCCATTGCCCGACCTTGCCGACGTGCGCGGCCATGCACAGGCACGGCGCGCACTGGAAATAGCCGCCGCCGGTGGCCACCACCTGCTGCTGGTCGGCTCACCCGGCTGCGGCAAGACCCTGCTGGCCTCGCGCCTGCCCGGCATCCTGCCCGAGGCCAGCGAAGCGGAGGCGCTGGAAACGGCCGCCGTCGCCTCGGCCGGGGGCCACGGCGTGGACCCGGCACGCTGGCGGCAACGGCCTTTCAGATCACCGCATCACACCGCCAGCGCGGTGGCACTGGTCGGTGGCGGCCCGCAGCCACGGCCCGGCGAAATCTCGCTGGCCCACAACGGCGTGCTGTTCCTCGACGAGCTGACCGAGTGGAAGCGGCAGGCGCTGGAGGTGCTGCGCGAGCCGCTGGAATCGGGCGTGGTCACCATTGCGCGGGCCGCGCACAGCACCGAGTTCCCCGCCCACTTCCAGTTGGTCGCGGCAATGAACCCCTGCCCCTGCGGCTGGGCCGGCGACCGCAGCGGCCGCTGCCGCTGTTCGGCCGAGGCGGTTGCACGCTACCGCGCGCGCATCTCCGGGCCGCTGCTGGACCGCATCGACCTGCATTTGCAGGTGCCACGGCTGCCACCGGCCGACCTGCATGGCGACGCGCCGGCCGGCGAAACCAGCGCCATGGTGCGCGCCCGGGTGGTGCAGGCCCACGCCCGCCAGTTGCAACGGGCCGGCAAGCCCAATGCCCACCTCAGCCCCGCTGAAACCCTGCGCGACTGCGCGCTGGCACGCCCCGACCAGGCCTTGCTGGAACAGGCAATGGAACGCCTGCAACTGTCCGCGCGCTCGATGCACCGCATCCTGCGCGTGGCCCGCAGCATCGCCGACCTTGCCGCTTGCGACGCCATCGAGCGCCCGCATCTGGCCGAAGCCATCGGCTACCGGCAGTTGGACCGCGCCGCGAGGGACTGAAGCGGCGGGTCTGGATCTCTGCGTTCGGGGTACACCTCACCTGCCGCGCGGCCTACCCATCGCCACCAATGCGACGACAATGGGCGACGATCGCCTTCCCAGCACGGAGCCGGACATGGACAGGATCGAACGCCCGTACTTCCCCATCATCTACGTGCGCGGCTACGCGATGACCCGCGCCGAGATCGTCGAGACCACTTCCACCCCGTTCATGGGCCTGGAAGCCGGCTCGACCAAGATCCGCCAGGCGCAGGACGGCTCGGTGCTGAAGTTCGTGTTCGAGTCACCACTGGTGCGGCTGATGAAGGACCACGGCTACCGCGACGTCTACGACGGCGGCACCGAGCTGCGCAGCCGCATCCCGCCGCGCAGCATCGTCATCCACCGCTATTACGACGTGGCCGACCCGGCCTTCGGCGACGGCAAGGCACCGTCGATCAGCGAGGCCGCCGCCAGCCTCGGCCGCCGCATCCTGGAATTGCGCGACAGCGTGTGCGGCAACAACGCCACGATGCGTCGCGACTTCCGCGTCCACCTGGTCGCGCACTCGATGGGCGGGCTGGTCTGCCGCAGCCTGCTGCAGAACCCGGACGAGGCCGGCGTCGAGGCACGCGCGCTGGTGGACAAGCTGTTCACCTACGCCACCCCGCACAACGGCATCGACGTCGCCGGCATCAACGTGCCCGACCTGCTCTCGCTCAACGACCTGAACAATTTCAACCGCGGCAACATGGCCAAGTACCTGAAGGTGGCCAAGGACAAGGTCAACACGTTGGGCGATTCCGGCTTCCCGCCGTCGCGGCTGTTCTGCCTGATCGGCACCAACAGCCGCGACTACGCGGTGGCGCGCGGGCTGTCCTCGTTCGCGGTCGGCGCCTTCAGCGACGGCCTGGTGCGGATCGCCAATGCTTACGTGGAAGGCGCGCCGCGCGCCTTCGTCAACCGCAGCCACAGCGGCCACTTCGGCATCGTCAATTCGGAAGAGGGCTACCAGAACCTGACCCGCTTCCTGTTCGGCGACACCTGCGCCACCGCGCAGTTGGACATCAGCGCGCTGCCGCTGCCGCCGGAGATCGAAACCGCACGCAAGCGCGGCAAGCAGGTGCGCTCCTCGTACTATATCGAGGCCACGGTGGCGCCGCGTGGCGCCTACACCTACCAGCTCACCGCGCGCACCCAGGCCAACGAATGCGCGGTACGCCGCGAATACGGCGAACTGTTCGACGAGGACGGCACGCTGCGCCGCGACGCACGCTCGCCGGTGCTGTTTTCGGTATTCCTCGACAGCCGCCGCATCCTGGCCGGCAGCGAAATCGCCTTCTCCATCGAACTGGCGGTGTGCAATGCCGGCTACGAGGTCGATGGCGCGCTGTTCCTGAAGCACCACATTCCCGGCGAATACCTGTTCCGCAACACCCTGGTGCTGTTCGCCAAGCCCGGCGATGACGGCCAGTGGCGGCTGCGCTACGTGTGGGGCGACGACCAGTGGGCCGGCGGCCCGAAGACGCAGGCCGAACTGGACAGCGCCCGCAGCCGCGCCATCGGCATCGGCATCGGCCAGCAGGCGCCGGACGTGTTCTCGGTGCCGCTGTCCTCGGCCAAGGGCTTTGCCGCCGAACTGAAGATCGCGCTGTCGGCGTGGGCGTGAGCGGCACCGCGAAAAGAGTGCGTATCTAGCACGATCCCAGGCGCACGAAGCGCTCCACCTCGTCCAGCCAGACGATGTGGATGCCCGCATCGCCGGTGTCGATCCGCAACTGGCCGTTGGTGCCCTCGTTGCCTTGCGGATCGAGGAACTGCTGGACCGTCGGCCGGTCGGGAAGCGTGCCCACCCGCGTCGTTCCATCGCGCAGGTGCAGCTCGACCATCAATTCCGCGTCGAGCGCCAGTTGCAGTTCCTTCAATCGTTCGATGGTGGCCTGGTCCACATGGACCCGGGGAGCTGTTCTGCTCATTGCATGCCTCGCCTGTCATTCGTTGCGTGGAAAGGGGAAATCCGGTGGTCACGCGCCCGCCGCTCCGCACTCAGGTGCCAGTCTGCGAAGCGGGCGCCTGCAGCGGCTTGGATTGCGGCGACTTGTCCTGCCGCAGCCAGATACTCAACACGACGATGGACAGCACCGCGAGGAATTCGCTTTGCCAGTTCTGCATCGACTCGAACCAGAATCGCGCACTGCACAGATGCTCGAACAGGCTGATCGCGGCCCGGCCCTGCATGATCCGCTGCTCGTTCTCGTGCAGCCAGCTCCCGCAGGCGTGCCCGGCGAAACTCAGCAGGAACAGCAGCGCATACGCCAGCGACAGCGAGTTGGCATACAGCACCTTCCAGATACCGCCGCGACGCAACGGCCACGGCCGCGTGCCGGCTTCCACCCGTTCCTGTTCCCCGCCCGGGTCCAGCGGCCGCGATTCGGCCGAACCTTTCTGCCGCAGGGCCACGGTCAGCAGCACGTACATGCCCATCTGCATGAACTCGCTTTCCCAGTTCTCGAAGGTGGCCGACAGGAAGTGTCCGCTGGCCAGGTACCGGCGCAGCGATTCCGGCACGGCGCCGGCATCCAGCAGGTCCGCGTTGTGCACCAGGAACCCGGACCACACCTGCCCGGAAAAAAACACGATGAACAATGCCAGCAGCACCAGCGACAGACCATTGCGGCGGAAGAAGGATGATGGTTCGTTGCCCATGTGCGGTCTCCGGCGATGACAACGCAAGCTGGACGCCGATGCTGCAAGGACACGTAAAGGAATCGCGGCGGACGTCGCCGCCCCGGTCACATCCATGAACCGGCGCGCACGGAGACGACGGCGTGAACGCGGGCGGCGCCGGCTTCACGTGCGGATCAAGCGGCAGCCGGAACAATCGCCAGTACCTGCCAGGAGGTTGTGCCATGTCCAGAGACCGCAAGGATCCGCCGGATCCGTCCGAAGACCGCGAATGCGGGGAAACCCGCAAGCAGCACCACGAACGCAAACAGCACGAAAGCGCCAACCACGACGAGGCACTGGAGGAAACATTCCCCGCCAGCGACCCGGTATCGCCCTTCGTCCCGGCCAAAACGCCCGAATGAACCACGCCCGGCCACGCCCGTCCCGGTGCGTGGCCGCCGTGGCGATGCCGCGCAACGCGCGGCGCTAGAACCAGCGGCGATGGCGCCCGAGCAGGAAGGCGCTGGCAGCCAGCAGCAGCAACCCGCCGACCACGGCGAAGAACCCCGCGTCGTCGGTCTTGAAGAAGCCGGCGCGGAAGTTCATGCCCAGCGCGCCGACGATGGTGGCCAGCAGGCCGGTGACCACGGTGACGAAGGTGAGCACGCGCATGGCGTCGTTGGTGCGCAGCGCGGTCTGGTTGCTGAACAGCTCGAAGCTGCCGAGCACCAGCTCGCGCGCGTTCTCGACCATGTCCATCGCCCGCTCGAAGCGGGTATCGAGCGCGACGAAGTGGCGCTCGGCGGTACGGTTCTCGTCCGGGCGGAAGTCCGGCCGCGACATCGCGCCGAACACGCGGCGGTGCGGCGCCAGCATCCGCCGCAGCCGCGAGGCCCAGCGCCGCAGCCGCTGCAGTTCTGGCAGCATGTCGCGCGCGCGCTCGCCGAGGATGCGGACCTCCAGGCGCTCGATGGCGATCTCGTAGTCGTTGATCGCCGTGAAGTAGCTCGCCAACTGACAGTCGAGCAGGGTGGCCACGAAGCTCTCGGCACACAGCACTCCAAGCGCGCCGTTGCCCCACTGCCGCCCGCGCATGTCCGCAAGGAAGTCGATCGGTTGCCGGTGGAAGGTGACCACGCGGTTGTCGCCGGTGATGCACGACAGCACGCTGCCGGCGAGCTTCTCGCGGTTGCCGCTGCCGTCGGCGACGATGACCCGCACCCAGAAATGCCCGCCCTCCTGCCCCATCTCCGGCGCGGTGCCGGCGTCCACGAAGGCCCGCGCCGCCGCCGGCAGTTCCCAGGCCTGCCATACCGCATCCAGCATCGCGGCCGGTGCATCGCCCAAGTCCACCCACGCCAGCGCGTCGTCGCCGGGGCAGCATTGCGCCAGCGCCTCCAGCGCGACCGCGCGGGATTGGCCTTCGGCATCAAACACGCGGCAGAAGAACGCTCCGTCTGTCGCGTGGGCCGTCACGGTTGTCATGCCCGGCCCGCTTGGTCAACCGACCACCAGCGACCAGGGGATTTCCGATCCCTTGAACTTGAACTTGAACCCGTCGCAATCCACCTGTCTTGCCAGGTTGCCGCGCTCGTCGACCAGCGTGCTGACCTCTATCCGCGTATCCGCCGCGGCGGATACGTTCCTGCTCGGGATGCCGGCTGTCCTGATGTCGGCCATTTCCCTGGAAACGATCGTGACCGGGCGCAGTTCCCGCCCCGGGCCCTCCAGATAGAATTGAATGCCTTTCACGGTGCGATGTCCTCAAGATCACCCCCCATCCAGCGCCACCTTTTCTACAGGTGGCGGGGTTAAGGCGCCGAGTACGACATGCCTTGCATTCGTTAAGCGGCGACATGGATCGCGGCATGAATCGCGACATGCCCTTCACGCCGATGCGCCACCGCCGCGCTTTCCCACCGGCCGCGCGTGCACGCGCTCCTCACCAATGGCTGCATGTTCTTAATCCATGTCCCGACACGATGGCGACGGAGCATTCCTGCTCCTCACGTGGAGAATCGACATGAAGACGCGCACGCTCAAGCAACTCCTGTTCGCCACCGTGGTCCTGGCCGGTTGCGCGGGAACCGCCATCAGCGTCCAGGCCGCCGGCCAGGCGGCGGCCGGGCAGGAATCCGTGCAACCTGGCAGCGACACCTGGATCACCACCAAGGTCAAGGCCGAACTGCTCGCCACCAAGAACGTTTCCGGCATGGACATCAAGGTCGAAACCGTCAACGGCGTGGTTTCCCTGAGCGGCACCGTGGACACGCAGGTCGAGGCCGACCGCGCGGTGGCGGTGGCGCGGGCCATCGAGGGTGTCAGCCGGGTGGATGACAGCGGGCTGGTGGTGCGCAACAAAAGTTGAGCACACCGTCCGCAGTGGTCCGCTGGCCATGCCGGCCGGCGGACCTTCCCGTGCCCAACGTCGTTGCCTCCCGTCTTGCGGCCACTGATGACCGGCGCCGCCGCTCAGCCACGCGGGCCGCCCATCACCGGCAGGATCGCCCCGCTGATATAGCTGGCGGTCACCGGCGAGGCGAGGAAGACATAGGCCGGCGAGAGTTCCTCCGGCTGCGCCGGCCGGCCCATGTCGCTGTCCTTGCCGAACCGGGCGACGTCCGGGGCCTGCTTGTCGGCCGGGTTCAGCGGCGTCCACACCGGCCCCGGGGCGACGCAGTTCACCCGGATGCCGCGGCCCAGCAGCTGCGCGGCCAGCGCCTTGGTGAAGGCGTGGATGGCGCCCTTGGTGGCGGTGTAGTCGAGCAGCGACGGGTTGCCGAACAACGCGGTTTCCGAGCCGGTGTTGATGATGCTGGCGCCCTCGCCCAAGTACGGCAGCACCGCGCGCGCCATCTGCACGTAGCCGGCGATGTTGGTCTGCAGGGTTTCCTGCAGGTGCGCGTCGTCGAGGTCCTCCAAGCGGTGGCAGTGCAGCTGGAAGGCGGCGTTGTTGACCAGGATGTCGATGCCGCCGAGCGCCTCGTTCACCTGTGCGGCCGCCGCGTTGCAGAACGCAGGGTCGCGCACGTCGCCGCTGATGGCAATGCAGCGGCCGCCCTCGTCCTCGACCGCCTTGCAGGTTGCCTCCGCGTCCTCGTGCTCGTCCAAATACAGCACCGCCACGTCGGCGCCCTCGCGCGCGAACAGCAGGGCCACCGCGCGGCCGATGCCCGAGTCGCCGCCGGTGACCAGCGCGCGCATGCCCTGCAGCTTGCCGCTGCCCCGGTAGTCGGGCGCCAGATAGCGCGGCTGCAGTTGCAGTTCGTGCTCGTTGCCCGGCTTCTTCAGACTCTGCGCAGGCAGCTTTGCCGGCTGGCGGCGGGTGCCCGCCTGCACCCCGCCGGACGGTGCCGGCTTCGGCTTGCCGGCGCCCTGCTTCTTCGTCTTCGCCTGCATGCGGCGCTGGCGCTCGGCCGTCGCCTTCGCCCCGGCGCGGGCGGAGCTGGCGCTCTTGCCGGCAGCCTTGCGGGCAGGGGTTTTCTTGCTGGCGGTCATGGGTTCGATCTCCGGTGTGGGTTCGCAGGGGGGTCGCGGTGGGCGCTCAGCCCACGGAGGCATGGCGGGCGCAGTGGTCGCAGCAGAAGACCACCTTGCCGACCTCCACGCCGTGGCCGATGACGGCGCACTCGCAGTGCACGCAGCGCGGTGCCATCGCATGGATGGCGCATTCGAACGAATCGAAGGTGTGCGTCACCGCGCCCTGGGTGATGGTGAAGCTCCTGTCGTAGTTGTTGCCGCAGACGTCGCAGGTGGCCATGGGCGTTCCTCGGTTGCTTGCTTGCCGGGCAACCGATTCTTCGCGGGCCGGTGCTGCGCGGCAGTGAAAAAACGTGGAAGCGCCGTGTAGGCGCGCGCCCGCTCAGCGCGGCGTCGGGCAGGCATGCAACACCTTCAGCGCCGCCCGTTCGCATTGACGGATGCCGCGCAGCGCGCGCAACGGCCGCAGCGCGCCGTCCTGCCAGGCACGGAACACGCGCGGATCGATGTAGGACTTCCGGCAGACCGCGGGGGTATTGCCGAGCGTCGCGGCGACCGCGGCGACGACCCGGTTGCGCAGCGGCGCCAGCGTCCGTTCGTCCGCATCCGCCGGTACCGGCAACCGCGCCAGTTCGATCATCGCGGTCAGGGTGGCGCCCCAGGTGCGGAAATCCTTGGCGGTGAAATCGCTGCCGGTCAGCCGCTTCAGGTAGGCGTTGACGTCGCCCGAATCGACCGGACGCACCCGGCCCGCGTCGTCGCGGTACTGGAACAGCGGCTTACCGGGCAGGTCGTGGCAGCGCCGGATCAGCGCCACCAGCCGCCGGTCGTCTATCCGCAGGTGCTGGGAACGGCCGGATTTCCCGGCGAAGCGCATCTCCGCGCGCGCGCCCGCGCACAGGTGGAGGTGGCGGTTGCACAACGTGGTCAGGCCGTAGGAATGGTTGCTGCGCGCATAGGCGTCATTGCCGATGCGTGCGTAGGTCCTGCCCATCACCGTGACCACCAGGGCCAGCACCTTGTCGCGCGGCAGGCCGGGCAGTGCCAAGTGCCGGCGCAGCTTGCCGCGCAGCGCCGGCAACGCCCTGCCGAAAGCGAGGACGCGGGCGAACTTGTCCGCGCCGCGCCGCCGCACCCAGTCCGGGTGGTAGCGGTACTGTTTGCGCCCGCGCGCGTCGCGGCCGGTGGCTTGCAGGTGCCCGTTGGCGCGGGCGCATATCCACACGTCGGTGTAGGCCGGCGGTATCGCCAGCCGGCGGATCCGTTCGAGTACCGCGCCGTCGCGTACCGGCGCGCCGTCGCAGTCCATGTAGCGGAAGCCGCGCCCGGCGCGCCGCCGCGAGATTCCCGGCTGCCGGTCGTCGCTGTGGCGCAGGCCGGCGCCGCGCAGCGTGCGCGAGGGCGTTGCACGGGCGTTGGCGCTTGGCATCAGGCTGGTTTCCCTGCGTGTGGAGGGGCGGCATCACCAGGGCGGCACGCTCAGCACCACGGCCAATGCCAATACGACGATAACGATGACGATGATCCATCGGCGGGGAAACCTGCGGCGCTGCGTCATGTGCGGTGCCCTCTGGTGGGTGTTGATGGCCCGAGGGTGCGGCACGCGGCGTCAAGATGGCGGGAAGCGCGGCGCCGTCGTCGGCCCGGAGGGAAGGCCGCAATGCGGAGGGGTGCGGTTACGCCTCCGGGTCGGTACGGCCCGCCCCCGCGACAAGCTCGACGAAAGCCTCGATCCCCATCGGCCGCGCCAACGCATAGCCCTGCCCGTAACGCACGCCTGCCGCCAGCAGCAGTTGCACCTGTTCCAGCTTCTCGATGCCTTCAGCCACGGTTTCGGCCTCGACGACGTGGGCGATGTTGACGATTTCGGGAATCAGGTTGGAGCGCACCGTGGCGTCTTCCAGTTCGTAGACGAACGAACCGTCGATCTTCAACAGGTCGGGGGAGAGCTGGGTGACGGACTTCAGGTTGGAATAACCGGTGCCGAAATCGTCCACCGCGATCAGGAAGCCCCCGGCCTTGAGCCGCTGCACTTCCGGGATCAACTCGCTGGACAGACTGTGCTCGGTGATCTCGATGCAGACTTCCAGGTCGTCGCGCCCGGTTGCCTGCAGGGCCTCGCTCAGGATCGGGACCAGCACGTCCGGGTCGATGCTTGCGGGGAAATAGTTCAGCGCAATGCCGAACTTGCCTTCCCACGCCGGCAGATGTGCGGCCAGCTCGCCGATCGCCTTGCGCGTGACTGCATGGTCGAAACGACGCTCCAGGCCAGCGCCCTGGATGGCCGGAATCATCTTGTCGGGCGCCCAGGTGGTTTCACCCTCCCGCAGCCGCGCCAGCACCTCGCAACCGATCGGGCGCAGCGTCGCCAGGTCGTACACCGGCTGGTAGACCAATGCCAGATGGGCTTCATCGCAGAGAAAACCGATGCGGCGACGCAGGCTGCCGAGCCGGTACACGAAGGGCGTGACCGTGCCGATGACCAGCCCGGCGATCAACAGCGACCCGGCCAGCAGGACCGGCAGCAACACGTCGTTGTGGACGATGGCCAACAGGCTGCGCCGCGTTTGCAGCACCAGGTCCTGGCCCGGCACCATGCTGACCAGTTCGTAGCCCAGCCCCTGCCGCGAGAGGTTGGAGCTGCTCAAGCGGCCGGCGCGCGCCTGCATGGCCGGCAGCGCCCGTGGCTCGACGTTGCCCGCACTGAGCAGCAGCAGGCCATTGGCAGTGCGCAGCCAGACCACGTCGGCACTGGCGTACAGGTCGCCGGTGGCATACGGACTGACCACGACGTTGACCGGCGGGCGCTGGATGATGGTGGCGGCGACCTTCTTGCCCGCCATCGTCAGCGGAACATTGGTCAACAACTCCAGCCCGGAACGTGAAACCCGCACCGGGTAGTTGCCCTTGATCGGCACCGGCACCCGCCCCAGCGCCGTGGAACAGATCAGCCGCCGGTCTTCATCCAGCACGCCGATTTCGCGCAGGTAGCGCGAGCCCAACAGTTGCGCGTTGAGGTCGATCAGGCCTTCATCGCTGCAATTCAACCTGCCCCTGCGCGCCAGCCGGTCAAGCAGCCCGCTGCCTTCGGCGGTGACTTTTTCCATGAGCTGCAGGGCCGCGTCGTGGCGCTGCGCGGTCCGGTTCTGGTCCAGCCATGCCGTGGCGGCCAGCGAGGCCAGCATGAGCGCGAGCGCAACCAGTATCCCGATGCCGCAGACAAAGGCCCTCGGCATCCGCGCGATCTTCAGAAGCAACCAGTAGCGCACCTTGTGCAAGCGGCCTCCCGACCTTGCCGCGCTGCTCGACGCCGGCTGGTGAATCCTATGCGCTGTACAACCGGGCGACAACATGGGCCGGCTCGACAACGGCTGCAGGCGGAATCCTTTCGGCTTCGGCGTCCTTCGACATGGCCTGCACGATCCAACTCCAGCGGGATCGCCGTGGGCGGCCCCGAAGCCAGGCAAGCTCGGGCGGTAAGGGAAACCCGGATGTGTTCGAATACGTCGGTCGTTTCACGACCCGGAATCCGGCGAAGACTCGCCGCGCAGCATGTGGAGTTTCCATCTTTGCAGAACCGCCGTGATTCCGAAGCGGAACCCTTCGCAGCGCCTGAACAGGAAGCGTTTTCCATGCACCGAACCCGTTGTCTGATCGCGCGCGCCTCCCCTGTCTGGCACTGGGCCAAACTGGCCCTGCTGGGGTGTGTCCTGCTGCTGGGCTGCGGCAATTCCGTGCTGGCGCAGCCTGCTCCATCCCACCATGCCGATCCACACCCGCCGATGAGTGTCGCCGCGGTCATCGTCGATGGAAATCACCTGTTCCCGGTGCGCGGGAGCCCGTCGTATCCGGCGCAGGAACGGGCTGCGCGCGTGCGCGACAACATCATCGCCGCCGCCAGGGACGAGACGATCGCGCTCGCCGACGTCCACATGGTCGAGATCGCCGGCCAGACACAGATTTTCGCCGGCAAGAGGCTGCTGCTGGGGGTGTTGGATCTCGACAGTGAATTCGAGGGTATCGACAGGAACGTGCTGGCGACCACGTTCACCAGAAAGATCACCCAGGCCATTGCCCACTACCGCATCGACCGCAGCCGCCCGGTACTGATCCGCAACACCGCGCTGGCACTGGCCGCCACTGCGCTGATGGCGCTTGCGCTGTGGGCCATCGCCCGCTTTTCACGTTGGGCGACGGGCCTGGCGCAACGCAGGGTCCAGAGAAAACTGCAAACCCTGGAGGACAAGGCGCACCGGCTGATCCGCGCCGAACAGCTCTGGTCCGTGCTTTCCAGCCTGCTGCGTGCCGCCCGCGTGGTACTCCTGGTGCTGCTGACGTATTTCTACCTGCACATGGTGCTGGGCCTGTATCCCTGGACGCGCCCTGCGGCCAATGTGCTGTTCGGGCTGGTGCTCAACCCGCTGCAAAGCCTGTGGCAGGGGTTTCTTTCCTCCATCCCGGACCTGGTGTTCCTGATCGTCTTGGCGGTGGTGGTGCGTTACATCATCAGGCTCATCCGCCTGTTCTTCAAAAGCGTGGAACTGGGACGCATCCACCTGGAAAATTTCGACCCGGACTGGGCGGCGCCGACCTTCAAGATCCTGCGCTTCCTGATCCTTGCGCTGACGGTGGTGGTGGCCTATCCCTACATACCGGGCTCGGATTCGATGGCGTTCAAGGGCGTATCGCTGTTCCTCGGCGTGATCTTCTCCCTTGGGTCATCCTCGTTCATCTCCAACATGATCGCCGGCCTTTCCATGACCTACCGCGGGGCCTTCAAGCAAGGCGAGCTGGTCAAGATCGGCGAGGTCACCGGGGTGGTCGACGACATCAAGTTGATGACCACGCGGATCCGCACGGCCAAGAATGAAATCGCCGTCATCCCGAACTCCAGCATCCTGAACACCAACGTCGTCAATTACTCGACGCTGGAGCGCTCGCAGGGCCTGGTGCTGCACACTGTCGTCGGCATCGGGTACGACGTCCCGTGGCGCCAGGTCAAGGACATGCTGCTGCAGGCGGTGGCGCGCACCGAAGGCCTCAAAGCGGAGCCGAAGCCGTTCGTGCTGCAGGTTTCCCTCGGTGATTTCGCAGCCAGCTACGAGGTCAATGCCTACTGCGACGACGCCCTGCGCATGCTGTCGCTGTACTCCGCGCTGCATGCGAGCATCCAGGACGTGTTCAACGAACACGGCGTGCAGATCATGTCGCCGGTCTACACGCAGCTTCTGCCGGCACCTGCGGCCGAGCGGCACACGCCAGATCAGAGCCAGTGACTCATTCCAATGCTGTATCTCCTTACCCATCCGCCGGGCATCCGTAACATCCGGCGAACCCCGCCGCGCTTACCATCGACATGAGCCGCCTGTACCGCAGCCAGCGGCACACACGACCAAGCCACGGACATCCCGTGATGCCGTCCACCGCACCTGGAGATTGACGATGAAGACCTACAACGTCGGCTACCTGATCGGAAGCCTTGCCAAGGAGTCCATCAACCGCAAGCTCGCCAACGCGCTGATCAAGCTCGCGCCGGAACAGCTCAAGTTCAAGGAGATCTCCTTCGCGGAGCTGCCGCTCTACAGCTACGACTACGACGCCGACTATCCGCAGGCCGGTCGCGATTTCAAGAAGGCCATCGAGTCGTCGGACGCAATCCTGATCGTGACCCCGGAATACAACCGCTCCATCCCCGGCGGCCTGAAGAACGCCATCGACTGGGCCAGCCGCCCGTGGGGTACCAATTCCTTCGCGCATATCCCTTCGGGCGTGATCGGCACTTCGCCCGGCGCGATCGGCACGGCGGTGGGACAACAGCACCTGCGCAGCGTCCTCGGCTTCCTCAACTCGCCGCAGATGAATGCCCCGGAGGCCTACATCCAGTTCAAGGACGGCTTCCTCAACGACGCCGGCGAGATCGCCGATCCCGGCACGGCGAAGTTCCTGGGCGGCTATCTCGAGGAATTCCACCAGCACATCGCCCGCGTGCTGACGGTGCTGCCGCGCGGCGCGTGAGGTGATCAGGGACGCCGGCATGGTGCCGGCGTTCTGGCCCTGAGGATCTGTTCCAAGTCTTCTTGATTTGCGGGCTACGGTAGACAAAGCCGGTTTCAAGCCGATGAAATGGGTCTGAAACGCTGCAAATCGAGCATGAAACTGCAATCCAGACTGGTCGAGTTCTTCGTGCTTGAAGTGACGCCCGTTCGGCAACCAGTGTGCTGAGCAAAAAATGGACACAGAGCTTAAATTCGCCCTGAAAATTCAACCAGGAAGCCATCAACAGGCTGTTAAATCATTGATTTTTGGCGCGCCTGGAGGGATTCGAACCCCCGACCAATGGCTTCGGAAGCCACTACTCTATCCGGCTGAGCTACAGGCGCGTTGTTTGTTGCAGTGGGAGCGTTGCACTCCCTGACCGGCCGGCGTTGCCGGGCGGAGGCGCATTCTAACGGCAAATGCTTGTGCAGGTCTGCCCCCGTCGCGCATGCGCCTCACCGACAGGCCCACCCGGCCCGGCTGGTAATCTGTGCGCATGGGTTACGAACGACACGAGCAGCGGCCCGCACGCACACCATCGCGCCTGCTGCCTTACTGGAAATTGATGCGCGCCGACCGCCCGATCGGCACTTTGCTGCTGCTGTGGCCGACGTGGTGGGCGCTGTGGCTGGCGGCCGGTGGCTTGCCGTCGCTGTGGACGCTGTTCGTGTTCACCGCCGGGGTCTGGCTGACCCGCTCGGCCGGCTGCGTCATCAACGACTATGCCGATCGCTGGCTGGACCCCCACGTCAAACGCACCAGGGAGCGCCCGCTGGCCACCGGCGCGGTATCCGGGCGGCAGGCGCTGGCATTGTTCGCCGCGTTGATGCTGGTGGCGTTCGCGCTGGTGCTGACGATGAACCGGCTGACGGTGCTGCTGAGCGTCGTCGGCGTGTTCCTGGCCGCCACCTACCCGTACCTGAAGCGCTACACCCACTTGCCGCAGGTCTACCTGGGCATGGCGTTCGGCTGGGGCATCCCGATGGCGTTCGCCGCGGTGCAGGGCGAGGTGCCGCCGCTGGCCTGGGTGCTGTATGGCGCCAACATCCTGTGGTCCACCGCTTACGACACCTGGTATGCAATGGTCGACCGCGACGACGATCTGAAGATCGGCTCACATTCCACCGCCATCCTGTTCGGCGATCTGGACCTGGTGATCCAGGGCATCCTGTATGCCTTGTTCCTTGGCGCAATGGTGCTGGTCGGGCAGCGCGCGCAGTTGGGCATGTGGTATTGGCTGGGGCTGCTGGTGGCTGCGGTGCTTGTGGCTTGGGAGTTCTGGCTGGCACGCAATCGCGAACGCGAGCCGTGCTTCAAGGCGTTCCTGCACAACAACTGGGTGGGCGCGGCGCTGTTCGCCGGTATCGTTGCCGCGCTGTAGGACGCGGCCCCGCCGGAACACGGGCCGGTCACTGGCCCGCCGGCGGTTCCCACAGTTCGATCTTGTTGCCATCCGGGTCGATGACCCAGCCGAATTTGCCGAACTCCGAAGACTCGCTGGCGTCGAGGACATTGCAGCCCTCCGCGCGCAATGCGGCCAGCAGCGCGTCGAGGTCGTCCACGCGGAAGTTGACCATGAAGGTCGCCGAACCCGGTTCCATCTTCTGCGTGTCACGCGCGAACACGCTCCAGATGGTCATTCCCGGCTCGCTGCCGGGGCCGCCCCACGGGAATACCACCCCGCCCCAATCGGTCACGTCCAGCCCGAGGTGATCCCGGTACCAGGCGCCAAGGCGCCCAGGGTCCGCGGACTGGAAGAAGATGCCGCCGATGCCTGTCACACGCTTCATTGCGCTGTCTCCGGATTGGCCCGTGCCCGTGGTCCGGCAGCATGCCACGACACCGCTGCCGACCGGCATTCACGGCACCCGCGCGCAGACCCAGGCATCGACCCGCGCCACGCCGGCCCGGCGCAGCGCGCGGGCAGCCGCGTGCAGGGTGGCACCGGTGGTCATCACGTCATCGACCAGTGCCACGTGCGACGGCAACGGCCCGGCGGCGACGAAGGCCGCACGCAGGTTGCGGCGGCGCGTGGCCGCGTCCAACTCCGACTGGGCGGCGGTGGCGCGCACCCGGCGCAACCCGGCCAGCAGCGGCAACTGCAGGTGGCGGGCCAGCGGCCGCGCCAGTTCCAGCGCCTGGTCGTAGCCCCGCTGGCGCAGCCGCGACCGGTGCAACGGCACCGGCACCAAGGCCTGCGGCGGGTCGGCGGCGGCCAGCCGCTCGCCCATCAGCTGCGCCAGCAGGCGCCCGGCGGCAAGGTCGTGGTGGAACTTGAAGCGGCGCAGCAGGCCGTCCACCGGCGCGGCGTACAGCATGGCGGCGTGCACCTGTTGCA
>JBASBF010000037.1:0-4189 GCA_049650985.1 Stenotrophomonas sp. | reverse complement strand
GTCAAGGCGCGCACCGCCGCGCTCACCGCCGCCGACGCCACCCGCGCCACCGCGCATGCACAGCGGCTGCCGTTGCAGGCGGCGGCGCTGCGGCTGCCGCCCTTCCCCACCACCACCATCGGCTCTTTCCCGCAGACCCTGGAAGTACGCGAGGCACGCGCCCGCAACAAGGCCGGCAAGCTCGCCGACGCCGACTACGAGGCCTTCCTCGAACGGCAAACCGAGCAGTGCGTGCGCGAGCAGGAGCAGATCGGGCTGGACGTGCTGGTGCACGGTGAGTTCGAGCGCAACGACATGGTCGAATACTTCGGCGAGCAGCTCGACGGCTTCGCCTTCACCGGCAACGGCTGGGTGCAGAGCTACGGCTCGCGCTGCGTGAAGCCGCCGCTGATCCACGGCGACGTCAGCCGCCCGGCGCCGATGACGGTGCGCTGGTCGCAGTACGCGCAGTCGCTGACCGACAAGCCGATGAAGGGCATGTTGACCGGCCCGGTGACGGTGCTGCAATGGTCGTTCGTGCGCGACGACCAATCGCGCGCGGACACCTGCCGGCAAATCGCGCTGGCGTTGCGCGACGAGGTCAACGACCTGGAAGCGGCCGGCATCATCGCCATCCAGATCGACGAGCCGGCGTTGCGCGAGGGCCTGCCGCTGCGCCGCGCGCAATGGCCGGCCTATCTCGACTGGGCGGTGGAGGCGTTCCGCATCAGCGCCAGCGGCGTGGCCGACGCCACCCAGATCCACACCCACATGTGCTACGCGCAGTTCAACGACATCATCGACTCGGTGGCGGCGCTGGACGCGGACGTGATCTCGATCGAGACCTCGCGCTCGCGGATGGAACTGCTCGATGCATTCGCGCGCTTCGACTACCCCAACCAGGTCGGCCCCGGCGTCTACGACATCCACTCGCCGCGCGTACCCGACCGCGCCGAAATGGTGGGCCTGCTGCGCAAGGCCGTCGAAGTGCTGCCGGCGGAAAAGCTGTGGGTGAACCCGGACTGCGGCCTGAAAACCCGCGGCTGGGCGGAAACCCGCGCGGCGCTGACCGCGCTGGTCGAGGCGGCGCGGGAAATGCGTGGCGAGGTGGTTGCTGCGTGATGCGTAAACGCGCCGCCGTGCATCGCGGCGGCGCGTTTCCTCCCCGCCGGAATTTACCCGCGACGGAAATAGAAGCTGTGGAAACCCGCGCGCAGGCGTTGCAAGTCCACGTCATCGGCGGTGATGCGGGAGCGCCCTTGCTCGCGGCATTCCTGCAACGCCCAATGCTTCACGCCACGCGCAACCAATCCGTCGGCGAGGCGATACAAGGCCTGTACCGGGAACAACGTCGGGTGCCAGGTGGTGCGGCATTCATAGGCCACCCCGCTGGTCAGCATCGCATCCAGTGCCTCACTCGCCGGGCGCGCGCTGTTGCGGCGTTGGGTCACCGCATCGTGGTAACCGTGCGGCGCCTTGATGTCCAAACCGACCCAGTCGAGCAGCGGCAGTATCCGGCGCAAGCGTGCCGGATACATGCCGCCAGTGTGCAGGCCAATCTGGAAACCCATCGCCTTCACTTGCGCGATGGCTTCCGGCAGCGTGGCCTGCGCGGTCGGTTCGCCGCCGGAGAACACCACCGCGTCGAGCAGGCCACGACGACGTTGCAGGAAGGCTTCGATCCGTTCCCACGCAATCGCCACCTCCGCCCGCGCCGGCAGCAACTCCGGGTTGTGGCAGTAGCCGCAGCGCCACGGGCAGCCCTGCAGGAACAACACCGCCGCCAGCCCGCCGGGAAAGTCGATGCTGGTCAGCGGCGTCATTCCACCGACACGGATCATGCGGCCCTGCGCACCGGGGTTTCGCTGAAGAACTGCCGCTGCGCGTGCTCGCCCTGCTTGCCGATGTTGAAGCTGGAGACCGGGCGGTGGTAGCCCATCACCCGCGTCCACACTTCGCAGCGCTGGCGGTCTTCGTTGCGCAGCGGCGCGGTGGCGGCGGGAATTGCGGGGATGACGGTGGTGTTCATGCGGATATCTCCTCGGAGGACGTGGCATCAATGGTGGGCGGCGCAGCGGCCGCCCGTTGTTCGGCCAGCAACCGCTCGTCGCAGCGCGGGCAGAATTCGTGTTCGCCCGCCAGGTAGCCGTGCACCGGACAGATCGAGAAGGTGGGAGTGATGGTGATGTAGGGCAGGCGGAAGCGGCTCAGCGCGCGCCGCACCAGCTCGCGGCAGGCCTCGCCACTGGAAATGCGTTCGCCCATGTACAGGTGCAGCACGGTGCCGCCGGTGTACTTGGCTTGCAGTGCTTCCTGCCGTTCCAGCGCCTCGAACGGGTCGTCGGTGAAGCCCACCGGCAACTGCGAGGAGTTGGTGTAGTACGGCTTGTCGGCGCTGCCGGCCTGCAGGATGTCCGGCCAGCGGCGGCGGTCTTCCTTGGCGAAGCGATACGTGGTGCCTTCGGCCGGTGTGGCTTCCAGGTTGTAGAGCTGGCCGGTCTGCTCCTGGAACTCCACCATGCGCGCACGCACGTGGTCGAGCAGGCGCAGGGCGAAGGCGTGGCCCCACTCGCTGGTCAGGTCGTGCGCGTCGCCGCTGAAGTTGCGGATCATCTCGTTGATGCCGTTCACCCCCAGCGTCGAGAAATGGTTGCGCAAGCTGCCGAGGTAGCGCTTGGTATACGGGTACAGGCCGTCGTCGATCAGTTGCTGGATGGTGCTGCGCTTGATCTCCAGGCTGCGCCGACCCAGCGCCAGCAATTCGTCCAGCCGTGCGAACAGCGCCGCTTCGTCGCCACGATGCAGATAGCCCAGCCGCGCGCAGTTGATCGTCACCACGCCGAGGCTGCCGGTCTGCTCGGCGCTGCCGAACAGGCCGTTGCCGCGCTTGAGCAGCTCGCGCAGGTCCAATTGCAGGCGGCAGCACATCGAGCGGATCATTCCGGGGTCCAGTTCGGAATTGATGAAGTTCTGGAAGTACGGCAGGCCGTACTTGGCGGTCATCTCGAACAGCCGTTGCGCGTTCTCCGATTCCCACGGGAAATCGGCGGTGATGTTGTAGGTGGGGATCGGGAAGGTGAACACCCGGCCGCGCGCATCGCCCGCGCTCATCACCTCAATGTAGGCGCGGTTGATCAGGTCCATCTCGGCCTGCAATTCGCCGTAGGTGAACGGCATTTCCTCGCCGCCGATGAACGGCGTCTGCTGCTGCAAATCCTGCGGGCACACCCAGTCGAAGGTGAGGTTGGTGAACGGCGTCTGCGTGCCCCAGCGCGAGGGCACGTTGAGGTTGAAGATCAGTTCCTGGATGCACTGGCGCACGTCGTCGTAGGACAGCGAATCCTTGCGCACGAACGGCGCCATGTAGGTGTCGAACGAGGAGAACGCCTGCGCGCCGGCCCATTCGTTCTGCAAGGTGCCGAGGAAGTTGACGATCTGCCCCACCGCCGAGGACAGGTGTTTGGGCGGGCCGGCTTCGACCTTGTTCGGCACGCCATTGAAGCCTTCGTACAGCAGCGTGCGCAGCGACCAGCCGGCGCAATAGCCGGAGAGCATGTCCAGGTCGTGGATGTGCAGGTCGGCCTCGCGGTGAGCGCGGCCGATCTCCGGCGGATAGACCCGCTCCAGCCAGTAGTTGGCGGTGACCTTGCCGGCCGCGTTGAGGATCAGCCCGCCCAGCGAATAGCCCTGGTTGGCGTTGGCGTTGACCCGCCAGTCGGCACGGCTCAGGTACTCCTCGACCGAGGAAATCGAATCGACCAGATGCCGCCCGGCCACGGTCGGGGAAGTGCTTGGCTCCATTGACAGTCCCTTCAATCCACAAGATGTTGTGGACATGATTCATGAAAACAACAACATGTTGTTTGACATGGATCAAGCCGGGGACGGGTGCGGGGATATATCGACCTCCCGACCGTACCGGCACGGGGCCGCGGAACCGACCTCCTTCCCACGGGATTTGCGCGGCTGGAACCTCAGCCGACGGCCGGCCCGGCCAGTTCCACCGACACCACGCCCTCGACCCCGCCCAGCAGCTCGGCCTTGGCCAGCAACTGCTCGCGCGGCAGCGGTGGATCGCAGTCGATGTCGACGATGTCATCGCCCTGGTCGCGCGGGCGCAGGGTGATGCGCTTGACCGGCAGGCCAATGTCGCCGGCCGCCGCTTCCACCCGCGCCAGCGGCGTGCCGACGGCCACGCGCAGGCGCAGGC
>JBASBF010000036.1:0-171566 GCA_049650985.1 Stenotrophomonas sp. | reverse complement strand
GTGCCGGCCAGGCCGCGCTCGTGGCTGGCGCGCTTCTTCGGCGTGGTGCTGGACCCACATACCTATGGCGCGCTGTTCTACATGCTGCTGTCGCTGGCCACCGGCATCTTCTTCTTCAGCTGGGTGGTGACCGGGCTGTCGCTGTCGATGTCGCTGCTGATCCTGATAATCGGCATCCCGGTGCTGCTGCTGTTCCTGGGCTCGGTGCGGGTGCTGTCGCTGGTGGAGGGCCGCATCATCGAGACCATGCTGGGCGTGCGCATGCCGCGCCGGCCGGCCTATACCGACAGGAGCCAGGGCTGGACGGTGCGGATCGGCACGATGTTCACCGACGGTCGCACCTGGTTGACGATGCTGTATTTCCTGCTGATGCTGCCGCTGGGCGTGGCCTACTTCAGCATCGCCACCACCCTGTTGTCGCTGTCGCTGGCGTTGGTCTTCGCGCCGCTGGCGGAACTGCTGTTCGACCAGCCGGTCGGCATCTGGATCGACGGCGTGAACGTGGCCAGCGCGCTGTGGCTGTGGCCGCTGACGGTGGTGGTGGGCGTGCTGCTGCTGTTCGCCACTTTGCACCTGGCACGCGGCATCGGCCGGCTGCACGGAGCGGTGGCCAAGCAGTTGCTGGTGCGGCTGTAAGCGAGGTGGCAGTGCAGGCCAGTGGCCGGCACTGTCGATGCAATTCTCAGCGCTGCGCGCGGCGGCGCGGCGGGGTGGGGTCGCCGGCGGCGGTTTTGCGGCTCTTCTTCACCGGAACCGGCTGCGATTGCGCATGGAAGAAGTCGCGCACCTTCGGGTACACCACTTCGCGCCAGCGGCGACCGCTGAAGATGCCGTAATGGCCGGCACCCTCGACGATGAAGTGGCTGCGGCGCGCGGCCGGGATGCCGGTGCACAGCGCCTGCGCGGCTTCGGTCTGGCCGAGGCCGGCGATGTCGTCCAGCTCGCCTTCGATGCTCAGCAGCGCGGTGTCGCGGATGGCGGCCGGGTCCACGCGCTCGCCACGCACATGCCACTGCCCGCGTGGCAGCAGGAAGTCCTGGAACACCACGCCGATGGTGTCGAGATAGAACTTCGCCGGCATGTCCAGCACCGCGTTGTATTCATCGTAGAAACGGCGGTGGGCGTTGGCGTCGTCGAGGTCGCCCTTGACCAGATCGGTGTAGAAATCCCAGTGCGACATCAGGTGGCGGCTGGGGTTCATGGTCACGAAGCCGGCGTGCTGCAGGAAGCCGGGGTACACACGGCGGCCCTGGCCGGGGTAGGGCGCAGGCACTGTGTGGATGACGTTGTTTTCGAACCACGACAGCGGGTTGCGCGTGGCCAGGTTGTTGACTGCGGTGGGGCTGCAGCGGGCGTCGATCGGGCCGCCCATCATCACCAGCGAGCGCGGCGTGGGCTCGCCACGGCTGGCCATCAGCGACACCGCGCCCAGCACCGGCACGGTCGGTTGGCAAACGCTGACCACGTGCAGCTTTTCGGCACCGAGGTGGCGGATGAATTCCTGCACGTATTCCACGTAATCGTCGAGGCCGAACTCGCCGGCTTCCAGCGGCACCATGCGCGCGTCGATCCAGTCGGTGACGTAGACGCGGTGGTCTTGCAGCAGGGTGCGCACGGTGTCGCGCAGCAAGGTGGCGTGGTGGCCGGACAGCGGCGCCACCACCAGTACCGCCGGCTGCGCCAGCAATTCTTCGACGCGTGCACTGTCGTTGCTGTGGCGCTTGAAGCGCAGCAGCGTGCAGAACGGCTTTTCCAGCTCGGTGAGCTGGGCGACGGGGACGATCTCGCCATCCAGCTCCAACTCGTGGATGTCCCACTCCGGCTTTTCGTAGTCCTTGCCGAGGCGGTGGAACAGCTCATTCATCGCCGCGAACCGGTCGGCCCCCGGCATCGACGACCACCAGTGCCCGGAGTTGTTGAAGAACGCCGCGTTGGCTTGCGCCTGATGTACCCAGGGAGCCAGCAGGTTGCGGGTCAGTTCATGCAGTTGATAGAGCATGCCGGGCAATATGTATGGTCATATGGTGCTGCGCAGCATAACGCAAGCCGACAGGCGGGGAGTTAAACCCGCAGTTTCAATGCATCCGGCACAAAGCGCCGGGAGCGCAAACCCTACCTACCGTAGAATTTGCGCATGTCCGAACGTGAACGCCTGACCATTGTCGTCGCTGCCTGCAACGAGCAGGACGCCCTGCCGCTGCTGCACCCGCGTATCCGGGCCGAATTGGAGCGGATGCCCGGAATCGACGGTCGCGTGCTGTACGTGGACGATGGCAGCAGCGACGACAGTTGGGCGCGGATGCAGCAACTGGCCGCCAGTGACCCGCAGGTAGCGGCGCTGCGCTTGTCACGCAATTTCGGCAAGGAGGCTGCGCTCAGCGCGGGGCTGGATTTCGTCGATGACGGGGCCGTGCTGATTCTCGATGCGGATGGGCAGGACCCGCCGGAGCTGATCCCGCAATTCGTCGCGCTATGGCAACAGGGCTACGACGATGTGTATGGCACGCGCCTGGCGCGTGATGGCGAGGGTTGGCTGAAGCGCGCCACTGCGGCGGCGTTCTACCGGGTGATCGGGCGCTTGTCGAAGACGCCGATACCGGCCGATACCGGTGATTTCCGCCTGCTGTCGCCGCGTGCGCTGGCCGCGTTGCGGCAGTTGCGCGAGCGCCAGCGTTTCATGAAGGGGTTGTTCGGCTGGGTCGGCTTCCGGCGTGTCGCGCTGCCTTACCGGCGTGCGCCGCGGATGGCCGGGCGCAGCAAGTTCGGTTTGTGGAAATTGTGGAATTTCGCGCTGGAAGGCATCACCAGCTTTTCCACCGCACCCTTGCGGGTGGCGATGTATCTGGGCCTGCTCACTGCCGCCTCGGCGTTCGGCTTCGGTGCCTGGGTGGTGGGCAAGGCGGCGTTGTACGGCGACCGCGTGGCGGGTTGGCCGACGATGATGGCGGTGATCCTGTTCCTTGGCGGCGTGCAATTGATCGCGCTGGGCTTGATCGGCGAATACCTCGGCCGCCTGTACATGGAGGCCAAACAGCGGCCGCTGTACCTGGTTGATACCTGGCGGCCGGCGGACGTGGCAGTATCCGTTTCATCGGCCAATAGCGGAGAGCACCATGCAGACCGTTCGACAGTTGCTCGGGAACAAGGCACCTGAGATCCACGCGGTAACGCCGCAGACTGCGGTGATCGACGCGATCCGGCTGATGGCCGAGAAGGGCATCGGTGCGGTGCTGGTGATGGAAGGTGCGCACTTGGCCGGCATCCTTTCCGAGCGCGACTACGCACGCAAGATCGTGCTGCGCGACCGCTCTTCGCGTGACACGCCGGTGGCGGCGATCATGACTGCCGAGGTGGTCACGGTGACGCCGTCGGCCACGGTGGAAGACTGCCTGCAACTGGTGACCGAGCGACGCATCCGCCACCTGCCGGTGCGGGAAGGCGATGCCGTGGTGGGGGTGATTTCGATCGGCGACCTGGTCAAGGCGGTGATCGAGCAGCAGCGCCAGGAGTTGGACCACTTGCAGCAGTACATCGTTTCCGGCTGAGCGTGCCCCGGTTCCCGATAGTGCCGGCCGCTGGCCGGCGTTACAGGATCTGCGCCGTTACCGAGACGAAGTGGCAGACGCTGCCGGCAATGACGAACAGGTGCCAGATGGCATGCGAGTAGGGCAGGTGTTCGCGGTGGTAGAACACCGTGCCGAGCGTGTAGAAGACGCCGCCGGCCAGCAGCCAGCCAAGGGTGAAGCCGTCCAGCGAGTGCCACATCGGCTTGATCGCCACGATCACCAGCCAGCCCATCGCGATGTAGATCAGCGTGGACAGGCGCTTGAAGCGGCCGGTGTAGAACAGCTTGAACACCACCCCGCCCAGCGCCAGCGTCCAGATCGCGGCAAACAGGCCCCAACCCCACGGGCCGCGCAGGCCGATCAGGGTGAAAGGCGTGTAGGTGCCGGCGATCAATACGTAGATCGCGCAGTGGTCGAAGATTTTCAGCCGGCCCTTGGCCACCGGGTGCTGGATGGCGTGATACAGGGTGGAGGCGGTGTAGAGCAGCAGCAGGGCGATGCCGAAGACGATGGCGCTGGCCAGTTGCCAACCGTCGCCGTGGATCGCGGCCAGGGTGATCAGCACCGCGCCGGCGGCCAGCGCGGTGACTGCGCCGAGGCCGTGGGTGAGGGCGTTGGCGATTTCTTCGCGGATGTCGGCGGCGCTGGCGGTATGCATGGCGCGCACGTTACCGCAACGCAGCATGCGGTGCATCCGTGCTTGGGCGGCTGTTCGGAATGGGGTCATCCGTGGATGCGGGGTTCGTCCCGCATCCACGAGAGACAACGGCGCCGGTTACCCGACCGAAATGCTGTGCGCGGTTTCGCGGGTGGCGGCGAAGCGCACGTCCGGGGCGCGTTCCTGCGCCAGTTGCAGGTTGACCCGGGTCGGGGCGAGGTAGACCAGGTGGCCGGCGGCATCGATGGCGAGGTTGTTGGCGTTTTTCTCGCGGAATTCTTCCAGCTTCTTCTCGTTGTCGCAGTTGACCCAGCGTGCGGTGACCACGCCCACCGTTTCGAACACCGCCTCCACGCCGTACTCGTCCTTCAACCGGTAGGCGGCCACGTCGAACTGCAGCACGCCGACCGCGCCGAGGATCAAATCGTTGCTCATGATCGGGCGGAAGAACTGGGTGGCGCCTTCCTCGGACAACTGCGCCAGGCCCTTCTGCAACTGCTTGAGCTTGAGCGGGTCGCGCAGCCGCGCGCGGCGGAACAGTTCCGGGGCGAAGTTGGGGATGCCGATGAAGGTGACCTGCTCGCCTTCGGTGAAGGTGTCGCCGATGGAAATGGTGCCGTGGTTGTGGATGCCGATGACGTCGCCCGGCCACGCTTCGGCGGCGATCTCGCGGTCGCTGGCCATGAAGGTCAGCGCGTTGGCCAGTTTCATTTCCTTGCCGCTGCGCACGTGGAAGGTCTTCATGCCGGCGCTGAACTTGCCCGAGCACACGCGCATGAATGCGACGCGGTCGCGGTGCTGCGGGTCCATGTTGGCCTGGATCTTGAACACGAAGCCGCTGAGCTTGTCTTCCTGCGGGGCGACGTCGCGGCCGGTGGTGGCGCGCGGCTGCGGCGCCGGCGCGTGCTCGACGAAGAAATCCAGCAGCGGCTGCACGCCGAAGTTGTTGACGCCCGAACCGAAGAACACCGGGGTCTGCTCACCGCGCAGGTAGGCATCCTTGTCGAACGGATGGCTGGCGCCTTGCACCAGGTCCAGCTCGTCGCGCAGCTCGGCCAGCATCTGTGCGCCGATCTTTTCGGCCAGTCCGGGGGCGTCCAGCGACGGGAAGATGGTCGAATCCTGGCGGGTGAAGTTGCGGCCCTGTTCGTACAAATGCACCTCGCCGGTGAGCAGGTGCACCACGCCCTTCAGGCGCTTGCCCATGCCGATCGGCCAGGTCACCGGCGCGCACTGGATGCCGAGCACGCTTTCCACTTCATCCAGCAGATCGATCGGGTCCTTGCCCTCGCGGTCGAGCTTGTTGATGAAGGTCATGATCGGCGTGGTGCGCAGCCGGCAGACTTCCATCAGCTTGATGGTGCGCTCCTCCACGCCCTTGGCCACGTCGATCACCATCAGCGCGCTGTCCACCGCGGTGAGCACGCGGTAGGTGTCCTCGCCGAAGTCGGCATGGCCGGGGGTGTCGAGCAGGTTGATGATCTTGCCTTCGTACGGGAACTGCATCACCGACGAGGTGACCGAAATGCCGCGCTCCTTTTCCAGCGCCATCCAGTCCGAGGTCGCATGGCGCGTGGTCTTGCGCGATTTGACCGAGCCGGCCATCTGGATCGCGCCCCCGAACAGCAACAGCTTTTCGGTCAGCGTGGTCTTGCCGGCGTCAGGGTGGGAAATGATGGCGAAGGTACGGCGGAGCGCGGCTTCGGTGGCGACTTCGGACATGGCGGCTGCGCCCGCGGCGGGCGCGCTTGAGAAAAGGGAAGCCGGCGATTATAGCGGGTCAGGGCGGGGCGCCTGTTTCCCGCGGGAAGTGCAGTTCCCCTTGCGGGCCGGCCATGCGGAACGGGATCGAGGCCAGCGCCAGCCCGGTGTTGGCCTGCACCGCGAAATGCAGGTGCGGGCCGCTGCTGTGGCCGCTGTTGCCGGAGCGGGCGAGCGCCTGCCCGGCTTCCACCCGTTGGCCGGGGCGCACCTGGAGGCTGCCGGTTTGCAGGTGGGCGTACACCGCCATGCTGCCGTCGGCATGCACTACCCGCAGCAGGCTGCCGTCGCCGGGGGCGTCTGCCACCGCCTGCATCACCGTGCCGGCGCGGGCGGCGAGGACGGGCGTGCCTACGGCCAGGGGGAAGTCGACGGCGTGGCGGTTCTGTGCATCGGTGTGGCTGTAATGGCCGCCAAAGCCCTGGCTCACACGCACGCGCACGCTGTCGAATGGCAGGCGGTAGAGGTGATGGTTGTCGGGCTGGGCAGAGGGATCGCCGGGAAAGGCGTCGAGTAGCCAGCGGACCGCGCCGGCTGCGTCGCTGCGCCAGAGCAGATCGCGTTGTTCCCCAGCCACCAGCAACGTTGCCGGCGCGGCTTCGCGGCCGTTGGCGGCATCGCGCAGATGCACCTGTACCGGGCCGGCCAGCAGGTTGCTTACCTGCGCGGCGTGGCCGCCGGCACGTGCCCGCAATTGCAGGTGGACGAAGCGGGTGTCATGGCGGATTCGCGTGTCGGGTGCGGTGCCGGCCAGCCCCCAGCCTTGCCGCCATTGCGGGCCGGCCGCGCCGCCGTGGGCCGGCAGTGCGAGCAAGGTGGACAGCAACAGGAACAGTAGCCGGGGCATGGTGGGCAAGGGAGCGGGGGACGCGCGGATTATGCCGGCGGTGGTTGCATCGGAAACTCCATCGCTCCATCCGAATAAAGAGATTGACATGGATGGGGCGGGCTGGCATGGTGGCGCCACCATCGAGACCGGCAGAGGGACAGGCCCTTTGAAGCCGGGGCAACCAGCAGACGCGCAAGCGGCTGTGCATGGTGCCAAATCCTGCGGTGACCACTGTGTCCGCCGAAAGATGGTTCGTTCCGTGCCTCGCACGGCGAACACGGGCCCGCGAAGCTCGATGGCTGCTCCTCACCGGATACCGCCATGAGTTTCGCCACTGCCACTGCCACCGCCGCCAACGACCTTTCCGTCAGCACTGCCAGCACGCCGTTTGCCGTGCGCGGTGAAGTGACGGTGCAGGTGGCGATGCGGCATGCCGGGCAGCGCACATTGCGCCTGCGCTACGAACTGGTGGGCGCGGCCGATGCGCCGGTGGTGCTGGTGGCCGGCGGCATTTCCGCGCACCGCCATGTCGCGGCCAATGCGGTGTTCGACGAGAAGGGCTGGGCCGAAGGGCTGGTCGGCGTCGGTCGCGCGCTGGACCCGCAGCGCCGCCGCCTGCTCGGGTTCGACTTCATCGGTGCCGATGGCGAGCTGGACGTGCCCATCGACACCGCCGACCAGGCCGAGGCCGTCGCCCTGTTGCTCGATGCGCTGGGCATCGCCTGCCTGCATGGCTGCGTCGGCTATTCCTACGGCGCACTGGTCGGCATGCAGTTGGCCATCCGCCACCCGCAGCGCCTGCGCAAACTGGTCGCGGTCAGCGGTGCCCATCGCCCGCATCCTTATGCCTCGGCATGGCGCGCGTTGCAGCGCCGCGCGGTGGCGTTGGGCCAGTTGCAGTGCGCCGAAGCCCACGGGCTGGCACTGGCACGCCAGTTCGCCATGCTCAGCTACCGCACCCCGGAAGAGTTCGGCGAGCGCTTCGACGCCGCGCCGGAAGTGGTCAACGGCCGCGTGCGCGTGGCCGCCGAGGACTACCTCGATGCCACCGGCGCGCAATACGTCGCCCGTACCCGCGTCAACGCCTATTTGCGCTTGTCCGAATCCATCGACCTGCACCGCGTCGACCCCGCTGCCGTGGCGGTGCCGACACTGGTGGTCGCCGTCGAGGGCGACCGCCTGGTGCCGCTGTCCGATCTCGTCTCGCTGGTCGAAGGGCTGGGCACGCGCGGCAGCCTGCGCGTGCTGCGCTCGCCCTACGGCCACGACGCCTTCCTGAAAGAAACCGATCGCATCGACGCGATCCTCGCCAACGCCCTACGCCTTCCCGGAGAAACCGCATGAGCCTGTCCAACGCTTCCGACGTGTCCTGTTGCCGCGCCACCGCCGCGGTGCGCGCAGGCATCGACCGCGATACCGCCTATGGCGCGGTGACCCCGCCGATCGTGTTGTCATCGAATTTCAGCTTCGACGGCTTCGGCAACAAGCGCCAGTATGACTACACCCGCAGCGGCAATCCCACCCGCGACCTGCTGGGCGAGGCGCTGGCCGAGCTGGAAGGCGGCGCCGGCGGCGTCATCACCTCCACCGGCATGGGCGCGATCAACCTGGTGCTCAACGCGCTGCTGCAGCCGGGCGACAAGCTGGTGGTGCCGCACGACGCCTACGGCGGCAGTTGGCGCCTGTTCAACGCGCTGGCGGGCAAGGGCCATTTCGAGCTGATCACCGCCGACCTGACCCAGCCGCAGTCGCTGGCCGACGCGCTGGCGCAGCAGCCGGCGCTGGTGCTGGTGGAAACCCCGTCCAACCCGCTGCTGCGCATCACCGACCTGCGCTTCGTCATCGACGCCGCGCACAAGGCCGGCGCAAAGGTGGTGGTGGACAACACCTTCCTGTCGCCGGCGCTGCAGAACCCGATCGCCTTCGGTGCCGACGTCGTGCTGCATTCGACCACCAAGTACGTCAACGGCCACAGTGACGTGGTCGGCGGCGCGGTGATCGCGCGCGATGCCGAACTGCACCAGCAGCTGACGTGGTGGGCCAACGCGCTGGGCCTGACCGGCTCGCCGTTCGATGCCTTCCTGACCCTGCGTGGCCTGCGCACGCTGGACGCCCGCTTGCGCGTGCATCAGGAAAACACCCGCGCGCTGGTCGAGGTGCTTGCCACCAGTGATGCGGTCGCCAATGTCTATTACCCCGGCCTGGAATCGCACCCCGGTCACGCCGTGGCCGCGCGCCAGCAGAAGGGCTTCGGCGCCATGCTGTCCTTCGAACTGGCCGAATGCGCCGGCGCTGATCCGCAGGCGGCGGTGCGCGCCTTCGTCGATGGCCTGCGCTACTTCACCTTGGCCGAATCGCTGGGCGGTGTGGAAAGCCTGATCGCACACCCGGCGACCATGACCCACGCGGCGATGACCGCCGAAGCGCGCGCCAAGGCCGGCATCGGCGATGGCCTGCTGCGCTTGTCGGTTGGCATCGAGGCCAGCGAGGATCTGGTGGCCGATCTGCAGGCCGGGCTGGCACGGGCCGCGCAAGTGCTTGCCGATGCCGGCAACGGCGGGGCCGCACGCAAAACGGTGGAGGCGTGAGCGCCTGTCTGAGCGAGGTGCAGGTGGCGCAGCCGCGGCTGCTGCTGCTCGGCACCGGTACGGTGGGTTCGGCTTTCGTCGCGCGCTATCAGGCATTGCAGCAGCGGCAATTGGCGCTGCCCAGGCTTGAAGTGGTGGCCAATTCGCGGGTGGCGTTGGCCTGCACCGATGCGCCGGACGCGGCATTGGCACGGGCGCGCAATGCGCAGGGCGGCGGTGCGGAACAACGCCGGGAAATCGGGCGGCTGCAAGCCGGCGACATCGTCATCGACGCCACTGCCAGCGAGGGCGTGGCCGCCGAGCATGCACAGTGGCTGGCGCAGGGTATCCACGTGGTTACTGCCAACAAGCTGGGCAACGGCACCACGTTGGCGCGCGCGCGGCGGATCGACGGCATCGTCGCTTCCGGCACCGCGTGCTATGGCGATGCCGCCACCGTCGGCGCCGGCCTGCCGCTGCTGTCGAGCATCCGCGCGCTGGTGGCCGGCGGCGACCACATCCATGCGATAGAGGGCGTGCTGTCAGGTTCGCTGGCATGGCTGTTCCACCGCTTCGATGGTGGGCAATCGTTCTCGGCCTGCGTGCGCGAAGCGGCGGCGGCCGGCTACACCGAGCCGGACCCGCGCATTGATCTGTCCGGCGAAGACGTGCGCCGCAAGCTGTTGATCCTCGCCCGCGCCGCCGGTGTGGCACTGGAACCGGCGCAGGTGCAGGTCGAATCGCTGGTGCCGCCGGAGCTGGCGGCGTTGCCGGTGGCGCAGGTCGATGCCGCGCTGGGGCAACTGGACGCGCCCCTGCACCAAAGGCTGCGGCAAGCGCGCGAACAGGGACAGGTGCTGTGCTTCGTCGGCCGTTTCGACATGCGCGGGGCCAGCGTCGGCTTGTGCGCGCTGGCGGTCGACCATCCGCTGGCCGGCGGCCGCGGCACCGACAACCGCGTGGTGATCCACAGCGACCGCTACAGCCGCCAGCCGCTGCTGATCCAGGGGCCGGGTGCGGGTGCGGAAGTCACCGCGGCGGCACTGCTGGACGACGTGTTGCGCATCGCCGCGGGCAGGTAAAACCCCCGCTGCAATACCGGGCATGCACGACCGATTGCCGCATGCACGGCTGCTCAAGCAGGCCAGTACCCGGCCGATACCCTTGGAGCAACAGGGGCTGGCAGGCGGTTCGACCGTGACACGCGGTTGCGTTAGGCTGGCACGGCACGTGTCGGTCCACGCAGCAGTGTCTGGGGGAAGGGTGCATGAGCGGTGGCGTTCGGTCGGGCGATGACAGGATGTTCGAGTTCAGCCAGGAGCAGGCAGACGACCGTCCGCCTGACGGCGGGATTGCCTTTACCGTGTTGAGTGTGGATGACGATCCCGCGTTCCAGCAATCGCTGCGCATGGCGCTGTCCGACTTCCGCTTCAACGACAGCCCGCTGCGGCTGTTGACGGCCTCCTCCTCCAGCGAGGCGCAGGAGGTGATGGTCAGCCACCCCGATGTTTCGGCCATCCTGCTGGACGTGGTGATGGAGAGCGACGACGCCGGCCTGCAACTGGTGCGCGCGGTGCGCGAGAAGTTGGGCAATACCGAAGTGCGCATCGTGCTGATCACCGGCCAGCCAGGCATGGCACCGATGCGCAAGACATTGCAGCAACTGGACGTCAGCGACTACTGGCTGAAGACCGACCTGTACCGCGAGCGCTTGCAGGGCATCGTCACTGGCTCGCTGCGCACCTGGAGCGAAATCCATGCACTGGCGCGGGCCAAACGCGGCTTGCAGCACATCGTGCAGATGGGCAACCGACTGACCGGGCAGCGCGACCTGGGTGGCTTTTCGCGGCAGTTGCTGCATGAACTGGCCACGTTGCTGGAAATGCCCGCGGACGGTTTGGTATGCGTGCACGAAGACGGCAATGGCCAGCCACCCGACGGCGTGCGGGTGATTGCCGCCGACGGCGCTTTTGCGCAGCAGCAGGGGCGCGGATTGGCGGATGTCGGCGATGCGATGGCGCGCGACCTGCTGGTTGAAGCCTTCAATAACCGCGCCAGCGTTGGCATGCCGGCCTGCCAGGTGTTGTACTTGGATGGCGATGGCCGGGTGCCGCCGCTGGTGGCGTACCTGGCCAGCGAGCGCTCGCTCGATGCCGAAGAACATGAATTGCTGCAGGTGTTTACCGCCCATGCCAACGCCAGTCTGGTCAACGTCGATTTGACCTCGCGGCTGGACCGCGTGGCCTACCGCGACAGCCTGCTCGACATCCCCAACGGCAATGCGCTGCGGCTGGAATTGCAGCAGGTGCTGGAGCAGCCCTGGCCCAGTGGGCAGGGCTTGCTGGTGGTGGACCTGGGGCAATACACCGATGGCAGCCTGGCGCTGGGCCCGGAACAGGGCGATTTGTTGCTGCAACGCATGACCGAACGGCTGGCGCAGTTGTATCCGCCGCCATGCACGGTGGCGCGGCTGCACGAGGGCACGTTCGCGGTACTGGGGCCGATGACGTCGCTGGCGTTGGACCCGGTCAGTGCGCTGGAACAGAGCGAGGACACCGGCGAGCTGCCGTTCCTGCGGGTGGATGCGGCGCGGGTGGACCTGGACCATTACCGTGGCGGCGCCGGTGGCGCGGTGGCCGCCGGTTTGTTGTTGGTCAACCGCCTGCGTGCCGATGGCGGGCATGGCGTGGCTGATTACCGGGCCGATGGCGAACAGGAAAACCTGCAACGCTTCCTGCAATCGCGTGCGCTGTACCGCGCGCTGCGCGAGGACCGCATCGGCGTTGCGTTGCAGGCGCAGGTGGACATGGACAGCGGTGCCGTGGTCGGCGCCGAAGTGCTGGCGCGCTGGAACGAGGATGGCCAGCCGGTATCGCCAGCGGAGTTCATCCCGGTAGCCGAAGCCAGTGGCCTGATCGTGCCGCTGGGCCAGCGGGTGATCGAGCTGGCCTGCGATGCACTGCGCGCGCTGGAAGCGGCCGGGTTCCCCGAGGTGCCGCTGTCGGTGAACGTGTCGCCACTGCAATTGCACCGGCGCGAGTTCATCGATGAATTTGCCGCCACGCTGGAGAAACAGGGCATCGAGCCGCGGCGGATGGAGGTGGAAATCACCGAAGGCGCGGTGATGAGCGATTACCAGGCCGGCCGCGAACTGCTGACGCGGTTGCGGCGGCTGGGCTTCGGCATTGCGGTGGATGATTTCGGTACCGGCTATTCGTCGCTGCGTTACGTGCATTCGCTGCCGGTGACGCGGCTCAAGCTGGACCGCCACTTCACCTCGGAAATCGGCGAGGCCGGTGGCGAGAGCAGCGTGGCCGACATGATCCTCGCACTGGGGCGAAGGCTGGGGCTGGACGTGGTGGCCGAGGGTGTGGAAACCCTGATGCAGGCCGACTGGCTGCGCGAACATGACTGCCCCTGCGCCCAGGGTTACCTGTTCGCGCGGCCCGAACCGCTGGAGGATTTCATCGCCCGCCTGCACCGGCAGCGGACCGGCGGTGGCTGAAGTGCCGCGCGCGGCGGGTTTCCTCCGGCGGCGCTGGCGGGAAGCCTGGGCGGGCGTGCGCCTGCAACCGTGGCGGGTGACGCTGATTGCCGCGCCGTGGGTACTGGGGCTGCTGACCGCGCTGCCGCTGCTCTGGTACGAAACCGACCGCGTATTGCGCGTACCCGAGCGCCAGGCCAGCCACGACGCGGTGCAATACGCCGCGCAATCCATGCTGCGCTGGCTGGAGCGGCTGAGCAACGACGCCCGCTTCCTCGCACTGCTGACACCGCGGCTGCTGGAGGATGGCTCGCAGGCTTCACTGGTGGAAACCTACGGCAGCTTCCTGCGTGCCGGCAGCGACTACCACAAGGTGCGCTGGCTGGATGCCGCCGGTCACGAGCGCCTGCGCCTGGATCAGGACGGCGGCAACATCCGGCGCGTGTCGGTGTCGGCGTTGCAGGACAAGCAAGGGCGCCCATTCTTCGAAAACGCGCTGCCGTTGCAGCCGGGGCAGGTGCATCTTTCGCCAATGGATTTGAACGTCGAGAACGGCGGCATCGAGCAACCGCTGCGGCCCACGCTGCGCGCGTCTTCGCCGTTCGTGCTGGCCGACGGCAGCAGCGGCGTGGTGGTGCTCAACCTGCATGGCCGGCAACTGCTGGAACGCCTGCGTGAACAGGCGCGGCAATCCGGTTTCACCCTGTACCTGGTACATCCCCGCGGTTACTGGTTGATTGGCCCGAACGCCTCCGATGCATGGGGCTGGCAGTTGGGGCACCGCGAGCGCAACGTGGCCGCGTTCGACCCGGCGTTGTGGCACGAGTTGCAGCGGCAACCGGCCGGATACTGGCAAGGGTGGAGTTTTTCCACGCTGGAAGCGGTCTGGGGCCAGGGTGAAGACCGCCTGCTGATGCATGCCGACCCGACGCTGGCGCAGTTGCGGATCCTGGTGCATCGGGTGCCGCCGCAAGGCGCCCGCTGGCAACTGATTCTTGTGGTGTTTGCGGTGCTGGGCCTGTGCATGGTGACATGGGTGGTGCTCGGGCAGGCGCGCGGGTTGGCGCGCGAAACGGCCTACGTGCAGCGCCTGCGCGATGGCAATGCGGCGCTGGCATTGGCCAACGAGCGCCTGCTGATGGCACAGCAGGAATTGACGCGCGCCGAACGGCTGTCCTCGCTGGGGTTGATGGTGGCCGGTGTCGCGCATGAAATGAACACGCCGTTGGCCAGCGCGCAGTTGGCGCTGGGCAGCCTGGGTGATGCCATCACCACCCTGGAAGAACAGTTGCGCATGGGGCTGCGGCGTTCGGAGATGGATACCTTCCTTGCCAACGCGACCAGCGCCTGCACCCTGGCTGGCAGCGAGCTGCGGCGCAGTGCGGCGCTGGTGCAGCGTTTCAAGCAGGTGGCGGTGGACCGTGCTTCGCTGGAGCGGCGGCGTTTCGACCTGGCCGAAGTGCTGCGGGATGCCGACCCGCGGCTGCACAAGGGCGGGCTGGTGGATGGCGTGGAAGTGGTGCTGGAACTGGAGCCGGGCGTGACGATGGACAGCTACCCGGGGCCGCTGGGGCAGGTGGTGGCCAACCTGTTCGGCAATGCCCTGCTGCATGGCTGCACGCCGGGTGGCCCTGGCCGCATCAGCTTGTCGGCGCGTGGCGTCGGCCCGGAGCAGGTATGCATCGAGGTGGCCGATGACGGCCAAGGCATTGCGGCCGATGATCTGCCGCGCATTTTCGAACCGTTCTTCACCACCCGCCGCAATCGCGGGGGCACCGGACTGGGGCTGCACATCGTCCACCAGATCGTGACCGAAGTGCTGGGCGGGCGCATCGAGGTGCATAGCCACCGCGCCGGCGACCCCGGCGGCGGGCCGGTGGGAACGCGCTTCACCCTGTACCTGCCATGCCAGGGCCCGCAGCGCGTGGCCGACGCCGGGTGAAGCAGGGTGCCTGGACGAAGAGGCTGGCGTTACCGGGAGTCCGGCAGTCAGTCCATCCCCAGTTTCTTCAGTTTGTAGCGCAGCGCACGGAAGGTGATGCCCAACTGGGCGGCGGTACGGGTGCGGTTCCAGCGGTTTTCTTCCAGTGCCTTCTGGATTGCGGCGCGTTCCATCTGTTCGATGTAGGACGGCAGCGCGGGGTTGGCGGGGTCGATGTCGGCCGCTGCTTCCGCCTGCACGGCGGTGGTGGTTTCGGGGCGCGATACCGGCAGGTGCAGGTCGCTGGCGCCGATGCTGTCGCTTTCGACCAGGGCGAGGGCGCGTTCGAGGATGTTCTCCAGCTCGCGCACGTTGCCGGGGAAGGCGTAGCCGGCCAGGGTGTCCAGCGCCGAGGGTGACAGCAGCGGTGTCGGCATCTGCTGCGAACGGGCCAGGCGGCGCAGGATGGCGGCCGCCAGTTGCGGCAGGTCTTCGCGGCGTTCGCGCAGCGGGGGCACGCGCAGCTCGATGACGTTGATGCGGTAGTACAGGTCGTGGCGGAAGCGGCCGTCCTGCACCAGTTCGGACAGGTCCTTGTGGGTGGCCGAGAGGATGCGCACGTCCACCGCCACCTCGCTGGCGGCGCCGACCGGACGCACCGATTTTTCCTGGATGGCGCGCAGCAGCTTGACCTGCATCTGCAGCGGCAATTCGGCCACTTCGTCGAGGAACAAGGTGCCGCCATTCGCGGCCTGGAACAGCCCCGGCTTGTCGGCGTGGGCACCGGTGAAGCTGCCCTTCTTGTGGCCGAAGAACTCGCTTTCCATCAGCTCGCCGGGAATGGCACCGCAATTGACCGGCACGAACGGCCCGGCCGCGCGCGCGCCCTGGTCGTGGATGGTGCGCGCCACCAGTTCCTTGCCGACGCCGGATTCGCCGACGATGTAGACCGGCGCCTGGCTGCGCGCGACCTTGGCGATGGTGGCGCGCAGGGTGTCCATTGCCGCGGAGTCGCCGAGCAGGCGCGAGGCGCTGTCGGCCGGCTCCGGTTTGACCGGGCGCTCGGCGTTGTTCAACTCCAGCGCGTGGCGGACCATGCCGCGCAGCACGCCGATGTCCACCGGCTTGCTGACGAAATCGAAGGCGCCGGCCTTCAGCGCTTCCACCGCCAGGTCCATGCTGCCGAAGGCGGTGATCATCGCCACCGGTGTGAACGGGTGGTCGCGGGCGATCTCGGTGACCAGCTCGATGCCATTGCCGTCGGGCAGGCGCATGTCGGTCAGGCACAGGTCGAAGCGGTTGTTGGCCAGCAATTCGCGGGCTTCGGCCAGGTTGGCGGCAGTGCTGATGCGCAACCCCATGCGGCCGAGGGTGAGCACCAGCAATTCGCGGATGTCGCGTTCGTCGTCGACGACCAGGGCGCTATGCGTCACATTCATGCCGGAACGATAGCCGAGGATGACGCAGAACGTCACCCGGTTTTCACGATGCGGCCGGTGCTTTCGCTCGATTCCCCCTCCTGCCTGCCGGAGATGGGGGCATTCAATGGCTGGCGAAGGTGCTGCGGGTGGTGGTCAGGGTGAGGCGGAAGCAGGCACCGCCGGTGGCGACCGGCACGTACTCCAGTTGCGCCTGGTTGGCACGGCACAGCTCGTGGGCGATGTACAGGCCCAGCCCGGTGCCGTGCTCGGAGGTGGTGTAGAACGGGCGGAACAGTTGCGTGGCCACGGCGTCGGGGATGCCGGGGCCGCGGTCCGTCACTTCGACCACGGCGTTGCGCCCGCTTGCTGCGACGCGGATGCGCACCTGCGCCGGAGTGTCGCCGCTGCGGCCGTACTTGAGCCCGTTGTGCACCAGTGCGGTCAGGATCTGGTGCAGGTGGCGCGGGTCGAACAGCCCTGGCACCGACGATTCGTGGATCAGGGTTTCCACGCTGCCGGCCTCGACCGACAGCATCTGCCGGTACTCCAGCACGAAGCGGCGCACGCAGGCGACCAGGTCCAGGTGTTCCGGGTTGGCGCGCTCGCGTCGCGCCAGCGCCAGTACGCTCTCGACGATGCCGTTGGTGCGCTGGCATTGCTGGTGGATGATTTGCAGCAGGCGGCGGTCGGCCTCGCCGAGGTCGTCGGATTCCTCCAGCAATTGCGAAGCGTAGCTGATGGCCGCCAGCGGGTTGCGGATTTCATGGGCGAGGCTGGCCGAAAACCGCCCCAGCGTGGACAGCGTCAGCGATTCGGCACGGCGCGAGGCCACGGTGGTGTCGTCGAGGAATACCAGTGTCTGGTCGCTGTCGGCCAGCAGCCGGGCAAAGCGCGGCAGTACTTCGGGCAGGTCGGCGGCCAGTTGCAGCGGCAGCTCCTCCTCGTTGATGCCGTTGCGCCAGCGCTGCAGGCGCCGCGCCAGCTCCGGCACCGCCTGAGCCAGCCGCGCCTCGCCGCTGGCCAGGTGGTCGCCGCTCTCGCCCATCAGCACGGTGGCGGCCTCGTTGGCCAGGGTGATGCGGCCGCTGCCGTCCACCACCAGCACCCCGGTGCGCATGCGGCGGATGATCAGCTCGTTGATCTCGAACAGGTTGGCGACCTCGGCGCCGCGTTGTTCGGCCAGTTGCTGGTTGCGGCGGGCACGGCTGCCGACCTGGTGGCTGATCCACGCCAGTGCCAGGTAGCTGGCGGCGAACATGGCCAGTTCGGCGATGTTGCGGGTGCCATCGCCGCCTTCGAACTCGCGCCAGGTGTATTCGGCCACCGCCGCGCTGCTGGCCACCAGCGCCAGCAGCATGCCGCGCGAGAGCGGCAGCAGGGTGGCCGCGGCGGCAATGTTGAACAGCAGCGTCATCGAGATGCCGGCGCTGGCGCCGGGCAGGGCGTGGGTCAGCAAGGTGGCGGCGAGGATGTCGAGCACCGCGCTCCAGAACACCAGTGGCTGCAGCCAGCGCTCGTTGCGGCCCCACGCCAGCAGGCAGGCCGCGCCCAGCAGATAGCCCACCGATACCGCCTCGGCCAGCCACGGGTGGTGTGCCTCGCTCATCAGCGCGCTGAGCGGGCTGAATACCAGCGCCGCGATCAGGCTGGCAATCAGCACCCGGAACAGGGCGAAGAAATACAGCTCGCGCCGTGGCAGCGACTCGATGCGGTCGATGAGCGAGGAACTGGGGTACAAGCGCGGGACTCCAGCGGCGGCCGACGCCCAGTATAGGTGCGGGCCGCGGTTGCCATGCCGCGCCGGCCGGTATTGGAGCCATTGCGGCAAATGGCTGAAAAGGCGGGAGAAATTTCCCGGAACGCACTGTTTCCAGTGGCTTTGCTTTGCGCCGCAGGCTGCGGTCGGCGACAATGGTTGGCCCGCCCGCCCTGTCGGAAGGCCAGTCTCTGGCCCCCAGGACCCGTGGCGGTTGTTCCCATTCCCACGGTGACACATGAATTTCCACGAATACCAGGCGAAACAACTGTTTGCCGATTACGGCATCCCGGTCCCGGCCGGCCGCGTCGCGTCCAGCGCCGCTGAAGCGGTCGAAGCGGCCAAGTCCTTGGGCAATGGCCCGTGGATGGTCAAGGCGCAGATCCACGCGGGCGGTCGCGGCAAGGCCGGTGGCGTGAAGTTCTGCAAGACCACCGACGACGTGAAGGCCGCCGCCGAGAAGATGGTCGGTACCCGCATGGCTACCTACCAGTCCGCAGGCGTCGCTCTGCCGGTGAACCAGGTACTGGTCACCACCGCCGGCGAGATCGTCAAGGAGCTGTACCTGTCGCTGCTGGTCGACCGCGACCAGAAGTCGATCACCTACATCGTCTCCAGCGAGGGCGGTGTGGACATCGAGGAAGTGGCCGCCAACACCCCCGAGAAGATCCACACCCTGGTCGTCGACTACGTCGAAGGCGTGCAGCCGTACCAGGGCCGCGAGATCGGCTTCAAGATGGGCCTGAGCGCCAAGCAGTCCAACCAGTTGGCCAGCATCATGGGCGGGCTGTACAAGCTGTTCAACGAGAAGGACCTGTCGCTGGTCGAGCTGAACCCGCTGGCGATCCTGGACGACCAGAACCTGTACGCGCTGGACGGCAAGGTCAACTCCGACGACAACGCCACCTTCCGCCACAAGGACCTGGCTGCCATGCGTGACACCACGCAGGAAGACGAGGCCGAAGTGCGCGCCAGCCAGTTCGACCTGAACTACGTGACGATGGACGGCAACATCGGCTGCATGGTCAACGGCGCCGGCCTGGCGATGGCGACGATGGACGTGATCGCGCTCAACGGCGGTTCGCCGGCCAACTTCCTCGACGTGGGCGGCGGCGCGACCAAGGAGCGCGTGACCGAGGCATTCAAGTTGATCCTGTCCTCGGACAAGGTCAAGGCGATCTTCGTCAACATCTTCGGCGGCATCGTCCGCTGCGACATGATTGCCGAAGGCATCATCGCCGCGGTCAAGGAAGTGGACGTCAAGGTTCCGGTGATCGTGCGCCTGGAAGGCACCAACGTCGAGGCGGGCAAGAAGCTGCTGGCCGAATCCGGCCTGGCCATCACCCCGGCAGACGACATCAACGACGGCGCCAAAAAAGCCGTCGCTGCTGCCGCCTGAGCCCTACGCGAACCTTAGGAAAGAATCATGTCTGTTTTGATCAACAAGAACACCAAGGTGATCGTGCAGGGCTTCACCGGCCAGCAGGGCACCTTCCACGCCACCCAGATGATCGAGTACGGCACCCAGGTCGTCGGCGGCGTCACCCCGGGCAAGGGCGGCACCACCCACATCGAGCTGCCGGTGTTCAACACCGTGACCGAAGCCGTGGCCTCCACCGGCGCCAATGCCTCGGTGATCTACGTGCCGCCGCCGTTCGCGGCCGATGCGATCCTGGAAGCGGCGGCTGCCGGCATCAAGGTCATCGTCTGCATCACCGAAGGCATCCCGGTGCTGGACATGCTGCGGGTGAAGAACGTGCTCAAGCAGCACCCGGACGTGGTGCTGGTCGGCCCGAACTGCCCCGGCATCATCACCCCGGGCGAGTGCAAGATCGGCATCATGCCGGGCCACATCCACCAGAAGGGCAAGATCGGCATCGTCTCGCGTTCGGGCACGCTGACCTATGAAGCCGTGAAGCAGACCACCGCCGCCGGCCTGGGCCAGTCCACCGTCATCGGCATCGGTGGCGACCCGATCAACGGCCTGAACTTCGTCGACTGCCTGAAGCTGTTCAACGAAGACCCGCAGACCGAAGGCATCATCATGGTCGGCGAGATCGGCGGCGCGGCCGAGGAAGCCGGTGCCGAGTACATCAAGCAGCACGTGAAGAAGCCGGTCGTCGGCTTCATCGCCGGTGCCTCGGCCCCTCCGGGCAAGCGCATGGGCCACGCCGGTGCGATCGCCTCGGGCGGTTCGGGTACGGCGGAAGGCAAGTTCAAGGCGATGGAAGCCGCGGGCGTCAAGACCGTCCGTTCGCCGGGCGACCTGGGTGCGGCAATCGCTTCGTTGGTCAAGTAAGGCCAGCGGCAAGCTGCAACGAGAAGGCCGCCCGGAAGGGCGGCCTTTTTGCTGGAATGAGGAACGGCGGTGAGGAGTGAAAAAGGCAAGGGCCTGCTCTTGCTCGTCCCCTGCGCAGTTGAGCTTTGCAACGTGCACAAGCCATGATGATCCGCCTTGGCTTTCGCCCTTTCTCACTCCTCTTCACTCACTCCTTGCCTGACTCACTTCTTGGCTTGATCAGTGCAGCGACTGGATGGTCAGGTCCAGCGCATCCTTGCCGCCTTCGCGTTGCAGCAGGCGCACCGGTACCGGCATGTCTGCGGCGATCCAGGCGATCTGCTCCTTGTCGCCATCCACGCGCGAAACCTTGGTCGTCTCCACGGTCTTGCCGCCGACCGTCATGTTTTCCTTGCCAACCACTCGGTAGGACAGGGTCTTGGTGCGGCCGTCATCAACCATGCGGTAGTCCAGCGGCTGGCCGGCGGCGAGGTCGCGGGCGATGGCCAGGTTGATCAGCAGCGCGTCCATGTCGCCGTTCTGCAGGCGTACCGGGCCGCGCCGTTCCGGCTTGACGTCACCGCTCCAGGTGGCCTGCTTGCGGTTCCAGTCATAGCTGGCGTCAACCTGCTTGCGCTTGATCAGCAACACCGAGCGGTCGTGGCTGCTGAGCGGGCGCAACTTGTCGCCGTGTTCCTCGAACACCGTGCTCTGGCTCAGGTCGGCCATCGGGTTCTTGATCTGCAGGCTGTAGCGCCAGCGGTTGCCGGCCTCGCTGGCCAGGGTCATGGTGCCGCTGGCCTGCATGCCCATGTAACTGGCCCGGTAGTTGGCGGTGAACGGCTGCATGGCCAGCGCCGGCAGGCTGATGAAGGCGGCCAGGGCCGTGGCGGCCACGGAAAGGCGGCGGAAGGTGGGCTTCATGCTCAGGCTCCTTGGTATTGGATCAGGCGCAGGTCGATGGCGTCCTCGCCGTCTTCCCGCTGAAGGATGCGCACCGGGGTCGGCACGCCGTTGGCTATCCACAGGATGGTTTCGTCGTTGCCGCCATTGGTGCGATGGATGCGCAGGGCGTCGTAGCTGAGGTCGCCGACTTGCACGGTCTCGGTGGCTGCCGCGGCCATGTATTGGTACTGGCGCACCCGGCCCACGTCGACGTAGCGGTAGCTCAATGGCTGGCCGGGGCGGGCATCGCGCATCAGCGACAGGTTCAGCAGCAGCGCGCTCTGGTCGCCGCGTTGCAGCGGGATCGGGCGCTGGCGCTCTTTCTTCAGGTCGCCTTGCCATTGCGCGCTGCCATCCTGCCAGTCGTAGACGCCGGTGATCTTCTTGCCGAAGAACAGCGCCTTCTTCACCGTGCTCTGGCTCAGCGGTACGTACACCGTGTCCTGGTTGTCGAACACCGTGCTCTGTTCCAGGTTCAGCCCGAGCACGCCGGCGAAGCCGCGTTTGCCGTGCACGGCCATGTCCACGCGCCATTGGCCGTTGTCGTTGTGGGCTACCTGCAATGTCGCGTCACCGGCTTCCTTGCCCTTGTAGAAGGCCTGGTAGGTGGCGACGAACGGTTCCAGCGGCGGCGGGTTCCATTCGCTGGACGGCAGCAGGGTGTTGCCGGCCGCTGGCAGTTCCTGCGCCAGCACCGGCGCGGCTACCAGCAGGGCCGTCAGCAGCATGGGTTTGGAGAAGGCGAGGTTCATGCTCGGAAAGGACCGGGAAGGGAAGGAGCCATGTCCGGCCCGCGCAGCCGTGGCATGTGCGGGTCAGGGCAGCAGGTTACCGGCGGAATCTAGGCGCAACGGATTAAACAGGGACTGACCATCGAGCCGGACCCTGCCATCCCGTTCAGTTACGCGCCCGGCGACCAGCAGCCGCACTGTCGCCAGCAGCAGCGGATGTTCGATTGCCAGCACCCGTGCAGCCAGCGTGTCGGCGTCGTCATCGGGCCGCACCGGCACCCGCGCCTGGGCGATCACCGTGCCGGCATCCAGCTCGGGCACCACGAAGTGCACGCTGGCGCCGTGTTCGGCATCGCCGGCCTCGATGGCGCGGGCGTGGGTGTGCAGGCCCTTGTGCCGTGGCAGCAGCGAGGGGTGGATGTTGACCAGCCGGCCGTCGAAGCGCTGCACGAAGCCGGCGCCGAGGATGCGCATGTAGCCGGCGCAGATGACCCAGTCCGGCGCGCTGGCGGCCACCGCGTCGGCGAGCGCGGCGTCGAAGGCGCCGCGGCTGTCGAATTCCCTGGGAGTACGCGCCCAGCGCCGTTGCGGCGCGACCTTGTCCAGCGCGGTGGCAGCGGGCTTGTCGGAGAACACGCCGACGACGTCGGCATCCAGTTGCCCGGCGGCGATGGCGTCCAGCAGGCATTGCAGGTTGCTGCCGCGCCCGGAGGCAAGCACGGCGATGCGGGCGCGGGAAGTCATCGTGTGGTTTTCCACAGCAGCGGCCACGCCAGCAAGCTGCCCAGCGTGGCCAGCAGCATGTCCGCATGCGCGTCCCAGATGTCGCCCTGCTGGCCGTTGTAGGCCTCGGCCGCTTGCGGCGACATCAGCAGGGCGATGCCCCATTCCATCCATTCGTAGACCAGGCTGGAACACATGATCGTCATCAACGCCAGCACGAACGCCTGCCCGCTGCGCAGTGCCGGCCAGACGTGGCGCGCCAGTTGCAGCAGCGCCGGGGTCAGGCACAGGCCGTAGAGGAAGTGGATCAGCCGGTCGAAATGGTTGCGTTGCCAGCCGAACGCTTCGCCCGGCGACCAGCCGATGGCGGCCTGCAACCACTGTTCGTAGGGCACGTTGGAATACAGCCAGCGCGCGGCGATGCAGTGGATGGCGATGAAGCCGCAGATCGCCGCGAACGCACCGCCGCCCAGCGGCCAACGTCGGTCCACCCACCACAGGCCGGCCAGGCCGAGCACCGTCAGCGAGCTGTGCAGTGCCTGCTCCAGCGGCCACAGCGGCTTGATCCATGTGAGCGCGAATACCGCGAGCACGCCGATGAATGCAGCCTTCTTGGCGGGGGACATGGACGCGGGTGGTCAGCCGATGCGCACGCGCTCGCCGTCATCGGCGGCAACCACGGCGCCAATCTGCCAGTGCGCCAGTTGCAGCGCGTCCAGCGCGGCATTGATGGTGGCGACCTGTGCGGCCGGTACCAGCAGCACGAAACCGATGCCGCAGTTGAAGGTGCGCCACATCTCGCTGTCGGCGACGTTGCCCTCGCGCTGCAGCCACTGGAACACTGGCGGCAGCGTCCAGCTCGATGCGTCGATGTCCAGCCCCAGTCCTTCGGGGACGACGCGGATGATGTTTTCGGTCAGGCCGCCGCCGGTAATGTGGGCCATGCCGTGGATCGCTTCACCGTGTTCCTTGAGCAGCGACAGGATCGGCTTGACGTACAGCCGGGTCGGCGCCATCAGCGCATCGACCAGCTTCACTCCGTCTTCCAGCACCAGCTCGGCCGGCTGGCCGGCGCGGTCCCAGATGCGGCGCACCAGCGAATAGCCGTTGGAATGCGGGCCGGAAGAGGCAATGCCGATCAGCACGTCGCCCTCGGCAACGGCCGAGCCGTCCTTCAGCTCGCTCTTTTCCACCGCGGCGACGGTGAAGCCGGCCAGGTCGTATTCGCCCGGGGCGTACATGTCCGGCATCTCGGCGGTTTCGCCGCCGATCAGCGCGCAGCCGGCCTCGGTGCAGCCATTGGCGATGCCGCCGACCACGGCCGCAGCGGTGTCGATGTCGAGCTTGCCGGTGGCGAAATAGTCGAGGAAGAACAGCGGTTCGGCGCCCTGCACCAGCACGTCGTTGACGCACATGGCGACCAGGTCGATGCCGATGCTGTCGTGGCGGCCCAATTGCTGGGCCAGCTTGAGCTTGGTGCCGACGCCATCGGTGCCCGACACCAGCACCGGTTCGCGGTACTTGCCCGACAGGTCGAACAGCGCGCCGAAGCCCCCCAGCCCACCCATCACCTCGGGGCGGAAGCTGCGCTTGACCAACGGCTTGATGCGTTCGACCAGTTGGTTGCCTGCGTCGATGTCCACGCCGGCGTCACGGTAGGTCAGGGGAGAGTGGGCGGAAGTCGGGGTGCTGGTCACGGTCGGCTGCGCTGGCGGGGGTGAACGGGCGATTTTAACAGCCCACGTTGGCGCGAAGGCTGCATTCGGGCAACAATTCCCGCCGTAACCGCCGAGCAATGGAATCCTCAATGCGTCGCAGCCTGGTCTTCCCCCTGTTTCTGGCGTTCTGCCTGTCCGCCCCGGCGGCGCTGGCGCAGTCCGGCCTGCGCACCGAAGGTGACGTGGCCAGTGCACAGAACCCCTACGAGGCCGAAGTGCCGGTCAACAGCCAGAGCGATGCCGACCGCAGCGGAGCCTTGGCACGCGCGTTGGGCGCGGTGCTGGGCAAGCTGTCCGGCGACCGCAGCGCGATGACCCGCCCCGGCGTGGCGCAGGCCTTGCGCGGTGCGGTGAACATGGTCGAAAGCTACGACTACCGCCAGGACCAGAGTGTCTCGGCCAGCGGCGCACCGAGTTTCCGTACCCTGCTGGTGGCGCGTTTCCGCCCGGACGACGTGGACGGGCTGGTTGCCGCGTTGGGCCTGCCGATATGGCCGCAGCCGCGCCCGCGGCCGGTGGTGTGGCTGGCCATCGACGATGGCAGTGGTCCGCGGCTGGTGGGCGTGCAGCAGGCGAACGCGGCGCGGCCGTTGCTGGACCGCGCCGTCGAGCGTGGTTTCCGCCTCGGCCTGCCGGGCGGGGGCGCGGCCGAGCAGGCGCTGGTCGGGGCGATCTGGCGCCAGGACAGCGGCGCGGTGGCCCGGGCTTCATCACGTTATTCGCCGCCGATGCAGTTGATCGGCAAGCTGTACCGCGCCAGTGGCGGCGGCTGGATGGCCGACTGGGTGTTCGTCGATGGCGGTCGCGAACTGGCCAGTTGGACCACCCGTGACGGTGACGCGCGGCGGACGATGGCCGGCGGTGCCGATGGCGCGGCCGACGCACTGGTCAAGCGCTATGCCAAGGCTGCGGTGGCCGGGGCGGCCGGCACCTACCGCATCCGCATCAGCGGCATCCGCAGTGCCGCCGACTACCTGCGGGTGGCGGCGGCATTGCAGGCAATACCGGTGGTCAGGGCGATCGTGCCGGTGCAGGCCAGCGGCGAGCAACTGGACCTGGACCTGGAACTGTTGAGCGGCCTGCAGGGGCTGAACCGCATGCTTGGCACGGGCTCCGTGCTGCAACCGGTGCTTCCGGTGGGTGAGGATGAATTGCCGGCCAGCGCCGGCCCGGCTGAGTACCGCATCCAATGACCAGTGCCGCCGAAGACGAAATCGCGCTGTTCCTGCGGCGCGTCAGGTGGCTGGTACTCAGCGCCCTCGGACTGTGGGTGATGTGGTTGCTGGCGCCGATCCTGACCCCGTTCGTGGTCGCGCTGATGCTGGCGTGGCTGGGCGACCCGCTGGTGGACCGGCTGGAGGCACGCGGGCGCTCGCGCAACACCGCGGTGGTGTTGGTGTTCGTGTTGATGATTTTGCTGTTGGCGCTGGCGCTGCTGATCCTGGTGCCGATGATCCAGCGCCAGATCGCCACCCTGGTGGCGGTGTTGCCGCAGGGGCAGGAATGGCTGCTGGGCAAGGCACTGCCGTGGATCGAACAGAAGAGCGGCGTGGAAATCCTGGCGTGGCTGGAGCCGGAGCGGCTGTTCGAATGGATGCGCAGCCATTGGCAGCAGGCCGGTGGCGTGGCCAGCACGTTCTTCGGTTACCTGTCGCGTTCGGGCTTTGCGATGGTGGCGTGGGTGGTCAACCTCGCGCTGCTGCCGATCCTGGCCTATTACTTCCTGCGCGACTGGGACCGGCTGGTCGAGCGCGTGGCGTCGATGATCCCGCGCAACCACATCAAGACCGTGTCGCGGCTGGCGCGCGAATCCGACGAGGTGCTGGGGGCATTCATCCGCGGCCAGATCGTGGTGATGATCGCGCTGGGCCTGGTCTATGCGCTGGGCCTGTCGCTGGTCGGGCTCAAGCTCGGCCTGCTGATCGGGCTGGTGGCCGGGCTGATCAGCTTCATCCCGTACCTGGGCGCCACCACCGGCGTGGTGCTGGCGGTGCTGGCGGCGCTGGTGCAGGCGCAGGGCTTCGACCTGAAACTGCTGGTGCTGGTGGGCGTGGTGTTCACCGTCGGCCAGTTGCTGGAAAGCTACGTGCTCACTCCGCGCATCGTCGGCGACAAGATCGGCCTGCACCCGGTGGCGGTGATCTTCGCGGTGATGGCCGGCGGCCAGTTGTTCGGCTTCCTCGGCATGCTGCTGGCGCTGCCGGCGGCGGCGGTGATCAACGTGCTGCTGCGCTATGCGCATGAACGCTACCGCCAGAGCGAGCTGTACGCCGGCCACGGCCCGACCATCGTGCTGCCGGCTTCGCATGACGAACCGGCGGTGAACCTGGGCATCGTGCCGAAGCAGGAACGGCCCGACGATGCCGGCCCGCAGTGAGCGTGCCGCAGTTGCCGCTGGCCCTGCGCTACCCGCCGGACCAGCGATTGGAAAGTTTCATTGGTGCCCCGGACGGAGCGCTGGCGCAGTTGCGCGCGCTCGCGGTGGGTGACGCGCAGGATTGGGTTTACCTGAGCGGCCCCGCTGGTACCGGCAAGACCCATCTCGCACTGGCGGTGTGCGCGGCCGCCGAACAGGCCGGGTGTGATTCGGCCTACCTGCCGCTGGTCGCCGCCGCCGGGCGTTTGCGCGATGCGCTGGAAGCGCTGGAAGGGCGCGACGTCATCGCCCTCGATGGTCTGGATGCCATTGCCGGCCAGCGCGAGGACGAGGTGGCATTGTTCGACTTCCACAACCGCGCGCGCGCCGCCGGCGTGGCCCTGCTCTATACCGCCTCCGCCGCCCCTGACGGGTTGGGACTGGCACTGCCGGACCTGCGCTCGCGGCTGTCGCAATGCGGCCGCATCGTGCTGTCGCCGCTGGATGATGAAGGCCGCAGCGCGGTGCTGCGCACCCGTGCGCTGCGCCGCGGGCTGGTGCTGGACGAAGCCGCCATCGACTGGCTGCTGGCCCGCACCGGCCGCGACCTGGCCGGGCTGGTGCGGTTGCTCGACCGCCTCGACCGCGAATCGCTGGCGGCCAAACGGCGCATCACCGTGCCGTTCCTGCGCCAGGTACTGGACGCTTCGGACCTGTAGCGGCGTCGGCGCGAGCGCGCCGGGGTCACCGCCGGCCCGGCTTGCCCTTGGCCGGCGGTGTGCAGTAGATGCCGTGCAGGGTCTGCATGACCGCCAGCGCCGGGCCCGGTGCCAGCGCGTAGTAGATTGTCTGCGCCTCGCGCCGGGTCTGCACCAGCCCTTCCTCGCGCAGCACCGCCAGGTGCTGCGACAGCGCCGACTGGCTCAGGTCGAGCAGGGCGTTGATGTCACCCACCGAGCGTTCGCCCTCGGCCAATAGGCACAGCACCTGCAGGCGGTTCTCGTTGGCCAGCGCCTTGAGCAACTGCGCCGCGTCGCCGGCGTGGGCGCGCATCGCAGTCACGTCGAAGCCGCTGCCGCTGTTCTTGGCCATCGTCATTCCACTGGAGCAGGAATCGTGCATTGCGCCACGCATCGGTGCTGCCGGCAAGCGGATGCGTGGACGTGGGGTCCGGCGGGTTTGTCCTGCATTCAAGATATCAGTTGATTCTAATATAAGTAATTGCTAATGTTTTGCTGCCCCGGCCAGCGTGGCCGCCGGGCCAATCGACAGGAGATGCCGCGATGAACCTCGACCGTGCCGTACTCGCCTTTGCCGGCGTGATGATCCTTGCCAGCGTCGCGCTGGCGCATTTCGTTTCCCCCCTGTGGCTGTGGCTCACCGCGTTCGTCGGCTTGAACCTGTTGCAGGCCAGCTTCACCGGCTTCTGCCCGGCCGCGCTGGTGCTGCGCAAGCTGGGTGTTCCCGGTGGCTGCGCGTTCAAGTGAGGGCGAGGTCGTGAATCCGCGCGTGACACGCTGGTTGCTGCCGTCGCTGCTGGCCGTCGCGCTGGCAGCCTGCGGCGGTGACGGGGAGGTGCCGGAGCCGGTCGCGATCGACGGTCTGCAAACCCTTGTGGTACCGGCCGTCGATACGGCCGAAGGCCGTGGCTGGGACGGCGTGGTCGAGGCGGTGCGCCAGGCCACGTTGTCGGCGCAGACCAGTGGCCGGGTCAGCGAGGTGCTGGCCGACGTCAACGACCGCGTCGCCGCCGGTCAGGTGCTGCTGCGGCTCAGCGCCATCGAGCAGCAGGCCGGTGTCGATGCGGCGCGCGCACAGTTGCGTGCAGCCGAGGCTGCCGCCAACGAGGCCGAGTTGAACTACCGCCGGCATGCCGATCTCGTGCAGGGCCGGTACGTGTCGCGCGCGCAGTTCGACCAGACACGTGCCAGCCGCGACGCCGCCGTTGCTGCGCGCGATGCGGCACGTGCGCAACTGGCCAGCGCCGGCCAGCAGAGCACTTACACCACGATCCGCGCACCGTATGCGGGCATCGTCAGTACACGCGAAGTGGAGCCGGGGGAAAGCGTCGGCGTGGGCCGCAGATTGATGACGCTGTTTGCGCCCGATGCGCTGCGCATCGAGGTCAGCGTGCCGCAGTCCGACGCCGAGGCCATCCGCGCCCATCCGCAGGCGCGAGTGCGTTTCGACGATGGCCGCGGCATCGATGCGGCGCAGGTGACGGTGTTCCCCGCCGCCGATGCCGCCACCCACGCGGTGAAGGTGCGTGTGCAGTTGCCGGTGCTGGAACCCGTGCCGTGGCCGGGCAACAGCGCCCGCGTCGTGTTCCCGGCGTTGAAAGGCGATGCCGGTGTGCGCGTACCGGTCTCGGCGCTGCTGCGACGTGGCGAGGTCAATGCGGTCTACGTGCTGGCCGAGGGGCGCGTGATGTTGCGCCAGTTGCGGCTGGGCGAACACGTGAGCGACGAGGTCGAAGTGATTGCCGGCTTGAAGCCGGGCGAGCGCATCGCTGCCGATCCCCTCGCGGCGATGCAGGCGCTGGCCGCCGCGCGCGGGGAGCGTTGACATGGCCGCGCCCGATACGCCGCGGCTGGGTATTTCCGGCCGGCTTGCGCGCAGTTTCCAGGACAACCCGCTGACGCCGATCCTCGCGCTGTTGGGGCTGCTGCTCGGTCTGGTCGCAGTGGCGATCACCCCGCGCGAGGAAGAGCCGCAGATCGACGTGACGATGGCCAACGTCATCGTGCCGTTCCCCGGCGCCGACGCGCGCCAGGTCGAACAATTGGTGACGTACCCGCTGGAGCAGAAGCTGGCCGGGATCGAGCAGGTGCGCCACACCTATTCGGTCAGCCGCCCCGGCATGGCGGTGCTGACGGTGGAGTTCGAGGTCGGCGTGCCGCGGCAGCCGGCGCTGGTACGGCTGTACGACAAGGTGTTCTCCAACCAGGACTGGATGCCGGCAGGCATGGGTGTCGGCCAGCCCATCGTCAAGCCGAAAGGCATCGACGACGTGCCGGTGATGGCGCTGACGCTGTGGACCGATGATGCGCAACGCGGCGCAATCGAGCTTTCCGAAGTCGCGCACACGCTGGAAGCCGAGCTCAAGCACCTTCCCGGCACCCGCGACATCCACACCATCGGTGCACCGACGCGCGCGGTGATGGTGACGCTGGACCCGGCACGGCTGGCCGCGCACGGCCTGACGGTGGACGACCTGGCCGGCGCATTGCAGTCGGCGAACCTCGCCCGGCAGGCCGGCGAGCGCATTGGTGGCGATGGCGTGGTGCAGGTCAGCGCCGGGCAGTTCCTTGCCGGTCGCGCCGACGTTGCCGGACTGGTGCTGGGCATTGCCGGCGGGCAGCCGGTACGCCTGCTGGACGTCGCCACGGTCAGCGATGCCGCCGACCTGCCGTCGAGCTACGTCTGGCATGGCGCACCGGCCGGACGCGCCGGCCCGCGCACCGGCGTGGCCCCAGCGGTCACCCTGGCCATCACCAAGCAGCCGGGCAGCAACGCCACCGACATCACCCGCGCGGTGCTGGACAGGGTCGAAGCCTTGCGCGGGCAGGTCATCCCCGATGGCGTGGAAGTCACCGTCACCCGCGACTACGGTGCCACCGCCAGTGACAAGGCACAGACCCTGATCCGGAAACTGGCGTTCGCCACCGGCTCGGTGGTGCTGCTGGTGTTGTTCGCACTGGGCCGGCGCGAAGCGGTGGTCATCGGCAGCGCGGTGGTGCTGACGCTGGCGGTGACGTTGTTCGCATCCTGGGCGATGGGCTTCACCCTCAACCGGGTGTCGCTGTTCGCGCTGATCTTCTCCATCGGCATCCTCGTCGATGACGCCATCGTGGTGGTGGAGAACATCCACCGGCACATGGCGCAGGGCGGGAAGACACTGCGCGAGGCGATTCCGCCGGCGGTCGACGAAGTAGGTGGGCCGACCATCCTCGCCACGTTCACCGTGATCGCCGCGCTGATGCCGATGGCCTTCGTCAGCGGCCTGATGGGGCCATACATGCGGCCGATTCCGGTCAATGCCTCGGTCGGCATGTTGTTGTCGCTGCTGATCGCGCTGGTGGTGACGCCGTGGTTGTCGTTGAAGTTGTTGCTCCCCTCTCCCTCGGGGAGAGGGGTCGGGGGAGAGGGTACGGACGCCTACGCTGTAACCGGAGCCGTTACTGCTTCCGTTTTACCCTCACCCCAACCCCTCTCCCGATGGGAGAGGGGCTTCACACGGGTGATGACGCCCTTCCTCGTCGCCGACGGCGGTGCGCGCCGGCGTCGCCTGTTGTTCGTCGCGATGGCCGCGCTGGTGGCGCTGGCCGCGAGCCTGGCGGGGTTCAAGCTGGTGGTGCTGAAGATGCTGCCGTTCGACAACAAATCCGAGCTGCAACTGGTGGTGGACATGCCAGAGGGCCGCACGCTGGAGGACACCAGCGCGCTGCTCGCCGAACTGGCCGGGGTACTCGACCGCACCCCGGAAGTGCGGGATTACCAAGGCCATGCAGGTACTGCCGCGCCGATCAATTTCAACGGTCTGGTGCGCCAGTACTATCTGCGCGAAGGTGCCAACGTCGGCGACCTGCAGGTCAACCTGGTCGGCCGCCATGAACGCAAGCGCAAGAGCCACGACATCGCGCTGGCGTTGCGCCCGCAGGTGGCCGGGATCGGCCGCCGTCATGGCGCGTCGGTCAAGGTGGTGGAGGTGCCGCCCGGCCCGCCGGTGCTGTCGCCGATCGTGGCCGAACTGTACGGCCCGGATCATGCGCGCCTGCGCGGCATCGGCCGTGCGCTGGAACAACGCTTCCTCGATACCGCCGGCATCGTCGATGTCGATACCAGCGTTGAAGCCGACGCCATGCGCGAAGTGCTGGCCATCGACCGCGTGCGCGCGGCGCGGCTGGGCGTGTCGCAGGCCGATATCGCCCGGACCATCGCCGCCGGTTTGTCCGGCATCGATGCCAGCCACGTCATCGACGGCAGTTCCAGATACCCGCGTCCGATCCGGCTGCGTCTGCCGGCCGCCGGGCAGGCCACGCTCGACGGCGTGCTGGCGCTGCGCGTGCGCGGCGGCGACGGCCAGTTGCTGCCGCTGTCGGAACTGGTGCAGGTGCGGCGCACGCAGTGGGACGCTGCCATCCACCACAAGGACCTGCTGCCGGTGGTCTACGTGACGGCTGACGAGGGCGGCAGCTTCGACAGCCCGCTGTACGGCATGTTCGATCTGGTCGGGCAGGTCGGTGACAACGCCATCGGCGGCCAGCAGTTGTCGCAGTTCTTCGTGCGCCAGCCGCCGGATACCGCGGGCTTCGGCCTGAAGTGGGACGGCGAATGGCAGATCACCTGGGAAACCTTCCGCGACATGGGCATCGCCTATGCCGCCGGCATGCTGCTGATCTACCTGCTGGTGGTGGCGTATTTCCGCAACTACGCGGTGCCGCTGGTGATCATGGCGCCGATCCCGCTGACCGTGATCGGGGTGATGCCCGGCCATGCCCTGCTCGGCGCGCAGTTCACCGCCACCAGCATGATCGGCATGATCGCGCTGGCCGGCATCATCGTGCGCAACTCGATCCTGCTGGTGGATTTCATCAACCACCTGGTCGAACGCGGGCATGCGCTGGAGCGTGCGGTGGTCGAGGCCTGCGCGGTGCGCGCGCAGCCGATCGCGCTGACCGCGATCGCGGCGATGGCCGGCGCGTTCTTCATCCTCGATGATCCGATCTTCAACGGCCTGGCGATCGCGTTGATCTTCGGCATCCTCGTCTCCACCGTGCTGACGCTGCTGGTGATCCCGCTGCTGTACTACGTGCTGCTGCGGCGCCGGGCGAGGTGATGTGGCTCACTCACTCCAACTGCCGTGCCGGGTCGCTCAGTTCCAGCTCACGCAGCACCACGCTGGCCTGGGTGCGGTTGCGCACCCCCAGCCGCTCGAAGATCGCCGACAGGTGCGCCTTGACCGTGCGCTCCTGCACGTCCAGGCGGTCGGCGATCTGCTTGTTGAGCAGGCCTTCGGCGACCAGCGCCAGTACCCGGAACTGCTGCGGCGACAGGCTCGCCAGCCGCGCGGCCAGTTCGCTGTCATGGCTGGATGACTGCGCCCGCGCCACCGCCGCGCGCAGCGAGGCCGGCAGCCATTGCTCGCAGGCCATCACGCTGCGGATCGCCTCGCGCAGTTCGTTCAGGCCCGAACTCTTGGGCAGGTAGCCGGCCGCGCCGTGGTCGAGCGCGCGCCGCACCACGCGCGGGTCGTCGTTGGCCGAGACCACGATCACCGCCACGCCGGGGTGCTGGGCGCGAATTGCCGCCAGCCCGGCCAGGCCATGATTGCCGGGCATGTGCAGGTCGAGCAGGATCAGGTCGGTATCCGGCGCGGCGTCGAGCGCGGCCAGCACGCCTTCGAGCGACTCGGCCTCGTGCACCTGCAAATCGGCCACCGCCTCGCCCGCAGCCTGGCGCAGCGCGGCGCGGAACAGCGGGTGGTCATCGGCGATCAGCAGGTTGGGCATGAGGGTGGCGGTGATGGCGGAGCCTCGATTGTCTGCGAAGGTGCGCTCCTGCGCGAGTTACTGCGCGGTCCAGGCGCCATCCATCGGCAGCGCGGCGCCGGTGAGGTTGTGCGCCTCGCGGCGGCACAGCCAGACCACCATCGCGGCGATGTCTTCAGGCAGTGACATGCGCAGGCTGGGCTGCTTTTCCTCCAGCAGTGCGCGCACGCCGTCGTCGCGGCTGCCACCGTTGCGGTGGGCCTGGATCTGCGGCTCGATCAGCGGCGTTTCCACCCAGCCCGGGCACATGCAGTTGACGGTGACGCCGCCGCTGTCGCGGTTGCCGGCAGTCGCGTATTCCAGCGCTGCCACCTTGCTCAGGCCGACGATGCCGAACTTGCTGGCTACGTAGGGTGCCTTGTTCTTCGACGCCACCAGCCCATGCACCGAGGCGATGTTGACCACCCGGCCGTAGCCGCGTTCGGCCATGCCCGGCAGCGCCTGTTGCATGGTGTGGAAGGCGGCGCTGAGGTTGATGGCGATGATGTCGTCCCACTTTTGCACCGGCTGTTCGGCCAGCGGTGCGGCGTGCTGGATGCCGGCGCAGTTGACCAGCACGTCGAGTGCGCCCCAGTCCTGCACCTGCGTCATCAGCGCTGAAATTTCCTCGGGCCGGCGCAGGTCGGCGCCGAAATGGCAGGCTTCGCCACCGGCCTCGCGCACGCTGACCAGCGCGGCGTCGATCTGCTCGGGGCTGCCTAGGCCGTTGATCGCCACGCGGGCGCCGGCCGCCGCCAGTGCGCGGGCAATGGCCAGGCCGATGCCGGAGGTACTGCCGGTCACCAGCGCGGTGCGGCCTTGCAGGAAGCGGTCCATGTGCAACTCCATGAAACTTGATGTGGGGATGCTGCAAAACGTAACAGTCGCGGCGGCCTCGCGCGTGGTACCAAAGTACGATGGGCCGGGTGGACGGCTCTGCTAACGTGCCCCCATGAATATCTCCCTCCTGCGTGCCGCTTGCGGCCTCATCGCCGGGTTCGGTTTGGCCTCCTGTGCCAGCGGACCCGCCCGCCCGTCCGTGGAGCCTTCCATGTTCAGCAACGAATTGCGCAGCGAACACCGCGGCAACGACGACCTGTTGAGCGCCGGCCTGGGCCTGGCCGGGTTGCGCAGCATGGCACCGCCGGCATTCGCCGATGCCACCGCGCCGACGCCGGATGAAGTGCGCCGGCGCGCGCTGTGGGGCAGTTGGCGCGGCATTGCCGACCTGGTTCCGGGCGGCGGCTACGGTGAATTGTTCGGCACCCTGGAGTCGGTGCCGGGCCGCGAATACTCGGCCTATGCGCGCCTGCCCGATGCGAAGCAGCCGCATCGGGTACTGGCGCAGGTGCCGGACAATTTCGACACCGGCAAGCGCTGCGTATTGGTGGCGCCGGCCTCCGGTTCGCGCGGCATCTACGGCGCGGTGTCGGTGGCGGCGGCCTGGGGCCTGCCCAGGGGCTGCGCGGTGGTCTACACCGACAAGGGTGCCGGCAGCGATTATTTCGACCTCGACGCGCAGAGGGGCGTGCGCGCCAACGGCATGGTCGGCAAGCTGGGCGAGGCCGCCGACCTGGCCTTCGTGCCGGATGCGCCGGCGCATGCCACGGGCGTGGCCTTCAAGCATGCCCATTCGCGGGACAACCCGGAGGCCGACTGGGGCCGCCACGTGAAGCAGGCGGCCGAGTACGCGCTGCTGGCGCTGGACCAGGCTTACCCGCAGGCCGCGCCGTTCACCTTCGACAACACCCGCATCATCGCGGTGGGCATCTCCAACGGCGGCGGTGCGGTATTGCGCGCGGCCGAACTGGAAGGCGACTGGCTCGATGCGGTGGTCGCCGGCGAGCCCAGCGTGCTGTCCGACGGCCCCGGCAGTCGCGCGTTGTACGACTACGCCACCGAGGCGGCGCTGTTGATGCCCTGCGCGCAACTGCACATGGCCAACCTGCCGCAGCCACCGTTGACCGCCGCGTTGCAGGCCGCTGCTGGCCTGCGTTGCGCCACGCTGGCGGCCGAAGGCGTCATCAGCGGCGTCACCCCGGTCGCGCAGGCAAAATCCGCCTACGAGCTGATGCTGAGCAAGGGCTGGACCGATGCCGCGTTGCGGGCCGGCGCGCTGTCAACCGGCTTCGACCTGTGGCGCGCGGTCGCCGCCACCTATGCTTCGGCCTATGGCCGTTACGGCGTGGGCGAACACCCGTGCGGCTTCGGTTTTGCCGCGCAGAACCCGGATTTCTCCCCGCGTGCGGCCACGGCCATCGAGCGCGCCGCGTGGATCGCCGATGGCGGTGGCATTCCGCCCGGTGCCAGCGTCGGCTTGCTGGACAGCAAAGTGCAATTGCCTGACCTCACCTACGCCGGGCTGAAATGCCTGCGCGGGCTGTGGGACGGGCAGGGCGAGGACGCGCGCCGGGTGCAGGCCGGCATCGAACAGACCCGCGCTGGCTTGCCGCGCGCCGGCCTGCCGGTGATGGTGGTGCACGGCACCGACGACGGCCTGATCCCGCCGGCCTTCAGCAGTGTGCCCTACGTGGCCGCGGCCAAGGCAGCCGGGCGCGAGGTGAACTACTGGCAGGTGCGTCACGTGCAGCACTTCGATGCCTTCCTCGGCTTGCCGGACTACGGCGCGCGCTACCTGCCGCTGCTGCCCTATGTGTACGCCGCACTGGACCGTGTACAGCAGCGGTTGGACAAGGGCACGCCGCTGCCGGCCGATGCGCTGATCGAAACCGTGCCGCGCGCGGGCAAGCCGCTGAGCGCCGAAAACCTCGCGATGCCGAAGTAAGGTGGGGAGCAGGGAACGGGGAATGAGTGTCTGCGGGGGCCGTGCCTGCGTTGCACGATCATTCCCCGTTCCCTCATTTCCCGTTCCCGGTTTTTCCATTGCATCCATCGCGCTCGCGGGCAATGGCATCATGCCGCGATGGAAATGTTGACCGCACCCTCGCGCGTGATCTCCGCCGCCGGCTACCACCGCGAGCGCTGGCGCAACGGCCTGGGCTGGACCCGCGAAATCCTGCGCCTGCCCGAACAGGGCGAGTGGCAATTGCGCCTGTCCATTGCCGAGATCGAGCAGGACGCGGCGTTTTCCGCCTTCCCCGGCGTCGAACGCGAACTGGTGTTGTTGCAGGGCGAAGGCCTGCGCCTGCGCTTTGCCGATGGCCGCTGCGAAACCCTGCTGCCGCCGCACCAGAGGCTGCGCTTTGCCGGTGAGGACGAGTTGACCGGTGAACTGGTCGATGGTGCCACGCAGGACTTCAACCTGATGTGGCGGCGCGATGCATTGAATGCCGAGCTGCTGCACCGGCCGCTGGTCGGCAACATGCTGTTCTTCACCGAACCGCAGGCGGCATGGGCGATCCACCTGCTGGCCGGACAGGCAAGGTTTGCCGATGCCGCATTGCCGCCGTTGCAGGCCGGTGATACCGCGTGGCTGGGGGCGGGTGAGCGACGTCGCTATTCGCTGGATGGCGGTGGTGAATTGCTGGCGATCCGGGTCACGCCGGCGTAGGCCAGGCGGTGCGCTCAATACACGTCGCGGCGGTAGCGGCGTTCGAGGGTCAGCCTTTCCTTGCCTTCCTGTCCCAGCGCCTGCGCGATAACCGCATCCACCGCCGGGGCCATGCCTTGCAGGCTGCCGCAGACCAGCACGGTGGCGCCGTCCTCGACCCATTGCCGCAGCACGTCGGCATGCGTAGCCAGGGCGTCCTGCACGTAGCGGTGCGCCTGCCCGTCGCGGCTGAACACCGTGTCCAGCCGTTCGATCCAGCCGTCGCGCTGCCACTGCCGCAGTTCGTCGTCGAAATGGAAGTCGTGGGCATGGTTGCGTTCGCCGAACAGCAGCCAGTTGCGGCGCGCGCCGGCGTCGATGCGTGCGCGCAGGTGCGCACGCAGGCCGGCGATGCCGGTGCCATTGCCGATCAGCAGCAGCGGCGCGTCGCCAGCCGGCGGATGGAAGTTGCGGTTCTCGCGCAGGCGCAGGTCGATGCGGGTACCGATCGCGGCGTGGTCGCAGAGCCAGCCGCTGGCCAGGCCGGGGGTGCCACCGGGGTGCGCCTGCCGGCGCAGCAGCAGTTGCAGGCTGCCTTCGGCGGGCAGCGAGGCGATGGAGTATTCGCGGTGCGGCAGCGGTTGCAGGCTGGCGGCCAGCGCCGCCGGACTGGTGGCGCCGGGGATGTCGGGCAACTTGGAAGCGGCCAGCAGCTCGCGCAGGGAGCAGCCATCGGCCAGCATCGTTTGCGTGTCCAGACCGTGCTGCTGCATCCAGCGTTCGACGGTGGCCGGCGCATGGCGCGGGCCGATCTCGGCGATGTCGCCGGCCTGCCACGGCGGCAGCGGGCCAGCGGCCGGTTGCAGGTGCAGGCGGAATACCGGACCGCCGGCACTGCCGGAGTTCAGCAGTTGCCGCTCGCGCAGTTGCCAATGCTGGTAATCCGGCGCACTCCAGTCGGGCTGCGGGTTGCCGTCGCCGAGCTGACCAAGCAGTTGCTGCCAGTGGCGCAGCGCGGCCGGGTCGGCATTGTCCACCTCGACGGTATCGAACAACGGTTGTGCGCCATGCTGGCGCAGCCAGCCGCCGAGCTGGTGGCCGAAGGCACAGTAGTGGTCGTAACTGCGGTCGCCCAGTGCGAGTACCGCGTATTGCAGTTGCGGCAACGCCGCCGGTTGCTTCATCACCCGGTTGAGGAAGGCCAGCGCGTGGTCCGGCGGGTCGCCCTCGCCGGTGGTGCTGGCAATGAACAGCGCTTTGCGCGTGGCCGCCAGCATTGCGGCATCGACGTCGTCCAACGCGCGCAGGCGTACCGTGCAGCCGCCTTCGCGCAGGCTTTGCGCGCTGCGTTCGGCCAGTTGTTGCGCAAAGCCGGTCTGGCTGGCCCAGACCACCAGCACCGGCGGTTCGCCATCGTTGTCGGTATCGTCCTTCGGCGGACGCCCGCGCCACCACAGCACGAGGCACCACGTGGTGTAGGCCAGCAACGCGGCCAGCGCCGTCCATGCGCGCGCGGGCAGCGGCGCGGCCAGCCACCATGTTTCGCCCAGATGCAGGCGCAGCAACAGGCCGGCGGCGGCCAGCAGCAGGGCGAGGGTGGCGAGGTTGCCGGCCAGGGCGCGGGAGGGGCGGGGCGAGGTCATGCGGTGCTTGCGTCCAGATGCTGCTGGAAGGCGGGTGAAAGGGCTTCGACAAGGCCCACGCCGCCGCGCTGGACGAAGCGCGCAGCCAGACCGTGCGCTTCGGCGAAGGCCAGCCCGGCGGTGGCGCCCATCACCGTCAGCGCGGTGGCCCAGGCGTCGGCGTACATGGCCTCGCGGTGGATGACGGTGACCGCGGCGGCGGCGTCGGTGACCGGGGCGTGTTGGCGCGGGTCGAGGGTGTGGCTGTAGCGGATGCCGGCGTGTTCATAGCGGTGCCAGTGGTCGCCGGAGGTGGCCACCGCCAGGTCATCCAGCGCCAGCACGCGCGCCGGGTAGTCGGCGCTGGCATCTTCTTCCGGCGCGGTTTCGACCAGCACGCGCCATGGCTGGCCGTCTGGCTTGCGGCCGTAACCATGCAGCTCGCCACCGACTTCGACCAATGCGGCGCTGATGCCCTGCATGCGCAGCCAGCGGCTGACCAGATCGACGCCGTAGCCCTTGGCGATCGCCGACAGGTCCAGGTGCAGGCCCCCGGGTTGCAGGGCCGATTGCGAGGCGTCGTCCAGTTGCAGCCGCTGCCAGCCGCAGCGGGCGGCGGTGGCGGCCAACGTCGCGGCATCGGGCGCGCGTTGTTGCCCGGCGTCGGCACCGAAACCCCACAGCGCCACCAGCGGACCGATGGTCGGGTCGAACGCGCCGTTGCTTTGTCGCGCGATGGCGTGCGCGGCGTGCAGCACTTGCCAGAAATTCTCCGGCAAGGGGTATCGGCTGCCGGCGTCGGCGCGGTTGTAGCGGCTGATGTCCGAGCCGGCTTCCCACGTGCTCATCTGCGCGACGATGTGGTCGAGCTGCTGCTGGATGCCGGCATGCAGCGGATGCAGGTCACGGCTGCGCGCGGCGGCCAGTTTCACGCTCCATGTGGTGCCCATCGTTTGGCCGCCGAGGGTGGCGATGTCGGTATCGGAAGACATGGGAATGGGCGAAAACGGGGCTCGGGAGCGAATGCGTACGCAGGTTGGGGTGAGCGTGGCGAAGCTCAACGTCAGGTGGGAATGAAGATGCCGGGTTTCCGGCGTCACCCCGGCCTGCTTGTCTGTGCGCGGAATTTGAGGGGGAGGCGACGTTCCGGCAGTTCAGGCGCACAGGTTCCGTTTGCCCCTCACCCCAACCCCTCTCCCGGTGGGAGAGGGGCCAAAACCGACGCTTCGCGGAGGTGGGAGCGAGGGCGCTTGCTGCTACCCGTTCCTCTCCGCTCGTTCCGGCTTTACTGCGGCAGCACTTCCAGCGTCACCACGTAGCTCAGTCGGCGCTTCTCGGCCTGCGGTGCGGAGGTCTTGTCGTCCTCGGTGCCGGTTTCCAGCCAGTACATGCCGGCTTCGGGCCACGTCACGCTGAACTCGCCCTTGGCGTCGGTGGTCGCCTTGATTTCGTCCTGCGCGTTGCGGTAGCGGGTTTCGCCACGGACGATCTCGAACTCCAGCCCGGCAGCAGGCTTGCCATCGACCAGCACGCGGAACTGGGCTTTTTCGCCGGCGAACAGGTCGTTCGGGTGGGTCACCGGCACCAGCTCGATGCCCTGGCCGGTCGGCTTCAGCGCAGTGTCGTTGGGCTTGCCGTTGGTGACGAAGGTTTCATTGCGACCGAGGCTCTGCGACACCTTCAGGTTCTTGGCATCCTTGGGCACTTCGCGGGCGAACGTGGCGGCGGTGCCGCGCCAGCGCTGCGGCTTGCCGTCGGCGCCTTCCCAACTGGCGAACAGGCCGCCGCCGACCACGGCCAGGCGGTAGGTGCCCTGCTGGGTCAGCTCCAGGTCGAACACGCTGCGGAACTTGCCGGTGGCCGGGTTCTGCGGCTGCGCCATGCTGCCGTCCGGCGCGGTGATCATCAGCCCGTCCAGCCGCACCGGCACGTGGTTGAAGTAGAACAGGTCGTTGGACACGGCGGCATCGACCGTGATCCACGGGTTGTTGCCGGCGATCACCGTCTGCGACGGGCGCAGCCAAGCCTTGTGCGCGGCGGCGCTGAACGGAAGGGCGGCGGCGAGCGCGGCAGCGAGGAGAAGGGAACGCTTCATCGTTTGGGCTCCGGTAGTCGTGTGATTCGGGGTCATGCGGTTCATGCCCGCGTGGATCAGGGTTTGATGGACAGGGTAACGGCACCCAGCTCGGAACTGCCCTGGACGCTGCCGTTCTGCGCGGCCTTGGCCGGCCAGGTGAAGGGGATCTTCAGCAGCTCGCGGCCGCCGACTTCGCGCACCGCTTCCACCACCAGCGAATACTGGCCGGCTGGCAGGTTGCGCAGTTGCGGCAGGCTGTCGCCGAAGCTCAGCGCATGCTTGCCGGCCGGGCGGGTGGGGCCGGTGACGCCATCCACCGGCACCTGCAGGTTGCGGCCGCTCTTGCGCCACCACTGGCGCAGGTCGGGCAGCCACTTGGTGCCGTGGCCTTCGCTGTTGGAGGTCTGCTGGTACCACACCGCCAAGTCGGCGGCGGCCTTTTGCCCGGCGTCCTCGATCCACACGGCCACATACGGGCGGTGGTATTCGGCCACGTTGAGCTTGGGAACTTCGACATTGACGTCGATGCTGGCGGCATAGGCGGCCGGGGCGGTGGCGAGCAGGCCGCTCAGGGCGATGGTCAGGGTGACGCGCATGGTGCGACTCCGTGGAGGGGGTGGGGGTCAGTGGATCAGGAGCAGGGCGATCAACAGCGGTATCAGCAGGCCCAGGCCGACCAGCGGCCAGGTCATGCGCCGCTGCCGCGCATGCAGGTGCAACAGGAACAGGCCGGTGATGCAGAACACCAGGCAGGCCACCGCGAACAGATCGAGGAACCAGCCCCAGCCGGGGCCGGCATTGCGGCCCTTGTGCAGGTCGTTGAAGTACGAGATCCAGCCGCGCCGGGTTTTCTCGAATTCCACCGCGCCGGTTTCGCGGTCGATGCTCAACCACGCATCGCTGCCTGGGCCGGGCATGGAAATGTAGATTTCCTCGGGCGACCACTCGCCGCTGCGTTTGCCGACGGCCACGTCCAGTTCTCGCGACAACCAGCCGGCGACCTTGGCCGGCAGCGGCGCGTTGCCATCCTCGCGTTCGCCAAGTGCCTCCAGCATCGGTGCCGGCAGTTCCAGTTGCCGGTTCACCACCTCGGGCTTGGCTTCGATTTTCGAAGCGTGGTTGAGGGTGATGCCGGTAGCCGCGAACAACAGCATGCCAATCAGGCACACCGCCGAGCTGATCCAGTGCCATTGGTGCAGTGTGCGCAGCCAGAAACCGCGGCTGGCTTGCTGCTGGACGAGAGCGGTGGCGGTACGTTCTGCGGACACGGAGAAAATGGGTTTCAAAGAATGTCGATTACAGCATTAATGAGAATGATTCGCAATTTGTATCTTTCTGTGTCGTGTCGAAACCGGGGCTTGCGCTCGCGGTGATGTCGCCTGATGGATGAAAGGTACGGGAGCACCCGGTGTGGGGTCGTTCCCGGAAGATGCAGGCTCCCACGGAAAAGCCCCCGCCCTGCAAACGGGAGAGGAGTCAAACGGAAGCCCGCCCCCGGAGGGACGGGCTTTCGAAGGACGAGTGACGATCAGAAGCGGAAGTTCAGGCTCACCCAGAAATTGCGGGCCTTGTCCTTGTTGTTGTAGTGATCTTGCGGACTCAACGTCCAGGTGCCGTCGCCGTTGTCGGTGAAGTTGGCATCGTAGGTGGTGAAATCCCGGTCCAGCAGGTTGTTGATACGGGCATTGACGGTCAGCCATTGCGTAGCCTCGAACGAGGCGCCCAGGTGCAGTACGGTGTAGTCCTTGTAGTGCAGGTGCTCGCCGGTGCTGCTGACGCCGCGGTAGCGCTTGGAGCGCGCTTCGCCGGTGAGGAACATGCTGAAGCGATCCGTTGCATGCCAGTCCAGTGAGGCATTGGCCATGTGCTTGGCGCTGTTGGTCAGCGGGAGGCCCTTCTGGCTGCCGCTCTTCTGCTCGCTGTCGGTGTAGGTGTAGTTGGCGCGGAAGGCGAAGGCTTCGCTGATCTTCCAGCGGCCCGCCACCTCGGCACCCTGCACCACGGCCTCGTCGATGTTCACCGTCTTTCTGCTGCTGGCATAACCCAGGTCGAGGTATTCGCCGGAGCTGATGCAGCTCAGCGCCAGGCCGGCGCCGCAGGGCTGGCTGGCGATCTTGTCGTCGAACTTGTTGCGGAACACGGTGGTATTGAAGCTGTGGCCGTTGCCCTGCCAGTACAGTGCCAGCTCGGTGGTGGTGGTGGTTTCCGGCTTCAGGTCGGGGTTGCCGAACATCGGCGACGTGCCCTGGCCGCCAAAACCGGTGACGCCGTCGTACAGGTCGGTGGTTTGCGGGGTCTTGAAGCCGGTGCTGACGCCGCCCTTGACCGTCCAGCTCTCGTTGAAGGCGTACACGCCATACAGGCGCGGGCTGAGCTGGCTGCCGAACACCTGGTGGTCGTCGTAGCGCAGGCCGGCGGTGAGGGTGAACGGCTCGATGATGCGCCAGTTGTCCTCCACGAACAGCGAGTACATGTTGTGCTCCTGCTTCAGGCCCGGGGTGCCACGCTCGGTGCCGAACACGCCGTCGGTCAGTTCGCCACGGATGACCTGGGTGCCGGTCACCAGAGTGTGCTCGCCGGCGGCGGTGAACGGGATGTCGACCTTGGCGTCCAGGGTGTACTGGGCGCTTTCCAGGGTGCGTTTGGGCCGCGGCAGGAAGGTGGACTCGGCCAGCGCGCGACGCTCGGCCAGGCTCATGCCGGCATAGGGGCCGGTGGCGTCGATCATCTGCAGCAGGTGCTGGCGCTCGGCCACGGTGAACGGCATGGTGCGGCCTTCGTTGTTGGTGGCCACGTGCGCCAGCGAGACGAAGCTGTTGCCGAAGTCCCACTGGCCTTCATGGGCCAGCGCCCAGGTGTCGCGGGTGAACTCCTGCACCGGGCCGTAGCCGGCGCGCGGGTTGGCGCGGCGGCCCCAGGTGCCGCCATTGGCGGCGCAGGCGCTGGCGCTTGCGCCGGTTGCGCCAAGGCAGGCATTGCCGGCCGACCAGATGCTGTTGATGTTGTCCACGGTGCCGACCGGGTATTCCTCGGCGCCAGCGTCGTTGATCTTGATCGCGTTGTCGTATTCCTGGCGTGAGACGTCGTAATCGAAGGTCACGGTCTGCTTGTCGCTGGGCATCCAGGTCAGGGTGACGCCGCCGGCCTTGTTGGTGTTGTCCACGGTCTTGCCGCCACCACCGAAGGTCATCGAACGGTTGTGCTCCTGGCCGGCCGGGTCGGTGACGGAGTCATACACCGGGTTGGAGGCATCGCGCTCGTACCAACTGCCGCGGACGCCGAGGTTGAGCTTGCCCGGGACCAGCGCGCCGGTGACGAAGAAGTTGACGGTGGTGTCGTCGCCGAACGCGCTGTCGCTCTCGATCGTGCGGGCGACGCTGGCCGAACCATGCCAGCGATCCAGCGTGCGCTTGGTGATGATGTTGATCACGCCGCCCATGGCATCGGCGCCGTACAGGGTGGACATCGGGCCGCGGATGAGCTCGATGCGTTCCACTGCATCCAGCGGCGGGATGTGGTTGAACTGGTTGCCGCCGAAGTTGTTCGGGTAGATGTTGCCGTGGTTGTTCTGGCGGCGGCCGTTGACCAGGATCAGGGTGTATTCCGAGCCCATGCCGCGCATGGAAATGGTGCCCTGGCCGGTCTTGTCGCGGGTTTCACCCACGTCCACGCCTTCCAGGTCGCGCACCGCGTCGAGCAGGGTGATGTAAGGACGCTTGGCCAGCTCTTCGCGGGTGATGACCGAGATGCTGGCCGGTGCATCGGTGATCTTCTGCTCGAAACCGGCAGCGGTGACCACCACCTTGTCCAGTGTGGTCGGCTGGCCAGCGAGCACGCCGGAAGCGAAGGCCGGGGAGGACAGCGCGGCAAGCAGGGCGATGGACAGCGTGTTGCGCGAACGGGGGGCATGGAAGCAATGGCGCAGGGCCATGATGGAAACCTCGGAGTGGAAAGAAAGGGCGTGGCGAACCGGCGGCGCGCGCAGGCGCCGCGCGATTGCTCGGAGGAAAATTGAGTACACGGAGTCGCCGCCGCGAGTCGCCGCAGGTGGGAACGGAAACGGGAGCCGCGGGCTCAGGCCAGCGGAGGTGCCTGGCCGTGTTGCAGCCGCCAGCGCAGGGGCGTGGCGGGCGGGCAGGCCGGTGGGGCGGCCGGTACGGTGGACAGCATGACCGGTGCAAGGCCTTCCATGCATGCCGGGGGCAGTATCGGGGCCGAAGGGCGGCTGGCTGCCGTGCGCGATGCCTGCAAGGGCGCTGCGCGACGCAACTTGGCCGGAGGCCGTTTGGCGGTGAACTCGCCGGCCGGGGCTTCATCGCCGCCGACGTGCATGGCCAAGGCCGGATCGGCAACGGCGTCGGACAGTGCCGGGCCTTGCCCCTGCAACAACGTCGTGAGCATTGCCAGCAACACCAGAACCGACAAATGCAGGCCGGCACGCAGGAGCGTGCGGGCAAGCAGGTGGCGGTGAGGGTGTTGTTGCACGCGGATTTCCGGTTGACTGCGGAGTACGCCGGTTCAGGTAACCGGCGCGTGCGGAGTGTAGTTGGGATTCGTTAACGAATGCAAATAAGAATTTGTCTTGTTTGAGAAGGATTGACGAATGTCATGTCATCGCATGCCGAGGTGTGCGTCGGCTCAGACTTCGGCCCACTGCCGCAGCAGGTTGTGATAAGTGCCGGTCAACTGCAGTACCGCGCCGGCATCGGCATTGCCGCCGCGCAGGGTTTCGATGGCGGCGTCCATTTCGAACAACATGCGCCGGCGGGCGTCGTCGCGGATCATGCTCTGCACCCAGAAGAACGAGGCCAGCCGCGCGCCACGGGTCACCGGCGTGACCTGATGCAGGCTGCTGGACGGGTAGACGATCAGGTCGCCGGCCGGCAGCTTGACCTCGTGCTCGCCGTAGGTGTCGCTGATGACCAGCTCGCCGCCGTCGTATTCGTCGGGGTCGTTGAGGAACAGCGTGCACGACACGTCCGAGCGCAGTTGTGCACCCTGGGCCAGGTTCATCACCGCGCCGTCGACGTGGAAGCCGTAGGTGCCGCCGCCGGTGTAGCGGTTGAAGCGCGGCGGCAGGTATTTCAGTGGCAGCGCGGCGCTGAAGAACAACGGGTTGCGCTTCAGTGCGGCCAGCACCGCCCGGCCCAGCTCGGCCCTGAGTGGTGAGCTGTCGGCCAACTGTTCATTGCGCTTGACCTGCGCGCCTTGCGCGCCGACGGTCTCGCGGCCGTCGGTCCAGTCGGCGTGGTCCAGCGCGTTGCGGAAGCGCGCGATTTCCTCGGCGCCGAGGATGTTGGGGATGTGCAGCAGCATGCGAAGGCTCCATGCGGGGACGCCTTCCCAGTGGAAGGCGTCCCCGGTTACCACGGTCGGATCAGGAACGTCGGATCAGAAGCGGAAATCCGCGCTGAGCAGGAAGGTACGCGGGGTACCCGGGGTATAGCGATAGCCGCTCTTGTTGATCGCGGCCACGTACTGCTTGTCGAACAGGTTGTAGGCGTTCAGGCGCAGCACCAGGTGCTCGTTGACCGTCCACGAAGCCACCGCGTCGTACACGGTGTAGGACTTGGTGAATGCCGGGGTGCCGGCCGCGCCATCGGTGCCGCGGTGCATTTCGCCGGAGTAGCGTACGCCTCCGCCCACGGTCAGGCCGAACGGGAAGTTGTAGCTGGTCCAACTGGTGAACGCATCTTCCGGGGTATAGGTCAGGTTGTTGCTGCCGTCGGCGGTCAGCAGGCTGCCCTTGTCCACCTGGGTTTTCTGGTGGGTGTAGCCGGCCGACACCGACCAGTTGTCGGTGATGCGGCCGACGGTGGAGATTTCCACGCCTTCCACGGTCTTCTGGCCGTTCTGGTAGTAGCCCTCGGCGGCGCTGCCGGTGATCTCGTTGGTCACCTCGGTGCGGAACAGGGCCACGTTCAGTGCCAGCGCGTCATCGAGGAAACTCCACTTGCTGCCGACTTCGGCGGTGCGGGCTTCCTGCGGGTCCATGTTGACGCCGTTGGCGCTGTTGGCAGCCTCGCTCAGTTGGAAGTTGTTGCCGCCCGGGGGCTGCTGCGAGAGGGCGTAGTTGGCGTACAGGCTGACCGCCTCGCCGGGCTTGTAGACCGCGCCGAGCTTCCAGTTGATCAGGGTGTCCGAGTCCTCCAGCGTCGGGCTGGCGATGACGGTGCCGGCCGGGTTGCCGCCGCATTCCGGGCCGCCGCGGCCGCCGCACACTGCGGCATTGGCGTACTCGGTCTTGTAGTGGTCGGCGCGCAGGCCGGCGGTCAGCATGAAGCTCTCGCCGAACTTCAGCGTATCGAACAGGTACAGCGACGAGGTGGTGGTCTTGCCGTCGTTGTGGGCGCCGGTGCGGTGGGCGCTCAGGCCGCTGGCGTTCCAGTCCGGGTGGTACAGGTTGGCGGGCGTCCAACTGCCGTCGGTGGTGCCGGCCAGCCCCCAGGATTTCTGCTGCTCGCGGGTGAATTCCAGGCCGGTGCTCAGGTTGTGCTGCACGCTGCCGGTGGCGAAGTCCGCGCGCAGGTTGAGCTGGTCGGTGAGGATGCTGTTTTCCTGGTTCTTGTAGGTCAGGTTGCCACGGTTGAGGGTGTAGCTGGACAGGTCGTCGATGTCGGTCCACTTGATGTTGCCGGCCAGCGGGTTGCCGGCGTTGCCGCCGGTGGACATGAACGCGGTCAGCAGGTAGTCCTGCTCGGTCTTGCCCCAGCGGGCGATGTTGCTCAGCTTCAGCGTGTCGGAAAAGTCGTGCTCGAAGCGAAAAGTGGCCTGCTGCGCGGTCACGTCGTCGTGGTCGTAGCGGGTGCCGTAGAAGTTCTCCGGATCGACCGGGTGGCCGGCCAGTTGTTCCAGGCCGGGCTGCGGCTCCCAGCCCGGCAGGCCGAGGGTCGGCACGAAGCCGTCGGGAATGTTGTCCTGCTTGAGGTAGAGCAGGTTCAGGTGGTAGCGGGTGTCGGTGCCCAGGCCGAAGCCGAACGATGGCGCAATGCCCCAGCGGCTGTTGTTGACGTGGTCGCGGCCGGCCACGTCGCTGTCCTGCCACAGCGCGTTCAGGCGCAGCGCCGAGGTTTCGCCCAGAGTCTGGTTCCAGTCGGCGGTGGCGCGCTGCTGGCCATCGACGCCGGCCGAAACGGTGCCGGAAACGGCATCGTGCAGGTTGGCTTGCTTGCTGACCATGTTGATCGCGCCGGTCGGTGCGCTGCGGCCGTTGTCGGTGCCGGCCGGGCCCTTCACCACCTCCACCTGTTCGGTGTTGAACACGTCGCGCGAGATCGAGCCGAGGTCGCGCACGCCGTCGACGAAGATGCTGCTGGAGGTGTCGAAGCCGCGCATGTACACGGTGTCGCCGGTGCTGGTGTTGCCGTTCTCGCCGGCATAGAAGGTGCCCACGCCGGCGCTGTTGCGCAGCGCTTCGGTCAGGGTGGTGGCGCCCTGCTGGTTGAACAGGTCGCCGGTGATGACCTGGATGGTCTGCGGGGTGTTCTGCAGGGTCTGGGTGAACTTGGGCGAGGCGGACTTCTCGCTCTTGTAACCGCGGGTGGCGTGGACCTCCACCTGGTCCAGGGTGCGGGCGTCGGGCGGTGCCTCGGCACGGGCCAGGCCCGGCAGCGCCGCAAGGCTCAGGCCGGTGACGAGGCCGGCGGTAGCCAGGTGGCTGATGGTGCGGGCAGGGGAGGCGTGTTTGCGGCTCTTGATGTGGCTCATGGAATGGAAGGCCTTGGAGGGAGAGGAACACGGAAGCGACAACCGGGGCGTCAGGCAGGGCCCGACACCGGCGGATTCGCGGCGGGATACAACGAGGGGGAAAATCGGCAGGTACGTGGCGTGCGAGGATCAGCGGCGGGCATGCCCGCGCGGCTTCATTCAGCCGTGACGATGGGCCGGTGGGGCGTGCGCGGGAGGCGTGCGGCAAGGCTGGCCGTTGGCCGGGGTGACGCTGGCAGTGGATGGCATCATCGCGGCGCCATTGCGGGCGGCACGTGTGGACCAGCGGGCAACTGCGGCATCTGCCGAGCGCGAGTGGTGTTCGTGTTCGCCATCGGCTTGGCTGATGCCCGGGTGGTGCAGCGATGGCTGCAGCGGGGCCGGTGGGTAGCCGTCCAGCAAAGCGGGGAGTGCAGCCGAAAGCCGCGGGGCATCACCGGCATGTGCATCGCGCGTGCTTGTGGAAGCCAGTGCTGCCGTACCTACGGCCAGCAGGAGCAGGGCAACCAGCCACAGGTGCCAGCCAGCCTGCTGCCGGCTGGCCTGCACGTTGCCGAAAGCGAACCGGAAGGTCGCCCGACGGCTGGTGTCATGCGGATACATGATGGTAACTTAAACGATAATGATTCGCATGTCCATATCGTGACCCGGGTCATTTCCTCCCGTGAGGGCAGCAGCGGAAAGCTCAGTCGCGGTCGTCGCGGGCCCAGATGCCGCCGTCTTCGCGCTTGACCGGGAATTTCGGTGCGGCGGTGTAGGCTGGGGCGCACAGCGCGCGGCCGTCGCGGACGTCGAAACGGGCGCCGTGGAGCACGCACTCGACGCTGCCCTCGGCGGTGTCGAGGTGGCCGGAAGACAGCTCGAATTCCTCGTGCGTGCACTGGTCTTCCAGTGCATACAGCTCGCCATCGAGGTTGAACACCACGATGGGTGCGCCGGTCACTTCGTCGAAACCGGTCTTCATCTCACCCGGCAGCAATTCGTCACTGGCGCAGATGAAGGTCCAGGCCGCGCTCATGCAGCGGCACCCAGCGGCTTTTCCAGCACTTCGAAGCGCAAGTCGTCGCGCTTGGGGATGCCGAAGCGTTCATCGCCATAGGGGAACGGCTTCTTGATGCCGGTGCGGACATAACCGCGGCGCTGGTAGAAGGCGATCAATTCATCGCGGCAGTCGATCACCGTCATCCGCATGGCCGGCAATTGCCATTGCTCGGCCACGTGGCGTTCGGCTTTTTGCATCATCAGCTTGCCGAGACCGCTGCCTTGCGCCCCGGGGCTGACCGCGAACATGCCGAAATAGCCGTGGCCGTCCTCGTTGGCAACATGGCAGCAGGCCTGCAATCGGCCCGATTGCTCGGCCAGCAGGATCACGCTGCGCGGGCGGCCGAGGTCGGCGAGGATGCCTTCGGCATCTATGCGCTGGCCGTCGAGGATGTCGGCCTCGGTGGTCCAGCCCACGCGCGAGGCATCGCCACGGTAGGCGGAAGTGACCAGCTCAATCAGGGCCGGAATGTCGTCGGCGGTGGCGGCGCGGAAGGTGAGGTCGGTCATGGCGACATTGTAGGCCGGCCCTTCAGCCCAGCAATCCGCGCACCTTCTTCAGCGCCGCCATGAAGGCCTCGATTTCAGCGTGCGTGTTGTAGAACGCCAGCGAAGCGCGGCAGGTGGCGGCCACGCCGAAGAATTGCAGCAGTGGGTGTGCGCAGTGCTGGCCGGAACGCACCGCCACGCCCTGCAGGTCGAGCAGGGTGGCGAGGTCGTGCGAATGCGCGCCTTCGACCTGGAACGACACCACCGCCGCCTTGTGCGCGGCGGTGCCGAAGATGCGCACGCCGTCGATGCGCTGCAACTCCTCGGTGAAATGCGCCAGCAGTTCCTGCTCGCGCGCGGCGATATGCTCGCGGCCCAGTGCGTCGAGGTAGTCCACGGCCACGCCTAGGCCGACGAAGCCGGCGATGTTCGGCGTGCCGGCCTCGAACTTGTGCGGCGGATCGTTGAACACGGTGCCGTCGAAGCTGACTTCCTTGATCATCTCGCCGCCACCGATGAACGGTGGCATTGCCTGCAAGTGCTCGCGCCGCGCCCACAGCGCGCCGGTGCCGGTGGGGCCGCACATCTTGTGGCCGGTGATGGCGTAGAAGTCGCAGCCGATGGCAGCCACGTCCAGCGGCAGGTGCGGTGCGGCCTGCGAACCATCGACCACGGTGACGATGCCGCGCTTGCGCGCTTGGCGGCAGATCTCGCGCACCGGGTTGATGGTGCCCAGCACGTTGGACACATGCGTCACCGCCAGCAGCTTCACTTCCGGGGTCATCGCCGCGTGCAGCGCGTCGAGGTCCAGCGTGCCGTCGGGGGTGATCTCGGCCACGCGGATCGTCGCGCCGGTGCGCTGGGCTACCAATTGCCACGGCACGATGTTGGCGTGGTGTTCCATGCGCGAAACCAGGATCACGTCGCCGGCCTTCAACCTCGGCAGCGCCCACGAATAGGCCACCAGATTGATCGCGAAGGTGGTGCCGCTGCACAGCACCAGTTCGTCGCCGCGCACGCCCAGGAAGCGGGCCAGCTTGTCGCGCGCACCCTCGTAGGCGTCGGTGGCCTCGGTGCCGAGCGCGTGCACGGCGCGGCTGACGTTGGCATTGTGGCGGCGGTAGAACGCGCTGGTGGCCTCGATCACCGGTAGTGGTTTCTGCGCGGTGTTGGCGTTGTCGAAATACACCAGCGGCTTGCCGTGGACCTCGCGCATCAGCAGCGGGAAATCGATGCGCACGCGCTCCCAGTCGGGCGCGGAGCCTGCGACCTGGAGCGGTAGCGGGGAGGAAAGGTTCATGCCATGCCCGCCTGCCGCAGCGCGTGGTCGAGGTGGCCGGCGAGGGCTTCGCTCAGGCTGCCGGTCACGGCCAGCGGCTCGTGGCAGAACGCGGCGCTGAGCATCGCCCGTGCCTGCTCGGCCGGCAGCCCGCGCGAGCGCAGGTAGAACAGCGCGTTGGCATCGAGCTGGCCAACGGTGGCACCGTGCGCGGCCTTGACTTCGTCGGCGTCGATCACCAGCGTCGGCTGGGTGTCGATCTCGGCGTCGGCCGACAGCAGCAGGTTCTTGTTGGACAGGTTGGCGTCGGTGCCGTCGGCACCCTCGCGGATGTGGATGCCGCCGTGGAACACCACGCGGCTGCGGCCGGCGGCGACGCCGCGCCAAACCAGCTCGGCGGCGGTGTCGCGGGCGATGTGCTCGATGCCCAGGCGGGTGTCGATGTGGCGGCGGCCATTGCCCAGCAGCACGCCGTTGGCGACGAGCCGGGCGTTGTCGCCTTGCAGTCGCACGTTCAGTTCGTGACGGCTCAGCGCTGCGCCCAGTTCCAGGTCGATGCGGCGGTAATGGGCGTCGCGTTCCAGCACCGCGTCGGTGCGCAGCAGCGAGGTGGCGCGCGTGCCGCCGGCCTGCACGCGGGCGTGGGCGAGCTGCGCGCCCTGCGCGAGGTGCACGTGCACCAGGGTGTTGTCGAAATTGGCGTTGTCGCTGTCTTGCAAGTGGTGTTCGACCAGCTTCAGCGCGGCACCGGATTGCAGGTCGAGCAGATGGCGGTGGTGCCATGCGCGGTCGGTGCCATCACTGCTGCTCACGAACACCAGATGCAGCGGCGTTTCGCTGATGGTGTTGGCAGCCACCTGCACCAGCACGCCTTCGTCGGCGAGCGCGGCATTGAGCTGGGCGAAGACTTCCTCGGCGCGGTCGAAGCGGCGTTGCAGGAAGCGCGCGGCCTCCGGCTCGTCCTGGCGCACGGTCGACAGCGTGCGTACCCGTACACCGGCGTCCAGCCCGGACAGGTTGCTGTGCGCGTGGCTGGGGCGGCCGTTGACGAACACCAGCCGCGGCGTCGGAATGCCGTCCAGCAGCGTGGCGTCGATGGCCGGGGCCTGCAACGGCGACGGGCTGAAGCTGCGGCGTTCGAGCTGACGCAGCGAGGTGTACTTCCACGCTTCATTGCGTGTGGCGGGCAGGCCGCTATGCAGCGCGGCATCGAGCATCGCTCGTCGCTCGTCGCTGCCGCAGAAGGCGGCGGCCAGTGATTGTAGGAGCGCGCTCATTACTTGGCCGCCTCGCGCACCACGCGGTCCTTCAGGAAGTCGTAGCCGTGCGCTTCCAGCTCCAGCGCCAGCTCCGGGCCGCCGCTCTTGACGATGCGGCCATCGGCCAGCACGTGCACCACGTCCGGCTTGATGTAGTCGAGCAGGCGCTGGTAGTGGGTGATGACGATGAACGAGCGCTCGGCGTTGCGCAGTGCGTTGACGCCATCGGCCACGCTCTTGAGCGCGTCGATGTCCAGGCCCGAGTCGGTCTCGTCGAGGATTGCCAGCTTCGGCTCCAGCACCGCCAACTGGAAGATCTCGTTGCGCTTCTTCTCGCCACCGGAGAAGCCCTCGTTGACGCCACGGTGCAGCAGCTCGTCCTTCAGGTGCAGCACCGCCAGCTTCTGCCGCACCAGCTTGAGAAACTGCATCGAGTCCAGTTCCTCCTCGCCGCGGGTCTTGCGCTGGGCATTGAGCGCGGCGCGCAGGAAGTAGGTGTTGTTGACGCCGGGGATTTCCACCGGGTACTGGAAGGCCAGGAACAGGCCGGCGGCGGCGCGCGCTTCCGGTTCCAGTTCCAGCAGGTCGACGCCTTCGAAGCGCACCTGGCCTGCGCTGACTTCATAGCCCTCGCGGCCGGCCAGCACGTTGCCGAGCGTGGACTTGCCGGCGCCGTTCGGCCCCATGATGGCGTGCACCTGGCCCGGCTTCACGTCCAGCGAAAGGCCCTTGAGGATTTCCTTGCCGGCGATGCTTGCGTTGAGGTTTTCGATCTTCAGCATGGTCATTGGTCTTGTTCTTCAGTCTTCAAGCTGTTCGAGATCGGCCAGATCCTGCAGACGGCCGACCGCCTTCTTGTTCTTGCGCAGATCATCCAGACCGATGACCGCGACATTCACCCCGGCCAGCGGCACGATGATGCGGTTGGGGAAACATTGATCGAAATCCACGCCGTCGGCGAAATTGATGAGTTCGATCTTGTTGGGTTCTGCACCCAGCACCAGCATGGCGCGAGGCTTGCAAAATTCGAGCGGCGATACGTTCAGGTCGCTGAAACCGAAATCACGCAACGCCGCGATCAAACGTTCCGCGTTCTGTTCGGTATCGCGGAACCACACGTCAAGGTCCCGGGTATAGCGGACATGCCCGTGCACACCGAGCGCCACGCCACCGACCAGCATGTACTCGACCCGGTTGGCATCCAGCGCGGCCACGAAATCACGCCAGTCGTCATTCAGCATGGACATGGCGCAGCTCCAACTGGTGGACGAAGGCCGGGTTGCCGCCCTTGAACAGTTCGTTGCCTTCCCGGTGCAGTTTCAGGGTCTCGGCCAGCCGTTCTTCCGGCGAGCGGGTACGCCAGTAAGCGGACGCCTTGGCGTTCTGTTCCTCCGGGGCGGCAAAACGCAGGGTACGGGCGACGGCATCCATGTTCAGCCGACCGAGCCTTCGAGGCTGACTTCCAGCAGCTTCTTGGCTTCCACCGCGAACTCCATCGGCAGTTCCTTGAACACCTGCTTGCAGAAGCCGTCGACGATCATCGACACCGCGTTCTCCTGGTCGATGCCGCGCGCGCGGCAATAGAACATCTGGTCGTCGGAGATCTTGGAGGTGGTGGCCTCGTGCTCGACGGTGGCGCCGGGGTTCTTCACCTCGATGTAGGGGAAGGTGTGGGCGCCGCACTTCTTGCCGATCAGCAGCGAGTCGCACTGGGTGTAGTTGCGCGCGCCATCGGCGCCGGCGGCGACCTTGACCAGCCCGCGGTAGGTGTTCTGGCCGTGGCCGGCGCTGATGCCCTTGCTGACGATCTTGCTCTTGGTGCGCTTGCCGACGTGGATCATCTTGGTGCCGGTGTCGGCCTGCTGGCGGTGGTGGGTGAGCGCCACCGAGTGGAACTCGCCCACCGAGTCGTCGCCCAGCAGCACGCAGGACGGGTATTTCCAGGTGATGGCACTTCCGGTTTCCACCTGGGTCCAGGTCACCTTGCTGCGTGCGCCACGGCATTCGGCGCGCTTGGTGACGAAGTTGTAGATGCCGCCGACGCCGTTCTCGTCGCCGGGGTACCAGTTCTGCACGGTGGAGTACTTGATCTCGGCATCTTCCAGCGCGACCAGCTCGACCACCGCCGCGTGCAACTGGTTTTCATCGCGCATCGGCGCGGTGCAGCCTTCGAGGTAGGAGACGTGGCCACGGTCCTCGCAGATGATCAGGGTGCGTTCGAACTGGCCGGTATGGCCGGCGTTGATGCGGAAATAGGTGCTCAGTTCCATCGGGCAGCGCACGCCCTTGGGGATGAACACGAAGGAGCCGTCCGAAAACACCGCCGAATTCAGCGCGGCGAAATAGTTGTCGCCCACCGGCACCACCGTGCCCAGGTACTGCTTCACCAGCTCGGGGTGTTCCTTGATGGCCTCGGACATGGAGCAGAAGATCACGCCTTTTTCGGCCAGCTCCTTGCGGAAGGTGGTGCCGACCGAGACCGAGTCGAATACCGCGTCCACCGCCACGCCGGCCAGCTTGGCGCGCTCATGCAGCGGCACGCCGAGCTTGTCGTAGGTGTCGATAAGCTCCTTGGGCACCTCGTCCAGCGACTTGTACTTGGGGCCCTTGGGCGCGGAGTAGTAGCTCAGCGCCTGCAGGTCGATCGCGCTGATCTGCAGCTTGGCCCAGTCCGGCTGGCGCATGGTCAGGAAGTGGCGGTAGGCGTCCAGGCGCCATTGCGTCATCCACTCCGGCTCTTCCTTCTTGGCCGAAAGCGCGCGGATGGTGTCCTCGTCCAGCCCCGGCGGCAGCGAGTCCGATTCGATGTCGGTGATGAAGCCGGCGTCGTACTTGCGGCCGAGCTGCTCGTGGATCTCGCGGTTGGCGCTATCGACGGGGGCGGGGGTTTCTATGGTTTCGGTGGCCATGTGGGGGGCTGCCTACGGTGGTTCAGGAGACGACGGCGACGGTGATCCGTCGTCGGTCGGCAATGGGCAAGGGGTGCAGCATCTGCGCCAGGGTGACGCCGCGCAGCGCTTCGGCCAGCACGTCGTTGATCAGGCGCCAGTTCGAGCGCACGCCGCACTGGTCGGCAATGCCGCACTGGCTGTGGTCATGGCTGCATTCGGTGATCGCCAGCGGGCCTTCCATTGCCTCGACGATTTCGATCAGGCTGATGTCGGTGGCCGCGCGTGACAGGCGGTAGCCGCCACGCACGCCGCGCAGGCCTTCCACCAGCCCGGCCTGCGCCAGCGGCTTGAGCAGCTTGCTGACGGTGGGCGGCTCCAGCCCGGCGGCCTCGGCCAATTCGGTCGCGCTCAGCACTTCGCCCGGCCGTGCGGCGAGCACGGTCAGTACGACGGTGGCGTAATCGGTGAGCTTGGTGACGCGGAGCATTGCAGGCGGGGGAGTTCAATGTGGACCGAAATTGTACTCTTTTGCCGGCAGCGCCTCAAACCCGGGCAATGCCGGCCGGTTGACCCAGGTCAAGGCGGCTGCAGGAAGCGCCGGGCTTGGGCTGCCCGCGTTACTGCGAGAGAATCGCCGCTCCCATCGTTCACGGTCGTCCACATGCCCAAGAAGATCCAGGCGCGCAAATCCACCATCCACGGCAACGGCGTGTTTGCGCTGGCTCCCCTGCGCAAGGGCGAGCGGGTGATCGAGTACAAGGGCCAGCGCCGCAGCCACGCCGAAGTGGACGCCGACGATGCCGGTGACGTGGAAAGCGGGCATACCTTCCTGTTCACCCTGAACGACGACTACGTCATCGACGCCAATTACAAGGGCAACGACGCGCGCTGGATCAACCACAGTTGCTCGCCCAACTGCGAGGCGGTGGTTGCCGAGGCCGAGGGCGATGACCGCACTGCCGACAAGGTGTTCATCGAGGCGATCCGCGACATCAAGCCGGGCGAGGAGCTGACCTACAACTACGGCATCACCCTGGCCGAGCGGCACACGCCGCGGCTGAAGAAGATATGGGAATGCCGCTGCGGCTCGCGCAAATGCACCGGGACGATGTTGCAGCCGAAGCGCTGATGGAGGGCGGGGAACAGGGAACGGGGAATGATCGTGTACGGGCGTGGCGTCCTCACGGCATCGTCATTCCCCATTCCCGCTCCACCATTCCCCGTTCCCGGCTTTACAGCCCCGGCAGCAGGTTGCCGAGGTTGCGGTTGAAATCCACCGCGATGCGGCCGTTCTCGATACCCACCGACTGCACTTGCAAGGTGTCCATGATCCGGGCGATGGCCGGGTCGATGCGGTAGATCGGCTCGCGTCGCGCGTAGTCGGCCAGCCAGGTGTTGAGCAGGTTGCGGGTACCGGCATCGAGGTCGCCACCGGCCGCTGCCGGCTTGAAGGTGTCGATGGTGGGCTGTTCGAGGTGGAAGCCGCGCGTGGCCGCGTCATAGCGCAGGCTGCTGCTCAGGCCGACCTTGCCCACCGGCATCGAGGTGCTGCCTGCGGCGGCCATGGCCAGGTCGAACTGCAGGTTCAGGCGACTGCCGGCAGGCAGGGTGAGATGGGGCTGGCTGACCGTCAGTGCGAGCAGGCCGCCCAATGCCTTTTGCGAGCGCGGGAAGCTGCCGTCCAGGTATTGCTGCACGTCGGCCGCCTCCACGGTGAGCTGCCTGCCCTTGACCTGCGGCGCGGCATGAGCGGTGGCGGCAAGGGCGAGGCAGGCCGCAGCGGGCAACAGCAGGGTGCGGAAGTTCATCGGTCGTGGGCCGTGGTGGTGGCGATGGCTCGCACGATAACCGCAAACGGTGAACGCCCGGTTAGCCGCGCGCTGCTGCCGTGGCAGCCACTTGCTGTACTTCGCGCAGTGCCTGCAACTTGGTGATCAGCCCGCCCAGCTCCGGTTGCAGCGCCGCCAGCAGGTGGGCGTCGTTGCCTGCCGATGCCGCCAGTGTTTCCAGCAGGCCGGCAGCGACCATCGCGCTGGCGGCTTCGTTGCAGGACAACTGGCGTTGCGTACCTTCCAGTTCGCGCATCCAGTTGCGCGGGCTGCGCTGCTCGAACTCGATGGTGCAACGACCGTCGCAGGGCAGACCATCGGCCTCGATGGGGGTGACGGTGATGCGGTAGCGATGCAGGTTGGACATGGTGTGACACCGGGGGAGGTTGCCTGGCGGTCACCATAGGCCGCCGGCATGGCCGCGGCGAGGCCCGGACCATGACGCTGTGTTCCAGCGTGGAATGAACACCGTCGCTGGAACGGACAGGCCCGTTGCCGGTGTTGTCGATGTTGCCGGGTTACGCACGGCAACGGTTGCTGCGACCACCCGGAAAAACAAACGGGACGGCCATGCCGTCCCGTCCGGTTCGCCTGAAAGGCGCGCGCGTTGTCAGAGCGCGGCGTCCTTGAGCTTCTTCAGCGGGCGGACCTTGATCTTGGTGGTGGCCGGCTTGGCGGCAAACACCTGCTCTTCCTTGGTGAACGGGTTGATGCCCTTGCGCTTCGGCTTGGCCGGCACGTGCAAGGTGGTGATCTTCAGCAGGCCCGGCAGGGTGAAGCTGCCCGCGCCCTTCTTGTTGACCGACGCGGAGACGGCACCTTCCAGCGCGGCCAGCACGGCGCGGACGTCCTTGGCGGCGACGCTGGTCGCCTCGGCCAGGTGTGCGACCAGGCCGGATTTGGTCAGGGCTTCCTTGATCGGCTTGGGGGCGGCCGGCTTGGCGGCAGCCTTCGGAGCAACTTTCTTCACTGCCTTCTTCGGGGCAGCCTTCTGAGCGGTCTTTGCCATGATTTCCTGTTCCGTGAACGGTTGGTTGGTGGTCGTGCCGACCCCGTCGGCTAGCGAAATGTAGGGCATGCGCCGGGCATCGCCAATAGGGAATCGCACAAAAGTCCCATCAAAACCGCTTCCCACGACGGTCATGCGGCAGGTGAATGGTCGCGGCATGCGGAAAAATCCGGGTTTTCCGGCATGCACCGGTATTTCGCGGCGGTTGCGGGCGGGCATTCGCGAACCGGCGTTCGCGCGCATCCGGGCGCTGCAATGCACAAGCTTTCACCGATGTCGTGCGCTTGGCACGGCGTCGATCAAGTTTGTCACGCCGCGGTCGATGGCGGCATAGTCGCCGCACCTCAGTCCGGGAGTTCCTGCATGCGCCGCATCGCCTGTCTTGCCCTGTTGCTTCCGTGCCTGCACGCGCTGCCGGCCAATGCCGAAGTGCGCGTGCTGGTTGCCGACACCATCCGCACTGGTGATCCGCAACAACCGCTGGCCACCGCGCTGGCATGGAACAGCGATGGCGGCCGCTTGCTGGCGGTGGGCCAGCGCGAGGCGCTGTTGTCGCAGTATCCGCAGGCGCCGCGCATCGATGCCGGTGCGGCTACCGTGGTGCCGGGCCTGATCGACGCGCATGCACACCTGGTCTACCTGGGCAACGCGCTGGCCCAGGCTGATCTTTCCGGCGCACGCAGCCGTGCCGAAATCGTGCAGCGCTTGCAGGCGTTCGAGAAAAACCTGGCACCGGGCGAATGGTTGCTGGGCGCTGGCTGGGACCAGAACCATTGGCGAGATGGCACCGGCTTTCCCACCGTCGCGGATCTGGACGCGGCCTTCCCCGAGCGCCCGGTGTACCTGGATCGCATCGATGGCCACGCCGGCTGGGTCAACAGCGCGGCGCTGCGCATCGCCGCAAAGGCGGCTGGCAAACCGTTGGCGGGCGACTGGCAGCCGCAGGGTGGGCGCATCGTGCGCGATGCCGCCGGCAATGCGAGCGGCGTGCTGGTGGACAACGCCGCCGGGCTGGTGAGCGCCCATATCCCGCCAGCGGATGCCGCCGTGCGCGAGAAGCGCCTGCTGGCGGCGTTGCACGAAGCGGTGCGCAACGGCCTCACCGGCGTGCACGACATGGGCGTGTCGCGCGAGGACCTGGCGCTGATGAAGCAACTGGCCGACCAGGGCAAGCTGCCGCTGCGCATCGACGCCTATGCCGACGGCAACCACGCCGCGCTGGACGACCTGTGCGCGGATGGCCCGTACCGGCATCCGCGCGGGCGCCTGCAGATGCGCGGGGTCAAATTGTTCATGGACGGCGCGCTGGGCAGCCGCGGTGCGGCGATGCTGGCCGACTACAGCGACGATCCGCACAACCACGGCTTGCTGGTCACCTCGCCACAGGACTACGAGGTGGCCGTGCGCAAGGCCGCCGGCTGCAAGTTGCAGGTGGCGACCCACGCCATCGGCGACCGCGGCAACCGCATCGTGCTCGATACCTACGAACGGGTGCTGGGCGCGGACAAGGGCAGTGACCACCGCTGGCGCGTGGAGCATGCGCAGGTAGTGGCGCTGGAGGACATCCCGCGCTTCGCCAGCCTGGGCATCGTTGCCTCGATGCAGCCGACCCATGCCACCTCGGACATGGGCTGGGCCGAACTGCGCGTCGGCCCGGAACGGATCAAGGGTGCCTATGCGTGGCAGCGCTACTTGCACAGTGGCGCGCACCTGGCGCTGGGGTCGGATTTCCCGGTCGAACGGGTTGATCCGCGTCTTGGCCTGTATGCGGCGGTGACACGGCAGGACCGCGACGGCCAGCCACCGGGCGGCTGGCAGCCGCAGCAGCGGCTGAGCGCGGCCGAAGCGCTGCGCGGCTTCACCAGCGATGCGGCGTGGGCCGGGCATGACGAAGCCGAGGTCGGCCGCCTGCGTACTGGATTGCATGCCGATTTCGTCATCTTCGACCGCGATCCGCTGGATGAAGGCGTCCGCCTCGACGAGCTGAAGGTGTTGTCCACCTGGGTCGATGGTGAGGCGGTGTTCGAAGCCGAGCGGGCGGACTGATGCACCCCACCAGTCTGCGCCAGGGGCGCCATCGCAAGCACGAGAGGCAGGGTGATGCGGAATTTCCTTAAAGGGCTGTTGGCGCTGATCGTTGGCTTCGTTGTCGGCAGCGCGGTGAACATGGGGCTGATCCTGGCGGGAAGTCGGCTGATCGCGCCGCCGCCGGGCATGGACACCAGCACCAGCGAAGGGCTGAAAGCGGCGATGCCGCTGTTCGGCCCGCAGCATTTCCTGATGCCGTTCCTCGCCCATGCGCTGGGGACACTGGCCGGCGCGTTCGTGGCGACCTGGCTGGCCGGGCGCGTGAACAGGATTCCGGCATTGCTGGTCGGCCTGCTGTTCCTGGCCGGTGGCGTGGCGGCGGTGTACATGCTGCCGGCGCCGTTGTGGTTCGAGGCCACGGACCTGCTGCTGGCCTACCTGCCGTGTGCGTGGCTGGGTTTCCTGCTGGCGCGCAAGCGGGTTTGATGCGCGGCCCGGGCGGGCGCGGGAAACGCGCTGCGACGGTACATCAACGGTCGTCGTGTAGCTTGCCGCCGGGCAGGAACACCCAGGTGCGGGTGACCTGCAGGATGTCGATGTCGTCGTTGGTCCTGGGCAATGGCGGGAACGGCTGCGCCAGTTCCACCACCCGCAGCGCGGTGGCGTCCAGCAGCGGGGTGCCGCTGCTGCGCAGGATGCGGCTGCTTTCCACGCTGCCGTCGCGGCGCACGCCGACGCTGATCACCACCTGTCCGCCAAGCCGGCGCTGGCGGGCTTCGTCAGGGTAGTTCAGGTTGCCGACGCGCTCGGCGCGGTCCACCCAGGCGCGCAGGTAATTGGCGTAGACATACTCGCGGGTGCTGGCCGAGACGAACTTGCGGTTCGGGCGCTTGGCGTACTGCTCCGAGCGCAGGTGCACTTCGGCGGCCAGCCGCGCCATTTCAGCATCGCGCTGCTCGCGCGCAGTCATCGGCGCGTTGCTGTCCGGCCGTTCCGGCAGCGGCCGTGGTTGTGCCTCGGCCACCGTTTCCAGGCCCTGCGTGCTGCTGACCACGCGCGTCTGCGGCGGTGGCGGCATGGCGGCGTTGCGGCGCTGCTGCGGCACCGGTGCCAGCCCGTCGCGGGGTTGCGGCACGATGCCGCCCTGGCTGTCACGTGGCCGTTGCGGGGTGTCGTGGTCGCCGCCGCCCTGCTGGTTGGCCTGGGCGAGGAAGTCGGCCTGCTTCGGCGTCAACGGCGTGCTGGTCTGGCTGAAGATCACGTCCAGGGTCGGCACCAGCGGTGCGTTGTCGCTGACCGCGAAGCCCACGCCGAGGATCAGCAGCCCGTGCACCAGCACCGACAGCACCAGCGTTGCCCCCAGGCGCTGCTGCTCGGTGGCCTGTGGCGGGGCGGGCAGGGTGCCGGGCCGGGCATTCATCGGGCCGGGCCGGTCTCGATCGCGTCGAACAACTGCCCGGCGATGTTCAGCCCGAATTGTGCATCCAGCTCACGCACGCAGGTGGGGCTGGTGACGTTGACCTCGGTGAGGTAGTCGCCGATCACGTCCAGGCCGACGAAGCGCATGCCGCGGCGCTTCATTTCCGGGCTGACCTGGGCGGCGATCCAACGGTCGCGCTCGCTCAGCGGCCGGCCTTCGCCACGGCCACCGGCGGCGAGGTTGCCGCGGAATTCGTCGCCCTGCGGAATGCGCGCCAGGCAGTAGTCCACCGGCGCGCCGTCGATCAGCAGGATGCGCTTGTCGCCGGCGCTGATATCGGGGATGAAGCGCTGCACCAGCGTCAGTTTCCGGCCACCATCGGTCAGGGTTTCGAGGATCACGTTGAGGTTGGGGTCGCCGGTGCCGCTGCGGAAGATCGAGCGCCCGCCCATGCCGTCCAGCGGCTTGAGCACCACCTGCCCATGCTCCAGCGCGAAGGCCTTCAGCTCCCCGGCATCGCGGCTGACCAGGGTCGGCGGGCAACATTGCGGGAACAGCAGCGCTGCCAGCTTTTCGTTGAAATCGCGCAACCCCTGCGGATCGTTGACCACGCGAGCGCCAGCGGCCTTGGCCATGGACAGCACATGGGTGTCGTAGAGGAATTCGCCGTCGAACGGCGGATCCTTGCGCATCAGCACCATCTGGCCGGGGCCGAACACGGTACGACCGAAAGCGCCCAGCGTGAACCAGTCTGCCGGGTCGTCGCGCACCTGCAGCGGCGCAGTCCATGCCACCGCCTCGCCCCCCTCCAGCGCCAGCCCGCCGGGGCGCACGTAGTGCAGGCGGTGGCCGCGCCGCTGGGCCTCCAGCAGCATGGCGAAAGTGGTGTCCTTGGCGATCTTGATGTGGGTGATGGGGTCCATCACCACGATGACGTCCAGCATGGTCCGCAGCCTTTCGGGTCAAGGGGGCGATGGTAGCGTCCGGGCGTGGCGGCCGCCCAGCGCCATGCGCGGCCCGGTGCGTTGCGGGGGCTGAATGGCCCTGCGCACGCGACTGCGATGGCGTTCACATCCGGGCCTCTGGCAGCCGCGCCACAACGCCCGCCCTTGACAGTTCGCGGCGGTATTGGGATATAGATCGCCTTCGCAGCAACGCCGTGTCCAAATGGAGCGTTGCGCGCGCCGGGGAATTGCCAATGGTTGAAAACATGGCTGCGGGTGGGGAACTCGCAGGATTGAAGGTGATGGTCATCGATGATTCGAAGACCATCCGACGCACTGCCGAAACGCTGCTGAAGCGTGAAGGCTGCGAGGTCGTGACCGCGAGCGACGGCTTCGAGGCACTGGCCAAAATTGCCGACCAGCAACCGCAGATCATCTTCGTGGACATCATGATGCCGCGGCTGGATGGCTATCAGACCTGCGCGTTGATCAAGGGCAACCAACTGTTCAAGGCCACGCCGGTGATCATGCTGTCCTCCAAGGACGGCCTGTTCGACAAGGCACGTGGCCGCATCGTCGGCTCGGAGCAATACCTCACCAAGCCGTTCACGCGCGACGAACTGTTGGGTGCCATCCGCACATACGTCAACGCCTGACCAGGGGGGAAAGGCAACAATGGCTCGAATCCTGTTGATCGAGGACTCACCGACCGACCGGGCGGTGTTCACGCAATGGCTTGAAAAGGCCGGGCACGAGGTGCTGGCCACCGACAATGCCGAAGAAGGCCTGCAGATCGCCCGCAACCAGTCGCCACAGTTGGTGCTGATGGACGTGGTGCTGCCGGGCATGAGTGGTTTCCAGGCCACCCGCGCGCTGTCGCGCGACGAGGCCACGCGCAGCATCCCGGTGCTGATCGTCAGCACCAAGAGCATGGAAACCGACATGGCCTGGGGCATGCGTCAGGGCGCGACCGATTACATCGTCAAGCCGCCGCGCGAAGATGCATTGATCGCGCGCATCAAGCAGTTGGTGGGCTGATGCGCTCGCCATTCGACATCCTCGAAGCCTACGAACGCCGCAGCCTGGCGCACGCCGTGCAGATGCCCGAGCGGCAGTTCGTGCAGGACGTGTGGCGCGGCGTCGGTTACCGCGTCGGCAACCGACGGCTGGTGTCCGACTTCCGCGAAGTGGTGGAAATCGTGCCGATGCCGCCGGTCACCCCGGTGCCGGGCGCGCAACCGTGGCTGCTGGGCGTGGGCAACCTGCGCGGCAACCTGTTCCCGGTGGTGGACCTGAAGTATTTCCTGGAAGGGCAGCGCACCGTCCAGCAGGAAGGCCACCGCGTGCTGATCATGCGCCAGACCGGCGGCGACGTCGCGCTGAGCATCGACGAGCTGTACGGCCAGCGCAGCTTCGAAACCTCGCAGCAGGCTGACGCCAGCGGCATTGCCCGCGGCCGTTATGCCCACTTCGTCGAGCGTGCATTCAACGACGGCAGTCACGACTGGGGTGTTTTTTCGCTCTCGCTGCTGTCCCGCACCCCTGAATTCCGGCAGGCCGCCGCCTGAGCGCGAGCCTGCCCTTCCGTATTGGATAGAGGTTGAACATGAGTACTGCTGCAGATGCCGCCAAGGCGGGCAAGACCGGCAACGTGGGGACCAATTTCTGGCTGGGCCTGCTGGTGTTGTCGATGATCGTGTTCGGCGCCAATACCGGCGTGGCGACATGGCAGGGCAGCCGCCTGTCCGGTGCCAGCACCGGCGTGGCCGACTTGCAGGTGTTGTCGCAGCAGTTGGCCAACCAGGGCCGCGAGGCCGTGGCCGGCAACCGCGAGGCCTACGCCGCGTTCAAGGACACCCGCACCAAGGTGGAAAGCACGGTGGCCGGGTTGAACGGGCGCTTCGGCCAGGAGCCGGGCGTGGCCGCGCAGTTGCGCACGCTGGTGGAAACCTGGCAGCCGCTGTCCAAAAACGCCGAGCAGATCGTGGCCAGCGAGCCGGCGGTGCTGGCGTTGGCCGGCAACGCCGACAACTTCGTCGGCGCGGTGCCGCAGTTGCAGGCGCAGTTGAACGAAGTGGTGCGCGCGATGACCGCCAGTGGCGTCCAGGCCTCGCAGATTTACAGTGGCCTGCAGCAGGTGGTGGTGGCCGGCACGATGGCACGCCGGGTGACGGAAATCCGCGCCGGCGGCGCGGGCGCCAGCAGCGCCGGTGACGCGCTGGCACGCGACATGACCGTGTTCAGCCAGGTGCTCGAAGGCCTGCGCAGCGGCAACGAGGAACTGGGCATCACTGCCGTGCGCAATGCCAACGTGCAGGTGGCGCTGGAGCAGTCGGCCAGCCAGTGGGCGAAGATGAAGAAGGACGCCGACACCATCCTGGCCAGCTCGCGCAACCTGTTTGCCGCACAGTCCTCGGCGGCGGCGCTGGCCGCCGGCTCGGACAAGATGCTGGCCGACAGCAAGAAGTTGTTCGATGCCTTCTCCGCATTCGGCTCCACCCGCGACACCCGCATCTTCCCGAACTTCTGGTGGAGCGTGGTGTTCGGCGTGCTGTCGCTGCTGTCGATCATCGCCTTCGTCTGGAGCTCGGTGCGCAGCCGTTCGCGCGAGCAGGAACTGCGCTACCAGACCCAGGTGGAGTTCAACAGCCGCAACCAGCAGGCGATCATGCGACTACTGGACGAAATCAGCTCGCTGGGTGAAGGCGACCTGACGGTAAAGGCCTCGGTCACCGAGGACATGACCGGCGCCATCGCCGACGCAATCAACTACGCCGTGGACGAGCTGCGCCACCTGGTGACCACCATCAACGACACCTCCGGCAAGGTTGCGGTGTCGGCGCAGGAAACCCAGGCCACCGCCATCCAACTGGCAGAGGCCGCCGGCCACCAAGCCGACGAAATCACCAGCGCCTCGGACCGCATCGGCGAAATGGCCTCGTCCATCGAACAGGTGTCGCGCAACTCCAACGAGTCGGCCGAAGTGGCGCAGCGCTCGGTGGTCATCGCCACCGAGGGTGCAGGCGTGGTGCGCCAGACCATCCAGGGCATGGACCAGATCCGCGACCAGATCCAGGAAACCTCCAAGCGCATCAAGCGCCTGGGCGAGTCGTCGCAGGAAATCGGCTCGATCGTGGAACTGATCAATGACATTTCCGAGCAGACCAACATCCTGGCGTTGAACGCGGCGGTGCAGGCGGCCTCTGCCGGCGAGGCCGGCCGCGGTTTCGCGGTGGTGGCCGACGAAGTGCAGCGCCTGGCCGAGCGTACCTCCGGTGCGACGCGGCGAATCGAAGGCCTGGTGCAGGCGATTCAGGCCGATACCAACGAAGCGGTGACCTCGATGGAACAGACCACCGCCGAAGTGGTGTCCGGCGCGCGCCTGGCCGAAGACGCCGGTACCGCACTGACTGAAATCGAGCGCGTGTCCAACGCGCTGAATACCCTCATTCGAAACATCTCCATCGCCGCCCACCAGCAGTCCGCCGCCGCTACCGACATCACCCACACGATGGGCGTGATCCGGCAGATCACCGGCCAGACTTCGCAGGGTGCCGGGCAGACTGCCGAGTCGCTGGGCCAGCTTAACCAGTTGGCAGCCGAGCTGCGTCGCTCGGTGGCCGACTTCAAGCTGCCGGCCTGAAGCGCCTGGACGGGGGCGGGATGCAAAGGAAACAGCTGATGAAGTGTCGTCACAACGCAAAGCAGGGCCGCCCGAACGGCATGCGATCGATGCTGCACGGGGGAGTGCGATGAATACCTTGCGCGATGCGATGAGCCACGCGGCGCTGGGCTGGGTCAAGCCGGAACTGGACGAAACCCTGCGCCAGGCCCGCAACGAAATCGAATATTTCGTCGAAGACCCGGCCGACGGCAGCCGCATGCGTTTCTGTGCCGGTTACCTGCACCAGGTGCAGGGCACGCTGCGCATGGTCGAACTGTATGCCCCGGCGATGGTGGCCGAGGAACTGGAGCAACTGGCCGACGCCGTGCGCGACGGCGGCGTGCCCGACCGCGACGAAGCCTGCGCCACGCTGATGCGCGGCACCGTGCTGCTGCCCGACTATCTGGAACGCCTGCAGAACGGCCACCGCGACATCCCGATCGTGCTGCTGCCGCTGCTCAACGAGATCCGCGCCGCGCGCGGCGCCGAAGGCATCAACGAAAGCGTGCTGTTCGCGTTCAACCCGGAGGCTGGCGACGCCAGCGAGGCCGAACTGGAACACGCTCGTGGCAGCCTGGCCGGGCGCAACCGCGAATTGCTGGACACGGTGGGCGGTGCGGTCAAGGAAGAACTGTTGCGCATCAAGGACGCGCTGGACCTGCACGTGCGCATGGGCGGTACGCCGTCCGATTTGCAGCCGCAGGTCGACGAACTCAACGCCGTGGCCGACACCCTCGGGGTGATGGGGTTGGGCGTGGCGCGCGGTGTGGTGACGCAGCAACGCGACGCCTTGCGCGAAGTGGTGGCCGGCACCCGGGCCATCGACGACAACCTGCTGCTGGACATCGCCGGCGCGCTGCTTTACGTCGATGCCTCGCTGGACGACCAGGTCGCCTACCTGGGCGCCAACCTGGAAGGCGACGACGACCCGGCCGCAATGGAAACCCGACGCACGGTCGAAGTGCTGGCGCACGAGGCCATTGCCAACTTTGCCGCCGCGCGCGAAGCCTTCATCGCTTTCATCGAGACCAACTGGGACCACGCCCGCCTGCAGGACGTACCGCGCCTGCTCGACGAGGTTGCCGGCGCATTGCGCATGCTCAACCTGCCGACGCCCGCCGATTACCTGGGCGGCGTGCGCCAGTACATCGGCGTCGAACTGATCGGCCGCAAGCGGGTTCCCGGTGGCCGCCAGCTCGACACCCTGGCCGACGCGATGGCCAGCTTGGAGTATTACCTCGAAGCCCTGCGCGAGCGCCGCCCCGGCCGCGACGAAATCCTCGATATCACCCGCAGCAGCCTGGAAGCGCTGCACTACTGGCCGGTGCCGCCGGAACGGCAGGAACAGGACGCGCGGGCCGCCGAGATTGTCGTGGCAACCACCGCCACGCTGCCGCCGGTGGTCAGCGAAGAGGTTGTCGCTCCCGTTGCCAGTGCACCGATGCCGGTGCCAGCGCCAGTGGCGGAAGCTCCGGTTGCAGCGCCGCGCCCGCTGTTGTTTGCCGAAGCCATCCACGCCAGGCCGGTTCTGCCGGAGCCGCCGGTAGTTGTGCCGTCGTTGCCCGAGCTGCCGCTTCCGGCTTTCGATCCGGTGGCCGCCGATGCTGCGCCTTCGGTCGCCGTGGACGATGGGCTGACGTTTGCCGCGCTGGATGCCGATGACGGTGCCGTGTCGGCTGGCCTGCCGGAGCTGCCCGATTCCATCGGCACCAAGCCGGTGACAACGCACGAAATTGTCGGGCACGAAATTGCCGGGGACGCCGAGCCGGTCGCAGCGGCCAGCGATGATTTCCTCAGCTTCGACCCGGTTTCCGCCGAAGACTGGACTCTGGCCGATGTCCCGGTCGATACCAGCGTGGCGCCCTTCGATTTCGATGCTGGAATCCAACCGCCCGAAACCGAGCCCGATGCGACGGGGCTGGCATCTGCGACGCCGTTCCCCGTATTCGACGAGACTGCCGCCGCGTCGGCAGGCCCGACCGAGGTGCCGGTTGCCGAAATGGACTCCGAAATGGCCGCCTTCATGGCCGAGTTGAACATGGCCGCGGCTTCGTTCGACCCGCTTGCCGCTGAAGCCGCGCCGGTGCCGGAAACGGCCATGCCGGCCTCGTCCGCAGTGGAAGCCGCGTTCGCCGCAGGCACGGTGCCGCGCGTGGAAGGCGGTTTCGACGACAGCGCCGAGCAGGTCGACCAGGACATCCGCGAGGTGTTCATCGAGGAATTCGACGAGGAACTGGAAAACCTCGGCCGCCTGCTGCCGATCTGGCGCGCCGCGCCGGACAACGTCGAACGCCTGCGCCCGGTACGGCGCGTGTTCCACACCCTCAAGGGCAGCGGCCGATTGGTTGGCGCGCGCACGCTGGGCGAGTTCAGTTGGAAGATCGAGAGCATGCTCAACCGCGTGCTCGACGGTAGCCGCCGGGCCAGCCCGGCGGTGGTGGCAATGGTCAACCAGGCCTTCGAGGTGCTGCCGCAATTCAACGCCGCACTGCGTGGCAGCGGCCACATCCACTCCGATGTGCTGGGCATGCAGGACGTGGCCGATCGCATCGCCGCCGGTGAAGAAGCCTTCTACGTAGCTGGTGAAGTGGCTGCCGCCGCTGCGCCGGTCGCGCAACCGGCTGCAGCCGAATCGGCGCCGGCCGGTACCCCGGCATCGGTGGACAGCGTGCTGCGTGAAATCCTCGAAGCCGAAGTCGGCCAGCACCTGGCCACGGTCGAGGAATGGCTGGCACGGTCGCGCCCGCAACCGCAGCCGGTAACCGATGAAGTGCTGCGCGCGGTGCACACGATGAGTGGCGCCTTCGCGATGACCGACGTGCCGGAAATCACCGCAGTCACCGCGCCGGCCGAATCCTTCGTCAAGCGTTCGCTGGCCAATGCGGTCACCCCGGAGGTGCAGGGGGTCGATGCCCTGGCCGAAGCCGCCGCCGCCGTGGCGGCGACGATCACCGCCTTGCAGGCGCCTTCGCCGCTGATTCCGTCGTTTGCGCCGCTGGCCGCGAAATTGCAGGTGCTGGTCGATGCGTTGCCCGAAGCGCAGTGGCCGCCGCTGGTCGACGACCTTGCCGAAGACGAAGTGGATGACGCCGCCACGGCAGGGCCGGAGGCATCGGCCATCGCGCCTGAAGCCCGGTTGGCCGAAACGCACGAGCTGGCGGGCATCGAGGATCTTTCCGCCTATTTCGATCCATCGCTGCTGGATTTGCCTTCCGCGGGCAGCGAGTCCGTGCTGCCGGCTGTCGTTGAGGAGGATGTGATTCATCTGGACGAGGTGGCCGCGGACCTGCCCACTACGTTGCCGGAAGAGATGCCGGTTGCCTTCGATGCCGGCCTGTCGCCGGAATCGGTCGTCGAGACCACCGACCTGCAGGAACAAGCACCTGCCGTCACTTCGTCGGTGGGGGCGTTCGATCAGGGCATTGCCGACGAGGTCGTCGACAACACCGATGCAGCAACGGTCGTTCTGCCGCCGGAACTGCCGGAGTTGCCGGCAGAGGCCACTGCATCGCAGGCAAGCGCCGAGGTTGAGGCACCGCAGGCAAGTGCCGAAGAATCCGCCTTCGATCACGAGACAGTCGAAGTCGTCATCGAAGAAGCTGCCATCGAGGCAATCGATGTACCGGACGAGGCTGCATCGGTGGTGCCGGAGGCCGAGCTGGAAGCACCGCTAGCGATGCTTGATGAACACGCGGATGTCCTGGCTGCGGAAATTGAAGCCGAAGCCGTCGAACTGGCGCCGTTGACCGCGCCGGTCGAGGAGGAAATTCCTGCAGTGCAGGTGGCCGTGGCCAGCGCCGACAAGGCCACGCTCGATGCCGGCCCGCTCGACTTTGAGGAACTCGACCGCGAACTGATCGACATCTTCGTCGAGGAAGGCAAGGACCTGCTCGACCATTGCGATGGCGTCATCAGCCAGTTGCGTTCGGCGCCGGAAGACCGCGAACTGCTGGCCGAACTGCAGCGCGACCTGCACACGCTCAAGGGCGGCGCGCGCATGGCCGGCATCAATGCCATCGGCGATCTCGGCCACGGCATCGAATCGCTGCTGGAAGCGGTGGCGGCCAATCGCACCGAAATTGGCCGCAGCGACGTGCAACTGCTCGAACGCGGCTTCGACCGCCTGCACCAGTTGTTGCTGCACACCGGTGTCCACCGCGCGGTGCAGATGCCGTACGATCTGGTCGAAGCCTTCGAGGCTCGCACCGCCGGCCGCAGCCCGGTGCAGGAAGCAGCACCGGTCGCAACGCTCACGCCGCAACCGGAAACCCCGGTTGAACCGGTCGAAGCGGCAACGTCCAGCTTCGATGTCGCAGCGCCGGAGGTGACGGTTGGCAGCGAACAAACGGCGGAAGAAACGCTTGCGCCGGTGTCCGTCGAAACCGCAGCGCCGGTCGTGGACGCCATCGTCGCCGCGGGCGCCGAAATCGCCAATGCACCGTTGTCGGCGCCGGTGGTGGAGGCACAGGCCACGGAGGAGGAAGGGGCACCGCGCACGCAGGAACAAGTCCGCGTCCGCGCCGACCTGCTCGACAGCCTGGTCAATCATGCCGGTGAAGTGGCGATCTACCGCTCGCGGCTGGAACAGCAGTTGGGCGCGTTCCGCAACGCAATGGGCGAACTGGACCGCACCAACGCCCGTCTGCGCGACCAGTTGCGTCGTCTGGATCTGGAAACCGAAGCGCAGATCGTCGCCCGTTACCAGCGCGAACAAGAGCAGGCCGACCACGCCTTCGACCCGTTGGAGCTGGACCGCTTCTCCACGCTGCAACAGCTCAGCCGCGCGTTGAACGAGTCGGCAGCCGACCTGGGTGGCCTGCAAGGCGTGCTCGACGACTTGTCGCGCAACTACGACACGCTGCTGCAACAGCAGTCGCGGGTCAGCTCGGAGCTGCAGGACGGCCTGATGCGCGCGCGCATGGTGCCGTTCGATGGCTTGGTGCCGCGCCTGCGCCGCGTGGTCCGCCAGGCCGCGCAGGAAACCGGCAAGCAGGTGCAATTGCTGCTGGAGGGCACCCATGGCGAACTGGATCGCAACGTGCTCGACCGCATGGTCGCGCCGCTGGAACACATGCTGCGCAACTCCGTCGCGCATGGTCTGGAAACACCGGAGCAGCGCCAGGCCGCCGGCAAGCCGGAAGAGGGCAACATCACCCTGCGGCTGCGTCGTGAAGGCTCGGAAATCGTGCTGGAAGTGGCCGACGACGGCGCCGGCCTCGACCGCGAGGCGATCCGTCGCCGCGCCGATCAGCGTGGCCTGATCGAAGCCGGTGCGCAGCTCGACGACGCGCAACTGGACAACCTGATCTTTGCTTCCGGTTTCAGCACCAGCGAGCAAGTCAGCCAGTTGGCTGGCCGTGGCGTCGGCATGGACGTGGTGCGCAACGAAGTGCGTCAGCTCGGCGGCTCGGTGGACATCCGCTCCGTGCGCGGGCAGGGCGTCACCTTCACCCTGCGCCTGCCGCAGACGCTGGCGGTCACCCAGGCGGTGTTCGTGCGCATCGGCGAAACCACCTTCGCCGTGCCGGTGGCCTCGGTCAGCGGCATCGGCCGCATTGCTCGCGAGCGCTTCGAATCCGGCCAGGGTGGCTACCATTACAACGGCGAGGACTACTCGCTGCACGACCTGGGTACGTTGGTCGGCCAGGCTGCGGCCAAGGCCGAAGGCCAGCCGCAGGTACCGTTGCTGCTGGTACGCGCCGGTGAATTGCGTGCCGCAGTGGCCATCGACCAGGTACTGGGCAACCGCGAAATCGTGGTCAAGCCGGTGGGCCTGCAGATTGCCTCGGTACAGGGTATCTACGGCGCGACCATTACCGGCGAAGGCAACGTGGTGGTGATCCTGGACGTCGCCCCGCTGGTGCGCCGCCACCTGTCGCAGCCGCAGGCGCCGGTACAGGCCGAGGTCGCCGCCGGCCAGCATCAGGTGCCGCTGGTGATGGTGGTGGACGACTCGCTGACCATGCGCAAGGTCACCGGCCGCGTGCTGGAGCGCCACAACTTCGAAGTGGTGGTCGCCCGAGACGGCGTGGAAGCGCTGGAACGGCTGGAAGAGCGCGTGCCCGACCTGATGCTGCTGGACATCGAAATGCCGCGCATGGACGGCTACGAGCTGGCCACCGCGATGCGTGCCGACGACCGTTACCGCGCGGTGCCGATCGTGATGATCACCTCGCGCAGCGGCGACAAGCACCGCCAGCGTGCCTTCGAGATCGGCGTGCAGCGCTACCTCGGCAAGCCGTACCAGGAGCTGGATCTGATGCGCAACGTCTACGACCTGTTGGGGATTGCCCGTGCTCGCGAATGACCGCCCCACCGACAAGCCGGTGGCCCTGCTGGCCCGGCCGGGCGCCGCACGCGAGCGCCTGAAGGAAGCCTTGCTGGCCGCTGGCGGCCAGCTCGTGCTGGAAGACGACCCGAACACACTCGATGTCGCGGCACTGCAGGCCTCCAGCGCCAGCGTGGTGCTGGTGGCACTGGAGCCGGCGGTCGAGGATGCGCTGGAGCGTCTGGAGCCGGTATTGCAGGCGCCGCACTTGAGCCTGGTGTTCGACGAAGCGGAACTGGCCGGGCGCCGCGAAGGCTGGGAAGCGCAGCGCTGGGTTCGCCATCTGGCGGCCAAGCTGCACGGCCACGACAACGTGCTGCCGCCGGGGCAGGAGCAGGACGCCACGCCGTTGCCGGAGCCGGGCATGCCCGAGCGCCCGGCCGAGCGCCATGCCGATGCACCGCTGCAGTTCCACCTCGACGAAGCCGTCGAGCATGCCGACGAAGTGCCTGTCGATGGCCTGTACGTGCCACCGGCCGAGCCGGAATCGGGCGTGCTGAGCTTCGAGGAGTTGATGGCGATGGCGCCGCGCGCGCCGCTGGACGAAGTATCCGCCGCGCCTGTCGCGCCGGCAACGCCGCCTGCCTTGCCGCCGCCGCTGCCGGCAGTCGATGCGGTGGCCGACGTGCAGCCCGCCACCCCGACTGCATCACCGGCTCCTGCGGTGGAGCCGGGCAGCTTCGCCAATTGGTCATTGCTGGACGATGACGCCTATGTCGCTCCAGTTGCGGAAGCCGTCCCGGTTGCTGCGTCGACGACGGCTTTCCTTCCCGATTCAGGGCTGGAACTGGAACCGGTGACGGAAGCCGGTGCAGGCGCGGCAAATCCGGTGCAAGGTGCGGTGCTGTTGCTGGCCGGCATCGGCGGGCCGGATGCCGTGCGCCGCCTGCTGGGCGGATTGCCGCAGGATTTCCCGCACCCGGTGCTGGTGCAGATGCGCCTGGACGGCGGGCGCTACGCCAACCTGGTCAAGCAGATGGCGCGCGTGTCCGCGCTGCCGGTGCTGCTGGCCGATGCCGGCCACGCCGCCGAAGCCGGTACCGTGCACATCCTGTCCGATGACATGGGGCTGGAGGCCGCCGCCGGTGCGCTGCGTTTCGCCGCTGAGGGTGCGACGCTGCTGCCGGTGTTGCCGCTGCCGCACAGTGCCGTGGTCATGCTCAGCGGTGCCGATCCGTCGCTGGTGCCGGCGGTACTCGACTTCGCCGCACAGGGCGGCTGGGTCGCCGGCCAGCATGGCGAAGGCTGTTACGACCCGGTCGCGGCCAGCCAACTGATCGCCGCCGGCATGGCTGCCGGCACGCCGGAACAACTGGCCTCCGAACTGGTACAGCGCAGCGCCGCGTGAGCGGCCGCTGCCGATCGAGGAACCGACCATGAGTTATGCAAACAACGACGAAGTCCGCGGTGTCCTGATCCAGGCCGGCGACGAGCGTGTGCTGTTGCCCAATGCCACCGTCGCCGAAATGATGTCGCGGGTGCAGGTGGAGCCGATCGAAGGTGCGCCGGAGTGGCTGGCCGGCTACATCCACTGGCAGGGCTGGGAAGTGCCGCTGCTGTCCTATGCCCGTTTCAGCAGCCTCGGCGATGAGCCGATTGCCGGCAACAACAAGGTGGTGGTGCTCAAGGCGCTGGGCGGCAACCCCGACATGCCGTATTTCGCCCTGCTGACCCAGACCTTCCCGCAGTTGATCGCGGTGCCGCGCGACGGCCTGCTTGCCGACGCCGCCGAGGAAAGCCTGCCGCAGGGCGTGCACATGCGCGTGCTGCTGGGCGAGCAGAGCGCATTGCTGCCCGATCTGGATGCAATCGAAACCGCAGTCACCGCTGCGCTGGCCGTGGCTGCCTGAAACACTGCAGGAATGAAATGACACCGGCCGCGATGGGGCTTTGTCGATGAAGCCCGGTCGCGATACTTCCCGAAGCATCCGGTGGTGTTGCGGCTACAAATCCCCGAGCCGCGCTTGCAGCGCTGCTATCGCGGCCAGGCCTGCGGTTTCGGTACGCAGGATGCGCGGCCCCAACTGCAATCCCTGAAATCCGGCAGCGGCCAGTTGCTGGCGGTCGCGCGGTGACCAGCCGCCTTCCGGGCCGATGGCGACGACCACGCCATTGGCCGGCGCCGCCGGCAGTGCGGCCATGCGGTGTTCGCCCAGTGGGTCCAGGGTCAAACGCAGAGTCTGCTCCGGCAACGAAGCCACCGCCGCCGCCAATGCCTGCGGCGCAACGATGGGGGGAATGCGCGCACGTCCGGATTGCCCGCAAGCCGAGCCAACCACGCTGCGCCAGTGCGCCATGCGCTTCTCCGCGCGTGCGGCGTCGAGTTTGACCTCGGTACGTTCCGCATTCACCGGGACGACGGCAACCACCCCCAGCTCGGTGGCCTTCTGCAGGATCAGGTCCATCTTTTCGCCACGGGCGATGCCCTGCAGCAGGGTGATGGCAAGCGGTGATTCGTTGTCCAGCGTCTGTGCGGCGTCGATGCGGACCTGTGCATCGCGCTTGCCTGCCGTGATCAGCGTGGCGGCGTAGTCGTGACCATCACCATTGAACAGCACGCAGGTATCGCCCTGGCGCAGCCGCAGCACCCGCAACAGGTGGTTGGCGACCTCTTCCGGGAGGGACAGGGTCTGGCCGACGGCCAGCGGCAGCTCGAGCGGGCAGCGGGTCAGGCGCATGCGCGATGCTCCGCAAGCGGGGCCACTGCCGCGATGGTGGGGTCTGCTAGCATTTCGGGCTCATGGAAACGTATCCGACAACGCGCATTCTATCGGTCCGCCAACGCCGGGGCCGCGCATGAGCCGCCGCCTGCCGGTCATTCACGGTGTTGAGGAGGAGCGCATCGGTCCGTTCCGCCAGGAGCAGCTGGACCTGGAGTTCTCCAACGGCGAGCGCCGTCGCTTCCAGCGGCTGGTCAGCGGCGGCCACGGCGCGGTGGTGGTCGTGCCGATGCTCGACGAGGACACCGTGCTGCTGGTGCGCGAATACGCCGCTGGCCTGCACCGCTACGAGCTGGGGCTGGTGAAAGGCCGCATCGATGCCGGCGAGACGCCAGTGCAGGCCGCCGACCGCGAGCTCAAGGAAGAAGCCGGCTACGGTGCGCGCCGGCTTGACGTGCTGCGTGCAATGACCTTGGCGCCGACCTACATGAACCACCAGTCGTGGCTGGTACTGGCACGTGATCTCTACCCCGAACGCCTTGCCGGCGACGAACCCGAGGAGCTGGAAGTGGTGCCCTGGAAACTGGCCGAGCTGGACCAACTGATGTTGCGCGAGGATTTTTCCGAAGGACGTTCGCTGGCGGCGCTGTTCATCGCCCGCGAATGGCTGGGGCAGGCACGATGAGCGCGCTGGGAACAGGTGTGCGCGAGGGCGTGATCGCCATTGCCCATGATGCCGGCGCGGCGATCATGCAGGTCTACGCCGATGGTTTCGACATCGAGCGCAAGGCCGATGACAGCCCGGTCACCACCGCCGACCTGGCCGCGCACAGGTTGATCGTGCAGGGCTTGTCGCGGTTGACGCCGCAACTGCCGGTGTTGTCGGAGGAATCGGCGCAACTGCCGTGGACAACGCGCCGGCAGTGGCGCGAATACTGGTTGGTCGATCCGCTGGACGGCACCCGCGAATTCATCAAGCGCAATGGCGAATTCAGCGTCAACATCGCGTTGATCCGCGACGGCGTGGCGGTGTTCGGCGTGGTGCAGGCACCGGTGACCGGCGTGGTCTGGCATGCGCAGCGCGGCGAGGGTGCATGGCGTCGCGAGGGCGCGCGCGAGGAAGCCATCTATACCCGCGTGCCGCCGACACCACCGTTGCGGGTGGCCGCCAGCCGTTCGCATCGCGATGCCCGCACCGAGGCGTTGCTGGCGCGCATGGGCGAGATCGAATTGGTCGCACAGGGTTCGTCGCTGAAGTTCTGCCGCATCGCCGAAGGTTCGCTGGACGTGTACCCGCGGCTGGGGCCGACCAGCGAATGGGATACCGCCGCCGGGCAATGCGTGCTGGAAGTGGCCGGCGGCGTGCTGCTGGCCGCCGACAGCGGTGAACCGTTCCGCTACAACCAGCGTCCGCGCCTGCTCAACGGCGATTTCGTCGCGTTCGGCGATGCCTCGCTGCCGTGGCGCGACTGGCTGGCCACGCCGTGAGCGACATGGGCGAGCCGGGCGACATCGCCACGCTGCTGCGGATCATGGCGCGGTTGCGTGACCCGAATGGCGGTTGCCCGTGGGATCTTGAACAGGACTTCTCGACCATCGCCCCGTACACCATCGAGGAAGCCTACGAAGTCGCCGATGCGATCGACCGTGGCGATCTGATCGACCTGAAGGATGAACTCGGCGACCTGTTGCTGCAGGTGGTGTTCCATGCACAGATGGCCGGCGAGCAGGGTGCATTCACCTTCGCCGACGTGGTGGCGGCAATCAGCGGCAAGATGCTGCGCCGGCACCCGCACGTGTTCGGCGACGCGCAGGCCGACAGCGCTGGCGAGGTGTTGGCGAACTGGGAGCAGATCAAGCAACGCGAACGCGCCGATGCCGGCGATGCCGATACCTCGGCGCTGGCCGGCATCGCCCGTGGCCTGCCGGAATGGCAGCGCGCGGTGAAGCTGCAGAAGCGCGCCGCCCGCACCGGCTTCGCGTGGCCGGACGTCGCGCCGGTGCTAGACAAGCTGCGCGAGGAAATCGATGAGGTGCAGGCCGAACTGGATACCGGCGGCGATCCGGCGCGGCTGGAAGACGAACTCGGCGACGTGCTGTTCGTCTGCGCCAACCTCGCCCGCCATGCCGGGGTGGACGTCGGCAGCGCGCTGCGCCGGGCCAACCACAAGTTCGAGCACCGCTTCCGCGCGATGGAGGCGCTGGCCGCCGCGCGCGGGCAGGCGATGTCCGGCCTGACATTGGCGCAGCAGGAAGCGCTGTGGCAGGCGGTCAAGCAGGACGAGCGGGACGCCGCGCGATGAAGACGCTGGCGCTGTTCCTGTTGACCGCGCTGGCCGAGATCGTCGGCTGCTACCTGCCGTGGCTGTGGCTGCGCCAGAACGGCAGCGCGTGGCTGCTGCTGCCGGCCGCGGCCAGCCTGGCGCTGTTCGCGTGGCTGCTGACCCTGCACCCGACCGCCAGCGGCCGTGTCTACGCCGCCTACGGTGGCGTCTACGTCTGCGTCGCGCTGCTGTGGCTGTGGCGCGTGGATGGGGTCACGCCGACCCGCTGGGACCTGCTCGGCGCCGGCCTGTGCCTGCTGGGCATGGCGGTGATCATGTTCGGCCCGCGCGCCGCCGCCTGAATGGCATGTCGGCCAGTGGTCGGCACCCTATACTCGGCACATCAAACCAAACAAGGAGCGTCACGATGGGCAGCGGTGCCGGTTTTCTCGCGTTGGTGGTGCTGGTGGCAGGCGCCATCGTGCTGTTCAAGACGGTGCGCATGGTGCCGCAGGGCTTCGAGTGGACGGTGGAGCGCTTCGGCCGCTACACCCACACCATGTCGCCGGGCCTGCACTTCCTGATCCCCGTCGTCTATGGCGTCGGCCGCAAGGTCAACGTGATGGAGCAGGTGCTGGACGTGCCCAGCCAGGACGTGATCACCAAGGACAACGCGGTGGTAAAGGTCGATGGCGTGGTGTTCTTCCAGGTGCTGGATGCGGCCAAGGCGGCCTACGAGGTCGCCAACCTGGAGGTTGCCACCATTGCCCTGGTGCAGACCAACATCCGCACCGTGATCGGCTCGATGGACCTGGACGAGTCGCTGAGCCAGCGCGAAACCATCAATGCGCAGTTGTTGAGCGTGGTTGACCATGCCACCAATCCCTGGGGGATCAAGGTCAACCGCATCGAGATCCGCGACATCCAGCCGCCACGCGACCTGGTCGATTCGATGGCGCGGCAGATGAAGGCCGAGCGCGAGAAACGCGCGCAGATCCTCGAAGCCGAAGGTTCGCGCCAGTCCGAGATCCTGCGTGCAGAAGGCGAGAAGCAGGCTGCGGTGCTGGAAGCCGAAGGCCGCAAGGAGGCTGCGTTCCGTGATGCCGAAGCGCGCGAGCGCCTGGCCGAGGCCGAGGCCAAGGCGACGGCGATGGTGTCCGAGGCCATTGCCCAGGGCGACGTGCAGGCAATCAATTACTTCGTCGCGCAAAAATACGTCGAAGCCTTCAAGGAGCTTGCGACTTCGCCCAACCAGAAGCTGGTGCTGATGCCGATGGAGGCCAGCGGCGTGATCGGTTCCATTGCCGGTGTCGCCGAACTGGCGAGGGAGGCGTTCGCCAAGCAGGAAGAACGCAAGGCTTCCTCGCCGCGCGGCAACCCGCCGTCGCTGGGGCGCTGACCATGCGCTGGGAAGTGGTGGCATGGGCGGCGCTGACGGTGGTCCTGTTTGCCGCCGAAGCGCTGGCACCGGGCGCCTTCATGCTGTGGATGGGCTTTGCCGCTGCGGCGGTGTTCCTCGCGGTATGGGCGTTCGACGGTTTCTCGGTGCTGATGCAGGTGGTGCTGTTCGTCGTGCTCAGCTTCGTCTCGATCCAGATCTACCGCACCTGGTTCCGCCAGCGCGGGCGGCAGAGCGACCGCCCGTTGCTCAATCGCCGTGCCGAGCAGTTGGTGGGCCGCGTGGTGGTACTCGACCAGCCGATCGTCAACGGCAGTGGCCGCGCCAAGGTGGACGACGCATTCTGGGTGGTGGCCGGCCCCGACCTGCCGCTCGGCAGCCCAGTCCGCGTGGTTGCCGTGGACGGCATGACGCTGAAGGTGCAGCAAGCCTGAGCACCGGCGCACGGTTGCCGCGTCGTCGCGGTTTTGGATGCAACCATCTGGGATAATGGCCGCTTTCCTCCACATGGATCGGCCATGACCCAGAAGACCCTGCTCAACGAAACCCACCGCTCGCTCGGCGCCAAGATGGTCGATTTCGGCGGTTGGGACATGCCGATCCACTATGGCTCGCAGATTGACGAACACCACCTGGTGCGCCGCGCAGCCGGCATGTTCGACGTGAGCCACATGACCGTGGTCGACCTGAAGGGCGAACGCACCCGCGAATTCCTGCGCCACCTGCTGGCCAACGCCATCGACAAGCTCAAGGTGCAGGGCAAGGCGCTGTACTCGTGCATGCTCAACCCGCAGGGCGGGGTGATCGACGACCTGATCGTCTACTACCTTGGCGAGGATTTCTTCCGCCTGGTGGTCAATGCCTCCACCCGCGAGAAGGACCTGGCGTGGATCGGCCAGCATGCCGCCGCATTCTATGTGGAAGTGGTCGAGCGCGAGGACCTGGCCATCATCGCCGTGCAGGGCCCGCAGGCGCGCGAACGGGTTGTCGGGCTCGTCGCCGAATCCGACCGCGCTGCGCTGGACAAGCTCGGCCGCTTCGCCACGCTGGAAGTCGGCTCGGCCACCGGCGTGCCGCTGTTCGTCGCCCGCACCGGCTACACCGGCGAGGATGGCTATGAGGTGCTGTTGCCGCAGACCGCGGTGGTCGCGTTCTGGAACGCGCTGCTGGAAGCGGGCGTGAAGCCGGCCGGCCTCGGCGCACGCGACACGCTGCGGCTGGAAGCCGGCCTGAACCTCTACGGCCAGGACATGGACGAAACCGTCAGCCCGTTCGAAGCCGCCCTGGCCTGGACCGTTGCGCTTGACGACCAGCCCGATGGAACGCCGCGCGACTTCATCGGCCGCAGCGTGCTGGAAGCGCAGAAGGCCGCCGGCAACGCACGCCAGATGATCGGCCTGGTGATGGACGAGAAGGGCGTGCTGCGCCACGGTCAGAAGGTGCTCACCGCCAATGGTGAGGGCGAGATCCTGTCCGGTACCTTCTCGCCGACGCTGGGCAAGGCGATTGCCTTTGCACGGGTGCCGGCCGGCGACATTTCCCTGGGCGCGGCGGGCAATGTGCGCGTGGACATTCGCGGCAAGGAAGTGCCGGTGCGCGTGGTCAAGTTTCCGTTCGTGCGTGATGGCCAGCCGCAGGCCGGCGTCAACGCCTGATTCGTCCCTCCCGGCACGCCAGCGCGTGCCGGGTTCGCTAAACTAGCCCCCGTTCCCGACCACCCCTTTTTCGGAGCAGTTCCATGAGCGAAATCCCCGGCGACCTCAAATTCCTCAAGTCCCATGAATGGGCTCGTGCCGAAGGCAATGGCCGTGCCACCATCGGCATTTCCGACCATGCCCAGGGCCTGCTCGGCGACCTGGTCTACGTCGAGCTGCCCAGCGTCGGCGACACCGTGCAGGCCGGCAATGGCGCGGCGGTGGTCGAGTCGGTCAAGGCCGCCTCCGACGTTTACAGCCCGGTGTCCGGCACCGTGGTCGAAGTCAACGAAGCGCTGGCCGACAAGCCGGAAACCATCAACGAAGATGCCTATGGCGACGGCTGGCTGTTCGTCGTCGAACTGTCCGATCCGGCACAGTTGAACGACCTGATCGCCCCGGACGACTACGCCGAGTTGCTGGAAAACGACGACCACTGATCCGGTTGTCCGCATGGCAATGAAAACGGCCGCCATGTGCGGCCGTTTTCATGTTCGTGGTTCGCGTGCGCGGCCGGTATCGGGAGATTGGCATCGGACACTCTCCATCGTCGGATGACATTGCCGGGTGTTGGTTGGAACAGGCGATGGCCGGGTGATGAAGTGACTGCGTTGCCGTCGTCGAGCCGTTGCAAAGCGTCGCGACGACGGTGTCGTGTTTGCGCAAAACGCTTTCCGCATTGCCGGAAATGGCAACCGCACCGGTGCGCGTCGCATGTCGGTCAGCAAAATTTTTCCTTGCCGTGACGATGGCGTGCATAACGCATGCGCAAGCATGGCGCGCGATGTCATGCGCATGCGGAAAAAGCGAATAGTGCTTTTTTCAAGTGGTTTTGCGCATGCGTATGGCATTGCTGTGTGATGCACATGCCCTTGCCGGGGATGAAGGATGCGGTGATGCAGGGTGGTGGCGGAGGAATGGTGGCGAAGCTTCGCGAAAAAATTTTCGCGCGGGTAGTTGACAGTAAAAAAAACCGTGATTAGGTTTCGCCCAGCAGACCTTTTCTGCGGAAGCGAGTGAGCCGGATCAACATTCAGACGCGAAGCACAATCAGAACGTCCGCCACGACAACATTGATGGTGGAGCAGGATTCGCTTCCTTCCGCGAAACACCCCATTACGACACGACACCCGCGACGCGAATCGTTGCGGGTGTTCCCGTATCCGTCACGGTGCATGTCACGCACCGTCGGTACTCCGCGATGCAACGCGGGTTTGCTTCATCTGGGCATTTCGATTCCATAGATCACTGACGAGGAGCCATCCAATGGCCACGAAAAAAGCTGCGAAGAAACCGGCCGCCAAGAAGGCGGTGAAGAAGGTTGCCAAGAAAGCCGCCGCCAAGAAGGCGGTGAAGAAGGTCGCCAAGAAAGCCGCTGCCAAGAAGGCGGTGAAGAAGGCGGTGAAGAAGGTTGCCAAGAAGACCACCGCGAAAAAGGCGGTGAAGAAGGTCGCCAAGAAGGCCACCGCCAAGAAGGCGGTGAAGAAGGTTGCCAAGAAGGCCACCGCCAAGAAGGCGGTGAAGAAGGTCGCCAAGAAGGTTGCTGCCAGGAAGCCGGCTGCGAAGAAGGCCGTTGCCAAGAAGGTCGTCGCCAAGAAGAAGCCGGCGGCCCGCAAGAAGAAGGCCGCTCCGGTCGCGCTTCCGGCAACCCCGGCGCCGCTGATCTGATCCAGCACTGACGCTGTACCTGAAACTCCTTCCCCGACTGCCCAGCGGGGAAGGAGTTTTTTTTATGCACGGAATCCCGCATCCACGGAAGCGGGACACGCCGCGACCACGCCCCCGGAATTAAGAAGGCGGCCAAGTGGCCGCCTCCGTTTTCCCCATGTGCGCCCGGCGTCAGTGTGGCGAAGCGGTGGCGCGGTTGGAGACGACGCCCTTCTTGCCCGGCGGCGTGTTGTCAGGGTTGCCTTCTACCATCAGGTTGTCGCTGCCGAAGTCGACATCCACGTCCAGCCAGCGCTGTGCCGGCAGGCCGATGGCGTGGTCGAGGATGGTCGGCATCAACCCGCTAGGCACGTTGCTTTCACCATTCCACAAGATGGCAACTCCCAGATCGCGTTCGGGCAGCAGCGCGACCAGGCCGCGATAGCCCTGCACCGCGCCGGCATGGAACACGACCGAGTGGCCGGAATAGTCGAACACGCGCCAACCCAGCGCATAGCCGGCCGAGTCCAGCCGCTGGCGGCGCCAGCCCGAGCGCATCTCGCCGGGCGTGTTGATCAACGGTGCGTGCAGCGTCGCCAGCAGTGGCGCCGGCAACACGTCGGAGCGGTGTCCGGTGTGGGCCAGCAGCCATTGCGCCATGTCGCTGGCGCTGGCATTGACGCCGGCGGCGGGAGCGACGCGGTAATAGGTGGGCTTGGGCGTCAGCGAAACCCAGCCGTTGCGGCTGCGCACGTGCGGCCGCGCCCAGTGCGGGCTGGCCTGGATGCCGGCCAGGCCGAGGCTGGCATCGTTCATGCCCAGTGGCTTGAGCAGGCGCCGCTCGACAGCCTGTTCGTAGAAGCTGCCGGAAGCGGCATGAACCACGTCGCCGATCAGGCTGAAGGCGACGTTCTGGTAGGCGTAGCATTCGCCGGGGTCGCACTTGAGCGGTGCGTTGGCCAGCTTGCGCGTCAGCGTGTAGTAGTCGGCGTTGGCCTCGACGTCGCGGTCGTAGGCGTTGTACGGCAAGCCGACGCGGTGGCTGAGTACGTCGGCCACGGTCAACTTGGCGGTGGCCTCGGGCGTGGCGAGGCGGAAACCGGGTACGTAATCGGTGACCTTGCTGTCCCAGCGCAGGGTGCCATCGTTGACCAGCAGCCCGGCCATCGTGCCGGCAAACGCCTTGGACAACGAGGCAAGGCGGAACACGGTATGCGCATCCACCGGCTGCGGGTTGCCGACGTCGGTGACGCCGTAGCCGCGCGCGGAAACAATGCGGCCGTTCTGCACGATCGCCATCGCGATGCCGGGCACGCGGTTGCCATAGGTGAGCTGCTCGGCCATCGACTCGATGGCGGCGACATTGAACCCGGCCGGCAAGGGCTGCACCTGATCCGGGCGCAGCGCCACGCGCCACGGCATCGGCCGGGTCGGCGAGGGTGCGGGAACGTTTTCCAGGTTGACCGGCAAGGCGGTGGCGGCCGGCGATATGGAAGTCGGTGAGGCCGGGGGCGTCTGTGCGGTGGATGACAGTGCGAAGGGCAGCAACACACCGAGCAATCCCGATGCCACCGGACGAAAACGCCGGCGCTTGTTGTTCTCTTTCATCGTGATCGATGCCTGTAAGCTAAGGCTGTCGGCGATTCTAGCGCCGCTTTCCGCCGTTGCACAAACAAGAGGAAGATGAATGGGCATTGCATTGATATTGCTGATTTTTCTCGCGGTAATCGTGGTGCTGGCCGGTATTGGCATCGGCATCTACAACGGCCTGGTGCGGGCCCGCAATGCCTACCGGAATGCCTTCGCGCAGATCGACGTGCAGTTGCAGCGCCGCTTCGACCTGATCCCCAACTTGGTGGAAACCGCCAAGGCCTACATGAGCCACGAGCGGCAGACGCTGGAGGCGGTGATCGCCGCGCGCGGTGCCGCGCAGGCAGGGCTGGCGGCGGCCAAGGCCCGGCCCGGCGATGCGGTGGCAATGGCGCAGTTGGGTGCATCGCAGGGCCAGCTCGATGGCGTGCTGGGCCGGCTGATGATGGTGGCCGAGTCGTATCCGGAGTTGAAGGCCAACCAGAACATGATGCAGTTGAGCGAGGAGCTGGGCAGCACCGAGAACAGGATCGCCTTCGCCCGGCAGGCGTACAACGATGCGGTGATGGCCTACAACAACCGCCGCGAGAGTTTCCCGGCCAACGTGTTTGCCGGCATGTTCCAGTTCGTCGGTGCTGCCCTGCTCGATATACCGGCGGAAGAGCGCGAGCAGGTGCGCGAGGCGCCGAAGGTCAGCTTCTGAGAAACGTGGAACGGGGACGGCAGCATGCCCGCGGGCAACCCGCATTCCCCGTTCCCGCTTCTCCATTTCTCGCTCCCTGCCATGAACTTCTTTGAGCACCAGGACCGCGCGCGGCGCAATTCCGGACGACTGCTGTTGTTGTTCGTGCTGGCGGTGGCGGCCATCGTCGCGGTGCTGGACATGCTGGTGCTGCTGTTCACCGGCAGCGTGGCCGGGGTGCTGTGGTGCAGCCTGCTGACATTGGCGGTGATCGGCGGCGCCTCGCTGTACCGCATCGCCTCGCTGCGCGGCGGCGGCGACGCGGTGGCGATCCAGATGGGGGGCGCCTGGGTGCCGGCCGATACCACCGAGCCGTCGTTGCGGCGGTTGCGCAACGTGGTGGAGGAAATCGCCATTGCTTCCGGCGTGCCGATGCCGCGGCTGTACGTGCTCGAACAGGAACCGGGCATCAACGCCTTCGCCGCCGGCTATTCCCCGGCCGATGCGGTGATTGCGGTGACGCGCGGCACCCTGCAACGGCTGAACCGCGATGAATTGCAGGGCGTGATCGCGCATGAGTTCAGCCACATTCTCAATGGTGACATGCGTTTGAACGTGCGCCTGATCGGCGGGCTGTTCGGCATCTTGATGCTCAGCGTGATCGGCAAGCGCATGGTGTGGCACACCGGCACCGGCGTGCGCATCCGCGGCGGGCGCACTTCGGCCTCATTGGTGTTGGTGCTGGCCGGCATGGTGGCGGTGGTGGTCGGCAGTATCGGCGTGTTCTTCGGGCGGCTGATCAAGGCGGCGGTATCGCGCCAGCGCGAGCTGCTGGCCGATGCTTCGGCGGTGCAGTTCACCCGGCAGACGGCGGGGCTGGCCGGGGCGTTGAAGAAGATCGGCGGGCTGGCCGACGGCTCGCGGCTGGGCAACCGTGCTGGCGCCGAGGAAGTGAGCCACATGCTGTTCGGCGAGGGCATGGCGTTCTCGCGCTGGTTCGCCACCCATCCGCCATTGCTCGAGCGCATCCAGCGGCTGGAGCCTTCATTCCGTGCCGCGCAATTGCAGCAACTGCGTGGCAAGTGGGTCCACGCAGCGCCGGATGGATTGGCCGAAGACCTCGCGCTGGGGCTGGCCGGCCGCGACGATGGCAGGGTGTCGCCGCCATTGCCCGGTGAGTCGCAACGCGCACGCCTGATGCCCGAGCAGGTGGCCGCGCAGGTCGCCACGCCCGGCGATGATGATTACCGGCAGGCGATGCGGCTGGCTGGCAACCTGCCGCAGGCATTGCGCGAGCTGGCGCATGGCCGTGACACGGCGGCACCGTTGCTGCTGGCGTTGCTGCTCGATACCGACCCGCAGGTGGCAGCCCGGCAGCACGAAGCAGTGACGGCGCAGTTGGATGCACACGCGGCCGCGCAGGTGCGGGCCACCGCGACGGGGCCGTTGCAGGGCTTGCACGCGGCATTGCGGCTACCGCTGGCGACGCTGGCATTCCCGGCCTTGCGCAGCCTGCCGCGTCCGCGCCTGCAGGCCTTCATGCAATGCGCCGAAGTGCTGGCGCATGCGGACGGGCGCATTTCATTGTTCGAATACGGCCTGTCGCGGTTGTTGCAGGTGCAGGTGCAAGCGCTGCTGGACCCGTCGCGGCACGCGCACTTCGGGCGACGCAAGACCACGGCCGTGCGTGCCGAGGTGGCGACGTTGCTGGCCGTGGTCGCCCATGCCGGCCACCCGCGCGACGAGGCCGCCGCACGCCGCGCCTATCTGGCCGGCTTGCAGCGCATCCTGCCGCTCGATCACTTGCCTTATGCAGCGCCGGTTGCCGGCGTGTTGTCGCTGGATGCGGTATGGGAGCCACTGGATGCACTGGACCCGCTGGCCAAGCAGCAACTGGTCGAAGCGGTGACCGCCGCCATCGCCCACGACCAGCGGATCAGCATTGCCGAAGCCGAATTGCTGCGCATCCTCTGCGGCGTGCTGCATTGCCCGCTGCCGGCGTTGTTGCAGGTGGCTTGGGCGGAAGAGGCGTGATCCACGGGAGCGTCGGCCAAGAGGCGCTCCCGCTACCGGTTCATTGATCGAGGATCAGCGCCGCCGCGCGCTCGGCGATCAGGATGGCCGGTGCGTTGGTGTTTTCGCGCCGTACTTCTGAAAATGCGAACGATGTCATCCACGCACTCGTAGAACACGGGGATCACCAGCAGGCTCAGGACGGTGGACGTGATGAGGCCGCCAATCACCACGATCGCCATCGGCGCGCGAAAGCTCGGGTCGGCGCCGAAGCCCAAGGCAATGGGCAGCATCCCGGCACCCATCGCCAGGGTTGTCATCACGATGGGGCGTGCGCGCTTGTGGCAGGCGTCCAGCAGTGCGTCGAGTTGCGACATGCCGTGATCGCGCTGCGCCACGATGGCGTATTCCACCAGCAGGATGGAGTTCTTGGTAGCGACGCCCATCAACATGATCATGCCGAGCATGGCGGGCATGCTGAGGTGGGTGCCGGTCACGAACAGCGCCATGACTGCGCCCGGAATCGACAGCAGCAGCGCGCCGAGAATCGTCACCGGTTGTAGCCAGGTGTGAAACAGCAGTACCAGCACGATGTAGATGCAGGCCACACCGGTACCCATTGCCAGCAGGAAACTCCGGCCGAGTTCGTTGGATGTTTCCGCTTCACCGATGTCACTCTTGACCAGACCGGGCGGCAGGTGGAGCAGGCTGGGCAGCTTGGCAGCGCGCTGCTGCACATCGCCCAGCGCCTGCCCGTTGAGTTCAACCTCGAAGTTCACGTTGCGCAGGCGGTCGAGGCGGTGGATCTGCGCGGGGCCACTGGCGATCTCCACCTCCGCCACATCGCGAAGCGGCACCGGGCCGCGCGTGCCGAGTACCGTGAGTTGACGCAGCAGTTCAAGGTCTCGCGTGGCCTCATCCGGCAGCCGCACCACGATCGGTACCTGGCGCTGGCCCAGGTTCAACTTCGGCAGGAATTGGTCGTAGTCGCCCAGGGTTGCCACGCGTACCGTCTCTGCGATGGCGTCGGTGGTCACGCCAAGATCCGCCGCGCGGGCGGTGTCGGGGCGCACGATCAATTCCAGCCGCCGCAGGCTTGAACTGCTGGTCACCTGGCCGATCCCCGTGAGGCTGCGCAGCTCTTCCGCCACCGTGACCGCATGTTGCTCCAGCAGCTCACTGTCCTCACCGGAGAGCACGAGTGTGTAGGCTTCGTTCGTGGCGACTTTCACGCGCGCGCCAGCCACGTCCTGCAGCCGTGCGCGCAACTCGCGCTCGATGTGCTGCTGGTTCAGGCCCGGGCGCTCCTTCCGGGGTGTCAGGTTCAACGTCAGGGTCGCGGTGCGCGCTTCGGCTACGCCGCCGGTCGGATCGCTACCGGTATTGCCGCCACCAATGGCGGTATGGACCCTTTTCACGTGTGGGTGCCCGGAAACCGCGATACGTGCTTGTTCGGCAATTGCGTGCGTTTGCTGGAAGGTGCTTCCCGGCGGCAGTTCAATGCTGATCCGGGTCTGGCTCAGGTCTTCCGGGGGCATGAAGTCACCTTTGATTGCCCCCGTGAGCAGCGGAGTAAAGCAGGTGATGCCCAAAGCCGCTGCGATCGCCAGCGTGGCGCCCTTGTGCGTGAATGCCCAGCGTGCAGCCTGCAGATAGCCTGGCATCCAGAACGGATCGGTATGGGGGCGGGTCGGCTTCTTCAACAAGTAGGCCGCCATCATGGGAGTGAGCAAGCGCGCCACGACGAGCGAGAAGAGCACGGCAATGGATGCCGTCCAACCGAATTGCACGAAAAACTTGCCGGCAATGCCCTTCATGAAGGCAGTGGGCAGGAAGACGGCGATGAGGGTGAAAGTGGTGGCGATGACGGCCAGCCCGATTTCATCAGCCGCCTCGCGGGCGGCAGCCAGCGGGGTCTTGCCTTGCGTCAGGTGGCGCATGATGTTTTCGATTTCGACAATCGCGTCGTCCACCAGGATGCCGACCACCAGCGACAGCGACAGCAGCGTGATGGTGTTGAGCGTGAACCCCATCCATTGCATGAACAGGAAGGTGGGGATGATGGACAGTGGCAGCGCTACTGCACTGACCAAGGTTGCGCGAATATCGCGCAGGAACAGCCCGACAACCAGCACGGCGAGTACGGCGCCTTCGATCAGCAGTGACATGCTGCCTTCGAAATTCTCCACGACCAGATCAACGCTGTTGAACGCCTCGGTGAGTTCGATGTCCGGGTGCTCTGCCCTCAAGCCGGCCACTACCTTGCGAACGCCCTTGGCAACATCGATGTCACCGGCACCGGTGCTGCGCAGGATCTCGAAGCCGACCACCGGTTTGCCGTCGAGGAAGGCACCACTGCGGCGCTCGGCATGCGCATCGGTCACGCTGGCCACCTGATCCAGACGGACGACATGACCATCAGACAATGGAATTTCGATGGCCGCCAAGGCGGTGGCCGAGGGTGCGGTGACGACTGTGCGCACGGTTTGCTCGCCATTGCCCAGCCTGGCCCGTCCAGCGGGAGCCTCGCGTTGCATCTGCGCGAGCCGCCGCGAAACATCGGCGGCATTCAAGCGCAAGGCAAGCAGCCGGTCAGGGTCCAGTTCCACTCGCACCTCGCGGCTCACGCCCCCCGTGCGGGTAACGGCACCGACGCCGGGTACGGCGAGCAGGCGTCGAGTGATCTGGTCATCGACGAACCACGACAACGCTTCGTCGCCCATGCGCGGCGACGCCACCGTGTAGGTCAGGATCGGATCGTTCTTGAATTCGAGTTTTCTGATGACGGGGTCGCGCAGGGCTGCAGGCAGGTCGGCCCGTACCCGGGCCACCGCGGCGCGGGTGTCGTCCATGGCTTCCTGCGGTGGCTTTTCCAGGCGAAACTCGGCCGAGACTGTCGCGGCGCCGTCCTGCACCGTTGTGTGCAGGTGCCTGAGCCCCTTCATCGTGGCCATCGCATTCTCCAGCTTGCGTGCCACTTCGGTTTCCATCTGGGCCGGTGCCGTCCCCGGAAGGCTGGCCACGACGGTAATCATGGGCAGGTCGATGTCCGGGAAGTTCTGGATCTTTGCCGTCCGGAACGCGAACAGTCCTGCAACCGTGAGCATGACGAACAGCAGGATGGCCGGTACGGGCTTTCGGATCGACCAAGCGGAGAAATTCATGATCGTCCTCTTCAGGGTGCGGTACGGGAGGACGTATCCGGAGTGGTGGCGACAACGCGCACCGTCACGCCATCCGCAAGGAAGCCCACGCCGGATTCGACGACCGCAGTGTCGGCAGCCAGCCCTTCGCGGATCTCCACCCACTCGCCGCGCCGTGCGCCCAGCGTCACCTGCTGCTGCCACACCTTGTCGCCTTCGATGCGGAAGACATGGCTGAAGCCGTCACGCAGCAGGACGGCGGTTTCCGGCAGCGTCAGCACACTGCGCTGGCCCAGCAATAGTTCGCCACGGGCAAACAAGCCGGCGCGTACGGCATCGTCAGGCTCAAGATCCACGTACACGATGCCGGTACGGCTTTGCGGATCGACTTGGGGCAAGACATTGCGGACACGACCTTGGATGGGCTGTGCAGCGCCCATTGCGACGCGCGCGGCTTGGCCGGGCAGCACACGCGCCAGCTCCGGGCCAGGCAATTCGGCGCGCCACTCGAGCAGGCCTTTGCGCTGCAAACGCATGATTTCCGCTCCTTGTTGGACCAGCATCCCCTCCACTGCGGGTCGAGCGCTGATCACGCCATCGTCAGGTGCGCGGACCTGGGTGTAGTTCAACCGCAGTGTGTCGGCCTGCACGCGCGCGCGGGCTGCGCCCAGACGGGCATGCGCAGCGTCGCGGGTGGCCAGGACCTGGTCGATGGACTGGGCTGACAGCATCCCCGTGCCCTGCAACGCAATGGCGCGGTCGGCTGCGCGGCCTGCCTCTGCGGCGTTGATCCTGGCCTCCTCAAGAGCCGCGCGGCTGGCATTCAGATCGGCTTCGAGCGGACCTGGGCTCAGTTGCGCAAGGAGTTGCCCTTTTCCCACTTTGTCGCCCACCTCGACCATGAGTCGGGACAGACGCTGTCCGCCGATCTCCGCGCCGATCACCACTTCCTGCCAAGCCGCAATGGTGCCGACGGCATTCAGCGTCTGCGGCCATTGCCGTGCAGTGGCAAACGTGGGCTTGACGGTCAATGCCGGTGGTATGGCAGGAGATGATGCGGACGGTGTGGCGTTGTGGGTGACGACGAGTAGCGCCGTAGCGGAAGCGGAAAGGATGACGGCCGCAGCCGTGAGAAAGACGATGTGACGCTTCATGGTTGAGCAGTCCATTGACCGGTTGGACGTGGAGCGGCGTTGCAGCCGCTACCGCTTCTGCGGCACAGCCGGCCGCAGACCGGCATCCGGTTCGTCTGCACGGCAAGCAGGACGGCATGAGAGAGCCGCGTGCCAGGTTTCGACGTGCTCGGCGTGAGCGTGGTCCCGGGCCGGCGAAATGCCGACGAGGTGGTATTCGGATGCCCGGCGCGCGGTGGCACGCTCGCGTGCTTGCGCGGTTCGTCGTTCATGGGATGAAGACGGTGCGCTCACCGCCATCATTCGGGGCACTCCACGCGAGCTCGACATTGCGAAGCGACACGGCTTTGGCATCCATGTGGAACGTTCCATGCGCTATCTCTTTTGCCAGCGCGGGTAATGCCGAGAGAATTTCGTCCTTCGACACCGCACCGTGCCCGCTGCCCACGATTCTGAAATTCGCAGAGCGCAGGAAAGCACCCGGAATGGCAGCGGAATTTCCGGCCATTGAGCCAAGGTGTATCCAGATGAGCGGCTGGCTGCGATCAGCCCGCTGCTTGAGCAGGTCTTCCATGACTCGCACCGCGGGCCCGCCCCAGATGAAATCAAGCACGACATCCACTTGGCGCGCGAGAACACCCAGGCGGGCGTCTTCCAGCGGCACGATATCGGTGGCACCCAGTGCAGGCAATTTCGCGAGCTTCAGCGCATCGCGACCCACGGCGATGATCTGCGATGCGCCCAGGTGTCGCGCGATCTGTACGGCCATGCTTCCCGAGCTGCCGGTGGCACCGAGGATGAGCACACTCTGCCCGGGCTGAAACGGCACGCGGCAACGCAGTGCAAGCCAGGATGCCATGCCGGGATTCATCGCTGCGGCGACGGTGATCGGGTTGCTGCCGCTTGGTAGCTCAATGCTGTGATCGAGTTCGATCACCGTCTTGTCCGCCATCGTTCCGATCCGCCGGGGGGCTTGCGAGAAGTAGCGCAGCTTGCCATCGGTGCCGCGGCCGACCCCATCAACACCCGGAACTAGTGGCAGCCCTTCGATACTGGAGTAGTGCAGACCTGCCGCTCGGCTGCGGGTGAGGTGATGCAAGCCGGCCGCAAGCACGTCAACTAGCATTTCGTCGGGCCGTTCGGGCACGGGATCAGGGAAGTCGCCGTAGTGCGGCGGCTGGTCGAATGAGGTGACGACGGCAGCTTTCAAGGTGATTTCCTAGATGAATGTGTGCGTAAAGTACGTAATACGATCTATTTTTGATGCGTAATACGAACAATGTCAAGATGTCCCGATGAAAACGCAAAGATCCGTGAAGCACCCGCCGTCGCCCGACGCTGGGTTGGCCGACGCACTCATGACGACCTCCTTTGTCACGATGGCCGTCATCAACAGGATTGGTGCCGAGAACGACTTGTCGCTCTCGCTGATCCGAGTTCTGGGAATTCTGTGGGACCGGCGCCCGCGAATGGCCGAGCTCGCCGACTACCTCGGGTTGGAGAAGCAGACGATGTCGGGGCTTGTCGCCCGAGCGGAAAAGAGGGGATTGGTAGCGCGCGCGCCGAACGAAGAAGATGGAAGGGCGACGGACGTTTTCCTGACCAGCAATGGGGTCAAGCTCGTCAAGCAACTGCATATCCAAGGGCAGCAAGCACTTTCGCCGCTCATCGAGCAGCTCGGCATGTCGGATAGGCGGCTCCTTCAGGAACTGCTGCAGCGCCTGCTCGGAAATGGAAGAGATTGAAGACCATGCAGGTTGTCGAGAAAAATGCTCGACAGCCCTCGAAAGCAGGGTTTACAAGGGGTTTTTTCCAAGAACAAGGTTTGCCGTACGCTCGGCGATCATGATTGTCGGCGCGTTGGTGTTGCCACTGACCAACGTTGGCATCACCGATGCATCGACCACGCGCAGGCCGTCGATGCCGTGCAGCCGCAGTTGCGGATCGACCACCGCCGCATCGTCGCTGCCCATGCGGCAGGTGCCGACCGGGTGGTAGATGGTTTCGGCTTTGGCGCGGATGAAGGCTTCCAGCTCGGCGTCGTCCAGGTCTTCGCGGTCGGGGAAAATCGGTGCGTGCCGCCAGCGGTCGAAGGCCGGCTGGCGCAGGATCTCGCGGCTCAGGCGCGCTGCCTCGACCATCATCTTCAGGTCGAAACCTTCCGTATCGCTCAGGTAATTGGCGTGGATGCGCGGCGCTGCGGCCGGGTCGGCACTGGCCAGGGTGATGTGGCCACGGCTGCGCGGATGCAAGTAGCAGGCATGCAGGGTGTAGCCGTCGCCGGGCAGGCGGTGGCGGCCGTGGTTGTCGAGCATCGCCGGCACGAAATGGAACTGGATGTCGGTGCGTTCGTCGGCGGCGAAGCGCGAGCGCGCGAAGCCGCCGGCCTCGGCGACGTTGCTGCAACCGGCGCCGCGATGACCGCGCAGGAACCAGTCGAAACCTATTTTCAGCTCGCTGGCGCGGTCGTAGCTGACGTCGGGCACGGTGTGGTACAGGGTGCAGATGTCGAGGTGATCCTGCAGGTTGGCGCCGACCTGCGGCTGGTCGAGTTGCACCGCGATGCCCTGTGCGCGCAGCGTGTCGGCCGGGCCGATGCCGGAGAGCATGAGCAGTTGCGGCGAGTTGACCGCGCCGGTGCTGAGCAGCACTTCGCGCCGCACATGCAGGTGCTGTCGCTGCCGGCCCTGGCGCACCGCGATGCCGTGCGCGCGACCGGCGTCAATCAGGATGCGTTCGACCAGCGTACCGGTCAGCACGTGCAGGTTGCGGCGCTGTCGTATCGGCGTCAGGTAGGCAGTGGCCGACGAACAACGCGCGCCATCCCTCTGTGTGACCTGATACAGGCCGACGCCGGCATGCACGGAACCGTTGAAGTCGGCATTGTGTGCATGCCCGGCCTGCACGCCGGCTTCGATGAAGGCATGGCTGAGCGGGTTGACGTGGCGCAGGTCGCTCACATGCAGTGGGCCGGTGTCGCCATGTAGCGCGTCGCCACCACGGCTGTTGCATTCACTGTGACGAAACCACGGCAGCACGCTGGCCCAGTCCCAGCCCTCGGCGCCGGCGGCAGCCCAGCGGTCGTAGTCGCCGGCCACGCCGCGCACGTAGCACATGGCGTTGATCGAACTGGAGCCGCCCAGCACCTTGCCGCGCGGCCACCACAGCCGACGGTTCTGCAGTTGCGGTTCTGGTGCGGTGTCGTAGCTCCAGTTCAGGCGGCGGTTGTTGACCAGCCGCGCCAACCCAGCGGGCATGTGGATGAAGGGGTGGCGGTCGCGCGGGCCGGCCTCGACCAGCAGCACCTGCACCTGCGGGTCGGCACTGAGCCGGTTGGCCAGCACGCAGCCGGCCGAGCCGGCGCCGACGATGATGTAATCGAATTCCCGCATCGCGCTCCCCTTCGGATGTGCCGCCAGCATAGCCGGCGCGGGCGCTGCCGCACTGGCGATGTTGCAGTGCATCGGATACCTTGCGCGCTCCATCGCGCGCGGAACCAGGGACGCATGCAGTCCAGTCGGGGCAGGGTACATAGCGGGGAATGGTCGGCCGTCGCGCTGTCCTTCGCCTACTTCTTTTGTGTGCTGGCTGCGTATTACGTGATCCGGCCATTGCGTGAGCAGTTGGCCGCGGCAGTCGGTTCGACCCAGTTGCCCTGGTTCTACGGCGCTACCTTCATTGGCACGCTATTGCTGACGCCGCTGTTCGGCGCCTTGGTCACGCGCTGGCCACGGCGGGTGGTGGTGCCGCTGGTGTATGTGTTTTTCATCGCCTGTCTGGTCGGCTTCGTGCCGCTGTTCGCGTGGCCGGAGCTGCTGACGCCGCGCACGCTGGGCATCCTGTTTTTCGTTTGGGTGAGCGTGTTCAACCTGTTCGTGGTGTCGGTGTTCTGGAGCTTCATGTCCGACATCTGGAGTACCGAGCAGGCGCGGCGGCTGTTCCCGGTGATTGCGGTGGCCGGCACGCTGGGGGCGGTGACCGGGCCGACGTTGACGCGCTCGCTGGTGGGGGTGATCGGCGTGGCGCCGTTGCTGGTGGTGTCGGCCGTGCTGCTGTGCGCAGCGCTGGGCTGCGTGGTTGCGCTCGGGCGCTGGGCGCGGGTGCATGGCGCGCGGCGGCATGAGCCGGGCCACGAGGCGGCGGTGGGCGGCGGCATGTTCGACGGGCTGAAGCAGGTGTTCACCGATCCGTTCATCCGCAGCATGTCGATTTTGTTGTTGCTGGCCGATGGCATCGGCACGGTGAACTACGCACTGGTGGCCGACTATTCCGGCGCCACCTTCGCCGATGCGGTGGCGCGCACGCGCTTCGCCGCCAATGTCGATCTGGCCGGCAACGTGCTGACCGCGATCACCCAGCTCACGCTCACCCGCTGGCTGCTGCCGCGCAAGGGGCCAGGCATCGTCATCATGCTCTGGGCGCTGGTCAGCATCGCGGTGTTGATGCTGGTGCTGTTCGCGCGCGATCCGCATGCGCCGCTGCTGCTGGGCATGCCGGCGGTGGCAGTTGCACTGATCATCAGCCGAGGCCTGGCCTATGGTATGGCCGAGCCGGCGCGGCACAGCCTCTACACACGGGTGCCGCGCAACGTGCGCTACAAGGGCCAGAACGCGGTGGATACAGCGGTGTGGCGTTTCGGCGACTTGTCCATCGCGCTGGGCATGAACGGGCTGCGGTTGCTGGGTATCGGCACGGCCGGTTTTGCCGGTATCAGCGCGACTGCGGCGGTGATTGCCGCAGGCATCGGTTGGCGGCTGTCACGTCGCAGCGAAGGCGCGGCGGTACCGTCATCGGGAACGACCGCTGCGCCGTGAATGCGCCACGGTGGTTGCCAGCCATGTGAAAACGGGCTGGCCGCTGCTGACTACTTTGCGCCTGCGGCCGGTTCAAGCCTTGTTGTTGCGAACCGCTGACAGCCACATGTCGATGTGGGCCTGGAATACTTCGCTGCCGGCATGGTCGCGGATGCTGACCACGACCGGCAATGCATAAGCCCCGGTGGAAGCGACGATGGGTTGCGCGGGTAGTGCGACGGCGTGAAGGAGGCCACGGGCCTTGGTCAGGTACTGCACCTGCATGCCCTTGGGAATCCAGCGCATGCCGGCCGGCAGCGAGGCGTCCACCATCAACCCCGCGGTCAGTTCGGCAAGGTTGCACAGCGCGATCGCATGCACCGTGCCGATGTGGTTGCGCACCTTGCGGCGGTCGGCCAGCGTGCCTTCGCAACGGCCGGGCTCGAGCACGGTGATGCGCGGGGAAATGCTGGCGAAGTAGGGCGCCTTGAAGCATATGGCGCGTGCGAACAGCCAGCGCCCGCCGGGCCAGCGGGTGATGCGGCGGTAGAGCGACAGCAGGGGCGTGGTCATGTCTTCTCCCGAAAAGGAAACGGCGGGCAGTGCCCGCCGTTTCCGGTTTTGCCGATGGCTGCCGGTGCTCAGGCAACCTGCGCGGGGCGCTGGCCCTCGCGGTCGTAGTACGAGGCCGCGCGCAGTTCGTGCGGCTCGAAGTCATCGACGGTGATGGTGTCCAGGGTGATCGCGCGCAGTTCTTCCAGCAGCGTGCGCTCGTCTTGGGTGATGACGCCTTCGGCCACCGCCTCGTCCAGTTGCTCGGTGAAGGTCAGCGCCTCGATGCCCTTGGTCTTGAGCGCCTTGAGGAACTTGCGTTCCACCGGCTCGGCCATCACCGCCTTGGCCAGGTAGCCGTTGATGCGACCGCCCGGGTTGTTCTCGCAGGGGGTCAGGAACACGCCGCGGGCAAGGCTGTCACGGGCCTCGTTGGGCGACATCAGCAGCGCGGCGACGCGGCGGCTCAGGCGGTCGCCCGGGGCCTCGGCGCGGCGGCCGAACGGGAAGATCAGTGCCCACATCAACCAGCCGATCGGGCGGATCGGGAAGTTGCGCAATGCGGCCGACAACGATTCCTCGATGCGGTGCACGCTGTCGTGGAACGCCCACGCCAGCAGCGGCTGCTCGGCGCTCGGTGCGCCTTCGTCGTGGTAGCGCTTGAGCATGGCGCTGGTCATGTAGATGTGGCTGAGCACGTCGCCGAGGCGGCCGGACAGCGATTCCTTGAACTTCAGCTTGCCGCCCAGCGTCATCATCGAGATGTCGGCCATCAGCGCGAGGTTGGCCGAATAGCGGTCGAGCTTGCGGAAATAGCGGCGGGTGTAAGCATCACCCGGTGCCGCACCGAAACGCGCGCCGGTCAGGCCGAACCAGAACGAGCGCACCGCGTTGGAGATGCCGTAACGGACGTGGCCGAACAGTGCCTTGTCGAACTCGCGCAGGCCGGCCTTGCGGTCCTCGTCCTGCGCCGCCTTCATTTCCTTCAGTACCCACGGATGGCACAGGATCGCGCCCTGGCCGAAGATCAGCAGGCTGCGGGTCATGATGTTGGCACCTTCCACGGTGATCGCGATCGGTGCGGCCTGCCAACTGCGGCCGGCGAAGTTGCGCGGGCCGAGGATGATGCCCTTGCCGCCGATCACGTCCATCATGTCGCCGATGCACTCGCGGCTCATGTTGGTGCAGTGGTACTTGGCGATCGCCGACGGCACCGACGGCACGTCGCCGCGGTCAACTGCCGCCGCCGTGGCCTGCGACAATGCACTGATCTTGTAGGCCTTGCCGCCGATGCGCGCCAGCGCTTCTTCCACACCTTCAAAGCGGCCGACCGACAGGCCGAATTGCTTGCGGATGCGCGCATAGGCGCCGGTGATGACCGCGCCGGCCTTGGCGCCACCCGAGGCCGTGGAGGGCAGGGTGATTGAGCGGCCCACGGCCAGACACTCGTTGAGCATGTTCCAGCCCAGGCCGCGCTTTTCGGCGCCACCGATCAGTTGGGTCAACGGAATGAACACGTCCTTGCCGCGCACCGGGCCGTTCTGGAACGGCGAGTTCAGCGGGAAGTGGCGGCGGCCGACTTCCACGCCGGCGGTGTCGCGCGGCAGCAGCGCCAGGGTGATGCCGATGTCCCTGGTGTCGCCGAGCAGGCTGTCCGGGTCATACATGCGGAATGCCAGGCCAATGAGTGTCGCCACCGGCGCCAGCGTGATGTAGCGCTTGTCGAAGGTCAGCTTCAGGCCCAGCACTTCCTCGCCGTTCCAGGTGCCCTTGCAGACGATGCCGAAGTCGGGAATGGAGGTGGCGTCGGAGCCGGCGAACGGGCCGGTCAGGCCGAAGCACGGCACCTCGATGCCCTCGGCAAGGCGCGGCAGGTAGTAGTCCTTCTGTTCCTGGGTGCCGTAGTGGTTGAGCAGCTCACCCGGGCCGAGCGAGTTCGGCACGCCGACGGTGGAACTGACCACGCTGGAAATGGACGCCAGCTTCTGGATCACCTTGTGGTGCGCCAGCGCGGAGAAGCCCAGGCCGCCGTATTCCTTCGGGATGATCATGCCGAAGAACTTGTTCTTCTTGATGAAGGCCCACAGCTCCGGCGGCAGGTCGGCATGGACGTGGGTGATTTCCCAGTCGTTGACCATCCTGCACAGCTCTTCGACCGGGCCATCGAGGAAGGCCTGTTCCTCGTCGGTGAGCTGCGGCTTGGGGTGGTTGAGCAGGATGTTCCAGTCCGGGTCGCCGGTGAACAGTTCGCCCTCGAACCCGACCGAGCCGGTTTCCAGCGCGATGCGCTCGGTCTTGGACAGCGGCGGCAGCACCTTGCGGAACACGCCGATGAACGGCGAGGTGATCAACGGCTTGCGCAGGAACGGCAGCAGCACCAGCGCGCTGATGAAGGCGGCGATCGAGGCCGCGACGATCACTGCGGTCTGGTGGACGCCGCCGAACCAGCAGGCGGCCAGCAGTACCGCGCTGATGACGGTCCAGACGAGCAGCCGCATGCGGTGGTAGGCGACGAAGGCACCTGCGAGCAGCAGGGCCAGGAAGGGTAGGACGATGCTCATGGGCGTGCTCCGGTAACGTGCTCGGTTCGGGCGGACGCTGCGGCGGCGGGTGCCGGGGGCAGGGCGTCCAGGTAATTCAGTACGGCGGCGGTGAATGCGTCGTTGTCGTCACCGGCCACCATATGCGTGGCGTCGGGCAGATGCACGTGCTGCGCATGCGGCGCCAGTGACAGGAATTCGTCCACGGTCTGCGGTGTGACCAGATCGCTGCGGCCACCGCTGACCAGCAGCAGTGGGCATTGCACCTTGCGCGCGGCTTCGGCGATGGCGCTCTGGTGCTGCTCGCTGTCGCGCGCCAGTTCGGCGACCAGCCGCGGGTCCCAGTGCCAGTTCCAGCGGCCCTCGGCGGTGGGGCGCAGCAGGGTGCGCAGGCCATCGCCGCTCTTGCGCGGGCGGTGCGGCAGGTAGGCGGCGATGCTGTTGGCCGCTGCTTCCAGCGATTCGAAGCCCTCCGGGTGCGCGCTCATGAAGGCAAGGATGCGCTCCACGCCGCGGGTCTCCCAGCGCGGGGTGATGTCCACCAGCACCATCGCCGCGAACAGGCCGGGCCAACGTGCTTCGGCCATCAAGCCGAACAGCCCGCCCATCGACGCACCTACCAGTACCGGCGGGCGCGGCAGTTCGCCGGCGACGACGATCAGGTCATCGGTGAACTGATCGCCGTGGTAGGGCAGTTCCGCCGCGTTCCAGTCCGAACCGCCATGGCCGCGCGCGTCATAGGCCAGCGTTGCGTGGCTTGCAGCCGAGAGCGCGGCCATCGTTGCCGTCCACGCACCGCGCGTCTGGCCGAAGCCATGCGCGAACAGGACCGGCGGCTTGCTGCCGGGGGTTCGGCTGGCGGCCAAGCCGATGCCGTGGGCACCTTCCAGTTGGATGTCCTGCATGTGCATGCGCGACCAATACGAGTAACCGTACTCAATGGTATGGATATGTCGCATGCCCTGTCAATACTATTGGGTATGGAGTGTGAGTGCCCGCCGATGCTGGGCTTCACTGGGGCTCGGGGTACGGTTCCATCACGATCCGTGGCCTGCACATACTGCAACCAGTCCCCGGCGTATGGTTAAATCGGCACATGAACGAGTCTCCAGTTTCCCCGGCGGAATCCCGCGGTACGCGCAACAGCCGCCTCAGTGCGGACGACTGGGCCCAAGCAGCCCTCGACCTGATCGCCGAACAGGGTGTCGGCGCGGTGGCGGTGGAGCCGCTGGCCCGCCGCCTCGGGGTCACCAAGGGCAGCTTCTACTGGCATTTCCCCTCGCGCGACGCGCTGCTGCAGGCGGCATTGGAACGCTGGGAACTGGTCGAGCAGCAACAGGTGTTCGGCAGTCTGGAAGAAGTGCCGGACCCCCGGACCCGCTTGCGTGCGCTGTTCCAACTGGTCGCCCACGAGGTGACGCCGCACATCATCTACAGCGAGCTGCTCAAGGCACTGGACAACCCGCTGGTGCGCCCGGTGATCGACCGCGTCTCGCAGCGGCGCCTGGACTACCTGATGGCCTCGTTCCGCCAGGCCGGCCTCAGCTCCACCGATGCCCGCCACCGCGCGCGCCTGGCCTATGCCGCGTATGTCGGCTTCCTGCAACTGTCATTGCAACTGCAACAGCCCAAACAGGCCCGCGAGGAATTCGAGGCCTATGTCGAGCATGTGATCGAGACGTTGATTCCGGGGTGATGTGAATTGTCGGGCGCGATATGTGAAAAGACCCGTCGATCAGACGGGCCTTTGGAAGGCGTCGCAGGCAGCGGATGGCGATTCAGTCCGTTTTCTTTGGCGTGCGTTGCATGCGCGATACGGCATCTTGAGCATCGTTCTTCTGGCGACGGCGTTCGGCCACGGTCAGGCAATTGTTTTGCGGCATGTTGCTGCCGATGGCTTTTTCCCGACGGCAGACCAGCCGACTATCGGCAGCTGCCTGGGTAAGCACGGTGTTGATCAGGTTCTGGTCATTGAAGATGCTTACTCGTACATCTTCCGGCAAGCGATTGATGTCCTGATTCCCGGTGCCAAGCTGGTTCATGATCCTGTTCAGGGCATCAATGACCTTGCTTTTGTCTTCTGGAGAAATCTCGCTGTATTTCTCCCCGTTGAAGTCACTGATGACGGCTTGCTGCTGTTCGCTGAAAGAATGCTTCACATCGAGTGCTTTGTGGGTCTGTGCAGCGATGGAGCCAGACATGGCGACTGCCAGAAGCAGCCCGCCCCAAACCCATTTCTTGCCATGTTGCATGGGAACTCCCAGAGTGAAAAAAGATGGCCCGGAAAACCGGGCCATCTTCATTTTGCAGCAGTACTACGTCAAGCCCATCAGAAACGCTGGGTGTACTGCATGTACATGTAGCGGCCCGGGATGTCGTACTGCGGGTCGAACGAGTTGGCGAAGGCATCCCATGTCATCGGCGGATCCTTGTCGAACACATTGTTGGAACCAACGCGGATGTTGGCATTCCACGGCAGGGCGTAGCTGACCTGCAGGTCGTGGTAAGCAATCGACTCCAGACGCTCGCCGCCAACGTCTTCCTTCAGACCGGAGCGGTAACGGATCATCCAGCTCGCGCTGAGGTCACCGTAGGACCAGTCGGTGGTCAGGTTGCTGCGCAGACGCCAGTACGGATCGGACTCGAAGTACATGCCATTCAGGGCCGACCACGGATCCGAGGTAAACGAGCGATCGCGGTTCTTGCTGACGTAGGTGGAATCCCAGGTGAAGGCAAAGTTGCCGATCTGGGTTTCCGGCATGCGGTACTTGACCGTCATGTCCCAACCTTCCACTTCCTGGAAGCCGGCATTGATCGGGCCGATGAACATGGTGCCGACCTTGCCGTCAGCACGGCGGGTGAACAGGTCGCAGTAGCTGGAGAGGCCTTCAACGTAGCACTTGTCCAGAATGTCGTTGGGCGAGAAGCTGCTGATACGGTTTTCCAGCTCGATCGACCACCAATCCAGCGAGATGTTCAGGCCCTGTGCCCACGACGGGCTGTACACGATACCCAGGGTCTTGCTGGTCGAGGTTTCCGGAGTCAGGTTCGGGTTGCCGCCCAGAGTGAACGGATAGATGGTCTGGCCGCCGGTGGTGCCGCCACCACTGTTGTATTCGGCAACGAAGCCAGCCGGCACGCCATCGGCCTGACAGGCACTCATCACCGCAGCGTTACCCGCGAAGCGACCATCGGCCGAGCACGGATCGGAGTACTGCGAGAACGAGTCCGAGTTGCCGCGATACAGGTTGGTGATCGACGGTGCACGGAAGCCTTCGGCCCAGTTACCGCGGACGAGGACGTCATCAAGCGGCTTCCACTTGAAGCCGAACTTGCTGTTCAGCGTGTCGCCGAAGTTGCTGTAGTCCGAATAGCGGGTTGCCACGCTCAGCTCCAGGAGCTGGGCGCCCGGCAGGTCCTTGAGGACCGGCACCAGCAGTTCGAGGTAGGCGTCGTCCAGCGTGTAGGAGCCAGCCGTCGGAGTGAACGCATTGCCGGAGGTCAGGCCGTTGGCAATGAAGGCATCCGGCGAGGAGTAGCCGCTTTCCTTGCGGTGTTCGATACCTGCGGCGAAGCTCAGCCAGCCAGCCGGCAGTTCAAACAACTCGCCGGAAACGTTGGCGGTGACGCTTTCGTTGCGATACTCGTAAGTGTTGTGGGCGGTGAACAGGATGTAGTCCAGCATCTCCTGGGTCACGCCACCCTGCGGCGACAGCGGGTTGAACGGGGTGCAGCCGTCGATGACGCTTCCGCCCGGCGCGGTGACGCAGACGACCTTGCCGTCACGCACTTCCGAAGCGCCCAGTGCACTCTCCAGGGACAGCAGGTTGGCGTCGCCAATCTGGGTTTCCACTTCGTTGGTCTTGTTGAAGGCGTAACCGGCATCCCAGCTGAACTGGCGGTCGGCGAACTCGAGATAACCATCCAGGCCCAGATAAATGTGCTGGGTCTTGGTGTTCTGGTCGTAGATGCGCGGTGATTCGGTCAGGCGGTGGGTCCAGCTGACTTCGCGGCCGTCACCACCGTGCTGGGTGCTCCACGGATTGAAGTAGCTGTCGCCACTCATGCTCAGGCCGGTGCTGATGGTGCTCAGCGGGTAACCAGCCAACTGCTGTGCCGAACGACGCTCGTTGAACAGCGCATCCATCTTCAGCTGGATGTTGTCGGTCAGGTTGTAGCTGCCCTGGGCAAACAGCGCGCTGCGCTTCTGCGGGGTCGCCAGGTAATTGTCCTTGGCGTAGTTGTAGTTGAAGTCGGCGGTGTAGGGGATGTACTGGTCAGCCGCGTAGTACGGGTTGCTGGCCAGACCACTGCCCACGGCGCCCGGGCGCAGCGCCAGGTTGCCACCATCGGCAGCCGAACGGTTGATCTTGCCGTTGGCCGAGTAGCTGCTGTAATAGGCCGAACCCAGGCCGAAGTACGGCTCGGCGGAGATGGCACGGTCACCGGCCATCACTTGGTCTTCCTTCACACGCGAAGCGCTGATGACGAGGTTGCCACGATCGCTGCTCGCGCCGACGGTAACGTCGAACGAGGTGCGCTGGCCGTCGCCTTCGTCATACTGGCCGATGTAGGCGTTGACTTCGGCACCGTCGAAATCACTGCGGGTGATCAGGTTGACCACGCCGGCGATGGCGTCGGAACCATAGACCGAAGAGGCGCCGTCCTTCAGGACTTCCACGCGCTCCACGATGGCGGCCGGAATGGTGTTCAGGTCAACCGCGCCGGACATGTTGGACACCCAGCGGCGGCCATTGACCAGCACCAGGGTGCGCGAGGCGCCGAGGTTGCGCAGGCTGATGTTCGAGGAGCCGTCACCACCGTTGTTGAAGTTGGTGTTCAGGCCGGCACCGTTGGCGGAGATGCGCTGCAGGACGTCGGCGACCGAGGTCAGACCCTGCTTTTCGATCGCGGCACGGTCCATGATGAACACAGGCTGTGAGGTTTCGACGTCGACGCTCTTGATGCGCGAACCGGTGACCTCGATGCGGTCGAGGGTGGTGGCGCTGCCGCTGTCCTGGGCAAAGGCCGCACCGGTGGTGCCGGCGCTTGCGACCAGGGCCAGAATCACTGCATCACGCAGCTTGTTGGACTTGCAATTCATGGGCTCTCTCTCTCCAAGTGATCTTGGTAGTTACAAGTGGAATCGCCTGCGCCGGTGGTACCGAAGATGCGGTACCAAATCCGTGAGACTGACCCGATAGTACTTCCGTCTCTTCTGAAATTAAAGCTTTGTTAAGAGATGGCGTGAACTTGGTGAAATTGTGCAAATTCATGTACAAGATTCATGCTGCGAGTGCAGCAGAAGATGTGCACGCACACGAGGTACTGCCGAAGAGGGTCAGCGGCCGGCAGCATGCCGGCACGGGACGTGGCAAGGCGTTGATTTGCAGTACGTGAAGAATATGGTCGCAGTTGGCGGCGCTCACAAATATCGGGCACGCATGCCGTCTGGCTGTGCAGAGAAATCGTGTGCTGTTCCCGTGTGGGGAAGGTGAAGCGGGAGTCAGAGATCCTGCTCGTAACGAACGTACGGGATTGCGCCGTCGTCGTTGTTCTCGCTGCGGGGCGAGAAGGGGTTCTTGCCGCGGGTGATGACGTTTTCGGCGCCCACGGTGAGCTGGCCGCTCCACGGAGTGCGCCAGGTCAGGCCCAGGCCCAGGCCTTCCCACTTGCCGGGCTGGTTGGGGGCGTCGATGACGCGGCCGATGATGTTGGCGCTGAAGGCGCCGTAGCCGCCGCCCAGGTTCAGGCTCTTGCTGTCCCATTGGTCGACGATGGCTGGCGAGGCATCGCTGAGCGGAATCAGGCGCGCCTTGGCGTAGGTGCCGCCGATGGAGACGAAACCTTCGCGGCCGATGTTTTTCTGGCCGAACACGGTCAGGTTGTTTTGCTCCATGCGCGCGGCCGGTGCCTTCGCAGTGCCGGACAACCAGGCGGGCAAGGTGTCGCGACCGGTGCCGGCGCTCAGGCCGAAGCGGCCGCCGGGGCGATTGAACGCGGTGGTCACCGAGAGGTGGCGGCCGTTGTCGTCATCGTCATCACCCAGGCTGGCCAGCATGCAATGGCTGGCCAGTGCGTTGATGTTGCCACCGCGGCTGCTGTTGCAGAGCAGGCCAAGCGAGTCGCCGGAGGAAAGACCGAAGGCGGCATCGAGCGAGTTGCGACCAAAGTGCCAGCGGGCGCCGGCGGTTTGTTCACCGGTGGGTTCGAGGTAGAGCAGGGCTTCGACCTTGCCGCTGCCCTTGTTCCACACCGGTAGGACGGTGCTGTCGGAAGTGCCGGGCGGCTTGTTCTGCGCATGCACGCCCGCCGTCGCCCCAAGGGCGATCAGCAAGGCCAGCGGCAGGCGCAGGAAGGCGTTCATGGACTCGATATGACCGGTAGGCCACCAGGAAGTTCCCGGTGTGTGAGGCATTGAATCCTAAATTGTTCATGAATTTTTAACAAGATGCCCCGATCCGGGAGGCAACTTGTCGGGATTCATTGTCATTGCAACTGTTCGGGCGCTGGCTGGGATGCCTGCTCCAAGCTGAACAATACGCCGAATTCGGCCAGAGGGAAGCGGTATTGCTGACCGCAGAATTCGCAACGTACCTCCACCTGCCCGGTAGGCTCGGCGGCGGCGCGGGCTTCCTCCTCGCCCAGCGACTGCAGCATGCCGGCCACACGCTCGCGCGAGCAGGAGCAGCCGAAGCGCAGCGGCTTCTCGCCCATCAATTGCGGATGCTCCTGGTGGAACAGGCGGTGCAGCAGGGCGGGGCCGTCGGTGGTCAGCAGTTCGTCGTGTTCCAGCGTGTCGAACAGCGCCCCGGCGCGGATCCAGCCGTCATCGTCGCCTTCGTCGCCGGGGAGTTTCTGCAGCAGCAGGCCGGCGGCATGCTGGCCATCGGCGGCCAGCAGCAGGCGCGTCGGCAACTGCTCGGAATGCCGGAAATATCCTTCGAAGGCTTCGTCCAGGCCATTGCCTTGCAGCGCCACCAGGCTCTGGTACCGCTGGGGCTCGCGAGGGTCCAGGCCGGGATTTTCGATGGTGATGGCCAGCAGTGCGTCGTCGCCCAGTTGTGCCAGATCGTTGGGCGCATCGTCGCCGTCTTCGAGCTGGGCGATGCCGCGCAGGGTGCCGGCGGAAGTGCATTCGGCGAACAGGGTGCGCAGCGTGGAGTTGCTGCGCAGTTGCACCGACAAGCGCCCGTCGATCTTGATGTGGCCGGTGAACAGTGCCGAAGCGACGCAGGCCTCGCCGAGCAGGCGGGTGGCGGCCGGGCGGTAATTGCCATGCGACAGGATTTCGCGCCAACTGCCGGAAAGGCGCACGTGGGCACCACGCACGCCGGCTTCGGGCAGCAGGAAGCGGACAAGGAGGTCGGACGTTTCGGTCATGGGGATCTGCGCGTGAGGGGACGCCGGTGCCGGATAATGCGGCGGACGTCGGGATTCGGGGCAGGTAGACAATGGGGGCGGAACGGGATGATCGCAAGACGGACGGGGCGCGGCCACGTCGTCGCTGGCGGCGCTGGTTGTGGTGGGTTCCCTGTGCGTTGCTGGTGCTCAGTGTCGTGCAGGTGGGGGTGTTGCGCTTCGTCGACCCGCCGTTTTCCAGCGTGATGGCGTTGCGCCAGTTGCAAGCCTGGGGGCAGGGCGACTGGGCGTACCGCATCCATTACCAGTGGCGTGATCTCGATGCGATGGCCGCCAGCGTGCCGATTTCGCTGGTGGCGGCCGAGGACCAGCGTTTTCCGCTGCACAACGGTTTCGACCTGGAGGCAATCGAGAAGGCGCTGGACCACAATGCCAGCGGCAAGCGCCTGCGCGGTGGCAGCACCATCAGCCAGCAGGTCGCCAAGAACCTGTTCCTGTGGCAAGGCCGCAGTTGGCTGCGCAAAGGGTTGGAAGCCTGGTATACGGTGCTGATCGAGGCGTTGTGGCCGAAGCAGCGGATATTGGAGATGTACGCCAATGTCGCCGAATTCGGCGATGGCGTTTATGGCGTGCAGGCAGCGGCACAACGGTACTGGCACAAGGATGCCGCACGCCTGAGCGCGGGTGAGAGTGCGCGGTTGGCGGCAGTGCTGCCGTCGCCGCGTCGCTACAGCGCGACCAATCCGGGTCCATTCGTGCAGCGGCGCGCCGCCTGGATACAGCGGCAGGCGCGGCAACTGGGTGGACCGGATTATCTGGACGAGTAGGTCAGGGTTGCACCCCCGGTGCGATTGCACGGAGTGTCGGGGCACAGCCCCGATCTGCGGCGAGGTTGCCGGGCAAGCCTCACGCCTCGGATCTCAGCCGTTGCTTTCCAGCGCGGCCACGTCGTCGTCGAATGCAGGCCCGAGCCAGCAATGCGAGCCGACGGCGCGGAAGCCGGCGGCCTGCAACTGGCGCCGGTACCAGCGTGCCTGGCGCTGCTGGAAGCCTTCGTGGTCGCCGTGGAAGTCGTCTTCGGCGGTGAAGGTTTCCAGGAAGGCCACGCCGCCGCACAGCTCGGCCAGTCCTTCCAGTCCGCGCCGCAGTTCGCGGCTGGGCACGTAGTGCATCACGTCCGAGCACACCAGCAAGTCCACCGGTGCGCACGGGCGCAGCCACTGGAAATCGCTGAAACGGGCCAGGTGCAGGTTGCGCGTGCGGCCGTAGCGCTGCACCGCATATTCGCTGCCGTCAAAGCCCATGTAGTGCAGCTTCGGCCGCAGTTTCAGCAGCGGGGCGCGCCAGGCGCCTTCGCCGCAGCCGATGTCCAGCACGCTGCGGACCGGGCGTTCGAGGTAGTACTCGGCCGTGGCCACGGCCAAGTGCACCTTGCGCGCCAACCGTGCCGCGCCACCGATGTCGCCACGCCCATACCAGTGCCGGAAATAGGCGGCGTCGTACTGTTTTTCCTGCATGTGCGTCGGCGATGGGCGAAAATGGCGACCATCCTAACGCCCGCCGCCGGAGCCAGCGCATGCAATCGTATTTCTGGGTCAAGACCTTCCACATCGTGTTCGTGGTGGCGTGGATGGCGGCGGTGTTCTACCTGCCACGCATCCTGGTCAACATCGTCGAGGCCGCAGGGCAGGTACAGGTGGCCGAGCGGCTGCAACTGATGGGGCGGCGGCTGTACCGCTTCGGCCACGTGATGTTCGGCTTGGCGTCCGTGCTGGGTCTGGCGCTGTGGCTGGGTTACCGGGTGTTGCCGGATTTCCCGACGATGGTGGCGCATGGCTCCGGCTGGCTGCACGCCAAGCTGGGGCTGGTGGCGCTGCTTTTCGGCTATTACATCGTCACCGGGCGCTGGTTGAAGGGAGTGGCGAAGGGCCGTGTGCTGCCGTCCGCGCGCGCGCTGCGCTGGTTCAACGAGCTGCCGCTGCTGCTGTTCATTGCGGCGGTGTGGCTGGTGGTCGCCAAGCCGTTTTGAGTGGTCTGAACATGAAAAATGCCGGCGATGCCGGCATTTTTCTTCTACGTCTCTTCTGCGACGGCAATGCCGCAGCCGGTTTCAGGCGGCGTCGTAGGTGCCGTAGCTGCGCAGGCGGGTGTAGCGGCGGGCCAGCAGTTCATCGGTGGACAGCCGTTCCAATGCGTCCAGCTCGTTGAGCAGCACTGCTTTCAGGCGCTTGCCCATCTGCGCGGGATTGCGGTGCGCGCCGCCGGTCGGTTCGCGGATCACCTTGTCGACCAAGCCCAGGCTCTTCAGGCGTGCGGCAGTCATGCCCAGTTGCTCTGCCGCTTCCTTGTTCTTGCCGGCGTCCTTCCACAGGATCGAGGCGCAGCCTTCCGGGCTGATGGTCGAATAAACGCTGTATTCCAGCATCAGGGTGCGGTCGCCCACGCCCAGTGCCAGTGCGCCGCCGGAGCCGCCTTCGCCGATCACGGTGCAGATCACCGGCACCTTCAGTTCGGCCATTTCCAGCAGGTTGCGGGCGATGGCCTCGGACTGGCCGCGCTCTTCGGCGTCGATGCCCGGCCACGCGCCGGCGGTGTCGATCAGGGTCAACACCGGCAGGCCGAAGCGCTCGGCCATCTTCATCAGTCGCAGCGCCTTGCGGTAGCCCTCGGGCTTGGGCATGCCGAAGTTGCGGCGGATTTTTTCCTTGGTGTCGCGGCCCTTCTGGTGGCCGATCAGCATCACCGGGTGGCCGCCGATGCGGGCCAGACCGCCGACGATCGCCTTGTCGTCGGCGAAGGCGCGGTCGCCGGCCAGCTCCTGGAATTCGTCGCAGAAGATGCCGATGTAGTCCAGCGGATATGGGCGCTGCGGATGGCGTGCCACCTGCAATACCTGCCACGAGGACAGGTTGCGGAAGATCTGCGCGGTACGCATGCGCAGCTTGTCTTCCAGCGCCCTGACCTCGGTTTCGACATTGACCGCCGGGCCGGCGCTGGCGTTGCGCAGGTCCTTGATCTTGGCTTCCAGATCGGCGATGGGCTGCTCGAAATCGAGGTAATTCGGGTTCATCGGAAACCGTCTTGAATGAAAGTGGGAAAGTGTAGCCGAACGGGTTGTGGCAACCCGTACGCGGCCGTCCGGTGGGTCAATTGGCCCAGGGGGGGCTGTAGGCCAGCTTGACCTTGCGTACCGCCGGGTCTTCGCGCAGGGCGTCGAGCAACTGCGGGCTGGCGCGCACCGCACCAGTGTTGCCGAGGTCGAGCATGCCGGCCACGCCGCTGTCCTTGCCCAGCAGCAGGTCCAGCCGGACCGGTGTGCGGCCGGGGCGATGTGCGGCCAGCAGCGGCTCGATGCGCTGCCAGATGTGGCCGCCGCGGCCATCCACGCGCAACGACAGCCGCACCGCGTGGTCGGCGCACAACTGCTCGAAATCCCAGCACTGGCGGATGCGCAGGGCGTAGCCGCCGTTGAATTCGTCCTCGCGCAGGCCGCCCTTGACCACCAGGATGCGGTCCTTGGTCATCAGCGGGCCGAACTCGGCCAGACCGTCGGAGAATGCGCTGCATTCCACCCGGCCACGGCCGTCCTCCAGTTGCACGAACACCTGGCTGTCGCCCTTGCGGCGCACGCCGATGACCATGCCGGCCAGGATCACCTGGGTTTCCTGGCGCCAACTGCGCTTCTCGCCATCGCGCGGCGGTGGCGCCGGGGCGACCAGCTTGTCCAGCGCGCCGAGGTCGGTGCCGACCAGTTCCTTGACGTCGTCGGCATACGGGTCGAAGGGGTGGCCGCTCAGGTAAAAGCCCAGCGTCTCGCGTTCGCCATTGAGCAATTGCGACACCGGCCACTCGCGACCTTCCGGCAGGTCGAGCTGGGCGGCGGTGTTGACCGGGTCGGGCGCGCCGAACAGCGAGTTTTGCCCCGAGGCTTTCTCGCGCGCCAGTTGTTCGGTGGCCTTGATCACCTCGGGCAATTGCAGCGCCAGCGACGCACGATTCTTGCCGAGGCCATCGAGCGCGCCGCACTGGATCATCGCCTCCAGCGTGCGGCGGTTGAGCTTGGCCGATTCGATGCGGGTGCAGAAATCCAGCAGCGAGGCGTATTCGCCGCCTTGCTGGCGTTCGGCCACCACCGCCTCGCACGCGCCCTGGCCGACGCCCTTGATCGCCCCCAGCCCATAGCGAATGGTGTCGGCGCTGGCCGCTTCGAACATGTATGCCGATTCGTTGACCCGCGGCGGCTCCACGTTCAGGCCGAGGTTGCGTACCTCGGCGAGGAAACCGACCACCTTGTCGGTGTTGTCCATGTCCGAGGACAGCGTCGCGGCCATGAATTCGGCCGGGTAATGGCGCTTGAGCCACGCGGTCTGGTAGCTGACCAATGCGTAGGCGGCGGCGTGCGACTTGTTGAAGCCGTAGCCGGCGAACTTCTCCATGAGGTCGAAGATGGCGTCGGCCTTGGCTTCATCCACGCCATCCTTGGCCGCGCCCTCGCGGAAGATCTCGCGGTGCTTGGCCATCTCGGCCGGCACCTTCTTGCCCATCGCACGGCGCAGCAGGTCGGCGCCACCCAGCGAATAACCGCCGACGATCTGCGCCATCTGCATCACCTGCTCCTGGTACACCATGATGCCGTAGGTGTCCTTCAGGATGGCTTCGGTGCGCGGGTCGGGGTAGATGATTTCCTCCTGCCCGTGCTTGCGCGCGTTGAACGAGGGGATCAGGTCCATCGGCCCGGGGCGGTACAGCGACACCAGCGCGATCAGGTCCTCGAAGCGGTCCGGGCGCGCATCCTTCAGCAGTCGGCGCATGCCTGAGGATTCGAACTGGAACACCGCACCGGTGTTGCCGTTGGCGAAGATGTCTTTGTAAGTGGGCGCGTCGTCGAGCGGGATGGTGGCGATGTCGATGGGCGGGATGCCGGCGCGGACGTGGCGGGCGTTGATCGCCTTCACCGCCCAATCAATGATCGTCAACGTGCGCAGGCCGAGGAAGTCGAACTTCACCAGCCCGACTTCCTCAACGTCGTTCTTGTCGAACTGGGTGACGGGGTTCCTGCCGATGCCGGCTTCGTCGTGCTCGGCGTACAGCGGGCAGAACTCGGACAGCGGTTCGGGGCCGATTACCACGCCGCCAGCGTGCTTGCCGGCGTTGCGGGTGAGGTCTTCCAGTTGCAGGGCGAGGTCGATCAGGTCGCGGACGTCGTCCTCGGTGTCGTAGCGCTGGATCAGTTCGGCCGAGGCCATTTCCGAATCCGCGCCTTCCTTGCCGCGGCCCAGCGCATCCTTCAGGTGGATGCCGAGGATGTTCGGGATCAGCTTGGAAACGCCATCCACCAAGCCGTACGGAAAGCCGAGCACGCGGCCGGTGTCGCGCACCACCGCCTTGGCCGCCATGGTGCCGTAGGTGATGATCTGGCTGACACGCTCGCGGCCGTACTTGCGCGCGACGTAGTCGATCACCTCGTCGCGGCGGTCCATGCAGAAGTCGATGTCGAAGTCGGGCATCGACACCCGCTCGGGGTTGAGGAAGCGCTCGAACAGCAGGTTGTACGGCAGCGGGTCGAGGTCGGTGATCTTCAGCGCCCATGCCACCAGCGAACCGGCGCCGGAACCGCGCCCTGGACCGATCGGGATGCCCTGGTTCTTGCCCCACTGGATGAAGTCGGCCACGATCAGGAAGTAGCCGGGGAAGCCCATCTTGATGATGGTGTCGAGCTCGAATTCGAGTCGCTCGAAGTAGTCCTCGCGGGTCTTGCCTGGCGCCAGCGGGTTCTTCTGCAGGCGTTCTTCAAGGCCTTCGCGCGATTGCTTCTGGATCCACGTGTCCAGCGTCTCGTCGTCGGGCACCGGGTAGTTGGGCAGGAAGTAGGTGCCCAGCCGCATCTCGACGTTGCAGCGCTGCGCCAGCGCCAATGTGTTGTCGATGGCGTCGGGGATGTCGGCGAACAGTTCGCACATTTCCTCCGGCGTCTTCAGGTATTGCTCGCGGCTGTACTCGCGCGGGCGCTTGGGGTCGTCCAGTACGCGGCCGGTGGAAATGCACACCCGCGCCTCGTGCGCGTCGAAATCCTCCGGCGACAAAAAGCGCACGTCGTTGCTGGCGATCACCGGCAGGCCGCGCTGGCCGGCGGCCATCAGCGCGAACTGGTTGAAGGCTTCCTCGCCGTCGCGCCGGGTGCGGGTCAGTTCCAGGTGCAGGCCATCGCCGAACACGCGCTGCCAGTCGGCCAGTTGCTGCTCGGCCAGGTCATGGCGGCCTTCGGCGGCCAGCCGCCCAGCCAGGCTTTCGCGCCCGGCCAGTGCGAACAGGTTGTGGCAACCGTCCTTCAGCCATTGCGGGTGGATGGCGACGCCACCTTCGTTGCGGTGGCCTTCCATCCACGCGCGGGTCAGCAGCCGCGACAGGCTCAAATAGCCCTCGCGGTCGCGGCACAGCAGGGTCATGCGCCACGGTGCGTGGCCGTCCTCGGCGATCAGCAGGTCGGCACCGGCGATCGGCTTGACGCCCACGCCCTCGGCGGCCTTGTAGAACTTCACCAGTGCGAACAGGTTGTTCAGGTCGGTGATGGCCAGCGCCGGCGCGCCCATCTCCACCGAACGGCTGAGGATGTTGGGCTGCTTGGCCTTCTTCGGATCAGCCTGATCCGGCTTGGCCGGCACGCGGATGGTGGAGTCCACCATCGAGAACTCGGTGTGGACGTGGAGATGGACGAAGCGGGGAGTGCTCATGCCGGATCACTGCGGTGACAGGGCAGGGTAGCGGCGGGGGCGGGAGCGGACAAGGCTTGACGGGAGCCGGATGCGTCCGCACATCGCCCCGCGCCACGTAGGAGCGACGTCAGTCGCGACCTGCGCTTTCCCGGTGATGCCCAGGTCGCGACTGACGTCGCTCCTACAGGGGCGCGTGTGCGGCGAGGGCTTCGCGCACCGGGGCGAAGCTGCGGCGGTGCTCGGGGCAGGGGCCATGGGTGCGCAGCGCCGCCAGGTGCACCGGGGTGCCGTAGCCCTTGTGCCGGTCGAAGCCGTATTCGGGGTGGCGCTGGTGCAGGTCCAGCATGTAGCGGTCGCGGCTGACCTTGGCCAGGATCGAGGCGGCCATGATCGCGCGGTCGATGGCGTCGCCGCCGACCAGCGCCTCGGCCGGGCAGGGCAGGCCCTTGGGTACCTTGTTGCCATCGATGCGCGCGAACTGCGCCGCATGCGCCACGCCTTCCAGCGCCCGGCGCATGCCCTGCATGGTCGCCTGGAAGATGTTGATGCCGTCGATCTCGGCCACGTCCACCATGACGATGCTGTGGGCCAGTGCGCGCTCGATGATGCGGTCGAAGAGTTGTTCGCGGCGCGTGGCGGTCAGCGCCTTGGAGTCGTCCAGCCCATTGAGGCGCGGGCGCTGCGGGTCGAACACGACCGCGGCCACCGCCACTGGCCCGGCCAGCGGGCCACGGCCGGCTTCGTCGATGCCGGCGTAGAGCGGGGAATGGGGAACGGGGAATGGGGAATGGGAGAACAGGGAGGACTGTTCCAATGCTGCCTTGCTGATGGAGCGGGGAGGGGGCATGCGCCGGTTTCCGGTCATTCCCCGTTCCCTGTTCCCCGTTCCCCGCCTTCCAGCAATTCCGCCACCGCAGCGGCGGCGGACGCCGAGGCATCCTGGCGCAACTGCAGATGCAGGCGGCGGTATTCGTCCTGCAGGCCGGCCACGCAGTCGGGATGCTCGAACCACTGCAGCACGGCAGCGGCGAGGCGATCGGGCGCGCAATCCTGCTGGATCAGCTCCGGCGCCAGGTCGCGGCCGGCCAGCACGTTGGGCAGGGCGTAGCGGTTGACCTTGATCAGCCCCAGCAGCCTGACGATGCGCGCGGTGAGTTCGGACACGCGGTAGCCGACCACCATCGGCCGCTTGACCAGCATGGTTTCCAGCGTCGCGGTACCCGAGGCCAGCAGCACCACGTCGGCGGCGGTCATCGCCGTGCGGGCCTGGCCGTCGAGTACCCGCAGGCGCGCGCCGGGCAAGGCCGAGGCGGCGATCTGCTGGTCGATCAGTTGCCGGCATTTTGCATTGGCCGCCGGCACCACGATGTGCAGGTCCGGCATGCGCTCGCAGGCCTGCCACGCCGCCTCGAAGAATGCCGGCCCCAGCCGGCCGATCTCGCCCAGCCGGCTGCCGGGCAATACCGCCAGCACCGGCGCGGTGGCCGGCAAGGCCAGATCGGCGCGGGCCTGGCTGCGGTCGCTTTCCAGCGGGATCGCATCGGCCATCGGGTGGCCGACGAAGCGTGCGTCGATGCCGTGGCGGGCGTAGATCGGCGGTTCCATCGGGAACAGGCACAGCACCTGGTCGGCGCTGGCCCCGATCTTTTCGGCGCGCTTCTCGCGCCAGGCCCATACCGACGGGCTGACGTAGTGCACGGTGCGCACGCCGCGCTGCTTGAGCCAGCGCTCGACGCCGAGGTTGAAGTCGGGCGCGTCGATGCCGATGAACACGTCAGGCTGCCAGTCCAGCACGCGCTGGCGGAAGGCGCGGCGCAACTTCAGCAGGCGCGGTAGGTGACGCAGGATTTCGGCCAGCCCCATCAATGCCAATTCGCTGGCATCGAACCAGGTCTGGCAGCCGGCGTTGCGCATCGCGTCGCCGCCGATGCCGGCGAACTCGGCATCGGGAAAACGCAGGCGCAACTCGGCGATCAAGCCGGCACCGAGGCCATCGCCGGAGGTTTCCCCGGCGCAGAGCGCCACGCGCGGGGCGCGGGGAACGGGCGATGGGGAATGGGGAATGGAGGAGGCTGAGGGGCTGATTGGCATGGCGCCTTCATTCCCCGTTCCCTGTTCCCCGTTCCCGCTGTTGTTCCCGGCGTTCATCGCTGCAACGGGCGGTCGCCGTGTTCGATGAAGTCCAGCATCTGCCGCACGTCGTCGCTGTCGCGGGCCTGTTCGGCCAGTTGCTGCCTGGCCTCGGCCAGTGGCACGCCGGCCACGTACAGGGTGCGGTAGGCGCGCTTGATGGCGCTGATCCGCTCGGCATCGAAGCCGCGGCGCTTGAGGCCTTCGGAATTGATCCCGCGCGGGCGGCCGTGGCCGTCGATGCCGACCATGGTGAACGGTGGGATGTCGCCGGTGCACAGTGCGCCCATGCCGAGGAAGGCGTGGTCACCGATGCGGCAGAACTGGTGGGCACCGGCGAAGCCGCTGATGATTACCCAATCACCGACGCTGACGTGGCCGGCCAGGGTGGTGTTGTTGGAGAACACGCAGTGGCTGCCGACGTGGCAGTCGTGCGCCACGTGGGTGTAGGCCAGCATCCAGTTGTCGTCACCGACGGTGGTGATGCCGCCGCCACCCTCGGTGCCGCGGTTGATGGTGACGAACTCGCGGATCACATTGCCATTGCCGATCACCAGCTCGGTGCGTTCGCCGGCGTACTTCTTGTCCTGCGGCTCGCCGCCGATGGCAGCGTGGCCGATGAAGCGGTTGTTGCGGCCGATGCGGGTCGGGCCGTGGATGCTGCAATGCGGGCCGACCACGCTGCCGGCGCCGATTTCGACCTCGGCACCGATCAGGCTGAATGCTCCCACGCGCACGTCGGCGGCCAGCTTTGCAGCCGGATCGACAACCGCGGTGGGGTGGATCAAGGGGGCGCTGTCGCTCATGCGCGGGCTCCGGTCGGCGTCATTCGCGGGTGCCGGCGCACAGCACTTCGGCGTGCGCCACCACTTCGCCATCCACCTTGGCCTCGCCGTAGTAGACGGCCATGTTGCGGATCACACGCTTGACCTGCACGTGCAGCTCCAGCACGTCGCCGGGCACCACCTGCTTCATGAAGCGCACGTTGTCCACCTTGACCAGATAGAACAGTTTGGACTGCGCATCGCGGCCCAGCGTGAGCTGGGTCAGCACGCCACCGGCCTGCGCCAGCGCCTCGATGATCAGCACGCCCGGCATGATCGGCTGGGTCGGGAAGTGGCCCTGGAAGAACGGCTCGTTGATGGTGACGTTCTTGTGCGCGACGATGGTCCTGGCCTCCGGGTCGAGCGCAACCACCTTGTCCACCAGCAGGAACGGGTAGCGGTGCGGGATCAACGTGCGGATGGTGGTGACATCGATGGGCAGCGACAGGGGTGAGTTCATTCCTTCTCCTTGCTCACGGCCAGAACCCGGCGGGCCAGGGTGTCCAGCTGCTTGAAGCGCGCGGCGTTCTTGCGCCACGTGCGGTTGTCGGTCAACGGGGTGCCGGACGAGTATTCGCCCGGTTCGGTAATCGAATTGCGTACCACCGAGCGGCCGGTGACGACCACGTGGTCGCAGATTTCCAGGTGGCCGACGACGCCGACCGCGCCGCCCAGCAGGCAGTAGCGGCCGATCCTGGCGCTGCCGGCGATGCCGGTGCTGCCGGCAATGGCCGAATGCGCGCCGATGTGGACGTTGTGGGCAATCTGCACCAGGTTGTCCAGGCGCACGTCCTCTTCCAGCACGGTGTCTTCCAGCGCGCCGCGATCGACGCAGGTATTGGCGCCGATCTCGCAATCGTCGCCGATGCGCACGCCGCCCAGTTGCGGCACCTTGATCCAGTGACCACCATCCATTGCCAGGCCGAAGCCGTCGGCGCCGAGTACCGCGCCGGGGTGGATGCGCACACGCTTGCCCAGCTTGACCCGGGTGACCAGGGTGACGCGGGCGACCAGTTCGCAGCCGGCGTCCAGCACGCAGTCATCGCCGACGATGCTGCCGGGGCCGAGGATGCAATTTTCGCCGACCACGCTGCGAGCACCAATGCACACGTGCGGGCCGATGTGGGCGCTGGCGGCAACCTGCGCGGAGGGGTCGATCACCGCGCTGGGGTGGATGCCGGGTTCGCGCAGCGGTGCGGTTTCGAACAGCGCGCCGATCCGGGCGAAGGTGGTGTACGGGTCCTTTGCGACCAGGGCGGTGCCGGGTGCGGCCCCGGCATCGTCGGCGCGCAGCACCACGATGGTGGCGCGGCTGTCGGCCAACTGCGCGCGGTAGCGCGGGTTGGCGAGGAAGGTCAGTTGGCCGGGGCCGGCATGGGCCAGCGTGGCCACGCCGTGGATGGCAACGGACGGATCGCCGTGGACCTGCAAGCCGAAGCGGTCGGCCAGGTCCTGTGCGGTATGGGTAGGAGTATTCACGCCGGGAGTTTAGCGTCTGGAAGTGGCGCGGTCATGCGGCATGACTGCGGAGTGGCCCGATGCCTGTGTAGGCATCGCCACGGTGCCGGAACCGTTCTGGAGGAAAGCCCCCTTGGATAAGGGGGCGCGCCGAGGGCGGGGGGATCGGAAGGACAGAGCGCGACCCATCGTTCCGCCGTGGCGGAACGATGGGTACCCGGGGCACAGCCCCGGGTGCGGCAGGCAGTTCCTAGAACTGCCCGCCGAAGGTGAACTGCAGGCGCTCCAGTTCGTCGTTGTCCTGCTTCTTGAACGGAAAGGCGTAGCTGATCGAAATCGGGCCGACCGGTGCGCGCCACAGCAGGGCGACACCGGCCGAGGCGCGCAACTCGCCCGCGTCGAAGTCGTCGGTGCTGCTGTAGACGTTGCCGAAATCGACGAATGCCGACACGCGCGCCGAGGGGCTGTCGAACAGCTTGGGGAAATAGGCTTCGACCGAGCCGACCGTCTTCACCGAGCCGCCCAGTGGCTGGCCGCGGTAGTAGCCGCCGATGACCTCCGAGCGCGGGCCCAGGGTGTTGTCGCGGAAACCGCGCACCGAGTTGGTGCCGCCAGCGTAGAAATTCTCGAAGAACGGCAGGCCCGATGCCTTCACCTGGCGATGGTTGGCAGTCGGGTTGGTGGCGCAATCCACCACCTGGGTGCCGGCCGGAGTGCCCGGGATGGCAGGGGTGTCGCCATTGGCCGGGACGCCGGGGACGGCGGGAATGTCGTTCCAGCAGATGTCGCGCACCTTGTCGCTGCCGTAGGAGTCACCGTAGCCCAGCTCGATGCGGGTGTTGATGACCAGCGACGGCATGATCGGCCAGTACCTGGAGTACTGGTAATTGAGCTTGTAGTACTCGGCAGTGGAGCCGGGCAACGTGACTTCCAGGCCCAGGCGCTGGTAGGTGCCGCGGGTGGGCATGAAGTAATCGTTGCGGGTGTCGCGCGCCCAGCCCAGCTCGGTACGCCAGGAATGGAAGGTGCGCGTGCCCACCGCGTCGATGTAGTCGATGATCGCCTGCGGGGTGTAGCCGCCGTAGGTCGTGATCTGGTTGCTGTCGATACCGACCATCAGCGAGAAGCTGTCGTTCTCGGTGATCGGGATGCCGAAGACCATCTGCGCCGCGCCGTTGGTGCTGTTGTACTGGGCGGTGTTGAAGTCCGAGTAGTCCAGCTCGCGCCAGGACAGGTTGTAGCCCAGCGACACGCCGTCATCGGTGAAGTAGGGGTTCATGTAGGAGAACCCGTAGCGCTGCAGGTAGCTGCTGCGAGAGGCTTCGACCGACACCCGGTTGCCGCCGCCGAGGAAGTTGTTCTGCGACAACTGCACCGAGGTGGTCATGCCGTAGGACTGCGAGTAGCCCAGGCCGAACACGAAGCTGCCGGAGGTGGTTTCCTTGACGTTGTAGACCACGTCCACCTGGTCGTTGCTGCCGGTGACCGGGGTGGTTTCCACGTCGACGGATTCGAAATAGCCCAGCCGTTGCAGGCGGATCTTGGAGCGGTCGATCGCCGCCTGCGAGTACCAGGCGTTCTCGAACTGGCGCATCTCGCGGCGCAACACCTCGTCGGCGGTGCGGCTGTTGCCCTTGAACACGATGCGGCGCACGGCCACGCGCGGGCCCGGCACCACCTGCATGTTCACTTCCACCGTGCGCTCGGCGCGGTTGCTGGTCGGGATCGGGTTGACCTTGGCGAAGGCGTAGCCGATGTTGGACAGGCTGTTGGTGATGCCGTCGGCGCTGAATTCCAGCAGTGCGCGCGAGAAGGTGTCGCCGCTCTTCTGGAACACCATGCGCTCGACGTCCTCCTGCGGCAGGATGGTCTCGCCGGTGACCTTGATCTCGGAGATCTTGTACTGCTCGCCCTCGGTCACCCCGGCGCTGAGGAACATGTCGCGCTTGTCGGGGCTGATCGAGACCTGGGTGGAGTCGATGCTGAAGTCCACGTAGCCGCGGTCCAGGTACCAGGAGTTGAGTTTCTCCAGGTCGCCGGACAGCTTTTCCTTGGAGTACTGGTCGTCGCGGCGGTACCACGAGGCCCAGTTGTGCTCCTTCGATTCCCACACCTCGAGGATGTCCTCGGCGGCAAATTTCTCGGTGCCGATCAGGTTGACGTGGCGGATCTTGGCAGCCTTGCCTTCCTTGACCGCGATGGCCACGTCGACGCGGTTGCGGTCCAGCGGGCTCACCGTGGGGGTGATCTCGACGTTGTACTTGCCGCGGTCGTTGTACTGGCGGCGCAGTTCCTGGGTCACCCGGTCCAGGCTCAGGCGGTCGAAGGTGCCGCCTTCGCTCAGGCCGATGTCGCTCAGGCCCTTGAGCAACTGGTCGCTCTTGATGTCCTTGTTGCCGGTGAGGGTGAGCTTGTTGATCGCCGGGCGCTCCTTGACCGTGACCACCAGGATGTCGCCCTGGCGGTCCAACTGCACGTCCTCGAAGAAGCCGGTCTTGTACAGCGCACGGATGGTGTCGCCGACCTTGGCATCGTCAACCGTGTCGCCACGCTCCACCGGCAGGTAGGTGAACACCGTGCCCGAAGCGATGCGCTGCAGGCCGTCGACGCGGATGTCGCTGGCGGTGAAGGGTTCGGCAGCCTGTGCAAGCGCGGGCAGGGCCATGCCCGCGGCAAGGGCAAGGGCAAGCGGGCGGCGATGGAGAAGTCGCGTCATGTCACGTCCGGAGGGAGTCGATTTCATTGTTGCGTGGGTGCCGGCGTATGACGACGACAATGGGAAAAAGTTCATCGCAGGACCAGGCCGAGGATGTCGTTGTAGAACGCCAACCCCATCAGCCCGGCCAGCAGTGCCAGGCCGAGGTACTGCCCGGTGGCCATGACACGCTCGCTGAGCGGGCTGCCCTTGACCAACTCGATAAGGTAATACAGCAGGTGGCCCCCATCCAAGACGGGGATGGGCAGCAGGTTGATGATGCACAGGCTCAGCGACAGCAGCGCCAGGAAGTACAGGAACCAGTCCACGCCGCGCTCGGCCGAGGCATTGGCGACGCGGGCAATGGTGATCGGGCCGGAAATGTTCTTGACCGAAGCGTGCCCGGTGAGCATGCGCCGCATCATCCCCAGCGAGTCGCCGGCGAGCTTGCCGGTCTCGCGCAGGGCCGCCGGCACTGCTGCCAGCGGCCCGTATTGGCGCAGGGCGTCGTAAGCCGGGCGAGTGCCGGCAAAGCCGGTGCCGAGCAGCCACGGGCCGTCGCCGGTCTGGCGCGGGGTGATTTCCAGCGCCAGGCGCTGGCCGCTGCGCTCGACCTCGATCATGCCGGGGCCACCACGCTGGCCCAGTTGCTGTATCAGCGGGGCAACCTGCCCGGCACTGGCCACGGCCTGGCCGTCGATGGCCAGGATCAGGTCGCCCGGCTGCAGCACGCCGCTGGCGGCCGAACCTTCGAGTATCGAATCCAGCCGCGCCGGCTGTATCTGGAACTGCCACGCCAGCCCGGCCTGCGCCGCCACGCCGTGTTCGTCGAAACCGGCCGGCAGGGTGGACAGCGGCAGCACCCGGGTGCGCTCGTTGTCCAGGCGGTCGCGCACCCGCACCCGGGCGTCGCTGCGGTCCATCGCCGCGGTGGTCAGCGCCATGCCGGCCTCGGCCCAGGTGGCGACGGGGCGGCCATCGACGTCGAGGATGCGGTCGCCGCTGGCGAAGCCGGCGGTGGCGGCCATGCCGCTGGTCTGGCCGATGGTGGCCGAGTAGTCGCGGTTGCCGATCACGAACATCGCCCACAGCAGGGCGATGCACAGCAGCAGGTTGGCGGCCGGGCCGGCGGCGACGATGGCCAGGCGCTGCCATACGTTCTTGTTGTTGAAGGCGGCCATGCGCTCGCTGGCAGGTACGTCGAGCTCGCCCTCGTTGAGCATCTTCACGTAACCGCCCAGCGGGATGGCGGCAATGGCGAACTCGGTGCCGTTGCGGCCACGGCGGCTCCACAGCGGCTTGCCGAAGCCGACCGAGAAGCGCAGCACCTTCACGCCACAGCGCCGGGCCACCCAGTAGTGGCCGAATTCGTGGAAGGTCACCAGCACGCCGAGGCTGACGATCATCCACCATACGGAGCCGATGAAATCAGCCATGCAGGCGGCTCGGTTGGAAGTCGGGATCAGGCATGCGGCAGGCGGGCGATGGCGGTTTCGGTGATCTGGCGGGCGCGGGCGTCGGCGGCCAGCAGGGTGTCCAGTGTATCGGCCGTGGCGTGGGGCAGCATGGACAGGGCGTGTTCCACCAGCGCAGGGATCGACAGGAAGCCGGTGCGGCCCTGAAGAAAGGCTGAAACGGCCACTTCATTGGCGGCGTTCAGGATCGCCGGGGCGCTGCCGCCGGCCTCCAGCGCCTGCCAGGCCAGGCGAAGGCAGGGGAAGGCATCCAGGTCGGGAGCCTCGAAATCGAGCCGGCCCTGTTGCAGCAGGTCCAGCCCGGCTACGCCCGATTCGATGCGCTGCGGCCAGCCCAGGCCCACGGCCAGGGTGGTGCGCATGTCCGGCAGCCCCAACTGGGCCAGGGTGGAGCCGTCGATGAATTCCACTAGTGAGTGCACCAGGCTCTGCGGATGCACCAGTACGTCGATGCGTGCACCGGGCACGTTGAACAGGTGGTGGGCCTCGATGACTTCCAGCCCCTTGTTCATCAGCGTCGCCGAGTCGACCGAGATCTTCGGCCCCATCGACCATTTCGGGTGCGCCACCGCCTGCGCCACGGTCACCGCTTCCAGTTCGGCGCGGCTGCGGCCACGGAACGGGCCGCCGGAGGCAGTCAGGATGATCCGGCGCACGCCGGCTTCGGGGCGCGCATCGCGTGAGCGCAGGCACTGGAAGATGGCGTTGTGCTCGCTGTCGATCGGGATGATCTCGGCACCGGCGGCGGCCGCTTCGCGGGTCAGCAGCTCGCCGGCCAGCACCAGTGATTCCTTGTTGGCCAGCAGCAGGCGCTTGCCGGCGCGGGCGGCGGCGAGCGTGGAGGACAGCCCGGCAGCGCCGACGATGGCGGCCACCACGGTGTCGCAGGCATCGCTGGCTGCCAGCGTATCGAGGGCCTCGCTGCCGGCATGGGCTTCGGTGGCCAGCCCGGCCTCGCGCAGGCCGTCGCGCAGGCGCGCGAACAGCGCCGGGTCGGCAATGACGGCATGCGCGGGGCGGTGCAGCCGGCACAGTTCGACCAGCGCATCGACGTTGCTGCCGGCCGCCAGCACGCAGGCTTGCAACTGCGTGGGGTGGCGGGCGATGACGTCCAGTGCCGAGGTGCCGATGGAACCGGTGGCGCCGAGTATGGCGACCCGACGCAGGTGCGGGGAGGAAGCCATGTCAGAAACCGAAGATTTCCTTGCCCAGCACGAATACCGGCAGGGCCGCCAGCACGCCGTCGATACGATCAAGCACGCCGCCGTGGCCGGGAATCACGCTGCCCGAGTCCTTGGCGCCGGCGTGACGCTTGAGCAGGCTTTCGAACAGGTCGCCCAGCACCGAGGCCAGCACTGCCAGCGCGGCCACCAGCAGCAGCCAGCCGATGTCGGCAGCCGCAACGCCGGCCAGCCAGCCGAAGCCAAGCGCGACGATCAGCCCGGCCACCAACCCGCCGAGCAGGCCTTCGATGGTCTTGCTGGGGCTGATGCGCGGGGCCAGCTTGCGCTTGCCGAGGGCACGGCCGGCGAAATAGGCACCCGAATCGGCCGCCCAGACCACGGTCAGCGCGGTCAGCAGCCAGAGGTGGCCGTTGGGCTCGCCGTGGTGGATCAACACCAGCGCCGCCCACGCCGGAACGATGGCCAGGGTGCCGGCAGCCAGCTTGAGCATGCGCGCGCTGCTTTCTTCATGCGCGCCGAAGCCGTAGTAGCGCAGCCACAGCAGCGCCAACAGCCAGAAACCGACGCCGATCAGCGATGCCAACTGGAACAGCACCGGGTTGTCGGCCGGGGAGGCCCAGACGATCAGCACCATCAGCAGCAGGTTCAGCACCAGCAGCACGGTGCGCGGCAGGCCATCCACGCCAGTGAGCTTGAGCCACTCCCACAGGCCGGTGAGGAACACCAGCGCGGCAGCGGCGGCCAGCCATTGGGTGGGCAGCAGCAGGATCGCGCAGATGGCCACCGGGGCCATGATCAGTGCGGCGATGACGCGGGTCTTGGTCATTGGGGGTTGCTCTCCGTGGTCGCGCCTGTCACCTGCGCGCTGGTCAGGCCGTAACGGCGCTCGCGCCGCGCATAGTCGTCCAGCGCCTGTTGCAGCAGGCCGGCATCGACATCCGGCCACAGCACGTCGGTGAACCACAACTCGGTGTAGGCCAGTTGCCACAGCAGGAAATTGCTGACGCGGCTGTCGCCACCGGTGCGGATGAATAAATCGGGGGCCGGCAAATCGGCCAGTGCGACGTGGCGCGACAGCGCCTGTTCGTCGATCTGTTCCGGCGCGAGGGTACCGGCGGCGACCTGTTCGGCCAATTGCCGCGCGGCGTGGGCGATGTCCTGGCGGCCACCATAGCTGGCGGCGATGTTCAGGGTCATCGTGGTGTTGCCGACGGTGCGTTGCTCGGCCTTGTCCATGCGCTGGGCGATACCGGCGGCGAAACGCGAGCGTTCGCCGATGAAGCGCACGCGCACGCCACGGCGGCCGAGTTCATCGACCTCGCGGTCCAGCGCACCGAGAAACAGCTTCATCAGCGCGTCCACTTCCTCCTGCGGCCGGCCCCAGTTCTCGCTGGAGAACGCGAACAGCGTGAGCGCGGCGATGCCGTGTTCGATGCAGAAGTCGATGCTGCGGTTGACCGCGCGCGCGCCGGCGCGGTGGCCGATCATGCGCGGCCGCCGCCGTTGCTGCGCCCAACGGCCATTGCCATCCATGATGATGGCAATGTGCCGGGGCAGGCGGGAATCAGGAATCGGGAGTCGGGAGTCGTTCAAAGGCAGGTCACGGGCAAGTTACCGGTCAGGAGCGGAATGAAGCACCGGGCGCAACCCATTCCCGATTCCCCATTCTCTATTCCCGGCCCTCATTCAGACCGCCATCAATTCCTGTTCCTTCAGCTTGACCACGTCATCGACGTCCTTGATCGCCTTGTCGGTCAGCTTCTGGATTTCTTCCTGCGCACGGCGGTCGTCGTCCTCGGTGATGCTCTTGTCCTTGAGCAACTTGGCCACTTCCTGGTTGGCGTCGCGGCGGATGTTGCGAATGGACACCTTGGTGTCCTCGCCTTCCTTGCCCACGGTCTTGGCCAGTTCCTTGCGGCGCTCCTCGGTCAGCGGCGGCAGGTTCAGGCGGATGGTGGTGCCCACGGTGGTCGGGGTCAGGCCGAGGTCGGAAGCGTAGATGGACTTTTCCACTTCCTTGATCATGCCCTTGTCGAACAGGGTGATGACCAGCGAGCGGCCTTCGGAAACACTGATGCTGGCCACCTGGTTCAGCGGCGTGTCGGTGCCGTAGGCCTTGACCTTGATGCCGTCCAGCAGGACCGGCGAAGCGCGGCCGGTGCGGATGGTGGTGAGGGTGTGGCGCAGAGCATCGATGCTCTTGGCCATGCGCGCCTGCGCATTGGTTTTGATGTCGTTGATCATCGCCGGAATCCTTCGATGGTGCTGGAATCGGCCGATTATAGGCGAACAGGCATGTCGGCCGGGGCTCTGCCTTTCCTTCTCCCTCCGGGAGACGGCTTGGCAGGATTGCCAAGCTGCACGGCGAAGCCGCCCGAAGGGTGAGGCACAGGGATGTGCCGAATGCAGGTGCCCCGAAGGGGCGGATGAGGGTACGGGCGAAGCCGCGTGCACCACACTTGTTCAAGCAGTGGTGTCCCGATTGTTTTCCATCCGGGCGCATGGCGATGCGTTCATCATCATGATTTCCAGTGGTTCCTTGCGGCGCGGCTTCGCCCCGTACCCTCACCCCAATCCCCGCTCCGCGCCCCGGCCCACGCCAGCGGCGTGGGCGCTCAACCGCACGCGCGCCAGTAGCGCGCAAGCACGTGCGGTTCCGCCCCGCAGGGAGAGGGGCTTGAAGCCGCTGCAACTCAGTGCGCGTCGCGGCCGCGGACCAGGGTGCCGATGTTCTCGCCGCGCAGGATCTTCAGCAGTTCACCCGGCTGGCTCATGTCGAACACGCGCAGCGGCAGGTCGCTGTCGCGCGCCAGTGCGAATGCGGCGGTGTCCATCACTTCCAGGCCCTGGCTGATCACCTGGTCGTAGGTGAGGGTGTCGTAGCGAACCGCATCGGCGTGCTTGTTCGGGTCCTTGTCGTAGACGCCATCGACCTTGGTGGCCTTGAGCAGCAGGTCGGCGCCGATCTCGATGGCACGCAACGCCGCGCCCGAATCGGTGGTGAAGAACGGGCTGCCGACGCCGGCGGCGAAGATTACCAGCCGGCCCTTTTCAAGATGGCGGATGGCGCGGCGGCGGATGTAGTCCTCGCACACGTCGTTGATCTTGATCGCGCTCATCACCCGTGCCTTGCCGCCGAGTTTTTCCAGCGCGTCCTGCATCGCCAGCGCATTGATCACCGTGGCCAGCATGCCCATGTGGTCGCCAGTGACCCGGTCCATACCGGCTGCGGCCAGCCCGGCGCCGCGGAAGATATTGCCACCGCCGATCACCAGCGCGATTTCTGCGCCCGCCTGCTGGGCTTCCATCACCTCGGCGGCCAGCCGGTTGATGACCTTCGGGTCGATGCCGTAGTCCTCGTCTCCCATCAGCGCCTCCCCGGAAAGTTTCAGAAGGATGCGGTGATGGGCAAGCTGGGACATGGCGACCTCGGGTGGCTGGAAAACGCGGCGATTCTACCGGATGGCCCGGTTGCCGGGCAGCGTTGGTGTTGCGTTGCGGCGAAGTTTTCCCGCCGCAGCCATGCCCGGTTCAGGCCGAAGCCGGCAGCGGTTCGGGTGCGCGGGCATTGACCCGGTTGCGGCCAAGGCTCTTGGAGCGGTAGAGCACGTCGTCGGCGGCCTTGAGCAGGTCCTGCACGTTGGCAAAGCGCTCGTAGCCGCCGTGGGTGGCCACGCCCGCGGAGAAGGTGACGTGCAACGCGCTGCCGTGGACGTGAGCCATCGGCGTGCTGCCGATGGTGTTCAGCGCACGCCGCACCACCATCAGCGCTTCCAGTTCGTCGGTGTCGGGGAACAGCACCACGAATTCCTCGCCGCCGAAGCGGGCCACGGTGTCGCTGCCGCGCAACTGTTCCTGCAGGTGGCCGGCGAAGGACTTGAGCACCTGGTCACCCATGAGGTGGCCGTGGGTGTCGTTGATCTTCTTGAAGTCGTCCAGGTCGATGAAGGCAAGCGACAGCGGCCGGTCGTGCTGCTGGGCGCGGGAGAACTCCTGCTGCAGCACGGTTTCCAGTTGGCCGCGGTTGAGCACGCCGGTCAGGCCGTCCAGATGTGCCAGTTCGGACAACTGCCGGGCCTGGGTTTCGAAAGCCTCGGCACGCTGGCGCGCGGAAGCCATGTCCTGCAATTCGCGCAGGTTGCGCAGCTCCTTCAATTCGCTGGCATGGTCGAGCAACTGGCGCACGCGCGCCGAACTGGGCATGGCCACGTCCAGCAGCGCGCACAGGTCCGGCAGCGCCTGGTCGATGCGTTGCAGCATCAATTCGAAGCCCTGGCTGTCCATGCCCAGCTCGCGGTGGATCCGCTGCAGGGCGTTGCTGCGTGCGGCATCGGCATCTTCGGCCAGCCAGATTTCGGCCACGCAGCCGGACAGGGCCACGCAGCGCTGGAACAGGTCGGCCGGCTCGCCGGGCAGCTCGCTGACGCCGATGGCATCGGCCAGATAGCGCGGCAGGTGCCATTGCTCGCACAGGTGGGCGCCGACGTCGGCATGGCTGCATTCCAGCAGTGCCCGCTCGCGAACCAGCAGGTCATCATTGTCGACGGCACCGTCGAGCAGTGCCGGATAGCTGTCCGGGCGCGCCTGCAGCAGCGCCAGGATGCCGATGTCCTGCAGCAGCCCGGCCAGCATCACCTCTTCGACCCGGCGCAGGCCGCAGCCCAGGCCGAGGTAGCGCGCGGCCAGGGCACACAAGACGCCGCGGCGCCAGAGGCGTTCCAACTGCTTCCGGTCCTGGCCGTCGCCGTCCAGCATGTCCGCCAGTGAGAACCCGAGCGCCAACTGCAAGGTCGCGTGCAGGCCGAGCATGGTCAGCGCCTGCCCCAGGTTTTCCACCCGCCGCCGGCTGGCATACAGCGGCGAATTGGCGATGCGCATCAACCGTGCACTCAGCGCCATGTCCATCGAAATGACGTCCGCGGCGGTGGCGATGTCGGTTTCGGGGTCCTGCGCCAGTTCGATGATGCGAACGGCGATGCCGGCCGGCGAGGGCAGGTTGCGGCAAAGTGACAGGGCGGAATTCAGCTCGGGGGACATGGCGGGGCGAGGGACGGCAGTGCCGCAAGAATACAGGGCGGGGGAAAGATATGGGGGTGCAGGACGGTCCATTTCCGTACGCGGGCGGATGCAGTGCAGAGGGTCATGAAAAAGCCGCGGTTGCCCGCGGCTTTTCGTTTTGCATCCGTCGCCGGACGAATCAGACCTGCATCGCCTTGGCCACTTCGGCGGCATAGTCCTCGACCACCTTCTCGATGCCTTCGCCAACCACCAGGCGCTGGAAGCCGACGACGTCGCCGCCGGCGGCCTTGAGCACCGCTTCGACCGACTTGTCGCTGTCCAGCACGTAGTTCTGGCCGTACAAGGTCACTTCGTTGACGATCTTGTTGATCTTGCCGCTGATGATCTTTTCGAGGATTTCGGCCGGCTTGGCCTTGTCCTTCTCGCTCATCTTGGCCAGCTCGATTTCCTTTTCCTTGGCAACGAAGTCGGCCGGGACGTCGGCAGCCTTGTTGTGCGGCGGGTTCATCGCGGCCACGTGCATGGCCAGGCCGGTGGCCAGCTCGGCGTTGCCGCCGGCCAGTTCGACCAGCACGCCGATCTTGCCGTTGCTGTGCACGTAGGTGCCGACGGTGTTGCCACCTTCGATCTTGACCAGACGACGGATCTGGATGTTCTCGCCCAGCTTCTGGATCGCGGTGGCGCGGGTTTCTTCGACGGTTTCGCCGCTCGGCAGCTTGGCCGACTTCAGCGCTTCGACGTCGCCAGCGCCGGAGGCCAGGGCGGCAGCAGCGACGGCGTCGACGAATGCCATGAAGTTGACGTCCTTGGCAACGAAGTCGGTTTCCGAGTTGACTTCGACCAGCACGGCGTTGCCGCCGTTGCTGGCAACGCCAACGCGGCCTTCGGCGGTGACGCGGTCGGCCTTCTTGTCGGCCTTGGCGGCGCCGGACTTGCGCAGGGCTTCGGCCGCCGCGTCGATGTCGCCGTTGCTTTCGGTCAGTGCCTTCTTGCACTCCATCATGCCGGCGCCGGTGCGCTCGCGCAGTTCCTTGACCAGGGAGGCGGTGATTTCAGCCATTGGAATTACCTCGAACAATGAAAAGGGGCAGGCCGGCAATGATTGCCGGCCGTTGTTGCAGGGCCCTGTCAGTAGCCGGCGCCGGGTGGCGCCGGTACAGGGCGGGCGGGCAGCAGTTGCCCGTCGCGGGCATCAGGCCGAAGCGGCGTCACCCTTGGGGGCACCCTTCTTGGCCGGGGCGCGGCGCGCCGGCTTGGCTTCTTCGGCGGCACCTTCGGCGAACTCTTCCTCGCGCACCGAAGCGGCGTTCGGGGAAGCGGCCTTGCCTTCCAGCACGGCGTCGGCGGCGGCGCGGGCATACAACTGCACGGCGCGGATGGCGTCGTCGTTGCCCGGGATGGCGTAGTCCACCAGCTCCGGGTTGTAGTTGGTGTCAACCACCGCGATCACCGGGATGCCGAGCTTGCGGGCTTCCTTGATGGCGATATCTTCGTGGCCGATGTCGATGACGAAGATGGCGTCCGGCAAGCGGTTCATGTCCTTGATGCCGCCCAGCGAGGCTTCCAGCTTGTCGCGTTCGCGGCGCAGACCCAGCACTTCGTGCTTGACCAGCTTGTCGAAGGTGCCGTCGGTTTCACCGGCTTCCAGCTCCTTCAGGCGCGCCACCGACTTCTTCACCGTGGCGAAGTTGGTCAGGGTGCCGCCCAGCCAACGCTGGTTCATGAACGGCATGCCGCAACGCTCGGCTTCTTCCTTGATGGACTCGCGCGCACTGCGCTTGGTACCCAGGAACAGGATGGTGCCGCGCTTCTGGGCAACCGACGAGAGGAAGTTCATCGCGTCGTTGAACAGCGGGACGGTCTTTTCCAGGTTGATGATGTGGATCTTGCCGCGGGCGCCGAAGATGTACGGAGCCATCTTGGGGTTCCAGTAGCGGGTCTGGTGGCCGAAGTGGACGCCGGCTTCCAGCATCTGACGCATGGTGATCTGGGGCATTGCAGAACTCCTGACAGGGAACCGGCCGCCTGGGAATGTTGGCGGTCCGCACTGAAGCGGTGGGTTCCGGGGTTGGGCTTCCCCGACGCCTCCGTGGCCGAACCTCGCAAGCGAGGCACCCCGGCACGGATGGGGGCGAAGGGTGTGGATTCACCGGTGACGCCCGGTGTGGGCGGTACGCGCAGGCCGCAAGGCCGGCAACGCAGCCGCAGAATTATAGGTGGCCGTGGCGCCGTGCGCAAACCGGCCGTTCGCGGAGGCTTGGGCGAGGCCGGCCGCCATGCCGTGGCGGGGCCACTTGGGTGATAATGGCCGGCATGAGCGTGAACCTGAAAACCCCCGAAGAAATCGCCAAGATGCGCATCGCCGGCCGCCTGGCCGCAGAGGTGCTGGACCTCGTCGGCGCACATGTCCGCCCCGGTGTCAGCACCGAAGAGCTGGACCGCATCTGCCATGACCACATCGTCAACGTGCAGGGCGCGATCCCGGCCAATGTCGGCTATCGCGGCTTCCCCAAGACCGTGTGCGCCTCGGTCAACAACGTCATCTGCCACGGTATCCCCAACGAGGCCAAGGTGCTCAAGGACGGCGACATCGTCAACATCGATGTGACCGTCATCAAGGATGGCTGGCATGGCGACACCAGCCGCATGTACTACGTCGGCACCCCGTCGGTGATGGCCAAACGGCTGGTGGAAACGACGAAGGAAGCAATGTGGCGTGGCATCCGCGCGGTCAGGCCGGGCGCGACGCTGGGTGACGTTGGCCATGCGATCCAGGAATATGCCGAGTCCGAGCGCTTCAGCGTGGTGCGCGAGTATTGCGGCCACGGCATCGGCAAGGTCTACCACGACGAGCCGCAGGTGCTGCACTACGGCCGCCCCGGCCAGGGGTTGGTGCTGAAGCCGGGCATGACCTTCACCATCGAGCCGATGATCAACGAGGGCACCCGCCACGCCAAGGTGCTGCCCGACGGCTGGACCGTGGTGACCAAGGACCGCAAGCTCTCGGCGCAGTGGGAGCACATGATTGCGGTGACCGAGGACGGCGTGGAAGTGTTGACGCTGTCGCCGGCCGAGGCCGGACAAGCACACCCCGCGCAGGCATGACGCGATTGCCGGCGGACCCGTTCGAACACGAACCGGACACGCCGGCTGATCCCGCGGACGATGCGCGGTGGGCTGCGCAGGCACGGCAGGAACTGGCCCATGCCGACGCGCGGCTGTGCCGGCGCTTCGAGCAGGGCGACACCATCGAGCGCTTGCTGGCGCTGCGCGCGCGCTGCGCTGACCAGTTGATCCGCCAGGCCTGGCAGCGTTGCCTGCCGGCCGATGCCGGCCTGGCCCTGTTCGCGGTGGGCGGCTATGGCCGTGGCGAATTGTTCCCGCGTTCGGACATCGACCTGCTGGTGCTGGGTGAGCCGGCGGTGCAGCAGGCGCACGAACCGGCGCTGGCGCGCTTGTTCGCGCTGCTGTGGGATGCCGGTTTGCCGGCCAGTCACGCGGTGCGCTCGGCGGCGCAGTGCGTGCAGGCCGCCGCCGACCAGACCGTGTTGACCGCGCTGATCGAGGCGCGTCCGTTGTGCGCCGATGACGCTGCGGTGCAGGGGCTGGCACGGGCGGTATCGCCGACGCTGATCTGGCCGGCGCGCGACTACTTCCTCGCCAAGCGCGAGGAACTGCTGCAACGCCACCAGCGCTTCGGCGACACCGCCGACAACCTGGAGCCGGACATCAAGGACGGCCCCGGCGGCCTGCGCGACCTCAACACGCTGGGCTGGATGGCGCTGCGCACCTTCGGCGTCGGCAACATCGACGCGCTGGCCGGGCTGGGCCATCTCGGCCTGGACGAGGCGGCTGCACTCAAGCGCGAGCGGCAGGTGCTGGCGCGGCTGCGCTTCGGCCTGCACCTGGTCGCGCAGCGCGCCGAGGAACGCCTGCGCTTCGACTACCAGAAGGCGCTGGCCGAGCGCATGGGCTACGCCGACGACGCCGAAAGCCTGGGCGTGGAAAAGATGATGCAGGGCTTCTACCGCAGCGCCGCGGTGATCCGCCGCATCAGCGACCGCCTGCTGCAACGCTTCGAGGAACAGTTCGACGGTGAAGCGGCGCCCGAGCCGGTGGGCGATGGTTTCTCGTTGCGTCGCGGCTACCTGTCGGCCGATGACCCGTTGTGGCCGCATGACGACGTGCGCCGCCTGTTCGCGCTGTTTGCCTGCTGGGCGCGCACGCCGGACGTGCGTGGCCTGCATTCGCTGACCGCGCGCGGCTTGGCCGAGATGCTGGACGAAATTCCCGCGTACACGCAGGTGGACATGGCGGTACGCGAACAATTCATCGCCCTGTTGCGCGGCCCGCGCGCGGTGGACACGTTGGCGCGGATGGCGCGGCTGGGCGTGCTGGGGCGCTGGATTCCCGCGTTCGCGCAGGTGTCCGGGCGCATGCAGTTCGACCTGTTCCACGTCTACACCGTGGACCAGCACACCTTGATGGTGCTGCGGAACATCGGCACCTTTGCCAGCGTGCGCGCCGACGAGCGCTTCTCCATCGCCCATGAAGTGTGGCCACGGCTGCGCAAGCCGGAGCTGTTGCTGCTGGCCGGGCTGTTCCACGACATCGCCAAGGGACGCGGCGGTGACCACTCCGAACTCGGCGCGGTGGACGCGCGCGAATTCTGCGTGGCGCACGGGCTGAGTGCGGCCGATACCACGCTGGTGACATGGCTGGTGGAGCAGCACCTGCGCATGTCGGTGACTGCACAGAAGCAGGACATCACCGACCCGGAAGTGATCCAGCGTTTTGCCGCGCTGGTGGGCACGCGCGAGCGCCTTGATTACCTGTACCTGCTGACCTGCGCCGACATCGCCGGCACCAGTCCGAAGCTGTGGAACGCCTGGAAGGACCGGCTGCTGGCCGACCTGTATTTCGCCACCCGCCGCGCCTTGCAGGAAGGAGGCGAGTTTGCGCTGCCCGAAGCCGAGCGCGTGCAGGAGGCACGTGACAACGTGCGCATGCAGATGCACCTGCTCGGTCATGACGATGCGGTGATCGAACGCCAGTTCGCGGCGATGCCCGACGAAGGCTTCGTGCGTTTCCGCCCCGAGCAACTGGTATGGCAGGCCTCCTCGCTGATGGACGTGCGCAAGGGCGGCACGCTGGCCAAGGTGCGGCGGATCACGCCCGAGAGCGATGCGCTGGAGGTATTCGTGCATTCGCCCGACCGCGACGGCCTGTTCGCGGCGATCGTGATGACGCTGGACCGCGCCGGCTACGGCATCCACCGCGCACGGGTGCTCGACGGCCCCGACGCCACCATTTTCGATACCTTCGAAGTGACGCCGGCCGGCAGCTTCGCCGATGGCGACGCCGCGCGGCTGGAGGCGCTGCTGCGCAAGGCGCTGGCCGGCAACATCCAGATATTGCGGCCGGCGCGGCGGGTGATGCCGCGGCAGCTCAAGCATTTCCGCTTTGCCCCGCGCATCGAGTTCATTGACGGTGCCGACCACGGCCGCACCGTGCTGAACCTGGTCGCGCCGGACCGCCCCGGCCTGCTGGCCGACGTCGCCCACGTGCTGCGCGACCAGCGCTTGCGGGTGCAGGATGCGCGCATCGCCACCTTCGGCGAGCGCGCCGAGGACCAGTTCCGGCTCACCGACCGCCACGACCAACCGCTTACAGAATCCTCCCGGCAGGCCTTGCGTATCGCATTGCTGGCCTGCCTGGAGCCCGATAAAACGCCTGGAGACCCCCGCTGATGGCAAACAAGCCCCCGTTGAACGAGCAGTCCCCCGCCGCCGTGGCCGAATTGAAGGCCGGCATCGAAAGCGCGTTCGAGCGTCGTGCCGCGCTGACCGTGGACGAGATCGAAGGCTCCACCCGGTTGCTGGTCAATCGTGCCATCGACGGCCTGGAAAGCGGCGGTTTCCGCGTCGCCGAGCCGGACGGTGACGGCGGCTGGAAGGTCAACGAGTGGTTGAAGAAAGCAGTGCTGCTGTATTTCCGCGTCAACGACATGGCGGTGGTCGATGCACAGCCCGCGCCGTTCTGGGACAAGGTGGAGTCGCGCTTCGCCGGCTACGACGAAACCCGCTTCCGCCAGAGCGGCGTGCGCGTGGTGCCCGGCGCCATCGCCCGCCGCGGCACCCACTTCGGCAAGGACGTGGTGCTGATGCCCAGCTTCACCAACATCGGCGCGCACGTGGGCGAAGGCACGATGGTCGATACCTGGGCGACGGTGGGTTCGTGCGCGCAGATCGGCAAGCACTGCCATTTGAGCGGCGGTGCCGGCATCGGCGGCGTGCTGGAGCCGTTGCAGGCCAGCCCGACCATCATCGAGGACCACTGCTTCATCGGCGCGCGCTCGGAAGTGGTGGAGGGCGTCATCGTCGGCCACCACAGCGTGATCGGCATGGGCGTGTTCCTCAGCCAGAGCACCCGCATCTACAACCGCGCCACCGGCGAGGTGACCTACGGCTACATCCCGCCGTACAGCGTGGTGGTGTCCGGCTCGCTGCCGGGCAAGGACGGCACCCATTCGCTGTACTGCGCGGTGATCGTCAAGCAGGTCGATGCCCGCACCCGCGGCAAGACCAGCGTCAACGACCTGCTGCGCGGGCTGGCAGACTGAGGCACGTCCCACCACATCCAACCGGGGAGAACGCGATGAAGGCACGCACCGTGGCCACCAGGCTGCCCACCCTCCTGCTCGGCACGGCGCTGGCATTGGCCGCCGGCGCTTCCGCGCAGGACCTCAGCCGCTACAGCGAAGACGGGTTGCGTGCCGAGCTTGCCGGCATCGCCGACGCCGAAACCGCGGTGCTGGTGCCGATGCGCGACGGCGTCGGCCTGTCCACCAACATCTGGCGGCCCAAGGGCGCCACCGGCCCGCTGCCGACGGTGCTGTGGAAGACCCCGTACAACGAGCACACCCCGCGCGGCAGCACTGCGCGGTTGGCGATCGAGGCGGTGCGCCACGGCTACGCCTTCATTGTGCAGAACGAGCGCGGCCGCTATTTCAGCAAGGGCAGGTACCAGATCCTCGGCTACCCGCAGACCGACGGCTACGACGCGTTGAGCTGGATCGCCGAGCAGCCGTGGTCCAACGGCAAGGTCGGCACCGTGGGCTGCTCGTCCTCGGCCGAATGGCAGTTGGCGCTGGCGGCGATGGACCACCCGGCGCACGCGGCGATGGTGCCGATGGCGGCCGGCGCCGGCATCGGCAAGGTCGGTCCGTTCCGCGAGCAGGGCAACTTCTACACCGGCGGCGTGCCGCGTACCCTGTTCGCGGTGTGGATGTACGGCGTGGACAATCCGCTGCGCGCCGAGCTGCCGCAGGACCTGTCCGGGCCGCTGCGCGCGCGCGTGGCGCAGTACAACGACCTGGACGCGAGCAAGCCCAAGGTGGACTGGCAGAAGCACATCCGGCACCTGCCGTACGCCGAGCTGCTGTCCTCGCTGGGCGAGCCGCCGGGCACGTTCGAATCGATGATCGGGCGCGGCCCGGCCGATCCGTTCTGGGAACAGGGCGGGCTGTACCACGATTCGATGGGCTGGGGCGTGCCGGCGCTGTGGTTCAACAGTTGGTACGACGTCTCCATCGGCCCGAACATGGCGCTGTTCAACCACGCGCGCACGGTGAACTCCGACCGCGAGGCCAGTGCCAACCAGTACGTGGTGGTCGGCCCCAATCCGCATTGCCAGTTCTGGCAACTGGGCAAGGACTACAAGGTCGGCGACCGCGACATGGGCGATGCCAGCTTCCCGGTGGGCGAGCAGATATGGGCGTTCTTCGACCGTTGGTTGAAGGGCCAGCCCAAGGCGTTCCCGGCCTCCACCCCGCACGTGCGCTATTTCACGATGGGCGCCAACCGCTGGCAGTCCGATGCGCAGTGGCCGCCGAAGGCGGCGACGCCGGTGCGCATGTACCTGCGCTCGGGCGGCAACGCCAACTCGATGTACGGCGATGGGCGGTTGAGCTTCGACGCCCCCGTCGCCGACGAGCCGAAGGACGCCTACCGCTACGACCCGAACAACCCGGTGCAGACCATTGGCGGCGGTGACTGCTGCAATGGCGGGCTGGTGACCGCCGGTGCCTTCGACCAACGCCAGATCGAGGCGCGCCACGACGTGCTGGTCTATACCAGCGAGCCGCTGCAGCAGCCGCTGGAAGTGTCCGGTTTCGTCGATGCGGTGTTGCAGGTGTCCTCCAGCGCGAAGGACACCGACTTCGCGCTCAAGCTGGTGGACGTGGCGCCGGACGGCACCGCCTGGATCATCGGCGACACCATGCTGCGCGCGCGCTACCGCGACGGCTACGCCACGCCGGCGCCGATGCAGCCGGGGCAGGTGTACGCGCTGAAGCCGACCCCGATCACCACCTCGATCCAGTTCGACAAGGGCCACCGCATCCGCGTCGAGGTGACCAGCTCCAACTTCCCCAAGTTCGCGCGCAACCTCAACACTGGCGGCCCGAACGAGAGCGAGGATGCACCGGTGGTGGCCGACAACGCCATCCACCACTCGGCCGATGCGGCCAGCTATATCGAACTGCCGGTAGTGAAGCACTGACACCCATGACCACGATGACGACGACGATCCACGGACTCAAGAACTGCGACACCTGCAAGAAGGCGAGCAAGTGGCTGGACCGCTTCGGCGTGGCCTATACCTTCATCGACTACCGCGACAACAAGCCGGCTCCGGAAACGCTGGCGGAATGGGCCGGCAAGGTTGGCGGCTTCGATGCGTTGGTCAACAAATCGTCCACCACCTGGCGGCAATTGCCGGACAACCGCAAGACGCCCGGCTCCGAGGCCGAGTGGAAGCTGTTGCTGCGCGAATACCCGCAACTGGTGCGGCGGCCGGTGGTGGTCACCGACGACGGGCAGGTGACGCAGGGATTTTCCGACAATGGCTTCAAGCAGCGTTTCGGTGTCGGCTGACCGCGCGGGCAGGAGAAAGATCGAATGAACGACGTTGTCGAACTGACCTGCGAACTCATCTCGCGCCCTTCGGTGACGCCGGAGGACGCCGGTTGCCAGCAGTTGATCGCCAGCCGCCTGCAAGCGGCCGGGTTCCATTGCGAACACCTGCGCCTGGGCGAGGTGGACAACCTCTGGGCCACGCACGGCAGTGGCGGCCCGGTGCTGGTGCTGCTGGGCCACACCGACGTGGTGCCGAGCGGCCCGGTCGAGGCCTGGGCCAGTGATCCGTTCAAGCCCGAGGTGCGCGGCGGCGTGCTGTACGGCCGTGGTGCAGCCGACATGAAGGGCAGCGTGGCCGCGTTTGTGGTCGCCGCCGAGCAGTTCGTCGCTGCCCATCCGCATCACCCCGGCACGCTGGCAGTGTTGTTGACCAGCGACGAGGAAGGCGACGCCATCGATGGTGTGCGCCACGTCGCGCGGCTGTTCGGCGAACGCGGCCAGCGCATCGACTGGTGCATCACCGGCGAGCCATCGTCCACCGCGAAGCTCGGCGACCTGCTGCGCGTCGGTCGCCGTGGCAGCCTGTCGGCGAAGCTGCGGGTGAAGGGCGTGCAGGGCCACGTCGCCTACCCGGAAAAGGCGCGCAACCCGATCCATCTCGCCGCACCGGCGCTGGCCGAACTGGCCGCGCGGCACTGGGACGATGGCTACGAGAGCTTCCCGCCGACCAGTCTGCAGATTTCCAACATCACTGCCGGCACCGGTGCCAGCAACGTCATCCCCGGCGAGCTGCAGGTGTTGTTCAACCTGCGCTACAACCCGCACTGGGATGCCGAACGGCTGGAGGCGGAAATCACTGCGTTGCTCGGCCGCCATGCGCTGGACTTCGACCTGCACTGGCACCGCAGCGGCGAGCCGTTCCACACTCCCGAAGGCCGCCTGCGCAGCGTCGCCCGCGAGGTGCTGGCCGGGTTTGCCGGTACACCGCCGGAAGAGAGCACCGGCGGCGGCACCTCCGACGCGCGCTTCATCGCCCCATTGGGTGCGCAGTGCATCGAGGTCGGGCCGGTCAACGCCAGCATCCACCAGGTTGACGAAAACGTGCGGGTGGACGAATTGCGGGCTTTGCCCGATCTTTACCGGCAACTGATCGCAAAACTGCTGGCCTGACCATGCCCATCCGGATTGCCATGCCTCGCCGAGATGCAACCGGAATGAAGACAGGCTGGCGGTTCTGGCCACGGGTGTTGGCCGCCTGCGGATTGTGGCTGCTGCTGCACGCGGCGCAGGCCGCCGCGAGCATGCAGGGCCTGCCGCTGATGCGGCATTTCGGTATTGGCGAGCTGCCGGCCGCACCGTTTTACTCGGACATCGCGGTCGATGCGCAGGGCACGCTGTACGCCGGCAGCAGCGAAGGCGTGATGGTGTTCCACAGCGGCCTGTGGAAGTTGTTCGAGCTGCCGCACCGGGCGGCGGCCTATACGGTGCTGGCCGCGTCTGACGGCCGGGTCTACGTGGGCGGCAGCGGCACGCTGGGAGAACTACGGCGCGAACCCGACGGCGACCTGCGCTTCATCGACCTGCTGCCGGAGTTCACCGGCGACGATGGCAAGCCGCTGCCGCCGGCGGATTTCTACGGCTTGCTGGAAACGGCGCGCGGGGTCGTGGCGAACGACGGGCGCATGCTGTACCGGCTGCGGCGCGACGGCGGTACCGAGCGGCAGCCGCTGCCGGTGGGCACGGCACAGCAATTGTTCGCGGCCGGTGGCGAACTTTACCTGCGCGTCGCCGGTACCGGCGTGTGCCGCCTTGACGAGGCCGGCCCGGTGCCGCTGCCGGGCACCCGCGCGCTCGATGGTCTGCGCATCTCCGGCCTGTGGGAATGGCAGGGCGGGTTGCTGTATGCGGCCAACGACGGCTTCCATTTCGGCGATGCCGCTGGCGTGCGCAAGCTGCCCGGCGATGCGGATGCGGCCTTCGCCACGCACATTCCCTACAGCAGCATCCGCCTGCCCGATGGCGGCTTCGTATTCGGCAGCTACGACGGCACGCTGATGCGTTTTTCGCCCGAGCTGCACCTGCTCGACAGCTTCGCGCCGACCCGTGGCAGCCTGGACGGCTTCGGCCTGGACCGCGACGGCGGCCTGTGGGCGGTGGGCGAATCCGGGCTGACCCGGATGCGCCTGCCCTCGCCGTGGACCGTGTACGACCAGCGGCACGGCCTGTTCAACCAGCTGCACGACAGCGCGTGGTATGACGGCAGCCTGTGGGTGGCGGCATTGGGCCTGTGGCGCGCCGGGCCGGTGACGGGTGGCGTGCCGCGCTTCCTGCCGCAACCGTGGGCGGACACGAAGCTGGAGGTGTTCGCGTTGCAGGGAACCGCGGCCGGCCTGCTGGTCGGCGACCGGCTCGGGCTGATGGTGCTCGACCCCGGTGCGAAGACGCCGCGACGGCTGGTCGGCCCGCAGATGGGCAGCGGCACGCTGCGGCTGCTGCCCTCGGCGTTCGACCCGGAACGCATGCTGGCGCTGGGCGGCAACGAGGTGTGGTGGCTGGCGCAGCACGACGGTCGCTGGCAGCTGGCCGCCCGCTGGCCGATCCACATTGGCGCCATCAGCGGCATCGCGCAGGTCGCGCCCGGCGAGTTCTGGGTGGGCGATGAACGCGGTGGCGTGCACCGCTGGCGCCTCGACCCACGGACCGGGCAACTGCGCGATCAGCAGCATTTCGACGTGGGGCAGGTGCCGCCTGCCGACGACGGGCAGGGTACCCATCTGGTCCATATCGACGAAGCCGTGTACGCGATCACCGGCAGCGACGTGCGCAAGCTCGCCGGCGCGCACTTCGTGCCTGCGTCGCTTCCCGTGCTGCCCGGCCTGGAGCGGCCGTGGGAGCTTGAGGCGGCGACGACCGCGCTCGGCAGCTTCGTCTGGACCACGCGCCAACTGTGGTGGCGGCGACAGGGCGAGAGCGCCTTCCACCTGCAACAGGTCAGCAGCAGCCGGGTGCCGGGCTTCACCGGGCTGGCGCTGCAGGACGACGGCCGCTTGCGGCTGATTGCCTGGGACAGCCTGCTGCAGTTCGATCCCGACATCGGCAACCCGTCGCCGGCGCCGTTGCAGGCGCGCCTGGACCAGATCCGCCTGCGGCAACCGGACCGGGACGATGCACTGCTGCCGCTGCAACCGGCGCAGGTGCAGGTGCTGCCGCCCGGCTCCGGCCTGGCGCTGCGCTTCGGGCTGGGGACGATGGAACCGGAGGTCGAGTTCCGTTACCGCATGCAGGGCTACAACGAGGCATGGTCGCCGTGGGGCGCGAACCGCGAGCTGGGCTACCGGTTGCTGCCGCCGGGTGATTACCGCTTCGAACTGCAGGCCCGCATCCGCGGCGGTCGCCAGGCCGAGCCGCTGTTGTACCGGCTGCGGGTGGAGCCGTTCTGGTACGAGCGCGGGGTGGTGCAGGCCCTGTTCTGGGTGGCCGGCCTGCTGCTGGTGGTACTGGCGGTGCACCTGCGCAACCGTGGCGTCAATGCGCGCAACCGTGAACTGGAGCGCCGCATCGCCGAGCGCACCGGTGAGTTGGAAGCCGCCAACCGCCGGCTCACCGAACTGGCCGTCGTCGATGGCCTGACCGGCATCGCCAATCGCCACGCGATGGAGCGCGCACTGCAACGCGGCTGGCAACGCTGCGGCGAACGCAGCGAGCCGCTGGCGGTGGTGATGGCCGACGTCGACCACTTCAAGGCCTTCAACGACAACCACGGCCATCAGGCCGGCGACATTCAACTGCGCCGGGTGGCCGCCGCACTCGCCGCCGAAGTGTCGGGCGTGGATGAATTGGCGGTGCGCTACGGCGGCGAGGAGTTCGTGCTGATCCTGCCGGGCGTCGACCGCGAGGAAGCGTTGCAGCGTGCCGAGCGGGTGCGGCAACGCGCCGCGCGGGTCATGAGCGAGGCCGGGATGCCGGGCAGCATCAGTCTCGGCGTGGCAGTGCGGGTGCCGGCGGCCGGTGACGACTCCGCGCAACTGCTGCATTGCGCCGATCTGGCGCTGTACCGGGCCAAGCACGCCGGCCGCAACCGCGTCGAATGCGCCGACGAGGCCGATTTCGCCACCGTTGCGCAGGCGGGTGTGATTGCCACTGAAACTGTTGCGCCACCGGCTGGCCCCACGCTATCGTCGGCCCCATGATCCGCCACGCCCGCACCCGCGCGAACCTGTCGAACAATCGCAACAATGCGATTGCGAACAATCGCGCGCGGCCGATGCGGGTCTGCGACTGAGCCAGAGCACCATACGCCCAGTGACCAGAAAACCCGCATCGGCCGATGCGGGTTTTTTTGTGGCTGGATTCTCTGCCCCCACGTTTTCCCCACGATTCCAGGAGCTTCCCATGTGTTCCATCTTCGGCATCTTCGGCCTGCAACCCGGTGACGACCCGCAGGCGCTGCGCCGGCAGGCGCTTGAACAATCCCAGCGCCAGCGCCACCGCGGCCCGGACTGGAGCGGCGTCTATCTCGACGAGCGCACCATTCTCGTCCATGAGCGACTGGCCATCGTCGACCCGGCCGGCGGTTCGCAGCCGCTGCTGTCCGAGGATGGCGAGCTGGCGTTGGCGGTCAACGGCGAGATCTACAACCACCGCGAGCTGAAGACGGAACTGGCGCAGCCCTATGCGTTCCAGACCGGCTCGGACTGCGAAGTCATCAACGCGCTGTACCGTCAGAGCGAAGCCGATGGAAGCGGGGTGGCCAGCTTTCTGAACCGCCTCAACGGCATCTTCGCCTTTGCGCTGTGGGACAAGGCGCGTGGCCGGGCGATCATCGCCCGCGACCCGATCGGCGTGGTGCCGCTGTACTGGGGCCACGACAAGCAGGGGCGGTTGTGCGTCGCTTCGGAAATGAAATCGCTCGCCGACACCTGCGCCGACGTGGCGCAGTTCCCGCCCGGCCACTGGTACGACACCGCCACCGGCACGCTGGGCAAATACTACGAGCGCCCGTGGCGCGACTACGACGCGGTGGAAGGTGTGGAAGTTTCTTCGATCGAATTGCGTGAAGCCTTCGAGGCCGCAGTGCATCGGCAACTGATGACCGACGTGCCCTATGGCGTGCTGCTGTCCGGCGGCCTGGATTCCTCGCTGGTTGCTGCGGTGGCCGCGCGCTACGCCCGCCGCCGCATCGAAGATGGCGACAACAGCGAGGCGTGGTGGCCACGGCTGCATTCCTTCGCCATCGGTTTGAAGGGCTCGCCCGATCTGGCCGCTGCGCAGGTCGCCGCCGACATGCTCGGCACCGTGCACCACGGCTTCGAATACACCTTCGAGGAAGGGCTGGACGCATTGCCCGAGGTGATCCGCCACATCGAAACCTATGACGTGACGACGATCCGTGCGTCCACGCCGATGTTCCTGCTGGCGCGGCGGATCAAGGCGATGGGCGTGAAAATGGTGCTGTCCGGCGAGGGCAGCGACGAGATCTTCGGCGGCTATTTGTACTTCCACAAGGCGCCGAACGCGCGCGAGTTCCACGAGGAGCTGGTGCGCAAGATTGATGCGCTGAACAACTACGATTGCCTGCGCGCCAACAAGTCGATGATGGCCTGGGGCGTGGAGCCGCGGGTGCCGTTCCTGGACCGCGAATTCCTCGACGTGGCGATGAAGATGGACGCGCAACACAAGATGGTGCGCAAGGGCAGCGACGGCCCGCAACGCATGGAAAAAGGTGTGCTGCGCGAGGCGTTCGAGGGTTATCTGCCGGAGCAGATCCTGTGGCGGCAGAAGGAGCAGTTCAGTGACGGTGTCGGCTACGGCTGGATCGACGGACTGAAGGCGCATGCCGAAGCGCAGGTCAGCGACCGCGAGCTGGCCGCCGCCGACAAGCGCTTTCCGGTGAACCCGCCGCAGACCAAGGAGGCGTACTGCTACCGCACGCTGTTCGAACAGTTCTACCCGAGCCCGGCGGCGGCCGAGACGGTGCCGGGCGGCAAGTCGATCGCCTGTTCCTCGCCGGCGGCGATCGCATGGGACGCCAGCTTCGCGACGATGGCCGACCCGTCGGGCCGCGCCGTGGCCGGGGTGCACAACGAAGCCATCAAGGGCGTGACAGTGGCCGGTTGATTACATGCCACGGCTGGCAGCGATGCCGGCCGTGGCATGCAGGGGAGTTGCGGGTGTGGTCGCAGCTCTCTGATGTGGAGTTGCTTCGTGTGGAGGCATCCCGGTGATGCCCGCGCTCAGGGCGCGGCGACGTAGCGCCCGCAGTTTTCCTGCACGGTCCAGCGCTGCCAGGGGTTGAACAGCGGCACCCCGGTGGCGGTGAAGTCCGCCACATTGCGCGTTACCACGGTCAGGCCATGCACCAGCGCGGTGGCGGCAAGCAGTGCATCGCGTTCCGAGGCCGGGTCGGGTACGTGCAGGCGTGCGCAGCGCAAGGCCACGCCGGCATCCACCGCCAGCACGCGGCCGCTGAATTCCGGGATCACGCGCTGCTCCAACCATGCACGCAGCAGCGCACCCTGCGCGGCATCACGCCGCTGCATGCGCAGCACGCCGATTTCCAGTTCCATCAGGGTCAGGCTGGAAATGGCGCAGTGGGCCAGCGCCACGTCCGCCAGCCACGCCGTCACGCCGGGGTCGGCACGGCCACGCAGCGCCTTGTACAACTCGGAGACGACGTTGGTATCGAGCAGATACACGGACGGCCCGGTTCAGTCGTCGAAACCGGGAATGCGCAGGCCCAGGCGCAGCTTGGGCGGGTCGAACGCGATGCCTTCGGCGCTGCCCATGCCGGGCATGTCCAGGGCTTGCAACAAGGTGCGGGGGTTGTCGGTCAGGCGCTGGTAGTCGGCGTAGCTGAGCAGCACGTGCGCCGGCCTGCCGCGGTCGGTGATGACCACCGGCCCGTCCAGTGCGGCCTTCTTGGCGCGGCCCAGATCCTGATTGAATTCACGGCTGGAGAGAGTGGTGGTCATGGCAGCCCCCCCGGCGGTTGAATGTGGCGATGTTACTACATTGATTGAATGGGCAGTTGAAGGGATGCCGGCCTGTACCCGTCACTGCCGGGTTGCGGGCACTGGCGCGGAGCCGGCCTTCCCCGGGTTCTGCGGCAGGGAGCAGGCACTTCAGCGGGCTGGCGCAGGTTCCAGCTCCAGCGTATAGCGGGCGGTGCCCGGCAGGAACGGCATCGGCCGGCCTTGTACCCAGTCGTCATGGCCCGCACCCCAGTAGGGCGACAGCGGATGGCCGCTCTGGCCGCCGGGCATGTGCACGATGCCGTCGGCCTCGAAGCCGGGCGACACCACCATGCGCTGCGAGGCGCCGAAGGCCGGGCCTTGCACGCGCGGCATGTTGCCGTCGCCGGGCAGCGCTTGTGCCGGCATGCACAGCCAGCGCTTGAACAGTGCCGGCAACGCGCGCGATACCGGGTGGCAGATGGCGGCGGTATTGCGCTCGCCCCAGGTGCGGGCGGCGAGGTCGGGGCCTTGCGCGGCCAGATCGTTTTCCAGTTGCCGGGCGCTGTGCGCGAGCAGTTCGTCCCAGCTCGCGAACGGCGGCGGCAGCAGGTGCGGTGGGCGTTGTTGCAGCAGCGGCCAGACGATGCCTTCCAGTTGCGGCAGGTTGGGTTCGATCCAGTCCTCGCCCAACTGCCGTTTCGCCGGTGCCAGCAGGCCGGTTTGCAGGGTGTCCAAGGTGATGCCGCGGAAGCCGCGGGCGATGCGGTAGCTGGCCGAGTCCGCTGCGGCATGGCCGTCCCAGTGGCGGCTGGACGCTTCCAGCCGTTGCAGGGCCGGGTCATCGCTGTGTTCGACGGTGGCGCGCAGCAGTTGCCACCAGCGTTCCATCAGCAGCGCGCGGTCGTCGAGCTGGATCGCCAGCAGGTCGCGCTCGGTGAAATTTTCGCGTGCGAACAAGCCATCTCGGATCTGTCGGGCACGAGCACCAAGGTCGTAGCCGCCGTCGCCGGCCACGGCCAGTGCGTCGCCATCGAGCACGCGGGTGTTGGCGGTCCACAGGCGGTGGTCGGGCGGATCGATGAGGCTGGGTGCATCGTCGCTGCGGATCGACCACGGCGCGCAACGGCTGTCGGTGATGGTGCTGGCGTCGCAGCCTTCGCCGCGCTGCGGGCGCGCGCCGATCAGGCGCCAGCCGATGCGGCCGTTGCGGTCGGCCAGCATCAGGTTCTGCGCGGGGATGCCGGAGCGGTCGGCCACCGCCAGTGCATCGTCGAGGTCGCCGGCCGTGGCCATGTCGGCGAAATCGAGCCTCACCGCACCGGGCAACTGCGCTACCCAGCGCAGTGCCAGCAGGCTGCCGTCGGCGTTTTCGTGCAGCACCGGCCCCCAATCGTTTTCGCGCACGGTGAGGGTTTCGGCCGGCGCGCCAGCCACGGCGATGGTTTCGTCGAAACTGCGCAAATTGCCCGCATCGGCAGCGTCGATACGGGCGAAATCGGCGGTGTCGATGTAGCTGTTGGTGAAGCCCCAGGCGACATGGGTATTGCTGCCGACGATCACTGCCGGCAGGCCGGGCAGGGTGAAGCCGGCCACATCGACCTTGCCGCCCGGCGCGGTGGCATCGGCGTAGCGCAGGCGTGCGCGGAACCAGATGTTGGGCGCGCGCAGGGCCAGGTGCATGTCGTCGGCGACGATGGCGCGGCCGTTTGCGGTCAACGCGCCGCTGACGGCGAAATTGTTGCTGCCGGGCGTGGAGTCACTCGCCACTGGTGGCCAGCCGAGGCTGTAGGGGGCCAGTGCCGTTGTTGCGCCGGGTGTCGCCGGTTCGCTTGCCGGGGCGCGCAGGTCCAGGGCGGTGGCAGCGGGCAATGCGGCATCGCCACGCGACTGGCCGAACAGTGGCGCGTCCCACTGGCTGCCGTCGTGGACGAGCAGTGCGTACAGCGCCGGTGGTGCCACCTCGCGCAGGCGGGCCAGTGCCAGCTCGCGGCTGTTGGCCGGGTCCTGCAGGTCGGCGTACATCGCCAGTGCGGCCAGCACCGAGTCGTCCAGCTCCCAATGGCGCGGTTGCTGGCGCAGCAGCAGGTAGGGCCAGGGGCGCACCTTCAGCGCGTCGAGGCCGGCGTTGACGCCATCACGGTAGGCTTCCAGCACCGCGCGCTTGCCGCCCAGTGCGGCATCGAGGTTGGCGTGGGTGCGGGCGCGCAGGCGATGCACGCGCATCTTCTTGTCCAGCGGCAACGCGGCCGCGCCGAACAGTTCGGCCAGTTCGCCGGCAGCGGCGCGGCGCATCAGATCCATTTCGAAATAGCGTTCCTGCGCGTGCACGTAGCCCAGCGCACGGGCCATGTCGCGTTCGTTGGCCGCTTCCACCGTCACCATGCCGTTGCCGTCGCGCGCGATGGCGACCGGCGCGTCGAGGCCGGGCAGGGCCAGCTCGCCCTGCAGTTGCGGCAGGCTGCCGCGCAACAGCAGCCACACCGTACCCAGTGCCAGCAACACCAGCAGCAACAACACGCCCGACAAACGCAGCAGCCAACGTGACATGAGTCTTCCCGGTCATGGTTTGCCGGCGATTGTAGGCGGCGTCAGCGGCGATGGAGCGGGAGCGCAAGTGAAACTGATTCCGATTAGATCATTGCCGCGCCGGATCAGGCACGCTGTGCGCCATCACGAACCAGCAGGAGCCTCCCATGCAGGGCCAGCCCGAAGTCATCGATTACCTGAAGGAACTGCTGCGCGGCGAACTGGCCGCGCGCGACCAGTACTTCATCCATTCCCGCCGCTACGAGGACCAGGGTTTGCAGGCGCTGTACCAGCGCATCGGCCACGAGATGGAAGAGGAAACCCAGCACGCCGACGCACTGCTGCGTCGCATCCTGTTCCTGGGCGGCGACCCGGACATGCGCCCGCATGGCTTCGAGCCGGGCAAGACGGTGATGGAAATGCTGGAGAAAGACCTGCAGACCGAATACCAGGTGCGCGCCAACCTCGCCGCCGGCATGAAGCTGTGCGAAGTGCATGGCGACTATGTCAGCCGCGACATCCTGCTGGCGCAGTTGCGCGATACCGAGGAAGACCACGCCTGGTGGCTGGAGCAGCAGCTCGGCCTGATCAAGCGCATTGGCCTGGAGCTGTACCAGGCCAGCAAGATCGACGCCAAGGGCGGCGCCGCGCACTGACCACTTCCGCATTGCAAGCCCGCAACGGAGCACGCCAGCCTTCGCCAGCCGCTCCGCCGCCAGCCAGCATCATGGAACGACGAAGGCCGGGATTTCCCGGCCTTCGTCGTTTTCGGCAGGAGCCTGCACGTCAGCGTCGCTGCAGGCGATACACGGCGGTGCCCAGCGCGGTGACGCCTTCGGCGCGGAACGAGGGTTCGGCAGCGAGGATGTCGCGGCGTTCCAGCAGCTCCGTTTGCCAGTGGATGTGGAACAACTCGTCCACTTCGTGCGGGTCCACCGAAAACGGCGGGCCGGATTTTTCCGCCTGCGGGTATTCGAGGGTGATGAGCAGGCCGCGACAGCCGGCGGGAAGCCGTGAATACACGGTGTCGCGGTAGCGGCGACGCAATTCCGGCGGCAGCGCGATCAGCGCGGCGCGATCGTAGATGGCGGCGACGTCGACCAGTTGCGTGTCATCGAGTGCGAAGGCATCGCCGAGGATGATCTCGATCGGGCCGGCGACGAAGTGTTCGCCATTGCGGCTGACGTGGCGTTCGGGCACCAGCCCGGCTTCGGCGAAGAACTGCTTCACTGCCAACGGTGACAGCTCCACGCCGAGCACATGGTGGCCCTGCGCAGCCAGCCAGTGCATGTCCAGCGTCTTGCCGCACAGCGGCACCAGTATCTTGCTGGCGGGCGGCAGTTGCAGCGCCGGCCAGTGTTTTTGCAGCAGCGGCATCACTTCGCCACGGTGGAAGCCGATCTGTCCTTGTTGCCAGCGTTGCAGCCAGAAGTCGGGTTGCATGGGGTCATTCTCGTGGCAGATGGTGGGTATCGCCCGCCAAATCGTGTCCACTGCCGTCGCTGCATTGTTGCTGTGCAATGGCGATGCGGCGAAGCAGTTCGCGACCAGTGGTTTCGCTCCAGTTGAACGTATCTTGCATCACGACGACGGCAATCCTGTGCTCGGTGTCGATGCCGACGAATGTGGTGTGGCCGGAATTGACGCCATATTGGTAGTACACGTACGGGTTTCCCAGCAGGTCGAGGTGCCATGCCACGCGATATGCATCGAATGCCGGGTCGGGTGATGGTGACAGCGCATGCTTCGCGTAGGCGAGCAAGTCGCGTGGCGTCGAATACAGCCCACCGGTTCCGCGCATGAACGGGGTCATGATCCAGTCGTCAAGCGGTGTTCCGCGTCGGATGAATTTGGGCTGGTCGCCGGCATGGCCGCTCATGCGGCTGCCGGGGATGGCTTCGGGATCAAACCCGGTATGGGTCATGCCAAAGGGGGTCAGGACGTTCTCCTGAAGCAGAAGTTCCAGCGGTTGCCCGGTCTTGGTTTGCAACTGATCGGCCAGAAGGGCGTAGCCCATGTTCGAATAATTTTCCTCACCGGCAGCGTTGGTGTTCTTCCACCGCCTCAGGTAACCGTATGCACTGGCCGAATCGAGCTGCCGGTAAAGGTCCTGCCCGGTGAAAAGATATTGAAAGAGCAGACGGAAGAATCGGAAATCATTGGGTTGGCGCGGCAATCCCGAGGTGTGGGTTGCCAACTGCCACAGCGTGATATGCGAGGCTTGTTCAGTTATATGAATGCGTGGGGGGTGATCGTGTCGTCCCAATGGATGCGTCCGTCTTCGACCAGACGTAGCGCAAGCATGCCGACCAGTCCTTTGGTCAATGAACCGATGGCTGCATGGGTATCGGGGCCGGGGGGTTTGGGCTCTGTTTCGGAAGTCCTGCCATAACCGAGGAAGGTTTCCTGCCCGTCCGGTAGATGGATGGCAACGTTGATGCCGGAAGCTTTCCTGCCATCCAACAGGGGCTGCACGACTCGGTGTGTTTCTTGTGCGATATCAAGTGGGCATTGCAGTGGAGGTGAAGCACCCGCCACGGAGATTGTCGACAGCGTGGAGCATGAGCAAAGCATCAGCGTTGCGACAAGAGCGAAGAAACTTCCGAGTTTGGTCATGGTATGGGCTGTGTGGCACGGGCTGTCCGAAGGTCAGCACCGGTCTTCGCTCGATGCATAAGCGTGCAAAAGCCGGGCAGGAAAACCGAGGTCGGTCATGTGCATTCCCCGTGCGAGAGAACGGCAAGGCGCTGGAGCGCAGCTTGCTGCGCTCCAGCGATGAGGGGATTACTGCACGTCGAGCCCGTCCACCTTTTGCCACCCGCGCGGCAGCAGGTGACCGCGTGATGCGCGTGCGCCCACATAGGTGTCCAGTTCCTTGAACGACAGGTTCATCGTGCGTTGGCCGCTGCGCACTTGCAGGGTGTTGCCCGGCGCCACCGCCACCACCGCCACCACGCGCTCGGTGGCGAGCTTGGCCTTGGGGATCTCGATGATCTTGTTGCCCTTGCCCTTGTCCAGTTCGGGCAGCTCGCTGGCCGGGATGGCGAGCATGTTGCCGGCGCTGGTGACCGCGACGATGCGGTCGCTTTCGGCATTGGCGACCACCGCCGGTTGCAGCACCGCCGCGCCGGGCGAGAGGTTGAGCATCGCCTTGCCGGCCTTGTTGCGGCCGGTGAGGTTCTCGAAGCGGGTGACGAAGCCGTAGCCGTGGCTGGAGGCCAGCACGAAGCGGGTGTCGTTGTCGCCGCTGGCGAGGGTGACGAAGGCGTTGCCGGCGGCCGGCGAGAAGCGGCCGGTCAGCGGTTCGCCGTTGCCGCGCGCGGAGGGCAGGGTGTGTGCCGGGGTCGAGTAGGCGCGGCCCTCGGTATCGAGGAAGGCCACTTGCTGGGTGCTGCGGCCACGCACGGCCGCCAATGGGCCGTCGCCTTCGCGGTAGGACAGGCCGGCGGCATCGACGTCGTGGCCCTTGGCGGCGCGTACCCAGCCCTTTTCCGACAGCACCACGGTGACCGGTTCGCTGGCGACCAGCTCGGTTTCGTCGATGGCGTGGGCGGCACTGCGCTGCACCAGCGGCGAGCGGCGCTCATCGCCGAATTTCTTCGCGTCGGCCAGCAGTTCGTCCTTGACCAGCTTTTTCAGCCTGGCGGTGCTGCCGAGGATGGACAGGATTTTCTCGCGCTCGGCGGCCAGCTCGTCCTGCTCGCCGCGGATCTTCATTTCCTCCAGCCGCGCCAATTGCTTGAGCTTGGTTTCGAGGATGTAGTCGGCCTGGTCCTCACTCAGGGCGAAGCGGGCGATCAACGCCGCTTTGGCATCGTCCTCGCTGCGGATGATGCGGATCACTTCATCCAGGTTGAGGAAGGCCACCAGCAAGCCTTCCAGCAGGTGCAGGCGGCGCTCGACCTTCTGCAGGCGGTGGTTGAGGCGGCGGGTCACGGTGTCCTGGCGGAAGCGCAGCCATTCGCTCAGCAATTGCTTGAGGTTCTTGACCTGCGGGCGGCCGTCCAGGCCGATGACGTTGAGGTTGACCCGGTAGCTCTTTTCCAGATCGGTGGTGGCGAACAGATGGCCCATCAACTGCTCGGCATCGACCCGGCTGGAACGCGGGATCAGCACCACCCGCACCGGGTTGGCGTGGTCGGATTCGTCGCGGATGTCCTCCAGCCACGGCAGCTTCTTGGCGCGCATCTGCTGGGCGATCTGCTCGATCACCTTGGACGGCGACACCTGGTGCGGCAGTGCGGTGATGACGATGTTGCTGCCTTCCTTGCGGAAGGTGGCGCGGGCACGCACGCTGCCGTGGCCGGTTTCGTACATCGCGCGCAGGTCGGCGGCTGCGGTGATGATCTCGGCGGTGGTCGGGTAGTCCGGCGCCTTCACGTGTTCGCACAGATCGGCGACGGTCGCTTCCGGGTCGTCGAGCAGGCGCAGCAGCGCGCTGACGATCTCGCCCAGGTTGTGCGGTGGCACGTCGGTGGCCATGCCCACGGCAATGCCGGTGGTGCCGTTGAGCAGCAGGTGCGGCAGCCGCGCCGGCAGCCAGCTCGGCTCTTCCAGGGTGCCGTCGAAGTTCGGCGTCCAGTCGGTGGTGCCCTGGCCCAGTTCGCCCAGCAGTACCTCGGCGATCGGGGTCAGTTTGGATTCGGTATAGCGCATGGCCGCGAACGACTTGGGGTCGTCGCTGGAGCCGAAGTTGCCCTGGCCGTCGATCAGCGGGTAGCGGTAGGAGAACGGCTGCGCCATCAGTACCAGCGCTTCGTAGCAGGCGCTGTCGCCATGCGGGTGGTACTTGCCGATCACGTCGCCGACGGTGCGCGCCGATTTCTTCGGCTTGGCCGTCGCGCCCAGGCCCAGCTCGCTCATCGCGTAGATGATGCGCCGCTGCACCGGCTTGAGGCCGTCGCCGATGAAGGGCAGGGCACGGTCCAGCACCACGTACATGGAGTAGTCGAGGTAGGCGCGTTCGGCATATTCGCGCAACGGCTGCTGTTCGTAGCCGTGGAAGGGGGGGCGTACAAGATCGGTCATGCGTGCGGGTACCGCTGCTGGAGGGGGAAACCAAGGCGAGGCAACGGCTTCCTGACCGGTTGATTATCCGGATGGTGGCGGGGATGCCAAGCCGCATCGGAATGCCGCGCGAGGGGAGCATACGATTGCTGCAATGCAGTGTTCGCTTCACGGTGAAATAATTCCATTGTGAATTATTCTTCTTTCAAGCAGAATGCGCGCCCCATGACGACCACACTTTCCCCCGCTCCCAGCTTCGGCCTGCTGTTGCGGCAGGTGCGCGATGGCCTTGCCCGGCAATTGGACGCCTCGATGGCCGAAGAGAACCTCGGCATCGGTTTCACCCACTACATCGGCTTGAAGATGCTGGTGCACATGGCTCCGTGCACCGCCATCGAGCTGGCCCAGGCCATCGACCAGGTGCCCAGTGCGGTGACCCGGCTGCTGGACCGGTTCGAAGCGCTGGGCTGCGTGCGCCGCGAGCCGCATGCGCAGGACCGGCGCGCGCTGCAGATCGTGCTCACCGGGCAGGGCCGCGAACTGTACGTGCGGCTTAAGCGGCGGGGCGACGAAGTGCTCGACGACGCCCTGCGCGACCTGGACACCGATGAACGTGCCCAGTTGACGTCCCTTCTCACCCGGATCCGCGACTCCCTCACTTCCCCATGATCCTTTTCCCCGAATTGCACCCCCTGCCGCGCCGTGCCCGGCCGTTGCTGGCGGCGACGCTGTTGCTGGCGCTGGCCGCCTGCGCCAGCAATGGCGGCCTGCAACCGCAGGGCCGGCTGCTTGATGACGCCAGCCTGCACAGCGAACGTACCCTGGCTACCCGCGACCTGGCGGTGGCGGCTTTCCCGGCCCGCGACTGGTGGCGTGGTTTTGGCGACCCGCAGCTTGATGCGCTGGTCGCCGAGGCGCTGGCCGGCCACCCGAGCCTGGATGCGGCCGACGCGCGCCTGCGCCAGGCCCAGGCCCAGGCCGGTATCGCCCGTGCCGACCGCCGGCCCAGCCTGTCCGTGTCCGGTGGCTATACCGGCGTGCGCCTGCCCGAATCGATGGTCGGCGACGAGATGGGCGGCCACTACATGGGCAGCGGCCAGGTAGCGTTCGATTTCAGCTACGGCTTCGACCTGTGGGGCGGCAAGCGCGCCAGTTGGGAGGCAGCCGTCGATGGCGTGCATGCCGCCGCCATCGATGCCCAGGCTGCGCGCCTGAACCTGTCGGCCGGCGTCGTCCGTGCCTATGTCGAGCTCGATCGCGCCTGGCATGCCAACGACATCGCCGAGCAGGAACTGGAGCGCGCTGAGAAGACGCTGCAACTGGTGCACCAGCGCCGCGCCGCCGGCATCGACGGCGAATTGCAGGTACGCCAGGCCGAAGTCCGCATCCCCGCCGCGCAGCAGCAGTTGCAGGCCGCGCAGCAGCAGGTGGACGCGGCCCGTACCGCGCTGGCCGCACTGCTCGGGCAGGGGCCGGACCGCGGTCTGCACATCGAGCGCCCGCAGGCATTGAACGCCGCTGCACTGCAACTGCCCGGCGTGCTGCCCAGCGAACTGCTGGGCCGGCGCCCGGACGTGGTGGCCGCGCGTTGGCGGGTGGAAGCGGCTGGCAAGCAGATCAAGGTGGCCGAAACCCGCTTTTATCCCAGCTTCAACCTCACCGCGCTGGCCGGCGTGGTCGCCCCCGGCGTCGGCGACCTGCTCAAGAGCAGCTCGACCTTCGCCTACCTCGGCCCGGCGCTGAGCCTGCCGATCTTCGACGGCGGCCGCCTGCGCGCCAACCTGGCCGGTGCCGATGCGCAATACGACCTGGCCGTGGCCGGCTACAACCAGGTCGTGGTCGATGCGCTGCACGAGGTGGCCGACCAGGTCAACGCGGTGCGCTCGCTGGAACAGCAGGTGCAGTCGCAGCAGCAGGCGCTGGATACCGCCGGCGCGGCCTTCGAACTGGCCAGCCAGCGTTACCGCGCCGGCATCGGCAGCTATCTCGATGTGCTTTCGGTGCAGGCGCAGTTGCTCGCCGCGCAGCAGGCGTTGACCGCGCTGCATGCGCAGCAGTTGCTGGCCGCCACGCGGCTGAGCCAGGCGCTGGGCGGCGGCTTCGAGCCGGATGCCGACGTGTCGCTTTCCCCTTCTTCCGTATCACCGCATTCCTGAGAGTTCCCCCATGACTCAGACCTCCGCAACTCCCCAAGCCCCTGTCGCGCGCAGCCGTCGAGGCCGCCTGCTGCGTGGGCTGCTGGCCATCGTAGTACTGCTGCTGGCGGCATTCGCCCTGTGGTATTTCGCCTTCGGCCGCTGGTTCGAGGAAACCGACGACGCCTACGTGCAGGGCAACCAGGTGCAGATCACCCCGCAGGTGGCCGGCACCGTGGTCGCCATCGCCGCCGATGACGGCATGCGCGTGGAACAGGGCCAACTGCTGGTGCAGCTCGACCCGGCCGACACCGAGGTGGCGCTGCAGCAGGCCGAGGCCAACCTTGCCCGCACCGTGCGCCAGGTGCGCGGCCTGTACCGCAGTGTCGAAGGCGCGCAGGCCGAGTTGAACGCGCGCCAGGTGGCCTTGAAACGTGCGCGTGACGACTTCGCCCGGCGCAAGGATCTGGCCGCCAGCGGTGCGATCTCCAACGAGGAACTGGCCCACGCCCGTGACGAACTGGCCGCAGCCGAAGCCGCCGTGGCTGGTTCGCGCGGGACATTCGAGCGCAGTCGTGCGCTGGTCGACGACACCGTGGTGGCGACCCAGCCGGACGTGCAGGCTGCCGCCGCGCAGTTGCGCCAGGCATGGCTCAACAATGCCCGCGCCGGCATCGTCGCGCCGGTCGCCGGCTTCGTCGCGCGGCGCTCGGTGCAGGTTGGCCAGCGCGTGCAGCCGGGCAATGCGCTGATGGCGGTGGTGCCGACCGAGCAGATGTGGGTCGAGGCCAATTTCAAGGAAACCCAGTTGCGGCACATGCGCCTGGGCCAGGAAGTGGAGCTGCGCTCGGATCTGTACGGCGGCGAGGTGAAGTACAAGGGCCGCATCGCCAGCCTCGGGCTGGGCACCGGCTCGGCGTTCTCGCTGCTGCCGGCGCAGAATGCCAGCGGCAACTGGATCAAGATCGTGCAGCGGGTGCCGGTGCGCATCGCCATTGACGAAAAGCAGTTGGCCGCGCATCCGCTGCGCATCGGCCTGTCGATGCAGGCCGAAGTGAGCCTGCGCGACCAGAACGGCGAGGTGCTGCCGGCCAAGCCGGCGCAGGGCAACGTGTTCGACACCGACGTCTACGCAAAGCAGTTGCATGACGCCGACGCGGCGATCGGCCGCATCATCCACGACAACCTGCCGCGGCAGGCCAAGGCCGGCTGAGGCGACGCCCCATGTCCGCTCAAGTTCCAGCCGTACCGGCCATGCCGGGCGCGCCGCCGGCTGCCGGTTTCGCGCCGCCCAGCGTGGCGTTGTGCACCCTCGGCCTGGCGATGGCCTCGTTTATGCAAGTGCTCGACACCACCATCGCCAACGTCTCGCTGCCGGCCATTTCCGGCAACCTCGGCGCCAGTTCGCAGCAGGCCACCTGGGTCATCACCTCGTTCGCGGTCAGCACCGCCATCGCGCTGCCGCTGACCGGCTGGCTCAGCCGCCGCTTCGGTGAGACGCGGTTGTTCGTGTGGGCCACGCTGGCCTTCACCGTAGCCTCGCTGCTGTGCGGGCTGGCGCAGAGCATGGGCATGCTGGTGGTGTCGCGCGCGTTGCAGGGCTTCGTCGCCGGGCCGATGTACCCGATCACGCAATCGCTGCTGGTGTCGATCTACCCGCGCGAGAAGCGCGGGCACGCGCTGGCGCTGCTGGCGATGGTCACCGTGGTCGCGCCGATCGCTGGGCCGATCCTCGGCGGCTGGATCACCGACAACTACAGTTGGGAATGGATCTTCCTGATCAATGTGCCGCTGGGCATTTTCGCCGCGCTGGTGGTCGGCAGCCAGCTCAAGGGCCGCCCCGAGCAGATCGAAAAGCCGAAGATGGACTACGTCGGCCTGATCACCCTGGTGATCGGCGTCGGCGCGCTGCAACTGGTGCTGGACCTGGGCAACGACGAGGACTGGTTTTCCTCGGCCAAGATTGTGACGCTGGCCTGCGTGTCGGTGGTGGCGCTGGCGGTGTTCCTGATCTGGGAGCTGACCGACAAGGACCCCATCGTCGACCTGCGCCTGTTCCGTCACCGCAATTTCCGCGCCGGCACGCTGGCACTGGTGGTGGCCTACGCCGCGTTCTTCAGCGTGGCGCTGCTGATCCCGCTGTGGTTGCAGCGCGACATGGGCTACACCGCGATATGGGCCGGCCTGGCGACGGCGCCGATCGGCATCCTGCCGGTGATTTTGACCCCGTTCGTCGGCAAGTACGCCAGCCGCTACGACATGCGCATGCTGGCCTCCATCGCCTTCGTGTTCCTGTCGCTGACCAGTTTCCTGCGCTCGGGCTTCAACCTGCAGGTGGACTTCCAGCACGTGGCCGGGGTGCAATTGCTGATGGGCGTGGGCGTGGCGCTGTTCTTCATGCCGGTGTTGCAGATCCTGCTGTCGGACCTGGACGGGCGCGAGATTGCCGCCGGCTCTGGCCTGGCCACCTTCCTGCGCACGCTGGGCGGCAGCTTTGCCGCCTCGCTGACCACCTGGCTGTGGGCACACCGCACCCAACAGCACCACGCGCACCTGACCGAGCACATCTCGCTCTACACGCCCGGCATGCAGGAACAGGTGGCGGCGATGGGACAGGGCGATTTGCAGCGCGGCGCAGCGCTGCTCAACACGACGATCAACCACCAGGCCTCGCAGATGGGCTTCAACGACATTTTCTACCTGCTGGGCTGGGTGTTCCTGGCGATCATCGCCTTCCTGTGGCTGGCCAAACCGCCATTCGGTGCGGGTGCCGGCAGCGCGGCGAGTGCCGGCGGGCATTGAGCTGCGGCGAGAGCGCACAAGCATGCGCTCTCGCCGGGGAATGCCGGAAACGGAAACCGCCGGGAGCGGCTTTCGACATCACTTGTCGATGGTATGAAGGCTTGCCGCCACGAATGGCGGGCAACAAAAAACCCGCTTTCGCGGGTTTTTGTCTGTTTGAGTCGTGGTGCCCAGGAGAGGACTCGAACCTCCACGGTTTTACCCGCTAGTACCTGAAACTAGTGCGTCTACCAATTCCGCCACCTGGGCGACTCAGGAGGGGAATTATGCGGTGCGACGGGACGGGAGTCAACTGACCTGACAATGATTGCAGGGGAAGGCAGGGACGCTCATCGGTCACTCGACGCTGGCCGATTCAACTCGTTGTTTCCTGGCGTCGTGACTCGACGGGTTTGTGAGAATGGCGCTGGTAATGAGGTGAACGAGATGGTCCGCCCTTGGCGCGAATGAGGGTTGGTCGATCGCCCAGCCGAGAGCCGTTATCAGGGCAAACAGGTCATCCCCATTCATGTCGGCGCGCGCGGTTCCTTTGCCTTGGGCGCGCAGCAGTAGTCGCGCGCCTGCCGAATGCACCGCTGCGCACGAGGCATAAAGAGCGGACGCCGGGTTCGTGTGGGCCGCCGCCATCATGGCGATGACGCCCTTATAGCTCTGGGCGAATGCCACCAATTCCTGAAACCAGACGAGAAGTGCCTCGTCCGCCGAAGTCGATGTTTCGAGTTCGTCGGCCTTCTGCGTCAAGGCGTCCAGATGAGTGCACAGCAACGCTTCGAACAGTGCTTCCCGCGTAGGGAAATGACGAAGCAGGGTGGCCAGGCCGACGCCGGCCCGGCGGGCAAGGTCGCGCATCGACACGTCGGCACCGTGCTCGGCGGCGACGTCACGCGCGACCGTGAGGATCTGGCTGCGGTTTTTTTTGGCATCGGCTCGCATGGCTGACCTTGACAAGTGGATCGGTGATCCATGTAAATGAGATGTGGATCGGCGATCCGGATCGTACCGGACCATGCAGCATTTCTCCAGTTGCCACGCAACTCCAACGAAAAGGCATATGACATGAACAGACTGAATGGAAAGACCGCCGTGGTCACCGGTGGCGCTACCGGCATCGGCCTTGCCGCGGCAAAGCGCTTCATCGAGGAAGGCGCTTTCGTCTTCATCTTCGGCCGCCGGCAGGAAGCACTCGACGCCGCTCTGGCCGGCCTGGGGCCTGATGCCCGGGCCGTGAAAGGCTCGGTTTCTGATCCGGCCGACCTCGACCGGCTTTACGCGGCGGTGAAGGCCGAGCGCGGAACCCTCGACATCGTCTTCGCCAATGCCGGGGCAGGAAGCCCGCTCCCGCTCGGCCAGATCACCGTCAAGCACATCGATGAAACCTTCGACACCAACGTGAAAGGGACGATCCTCACGGTCCAGAAGGCGCTGCCGCTGATGCAGCCGGGTGCTTCGATCATCCTGACCGGATCAAGTGCCGGAACCACGGGTGCCCCGGCATTCAGCGCCTACAGCGCGAGCAAGGCGGCCGTGCGCAACCTCGCCCGAACCTGGGCGGAAGACCTGAAGGGCACCGGCATCCGGGTCAACGTGCTGTCGCCCGGGCCGACGGCGACCGAACTTGCCAAGCAAGCGCTGGGCGAGGAAGGCCAGAAGACCTTCGCTGCGATGACTCCACTCCAGCGCATGGCTGACCCGGCGGAGATCGGAGCGGTGGCCGCCTTTCTTGCGTCACCGGACAGCAGCTTCATGACCGCCAGCGAGGTCGCCGTTGACGGTGGCTTGGCGCAACTCTGAGGAGAAAATCAAATGGCACAATTACTGAAGGGCAAAACGGCGCTCGTCACCGGGGCCTCGCGGGGCATTGGCCGCGCCATCGCCGAACGTCTCGCAAGGGACGGTGCGACGGTCGCGCTGACCTACAACGCCAGCAAATCCGGCGCGGACGAGACGATCGAGGCCATCGAAAGAGCAGGAGGTACGGCATTCGCGATCCATGCGGATCTCGTTGACCCGGCAACCATCCCGGTCCTGTTCGAGCAACTCGACGACGGGTTCACCCGGCGCAACGGCAGCAAAGCCCTCGACATTCTGGTCAACAATGCGGGCAATTCCGGCTGGGTCGGCTTCAAGGATGCGACGCCGGACAGTTGGGACACCCTGATGGCGGTCTACGCCCGCGCGCCCTTCTTCATTGTTCAGGCCGCTCTGGGGCGTCTTGCCGATGGTGGACGCATCATCAACATCTCTTCCGCTGCTGCCACCAAGCCGGTGACGGCAGCGCCCGTCTACTCGATGGCCAAGGCGGCCATCAACAGCCTAACCCATGCGCTCGCGGCCGAGCTGGGGCCGCGCGGCATTACCGCGAATGCGGTAGCGCCGGGCTACACGCGAACGGACGTGAACGCCGCTCTCCGCGAGAATCCCGAACTCGTCAAGGCGATCGAGGCCGAAATCGCGCTGGGACGCTTTGGCGAGCCTTCGGAAATCGCCGCCGTCGTGGCATTCCTGGCCTCCGGGGACGGTCATTGGGTGACCGGCCAGACGATCGAGGCGAGCGGCGGCTACAAGCTCTGACCACACCGGAAAATCGAAGGAGAATCTCATGAATTACGCAATCATCGGCTTCGGCAGGATCGGTCACGCTCTTGCCAGGGCGTTTGCCCGTAACGGCATTGAAGTGTCCGTTGCAACCACGCGGACCCCGGAAAGCTTTGCATCCGACGCGGCTGCGATCGGACCGGAAGTCATTCCCGCCACCCTGACGGAAGCCGTCAAGGCGGACATCATATTTCTGGCTGTCCGTTTCGAGTCGCACCCGGAAGTTGCCAAGACGCTATCCGATTGGAAGGGAAAGATCCTTGTCGACGCGATGAACTCGTTGGCTCCGCTTGAGGAGCTGGACGGTCTCCCATCCTCTGCCTTCGTTGCGAAGGCGTTCACCGGCGCCAGGCTGGTGAAAGGTTTCAACCATTTGCTCGCTGCCGTCCTTGACCAGGACCCGGCGGTACACGGCGGCAGGAGAGCCGTGTTCCTGGCAAGCGACGATGCCGCCGCCGCGGCGGAGATCGGCACGCTTGCGGAAAATCTCGGCTTCGCGCCGGTCCAGCTTGGCGGGCTTTCGGAAGGTGGGTTGCTCGTGCACGCGCGAGGAAAGAGCTGGGGGCATCTGATCTTCAAGGACCTGGTCAAGTTCGACTGACGGATGCTGACCGCAGATTTCCATTCGATCCCGCCTCGTGGACAAAGCCAGGCCCCAATCGAAGCTTTTCATGACCCGTGGTGCCGGTGCCAGGCCGAGGCCGAATAGGGAGGAGCGATACGATGGAGTTCCGACATCTGCGCTGGTTCATGGTTGTCGCCGAGGAACTCCGGTTCGCCCGCGCAGCGGAACGACTGCACATCAGCAGTTGCCGTTGTCGCGGGCCGGACAGGTCTTCAAGGAGCATGGGTGGCACACCTCCAGCGGCTTGCCGCAGGCCCGAAAGCCCGGCCGAGCTTTGGCAAGCACCGACAGGGGTTGGACTCACCCCATTGATGAAGCCGCTGTAACGGGTGATGGAGTGATCCAGCGCAAGGCGTCGCCGGATTCAGCGTGAAACGAAAAAACCCGCTTTCGCGGGTTTTCGTCTGCTTGAGTCGTGGTGCCCAGGAGAGGACTCGAACCTCCACGGTTTTACCCGCTAGTACCTGAAACTAGTGCGTCTACCAATTCCGCCACCTGGGCGACTCAGGGCGCGCATTGTGCGGGTTGGGTAGGGGGGTGTCAACGACTTTTCGGGGCGATACACGCTGCGGTGCGGGCGTAGGCGCTACCATGCCGACAATGAAGAGCAAAAAGACCACCGGGGCCGGCAAGGCCCGCACGTCCGCCGCCGGCAGCACGCCGGGCAAGGCGCCGGCCAAACCCCGCAAGAGCGCCAAGTTGCCGCCGTGGATGCCGGATGCGGCGGCCGCTCCGGCCAAGCCGAAAGCCGGCAGGAACAAGCCCAAGGATGGCGCGCCACCACAGAGTTTCGTGCGCGGTCGCCGCGCCAAACCGGTGTTCGACGATCCGCAGGCCAGCCGCGAAGCCGAACGCTACGAGAACCCCATCGCCAGCCGCGAGGCCATCCTGCAATTGCTCGACCGTTGCGACGGCCCGCGCAATGCGCAGGAGATCGGCGAACTGCTGGGCCTGACCGAGCCGGACCGCGCCGACGCGCTGGGCAAGCGCCTGGGCGCGATGGTGCGTGATGGGCAACTGGTGCAGAACCGCCGTGGCGGATTCGCCCCAGTGCTGGTGACCAACCTGATCCCCGGCACGGTCATCGCCAACCCGGAAGGCTTCGGCTTCCTGCGCCCGGACGAGGGCGGCGATGACCTGTTCCTGCCGCCCTATGAAATGCGCAAGGTGATGCACGGCGACCGCGCGCTGGCCAACGTCACCGGCATCGACCGCCGCGGCCGCCGCGAGGGCAGCATCGCGCGCGTACTGGAACGTGGCATCAATCGCCTGATCGGCCACTTCAGCGTCGAGCTGGGCATCAACTACGTGGTGCCCGACGACAAGCGCATCCAGCGCAGCATCCAGATCCCGGCCGATGCCACCGGCGATGCCAAGGATGGGCAACTGGTGGTGTGCCAGTTGACCCAGGCGCCGGATTCGCGGCGTCCGCCGATCGGCAAGGTGATTGCGGTGCTCGGCGACCGGCTGACGCCGTCGCTGGTGGTGGAAACCGCCATCCACGGCCACGACCTGCCGCACGAGTTTCCGCCAGAGGTGCTGGACGAAGCCACCGCCATCCCGATGACGGTGGAGCCGGCGATGATCGGCAACCGCGTCGATCTGCGCGCGATGCCGCTGGTGACCATTGACGGCGAGGACGCCAAGGACTTCGACGACGCGGTGTATTGCGAGTCGAACCGCGACGGCTTCCGGCTGGTGGTCGCCATCGCCGACGTGTCGCATTACGTGCGCCCCAGCACGCCGCTGGACGACGAAGCGCAGAAGCGCGCGACCTCGGTGTATTTCCCCGGCTACGTGGTGCCGATGCTGCCGGAGACGCTGTCCAACGGCATCTGCTCGCTGCGGCCGAAGGAAGACCGCATGTGCTTCGTCTGCGACATGCAGGTGGACCGCAAGGGCGAGGTGACCGGTTCGCGCTTCTACGAGGCGGTGATGAATTCGCATGCGCGCCTGACCTACACCCAGGTGTGGCAGGCGGTGGGCGAGGACGATGCGCAGGCGCAGGCCGAAATCGGCGCGCAACTGCCGCAGGTGCAGCACCTGCACCAGTTGTATCAGGTGCTGGCCAAGGCGCGTGCGCGGCGCGGTGCGATCGAGTTCGAATCCGGCGAAGTGCGCTTCGTGCTGGACAACCGTGGTGAGGTCACCCAGGCCGGCATGCTGGTGCGCAACGACGCGCACAAGCTGATCGAGGAATGCATGATCGCCGCCAACGTGCAGGCCGCGCGCCACTTGCTGGCCGCGCACGTCCCGGCGCCGTACCGCGTGCATGAGCGCCCGCCGGAATCCAAGTACGCCGACCTGCTGGAATTCCTCAAGGAGTTCAAGCTCAGCCTGCCGGCGTGGAACAAGGTGCAGCCGGGCGACTACACCAAACTGCTGAAGAAAGTGCGCGAACGCCCGGACGCGGCGCTGCTGGAATCGGTGCTGCTGCGCAGCCAGTCGCTGGCGGTGTATTCACCCGACAACAACGGCCATTTCGGCCTGGCGCTGGACGCCTATGCGCACTTCACCTCGCCGATCCGCCGCTACCCGGATTTGCTGGTGCATCGTGCATTGAAGTACATGCTCGCTGGCGGCGCGCTCGACAAATACCTCTACACCCCGCGCGAGATGGCGGCCTTGTCGCTGCAATGCTCCGAACGTGGACGCCGCGCCGACGAGGCCGAGCGCGAGGTGGACGAGCGTTTCCGCGCAGCATGGATGGAAAAGCACGTAGGCGGCCAGTTCGACGGCGTCATCAGTGGCGTGACCAGCTTCGGCCTGTTCGTGGAACTGGACGAATCCAAGGTCAACGGGCTGGTGCACGTCACCCAGTTGCCACACGACTATTACCAGTTCGATCCGATCCGCAAGACGCTCACCGGCGATCGCCACGGCAACCAGTTCCGCCTCGGCGACCGCGTACGCATCCTGGTACTCAAGGCCAGCATGGAAGAGCGCAAGATCGACTTCCGCTTGGTCGCCAAGCTCGATGGCGAGCCGATGCAGGACGAAGGTCTGCCGCCGTTGCAGCCACGCGGCAAGCCGGCCAAGCGGACGAAGCAGAAATATTGAAAGCAGGAACGAGGAGTGAGAAAAGGGTAAAAGCATCAGCAAAAGCCTCGTCATTCCCGCGCAGGCGGGAATCGCTTTTCAACGGACGAATGTTCGGTCATCGCTCCTGCTTTCTGCTTTCAGGGTAGAGCCTCAAGAGCGATCCTCGCCTGCGCGGGGATGACGGATCTTCCGGCTTCACTCATTCCTTTCAATTCGTTTCTTTCGTCAGCCCATCATTCCCCATTCCCATTCCCATTCCCCGCCAATGAGCAAACAAAACCAATGGATCGTCGGCGTCAACGCCGTGGCATCGTCGATCGAGAAGGACGCCGAGAACGTCCGTGAAGTGTTGATCGAGGCCGGCAGCAAGAATCCGCGGCTGGTCGAGATTGAGGAAAACGCGCTGCGCAAGGGCATCGACGTGCGCAAGGTCAATGCGCAGGCGCTGGGCGGCGTGGCCGGGCAGGTGCGCCACCAGGGCGTGGCCGCGCGCTATGCCGCCGCCAAACTGTGGGGCGAGAACGAGTTGCAGGGGCTGGTGGAGGCCGCCGAAGGCAAGGCGCTGCTGCTGGTGCTGGATGAGGTGCAGGACCCGCACAACCTCGGCGCTTGCCTGCGTAGCGCCGCGGCCGCCGGCGTTACCGCGGTGGTGATCCCCAAGGACAAGAGCGCGCCGGTCAACGCCACCGTGCGCAAGACCAGCGCCGGTGCCGCCGGCCGCATCCCGGTGGTGGCGGTGACCAACCTGTCGCGCTGCCTGAAGGACCTGCAGAAGCTGGGCGTGTGGGCCTACGGACTGGCCGGCGATGCGCCGCAGACCATCCACCAGCTCGACCTGCGCGGCAACGTCGCGCTGGTGATGGGCGGCGAGGCCGACGGCCTACGCCGGTTGACCCGCGAAACCTGCGACGGACTGGTGCGCATCCCGATGCCGGGTGACATCGAAAGCCTCAACGTGTCGGTCGCTACCGGCGTGGCGTTGTTCGAGGCGGTGCGGCAGCGGCTGTAATGGGTTTCCGCTTCCCCCATTGGGAGCAGGGTGCCCCGCTTGCGAGGCAGGATGCCGAAGCGGACGGTGGAGCCGGCCCGCAGCGAGAGGGGCTTTGAAGCAAAGGTTCAGGCGTGCTTCACCGAGCTGGTCTCGTCGCGCTTCTCGCGTGGCGGCAGCGGGGCATCGCCGTGCACCAGGAACCACACGTTCTCGGCGATGTTGGTGGCGTGGTCGCCGATGCGCTCCAGGTTCTTGGCCATGAACAGCAGGTGCGTGCACGGGGTGATGTTGCGCGGGTCTTCCATCATGTAGGTGAGCAACTCGCGGAACAGCGCGGTGTACTGCGCGTCCAGGCGTGCGTCGTCCTGGCGCAGTTTCAGTGCGGCGTCGGCGTCGTTGTCGCGGTAGGCGTCCAGTGCGCGCCGTACCTGCTGCGCGGCCAGTTTGCCCAGCGCCCGCAGGCCCTGTACATGCGGCATCGGCGGTACCGTGGCCAGTGCGATGGAGCGCTTGGCGACGTTGGCGGCGTAGTCGCCGATGCGCTCGATATCGGCGGGAATGCGCAGCCCGGCGAGGATCTCGCGCAGGTCGCGCGCCATCGGCCCGCGCAGGGCCAGGCGCATCACGTCATGGCTGATCTGCTGCTCCAGCATGTCGATGGCCTCGTCGTTGGCGACGATGCGCTGGGCGGCTTTTTCGTCGCGGCGTTCGATCACGTCCAGCGCGGCTTCGAGCTGGGCGACGGACATATCGCCCATGCGCACGATCTCGGTCATCAGGCGGTGCTGTTCTTCGTCGTAGCTTTTCACGATGTGGTCATTGGGGAGGTTCATGCGAGTACTCGCTGGATATGTGGATGGAGGGAGTGATTGCGGTTCACTCGATCCCCGGCGCTGTCCGGGCGGGTTGAAGAGGCTTAGCCGAAGCGCCCGGTGATGTAGTCCTCGGTCTGCTGCTTCGAAGGATTGGAGAAAATCACCTCGGTGCGGTCGTGCTCGATCAGGTCGCCCAGGTACATGAAGGCGGTGTAGTCGCTCACGCGCGCGGCCTGCTGCATGTTGTGGGTGACGATGGCGATGGTGTAGTCGTTCTTCAGCTCTTCGACCAGCTGCTCGATGCGGCTGGTGGAGATCGGGTCCAGCGCCGAGGTCGGCTCGTCGAGCAGCAGCACGTCGGGCTTGAGTGCCACCGCGCGGGCGATGCACAGGCGCTGCTGCTGGCCACCGGACAGGCCCAGCGCGCTCTGGCCGAGCTTGTCCTTCACCTCGTCCCACAGCGCGCCCTGGCGCAGTGCGTGCTCGACGCGGTCGTTCATTTCCGACTTCGACAATTTCTCGTGGTGGCGGATGCCGTAGGCCACGTTCTCGAAGATGGTCATCGGGAACGGCACCGGCTTCTGGAACACCATGCCCACCTTCGAGCGCAGGCGGTTCATCGGGTACTTCGGCGAGAGGATGTTCTCACCGTCCAGCAGCACTTCGCCACTCGCTTCCAGCTTCGGGTACAGCGCATAGATGCGGTTGAAGATGCGCAGCAGGGTGGACTTGCCGCAACCGGAAGGGCCGATCAGCGCGGTGACGCGCTTCTCCGGGATTTCCAGGTGGATGTCCTTCAGCGCGTGGAACTTGTCGTAGTGGAAGTTCAGCCCGCGCGCGGCGAGTTTGACCGGTGCGGGTGCGTCCATGCCCTGGTGCGCGGCGGGCACGCTGATGCGCTGCATCGGCACGGCGTTGTCGAGGTCGTTCATGGCGAGGTCCATGTGGATTCAGTCGTTCGAAATGCGGTTGCGCAGCAGCAGGCCGCGCGCGGAGAGGCTGGCCAGCAGCACGAACACGGTCAGCACCAGCGCGCCGGCCCAGGCCAGCACCTGCCAGGATTCGTAGGGGCTGCCGGCGTACTGGTTCATCACCACCGGGACCGAGGCCATCGGCTGGAACACGTTGCTGTTCCAGTACTGGTTGCCGAAGGCGGTGAACAGCAACGGCGCGGTTTCGCCGGAGATGCGCGCCAGTGCGAGCAGGATGCCGGTGACGATGCCGGCCATCGCGCTGCGGTACAGCACCTGCACGATCACCTTCCACTGCGGCACGCCCAGCGCCAGCGCCGCCTCGCGCATCTGCACCGGCACCAGCCGCAGCATTTCGTCGGTGGTGCGGATCACCACCGGCAGCACGATGAAGGCCAGCGACAGCGCGCCGGCAAACGCGGAGAAGTTGCCGCCGGTCTGCATCACGTACAGGGTGTAGACGAACAGGCCCAGCACGATCGACGGTGCCGACAGCAGGATGTCGTTGACGAAGCGCACCACGGTGCCGGCCTTGCGCGCGTTGCCGTATTCGGCCAGCCAGGTGCCGGCGGCCACGCCCAGCGGGGTGCCGATGGCGATGGCCAGCGCACACATCACCGCGCTGCCGAAGAAGGCGTTGAGCAAGCCGCCGTCCTGCATTGGTGGTGGCGTCATCCTGGTGAACAGGTCGAGGTTGATGCCGGGCAGGCCCTTGGCCAGCAGCGTCCACAGGATCCAGCCGAGGAAGAACAGGCCGAACAGCGCGGTGGCGCAGCCCAGCAGCAGCGCGATCACGTTGGTGATGCGGCGGCGCAGGTACAGCGAATCGGAATTGGCGGACATCAGTTGCCCTCCTTGCGGGCCAGGCGCAGCAGCATCAGGCGGGCCAGCGCCAGCACCACGAAGGTGACGATGAACAGCACGAAGCCGAGCAACAGCAAGGCCGAGCGATAGGTTTCGGTGGCCTCGCCGAAGTCGTTGGCGATCAGCGCGGCGATCGTGGTGCCCGGCTCCAGCAGCGAGGGCGTCAGGCGCACGCTGTTGCCGATCACGAACGCCACCGCCATCGTCTCGCCAAGCGCGCGGCCGAGGCCGAGGAAGATGCCGCCAATCACCGCCGAGCGGGTGTAGGGCAGCACGATGTCCCAGCTCACTTCCCATTTGGTGGAACCGAGCGCGTAGGCCGATTCCTTCAGCCGCGTCGGTACGGTCAGGAAGACCTCGCGCATCACCGAGGAAATGAAGGGGATCACCATGATCGCCAGCACGAAGCCGGCGGTGAGCATGCCGATACCCAGCGGCGGGCCGCGGAACAGCGCGCCGATCACCGGCAACGGACCAAGGTGATCATTGAGGAACGGGGTGACGTATTCGGTCATCACCGGCACCAGCACGAACAGGCCCCACATGCCGTAGATGATCGAGGGGATGCCGGCCAGCAGTTCGATGGCGGTGCCGACCGGGCCGCGCAGCCAGCGCGGCGCGACTTCGGTGAGGAAGAAGGCAATGCCGAAGCTCACCGGCACCGCGATCAGCATGGCGATCAGCGCGGTGACGATGGTGCCGTAGATCGGCGCCAGCGCGCCGAAACGGTTCTCCACCGGGTTCCAGTCGGCGGTATAGAAAAAGCTCAGACCCTGCTCCTGCAGGGCATGGCGGCCGCCCCACAGCATCGACAGCGCGGCGCAGGCCAGTGCGATGAGCACCAGTACCACGGTGGCGACCAGGAGCCAGCGGAACAGGCGGTCGTTGCGGGCATCGCGCAGGTCGCGCGAGGTGGGCAGGGCAAGGGGCGGGGCGATGGTGTTCATGGGGGTCCGGGGAAAGTGGACAAGCCGTTGCGGGGGCGGCGCCGGCCACCCCCGCCGATGCCGCTTACTTGAACTCGCTGGCCCAGTAGCTTTCGATCTGCGTCACCAGCTCGGCCGGCAGCGGCACGTAGTGCAGTTCGTCGGCCTGCTGGCGGCCGTTCTCGAACGCCCACTTGAAGAACGCCAGCGTCTGCTGGTTGCGCTTGGCATCCTTGGGCTGCTTGTGCATCAGCATGAAATTGGTGGCGGTGATCGGCCACGCATCGGCGCCCGGCGCGTTGGTGATGACCAGGTTGAAGTCGCGGGCGTTGGCCCAGTCGGCGCTGGCCGCGGCGGCGGCGAACGTTTCGGCGGTCGGCTGCACCCAGTTGCCGGCCGCGTTCTGCAGCGAGGCATAAGGCATGTTGTTCTGCAATGCATAGGCCAGCTCGACGTAGCCCAGCGAACCCTTCATCTGCTGCACGTAGGAAGCCACGCCCTCGTTGCCCTTGCCGCCGACGCCGTCCGGCCACTGCAGCGAGGTGCCTTCGCCGACCTTGTCGCTCCACTCGGCGCTGACCTTGGACAGGTAGTTGGAGAAGTTGAAGGTGGTGCCCGAGCCATCGGAGCGGTGCACCAGGGTGATGCGGGTGTCGGGCAGGGACAGGCCGGGATTGAGCGCGGCGATGGCCGCATCGTTCCACTTGCCGATCTTGCCGAGGTAGATGTCGGCCAGCAGTGCGCCGCTCAGGCGCAGTTGCCCGGGCTGGATGCCTTCCAGGTTCACCACCGGCACCACGCCGCCAATGGCCGAGGGGAACTGGCCGAGGCCGGCCTGGGCCAGTTCCTCGGTGGAAAGCGGCTTGTCCGAGGAACCGAAATCGACGGTGCCGGCCTTGATCTGGGCGATGCCGCCGCCCGAGCCGATGGACTGGTAGTTGACCTTGGCGCCGGTGGCGGCGTTGTAGTCGGCCGACCAGCGCGACACCAGCGGGAAGATGAAGGAAGCGCCGGCGCCGGAGATTTCCGCGCTCACCTTGTCGCCGGCCGCTGCCGGGGCGGTGGTGTCGGCATTGGCCGAAGGGCTGGCCGGCTTGTCACCGCAGGCCGACAGGCCCAGCGCGATGGCCAGGGAAAGGGCGGCAAGGCCGGTCGTATGCAGTTTCATGCGTCACTCCATTGCGGGAGAAGGGCCGGAGTAGCCGGCGGGTGCGGCCATGAAATGATGTTTTTGTTACAGCCTGATTACAGATGAAAAAAAGGCGCAGTCCGGCGGCAGTTTCGGCGGAAATGGCGGCCCACAAAAAAGGCGCGGATCACCTGATCCGCGCCCGAGGCGACGAGGGAGAGGGACTCGTGCCTCCTTGCTCTTGCTTACTTCAGGTTCTGCCGGGTCCAGTAGGTTTCGATCTGCTGCACCAGTGCCGGTGGCAGTGGCACGTAGTCCAGTTCCTTGGCCTGGTTGCGGCCGTTGTCGTAGATCCAGCGGAAGAAATCGGTGGTGTTCTTCAGGCTGCCGGGCTTGGATTTCTTGCGCAGCAGGATGAAGTTGGTGGCGGTGATCGGCCATGCATTGGCGCCCGGTGCGTTGGTGATGACCAGGTTGAAGTCGCGGGCGTTGGCCCAGTCGGCGCTGGCGGCAGCGGCGGCGAAGGTTTCATCGCTGGGCTGCACGAAGCGGCCGGCGGCGTTCTTCAACTGCGCATGCGCCAGCTTGTTCTGCAACGCATAAGCCAGTTCGACGTAGCCGACGCCGCCGCGGATCTGCTTGACGTAGGCGGCCACGCCCTCGTTGCCCTTGCCGCCGATGCCCACCGGCCACTGCACGGTGGTGCCTTCGCCGACCTGTGCCTTCCACTCGGCGCTGACCTTGGACAGGTAGTTGGTGTAGTTGAAGCTGGTGCCCGAGCCATCGGAGCGGTGCACCACGGTGATCTTCAGGTCGGGCAGGGCCAGGCCGGCGTTGAGCGCGACGATGGCCGGGTCGTTCCACTTGCCGATCCTGCCGAGGAAGATGTTGGCCAGGGTCGGGCCATCGAGTTTCAGCGCGCCCGGCTGCAGGCCCGGCACGTTGGCCACCGGCACCACGCCGCCGATCACCGAGGGAAACTGCGCCAGGCCCGAGGCGGCAAGGTCTTCCGACTTCAGCGGGGCATCGGACGAACCGAAATCGACGGTGCCGGCCTTGATCTGGGCGATACCGCCACCCGAGCCGATGGACTGGTAGTTGACCCGGTTGCCGGTGGCGCCGGCGTAGTCGGCCGACCACTTGGACATCACCGGGAACACGAACGAAGCACCCGCGCCGGTGATGTCGGCAGCCTGCGCGGCCACGGCGAACGAGGCGATGGCGGCGCCGGTGAGCAGGCGGAGTTTGAAGGAACGCATTGCGGTGTTGCTCCAGAAGACAGGTGTGGCCGGATGGCCAGCGGCCGCCATTGAACGCCGCGAGGATGAATCCTTTGCGACGTTCAAATGACGATTCGATGACGGCGCATGTGGCAATTTCATTTCGTCATGTCACGCATTGGTCATGTTCCTGTCATTGAATTGGCGGGTCCTTCATGAACACCCGCCTGGCCACCCGCGGAACGGTGCCTTCCTGAAGCCCATACCTTCATTGGAGAGAACCCAGATGCGTCCCCATTCGCTCGCCCTCGCGGTTGCCGCCAGCCTCGGCATGGCCGTGGCCCCGGCCTTCGCCGCCAGCAACCCTGCCGTGACCCCGGCGCAGCTGGAACAGCTGCAGGCGCAGATCGCCGCGTTGCAGGCGCAGGTGCAGCAGTTGCAGAGCCAGTCCGAATCATTGCAGGCGCAGTCCGACGCGCAGTCGGAAGTGAACGTGACCCAGGCGCAGGCGATCGAGACCGCGCAGAAGGCGCAGTCCGGCGTCGACAAGCTGGCCAAGCTGGTCAACGACAACAAGATCGGCGGCCGCATGTTCTTCGACGTCAGCAGCGTCGACCAGAAGCAGAACGGCCGGAAGACCGACGCCACCGGCACCGGCTTCGACGTCAAGCGCTTCTACCTGACCGTGGACCACAAGTTCAACGACACCTGGTCGGCCAACCTGACCACCGACTTCCAGTACAGCTCGGCGATCGGCAACACCGAACTGTTCGTCAAGAACGCCTACGTGCAGGGCAGCTTCGACCCGGCCTTCGTGCTGAAGATCGGTGCGGCGGGCATGCCGTGGACCGGCTACGTCGAGAAGTACTACGGCTACCGCTACGTCGAGAACACCCTGACCGACCGCCTGAAGTACGCCAACTCGGCCGACTGGGGCGTGCACGCCAGCGGCGACTTCGGCGGCGGCGTCAACTACGCGGTGTCCGTGGTCAACGGCGCCGGCTACAAGAACCCGGGCCGCAGCAAGGGCGTGGACGTGGAAGGCCGCGTGGCCTGGGAAATCACGCCGGAATTCGGTGTCGCCATCGGTGCCTACAGCGGCCATCTGGGCCAGGAAAAGCAGAACGACGGGGCCGAGAAGCGCTACAGCCGCGGCGACGTGATGGTCGCCTACGCCGGCCCGGCGTTCCGCGTGGGCGGCGAATACTTCACCGCCAGGAACCTGGGCTACGTGCAGCAGGCCGCGGTGCCGGCGGTCAGCGACAAGGCCACCGGCTGGTCGCTGTGGAGCAGCGTGAACGTGGCGCAGGTGGCCAACGGCGACGTCAGCCTGTTCGCCCGCTACGACAACACCGATACCAGCAAGACGCTCAACCCGTTCCGCGAGGACAAGTACTGGAACGTCGGCGTCGAGTTCCCGGTGCTGAAGAACTTCAAGCTGGCCGCGGTGTACAAGGACACCGACGCGCTGGCCGGCTCGCTCGCCAGCCCGGTCCGGACCGAGACCAGGGAGCTGGGCATCTGGGGCGACGTGAAGTTCTGAGGCCCCGCGCCCTTCGATGGAATCGCGCGACGGCGGGCCTCGGCCCGCCGTTTTTCCTTGTAGTAACCCGGGCCTGTGGATGCGGGCCTGCCCCGCATGTGCCCTGTCGGTGGAGCGCGTGCGGCAGCCACGCGTAGGCCGGGGCTACGCCCCCGGCGTATCAGGATGCAGGCGACGGGCTGGGAGCATGTCGGGGGCGTAGCCCCGACCTACGCGTTGCGCGCACTTCAGATGGTCTTGTCCCGGTAATGGCACAGGTCGCGGATCACGCATTGCGGGCAATCCGGCTTGCGCGCCTTGCACACGTAGCGGCCGTGCAGGATCAGCCGGCCCGCAGCGGCGGATCGGCGCCATTGCGTTGAAGCCGCGCCCGCGGCAGGCAATGCGGCCGCATCAGGCGATGGTCTTGTCCCTGTAATGGCACAGGTCGCGGATCACGCATTGCGGGCAATCCGGCTTGCGTGCCTTGCACACGTAGCGGCCGTGCAGGATCAGCCAGTGGTGCGCGTCCTGCATGAACTCGGCCGGGATCACCTTCAGCAAGCCATCCTCCACCGCGCGCACGTCCTTGCCCGGCGCCAGCCCGGTGCGGTTGGCGACGCGGAAGATGTGCGTGTCCACCGCCATCGTCGGCTCGCCGAAGGCGGTGTTGAGCACCACGTTGGCGGTCTTGCGGCCGACGCCGGGCAGGGCTTCCAGCGCGGCGCGGTCGGCCGGCACTTCGCCGCCGTATTTCTCGACCAGGATCGCGCAGGCGGCGATCACGTTCTTCGCCTTGGCGTTGTACAGGCCGATGGTGGAGATGTAGCGCTTCAGCCCTTCCTCGCCGAGCGCGAGGATGGCCTGCGCGGTGTTGGCCACCGGGAACAGCTTGCGCGTGGCCTTGTTGACGCCGACGTCGGTGGCCTGCGCCGACAGCGTCACCGCCACCAGCAGCTCGAACGGCGAGGCGTATTCCAGTTCGGTGGTCGGGTGCGGGTTGAGCTCGCGCAGGCGGGTGAACATCTCGCGCACTTCGGCGCCGGTCATGCGCTTGCTGCTGCGCGGCGCCGGCGGCTTCTTCGCCGCGGCCGGTTTTTTCGGCGTGGTCTTGTTCACTGCTTTCGCATTCATGCGGAGGGCTTTCCCGTGGCCCGTGCCTTGGCGCGGGCGAGGATGGCGGCCGCCGCCGGGGGCAGGGCGGGTTTGGCGTCCACCGCTGGCGGCGGCGCAC
>JBASBF010000035.1:0-2170 GCA_049650985.1 Stenotrophomonas sp. | reverse complement strand
GGCTGGTGCCGCCCGCAGCCATGCACAGCGCCGCCGCACTGGCGCCGGCGGGCCTGCACGTCGCGCACACCATCGACGGCGGCGGCCATGCTCCCTTCCTCGGCCATGCCGACCACGTGGCCGGGCTGCTGCACGCCTTCCTCGACCACTGCTCCTGAATCCCGCTCCACGCTGCCAGACCGCCATGCCCTCCCTGTTCGATCCCAAGCACGTCCGCCGCGCATTCGCGCGCTCCGCCCCCAGCTACCACGCCGCCGCCGCACTGCAACGGGAAGTGGCAACGCGCCTGCTGGAATCGCTGGATTACCTGGACGACAAGCAGCCGCAGGTGGTGCTCGACGTCGGCAGCGGCCCGGCGCATGCCAGCGCCGCGATGAAGAAGCGCTGGCCGAAGGCGCAGGTGATCGCACTCGACCTCGCCCTGCCGATGCTGGCCGAGGCGAAGAAGCAGGCTGGCTGGTGGCGGCCGTTCTCGCGCCTGTGCGCCGATGCGCGCGCACTGCCGCTGGCCGACAACAGCGTCGACCTGATCTACAGCAACCTGTGCCTGCAATGGGTGGAAGACCTGCCAGCGGTGTTCGCCGGGTTCCGCCGCGTGCTCAAGCCCGGCGGCCTGCTGCTGTGTTCCACCTTCGGCCCGGACACGCTGATGGAACTGCGTGAAGCCTTCGCCGAGGCCGACGACCACGCGCACGTCAGCCACTTCGCCGCCATCGCCCAGTTCGGCGATGCGCTGATGATGGCCGGCTTCCGCGACCCGGTGCTGGACCGCGACCTGTTCACCCTCACCTACGACGACCTGCCGGCGCTGATGCGCGAGCTGAAGGCGCTGGGCGCCACCAACGCGATGAACGCACGCCGCCGCACCCTCACCGGCCGCAGCCGCCTCGCCGCCGCGAGCCGCGCCTACGACGCCATGCGCCAGCCCGACGGCAAGCTGCCGAGCAGTTGGGAAGTCATCTACGCCCACGCCTGGGCACCGGAACCGGGCGCTCCGATCCGCGAACACGGCCACGACATCGCCGCGGTGCCGCTGTCGGCGATCCCGATACGGCGCAAGAAACAGGAGTAGCAGGAACGAGTGAAGAGGAGTGATGAGTGAGAGAAAGCCAAGGCCAAGGCCGTCATCTCCGCGAAGGCGAAGATCGCTCCTGCCGTTGCTCCTTGCACCTGCCTTTTCTCACTCCTGCTTCAAGCGCCACGCACGAACAAATCGCGGTGGAAGAAATAGATTTCCTGCGCCAGGAAACGCCAACTGGTGTGGAAGCTGCGGAAGCGCGTACTCGGGGTGGAGCTGGCCAGCGCATCGATGCCCAGCTCGTCGGCCAGCCGCAGCGCGCGCGCCATGTGCAGCGGGTCGCTGACCAGGATCACCCGCTGCATGCCGTGCGCATCCATCAGCCGCTTGGCTTCGACCAGATTCTGGCGAGTGGTGCGCGAGCGGCTTTCGATCAGGATGTCCCGCGCGGGGATGTCCTGCTTCAGCGCATAGCGGCGCGCCACCTGCGATTCGGAAAAACGCGCGCCGGCGCCGCCGAAGCCGCCGGTGAAAATCAGCCTGGGTGCATAGCCCTGCCGGTACAGGTCCAGGCCGTGGCGGATGCGCTCTTCGAACACCGGTGACGGCTTGGCGTCGTAGGCCGCCGCGCCCAGCACGATGATCGCATCGGCCGGCGCGGCCTGGTCGCGGTCGCCCACCCAGATGATCCACGCCGCCACGCCCAGCAGCCACAACAGCAGCAGCACGAACAACCGCCACAGCCAGCCGAGCATGCCGCGGGGACGCCTGCGGCTCATGCGCCGGCCCACGGCAGCGTGTCCAGGTCGACGTTGCCGCCGGACAGGATCACGCCCACGTTGCGCCCGGCAAACCGCTGCGGCTGCGCGAGGATGGCCGCCAGCACCGTCGCCGACGACGGCTCCACCACCTGCTTGAGCACCTGCCACAGCAGCCGCATTGCCGCCACGCTGGCGGCATCATCCACGGTGATGACGCTGGCATTGCCATCGAGCAGCGCGAAATTGGGCTCGCCCAGCGCCGCGCGCAGGCCGTCGCACAGCGTGTCCGGCACGAACTCCACCTGCCGTGCATGCGCGGCCAGCGAGCGCGCGGCATCGGCAGCGCCGGCCGGCTCGGCCAGCACCAGCTCGCACGCCGGCTGCGCCTGCC
>JBASBF010000034.1:0-8550 GCA_049650985.1 Stenotrophomonas sp. | reverse complement strand
TCCGAAGTGGCTCGGAAATTTCATCGCGGTAGCCACTACGAATGCCAGCGAGAATTTGAAGAACATCGTCGATCTTCTGACTCATTGCCTCGACCTCCCCGAGCCGCCTAACGCCTGAATTAAGCCGGCCCGCCCAGGCCAACTATCCGATCAATACCGTAACGATGCGGGCTCGGCTTGAATGAATTGTTAGGCCGCATGCGCGGACAAGTCAATGAATGCATCGTGCCTCCAGTAGAAGTTGATGGCGGTTACCAATTGCTTCTGGGTAAAAGTAGAGCACTGTCCTGTCAGATTATCGGCGATTTGCTGTAACTGGTCTCGGCAAAAGAACGAGCGTAGACCGGCGCACTCCGCATAAGCTTCGAATGCTTCAATCTCCTCATCGCTCATGTCACAAGATGGGGTCGCCGTGGGATGGCAAATTGTGTCGCTCAAGATCTCCGATGCGTCGGCGGCGATGTAAAGCCACGACCAATCCGGCAACTCGGCAAGATGCGTTACGAAATAGCTGAGCGGCTTCGCCTCTTGATATGGATGTGATGTGGGCATGTGGGTGCGGCCTAACGCCTAGTAGACCGCCCAACAGCGGTGTCTTGCCGAGTATGGTGGCTTTTCCCTGCTTTGGGAATCGGGGAAATCCTACCTTGGAACAATGGCTTGGATGGCTGTCAGGGCTTGGGCTCGGCTCATAGCCTGTTGGTGTTATGCCGACAGGACGCCGTGCCATGAGTTACACCCCCAAGTCAGCCGGTGTTGCGCGGGGCGGTACGCCGCGGTTGCTGGATTTGGTGCGGGACAAGATTCGCCTGCGGCATTACAGCATCCGCACGGAACAAGCCTATGTGGGTTGGATACGGCGCTTCGTGCTTGCCAACGGCAAGTGCCACCCCGGTGAGTTGGGTGGGCAGGAGGTCGAGGCGTTTCTCTCGCGGTTGGCGACGGAGGCCAATGTGGCGGCGGCGACGCAGAATCAGGCGTTGTCGGCGCTGTTGTTCCTCTACCGGGAGGTGTTGGGCATCGAATTGCCGTGGATGGAGGAGGTGGTGCGGGCCAAGCGGCCGCGCCGCTTGCCGGTGGTGTTGTCGCAGGTGGAGGTGGCGCGTTTGTTGTCGGCGATACCCGAGGGGTTGACGGAGCTGACGGCGCGCCTGCTCTACGGCACCGGCATGCGCTTGATGGAATGTCTGCGGCTGCGTATCAAGGATGTGGATTTTGCGCGGCGTGAAATCTGCGTGCGCAATGGTAAGGGTGGCAAGGACCGGCGGGTGCCGTTGCCGGAGACACTGCGCGTGCGCTTGATGCGGCAGTGCGGGCGGGTACTGTTGCTGCACGAGGCGGATCTGGCACAGGGACGCGGCCATGTTTACTTGCCGCATGCATTGATGCGCAAATATCCCAATGCCGATGGCGAGCCGGGGTGGCAGTATCTGTTTCCGTCCGAGCGGGCTTCCGTTGATCCCCGCAGTGGCAGGATCGGGCGGCATCATCTGGCGGAAGAAACCTTGCAACGGGCGGTGAAACTGGCACGTGAGCGCGCCGGTATTCTCAAACCGGCGACGTGCCATTCGTTGCGGCATTCCTTTGCCACGCACCTGCTGGAGGCCGGGCACGATATTCGCACGGTGCAGGAGCTGCTCGGCCACAAGGATGTGGCGACCACGCAGATTTACACGCATGTGCTGGGGCGTGGCGCCGGCGGGTTGCTGAGTCCGCTGGATCGATTGCCGGGTGCGGAGTTGCCGTCGAAATGAACCGCCGTGGAGGCGCTGAATACCTTCGACCTTCGACCTTCGGCCACGCCGGCATCGCGCTTGTGCCGGGTAACCCCGGCGCAAGCGCGGGAGACTGTCAACCTTCCAGCAGCGCCTTGTCGCGCACCGCGCCCTTGTCGGCGCTGGTGGCCAGCAGGGCGTAGGCCTTCAATGCGGTGCTGACCTTGCGCGGACGAGGCAACGCGGGTTTCCAGCCGCGTGCGGCCTGCTCGTCGCGGCGGCGGGCGAGTTCGGCTTCATCCACCAGCAGGTTGATGCCGCGTTGCGGGATGTCGATGCGAATGTGGTCGCCGTCGTGCACCAGGCCGATGGTGCCGCCGGCGGCGGCTTCCGGCGAGCAATGGCCGATGCTCAGGCCGGAGGTGCCACCGGAGAAGCGGCCGTCAGTGAGCAGCGCGCAGGCCTTGCCCAGCCCTTTCGATTTCAGGTACGAGGTCGGGTACAGCATTTCCTGCATGCCGGGGCCGCCCTTGGGGCCTTCGTAGCGGATGACGACCACGTCGCCGGCCTTCACTTCGTCGCCGAGGATGCCCTTCACCGCCGCGTCCTGGCTTTCGTAGACGCGGGCGTTGCCTTCGAACACGAGGATGGAGTCATCCACGCCGGCGGTCTTGACCACGCAGCCGTCGGCGGCGAGGTTGCCGTACAGCACCGCCAGCCCGCCCTCGCTGGAATAGGCATGGGCCACGTCGCGGATGCAGCCTTCGTCGCGGTCCAGGTCCAGCGACGGCCAGCGCGTGCTCTGGCTGAAGGCCACCTGGGTCGGGATGCCGGCCGGGCCGGCCTTGTAGAACTGGTGGACGGCCGCGTCCTGTGTCTGCGTCACGTCCCAGCGTGCGATGGCCTCGCCCAGGGTGCGGCTGTGCACGGTCGGCACATCGGCATGCAGCAGGCCGCCACGCGCCAGTTCGCCGAGGATGGCGATGATGCCGCCGGCGCGGTGCACGTCCTCGACGTGGTATTCGGGTGTGTTCGGCGCCACCTTGCATAGCTGTGGCACGCGCCGTGACAGGCGGTCGATGTCGTGCAGGTCGAAGGCGACCTCGGCTTCCTGCGCGGCGGCGAGCAGGTGCAGGATGGTGTTGGTGGAACCGCCCATCGCGATGTCGAGCGTCATCGCGTTCTCGAACGCCTCGAAGGTGGCGATGCCGCGCGGCAGGGCGCTGGCGTCCTCGCCGCCGTACCAGCGGTGGCACAGCTCGACGATCAACCGCCCGGCGCGCTTGAACAGGGCTTCGCGGTCGGCATGGGTGGCCAGCGTGGTGCCGTTGCCGGGCAACGACAGGCCCAGCGCCTCGGTCAGGCAGTTCATCGAGTTGGCGGTGAACATGCCGCTGCACGAGCCGCAGGTGGGGCAGGCGCTGCGTTCGACGGCCGCCACCTGTTCATCGCTGACCTGCGGGTCGGCCGCCATCACCATTGCGTCCACCAGGTCCAGCTTGTGCTCGGCCAGCCGGGTCTTGCCCGCTTCCATCGGCCCGCCGGAGACGAACACCACCGGGATGTTCAGCCGCAGCGAGGCCATCAGCATGCCGGGGGTGATCTTGTCGCAATTGGAAATGCACACCAGCGCGTCGGCGCAGTGGGCGTTGGCCATGTATTCGACCGAGTCGGCGATGATTTCGCGGCTGGGCAGCGAGTACAGCATGCCGTCGTGGCCCATCGCGATGCCGTCGTCCACCGCGATGGTGTTGAACTCCTTGGCAACGCCGCCCACCGCTTCGATCTCGCGCGCGACGAGCTGGCCCATGTCCTTCAGGTGCACGTGGCCGGGCACGAACTGGGTGAAGGAATTGGCCACGGCGATGATCGGCTTGTGGAAGTCGTCATCGCCCATGCCGGTGGCGCGCCACAGGGCGCGGGCGCCGGCCATGTTGCGGCCGGCGGTGGAGGTTTTGGAGCGGTATTCGGGCATGGCGGGGGAGGGCGGAATGCAGTGGAGCGATTCTGCATGAACAACCCGGTTGCTGTTGCAACCGTCGGCCGTGCTGGCGTGGGTGCCTGCCGCGCCCATATCGGGCATCATTCGGCCACGACTTTGATGAGGTTTTCGATGATGAAGCGTTCCCGCACCACCGCGCTGCTGCTGATGAGTACCGCACCACTGCTGTTCACCGCCTGCCAGCAGGAGCCGACGGTGCAGGTGCAGGAAGGGCTGTACACCTCGGTGGAAGCCTGTGGCGAGGCCACCGGTGATCCGTCCAGTTGCCGCCAGGCCTTCGCCGCCGCGCAGCAGCAGTCCGCCGACGTCGCACCGCAGTACGCCAGCCGCGAGGAGTGCGCGCAGGAATACCCGGCCGAGCAGTGCGTGCCGCAGCGCACCAGCGCCGGCGGCTCGTTCGTCGGGCCGATGATGATGGGCTTCTTCATGTCGCAGATGCTGAGTGGCCGCGCCGGTGCGGCGGCCGCGCAACCGGCCGCGCAGCCGGCGTTCCGCGACAAGGCCAACGGCTGGGCCAAGCCGGCGGCGGCGCCGGGCGGCAGCGGCGGCATGAACACCGCCAGCCGCATCGGTGCCGGCAAGGCCGGGCTGGCGCCGGTGAACGCCGAGCCGAACCGCGCCGTCACCGCCCGCCGTGGCGGTTTTGGCAACAGCAGCCGCGGCCGCACCAGCGTCGGCGGTTGATGCAGTGAAACGTGTTGCCATTGCCGAGCGCTCCAACTGGCGCGCTCGCGCCGCCGACTGCGGTTTCCGCTTCCATACCATCGACGGTGCCCCGTACTGGGACGAAACCGCGTACTACGCCTTCACCCTGCGCCAGATCGAGAACGACCTGGAAGACCCCAGCGCCGAGTTGCATGCAATGGCGCTGAACCTGGTCGGCGAGGTGGTGGCCAGCGAGGAGCTGATGGAACGGCTGGCGATTCCGGCGTCGTTCCGCGACTGGATCGCCGAAAGCTGGCGCCGTGGCGACCCGCACCTCTACGGCCGGCTGGATTTCGCCTATGACGGCAATGGCCCGGCCAAGCTGTACGAACTGAACTACGACACCCCGACCTCGCTGTACGAGGCCGCGTTCTTCCAATGGCAGTGGCTGGAAGACCAGCGCAACCGTGGCGCGCTGCCGCCGCAGGCCGACCAGTTCAATTCCCTCCACGAAACGCTGGTCGAACGCTTCGCCGAGCTGGCCGCGAGCCTGCCGCCGCCGCTGTATTTCAGCGCGGTGCGCGATTCGGAAGAAGACCAGGGCACGGTGGCCTACCTGCGCGATTGCGCGGCACAGGCCGGTTTGCACGGCGCGGCCATTGCCATCGAGGACCTCGGCCTGTCCGCCGACGGCCGCTTCACCGATCTGGATGACAACGTGATCGGCAGCCTGTTCAAGCTGTACCCGCTGGAAGACCTGATGCGCGAGGACTTCGGCGCCGCGTTGCCGGCCTCCGGCGTGCAGTTGCTGGAGCCGGCGTGGAAGGCGGTGCTGAGCAACAAGGGCATCCTGCCGCTGCTGTGGCAGCGCCACCGCGGCCATCCGAACCTGCTCGAAGCGCATTTCGACGATGGTCGCGCGCTGCCGGCCGGCTGGGTGCGCAAGCCGCTGCATTCGCGCGAGGGCGCCAACGTCGCCATGCACATGCCTGATGGCCGCTGGCAGGAAAGCGAGGGACCCTATGCCGGGCCGTGCATCGTGCAGGCGTTCCACCCGTTGCCGGCGTTTGCAGGCAACTACCCGCTGGTCGGCAGTTGGGTGGTGGGCGACCGCGCCTGCGGCATCGGCGTGCGCGAGGACGACAGCCGCATCACCCGCGACAGCGCACGCTTTTTGCCGCACGCGATCATCGACGACGCCCCGGCGGGCAATACCCGCATCTACGTCTGACGGCCGGCCATAGCCATTACCGCGCTTCCGGCGGCACCCAGATGGCAATGCCGGCCGCGCGCTTCTGCTGGGTGGGGATGCCCATGCTCAGGCCGCCGCCACCGTGGCGGCCGAAGCTGCCGGCGCCTACCGACATGCCCACCGGCGAGCCGCCGGCGCCCACGCCCATCAGCACCACGCCGTTGGCGCCCAGTGCGGCAGCCTCGCGCTTGAGCCGGGCGATGGCCGCGTCGGTCTGGCCCTGGGTGCCGAAACCGACCGCGCTGGAGGATTCGAGCTGGGCGATTTCCATCGAACCGGGCGGCGGCGTGGAATAGACCTGCACGCTGGCCGGGTCCACCGGTGCGCGCGCCTGCCCCAGCATGACCCGGGAAGTGCTGGCGCAACCGCTGGCGGCCAGGGCGATACCCAGTGCGATGACGAACGGGAACTTCATGGTTTCACTCCCCGGCGACGGTGGTCGGTGAATCATCGGCAGCCCTGACTGAATCACCTGCGAACCACGGCTTCCGGCAATGGTACGCGCCTCGACCGACGGAGAACGAGATGGGCCTGATCAGCCTGATATGGGGCATTGCGGCGCTGCTGTGGATGCTGCTGGCGTTCATTCCGCTGCTGGGTTGGGGCAACTGGTTCCTGGTTCCGTTCGCGACGGTGGGGGCGATCATTGCCGCCATCGGCCTGCTGTTCACCCATGCCGGCAAACATGGCCGCGCCAGGACCGGGTTGCTGCTGAACGGCATCGTCATCGTGGTCGGGGTGATCCGCTTGAGCCTGGGCGGCGGCATCATCTGAAGCCTGCCGGGGCGGGGGTAGAATCAGCGGCTGGCCGGACGCAGCTTCCGGCTGCCCGGAGCCACGCATCGCGGCTCCCGTCCACGCAACCGGAGTAGCCCCATGTTCCACCCCCGTTACCGCCCCCGCCGCATGCGCCGCGACGAATTTTCGCGGCGGCTGATGCGCGAGCACGTCTTCACCGCCAACGACCTGATCTGGCCGGTGTTCGTGCACGAGTTGCCCGGCCGCGCGCCGGTGGCGTCGATGCCGGGGGTGGAGCGCTTGTCGATCGATGAACTGCTGCGCGAAGCCGAGCAGGCGCTGCAACTGGGCGTGCCGGTGATCGACCTGTTCCCGGTGCTCGATGGCTCGCGCAAGTCGCTGGATGCGGCCGAGGCATGGAACCCCGATGGCCTGACGCAACGCGCGGTGCGCGCGCTCAAGCAGCGCTTCCCCGAGCTGGGGGTGATGACCGACGTGGCGCTGGACCCGTACACCACCCACGGCCAGGACGGCATCATCGACGAGCACGGTTACGTGCTCAACGACGTCACCGTCGAGGCGCTGGTCAAGCAATCGCTGTCACACGCCGAGGCTGGTGCCGACATCATCTCGCCGTCGGACATGATGGATGGCCGCATCGGCGCCATCCGCGACGCGCTGGACGAAGCCGGCCACATCCATGCCCGCATCATGGCCTATTCGGCCAAGTACGCCTCGGCGTTCTACGGCCCGTTCCGCGACGCGGTGGGCAGCGCCGGCAACCTCGGCAAGGCCGACAAGAAGACCTACCAGATGGACCCGGCCAACGGCGACGAGGCGCTGCGCGAGATCGCGCTGGACCTGGAGGAAGGCGCGGACATGGTGATGGTCAAGCCGGGCATGCCGTATCTGGACGTGGTGTGGCGGGTGAAGCAGGAGTTCGGCGTGCCGACCTTCGCCTACCACGTCAGTGGCGAGTACGCGATGCTCAAGGCCGCCGCCGCCAATGGCTGGCTGGACGAGCGCAAGTGCGTGATGGAGACGATGATCGGCTTCAAGCGCGCCGGTGCCGATGGCGTGCTGACCTACTACGCGCTGCAGATCGCGCGCTGGTTGAAGGAAGCCTGAGATGGACGCGCCCGGCATGCAGCCCTGGCAGTGGGTGGTGTGGATCGTCGGGGTGACGCTATTTGCGTTGGTGATCGGCGGGTTGGTCGTCGCCGTGCTGCGCGCGATGCGGCGTCCACCGGAGCTGCACTCGGCGGCCGAGCGCCTGCAGCGGCAATCGCCGCAGGCGCCGGAAGTGCAGGCACAACTGCGCGAGCTGGCCGGTCTGCGGCAAAGCGGCCGGATCGGCGACCTCGAATACGAGCGCCGCCGTGGCGAGGTGCTGCGCGCCCAGTAGGTCGTGGCTACGTCCCCGACGCGCAGCAGCCATTGAAGTTCAAAGCGTCGGGGCAAACCCCACGTGCGCTCAGCCGCTGCAGCCGCCGCAGCACACCGAGGGTTGCAGTTCGATGGCTTCGGGGCCGACGCGGTGGCCGGCGCGGGCCAGGGCCGGCAGCAATTCCACTTCCAGTGCGCAGGTGGAACAGCGCAGGGTGGCGGTGGCCGGGTCGTGGTCGATCAGGGCGGCTGGGTCGATCTCCAGCAATTGCTGTTCGATGGCGGCCAGATCGACCGGGGTGTCGCCGAGACGGATGACGTATTCCATTGTGGTATTCCCGAAGAAGTGAGAGCGCGCGCCGCGCGGTTGTGGCGGCGCGCGGTGGTTGGGTCAGCGGGTGACGACCAGCTTGCCCTTCATCAGCGCGGAGTGGCCGGGGAAGCTGCAGAAGAAGCTGTAGTCGCTGCCGGCGGTGAGCTTTTTGCCGGGGAAGCTGACGCGGGTGGTGGCGCCGCCACCGATTAGTGCGGTGTGGGCAATCACGCGGGCGTCGTCCTTGGCGACGTAGGCATTGGCGGCGCCGGCCTTGATGCCGTCACGGGCGGTGGCGGCCATGTCGGCGGTGGTGGTGATGACCACGTTGTGGCCCATCGCCGCCATCGGCAGCTTGCCGGTGTGGGTCAGCTCGACGGTGATGGTGGCGCAACCGGCCGACACGGTGGCTTCGCGCAGGTCGAACTTCATGGCGTCATCGCCCTTCAGCGAAATGGTGCAGTTGCCGGCGGCGTGGGCCATGCCGGCGGCGCCAAGC
>JBASBF010000033.1:0-21238 GCA_049650985.1 Stenotrophomonas sp. | reverse complement strand
CATATGTTCTACCTGCACCTCAAGGAAACCGAGTTCCGCTTCAATCATCGCCGCGATAATCTCTACCAACTCCTGCTAAAACTGCTTCGCGAGCAGCCCATTTAATCGCTCAGCTTCCTAAGACCCTAGTGTTTACAGACCGCTAATGCTTCATCAGGGGGTGTGTTCGGGCTGTTTCTGGGTCACGCGCGCATCCGTCAGGGAGTGGGGCAGGTCGCCTGCGAGCCGGTCATTGTAGGTGCAGGGCGCTGGGGCGACGAACGGGAAGGTGATGCCCTGGCCGGAATCACGAATGCCGGTTGCCCACAACCTCCGGCATCATGCCGCGATGACCGCCAACCCCGCATCGCCGCCCCTCACCCGCGCCGCCATCGCCCGCAAGGCGTGGCCGATCATCCTCGCCAATGCTTCGGTGCCGCTGCTGGGGCTGGTGGACACGGCGGTGATCGGCCATTTCGGCAGCACGGTGGATCTGGGCGCGCTGGCGCTGGGGGCGTTGCTGTTCAATTTCGTCTACTGGAGTTTCGGTTTCCTGCGCATGGCCACCACCGGGTTCGTGGCGCAGGCGGCCGGGGCGGGGGACGAGGCGGAGGTGCGCGCGGCGCTGCTGCGGCCGTTGCTGCTGGGCGCGCTGCTGGGCGTGGGCGTGTGGGTGCTGCAATGGCCATTGGTGGCCGGCTACTTCGCGCTGATGGATGCCGGCGATACGGTGGCCGCGACCGGTACGGCCTATTTCCGCGCGCGGGTGTGGGGCGCGCCGGCGGCGCTGGCGCTGTATGCCTTGTGCGGGGTGCTGATCGGGTTGGGCCGCAGCCGCACGCTGCTGGCGGTGCAACTGCTGCTCAACGGGCTCAACGCGGGGCTGGACGTGTATTTTGCCGGCGTGCTCGGGCTGGGCGCGCACGGCATCGGCATGGGCACGGCGATCGCCGAATGGAGCACCTGCGTGGTCGCCGCGGTGGTGGTGTGGCGGATGCTGCGCAGCCGCCACCACGATGCCGAACCGTTCCTGCCGTGGGCGCGCATCGGCGACCGCGCGCGCTTGCGGCGCACGCTGGCGGCCAATGGCGACATCATGCTGCGCACGTTGTGCCTGCTGGCCGGCTTCGGCCTGTTCGCGCGGCAGGGCACGGCGCTGGGCGATGCGACGCTGGCGGCCAACCACCTGCTGCTGCAACTGGTGTCGTTCAGTGCGTTCTTCCTCGATGGCTTTGCCTTCGTCGCCGAGGCGCTGGTCGGCGCGGCGGTGGGGGCGAACGATCGGGCGCGCTTCCGCCGTGCGGTGCGCTTGTCCAGCGAACTGGCGCTGGCCACGGCGGTGCTGCTGGCGGCCGGGTTGTGGTTGGGCGGCGGCGCGTTGGTGGGTTTGTTGACCTCGTTGCAGGAGGTGGCGGCGCTGGCGCGGGCGCACCTGCCGTGGGTGGCGCTGTACGTGCTGCTGTCGGTGGCCGCGTTCCAGCTCGACGGGGTGTTCATCGGCGCCACCCGCACGCGGGAAATGCGCAATGCCGGAGTGGCGTCGCTGGCGGTGTTCGCGCTGTGCGCGTGGCCGGCCTCGGCGGCGTGGGGCAACCACGGGCTGTGGGCGGCGTTCGTACTGTTCGTGGTGGCACGGGCGTTGGCGCTGCTGCCGTACTACCGCGTGCTGGAACGGTCGCCGGGTATCGCGACACCGCGTTCAGGCCGCAGCGGCGACGATGCGGTGGTTACCGAGCAACAACCTCCTGCGTGAAACCACAACGCCTGCTACCGCTGATCGTCGCCACCGCCCTGTTCATCGAGAACATGGATTCCACGGCGATCTCCACCTCGCTGCCGCAGATCGCCGTCGACCTGGGTACCGAGCCGGTCGCGCTGAAGCTGGCCTTGACCACCTACATGCTGGCGCTGGCGGTGTTCATCCCGGTCAGCGGCTGGGTGGCGGACCGGTTCGGGGCGCGGCGCATCTTCGTCGCCGCCATCGCGGTGTTCCTGCTCGGTTCGCTGGGTTGCGCGGCCAGCAACGGGTTGGGGCAACTGGTGGCCGGGCGCTTCGTGCAGGGCATGGGCGGGGCGATGATGGTGCCGGTGGGGCGGCTGGTGCTGTTGCGCACCATCGAGAAGGCCGAGCTGGTGCGCGCGCTGAGCTGGCTGACCGTGCCGGCGATGCTCGGGCCGATGCTGGGGCCGGTGCTGGGCGGGGCGATCACCACTTACGCGCACTGGCGGCTGATCTTCCTGATCAACCTGCCGATGGGCGCGCTGGGCATGTGGCTGGCGTGGCGGCACGTGCCGGAGCTGCGGCAGGTGGTGGGGCCGCTGGATTCGCGCGGCTTCCTGTTGTCGGCCGGTGGCCTGGCGCTGGCGCTGTTCGGCTTGTCGGCGCTCGGGCACGACCTGGTGCCGGCACCGGTGGTGGCAGGCTGCGTGATCGTCGGCGTGTTGCTGCTGGCGTTGTACCTGCGGCATGCGCGCCATCATCCGCACCCGCTGCTGCGGCTGGACCTGTTCCGCATCCCCACCTACCGCGCCGGGGTGCTGGGCGGTTCGCTGTTCCGGATGGGTATCGGTGCGACACCGTTCCTGTTGCCGTTGATGTTGCAGTTGGGTTTCGGCTTCAACCCGCTGCACTCGGGCCTGATCACCTTCACCTCCACCGCCGGGGCGATGCTGATGAAGACGCTGGCGCCGCGGATCCTGCACGCCACCGGCTTCCGCCCGGTGCTGGTCTGGAACGGGCTGGTGGCGGCGCTGGCGATGTGCCTGTTCGGGCTGTTCCGCGCCGATACGCCGTACTGGCTGATGGTCGGCGTGCTGCTCGCCAGCGGTTGCCTGCGTTCGCTGCAGTTCACCAGCATCAACGCGATCGCCTATGCCGACATCGACCAGGCTTCGATGAGCCAGGCCAGCAGCCTGACCGCGATGGCCCAGCAGGTGGCGCTGGCCTTGGGCGTGACCCTGGGCGGCTATGCGCTGAGCCTGTCCACCGCGCTCAGCGGCCGTCCCGATGGCGACCCGCTCAACTTCACCTTCGCCTTCCTCGGCGTCGGCGTGATCTCGGCGCTGTCGGTGCTGGAGATGCGCCGGCTGGCGCCGGATGCCGGTGCGGAAATGGCCGGCCATGCACAGGCCGGGCGCGAGATGACCGAGCCGAAGGTGGAGGCGCGACCGCAGGCGTGAGCAGGGCGTTGCCGGGCGGAGTGGATGCCCGGCGTGGCCTCAGTCCGATGCCGCCTCGTCGATGCGTACCAGCAGCAGGTCGAGGTCGGTTTCGGCCTTGACCGAATGCTCTTCGCCCGGCGCCATGTGCAGCACCTGGCGCTCGTGCAGCGCCACCTGTTCGGTGCCGAAGCCGAAGCTGCCGCGGCCGGCAAGCACAACCACCAGCATCCGTTCCGGCGCCGAATGCGCGGGCATCGCGGTGCCGGCCTTGAGCTGCAGTTGCATCACTCGGGTGGCGCCGTACTGGCCGATGGGCGTGACCTTGCGTTCGCTGGCGCCGCCAGTCGGTGATGCGAGGTCGGCCAGGCGTGGGCTTGGCGAAGGAGTCGCCGGTAGTTCGTGTGCGGCGGCGGGTACGAGTGCGGTTGCGGTCAGGACCGCAAGCAACAGGGACAGGCGGGTTTTCATGGTGTTCTCCGGGGTGTCGGGGAGTGTGAAGTTGATCGCGCCCCTCCCTTTGGCCGCAGGCCAAGGGGAGAGTTGGGAAGGGGTGCTTCGGGCTTTCACGCAGATCAAAAATACCCCTTCCCAACCCTCCCCTTCGCACTACGTGCGAAAGGAAGGGGGAAAAGCGTGCTCGACATGATGTGATCGAGAGGCAGCCAGGGAGAGGCAAGAGCCTGCTCAGAACCGCCAGGTGAAGCCGACCGTGCCGTTGCGGCCCACGCCCTGCAGGAACCCCGGCTGCGCCAGCGTGCCCACGTTGCGGATCACGTAGCTGCTGGCGTAGCGGCGGTCGGTGAGGTTGTCGGCGTGCACGAATACCGACCAGCGGCCATCGGCGGCGGTGTAGTCCACGCGGAAGCCGAGCAGCGCGTAGCTGTCCTGGTAGATGTTGCGGGTGTTGGCGTGATCGGTCGGGGTATCGCGCGGCAGCCAACGCAGGTTCGGGCCCAGCCGCCAGCCGCTGGCGCTCCACAGCAGTTCGGCGCTGAGCATGTGCTCGGGTACGCCGGCGATGCGGTTGCCGGCGAACTGGCCGCCATCGAAAGTGAAATCGCTCCAGGTCCAGGCCAGCCGGTAGTCCAGCGTGCCGGCATCGGCCAGCGGCAGGCGGCCGTCCAGCCCCGCTTCCACGCCCTGGTGGGTGGTGCCGGCGGCGTAGTTGCAGGTGCCGGTGCGGTTGCCGCTGTCGTCCACCATCGACATCAGTTCGTCGTCGACCTTGCTGCGGTAGGCGACCAGCGACCAGTTCATGCCGTCGTCGTCGCCGCCGATGCGGCCGTTGGCACCGAGTTCGATGGTGTCGGCGGTCTGCACCCGCAGCCGCAGCAGGCTGGATTGGGCGGCGGCGGGGTTGTTCGCCGGGGCCTCGGCGGCGGCGATTTCCCACCAGGTCGGCACCTCGTTGCTGCGGCTGAGGTTGGCGAACAGGCGCAGGCCGTCGCGCGGCTGCCAGATCGCGCCGACGCGCGGGCTGGCGTGGCTGTAGCGCTGGTCCAGGCCGCCGCCGTTGGTGAGGTCGGTGGCGTTGCGTTCGGCCCGGCTCCACTTGCTCTCGGCCAGCAGGCGCAGACCGTCACTGGCTTGCCAGCCCAACGCGGCCACCACGTCCAGACTGGAGGTATCAAGGTCGTAATGGCCGAAGCGTTGCAGGCGGGTGCCGTTGGCCGGGTTGTTGGCGTAGAAGTCGCGAGCGGTATTGCCGGCGGTATACGAGGCGCCGAGCCGGTAGTCCCAGGCGCCCTGCGTGCCGCGCCACTGGTACTGCGTGCCCCAGGTGTCCGAGTCGCTGACGTTGTGCACGACCGGGTTCTTGAACAGGTCCTCGGTGTTTTGCCACCACAGGCCCAGCGTGTGCCGCGACTCATCGGCACCCCATTCGGAGGCATTGGCGATGCGCTGCTGGCGGGTATCGCGCAGCGGATCGCGCAGGTAGACGTTGGCCAGCTTGTCCTGCGGCGTGTCGCCATCGCCCATCACTCCGCGCGGGTCGCTGTGGATGCGCTCCTTGGGCACCACGTTGGGGATGTGGAAGAACAGGTCGGTCCACGACACCCAGGTGCGGTTGCTGAAGGTGTCACCGGCACGCCAGCCGGTATTGAAATGGACGGCGTCGCGCTTGCCGTCGGCATGGTGGCGGTAGCCGTCGTATTCGTCGTGGCTGCTGCCGAGCCACCAGTCGCCGCGCTCGTTGCTGCCGCCCCAGGCCAACTGCCCGCCGAGGCGGCCGTCGCTGCCGCCTTCCAGCCGCAGCCGGCCGCGTTCGTCGGCACCGTTGAGGCTGAAGAAATCGACCTCGCCACCGAGCGTGGTGGCGCCGGGGCTGAGCGCGTTGGCACCACGGCGGGCGCTGATGAAGGCGGCGTTGCGCTGTTCCAGCAGGCCGATCACGAACGAGCCGTCGGCCTCGTTGAGCGGGATGCCGTCCTGCAGCAGCAACACGCCGCGGTTGACCGGATTGCTCTGGATGCCCGAGCCGCGGATGTTCAGGCGCGGCTGGTCGATGCCGCCGAAGAATTCCTGCAGGACGATGCCCGGCTGGTAGTCCAGCGCATCGCGCAGCGTCGCCTGGCGACCGGCCTTGCGCAGGTCGACCAGGTTGGTGCCGCCGGGCACGCGCTGCAGCCGTGCGCGCTCGTCGGCCACGCTCGGCGCCAGCGGAGTGCCGTGGCTGCGGCCGAGTACGGTGATGCGGTCCAGCTCAACGGCAGCGGCGGCGGTTTCGGCGGCGGCAAGGGCGGGGGCGCAGGCCAGCGCGGCGGCGATGGCCGCCAGGGGAAGCGGGGAGGTGGGGGAGATCATGGTGGAGCCTGTTGGAGCGGGAGAAAAAGGGTTACCAGCCGAGGTGGAACATCAGCTTGGCCAGCAGGACGATGCCGACCATGTGGCCGAACACGCTCAGGTGGATGCGCTTGAATGCGGTCGAGGCCAGTCGGCCCTTGCCGCGCAGGCGCATGGCGTAGAGGAAGTGGCCGAACACGCTCAGCGCGAGCACGATCTTCAGCGTCAGCATCAGCGCGAAGCTGTCCTGCAGCGGGTGCGCCAGCAGGCTGCGGTAGCGCCAGGCCATGCCCAGCCCGCTGCCGTACAGCACCGCCAGCACCCACGGCATCAATTGTCGTGCGCGGGCGCCGATGCCGACCTCGATCTGGTGCATCACGTTGCGCGGCACGCGCTTGCGCACGTTCTCCAGGATCAGCACCTCGAAGAACACGGTGCCGACGAAGATGAAGGCGGCAAACAGATGCAGGATGTGCAACAGGGCGTAGTGGCTCATGGCGTGCTCGCTTGCCGCATCGCGGCTGGCTGGGGGAAAAGAGGAACGACGGCGGTTTCGGTTTCGGCGTGGGTGTCGGGGGCGGCGGGGCACGGCAGTGCGCAGGGCAGCAGCCGGCCGTGTTCCAGCCGCAGGCAGCGGTCCACCCGTTCGGCCAGTTCCTGCGGGTGGTGGCTGACGCACAGCAGGGCGGCACCGGTGCGCGCCAGTTCGGCATCGCACAGCGCGCCCAGTTCGCGGCGCAGGGCCGGGTCGAGCGCGGCGAAGGGTTCGTCCAGCAACAGCAGGCCCGGCGCGGTGGCGAACGCGCGCGCCAGCGCGACCCGCTGCGCCATGCCACCGGAAAGTTGCCGTGGCCAGGCGTTGGTGCGTTCGGCCAGGCCCATGCGTTGCAGCCATTGGCCGGCAATACGCTGCGCGTTTGCGTTGTCGTGGCCGGCCGCATGCAGCGGGATGCACAGGTTGTCGAGCACGCTGCGCCACGGCAGCAGGCGCGGTTCCTGGAAGGCCATGCTGGTGCGGGCGAAGCGGTTGCCGACCCGGCCCGATGCCGGTGCCAGCAGCCCGGCGGCCAGCTTCAGCAGGCTGCTCTTGCCGCTGCCGCTGGGGCCGACCAGGCCCACCCGCTCGCCCGGCGCGATGCGCAGTTCCACGCCGTCCAGTACCCGTTGGCCGCCGCGTTCGAGCACCACCTGGTCGAATTCAAGCATCGGCGGGCTCCCGTTGCGTGGCCGGCGCGTCTTCCTGCCAACGGGTGAGCCGGCGTTGCAGCGGCCGCAGCAGGCCCAGTTCCAGCAGCGCCACCAGCCCGAGCACCAGTACCACCCAGGCGTACAGCTCGCCGCTGTCGAAAGTGCTGCGGGCATTGGCGAGGGCGAAACCGGCGCCGTCCATTGCCCCGAGCACTTCGGCCATCACCACCAGCCGCACGCCGCCGCAGGTGGCCACCAGCAGCGCCGCGCACAGCGGTGGCGCCAATGCCGGCAGCACCACATGGCGCAGCCGCCGCCACGCGCCGAAGCGATACACCCGCGCCATTTCCAGCAGGGCCGGATCGACCAGCAGCAGGCCCTTCAGCGTGTTCACGTACATGCCCGGCGCCAGCAGCACCACGGCGATGAACACCACCATCGTCGTGCCCATGCCGAACCACAGCATCGCCAGCACCACCACGATCACCCCCGGCACCGACATCAGCAGCCAGCGCAGCGGTTCGAGCACGGCGCGCAGGCGTGGGTAGCGGCCGGCGAGCAGGCCCAGGACCAGGCCGAGCGCAATGCCCAGGCCCACGCCGCAGACCACCCGCAGCAGGCTGGCCGCGGCGTGGTGCAGGAAGGCGGCGCTGCCGACCAGCGTCAGCAGCGCATGCAGGGTTTGCAGTGGCGTGGCCATCAGCAACGGTCCCAGGCGCAGGGCGACCAGTTGCCAGGCCAGGCCGAGTGCGAACACGCCCAGCGCCGACCACAGCACCAGTTCGCGCGGGGAAGGAGAGTGCCGGTTCATGGGCCGTAGAACGCGGGGTCCGGCAGGCGACCACCCACTGCTTCGGGCTGGCTGGCGAGGATCAGCCGGTACAGCGCTTCCAGTTGCGGCCGCACCTGCGCGGTGGGCAGGCCGTCGAGGCGGGTGACCCGGATCGACTCTTCCAGCGCCGGCAGCGGCATGTGCGGCAAGTGGCGTTGCGCCAGCGCCGCGCAGGCGGCGGGGTCGTCCTTGCACCAGCGCGAGGCGTCAGCATATGCGCTGACGATGGCTTGGTTCAGCGCGACGTCGGTGGCGCGGGGTGCGGTGGCCATGACCCCGGCCTGCGGCAACTCCGGCTGCTGCGGGAACTGGAGCGCCCAGGCCGCTTCCAGGCTCTGCACCCGGTACAGCGGTGCAGAGCCCTCATTGCGGTTGCGCTGCAACAGCAGCGAGGCGGTCGGCTCGGGCAGCACCGCGTGGTCGGCCTGGCCGGCGAGCATCAGCGCGACCGCGTCCAGCGCGTCGCGGGCCTGGCGCAGTTGCAACTCGCGGCCCGGCTCCAGCCCCTGCGCGGCGTAGAGCTCGTGCAGGGCGATGGCGCCCATGTCGCGGCGGAACGGGGTCAGCAGGGTGCGCCCGCGCAGGTCGGCAAAACCCTGCACCTGGGGGTCGCGGCTGACCAGCCACAGCAGGCCCCAGACCGAGACGTTGAGCAGGCGCACCGGCTCGCCGCGGTTGGCCATCAGCGCCGGCAGATTGGCCGGGGTGGCGCTGTAATCCACCTCGTTGCGGGCCAGCATCACCCGCAACTGGTCGGCGCTCTGCCACAGCCGGAACTCGGCCGGATGGATGTGCCCATCCATGGTCACGCCGACCTCGGCCATGCGCATCAGCGGGAAGCTGACCACCGCGCCGGGGCCGGCAAGATGCAAGGGGGCATCCGCTGTTTGCGGCGGGGCGGGCAGATTGGCGCTGGTTGTCGCCGGTGCCTGCGGAGCGCCGCAACCGGCCAGCAGCAGCGCAAGCAGCAAGGCGGAAGCCTGGAGGCCGAGACGGGATGTGGTCATTCGGCGAACAAGAAGTATTCTCATGTAGCCATGTTCGTGCCGGCCGCTTCCTTCACCAATGACATAGATCAAGTCGCGCCCAATGAGCCGCCAATGGCGGTCGCTGCGCTGGGCGATGGCTTGTCGGCAGCTCGGTCGCGCAATGGCTGGCGGCCTGCCTGCCGTCATTGCGCAGACCGGGTAAGTCGCAGCGGGTGCGCCTGGCGGTGCAGATCCAGTGCGCAGGGATTTCCGAGCGGGGTGTTGTACCTGCTTGCCGCGGCTTGGCCCTCAGTCCTGCAAGCCGGGCTGTCCTTCGGCCAGCGGCAGCCGGCTGCCATCGAGCAGGCCACGGCTGAGCGTGCCGTTCTCGATGAACAGCAATTCGCCGTTCTCGCCGTTCTTGATGCTGCTGTCGATGGCGATGATGCGGCCGCCGTGGAAGCTGCTCACGTGCGGCATCGAGGTATGGCCGACGACGATGCGCGCAAGCCCCAGCCGCTGCAGCACGTCCTGTTCGGGCAATCGGGGTGATCACGATGGTAGCCGGACGCTGCGGCCCGCGTGCTGCGGCAAGGGTGACAGTTGCGACGGGCGCGGACATCATCAGCGCTGCCGATGCGGCGTGATGGAGTGGGAACAATGAAGTTGTCGCCAGTGGCGTCGTCGATGGAGGCATGCCGGTGATCAGTGCCGGGCCGTTTCCGTTGATGGCGCTGATTGCAGCGCTCGCCACCGTGGCCGGCTGGGCGTTCGCGCGTGCGCTGGTGCCCGCCGCCAGCGGCCTGCGCGGGCGTGCCGGCACGGTGGTGCTGGATGCGGTGCTGCTGGGTGTGCTGGGCGCGCGCGTCGCGCATGTGCTGCTGCATGCCGCGGATTACCTTGCCGAGCCGCTGGCCATCATCCGCCTCGGCGATGGCGGCTACCTGCCCTGGGCCGGCGTGGCGGTCGCGCTGGCGCATGCGTTGTGGGCGACGCGCCGGCAGTTGCCGCGCAAGCCGGTAATGCTGGGCTTGTTCGCCAGTGGTGCGTTGTGGTTGATGACGGCGATGGTGGTGTTCGCGCTGCAGCGCTCGAACATCGAGCTGCCGACGGACGTGGCGCTGGCCGACGTGCACGGCAATGCCGCGTCATTGTCCGCGCATGCCGGCAAACCGCTGGTGCTGAACCTCTGGGCCAGTTGGTGCGGCCCGTGCCGGCGCGAGATGCCGGCCCTGGTGCAGGCGCAGCGCGAACATCCCGGTATCGGCTTCGTGTTCGCCAACCAGGGCGAGGACGTGGCCGAGGTCACCGCCTACCTCGCCGAAACGCGGCTGCAGGCGGACAACGTGCTGCTGGATGGCGGCTCGCTGCTGATGCAGCGCACCGGTGCGCGCGCATTGCCGACCACGTTGTTCTTCGGCAGCGATGGGCGTCTGCGCGGCGTGCACATGGGCGAATTGTCGCGCGCGAGTTTGCAGGCACGGCTGCGCGAGCTGGAGTGAGCCGGCGTCGGGCGATGTAATAGTCTCCGCGCCCACCGCATGACTAAGCTGGCGGCGTTTCCCGGAGCCTGCCGATGAGCCACGACCACTCCCACGTGCCTGCCGAAATCCGCCACGAAAAGCCGCTGTGGTGGGCGCTGGCGCTGACCGCCACCTATCTGGTGGTGGAGGTGATCGGCGCGTTCTGGAGCAACAGCCTGGCGCTGCTGTCCGATGCCGCGCACATGGCCACCGACACCGTCGCGCTGGTGATCGCGCTGACCGCAGTGCGGCTGGCGCGGCGCCCGCCCGATGCCCGCCGCAGCTATGGCTACGCACGGCTGGAGGCGCTGGGCGCCTGCGTCAACGGCCTGCTGCTGTTCGCGGTGGGGCTGTACATCCTGTGGGAAGCGGCCGGGCGCTTCCGCGCGCCGCAAGCCGTTGCCGCCAGCGGCATGTTGTGGGTGGCCGGTTTCGGCCTGCTGGTGAACCTGGTGGCGATGCGCCTGCTCAGCGCCGGCAGCGGCGAGAGCCTCAACATCAAGGGTGCTTATCTGGAAGTGTGGAGCGACATGCTCGGCTCGCTGGCGGTGATCGTCGCCGCGCTGGTCATCCGCGTCACCGGCTGGACCCTGGTCGATCCCATCCTCGCGGTGTTGATCGGCCTGTGGGTGCTGCCGCGCACCTGGGTGCTGCTGCGCGAGGCGGTCAACGTGCTGCTTGAAGGCGTGCCCAAGGGCATCGTGCTGGCCGAGGTGGACGCGGCCATGCGCGCCCAGCCCGGGGTGGGCGACGTGCACGACCTGCACGTGTGGGCGCTGGCCTCGAACCGCCCGGCAATGACCGCGCACGTGGTCGCCGCCGCAGGGCAGGATGCCGATGCACTGCGCCGGCAACTGGCGGAGCTGCTGCACGAACGCTTCGCCATCGACCATGCCACCTTGCAGGTCGAAGGTGACCATTGCGGCGATGTCGGCCATTGCAGCGGGCACGACCATCATGGACGTCACCACCACGACCACACGCACTGAACGACCACCGTGGATGCGGGGCTTGCCCCGCATGAAGCTTTATCGGTGAAGGCCTGTGCCGGGCATCAATGCAGCGGCCGGCAGCCCAGCGCCGCCAGCGGGCCATGCAGGGCCGGGATCTGCATCAGCCACGGCGCGGCAAGGGTAAGCAGGCCGGCGGCCAGAACGAGGCAGGCCATCGCGATGCGCAGGCGCGGGCGTTGCAGCCAGCGGCCCATGTGCGCGCCGGACCACGACAGCGGCAGCATCACCGGCAACGTCGCCAGGCCGAAGGCGGCCATCACCAGCGCGCCGTCGCGGGCGTTGGCCTGCAGCCAGGCCACGCTCAGCAGGCTCAGGCTCAGGCCGCAGGGCATCCAGCCCCACAGCGCGCCCAGCGCCAGCCGCCGCCACGTGCGGTCGGCCGGCAGCAGGCGCCGGTGCAGCGGTTGCAGCCAGCGCCAGGCCCGTTGCGATGGCCCCGAAAGCATGTCCAGCCGCCCGCCCTTGTTGAGCAGGCGCAGGGCGACCAGCACCAGCGCCACGCCGGCGGCCATGCGCAGGCCGATGGTCAGCACGTCGCTGCGAGCCAGCCGGAGGATGCCGCCGCCAAGCCCGCCCGCGAGTGCCCCGGCCAGCACGTAGCTGCCGATGCGGCCGAGATTGGTCTGCACCGCCACGGTCAGCGCCCGCCCCGGTGCCAATGCCGGGAAGCCGGTGGCGATGCCGCCGCACATGGCCGCGCAATGCAGGCCGCCGAGCAGGCCGGCGAGGAAGGCGGCGGTCAGCGTGGGCAGGTCCAGCGGCATGGCGCTCAACCGTTGCCGTGCTCGTCCGCAGGCGGAGCGGCTTTGGCTGGCGGCGGAGCAGGGTGGTCGTCGTCTTCGAGGATGTCCAGCGCCGGGGTGTCGAGGTCGTCGAACTGGCCACGCCTGACTGCCCAGAAGAACGCGGCCACGGCAAAGCCCAGCAGCAGCAGGCTGAGTGGAACCAACAACAGCAGGATGCTCATCGTGCGGCCTCCGGCTGCGGTGAGGTGGGGGAAGCGGCGACCGGCGTCATCCGCGCCAGCCGCAGGGCGTTGAGGGTGACCACCAGCGACGACAGCGCCATGCCGAGTGCGGCCAGCCACGGCGTAACCAGGCCGGCGGCGGCCAACGGCAGCGCCAGCAGATTGTAGCCGGCGGCCCAGAGCAGGTTCTGGCGGATGATGCGACCGGTGCCACGCGCCAGTTGCACCGCGGCGGGGATGCGCAGCAGGCTGCCGCCGGTGGTGACCAGGTCGGCGGCGCGGTGCGCCAGCGAGGCGCCGTCGCACATGGCGATGGATACGTCGGCGCCGGCCAGCACCGGGGCATCGTTGAGGCCATCGCCGATCATCGCCACCACCCGGCCCTCGGCCTGCAAGCGCCGCACCAGCACCAGCTTGTCCTCCGGAGACTGTCGCGCGTGCACTTCATCCAGTGCCAAGGCGGCGGCCATGCGCCGTACTGCGGCTTCGCCATCGCCACTGGCAAGGTGCAGGCGCAGGCCCTGTGCGCGCAGCGCGGCAAGCGCGTCGGCGGCATCGGCGCGGGCGCGTTCTTCGAGCAGGAAGCGGGCGCTGGCATGTTCGCCGTCGCCCAGCCACAGCGCACCGTCGTCGGCGCGGCCGGCGGCAAAATCGGCCCGGCCCAGTCGCCACGGGCGGCCCTGCACGAGGCCGTGGATGCCGTGGCCGGGTACCGCTTCGACCTGGGTGACCGACAGGCCGCCGACGTCGATACCGGCAAAGGCGGTGGCCAGCGGGTGGCCGCTGTCGCGTTCCAGTGCGGCGGCCACGGCCAATGCATCGGCGCGGGACAGCCCGGCTTCCAACACCTGCACCTCGGCCAGTGCCGGGCGGCCATCGCTGAGGGTGCCGGTCTTGTCGAACACCATGTCGGTGGCGCGCGCCAAGGTGTCCAGCGCATCCGGGCGCAAGGCCAGCAGACCGGTGCGGGCCAGCGCGCCATGCGCCGCCGCCAGTGCCGCCGGCACCGCCAGCGACAGCGCGCACGGGCAACTGATGACCAGCAGGGCGAGGGTGACTTCCAATGCGCGCGCGGGTTCGTGGTGCCACCACCAGGCAAATACCGCCAGCGCCACCGGCACCAGCGTCAGCACGAAGCGGCTGCCGATGCGGTCGGCCAGCCGCGCCAGCGCCGGGCGGTGCGATTGCGCCTGCTCCACCAGCCGCACCAGTTGCGACAGCCGAGTGGCGGTGCCGGTGCAGCTTACCCGCAGCCGTGCCGGGCGTTCGCGGCAGGTGGTGCCGGCATAGACCGCCGCGCCGGCGCGTTTGCGTACCGGGGCGGATTCGCCGGTCAGCAGGGCTTCCTCGAACCAGGCCTCGTCATCATCGCCGCCCAGCAGCACGCCGTCGGCCGGCACCGCCTCGCCGGCGGCGACGCAGGCCACGTCGCCCACCGTCAGTGCCGCCAGCGGTACCGATTCGCGCTGGCCATCGGTGCGTTCGCGGGTGGCGAAGGCCGGCCGTGCCCGCGCCAGTGCATCGACCTGTGCGCTGGCGACGTTGCGCGCGCGCTGTTCGAGCATGCGCGCGATCAGCAGGAAGAACACGAACATCACCGCTGCGTCGTACCACACGTGCGGCCCGCCGCGGATGGTTTCCAGCAGGCTGGCGAAATAGGCCAGCAGGGCGGAGCTGGCGATCAGCGTGTCCATTCCCAGTTGCCGTTGGCGCAGTTCGCGCAGGGCACCGTCCAGGAACAGCCAGCCGGAATAGAACACCACCGGAGTGGACAGCAGGAAGGTCAGCCAGCGGAAGAAGTCGCGGGTGGGCACCTGCATGGTGTTGTTGAAATCCAGGTACAGCGCCTCGGCCATCATCATCGCCTGCAGCGTGCCCAGCCCGGCGATGCCGAGCCGCAGCAGCCAGCGGCGGCGCTCGCTGGCGCGTTGCTGTTCCAGCGCCTCGCTGCCGGCCAGGTAGGGGCGATAGCCAAGCATCGCCAGCCGTTGCAGCGGCGCCGACAGCGCGGTGCGCGCCGGGTCCCAGGTGATGCGGATGCGGCCGGTGACGGCGTTGGCGCCGCAGTCGAGCACGCCCGCTTCGCGCACCAGCGCGCGGTTGATCAGCCAGGCGCAGGCGGCGCAGCGCATGCCGTCGGTGAGCAGGGTGATCTCGCGCCCGCCCTCGACCTCGCGGCTGTGTTCGGCCTGCACGTCGGCACGGTCCCAGACCGCCAGATCGGGCAGGTCGTCACCGACCCGGCCACCGCTGGCGCTGCGCAGCCGGTAGTAGCTTCCGAGGTCGGAGCTGGCGATCCACTCGGCCGCGGCGGCGCAGCCGTGGCAGCAGAAAGCCTGCTGCGGGCCAGCCGATTCCAGTGTGTATGGTTGCGCCGGCAGCGGTTCCCCGCAGTGCTGGCACAGTTCTGCCGTATCCACCCCGGTGACGGCTGGCCGGGTTGCAATGGCGGGCACGGCGCTGCTCAGTGCTCCTCGCCCAGCCACGGCGACAGGCGGGTGGCGTGCTGCTGCCTGGGCAAGCGCCCCTTCAGCCGCCACTGGCCATCGGCCGGGCGCAACTGCACCAGCCAGTCGTTGCCGGCATCGACGGCCTGTTCGGTGCGCCAACCCGGCCCTTGCGGCACCAATTCCAGATTCAGGTCATGGGCCTGGCGGGTGGGGTGTTCGAGCGTGAGCTGCAACGCGGCATCGCGCGGGAACTGGCCGGTGGCGGGCAGCACTTCGACGATGCCGTCCTCGACCCGCAGCACCGCGCTCAGGCCCAGTTCGCGGGCGGCGGCGTCCGGGCCGAGGTCGGCGGTCTGGATCTGCAGCACGCGGTCGACGGGGTCGGAAATGCTGTCGGCACCGCCGGAGCGGATGGCAATCACCAGCAACCAGACGCTGGCCGCGATGGCCAGCAGCGGCAGGCCGACCACCAGCCACAGCGCGGGAATGCCCCAGAGGGATTTTTTCGATTCGTTCATTGCACGGGCCCGAAGAAGCTGTTCTCGATCACACGTTTTTCCTTGCCGTCCTCGCTTTCCACCACGAAGTGCAGCACCTTGCGCCCCTGTATTTCCTCGGTGGCGGTGACGCTCACGGCCACCGGCAGCACCTGCTCGGGACCGGCTTCGACCGTGGCCGGGGCGTTCAGGCGCAGCCCGGTGTCGTCCGCGCCCAGGCTGATGCGGTAGCGGCGTGCCTGGATGCTCTTGTTGACCAGTTTGAGCGTGTAGTCGTTCTCGACCGCGCCATCGCTGGTTTGCCGGTACAGCGCATTGCGGTCGCGCAGCACGTCGACGATCAGGGTGTCACGGTGGGTCGCGCTCCAGGCCCAGATGCCGACCAAACCCAGCAGCAGCAGGCCGTAGATGATGATGCGCGGGCGCAGCACCCGGGTCTTGCCACCGTCCAGCGCACGCTGGGTGGTGTTGCGAATCAACCCGTGCGGCATGCCGACCTTGTCCATCACATCGTCACAGACGTCGATGCAGGCGCCACAGGCGATGCACTCGTATTGCAGGCCGTTGCGGATGTCGATGCCCACCGGGCACACCTGTACGCACATGGTGCAGTCGATGCAGTCGCCCAGTTCCTCCGGCTCGAACTTCGGCAGCGGCGCAGCGTCGCTGCCGGTGTCGCCCAGCATCACCGTGCCGCCGGCCTGCAGCCGTGCCTGCGCGGCGCTGGGGTGGCGGCTGGCGCGGAACACGTAGTCATAGGCGCTGGCCAGGTCCAGCAGGCCGCGGGCGCGCTGCAACACGCTGGGCAGGCCACGCTTGCGCGGGCCGCGCGGTTCACCGCGCATCGGGTCGTAGGCGATGATCAGGGTGTCGTTGTCGAACATCGCGCTCTGGAAGCGCGCGTAGGGGCACATGTACTTGCAGACCTGTTCGCGCAGGATGCCGGCATTGGCCCAGGTGGCCAGCGCGTAGAACAGCACCCAGAAGGTTTCCGTGCCGTTCCAGCCGAACGGCCACAGCCGCTGGCCGAGGCCGAGGATGGGGGTGAAGAAACCGACGAAGGTGAAGCCGGTCCACAGCGCGAAGAACAGCCACAGGAGGTGTTTGGAACCCTTGCGCAGGATCTTTTCGCGGTTCCAGGGGCCGGCGTCCAGCTTCATCCGCTTGATGCGGTCGCCTTCGGTCCAGCGCTCCATCCACAGGAAGCATTCGGTCCATACCGTCTGCGGGCAGGCGTAGCCGCACCACAGGCGGCCGGCCAGCGCGGTGACGAAGAACAGCGTCAGCGCGAGCACGATCAACAGCAACGCCAGCAGGCTGAAATCCTGCGGCCAGAAGATCAGCCCGAACACGTAGAACTTGCGCGCCGGCAGGTCGAACAGCACCGCCTGGCGGCCGTCCCATGACAGCCACGGGAACAGGTAGTACATCCCCAGCAACCAGAACACCGCCAGCTTGCGCAGGCGGTCGAAGCGGCCACTCACGTCGCGCGGGTAGACCTTGCGCTCACTGACGTAGAACGACTCATCCTGGTCCTTCACGACCTCCAGCGGGATGCGTTTGCTCATGGTGCCAACTCCATGCAGGTGGCCGGACAACGGCGTGCCGATGTGGAGGGAGGACGAAGGGGAACGGGAATCATGGTATCGACATGGGGCGCGTGAACGCCCCAGTATTCAGGTTCGGGCGACGCGGGCGAAGTGACGGATTGTCGCAGCCTCGCGTTCGCGGCGGTTCATTTGTCCCGTGGCAGGGGACGGTTGAAGCGGCTGGCGGGGCGCAGCAGGATCCAGGTGAACAGGCTGGACGAGGCGGTGCACAACCAGAACATCAAAAACCCCAGCGTGTAGCCGAGTTCACGGGTCATCTGCAGGTTGGGAAAGGTCTGGTCGCGCAGCACCAGCGGGTCGACGAAGGCAAAGAACACCATCGTCGCCACGCTGGCGGCGAAGAAGCTGGGCCAGGCGATGGCCCCCACGCGCTGGGCGAGGGGGCGTGGGGGATGGTCGAAACGTGGCTCGCTGTAGTCGGTCACCGGGTACCTGTGCTGGCCGTGGGTTCGCCCTGATTATGCGACAACGACCAGACATATGCGGCCACCAGGCGGACACGGGTTTCGCCGAGCAGTTCGCGGTGCGCCGGCATGCTGCCGTGGCGGCCTTCGGTGATGGTTTTGTGCAGGCTCTCGCGGCTGTTGCCATACAGCCAGTAGTTGTCGGTCAGGTCGGGCGCGCCGATTTCCTGGTTGCCCTTGCCGTCGATGCCGTGGCAGGCCACGCAGACGCCTTCGTACAGCTTCTTGCCCTGTGCGGCCATGAAGTTGTTCTGCAGCGTTTCGGGCGCCGGAAGGGTGCGCACGTAGGCGATGGTGTAGTCCACCGCTGCCGGGCCGCCCATGCCGGTGAGCACGGTGCCCCACTCGGGCATGTTGCCTTCGCGGCCGTCCAGCACCGTCTCCAGGATGCTCTCGGGCGAGCTGCCCCAATGCCAGATGTTGTCGGCCAGGTTCGGGTAGCCAATGGCGCCCTGGCCCGTGGAGCCATGGCAGGTGGCGCAGGTATTGCCGAAGATCGAACGGCCCAGCGCCAGTGCCTTGGGGTCACGCGCCAGCACGTCGATCGCCTGGCCTTCGTACGGCTTGAAGGTTTGCGCCAGCTTGGCGTCCTCGATCGCCTTTTCTTCGGCGTGTTCGCCCTGCGAGCTCCACTTGCCGAAGCCGTCGTAGGTGCCGAAGCCGCCATACCAGAACAGATAGCCGAAGCCGAACACGATGGCGATGTAGAAGCCGTTGATCCACCAGCGCGGCATCGGCTTGTTGTACTCGGTGATGTCACCGTCCCAGTAATGGCTGGTTTCTTCCGGCTTGGGATCGTCGGGGCGGCGCTTGGAGGTCCACCACAGCAGCCAGACGCAGCCGAGCAGGTTGAACAGCACCAGTGCGATGACGTACCAGTTCCAGGGGGTGGTCATGCGTTTTCCCTCCGGTCATTACCGGTGATTTCCTCGCCAGCCGGCACTTCGTCATCGACGGCCAGGCGTGCGGTGGCTTCGAAGCCGTTGCGCAGGCGCGGCTGCCAGGCCCAGATCCACAGGGCGATGAACAGCAGCAGCAGAAAGGTGGTGATGATTCCTGAAAGCATCGGTCATTCTCCGCGCGGTGCGTTCTTGCCCAGGCCCTGCAGGTAGGCCACCACGGCATCCAGCTCGGTCTTGCCTTCCACGGCCGCCGGAGCCTCGGCGATCTCGGCATCGGTATAGGGGTCGCCGATCCGCTGGATGGCACGCATGTGGCGCTGCACGGCGACGCCATCGAGCGTGTTCTTCTCCAGCCAGGGGAAGGACGGCATGTTCGACTCGGGCACCACGTCACGCGGGTTCAGCAGGTGCACGCGGTGCCAGGCGTCGGAATAGCGGCCGCCGACGCGGGCCAGATCCGGGCCGGTGCGCTTGGAACCCCACTGGAACGGGCGGTCGTACACCGATTCGCCGGCCAGCGAGTAATGGCCGTAGCGCTCGGTTTCGAAACGCAGCGTGCGCACCATCTGCGAATGGCAGCCGTAGCAGCCCTCGCGGATGTAGACGTCGCGGCCGGCCAGTTCCAGCGCGGGGTAGGGCTTGACGCCGGGCAGGGGCTTGATGGCCTCGGCCTGGAACATCAGCGGGACAATCTCGGCCAGGCCGCCGAGCGATACCGCCACGGCGACGAGGATGGCCAGCAGGCCGACGTTCTTTTCGACTTTCTCGTGTGCAATTCCCATGTTTCGTCCTCAGGCCTCGGCTTCGGCGTTGGAGTGGTCGGGAGCCATGACAGGCTGCTCGGCCAGGTCGCGCACCTGCTGCCGGGTCTTCCACATGTGCCAGCCCATCAGGCACATGCCGGCCAGGATCATCAGGCCGCCCAGCAGGCGCCCCAGGTAGTACGGGTAGGTGCTGACCAGGCTTTCCACGAAGGTGTAGGTCAGCGTGCCGTCGCTGTTGGTGGCGCGCCACATCAGGCCCTGGGTGATGCCGGCGATCCACATCGAGACGATGTAGAACACCACGCCGATGGTGTGCAGCCAGAAGTGCACGTCGATCAGCTTGGTCGAGTACATGCCCTGCAGGCCCAGCAGGCGCGGATACAGCGAGTACAGCGAGCCGATCGAGATCATCGCCACCCAGCCCAGGGTGCCGGCGTGGACGTGGCCCACGGTCCAGTCGGTGTAGTGGGACAGCGAGTTGACCGTCTTGATCGACAGCATCGGGCCTTCGAAGGTGGCGATCATGTAGAAGCTGATGGCCACGATCAGGAACTTCAGGATCGGGTCGGTGCGCAGCTTGTGCCACACGCCGGAGAGGGTGAGGATGCCGTTCATCGCGCCGCCCCAGCTCGGGGCCAGCAGGATCACCGAGAACACCATGCCCACCGACTGTGCCCAGTCCGGCAGCGCGGTGTAGTGCAGGTGGTGCGGGCCGGCCCACATGTAGATCGAGATCAGTGCCCAGAAGTGCACGATCGACAGGCGGTAGGAGTAGATCGGGCGCTGCGCCTGCTTGGGCACGAAGTAGTACATCATTGCCAGGTAGCCGACGGTCAGCAGGAACGCTACCGCGTTGTGGCCGTACCACCACTGCGCCATCGCATCGACCGCGCCGCTGTACAGGGAATAGGACTTCCACATGCCGGCCGGCATCACCATGTTGTTGACCACGTGCAACAGGCCGACGCCGATGATGTAGGCACCGTAGAACCAGTTGGCCACGTAGATGTGCTTGACCTTGCGCTTGGCGATGGTGCGGAAGAACAGCCAGCCATAGGCCACCCAGACGATGGTGATCAGGATGTCCAGCGGCCATTCCAGCTCGGCGTATTCCTTGCTCTGGGTGAGGCCCATCGGCAGGGTGATGACGGCGCCGACCATTGCCGCCTGCCAGCCCCAGAACACGAAGCTGGACAGCTTGTCGGAGATCAGCCGCACATGGCAGGTGCGCTGCACCACGTACAGGGAGGTGGCGAACAGCACCGAGCCACCGAAGGCGAAGATCACGCCGTTGGTGTGCAGCGGCCGCAGCCGGCTGTAGGTGAGCCAGGGGGTGTCGAAATTGAGTGCCGGCCAGTACAACTGGGCGGCGCAGAGCACACCCACGGCCATGCCGACGATGCCCCAGAACACGGTCGCGACCGCAAACTGGTGCACCACCTTGTCGTTGTAAGTTCCCTGCACGCTTTGCATGCGCTCCGATCCTCAGTCTGAACGGGGGGAGTATCCCCCGGGTATGGCAGTCCGGGCATTGATTCGGATCAATGCGGGTCCGGGTGTCTCGGGTTCCAAGCGCATGCGGACCACCTCCCGGTGACGGGAGGCAGTCCGAATGTCATGGGCGCCCTCGGCGCACAGTATAGACCGTGATGATTGCTTGCCGCCTTGCCGGAACCGGCCGGAAGGGTACCGCCGCGGTGCTGCCGGAACGGGATCAGCGGGTGACGACCAGCTTGCCCTTCATCAGCGCGGAGTGGCCGGGGAAGCTGCAGAAGAAGCTGTAGTCGGTACCGGCGGTGAGCTTTTTGCCGGGGAAGCTGACGCGGGTGGTGGCGCCGCCACCGATCAGTGCGGTGTGGGCAATCACGCGGGCATCGTCCTTGGCCACGTAGGCATTGGCGGTGCCGGCCTTGATGCCGTCACGAGCGGCGGCAGCCATGTCGGCGGTGGTGGTGATGACCACGTTGTGGCCCATCGCCGCCATCGGCAGCTTGCCGGTGTGGGTCAACTCGACGGTGATGGTGGCGCAACCGGCCGACACGGTGGCTTCGCGCAGGTCGAACTTCATGGCGTCATCGCCCTTCAGCGAAATGGTGCAGTTGCCGGCGGCGTGGGCCATGCCGGCGGCGCCAAGC
>JBASBF010000032.1:0-1554 GCA_049650985.1 Stenotrophomonas sp. | reverse complement strand
CAGTTGCTGCCGCTCGTGGCGCGTTCAGGCGGCAGGAAGTGCGACCGGAACCAGGCCTGCCGGCCGCACCGAGCGGAATCCGGCTCGAGCGTCATCCTTCGGCATATCCACCCAGGGACTTCTCAGGCAGTCATAGCGTTGGGCCTCATGGCGCGCACCCGGCGCGCCGCGATTCTGGAGTCCCCACCCCATGAGCACCACCGCACGCGCCCAGAAAGCGCCAGACACCCGCGGACCGGTCCGGAAGCTGCTGTCGTCATTCGGCTTCCAGATCCTCGCAGCCCTCGTCCTCGGCATCGCCGCCGGTCTGATCGGCCGCCAGCTCGGCGCCACCGCCGAGAACCCGACCGGGCTGTCCGCGACACTCGACACCATCGGCAACTCGTACGTGACGCTGCTGCGCGCCGCCGTCGTCCCGCTGATCTTCACCGCCATCGTCGCCAGCATCTCGAACCTGCGTCGCGTGCAGAACGCCGCGCGCCTGGCCGGCCAGACGATCCTGTGGTTCGCGATCACCGCGTTCATCGCCGTGATCATCGGCATCGTCCTCGGCCTCGTGATCCAGCCGGGCAACCGCGCCGGCGAGGGCCTCGAACCCGGCGACCCGTACACCGTGGGCACGTGGTGGAACTTCCTGCTGGGACTCATCCCGCAGAACTTCCTCGGCCTGACGGTCAGCACCTCGCCCGGCGCTGTCGAAGGCACCTTCTCGTCGAACGTCGGCTTCAACATCCTGCAGGTCATCGTGGTCGCTGCCGTCATCGGGATCGCAGCTCTCAAGGCCGGCAAGAAGGCCGAGCCGTTCCTCGTCTTCACCGAGTCGCTGCTGAAGGTCATCCAGCGCGTGCTGTGGTGGATCATCCGCATCGCCCCGCTCGGCACGTTCGGCCTCATCGGCTCGGCCGTGATCAAGTACGGCTGGGAGAAGCTCGCATCCCTCGGCTGGTTCGCCGCTGCGGTCTACATCGGCCTCGCACTCGTGCTGTTCGTCGTCTACCCGATCCTGGTCAAGACGCACGGCCTGTCGATCAAGCAGTACTTCTCGGGTGTCTGGCCCGCCGTGCAGCTGGCCTTCGTCAGCCGCTCGTCGATCGGCACGCTGCCCCTCACCGAGCGCGTCACCGAGCGCAACCTCGGCGTGCCCCGCTCGTACGCCTCGTTCGCCGTGCCGCTGGGCGCGACCACGAAGATGGACGGCTGCGCTGCGATCTACCCGGCCATCGCCGCGATCTTCGTCGCCCAGTTCTTCGGCATCGAGCTGAACTTCGTGCAGTACCTGCTGATCGTGATCGTCTCGGTCGTGGGCTCCGCCGCCACCGCCGGCACCACGGGCGCTGTCGTCATGCTCACGCTCACGCTGTCGACCCTGGGTCTGCCGCTCGAGGGCGTCGGACTGCTGCTCGCGATCGACCCGATCCTCGACATGGGCCGCACCGCGGTCAACGTCGCAGGTCAGGCTCTGATCCCGACGAGCGTCGCCAAGCGCGAGGGCATCCTGAACGAGGAGCTCTACAACGCTCCGCGCGAGGGCCTGCCCTTCGCCGACGACTCCGG
>JBASBF010000031.1:0-40365 GCA_049650985.1 Stenotrophomonas sp. | reverse complement strand
CATATGTTCTACTTGCACCTCAAGGAAACCGAGTTCCGCTTCAATCATCGCCGCGATAATCTCTACCAATACCTGCTCAAAATTCTCCGTGAGCAGCCTATTTAATCGCTCAGCTTCCTAAGACCCTCCCCTTTTGTTGCTGATTGGCCGCTCCCCATGCCAGCAGCAGCTCCACCACGGCCAGGTCGGCACGCACCGTGGTGCGCAGCAGGTCGCGGGTGCGGTTGGCGGCATCGAACCAGGCGGCCAGCTTGTGCAATCGGCTCGGATCGGTCAAGCCGTCGCCGGCCTTGCGCAAGGCCAGGTCGGCAGCATGGCGCAGGCGCAGGTCGGCGTGTTCGTCACCGGTCCAGCGTTGTGCAAGTTCGACGCAGCCAAGCTTGCCAGCGGCGAGCTTGGCCAGTTCCTCGGCCACCTGCCGGCGCAGCGCCATGCCCTCGCCCTGCAGCCACTGGTCGGCCAGCGCCGGGTGGCCGCGGGTGGCATCCAGTGCTTCTCGGGCGACGCCTTCGCTGTAGCCGCGTTGCTGCAGCCATGCCAGCGCTTCCTCGCGCGGCGGCAGGCGGAACTCCAGGCGCTGGCAGCGGCTGCGGATGGTCTGCGGCAGCCGCGCCGGGTCGGCGCTGATCAGCCACAGGTAGCGGCCGGGGGCTGGCTCTTCCAGCGTCTTGAGCAAGGCATTGCAGGCGGCACGGTTGATGGCGTCGGCCGGGTCGACGATGACCACCTGCGCGGCGCCGTATTGCGGGGTCAGCGCCAGCTTCTGCGAGATCTCGCGCACCTGTTCGATGACGATCTCGGTGCGCAGCTTGTCGCCGCTCTTGTTGGGAATGAAGGACACCATCCGCAGGTCGGGATGGGTGCCGGCGGCGATCAACTGCGCGTTGCGGGTGCGGCCGGCGGCGTCCATGTCGCGGTCCAGCACGTGTGCGGCCAGCGCCAGCGCCACCTCGCGCTGGCCCATGCCGGCCGGGCCGCACAACAGCAGGCCGTGGCCGAGGCGGCCGGCGTCCAGCGCCGCCACCGTCTGCTCGAAGGCGCGCTGCTGCCAGGGGGCGAAGCCATTGCTCACGAATCGGTCTCCATTGCGCCGTGCCGCGTCACTGCGATGCCGCCCGGTTGCGGCTCGCGCGCAGCCGTTGCAGGTAGCGGGCGACGGCGGCGTTGTGTTCGGCATAGCTGGCCGAGAATTCGTGCGCGCCACTGCCATCGCCCACCGCGACGAAATACAGCGCATTGCCCGCGGCCGGCTGCGCGGCGGCGCGCAGGGCGGCGCGACCGGGCATGGCGATGGGGGTCGGCGGCAGGCCGGCGCGGGTGTAGGTGTTGTACGGGGTGTCGGTGGTCAGGTGGCTCTTGCGGATGTTGCCGTCGTAAGCGCTGCCGATGCCGTAGATGACGGTCGGGTCGGTCTGCAGGCGCATGCCCAGTTTCAGCCGCCGCGCGAACACGCCGGCAATCTGCGGCCGCTCGCTGGCCAGGCCGGTTTCCTTCTCGATGATCGAGGCCAGGATCAGCAGTTCGTGGGGCGAGGCCAGCGGCAAGTCGTCGCTGCGCGCGGCCCAGGCGTCGGCCAGTTCCTTTTCCAGTGCGGCGTGGGCGCGCTTGAGCACGTCCAGATCACTATCGCCACGCTGGTAGACATAGGTCTCCGGCAGGAAGCGGCCTTCTGCGTGCTGGCCGGGGAAGCCCAGCGCCGCCATCAACTCGGCATCGTTCATCTGCCCGGTTTCGTGCAGCAGCGGCTGCGCCCGGGCAAGCGTGGCGCGCAGTTGGCGGATGTTCCAGCCCTCGACCAGGGTGACGCGGTATTGCAGCACCTTGCCCTGGCGCATGTTCAGCAGCAGCCCGCGCGGGGAGAGGTCTGCGTCCAGCGCGTACTCGCCGGCCTTGATCTTGCCGGCAGCGTCGAGCTGGCGTGCCAGCAGTTTCCACTGGTAATCCTTGCCCTGGTCCACGCCGGCCTGGCGCAGCTTGCGCAGCACGGTGTTGAAGCCATCACCACGGGCGACCACCACACTCTCGGCATCGGCGCTGACCGGCGAATAGGCGAACATCGTCTGCTGGTGATAGAGCCACGCCCCGGCACCGACGGCGATGCCCGCCAACAGCAGCAATACCATCAATACCCGCAAGCAGCCGTGCCTGGCTCGCGCCATCTGTGACCTCTGAACATCCCGATCCGAGCGCGCAGGATACCGTGCGCCACCTGCCTGTCAGCAAATGCCGGGCTCAGGCATTGCCGGCCTTCAATTCCCGCGCCAGCTCCTGCTTGAGTTGCTCGAAATCCTTGCCGGCCGCCTGCGCCTCGGCATGCGCGGCGTCCTTGAGCACGTCCGAATACATCAGCCGCACCGGCGTGCCGCTGCGCTCGTGCAATTCGGCGGCCTGCATGATCAGCGCCAGCACGCGCGCGGCGCTGGTGGTCTCGCCGGCAATCCTGCCGTCCATGCCCAGCACCCACTCACCATCGCGACGGACGATGCCCGCCAGCAAAGTACGCTGCTGGTCGCGCAGTTCGGCGTGCGGCTCCACTGCGGCCTTCACTGGCGGGTTGGCAGCGGCCTGGTTGCGTTCGCGCTCGGCCTGCTTTTTCTTCGCCTCGCGGCGGTCCTTGGACTGGATCGACATGGGTGGTTGCCTGTGATGTTCGGGAGGGAAGCCTGCGGGACGAACCCCGCCGCTACGTGGCACGCTGGCGATGTTCCCAATACCAGAACAGGAAGCCCAGCAGCATGAAGGCGGCCATGCCCAGTGCCAGGTGCAGCGGCTGGCCACTGAGCAGCGGCGAGATGACACCTGCCACCACGGCACTGATCATCAATTGCACGAAGGCCTGCAACGAAGACGCCAGCCCGCGCTGTTGCGGGTACATGTCCAGTACCGCCAGCGCCAGGATCGGGAAGATCAGCGCCGTGCCCAGCCCGCCCAGGAAGATCGGCAGCACCGCCCACGGCAATTCGAGCTGCGGCACCGCCGCCACGTAGCCGACATTCAGCAGCGCCGAGGCCGCGCAGCAGGCAAAACCGATGCCAACCTGGCGCACCGGCGGGGTATGCCCGGCCATGCGCCCGGAGAGGAACGCGCCGGTGGTCATGCCGCCGATGGTGGGGATGAACAGCCACGCGAAGCCGCCCTCGCCCAGCCGCAGGTGCTGCATCACGAATACCGGCGCCGAGGCGATGTACAGGAAGATGCCGCTGAAGTTGACGCTGCCAGCCAGCGACAGCCGCAGGAAACGCGGGTTGAGGCCGATGCGCAGGTAGTCATGCAAGAGGGTGCGCGGCGACAGCGGCGTGCGTGCCTGCGGTGGGTGCGTTTCCGGCAGCCAGCGCGCGGTGGCAGTGAGCAGCAGCAGCGCGAACGCCACCAGAAACCAGAAGATCAGCGGCCAGTCGCCGCCGCCCAGCAATATCCAGCCGCCGATGATCGGCGCAATGGCCGGGGCGATGCCGAAGATCATCGACACTTGGCTCATCAGCCGCTGCGCGTCGGCACCGTGATAGAGGTCGCGGATGACCGCACGGCCGACGATCATGCCGACGCCGGCGGAAATGCCTTGCAGCGCGCGGAACAGCAGCAGCGTCGGCAGGTCCGAAGCCAGCGCGCAACCGACCGATGCGGCCACGAATACCGCCAGCCCGGCCAGGATCACCCGCTTGCGCCCGAGCGCGTCGGACAGCGGCCCATGCGCCACGCTCATCAACCCGTAGAACAGCAGGTAGACGCTGACGGTCTGCTGCACCGCCACCTCGTCCACCGCCAGCTCCCGCGCCAGCAGCGGGAAGGCCGGAAAGATGGTGTCGATGGAGAACGGGCCGAACATCGACAGCCCGGCAAGCAGCAGGGCCAGGCGGCGTGTGGAAGGTGAAGCGGCGGCGGTCATCGGGCGTCCAGCGGTGGCGTGCGCGGGACGCACGACGGGCGCCGGTCCGGTACGGGCGGCACCAATGAAAACGTAAGGGCCGGGCATGATAGGCGCCCACCCGTATCGACGCCATGTGACCGGCACCGGCAAAGCGACCCCGAGGCAGCGCCCGTTCAGCCGTTTCCATCCCCCAAGCAGCCCAGCGCAAACGCTATAATCGCCGCGCTACACGGTGGGAGAAGCGGCTCACCCCGCTGCCGAAGGCGCAAACGCCCGCAATCGCTCAGGCCCGATACCACCTGCATCAAAACTCTGGAGAGACCGGTTCAATCCGGCGCCGAAGGTGCACGAAGCGCGTGGTCCCCGCCGCTTCCAAACTCTCAGGCAAAAGGACAGAGGGGCACGAGGCGAGCCGCCGGCTTGCCGGCCGTGGCGTCGCCTGCGCGCGACCCCTGCCGGAAGGCCAGCGAACCCGCCGCCCCAGCCCCGCACGCCTTCTTCCGGACGTCCGCCATGCCCCAGAACACGCCCTCGCTGCGCGACCTCGAACACGCCTCCGCCTTCGTCGACCGCCACATCGGCCCCAACGATGCCGAAATCGCGCAGATGCTGCGCGTGCTCGGCCACGACTCGCTTGATGCGCTGACCGACGCCATCGTCCCCGGCACGATCAAATCGCCCGCCCCACTGGCCCTGCCCGAGTCGCTGACCGAAGTGCAGGCGCTGGAAAAGATCCGCGCCATCGCCGGCAGGAACCAGGTACTGCGCAGCTTCATCGGCCAAGGCTATTACGGCACCCATACGCCGAACGTCATCCTGCGCAACATCCTCGAAAACCCGGCCTGGTACACCGCCTATACCCCGTACCAGGCGGAAATCTCGCAGGGCCGCATGGAAGCGCTGATCAACTTCCAGCAGATGGTCGCCGACCTGACCGGCATGGAGATCGCCAACGCCTCGCTGCTGGACGAAGCCACCGCCGCCGCCGAAGCGATGACCCTGGCCAAGCGTTCGGCCAAATCGAAGTCGGACACCTTCCTGGTCAGCGGCGATACCCACCCGCAGACGCTGGAACTGCTGCGCACCCGCGCCGAGCCGCTGGGCATCAGTGTCGAGATCGTCGATTCCGAAGCCGCCTGGAATGCCGCGATGGCCAAGGGTGATTTCTTCGGCGTGCTGGCGCAGTACCCGGCATCCAGCGGCTGGCTGGCCGACTGGGAGAAGGACGCCGAGGCGATCCACGCCAACAACGCGCTGTTCGTCGTCGCCACCGACCTGCTGGCGCTGGCGCTGCTGAAGTCGCCCGGCGAAATGGGCGCGGACATCGTCATCGGCAACAGCCAGCGCTTCGGCGTGCCGTTCGGTTTCGGCGGCCCGCATGCCGCGTTCATGGCCTGCCGCGATGCCTACAAGCGCTCGATGCCGGGCCGCCTGATCGGTGTGTCGATCGACACCGAGGGCAACCCCGCCTACCGCCTGACCCTGCAAACCCGCGAGCAGCACATCCGCCGCGAGAAGGCCACTTCCAACATCTGCACCGCGCAGGTGCTGCTGGCGGTGATGGCCTCGATGTACGCCGTTTACCACGGCCCGGAAGGCCTCAAGCGCATCGCCGGCCGTGTCGCCCGGCTCACCGCCATCCTCAAGGCCGGCCTGCAGCAACTGGGCTACGACCAGTTCCACCACGACAGCGCGTTCGACACCCTGAGCCTGAAGACCGGCGAAAAGACCGAGGCGCTGATGGCGCGCGCGGTCTCGCTGGGCGCCAACCTGCGCAAGGCGTGGGGCGAGTACCTCTGCATCTCGCTGGACGAAACCACCACCCGCGCCGACATCGAGCTGCTGTGGCGCATCTTCGGCGGCGACGACGCCAGCCTGCCCTCGATCGACGCACTGGACGCCAGCGCGCCGTCGCTGATCCCGGCCGAACTGGTGCGCAGCAGCGCCTTCATGACCCACCCGGTGTTCAACACCCACCACAGCGAGCACGAACTGCTGCGCTACCTGCGCACGCTGGCCGACAAGGACCTGGCGATGGACCGCACGATGATCCCGCTGGGCTCGTGCACCATGAAGCTCAACGCCACCGCCGAGATGATCCCGATCACCTGGCCGGAGTTCGCCAACATCCACCCCTTCGTCCCGGCCGAGCAGGCACAGGGCTACAAGGAACTGATCGACGGGTTGGAAGCGATGCTGGTGGAAGCCACCGGCTACGACGCGGTGAGCCTGCAACCCAACTCCGGCGCGCAGGGCGAATACGCCGGCCTGCTGGCTATCCGCGCCTGGCACGCCTCGCGCGGCGAGCAGCATCGCAACATCTGCCTGATCCCCGAGTCGGCGCATGGCACCAACCCGGCCAGCGCGCAGATGTGTGGCATGAAGGTAGTGGTGACCAAGTGCGACGCCAACGGCAACGTCGACGTGGCCGACATCCGCGTGCAGGCCGAGAAGCATTCGGCCAACCTGGCCGCGATCATGATGACCTACCCGTCCACCCACGGCGTGTTCGAGGAGGACGTGGTCGAGATCTGCGAGATCGTCCACCAGCACGGCGGGCAGGTCTATACCGACGGCGCCAATATGAACGCACTGGTCGGCGTCGCCAAGCCGGGCAAGTGGGGTTCGGACGTCTCGCACCTGAACCTGCACAAGACCTTCTGCATCCCGCACGGTGGCGGCGGCCCAGGCGTCGGCCCGTGCGCGGTGAAATCGCACCTGGCACCGTTCCTGCCCGGCGCGCTGGGCAAGGATGGCGTGCGCACTGAAGGCACCGGCAACGGCGCGATGGTCAGCGCGGCTACCTTCGGCAGCGCCTCGATCCTGCCGATCAGCTGGATGTACATCGCGCTGATGGGCGCGGCCGGCCTGCGCAAGGCCACCCAGGTCGCCCTGCTCAACGCCAACTACATCGCCAGGCGCCTGGCCCCGCACTACAAGACGCTCTATACCGGCCGCAACGGGCTGGTGGCGCACGAGTGCATCCTCGACGTGCGCCCGCTGGAGAAGGCCACCGGCATCGGCGCCGAGGACGTGGCCAAGCGCCTGATCGACTTCGGCTTCCATGCCCCGACCCTGAGCTTCCCGGTCGCCGGCACGCTGATGGTCGAGCCGACCGAGAGCGAATCGCAGCACGAACTGGACCGCTTCATCGACGCAATGATCCAGATCCGCAGCGAAATCCAGGCCATCGAGGACGGCAAGCTGGACCGCGAGGACAACCCGCTCAAGCATGCCCCGCACACCGCCGCGCAGGTATCGGCCAGCGAATGGGCGCACGGCTATCCGCGCGAACTTGCCGCCTTCCCGCTGCCGTCGCTGAAGCTGGGCAAGTACTGGCCGCCGGTGGCGCGCGTGGACAACGTGTACGGCGACAAGAACATCCTGTGCGCCTGCATCCCGGTGGATGCCTACAAGGATGATGTGGAAGGCTGACCGCTTTCACACTCGAATGTTGCAGACAGGGACCCCGCTTCGACGGGGTTCCTGTCGTTTGCGCAGAGTGGTTTCCCAATCAAGCGGTGCCCGCAGGAACAACAAGCTGGCTCCGGGAGATGCGCGGCGATCACCTGTCTGCGAGGTTTCTCCAAGTGCGTGTTTCCCCTGGAAAAGAGGACGTTGTGTCTTCGAGCCGAGCAAACATGCCCGCCGGGCATCAGCCCCTGTCTAGCGGCAACAGTGGCCGGCCGCGCTTGGCGCGGAAATAATTGCTCAGGCGCGTGCCTGCTTCCTGCGCCAGCACGCCGGTGATGACTTCCACGCGGTGGTTGTGGCGGCCATCACCAAGCAGGTCGAACACGCTGCCGCAGGCGCCGGTCTTGGGGTCGGTGGCGGCATAGACCAGCCGTGCGACACGCGCATGCACCAATGCCATCGCACACATCGCGCAGGGCTCCAGCGTCACGTACAGGGTGCAGCCGACCAGCCGGTGGTTGCCCAGTCGCGCACCAGCCGCGCGCATCGCCACGATCTCGGCATGCGCGCTGGGATCATGGTTGGCGATGTTGAGGTTCCACCCTTCGCCCAGCAGCGCGCCGTCGGCCCCGACCAACACCGCGCCCACCGGAATCTCGTCGAATTCGCGCTGCGCACGCTCGGCCAGCGCCAGCGCGTGGCGCATCCACTGCTCGTCATCGCGGGGAGATGGCTCGGTCATCATGCTTGCCGGCGGCGCCGCGATGCGCGGCGACTCGCTGTGATGTTGGCGGGCAGGGTGGGATTCGAACCCACGGAAGGTTTGACCCTTCGCCGGTTTTCAAGACCGGTGCCTTAAACCGCTCGGCCACCTGCCCGTGATGCACCGATGCAGCAGCATCGGCCACGGGCGCGCATTCTCGCATGCCACCCGCGGATTTGTTCAAGCGATGCTCTCAACCGGCCTCGATGGCCAGTGCGCCCATCGTCGAGGCACGGATTTTTTCCTTGGCGCGCTCGCAGGCGCCGCCGCAATCCAGCCGCGAAGCTTCCAACTGCGGCGGCAGGTGTTCAGCGAGGAAGTCGATGAACACCCGCACCGCCGGCAGCAGGCCGCGACGCGAGGCGAACACCGCATGGCAAATGCCCTGCGGCAGCGACCAATCCGGCAATACCACTTCCAGCTCGCCATTGCGCACGGCCTCGGCGCAGACCGTCTCCGGCAGCATGGTGATGCCGAAACCATCGCGGACCATGCTCTGCAGCAGCGGGAAGTCGAAGCCGGCCACGCGCGGCTGCAGGTCCACGCGGCTGACTGCACCCTCGGGACCGTGCAGCTCCCAGCGCTGCCGCGCCTCATCCTCGCTGATGCTGAGGGTGACGTGGTTGGCCAGTTCATCCGGTGACTGCGGGCGGCCGGCGCGGTCCAGGTACTTCGGGCTGGCAACCAGCAATTCCTGCACCTGGCCAAAGCTGCGCATCACCAGGCTACCGTCGTCGTCCAGCCGCGAGCGCACCCGCAGCGCGACGTCATAACCTTCGTTGATGATGTCCACGCGGCGGTTGCTGATGTTCAGTTGCAGCCGCACTTTCGGGTATTGCTCGAGGAACTTCGGCAGCAGCCTGGGCAATTGCATCTGCGCCAGCGAAACCGGCACGCTGGCGCGCACCAGCCCGCGCGGTTCGGCGCTGAGGCGGTCCACCACCTCGCGCGCGGCATGCGCTTCGGCCAGCATGGCCTGGGTGTGGCGATGCACGCTCATGCCCACGTCGGTGACCGCGAAACGGCGGGTCGAGCGCTGCAACAGGCGCACGCCCAGGTCGGTTTCCAACTGGCTGATGCGCCGGCTCAGGCGCGACTTGGGTATGCCCAGTGCGCGTTCGGCAGCGGCGAAACCACCGTGATCCACCACCATCGCGAAGTAGTAGAGGTCGTTGAGGTCCTGCATGGATTAATCCCAACACTGGAACGAATCCGCAGATTCAATCACCTTTGTCCTGATTTTACAAACCAGAACCTGATTGGTCCGGTATGACGTTTTCCACCACTACCGGCGGGCATGTGCGCGGCTGCACGTGCAACGAAAAAAGCCCGCATCGCTGCGGGCTTCGTGTTCGATGCCGGTCCGGCAAACTCAGCCGATCCGTTCGGCACCGCCCATGTACGGGCGCAGCACCTCCGGCACGGTGATCGACCCGTCGGCGTTCTGGTAGTTCTCCATCACCGCGATCATCGCCCGGCCCACCGCCACGCCCGAACCGTTGAGGGTATGTGCCAGCTCCGGCTTGCCGGTGGCCTGGTTGCGCCAGCGTGCCTGCATGCGCCGGGCCTGGAAGTCGCCGCAGTTCGAGCACGAGGAAATCTCGCGGTAGGTCTGCTGCGAAGGCAACCACACTTCCAGGTCGTAGGTCTTGATCGCGGAAAAACCCATGTCGCCGGTGCACAGCAGCATCCTGCGGTACGGCAGGCCCAACTTCTGCAGCACGGTTTCGGCGCACGCGGTCATGCGCTGGTGCTCGGCCTCGCTGTCCTCCGGCTTGCACATGCTGACCAGCTCCACCTTTTCGAACTGGTGCTGACGGATCATGCCGCGCACGTCGCGGCCGCCGCTGCCGGCCTCGGAGCGGAAGCACATCGAGTGGGCGGTCATGCGCAGCGGCAGATGCTCGGCTTCGACGATTTCGTCGCGGACGATATTGGTCAGCGGCACTTCCGAGGTCGGGATCAGGTAGCGCGTGGCATCGCCCAGCGCGGTCTTGAACAGGTCTTCCTCGAACTTGGGCAACTGGCCGGTGCCGCGCAGCGAATCGGCATTGACCAGCACCGGCACGTTGGTTTCCTCGTAACCGTGCACATTGGTGTGCAGATCGAGCATGAACTGGCCCAGCGCGCGGTGCAGGCGCGCGATGGGGCCACGCAGCACGGTGAAGCGGGCGCCGGACAGCTTGGCCGCGGTTTCGCCATCGAGCCCGCCGTTGCGCGCGCCGAGTTCGACGTGATCGAGCACCGGGAAATCGAATTCGCGCGGCGTGCCCCAGCGGGCCTGCTCGACGTTGTCGGCCTCGTCCTTGCCCAGCGGAACGTCGGCGGCCGGCAGGTTGGGAATGCCCAGCGACAGGGCTTCGATCTTCTCGCGCAGTTCATCCAGTTGCACTTCCGAGGCTTTCAACTCGTCGGCGAACCCGGCCACCTCGGCCATGATTGCCGACACGTCCTCGCCCTTGGCCTTGGCCTGACCGATTGCCTTGGAGCGGCTGTTGCGCAGGCTTTGCAGTTCCTGCGTGCGCACCTGGATGCGCTTGCGATCGGCCTCCAGCATTTCGAACACGGCCACGTCGAGTTCATGGCCGCGCGTGGCGCGCAGGCGTTCGGCCAATTCGGCGGGCTGCTGGCGAAGAAGGGCGGGATCGAGCATGGGGCGGCACTGTCAACGAATACGGAAGAGCGCAATTATCGCTCGAACCGCGCCGCTCTGCCGTCCTGTGCCAGAATCCGGGCGTTCCCCACGGCCACGCCCATGTCCCGCTCCGAACAGAACATCAGTTTCCAGTTGCCGCGCAGCAGCCTGAAGATTGCCGGCATCGCGTTCTGCGCCGGCCTGTTGCTGTTCCTCGTGGTGTGGCTCAACGCCCGGCGTCACAACGACTTCTACCGTGCCGATCCGGCGCAGCCGCAAACCGACGTGGCCGAAGCAGCGCCCCTGCCCGCACCGCTGCCGGCCAGTGCCGGCGCCAGCGACATGCCCGACGCACACGACGACGTGGCTGCGGAAAAACCGCAACTGGTGGAAACCGCGCCACCGCCGCAACCATTGCAGGAAACGCCCCCCGCCGCCGCACCCGTCGCAGCGGCTCCGGTTGCCGCCACCCCGAGCGACCGCCCGGTGCCGTTGCCTGACCAAAGCCCACCGCCGCGCTATCCCCCAGCCGCCTTGCGTCGCGGCGAGAGCGGCACCGTGGTGGTGCGGGTGGAAGTCGATGCCGGCGGCATCCCGCTGGATGCAAAGATCACCCAGCGCAGCGGCTCCCGCGACCTCGACCGCGCGGCGCTGGAAGCCGTGCGCCGCTGGCGCTTCCAGCCGGCGCAGAGCAACGGCCAGCCGATGGTCGGCAACCTGGAGATTCCGTTCGACTTCCAGCCGGCGCAGTAAGCCGGGCCTGGCCGCGCATCCACGCGGGAATTGCCGGATTCAGGAGTGCACGTCGAGCGCGAAGCCCGCGCCCGTCGCCAAATGGTCGAACCCCGGAAACGAGGTGGCGACGTTGGCGACATCGTTGATCCGCACCTGCCCGTTGCTCAGTTGTCCGGCGATGGCAAACGCCATCGCGATGCGGTGGTCGCCGTGGCTTTCGATGGTGCCACTGCCCAGTACGCCCGGATGTATCGTCGCGCCATCGTCGGTTTCGTCGATGCGCAGGCCCAGCGTGCGCAGGCCGGTGGCCATCGCCGCCAGCCGGTCCGATTCCTTGACCCGCAACTCGGCCGCGCCGCGCACCACGGTCGGGCCTGCGGCCGCTGCGGCGGCGATGAACAGCGCCGGGAACTCGTCGATCATGTCCGGCACTACCTCCACCGGAATTTCCGCGCCCTTGAGCGGGGCGTAACGCACGACCAGGTCGGCAACCGGCTCGCCGCCATGCTCGCTATGGTTTTCCTCGGCGATATCCGCGCCCATCAGCCGCAGCGCGGCCAGCAGGCCGGTGCGACGGGGGTTCAGGCCTACCGAACGCAGGCGCAGCTGCGAGCCGGGGATGATGCTGGCGGCGACGATGAAGAACGCGGCCGAGGAGAAATCCGCCGGCACCGCAATGTCGGTAGCACGCAGGCGCTGGCCGCCGCGCAACCGCGCACGGCCGGGGGCGAAGTCGATCTCCACGCCGAAGGCGCGCAGCATGCGCTCGCTGTAATCGCGGGTCGGGTGCGGCTCGACCACCGTGGTTTCGCCCTGCGCATACAGGCCGGCCAGCAGCACCGCCGATTTCACCTGCGCGCTGGCGACCGGCAGTTCGTAATGGATGCCGTGCAGTTGCGAGCCACCGTGGATGTGCAGCGGCGGCGTGCCATCTTCCTGCGTGTCGATGCGCGCGCCCATCTGCGCCAACGGGCCGGTGACACGACGCATCGGCCGCTTGGACAGCGATTCATCACCCACCAGCACGCTGTCGAATGGTTGCGCGGCCAGCAGCCCGGCCAGCAGGCGCATGCCGGTGCCGGCGTTGCCGCAGTCCAGCACACCTTGCGGCGCTTGCAGACCATCGACGCCGACGCCATGCACGATGCGCTGCGATGGCGACGGGGTTTCGAAGCGCACGCCCATCTGCGCGAAGATTACCGCGGTGGCGCGGGTGTCCTCGCCTTCGAGGAAACCGTCGATGCGCGAGGTGCCATCGGCCAGCGCGGCGAACATCACCGCCCGGTGTGAAACCGACTTGTCGCCGGGAATGTCGAGTGTGCCTTGCAGCGCTTGGCCTTTGCTTGCGATCCAGTGGGGCTGGGTCATTTGGAACCTCTGTGGTTGTTCACTGTTCGTTCTTCCTCCGGGAGACAGTTCGGCAGGACTGCCGAACTGCACGGCGAAGCCGCCCGAAGGATGAGGCACAGGGATGTGCCGAATGCAGGTGCCCGAAGGACGGATGAGGGTACGGGGCGAAGCCTCGGGGAGTCCGGATTTGCAAGGGGCTCGCCCCCTACCCTCTCCCCAACCCCCGCTTCGCGCCCCGGCCCTTGCGCTGGCGCAAGGGCATTCGAGGGACAGCGAACCGGTGGTTCGCAAACTACCCCTCTCACCCCGACGGGAGAGGGGCTTTCAAACAAGTCACGGCACGGCAACCGGGTACGAACCCAGCACCTTGATCTGCGCCGAATGCGCTTCCAGCTCGGCCAGCGCGGCCTGCATCGCTTCGTCCTCGATGTGACCGGCCAGGTCGATGAAGAAGCCGTACTCCCACTTGGCCTGGTGCGAGGGCCGCGACTCGATGCGGTTCATGCTGATGCCGTGGCGCGCGAACGGGCTCAGCACGTCGAACAGCGCGCCCGGCTTGTCGTGGATGAACACCAGCACCGAGGTGCGGTCGTGGCCGGAAGACGGGAAGAAACGGCGGCCGACCACGAGGAAGCGGGTGGTGTTGTCGGCATCGTTCTGGATCGGCTTGGTCACCACCTTCTTCAGGCCGTAGACGTGGCCGGCGCTCTCGCCGCCAATGGCCGCCGCGTCGTCGGCGTTGCGCGCGCGGCGCGCGCCCTCGGCGTTGCTGGTCACCGGGATCTTCTCGGCCTCGGGCAGGTTGGCGCGCAGCCATGCCGAGGTCTGCATGAACGACTGCGGATGCGCGTACACCCGCTCGATGTCCTCGATGCGGCCGCTGCGCGACATCAGGTATTGCTGCACGCGCAGTTCGACCTCGCCGCAGATCTTGAGGTTGGAGGTCAGGAACATGTCCAGCGTGATCTGGATGGTGCCCTGCCCGGAGTTCTCCACCGGCACCACGCCGAAATCGGCATTGCCGGCTTCCACCTCCTGGAACACCTCCTCGATGGTCGCCATCGGCAGGCCCAGCGCGGAGCGGCCGAAGTGCTTGAGCACGGCCTGCTGGCTGAAGGTGCCTTCCGGGCCGAGGTAGCCGATCTTCAGCGGCTCCTGCTGCGCCAGGCAGGCGGACATGATCTCGCGGAACACGTGCACCAGCAGTTCGTCGCTGAGCGGGCCCTCGTTGCGGTCCACCACCATGCGCAGCACCTGCGCCTCGCGCTCGGGACGGTAGTAATCGACCGCGGCGGCCAGCTTGCCCTTGGCCTTGCCGACCTGGTGGGCGAAGCGCGCACGCTCGGCGATCAGCGACTGGATGCTGCGATCGATGTCGTCGATCTTGGCGCGCACGTCGGACAGCATGGGCGGTGCGACCGCAGCATCGGCAGCCTTGGCGCCGCCGGAGCGTTTGGTGGGGGGCTTGTTCGTCTTTGCAACCATGTTTCCTTTCCTCGAATGCCTTGCTGCTTCGGGTAGGAGCGCAGCGTGCTGCGCGATCAGGCTTGATCTGGAAGGCCTGATCGCGCAGCTAGCTGCGCTCCTACGAGGATTCAACCATTGCGCTGCCGGAAATCGCGCATGAACGCGACCAGTGCCTGCGCACCTTGCAGCGGCAGCGCGTTGTACAGCGAGGCACGAATGCCGCCGACCGCCTTGTGCCCCTTCAACGCCAGCAAGCCGGCCGCCCTGGCCTCGGCGACGAAGCGCGCATCCAGCTCGGCGCTGGGCAGGAAGAACGGGATGTTCATCCGTGAGCGCACCGCCGGTGCCACCTCGTTGCGATAGAAGCCGCCGGAGTTGTCGATGGCGTCGTACAGCAGCGCCGACTTGGCCTGGCTCAGCCTCGCGAATGCTTCCACGCCGCCCTGCTCCAGCATCCACTGCACGGTCAGGCCAAGCAGGTACCAGTTCCACGTCGGCGGCGTGTTGAGCATGGAGTCGCGTGCAACGTGCGAGCGGTAATCGAAGATGTCCGCGCGTGGCTGGCCGCCGCGTTCGAGCAGGTCGCGGCGGATGATGACCACGGTGATGCCGACCGGGCCGAGGTTCTTCTGCGCGCCGGCATAGATCACGCCGTAGCGCGCCACGTCGATCGGCTCGGAGGCGATCGACGAGCTGAAATCGGCCACCAATGGCACCGCGCCGACGTCCGGCACCTCACGGTATTCGACGCCGTGGATGGTTTCGTTGGCGGTGACGTGCACGTAGGCGGCATCGGCCGACAACTGCCACTGCGCGCGCGCGGGAATGTCGCGGTAGCCGCCGGCTTCACCACTGGCGGCGATGTTGACGTCCACGTACGGCGTGGCCTGCTTGATCGCGGTCTTGCCCCAATGGCCACTGACCACGTAGTCCACACGCTGGCCGGGCGCGGCGAAATTCAGCGGAATCAGCGCCTGCTGGGTGGTTGCGCCGCCGCCCAGGAACAGCACCGCGTAGTCGTCGGGAATACCGACCAGACGGCGCAGCCCGGCCTCGGCCTGCGCGGCCATCGCCATGAACTCGGCGCTGCGGTGGCTGATCTCGACAATGGACGCGCCGACGCCGTTCCATTCCAACATTTCCTGCTGTGCCTGGCGCAGGACTGCTTCCGGCAACGTTGCGGGGCCGGCACTGAAATTGAATGCGCGCGTCATGTCACACCTGCAGGGATGAAACCCTAGTATGCCGCAGCGCAACAGGCTGTGGGGCGTGCAGGAAAGTTGCAGTCGCAAGCAAGCAACCGGCCTCGCCGACGCCCTAGAAAACCCGCATCAAACGCAGCGATACCTGCCGGTTGTCATCCCTCGCACCGAAGCGCTGGTCGTAGCCCAGCGACAGTTGCGCGTTGCCCGTCAGCCACGCATGCGCCGACACGCCGAACAGCCCGCCCGCACGCGCCGCTTGCAGGCCCTGCAGCGGCGCCCAGGCATCGACGCCGACGAAGCGCGCATCCAATGCCGCACCGCTGCTGGACAGCGCCTGCTGCCATTCGGCGTAACCGCCCAGCGCCAGCGCGCGCCATTGATAACCGCCACGCAGGCCGGCCAATGCCCGGGTACGGCCGGCGTGCCAGTTACCGGCGTTCAGGCCGAAGCCATAGCCGCCCTGTTCGGTGAAGGCATCGTTGTCGATGCGGCTGTAGTCGGCGCCCATGTACGGCGTCAGCGCCAGCCCGCCAGTGCCGAAGCGGTAACCGGCCTCGACGCTGCCGGAAAGGAAACTTCCGCCATGACGCGCCTGCACGCCGGTGCGTTCATCGCCTAGCAGCAAGCCACGGTCCAGCTCGCGCTGATACTGGCCGAAGCCGGCATTGCCCAGCAGGTAAGCCCGGCCCTGCCGCCAACCGGCATAAAGCTGGCCCTGCGTCTGCCGGTCGCGGCTGCGGTCAAGCGCCACGCTGGCGCTGGCACGGGTTTCACCGAAGGCGAACCCGAGCACGCCATTGCCGCCCCATGCCGCCTCGCGGCCCAGCATCCAGCCGCCCATGCTGTAACCGTTGCCCGAATACCCGCCCTGCCCGCCCGCACCCAGCGTGCGCACCCATGCCGCCCCCGGCAGCGGCGTGACATCTGCCTGGCCGAATTGTGCCGACAGCGCACGGCGGTTCATGTCAATGCTGTCGAAGGTCATCGCCATCGCCAGCGCATGCGCCTTGCCGGACAAGCTGTCCAGGCTGGCTCCCAAGCCACCGAAACCGCCACCGCCGTGTTGCAGGGCCGCAGCGCCGGTGGCGAAGGTGCCCGCCTGCAAGCCCGCATTGCCATCGAGCAACTCGAACGCACGCTCCAGCCGCTGCGCCGACGACAACGCCCGCGCGCCGAGCCCGGCCGCCTGCGCCGCACCGGTGACGCTGACCCGCTGCAAATCCAGCCACGCATTGCGGCTGTCATAGCCATAGCTCGTTTGCAGCAACGCAATGCCACTGTTCTGGGTGGTACTGGCGGCCACGTCGAACTGGCCGGCGAGGCCGCCTTCGGCATGGATCAACGGCTGGCGCTTGCCATCCTGCGCCACGTAGCCGGCCAGCATGCCGTTGATCCGCACCCCGCCGCCTTCCAGCGTCGCGGTGCCGGTGACCTGCAGCGCATCGACACCCAGCGCTATCAACAATTGCGCGCCACTGCGCTGCAGGTAATTGCCGTCGATGGTGCCGCTGCCACCAGCGCTGAGCAGCACGATGCTGCCGCCGTTGTCGACGTTGCCCGTCACCCGGGTGTCGCCGCCCATGAACTGCAACGCTGCCTGCGCGGGGTCGGCCTGCGCCACGATGGTGACGTTCGAGCGGATCGAGCCGCCATCACGCAATGCCAGCGTGCCGCGCTCGATGCGGGTAGCGCCGGCATAGGTATTGGTACCGGACAGCGACAGCGCGCCACCGCCCTGCTTGACCAATCCGCCGGCACCGCCGATCGCATTGCTCCAGGTCGAATCCAGCCCGGCCTGATTGACGTTTACGGCGACATCGCCCCAGTCGAATTTCGCCGGCCCCTTCACCGCCTTGCCGACATTGAGCAGGCCGTAGCCGAACACTGCGTCTGCACCCGGATCGCCGAGGTCGGTGGCCGTGCCCAGCAGCGTCTGCCGCACCAGGTTGTTGTCGAAATAGGGGAACGCCTGCCACACCAGCGCCGCCGCGCCGGATACCAGCGGCGCCGCATACGAGGTACCGCTGCCGTAGTAATAGGACAGGTTGGATGCGGTGGCATCGGCGCCGAGGAAGACCGAGGTCCCCGGCGCCACCAGGCAGTAGTTCTTCGCCACACCGCAGGCATTGGAGTAATCCGCCAACTGCGAGGGATTCGCGGTATCCAGTGCCGCCACCGCCAGCCAACCGCGCTCCAGGTCAGCCGCCGGCAGCGTGCCGTTCGGCCCCGGCTGGCTCGGCAAGGCCGCCATGTCGCTGGGGTCGGCACGCGATTCGTTGCCGGTGGCGAACACCACCAAGCCGTCGTTGTCGATGATGAAGGGCCGGTACTCGGCAGCGATCGGCGCGGTCGCCGTCGCCCGCGTCCAGTACAGGCCGCCCCAGGAATTGTTCATGATGCGCACGCCGGCACGGATCAGGTCGTCGTGGATCGGCGCCATCCCGAGCGCGCCGGTGACCTCGTTGCCCTGTCCGGAGCCATCGTCCTTGGGCCGTTCATCGTTGATGATGCGTGCCGAGACGATCTGCGCGCCCGGCGCGATGCCGCCGGGCCAGTTGCCGGTCGCCGCACCTGCCGCCAGTTGCGCCACCGTGGTGCCGTGGCCGACCACGTCGTCGATGGCCAGGTTGTTCTTGCGTGGATCGACATAGTTGTAATTGGCCAGCACCCGCCCGGCCAGCGCCGGGTGGTTGCGCATCACCCCCGAGTCGATCACGCCGATGCGGATGCCTGCGCCGGTGAAGCCGGCCGCCTGCGCGGCCTTGGCATTGGTCAACGCCAGGTGCGCGTCCACCGCCGGCTGTGGCGTGGTGGAACCGGCGGGTGGCGGTGTCGCCGGTGGCGGGGTGGGCGGTGGCGGGGTGGATTTGCTGCCGCCCCCGCCGCCACACGCGGCCAATGCCAGCGACAGCGAAGCGGCCAATACGTTGCGAACCCGTGATGCTCTGCTCATTGCCTTCCCCCTGGCATGGCCGATCGGCCATTCGATGGCGACCTTCTATACTGCATGGACACGCTACCGTCCGCCGCGATGTGCCGTTGGTCCAATGGGCGCGCCACAGCCGGCTTTCGATAATCGCCACAAGATACAACCGAGACCGCATCATGTCCGACATCGTCATCGCCGCCGCCAAACGCACTGCCATCGGTTCCTTCCTCGGCCAGTTCAATGGTGTTCCCACCCCCACCCTCGGCGCCACCGCCATCCGCGCGGCAATGGAGCAGTCCGGCATCGCCGCGGCCGACGTGTCCGAAGTCATCATGGGCTGCGTGCTGCCGGCCAACCTCGGCCAGGCACCCGCACGTCAGGCCGCACTGGCCGCCGGCCTGCCGGCCAGCGCCGGTTGCACCACCCTCAACAAGGTCTGCGGCTCGGGCATGAAGGCCATCATGCTCGGCCACGACCTGATCAAGGCCGGCTCGGCCAGCATTGTCGTCGCCGGCGGCATGGAATCCATGTCCAACGCGCCGCACATGCTGCCCAACTCGCGCACCGGCAACCGCTACGGCAACTTCCAGGCCGTCGACCACATGGCCTGGGACGGCCTGACCAACCCCTACGACGGCCAGTCGATGGGCGTGTTCGCCGAAGCCACCGTGGCCAAATTCGGCTTCACCCGCGAGCAGCAGGACGCCTACGCCATCGAATCGGTCAAGCGCGCACAGGCCGCGCAGGCCAATGGCGCGTTCGACGACGAGATCGTCCCGGTCAAGGTCGCCTCCCGCAAGGGCGAGGTCGAGTACGCGCAGGACGAACAGCCCGGCAAGTCCGACGTCGCCAAGATCCCCACGCTGAAGCCGGCGTTCAAGAAGGATGGCAGCGTCACCGCCGCCAGCTCTTCGAGCATTTCCGACGGCGCCGCCGCGGTGGTGCTGCTGTCCGCCGACGAGGCCGCCAGGCGCGGCGTGCAGCCGCTGGCGCGCATCGTCGCCCACGCCACCTTCTCGCAGGAGCCGGAGTGGTTCACCACCGCTCCGATCGGTGCCATCAAGCAGGTACTGGACAAGGCCGGCTGGCAGGCTGGCGACGTGGATCTGTTTGAAATCAACGAAGCCTTCGCCGTGGTGGCGATGGCGCCGATCCGCGAGCTGGGTATCGCGCACGAGAAAACCAACGTCAACGGCGGTGCCTGCGCACTGGGCCACCCGATCGGTGCCTCCGGCGCGCGGCTGGTCGTCACCCTGGCAAACGCCTTGCGCACGCGCGGCCTCAAGCGTGGCATTGCCTCGCTTTGCATCGGCGGCGGCGAAGCAACGGCCATCGCCATCGAATTGATTTGATTGGACTTAATGTCATTTTTACAAAAATGAATGCGATGCCGCTTGACACTCGAAATCAGCTCGCCATCATGTTTCCGGCGCGCAATGGCGCGTTAACCAAATTCCACGACGAGGATTCACACCAATGAGCATCAACAAGCTGCTGATCGCGATGACCCTGGGCCTGGCCCTGGCCGCCTGCTCCAAGCAGGAAGCTGCCCAGGACGCCGCTGCCACCGCCGACGCCGCCGCTGCCGACGCCCAGGTTGCCGCCGACCAGGCTGCTGCCGAGACCGCCGACGCTGCCCAGGCTGCTGCCGACACCGCCGCCACCGCTGCTGACGCCGCTGGTGAAGCCGCTGCCGACGCCGCTGCCGCCACCACCGACGCTGCTGCCGATGCCGCCGCTGACGCTGCCCAGGCTGCCAGCGACGTCGCCGAGCAGGCCAAGGACGCTGCCGAAGAAGCCAAGAAGTAATCACTTCTGCTTCGACGCAAGTTCGAAAAGCCGCTGGTTCGCCAGCGGCTTTTTTCATGACGCACATCCATGTGCGTCACCCTTCGGGCGGCTTCGCCGTGAAAAACGGCTGTCCTGCCGTTTTTTCATGACGCGCCCCCGTATGCGTCATCCTTCGCGCTGTTTTACCGTGAAAAACGGCTGTCCTGCCGTTTTTCATGACACGCCCCGTATGCGTCATCCTTCGCGCTGTTTTACCGTGGAGAACGGCTGTCCTGCCGTTTTTTCATGCCTCCCATTCATGCAAGGCCCGAGTGGTCGCCGGCGTTGACACGATCTGAATCCGCCAGCCCCTAACCTGCGTGCGTTGTCCCCCTGAATTGGAGAACGCGATGAAGATCATTACCCCGTTGCTGGTCGGCAGCCTGGTGTTGGTGCTGGCGGGCTGCAACAAGCCCGACATGGAGCAAGCCCGTGACCATGCCGCAGCCGCAGCCGACCACGCCGCCGAAGCCGCCCGCGAAACCGGCGACGCCGCGGCCGAAGCCACCCGCGATGCTGCCGAGCGTGCCGCCGACGCCGCCCAGGACGCCGCGGACAAATCCGAACAGGCGCTGGACAAGGCAGCCGATACCACCGCCAACGCGGTAGACGACGCCAGAGCCGCCGCCAACGAAGCCGCTGCCGATGCCAGCGCCGCTACCGCCGACGCGCTGCAGAAGGCGGCTGAAAAAACCCAGGACGTGGCCGAAAAGGCCCGCGCCAAGGCCGACGAAGCCAAGCCATGAACCTGCCGCCGCGCAACCCCGCAAGTGGTTGCGCGGCCACCTCGAAGACGATGCGACCGTGGATGCTGGGCAAGCCCCGCGTGGCGCTTTCCCGCTGAAGCTTCATCCGGGGCTTGTCCTGCCTCTACGGACGTTCTGCAAGTGCCTTGATGAACTCCGGCGCCAACGGCAACTGGCCGAACAGGCCATGCTGGGTGCCGCTGAGCACGCGCAGCATGTGCCCGCGTCCGCCGGGCATGCGCCCCATCGGCCTGAACAACAGGTCGCGCGCATGGGCGACCCAGTCACGCTCTGATTGGAACACCGGCGTCAACCAACGGCTCCAGAACTGGTACAGCCGCACATGCGCCTGTCGCTGCGCCTGATACCGTGCCAGCGCCACATTGACAGCGCTCTCCTCGCACAACGCATCACGCAACGCCATTGCGTCGAGCAGGGCCATGTTCACTCCCTGCCCCAGTTGCGGACTCATCGAATGGACCGCATCGCCAGCCAGCACCAGCCGGCCGCGATACCAGCGATCCATCACCACATCGCGATAACCGGCGCGCGCCAGTTGCGCCTGCGCGGCAATACCATGCAGCCGTTGTCGCGCCTCCGGCCAGAGTTGCTCGATTTCCTGCAACCACGATTCCAGCCCCGCCTGTTCCCAGGCATCGAAGCCCCCGCATGGCAGGCTCCAGAAGAAACTCAGACGCGGCACGTCATCGCCCGGGCGGGTACCCACCGGCAGCAGGCCGATCATCTTGCGCGCGGCGACATAACGCTGACGCAGTTCATCGCCGAATGCCCAGTCGCCCTGCGGCAACAGGCACCACAGCGCGCCCCACGGATACCGGCGGTCCAGCCGCGTGCCGCGCACCTGCGCGCGCAGGCCGGAAGCGGAACCGTCGGTGGCAATCACCAGATCGAACGGCCCATGCCAGCGACCATGCCGGTCCCGCACGCGGCGCAGGTCGTCGTCGATGGCAACGATGCGGCTGTCCACGTGCAGCGCATCGCGGGCCTGCCACGCCGCATCGAGCAATGCGAACAAGGCACCACGCTGCATGCCCACGCCATGCAGGCGCGCGTCCAGCCCTGCATAGCGCATGTCCATCACCGCGCGGCCGCAGGCAGTGTCGCCATGCAAGCGGCGCACTACCGCGCCATGCGCCAGCACCTGCGGCAACAAGCCCATCTGCCACAACACCTGCAGGCCGCTGGGCTGCAGCAGGAAGCCCGCACCCACCGGCCCCGGCCGCGCAGCCTGTTCAAATACCTGCACGCGGTGCCCGTCGCGCGGCAGCAACACCGCCAGCGCCTGCCCGGCGGTGCCATAACCGACGATGGCGATATCCCGTGGTTTGTTCATCATCTTCCCAGTCAGCAGTTTCGCCGGCAAAGAAACCGCCGGGAGCAGTTTCTGGCATCGCTTGCCGATGGCCCGCAGGGTTGCCGCCACGGCCGGTTTTTGCTCCTGCAAAACCGGCATTCACGCCATCCATGGCGATCAGATGGCGGCAACTAAAGAAAAACCCCGCCGCAGCGGGGTCCTTCTTTCTGCCTGTCCGAATGGATCACTCGGCCGGCATGATGTTGGAAGCTTGGGCGCCCTTCGGGCCCTGGGTCAGGTCATAGCTGACACGCTGACCTTCCTGCAGGCTGCGGAAGCCCTTGGAGTTGATCGCGGAGAAGTGCGCGAAGACGTCGGCGCTGCCGTCCTCCGGTGAGATGAAGCCAAATCCCTTGGCGTCGTTGAACCACTTGACGGTACCGTTCGGCATGGTGATGCGAGACCTTGTTCGATGAATGGATTGATGCACGCTGAATGAGGCGTACCGGCGGAGTATGCAAAGCCCGCGCCGGAATGACAATCACCCCCGCGCCAATTCGCCCACCAGCTCGGGCAGGCCCGCCGACGCCGCGGCGACGTTTGCCAGCACTTCCTCCATCGTGATCTCGGCCGCGTCGCCGCAGCCGGCGGCCCAGTTGGCAACGATCGCCAGGCAGGCGTATTCCAGCCCCAGCTCACGCGCCAATCCGGCTTCGGGCATGCCGGTCATGCCGACCAAATCGCAGCCGTCGCGGCGCATGCGCGCGATCTCGGCGATGGTTTCCAGGCGCGGCCCCTGGGTGGCGCCATAGCAGCCGCCATCGTGCACGGCGACGTTGCGCGCGCGCGCCGCCGCCAGCACCTGCGCACGCAATGACGGCGTGTACGGGTGGCCGAAATCGACGTGCAGCACATCACTGCCGTCTTCCTCGCACAGCGTGGAAACACGGCCCCAGGTGTAGTCGATCAGTTGGTCGGGGCAGGCCAGCACGCGCGGGCCGAACGCATCGGTGATGCCGCCGACGGTGTTCAGCGCCAGCACGCGGGTGGCACCCAACTGCTTGAGCGCGGCAAGGTTGGCGCGGTAGTTGACCTTGTGCGGCGGGATCGAATGGCCTTCGCCGTGGCGGGCGAGGAACGCCACGCGCTGGCCGTTCAACAGGCCGACACGTACCGGGCCGGACGGCGTGCCGTAGCGGGTCTGCACCTCGTGGCTTTGCACCTCGTCCAGGGCAGCCAGCGTGTAGACACCGGTGCCACCGATCACCGCCAGGGCGATATTTCCCATGCTTGTTTCCTGATGCGTTTCCGTAATCAAACGCGGCGCGGCGCAATGCCCGTCCGCGCACCCACGTCGCCACGCACGGTTATTGCTTCATCGCATAGATGGCCGGCAGCGGGCGCAACGCCTCGCTGACATCCATGCCGAAGCCGAACACGAAGCGGTCCGGTAGTTCAACACCGGTGTAGTCGGCCTGCACGTCGGGCAGGCAGCGGTCGTGCTTCTTCACCGCCAGCACGGCGATGCGCACGTCGGTCGCACCTTGTTCGAGGCACCACTGGCGCACGCCCTGCAGGGTGAAACCTTCATCGAGGATGTCGTCCACCAGCAACACGCGGCGGCCGAACAGCGCCGACACCGGGCGGTGCTTCCACACCAGTTCGCCGCCGCTCTCGCCGTGGTAGCGCGAAGCCTGCATGTAGTCGAACTGCGCGTCCTGGCCGCGCGCGCCCAGCTCCAGCGCGAGCTGGCCGGCGAACGGCAGCGCGCCGTTCATGATCGACAGGAACACCGGCACCTCGCCCTTGTAGTCGCGGGCGATGGCATCAGCAATAGCGGCGATGGCCGTGTCGATGGCGGGGCGATCGACCAGCAGGTCGGCCTGGGCCACGGCTTGTTCGAGAGTGAGTTTTGACATCAGGCGGTTCTTCCGAGATTTTCGAGCAGATGGTTGCGGGTATCGCCGTGACGGGCGTCGGCCAGCAGGCCGCCCCAGCCCAATGCGCCGTGGGCGATCAGCCCCAGCAACGCGGCGGTGTTGAGGCTGCGGCCTTCCACGGCGCGCAGCGATTCTTCGACCAGCTCCGGGTGGCAGACCAGCACCACGTCGCAACCGGCATCCAGGTGGGCATCGACCCTGGCCTTGACGCCACCGGCGGCAAACCCGGCCGCCATGCCGATGTCGTCGGAGAACACCACGCCGCGGAAACCCATCTGTTCGCGCAGGATCGCGTTGATCCAGCGCGGCGAGTAGCCGGCCGGTTCCGGCGCGACCTGCGGGTAGACGACGTGGGCCATCATCACCGCATCGGCCCCGGCGGCGATACCGGCGCGGAACGGTAGCAGGTCGTGCGTTTCCAGCGCGTGCAGCGGGCGCGGGTCGATGGCGACTTCGACGTGGGTGTCCTCGCGCACCGTGCCGTGGCCGGGGAAATGCTTGAGCGTGGCAGCCATGCCGGCGCCGTGCATGCCGCGCACGTAGGCCTCGGCCAGCGCCGCCACGACCTGCGGGTCCTCGGCGAAGGCGCGGTTGCCGATGGCGAGGTTGCCGTGGCCCACATCCACCACCGGGGCGAAGCTCAGGTCCAGCCCGCTGGCGCGGATTTCGCTGGCCATCAGCCAGGCATGCTGCTCGGCCAGCGCCAGCGCGGCCTGCGGGTCGGTCGCGTACACGCGGCCGAAGCCGTCCAGCGGCGGCAAGTCGGTGAAGTCTTCGCGGAAGCGCTGCACACGCCCGCCCTCCTGGTCCACGGCAACCAGCAGCGGGCGCGCGGTGGCGGCGCGGATCGCGGCGGTCAGTTCGGTCACTTGCGCGCGCGAGGCGAAATTGCGCTTGAACAACACCACGCCGGCCACGGCATCATGCTGCAGCCAGTCGCGTTCGGGTGCGGTCAGTTCGGTGCCGGCGACGCCGATCAGAAGCATGTGCGGGGTTCCCTGCAACCAAGCGCGGCATTGTCGCAGATGGCGGCGGGCACGTCAGACGCTGCAACCGTCCGCGCCGCAGGCCGCCGGGGCCTGTTCGGCGGCCAGCTTCTCCAGTACCTGTGCGAACACCTCCGGCGGCTGCGCGCCCTGCACCGCATGGCGGCCGTTGATGACGAAGGTCGGCACCGACTGGATGCCCAGCGCCTGCGCCTGCCCCAGCCCGGCGCGGACCTCGGCCAGCCCTTCGTCGGAAGCCAGCATCGCGGTGACGCGCTCGACGGGGATGCCGCCAGCCGCTGCGGCGTCGGCCAGCACCTGCGGATCGGCCAAATTGCGGCCATGCTCGAAATGGGCACGGAACAGCGCCTCGCCCACCGGCTCCTGCGCGCCCTCACACCCGGCCAGCCACAACAGCCGGTGTGCAGGCAGCGTGGTGACCCGTACCTGGCCACGGTCGAAATCCATCGGCAGGCCTTCGGCACGCGCAGCGGCCTGGGTCTGCGCCAGCATCTGTTCCACGCGCGCGGCACCACCGAACTTGGCGGCATAGGCCTGCCGCAGCGGCACCGGCGTGGCGTCGGGTTCGATGTCGGCATCGAGCAGGAACGGGTGCCAATGCACTTCCACCTCCGGTGCCTTGTCGCCCAGCAGTTGCAACGCGCGCAGGAAGCGATGCTTGCCGATCCAGCACCAGGGGCAGACCACGTCGGACCAGATGTCGATGCGCATGCGGATTCCTTCTCGTGCGGTTCAGGCGCGCTCGTCGGCGTGCCATTGGTTCCAGGGACGCGAGGCCAGCGCGAGGTTGTAGTAGCGCAACTGGTCGGTGACTTCGGCGCCGACCCAATCGGGTTTGGCGAAGGGCTGGTCGGCGCTTTGCAGTTCCACCTCGGCCACCACCAGCCCGGCATTGTCGCCGAGGAATTCGTCCACTTCCCACAACAGGCCGTCATGGTTGAGCAGATGCCGGCGCTTGTCGATCAGGCCGCCGACGCACAGCGCCAGCAGTTGCCGTGCTTCGTCCACCGGCAGCAGGTAGTCGAACTCCTGACGGGTATGGCCGAGCTCGCGCGACTTGATGTTCAGGTAGGCGGCGTCGCCCTGTATGCGCACCCGCACCGAGGCCATCTGCGCACCGCTGTCCAGCGCCGCCATGTCGTTGATGTAGCCCTGCGCCATCGGCACGACCGCATGCGCGGCGGCGCGCCAGCCATCATTGGTGACCAGGAACTTGCGTTCTATCTCGATGCCCATTCAAAAATCCCGGTGATGCGAGTCCCTGACAAAAGCAGCACACACCCGTGTGCGCGGATGCATTGATGCGAGTCCCTCGCAAGAGCAGCGCACATCCATGTGCGCGGATGCATTGATGCGAATCCCTCGCAGGAGCAGCGCACATCCATGTGCGCGGATTCAATTTTTCTCGAACACGGCAATGCTTTCCACGTGCGCGGTGTGCGGGAACATGTCCATCGCCCCGGCGCTGACCAGGGTGAAGCCCTGTTCGTTGACCAGATAGCCGGCGTCGCGCGCCAGCGAGCCAGGGTGACAACTGACGTAGACGATGCGCTTGAACTTTTTCAGCGGCAACTGCTTCAACACGTCGATGGCGCCCGAACGCGGCGGGTCCAGCAGCAGCTTGTCGAAGCCCTGCCGCATCCACGGCGCCTCACGCTGGTCCTGGGTGAGGTCGGCGGCGAAGAACTGCGCGTTGTCCAGACCATTGCGCTGCGCATTTTCCTTTGCCCGCGCCACCAGCCCGGCCTCGCCTTCCACGCCCACCACTTCGCGCACGGTGCGCGCCAGCGGCAGGGTGAAATTGCCCAGCCCGCAGAACAGGTCGAGCACGCGCTCGTCCGCTTGCGCGTCCAGCAACGCCAGCGCATGCGCGATCATTTTTTCGTTCAACTTGGCGTTGACCTGGATGAAATCCAGCGGCCGGAACGCCAGTTCCACGTTCCACTGCGGCAACGCGAACGACAGCGGCACACCCTCGGCCGGCCACAGCGGATGTACGGTTTCCAGGCCGCCGGGTTGCAGGTAGATGGCGAAACCGTGCTCTTGGGCGAACGCTCGCCACGCCTGCTCGTCGGCGTCGGACAGCGGCTGCAGGTGGCGCACGGTCAGGGCAATGGCGGCATCGCCGCCGATGAACTCGATCTGCGGGATGTCGCGCTTGCCGTCCAGCGTCTCGATGAACGCCGACAACGCCGACACCTTGGTGCCGATTTCGGGAATCACGGTCAGGCACTGCGACAGATCGGCGACGAAGCGCGGGTCCAGCTCGCGGAAGCCGACCAGCGTCTTGTCTTTCTTCTCCACCCGCCGCACCGAAAAGCGGCCCTTGCGACGGTAACCCCAGTTCGCGCCGACCAGCGGCGGCAGCACCGCGCCGGGGCTGACGTGGCCGATGCGGGTCAGGTTGTCCATCAGCACCTGTTGTTTGGCCACGATCTGCTGGCCCTCGTCCAGGTGTTGCAGCACGCAGCCGGCGCACACGCCGAAGTGCGGGCAGCGCGGCTGCACCCGGTGCGGCGAGGCCTTGAGCACTTCCACCGTCCGGGCTTCGTCGAAATGGCGGCTCTTGCCGGTCTGCTCGGCCATCACCGTCTCGCCGGGCAGCGCGCCGGTCACGAAGGTCACCTTGCCGCCCTCGCCTTCGCGACGGGCGACGCCGCGACCGTCGTGGCTGAGGTCGAGGATGTCGGTCTGGAACGGGGTCTTGTCTATGCGGGAACGGGATCGGGCCACGTGGCGGACGGCTGCGGGCAAAAAGGGGGCGTCATTGTCGCAGATGTGGCAGGCGTGACTTCCGTCTATTGCAAGCCCGCCGCACATCGCCAATGATGCGGCGCATGGCTGACATGGAGGCAGCAGATGAATACGCAAAAGCAGGCCAACCCGCCGCGCCTGTTGCTGGTCGAGGATGACGCGACCAGCCAGGCTTTTTTCCACGCCACGCTGATGGCCTTGCCGGCCATCGTGGATACCGCCGCTTCGCTTGCCGACGCCCGCCAACTGGCACGGGCCAATCGTCATGCCTTGTGGCTGATCGACGCCAACCTGCCCGACGGCACCGGCGCGCAACTGCTGCACTACCTGCGCACCCTGCAGGCCGGCGTGCCGGCGCTGGCGCATACCGCCGACACCAGCCCGGAAACCCGGCAAACCCTGCTGCAAGCCGGTTTCGGCCGCGTGCTGCTCAAGCCGCTCACCGGCAGTGCCCTGCTCGCCAGCGTCCGCGAAGCGCTGGGGAACATGGCCCCCGCAGCGGCCGCGGATACCCCGAACTGGGACGAAAGCGTTGCACTGCAGGCACTGAACGGCCAGGGTGCGCACGTGATCGCATTGCGCGAATTGTTCATGAACGAATTGCCCGGCGCCCGCGCCGCAGTGTCCTCGGCCTTGCAACAACATGACACCGGTGCACTACGCGCACAGTTGCACCGGCTTCAGGCCAGTTGCGGATTCGTCGGCGCATCGCGGCTTGGTCGTGCGGTGCGGCAACTGCATCAGGCCCCGGATTCGGACATGGCGCGGCGGCAGTTCGACGCGGCGGTGAACGCATTGCTGCATTGAAGCGAGGGAGGAATAACGAGTGAAGAGGAGCGAGAAAAAACGGGCATCTCCGCGAGCGCAAGCCCTGCTTTTGCTCTTGCCCTCTCACTTCTCACTCCTCTTCACTCACTCCTCGCTTCTTCGCTCCTCGCCTTCAGATCCCCCAGCATCTCCCAGGATTTCAGGCCGCGCCCACCCAGGTGGTGCAATAGCACCGCGCGCATCTGCGGACGCAGGCTGGCAAGGTCGGCGGCGGCGGCAGGCAAGCGGTCCTCTGCCAGCGCCAGCAGCGCGGCGCCGGTGGCCAGCCCGCGACGCTCACCGGCACTGCGTTCGCTGAGCAGGCGCAGCGGGCCTTCCTGCGGGTCCAGCCGGTAGCGCGCGGCCGGGTCGATTGGCTGCCCGTCGGCGGCATGCGCCCAGTCGAAACCGAAACCCAGCGCGTCGAGCAGGTCGCGCTCGAAACGACGCAGCGACCATGCCAGCCCGCCGGCCCCGGCCAGCCGCTGGCGGATTTCGCCGTAGGCAAAGTGCAACTCAGGCAGCGGGTCGTGGCGTGGCGCCAGCCGCATTATCAATTCGTTGATGTAGAACGCCGCCAGCATGGCGTGGCCGTGCAGGCGCGGCGCGGCATCCTGGCTTTCGGCGCGGCGCAACTGCGCCAGTTCACCGGCCAGCACCGCGTCGAAACGGATCGATTGCAGCGGCTGCAAGGCCGCGCGCAACGCCTGCTTCTTCGGCCCCTGCACCCCGCGCGCCAGCAGGCCGACGCGGCCGTGCTCCTGCGTCAGCACTTCCACCAGCAAGCTGGTTTCGCGCCAGGGACGCGCGTGCAGGACATAGCCGGGTTGGTCGTCTAGGCGCATGGCTGTGGAGCCGGGATTGGGGGAGCCGGGAACGGGGAATGAAGCCGGGTCGCCGCTGGAGGTTGGCAAACCTTCGGCCGCTTTCCAACCAGGCCATATCAGCCGAAACAGGGAAACGGCGGAACCGATCACTGATCGAGGGCAGCCGAATGCGGCTACCCGCGAACAATCATTCCCTGTTCCCCCCATTCCCCGCTTCTTCCCGGCCTCACTCGTAGCCGAACGCCTTCAGCGCGGCTTCGTCATCCGACCAGCCTTCGCGCACGCGCACCCAGGTTTCCAGGAATACCTTGGCGCCGAACAGGCGCTCCATCTGCATGCGTGCTTTCGCGCCGATGTCCTTCAAGCGCGCGCCGCTCTTGCCGATGACGATGGCCTTCTGGCCTTCGCGCTCGACCCAGATCACCGCGCCGATGCGCAGCAGGTTGCCGTCCTCGGCAAAGCGCTCGATTTCGACGGTGGTGGCATAGGGCAGTTCCTCGCCCAACTGGCGCATCAACTGCTCGCGCACCAGTTCGCCGGCCAGGAAACGCTGGCTGCGGTCGGTGATTTCATCCTCGCCGAACATCGCTGGCGCTTCGGGCAGCAGCTTGAGCACGTCGCGCACCAGCGCTTCCAGGCCATTGCGCTTCTGCGCGGAAATCGGGTGCACCGTGGCGAAATCGCGGCCGTCGGTGACCTGCTGCAGGAACGGCAGCAGCGTGCCCTTGTCCTTCAGCCGGTCGATCTTGTTGACCACCAGCACCACCGGGATGCCGGCGTCGCGCAGCACGTTGAAGGCCAGCGTGTCCTCCTCGTCCCAGCGCCCGGCCTCGATCACCAGCAGGCCGGCGTCCACGCCTTCCAGCGAGCTGCGCGCGGCACGATTCATCACCCGGTTCATCGCCCGCTTCTGCTGACGGTGCAGCCCCGGCGTGTCCACCAGCACCAGTTGCCCTTCGGGGAAAGTTGCGATGCCGAGCAGGCGGTGGCGGGTGGTCTGCGGGCGGTTGGAGACGATGCTGACCTTGGCGCCGACCAGCGCATTGGTCAGGGTCGATTTGCCGACGTTGGGGCGGCCGATGATGGCGACGCTGCCACAGCGGTGGGTAGAGGTGTCGTTCACTTGGAATCCAGTTGCTCGATCGCGGCCAACGCCGCCTGTTGTTCGGCCAGCCGACGAGAGCTGCCTTCGCCTTCAGTGGTCAGCGCCGGGTCGGCCACGTTGCAGCGCACGTGGAAATGCCGGGCATGTTCATCGCCGGTTTCGGCCACCAGTTCGTAGGCCGGCAACGGCTTCTGTCGCGCCTGCAGCCATTCCTGCAGGCGGGTCTTGGGGTCTTTTTCCGGCTTGCCGACCGGCACTGCCGCCATTGATGGCTCGAACCACGGCAGCACCCGCGCGCGGCAGACTTCGAAGCCGGCGTCGAGATAGATCGCCGCCACCACCGCCTCGAAGGCGTCGGCGAGGATCGAATCGCGGCGGTGACCGCCGGATTTCATTTCCCCCGGCCCCAGGGTCAGGCGCTCGCCCAGTTCCAGCGTGCGGGCAAGGGCGGCCAATGCGCTTTCGCAGACCAGTGCCGAGCGCGCGCGGGTCAGCGCGCCTTCGTCGGCCTTGGGCCAGCGGCTGAACATCGCCTCGGCGACCAGCAGGTTGACAATGCTGTCGCCGAGAAATTCGAGGCGCTCGTTGTGCGGGGCGCCGGCACTGCGATGGGTCAGGGCCTGTTGCAGCAGGCCCGGCTCCCGGAACGGGTGGCCGATCAGGTCACCGCGATGGAACGTCCTGCTCAAAAGCCGCCGCCGGTCAGGTCCTGGGTATTCTCGAAATTGCCGACGATGTCCAGGTTGCCGACCAGCGGCCGGCGCACTTCGTACTTGACCACCATGCGCACGCCACCTTCGATGCGGTCGAACTTGATGTTGTCGCGCTTGATGCTGTCCGAATAGTTCATGTCCATGCGCTTGAAGAACATTTCCTGCGCCTTGCTCGGGTCGGCACTGCCCGGCTCCTTGGCCAGCGCCTTCATCGAGGTCTTGACCGCGTAGAACTCCTGGTACATCGGGAACAGCTTCATGCCCACGTACAGGGCGAAGCCGACCACCATCAGCACTACCAGGAACGACGTCAGCGTCATGCCGTTTTGCTTGCGATTCATCTGTGTGTTCTCCCCGGATACGTCTCTACGTTACTGGATGCCCGACCCGATGCGGGAGGGCTCGAAACCGTCCTTGCAGAACCAGCCGCTGCAGTTGAGCCAGACCAGGAACGCCTTGCCGCGCAGGTTGTGCTCCGGCAGCAGGCCCCAGAAACGGCCGTCGTCGCTGTTGTCGCGGTTATCGCCCATCACCAGGAAATAGCCCTGCGGCACTTCCCAGTCGCCCTGCCCGGCCGGGTTGGCGCGGCCCAGGTATTCCAGCACGGTATGGGTGCGGCCCGGCAGTGCCTCGCTCAGCAGGGTGGCACCGGTCATCTCCGCGCCACGGCCCTTGCCGACGTATTCACCCTTGATTTCGTAGCTCACCGGCTCGCCGTTGATCGACAGGGTGTCACCGTGGAAACCGATGCGGTCGCCCGGCAGGCCGATCACGCGCTTGATGAAATTCTCGCCGCGCTGCGGGTCAGCGGGCTGATCCGGGTGGCCGGGAAACTGGAACACCGCCACGTCACCGCGCCTGGGCTCGCCGGTCGGGATCACCTTGGTGTTGGTGATCGGCAGGCGGATGCCGTAGGCGAACTTGTTGACCAGGATGAAGTCGCCGATCAGCAGGTTCGGCATCATCGAGCTGGACGGGATCTTGTACGGTTCGGCGATGAAGCTGCGCAGCACCAGCACCACCGCCAGCACCGGGAAGAAGGCCCGCGAGTAATCGACGACGGCCGGCTCCTCGCTGTCCAGCAGCCCGCCCTTGGTGGCGCGGCGCTTGGCCAGCAACAGCTTGTCCAGCAACAGCACGATGCCGGAGCCGAGGGTCAGCACCACCAGCAGGATTTCAAACCATTTCATTTGGGTTCCTTCGGAACGGGAATGGGGAATCGGGAATGGGGAATCGGGAGAGCAAGACGCCTCGCGCCTTTGCCATTCCCTGTTCCCGACTCCTCATTCCCGGTTACTTATCCATCTGCAACACGGCCAGGAAGGCTTCCTGCGGGATTTCCACGCGGCCAACCTGCTTCATGCGCTTCTTGCCTTCCTTCTGTTTTTCCAGCAGCTTTTTCTTGCGCGAAACGTCGCCACCATAGCACTTGGCCAGCACGTTCTTGCGCATCGCCTTGACCGTGGTGCGGGCGATGATCTGCGCACCGACCGCAGCCTGGATGGCGACGTCGAACATCTGCCGCGGGATCAGGTCCTTCATTTTTTCGCACAGCTCGCGGCCACGGCGATCGGCATGGCTGCGGTGCACGATCAGCGACAGCGCATCGACCTTGTCACCGTTGATCAACACGTCCAGGCGCGCGAACGGGCCGGCCTCGAAGCGCACGAAGTGGTAGTCCAGCGAGGCATAGCCACGGCTGACCGACTTGAGCTTGTCGAAGAAATCCAGCACCACCTCGGCCATCGGCAGCTCGTAGCTGATCTGCACCTGGCTGCCCATGTAGTTGATGCCGAGCTGGCTGCCACGCTTTTCCTCGCACAGCTTGATGATGCTGCCGATGTGTTCTTCCGGGGTGAGGATGTTGGCGCGGATGATCGGCTCGCGGATTTCCTGGATCGTGTTGATCGCCGGCAGCTTGGCCGGGTTGTCCATCATCACGATGCTTCCGTCGCTCTTGAGCACCTCGTAGATCACCGTCGGCGCGGTGCTGATCAAGTCGAGGTCGTACTCGCGCTCCAGCCGCTCCTGCACGATTTCCATGTGCAGCATGCCGAGGAAGCCGCAGCGGAAGCCGAAGCCCATCGCCTCGGAGGACTCGGGCTCGAAACGCAGCGCGGCGTCGTTCAGGCGCAGCTTGTCCAGCGCTTCGCGCAGGTCCGGGTAATCGTCGGCATCGACCGGAAACAGGCCGGCAAACACGCGCGGCTGCATTTCCTGGAAACCGGGCAGTGGCTCGGGCGCCGGATCGGCCAGCAGGGTCAGGGTGTCGCCGACCGGAGCACCGTGGACGTCCTTGATGCTGGCGTTGATCCAGCCCACCTCACCAGCGCGCAGCACCGGCATTTCCTTGCGCTTGGGAGTGAACACGCCCACCTTGTCGACCTGGTGCCAGCGCCCGGTCGACATAACCTGGATCTTGTCGCCGGCCTTGATCTGGCCCTGCATCACCCGCACCAGCGAGACCACGCCCAGGTAGTTGTCGAACCACGAGTCGATGATCAGCGCTTGCAGCTTGTCGCTGCCGCGGTGGGCCGGCGGCGGGATGCGGTGGACGATGGCTTCCAGCACCTCTTCCATGTTCAGCCCGGTCTTGGCGCTGACCGCCACCGCGTCGGAGGCGTCGATGCCGATCACCGCCTCGATCTCGGCCTTGGCGCGGTCGATGTCGGCGGTGGGCAGGTCTATCTTGTTGAGCACCGGCACCACTTCCAGCCCCTGCTCGATGGCGGTGTAGCAGTTGGCCACCGACTGCGCTTCCACGCCCTGGGCCGCATCCACCACCAGCAGCGCGCCTTCGCAGGCGGCCAGCGAGCGACTGACTTCATAGGAGAAGTCGACGTGGCCGGGGGTGTCGATGAAGTTCAGGTGGTAGGTTTCGCCATTGCGCGCGGTATACGGCACCGACACCGATTGCGACTTGATGGTGATGCCGCGCTCGCGCTCGATCGGGTTGTTGTCGAGCACCTGCGCTTCCATCTCGCGCGCGGTCAAACCGCCACACAACTGGATGATGCGATCGGACAAGGTGGACTTGCCGTGGTCGACGTGGGCAATGATGGAGAAGTTGCGGATATTCCGCATCGGATCGGCAGACATAGAAAGGCGGCGGCGCGCGGCGTCGTCAGGGAAACGGGGCATTATCGCACGGCGAGCCGGCCGTCGCCGGTAGTGCCGACCAGCGGCCGGCACTACCCCACGCCTCAGCCGCCGGCACGGACCGCGACGAAGGCGCTGTTGCCGCCGCTGCGCACCAGCAGCATCACCACGTCGCCCTTCTTGTAGCCGGCCAGCTCGCGGTTGAGTGCGGCCACGCTGCCCACCGCTACGCGGCCGACCTGCAACACCACCATGCCCGGCAGCAACCGTGCCTCACGCGCGGCCTGGCTGTTGACACGGGTGATGCGCACACCCTCGCCGGCCTCCAACCCCAGTTGCTTGCGCTCGGCGGCGGTCAGGTCGGCCACTTCAAGTCCCAGCAGGGCATTGGCTCCGGCCTGTGGCTTGGCCTCGTCGGTATCGGCCGGTGCGTTGGCGGCGCGGGCTGCATCCTCGGCCAGCTCGGTCAGGGTGACGGTGATTTCACGCTGCTTGCCGTCGCGCAGGATGCCCAGCCTGACCTTGCTGCCCGGCGGCATGGCGCCGATCAGCGGCGGCAGGTCGCTGGAGGCACCGACTTCATTGCCGTTGACTGAACGGATCACGTCGCCCAGTTGCACGCCGGCCTTGGCCGCCGCGCTGTCCTCGACCATCTGGTTGACCAGCGCGCCGCGGCTGTCCGGTAGTTTGAAGCCCTGCGCGATGTCGGCGGTCACCGCACCGACCATGACACCCAACTGGCCGCGGCTGACCTTGCCATTTTTCTTGATCTGCTCCACCGCGTTCATCGCCAGGTCGATCGGGATGGCGAAGCTGATTCCCATGTAGCCGCCGGAGGCGGAAAAGATCTGCGAGTTGATGCCGACCACCTCGCCGCGGGTATTGAGCAGCGGGCCGCCGGAATTGCCCTGGTTGATCGCCACGTCGGTCTGGATGAACGGCACGTAGCGCTGCTCGGTATAGGGATTGCTGCGGCCGGTGGCGCTGACGATGCCGGCGGTGACCGAGTGGTCCAGCCCGAACGGCGAGCCGATTGCCACCACCCACTGGCCGGGCTTGAGCGTGTTGGAGTCGCCCACGCGCACGGTCGGCAGGCCCTTGGCGTCGATCTTCAGCAAGGCAACGTCGTATTGCGCGTCGCTGCCGATCACCTTGGCGTCGAACTCGCGGCGGTCGCTGAGCTTGACCTTGACCGTCTCGGCGCCGTCGATGACGTGGTGGTTGGTCAGCACGTAGCCGTCGGCGGAAATGATGAAACCCGAGCCCATGCCGCGGCCGCGCGGGGCGTTGTCCGGCGCGTCGTCGGGCACCTGGAAATCCGGGCCGAAGAAGCGCCGGAAGAAATCGGGCAACTGGTCCATGTCCGGCCGCCCGGCGCCGGCCATGCGCGGATTGCGGCGCGGGCCGATGACGGTTTCGACATTGACCACGCCCGGCCCTACCTGATCGACCAATTGAGTAAAGTCCGGCAAGCCACTGACCAGTTGTGGCGCAGGGGCGGCGGAGCGCGTGGCGACCGCCTGCTCGGCCGGTGCGGCCGGGGCATCGCCCTGGGCGCAGGCGGCCAGCGGCAGGGTCAGCGCCAGCAAGCCAAACAGCCGGGTGTGGATACGGTGGGTCATCGGTTTCGAGCCTCCGGTTTCGGGGAAAAGGGCATCACCTGCCACCGGGCGCTCATCGCCCGGCAGCGGAATAGGGAAGTCGCCATGCGGCAACGGCGGCCGTCGGCTCAGTGCTGCGGCAACGGCTGTTCGTGCTCGGCAGGCAGGTTCTGCAGCACCTGCGGCCGCGGTTCGAACGGATAGAACGTCGCCGCCCGCTCCTGTGCCGGGAAGCTGGCGTTGAGGCTGCCCTGCGACAGTGCCGGCGACAGCGGCGAGCGCGGCCACGGACGGGCTTGCAGGGTGCCGGTGGTACTGGCAAAGGGGTTCTGGCGCAGCAGCGGCAGCTCCGGCGCCTGCGCCGCGGCAACCGCGCGCTCCGGCTCGGCCTGCCTGGCTACCGCGCCACGCGCCATCTGCCGGGTACGGGTGGCGCTGCCACGCTTGGCATCGGCGCGGCGCGCCGCCACTGCGGCCACCAGCGGCGCCGCAGCCACAAGCCCGGCGTCGATTTCGACCGGGACGTCTGCCGTCGCAATCGCGGTGGCATCCATCGGCGCCGGCAACTGCGCGGTACTGGCAATCACCGTCTGCGGTGCGGCCGGCGCGGCTTCCGGCAACTGCTCGCGGGCCATGAACAAGGCCACTGCGGCAACCGAAGCCGCCAATGCAGCGCCGCCGCCCCAGCGTTTCCAGCCCCGGCGCATCGTGTGTTGCGGTGCCACCGGCAACGGGCCGTTGCGCACTGCGTCGGCGACGATGGCCGCCTGCACGCCCTGAGCGAAACCGGCCGGTGCCGGGGCACAGGCGTTGCCGCGCAACACGTCGCCCAGCAATTGCCAACGCTCCTGGCAGGCGGACAACTCGGCGTCATGCTCCAGCCGGCGCAGCAGGAAACGCGCCTGGTCGGCCGCCAGCCCGCCATCCACCAGCACCGACAATTGCTGCCGGTAGTGAAGCTCGAACTTGTCGGCCGGGGCCTCGGTGAAACCGTCGATATCGTGGGAGGTACTCATGCGCGACTCCGCTCACGGGTGGCGCTGGCGGTATCCAGCAGGGGGCGCAGTTGGACGTCGATGGCCTCGCGGGCGCGGAAAATCCGCGAACGCACGGTGCCGATCGGGCAGCCCATCTTGTGTGCGATTTCCTCGTAACTCATGCCTTCCACCTCTCGCAGCGTGAGGGCCGAGCGCAACTCCTCGGGGAGCGCGTCGACCGCCTTCATCACGGTCTGTTCCAGTTCCTGGCGCATCAATTCACGCTCGGGCGTATCGGTGTCGCGCAGCCGCGTGCCACCGTCGAAGTGCTCGGCGTCGCTGATCTCGACGTCGTCGGTCGGCGGCCGCCGGTTGTGCGCGGCCAGGTGGTTCTTGGCGGTATTCACTGCGATGCGATGCAACCAGGTATAGAACTGGGCGTCGCCACGGAAACTCCCGATTGCACGATAAGCGCGCACGAAAGTGTCCTGGGCCACGTCCTGACATTCACTCCAGTCGGCGATGTAGCGCCCGATCAACGCGATGATGCGATGCTGGTACTTGCGCACCAGTACATCGAACGCCGCGCTTTCGCCGCGCTGCACGCGCCGGACCAGTTCCAGGTCCAGCTCCTGTGGTGTTTCAACCTCGGCCATGAAGGGCCGCACTCCTGTCAGCCCAACCGACGTCGGGCGTTATGACCGCTGTTCGCGGAAAAAGTTCAGCGCCCCGTCCGCGGGTCGCCGTACCGGCTTTTAACCTGCGTTCGGTTAGCCTGCCGGCAATGACCACCGGCACGAACACCTTCGCTTCCCAAGCATTGGGATTTGACGCCGGGGAAACAACCTCTGGATCATAGCGACCTTCTCCATACACAACCGGATGGAACGCCCCATGCTTTCAGGTTTCGATGGGCTCCGCTTCACGCATTGGCAGGCCGAAATTCGTGACGACGGCATCGTCGTGCTCGCACTGGACCGCCGCGACAGCCCGGTCAACGCGATGTCGCAGGACGTGTTGCTGGAACTGGGCGACATCGTCGAGCGGCTGGCGATCGACCCGCCCAAGGGCGTGGTGATCCGTTCGACCAAGGCCGCCGGCTTCATTGCCGGTGCCGACCTCAAGGAATTCCAGGAATTCGACCGCCGCGGCACCGTCAACGACGCCATCCGCCGCGGCCAGAGCGTCTACCAGAAGCTGGCCGAACTGCCCTGCCCGACAGTGGCCGCGATCCACGGCCACTGCCTCGGCGGCGGTACCGAGCTGGCGCTGGCCTGCCGTTACCGCGTTGCTTCCAACGACGCTTCCACCCGCATCGGCCTGCCGGAAACCCAGTTGGGCATCTTCCCCGGCTGGGGCGGCAGCGCGCGCCTGCCGCAGTTGGTGGGCGCACCGGCGGCGATGGACATGATGCTGACCGGGCGCACGCTGTCGGCCTCGGCCGCGCGCGGCATCGGGCTGGTGGACAAGGTCGCCGCCGCCGCGGTGTTGCTCGATACGGCGGTATCGCTGCTGCAAACCGGCGTGACCCGGCCGTTCAAGCAGCGCGCCAGCGCATGGCTGACCAACACCTGGCTGGCGCGCCAGATCCTCGCCCCGCAGATGGTCAAGCAAGTCGCGCGCAAGGCGAAGAAGGAACATTACCCGGCCCCGTATGCGCTGATCTCGACCTGGGAGCGCAGCGGTGGCAGCAACATCCACAAGCGGCTGGATGCCGAGCGCCGCGCGGTGGTCAAGCTGGCCGGCGGCCCGACCGCGCGCAACCTGATCCGCATCTTCTTCCTGACCGAGCGGCTCAAGGCATTGGGCGGCAAGGAGTCGGGCATCCGGCACGTACACGTGGTCGGTGCCGGGGTGATGGGTGGCGACATCGCCGCGTGGGCCGCTTTCAAGGGCTTCGATGTCACCTTGCAGGACCGCGAGCAACGCTTCATCGACCCGGCCATGGCCCGCGCGCAGGCGCTGTTCGAGAAAAAGGTGAAGGACCCGGCCAAGCGCCCGGAAGTGGCGGCGCGGCTGAAGGCCGACCTCGCCGGTGATGGCGTGGCGCAGGCCGACCTGGTGATCGAGGCGATCATCGAGAACCCGGAGGCCAAGCGCGAGCTGTACCAGTCACTGGAGCCGAAGATGAAGGCCGACGCGCTGCTGACCAGCAACACCTCCTCGATCCCGCTGGTGGAATTGCGCGAACACATCACCCGTCCGGCGCAGTTCGCCGGCCTGCACTATTTCAACCCGGTAGCGCAAATGCCGCTGGTGGAAATCATCCACCACGACGGCATGGCGCCGGAAACCGAACAGCGGCTGGCCGCGTTCTGCAAGGTGCTGGGCAAGTTCCCGGTGCCGGTGGCCGGTAGCCCCGGCTTCCTGGTCAACCGCGTGCTGTTCCCCTACATGCTGGAAGCGGCCACCGCCTACGCCGAGGGCATCCCCGGCGCGGTGATCGACAAGGTGGCGGTGAAGTTCGGCATGCCGATGGGGCCGATCGAGCTGATCGACACCGTGGGCCTGGACGTGGCCGCCGGCGTCAGCAAGGAACTGGCCCCGTTCCTCGGCCTGCAGGTGCCGGCGGCGCTGGGCGCGGTGCAGCCGGGCAAGCGCGGCAAGAAGGACGGCCAGGGCATCTACAGGTGGGAGAACGGCCGCGCCGTGAAGCCGGAGGTGGCCAAGGACTATCAGGCGCCGTCGGACTTGGAGGATCGCCTGATCCTGCCGCTGCTCAACGAGGCGGTGGCCTGCCTGCACGAGGGCGTGGTGGCCGATGCCGACCTGCTTGACGCCGGAGTGATCTTCGGCACCGGCTTCGCCCCGTTCCGCGGCGGCCCGATCCAGTACATCCGCGCCACCGGCGCCGACGCGCTGGTGGAAAAGTTGCGCACCCTGCAGGCCCGCCACGGCGACCGCTTCGCCCCGCGCCCGGGCTGGGACGCACCGGTGCTGCGCGAGCCGGTGGCCTGAGTACACCTGTCCTGAACACACTCGCCGGGGCCACCATTTCGTGGCCCCGACCGTTTCCGCCCTCCCGCCCGATACGCCACAACCGTGTGCGGTTTGACCTGAATCAAGGTCCGGCAACGCCATTGCGAAGATCATTGCTGCAACCGCAACATTCCCCCGTTCCAAGGACCACTGCAATGAAGCTTTCCCGTGTCTTCCTCGCCCTCGCCCTGCTTGGCGCCGCCGGCATGGCCCACGCCGCCGGCAACTGCACCATTTCGCTGAAGGGCGATGACGCCATGAAGTTCGACCTGCGCGAAGCCACCGTGTCGGCCGGTTGC
>JBASBF010000030.1:0-100614 GCA_049650985.1 Stenotrophomonas sp. | reverse complement strand
ATATGTTCTACTTGCACCTCAAGGAAACCGAGTTCCGCTTCAATCATCGCCGCGATAATCTCTACCAATACCTGCTCAAAATTCTCCGTGAGCAGCCTATTTAATCGCTCAGCTTCCTAAGACCCAACGAAGATGCCTACCTGACGGCGGTGGCCGGTTCCGGCACCATCTTCAAGAGCTGGACGGGCTGCACCACCGTCACCGGCAACGAATGCCACGTGAACATGGCCACGGCCAATCAGAACGTCACCGCGGACTTCGCGCTTGCGTGGCTGGTGAAGCCCACCGTCGTTGGTGGCACCTGGTCGGGCAATCCTCTGGTGGAAGACGGCCAGACAGGCACCATCACGATCATTCCGCCCTATATCGGGGCGGTTCCGACGCTTACGACTCCCACCACTTGCGCCGTGGCGCCTGCGCTGATTGCGAACGGCAACAACTGGGACTTCACCACCGACCCGATGTCCGCCGATTGCGCGTTCACGGTGACGTTTCCCAGCCCGCAGTTGAAGGTCACCAAGAGCGGCCCGGCGAACGCCACGGTGGGGACGGCGTACAGCTACACCATCTTGGTGGAAAACACGGGTGCGGTGGACACGACGGCCGCCGCCACCGTGAGTGACATGGTGCCTGCCGGGCTGACGATCAGCTCGGCACCGGGTTGCACGGTTGTCGCCCCGCTGGTGACCTGCACGGTTGCCGTGGGGTTGGTGGCGGGTGGCAACCAGCCCTTCACGATCAATGTGAATCCGACGGTCGCGGCCCTCGGAACCGTGAACAACATCGTATCTGTGAGCGGCGGCGGCGATACCGCTTGTCCGGTGGCAAATCCGTGTCGCAGCAACACGGTGTCCACCACGGTTGGCAACCTGCCCGCCCTGAGCATCGTCAAGGCGGCGTCGGCGGCCTCGACGGTGGTGGGCCTGCCGTTCGATTACACCCTCACCGTGAGCAACAGCGGTACGCCGACGACGGCGACGGCAACGGTCGACGACGACGTGCCGGTGGGCCTGGTCATCAATTCGGCCACGGGCGGGGCCGGCTGCAGTTACAGCGGCCAGGCGGTGACGTGTACCGTCGCCAGCGGCCTGACCAGTGCGACGCCGACGGTCTTCACCATCAACGTGACGCCGATGGCGGCCGCAGGTGCGAGCGTTGCCAACAGCGCCAGCGTCAGCGGTGGCGGCGATCCGGCCTGCCCGGTGGGCACGCCATGCGGCAGCAACACGGTGACGACGGCGCTGGTGTCCCAGAATCCGGTGCTGGAGTTGGAAAAGACTGCGGGTGCGCCGACCGGCAACCGCGCCGACGACACCATTTCCTACAGTTTCAAGCTGACCAACGCGGGCAACGTGGCGCTGAGTGGCGTGGCGCTGAACGATCCGCTGCTGGGCGGTGCGCTGGCCTGTCCGGCCAACACCCTGGCGGTGGGGGCGACGATGATTTGTGGCCCGGTGCTCTACATGATGACCCAGGGCGACGTGGACGGTGGCCAGGTGCAGAACACCGCCACGGCCAGCGGCCTGCCGCCGGCGTCCGTTGCCGGCGTCCCGCCGACGCCCGTGACCGGCACCGACAGCACCAACACGCCGATTGCCCATGCCATGGACCAGTTGCTGGTCAAGGCCGTGACCGCGGACAGCACGGGTGGCGATGCGGCCGTGGGCGATGTGTTGACCTACACGGTGACGCTAACCAACAAGAGCAATGCGACGCTGCTCGGGGTCGTCGTCAGTGACCCCATGATCACGCCCGGCAGCATCACCTGCGCCAGCGTGGCACCGGATGCGAGCTGTGAGCTGGTGGGCACCTACACGGTGACCCAGGCCGACGCCGACGCCGGCATGGTGCATAACACGGCGGTGGCGAGCGGTCCGATGTGCGCGGTTGGTGGCGCGGACCCCCGCTGCACGACGACGGTTGCCACCCCGGTGGTGTCCATCATCGCCAACGATGACGAAACGACCACCAAGGCCGCCACTCCGGTGACGACCCCGGTGACCGGCAACGACACCGCTACCGGCGGTGCGATCGATCCGGGCAGCGTGGCGGTGACGACGCCTTCGCCGAATGGCACGCTGAGCGTCGATCCGGCCACGGGCGCGATCACGTTCACCCCGGCGCCGGGTTTCACTGGCACCACCAGCTACACCTATCGCGTGTGCCTGGCCGCGCCGAATGGCACGGTATGCGATACCGCCACGGTGACGGTGGTCGTGGTGCCGCTGGAGATCGTGGCGGTGGACGACGTCCTGCCGCCGGTGGAAGGCAGTACGGACACGACGACGGTCGGCAACGTCTACGACAACGACACGCTTGAAGGTGATCCGATCGATCCGTCGCAGATCACCGGTACGGTGACCAAACCGGCCACGCCGATCAGCGGTGGCCAGGTGCCGACGCTGGATCCGACCACGGGTGTGGTGAGCGTGCCGCCGGGCACCCCGGCGGGCGAGTACACCATCGAATACCGCATCTGCGAGATGCTGTATCCGGACAACTGCGATGACGCGACGGTGACGGTGACGGTGACCGCGCCGCTGATCGAGGCGGTGGAGGACACATCCGAGCCGCTCTCCGGCGACGGCGGCGGCAACACGCCGAGCGTGCTGGACAACGACAGGCTGGGCGGCAAGCCGATCCAGCCGGGCCAGGTGACGTTGACGCCGGGCATGCCGTCGCACCAGGGTCTGACGATGAACCCGGATGGAACGATCCGCATCAGCATGTTGGTTCCGTTGGGCACCTACACCTACCCGTACACCATTTGCGAGGTGCTGAACCCGGGCAACTGCTCCACGACCACGGCGACGGTGATCGTCACCGGCATGGTGGAACTGCGCGTGGTCAAGACCAGCGCAGTGCGCGAGGTGCGCTTGGGTGACCTGGTGCGTTACACGCTGACAGTGGAAAACACCGGTAATGCCAATCTGGTCAATGGCAATGTCATCGATACGCCGCCGGCAGGCTTCAGCTACGTGGAAGGTTCGCTGACGGTGGCCGATGGCGACAATGCGGCCACGGTTTCCGGCCAGCAGCCGCTGCGCTTCAACGGGCTGGACGTACCGGCCGGTGGCAAGGCCACTTTGGTCTATCTGATGCGCGTGGGCGCTGGCGTGCGCGCTGGCACCCTGGTCAATCAGGCGCAGGCGTATTCGCCGGACGGCGAGCCGATGTCCAACGTGGCGACCGCCGAAGTGATGCTGGTGGCCGATCCGCTGATCGACGACAGCCTGGTGTTCGGCACGGTGTTCAACGACCGTGACGGCGATGGTTGGCAGGATGGCGCGGCGCTGAGCGGGGTGAAGGTGCAGGGCGGTTTTGCCGCCGCTGTCTACGTCGCCAATTCGACCACGGTGGATCGTGGCGCGGGCATGCAGCCGGAAGCGGACGCAAGTTCGCCGCTGCTGCACGGCATCGCGGTGGGGGCCATTGCCGGCCGCCAGAGCGAGGCTGACCTGCCGGAGAACCAGCAAGTGGTGATCCGCCAGACGCTGCGCGAGTTGAGTTTCACTGACGACTTCGTGCTGACCAGCGACCAGGGCGTGACGCTGCGGATGGATCGCAATGGCACCACCACGGTCGAAAAGAACGGTGACGCGGCCAAGGGTTTGAATGCCGCCGCGCCGACGGTGGAGCGGCGCATCGGCCAGAGCGCGGACGGCTACGTGGTGGACTACGTGGTCAGCAACGCCGGCATCGACGAACGCGGTATTCCCGGCGTGCGTATTGCGTCGGTGGAAGGCCTGCTGATCGAAACCGACCAGTTCGGCCGCTACCACCTGGCGGGCGTGAATGGCGGGGCATGGGAACGTGGCCGCAGCTTCATCCTGAAGGTGGACCCGTCCACGCTGTCGGCCGGCACCGAGTTCAGTACCGACAACCCACTGCTGCGCCGCGTGACACCGGGCGTGCCGGTCCGCTTCGACTGGGGCGTGAAGCTGCCAGTGCAGGTGATCGAAGGCGGCAGCCGGCAGGAAGAGCTGGAAATGGGCGAAGTGTTCTTCGCCCCCGATAGCGCCGAAGTGCAGGCACGTTACCAGCCGGTGGTGGAAGCCATCGCCGGCAAGTTGCGCGAACACCCGAAGGCGGAAGTGGTGATCCAGGCCACGGCCAACAGCGAAGCGCTGGCGTTCGAGCGGGTTGCTGCGATCAAGGCGGCCTTGCTGGCGCAGTTGGACGAGGCGATGGCAAAGACGCTGGTGGTGACCGCAAGAACCACGGTGGACGAGGCGTCCTCGCTGGTGGCGGGCGTGAGCGGGGAAGGCGTGCTGCTGGGTACGGTGTTGTTCGATACCGACAAGGCGGTCATTCGCCCCGAGTTCGATGCATTGCTTGACAAGGTGGCCGCGGCGCTGGAGCAGCGCGGGGGCGGCAGCGTTTCCATTGTTGGCCACACCGATGTGCGCGCTTCCCATGCCTACAACACGGCGTTGGGCCTGAGCCGGGCGAAAGCGGTGTTCGATGCGCTTGCCAGCCGGTTGAGTCCGGCGGTGCGCAGCCAACTGCGGGTGGAAACCGACAATGCCCCGGCTGCATCCGCCGGCAAGCGGAACTGAGGGGCAGATCATGGACAAGCGCATGAAGATGAAAGTGCTGGACTACACGCTGATCTGCCTGCTCGCGGGCGCAGCCCCGCTGGCTGCGGCGCAGGAGGCAGGCGAGGGTGCGGAGCCTGCGGCTGGTGAGCCGGCAGGTGGCGAAGCCACGCTGCCGATGGATTGCAGCGCAACCGCGTGCCACGGCGAGGAAGGTTTGCTGTTCCAACTGCGCACGCGCAGTTACGACCAACCGGTCACGCAGGGGACGGATGGGCACTCCTCCCCCGAGACGTTGCAACCGGACCGCCGCGTGGAGATCGCGGTCGAACAACCGGGCAAGGTGACGGTGAGCGGCAAGTACTCGATCGACCTGCCCGGCGGTGGTGTGATCTGGGCGACCGAAGACCCCACGCTGGGCTCGCCTGAACTGTCGGTGTCGGCTCCGTCGATGGTGGCCTTCGATGGCCAACGCATCCTCAAGCCTGTGCAGTTCTATGTACGCGGCAACTACCCGGCATTCATCGAGAAGATGGAAGTGCGGCTGTACCGCGCCAGCGACGCCGACCTGATCGAGCCACTGGCAACGGTGCCGTTGGACGTGGCGGCGGTCAGCCATAGCGAGTGGGATGGCTCGCTGCCGGGCAAGCTGCGCTTCCGCAAGGGCGATGAGCTGGTCTATGTGCTGCGCGCCACAGGTGCCAACGACCAGTTCGACGAAACCTCGCCGCGCACCTTGCAACTGGTGTCGCCGGAAGACGCCGAGCGTGGCACCAACGCCTTGCGCAACAGTACCGAAAAGCGGCTGGGCAGCGCGTTGAGCGCCGAGCAGGCGCAGGTGCAGAGCCTGATCGACGACGTCTTTGCCGAAAGCGGGCTGCGCCAGCAGAACATCCCGCTGTATGGCTCGCGCATCCGCATCCAGGGCCGCAACATCCCGGCAGCGATGGCGCTGAGCATCAACGGCGAAAGCTACCCCGTCGATATGGAGCGCAAGTTCGTCGCCGAGTACCTGATGCCGGTGGGCCAGCACCGCTTCGACATCGGGCTGGGCGAGGGCAAGTTGACGCAGAGCCTGAACGTGAATGTCACCGGGCGCTATTTCTTCGGCGTGGCGCTGGCCGACGTGACCATCGCGCAGAACAAGATCAGCGGCTCGGACCAGGCATTCCGTGGCGATGCACGCTATCAGGACGACGTCATCAGCGACGGCCGCCTGGCGTTCTACGGCAAAGCCAAGCTGCGCGGCAAATATCTGGTAACGGCGCAGGCCGACACCACCGAGCGCGACCTCGAACACCTGTTCGACGGCTTCGGCAAGGCCGATCCGCAGGACGTGTTCCGCCGTCTCGACCCGGACCTGTACTACCCGGTCTATGGCGACGATTCCACTACCCGCCGCGACGTCGATACGATGGGCCGCTTCTACCTGCGCGTGGATTGGGACAAGAACCAGGCGCTGTGGGGCAACTATTCCACCGGCATCACCGGCACCGAGTTCGGCCAGTACCAGCGCTCGTTGTACGGCGCGGCGTTGAACTGGCGCTCCAACGCCAGCAACCGCTGGGGCGATGCCGGCAGCCAGTTGCGCGTGTTCGGCTCGCAGGCCGAAACCGCGCCCGGCCACAACGAGTTCATCGGTACCGGCGGCAGCCTGTACTACCTGCGCCATACCGACGTGCTTCCGGGCTCGGACGTGGTGACGCTGGAAATCCGCGACGCCACTACCGGCCGTATCGAGAACCGCGTGGTATTGCAGCGTGGTGCCGATTACGAAATCGACGAGTTGCAGGGCCGCATCCTGCTGTCGCGCCCGTTGGCGCAGATCAGCCGCGACAACAGCCCGACGCTGACCCGCGATGCACCGCTGGACGGCTTCGAGCAGCGCCTGCTGGTGGATTACGAATGGGTGCCCAACGGCTTCGACGCCGATGACGTGACCGTCGGCTTCCGTGGCAAGCACTGGTTCGGTGACCACGTCGGCCTCGGCGCGACGTGGGTGGACGAAAACCGTGCCGGCGAGGATTACACCATCAAGGGGGCCGACCTCACCTTGCAGGCCGGCAAGGGCACCTACCTGAAGGCCGAGTACGCGCAGACCGAATCCTTCGGCATGCCGGCGTTCTTCTCCGACAACGGTGGCCTGAGCTTCATCCAGCAGAACGACACCGCGCTGAACCGCAAGGGTGATGCCCGCGCGGTCGAAGCCCGCGCCAACTTCAAGGAGCTGGGCTGGACCGAACAGGATTGGAGCGCCGGCGCATGGTGGCGGCGTACCGATGCCGGCTATTCGGTGTCCCGTTACGACAACGGCCTGCCGGTGACCGAATACGGTGCCGAGGTGCTGGGCAACTTCACCCCGAACCTCAACCTGTACACCCGTTGGACCCGCGCCGAACGCGGTGCTGAGGCGCTGAACCAGGCGCAGGCCACGTTGTCGTGGCAGGTCAGCGACGAGGGCACGTTCAGCGCGGAGTTGCGCAGGCTGGAGCAACAGGGCAGCACCTTGGATGCCATCGGCACGCTGGCCGCGCTCAAGTACCTGCATCGCTTCGGCAGCACGCTGGAGCTGTACGGCGTGGCCCAGCTCACCGTTGACGACGACGGCGGCAAGTATGCCGACAACGATGCCTGGACCGTGGGTGCCAAGCATCTGTTCGGCAACAACTCATCGGTGGGTACGGAAGTGACCGACGGCGACCGCGGCAATGCGGCCACGGTCAATGCCGAGTACCGGCTCAACCCGGAGCACTCGTTCTACGGTGCCTACACCTACTCGACCGACACCACCGAGTACGACTCGCTGTTCAACCCGCGCGGCCAGAATGGCTGGACGCTGGGCCAGCGCTGGCGCATCTCCAACCAGGTCAACGTGTTCAACGAAAGCCAGTTCCTGAAGGAGCGCGGCGAAGCAGGCCTGGCGCACACCTTCGGCATGGATTTCTACCCGGCGCAGGGTTGGAACACCGGCTTCACGCTGTCCAACGGCGAGTTGGAGAACGTGCAGGGCGGCGTGGTCGAGCGGCGTGCCATCAGTGTTTCCGGTGGCCGCACCTCGCCGGATACCGACTGGCAAAGCAAGCTGGAATGGCGCGAGGACAGCGGCGCGGAGCGTCGTGAGCAATGGGTCAGCACCACTCGTCTGACCCACCGCATCAACGACAGTTGGCGCATTGCCGCGCGCTTCAACTACGCCGACACCGACGACAAGCTCAACCCGCAGGAAGGCGCGAAGTTCATCGAAGGCAACTTCGGCTTCGCTTACCGCCCGTGGAACAGTGAGCGCTGGGGCCTGTTCGGCCGCTATACCTACCTGTACGACCTGGCGTCGATGGGGCAGTTGGGCGGCGCGCAGTACGACCAGCGTTCGCAGATCGTCTCGTTCGAGGGCATCTGGAAGCTCGACCAGCACTGGGAGTTCGCCGGCAAGCTGGCCCGCCGCGAAGGCGAAGTGCGCATGGGCCGTGGCACCGGCGTATGGCTGGATTCGGCCACCACCTTCGGCGCAGTGCAGGCACGCTACGAACTGCGCACGAAGTGGCATGCGCTGGGCGAATACCGTCGCCTGGACGTCAAGGATGGCGGCACGAAGCAGGGCTTCCTGGTGGGCGTGGACCGCGACCTGAGCAAGAACTTCCGTATCGGTGCCGGCTACAACTTTACCGAGTTCAGTGACGACCTCACTGATTTCGATTACGACCACAAGGGTTGGTTCCTCAACCTGAGCGGCCGTTATTGATTCGGAAGGGAAGGCAGTGTTCTTCTGCACGAAGCGCCCCGGATGGGGCGCTTCGTGTTTGGTGCCACGGGAGTTTGCAGGTACCTGTCGGTGCCAGTGGTTGGCCGGCGTCCTGTGCCCACGGCGGGCGCTGGCACAGGCAGGCCATCAGTCCCGCGCCCACGGCGGGTTGCAGGCCATGATCTCGGCAAGTACCGGGCAATCTTCCCGGTGCGCACCAGGCAGGTAGCCCAGGCTCATCAGGAACTCGCCGGTGATTTCGCCGCCGGTGAAGCGGAAGGCCTGTTTGAACAGCTTCACCCACCCGGCCTTGTCGCGCGGGTGGTGGGCGTCCAGCCACGCCGCGAAGCTGCCGTGCGAATCGCGCAAGCCACGGATCACGTTTGCGTTGTGGATGGCGGCCTGCACCTTGAGCCGGTTGCGGATGATGCCGGGGTCATCCAGCAGGCGCGCGACGTCGGCATCGCCATAGGCGGCCACGGTGTCCACGTCGAAGCCGTGGTAAGCGCGGTGGAAGCCCTTGCGCTTGCGCAGGATGGTTTCCCAGCTCAGCCCGGCCTGGTTGATTTCCAGCACCAGCCGTTCGAACAATTCGTGTTCGGCGCGTTGCGGGAAACCGTATTCACGGGCGTGGTAGTGCGCATGGACCGGGTGGCCGGGAGCGATATCGCAGTAGCTGGACATGAGGTGGCGCGCGCAGCGGAAGTGCCGTGATTATCGCCGTCCACGCCCGTGCCGGGTGGCAACCGTTAGAATGGCCGCATGAGCACGCTGTCGCCTCCACTTGCCAATCACCTGCTGGTTGCGCTGCCGTCGCTGGCCGATGCGCATTTCGCGCGCAGCGTCGCGCTGATCTGCCAGCACGACGACAACGGTGCGATGGGCGTGGTGGTCAACCAGGCTTCCGAATACATGCTGGGCGAAGTGCTGGCGCAGATGGAAATCAACACCGACGATGACCAGTTGCTGGCGCTGCCGGTACTCAATGGCGGGCCGGTGCACCCCGAGCGCGGTTTCGTCATCCACGACGACGGGCGCGACTGGGATTCCAGCCTGCAGGTCAGTGAAAACCTGTACCTGACCACCTCGCGCGACATCCTCGAAGCGATGGCCCGTGGCGACGGCCCGCGCAATGCGCTGGTCACGCTCGGTTGTGCCGGCTGGGGCGCGGGGCAACTGGACCAGGAACTGGCCGAAAACAGTTGGTTGACGGTGCCTGCCGATGCTGCGCTGCTGTTCGACGCCCCGCTGGAGCAACGCTGGCAACTGGCGGCATCGCGCATCGGCGTCGATCTGTTCCGCCTGGCCGGGTACAGCGGCCGTGCCTGAGCCCGTGTTGACGCCCGACAGCACCGTGCTCGGCTTCGACGTCGGCTCGCGCCGCATCGGCGTGGCCATCGGCAGTGCCTTCAGCGTCGGTGCGCGTGCGCTGGCGATGGTCGAGGTGCGCGCTGACGGCCCCGACTGGAATGTTCTGGACCGCCTGCACAAGGAATGGCGGCCACACGGCCTGATCGTCGGCGACCCGCTCACGCTCGAAGGCGACGACCAACCCAACCGCAAGCGTGCCCATGCCTTCGCCCGGCAACTGCGGCAGCGCTACGGCGTGCCGGTGCTGCTGGTGGACGAGCGTTCCAGCTCGGTGGAGGCCGCGCGCCGCTTCGCCGTCGAACGTGCCGAAGGCCGCAAACGCCGCCGCGATGCCGCCAGCCTCGACGCGGTGGCCGCGGCGGTCATCATCGATCGCTGGTTGTCCGCCCCGCACGACGCCATTCCCGTCACCTGACCGAAAGCCCGCCATGACCGCCACTGCCACGCAACTCGATTCCAATGGACGCCTGCGCCACCTGCTGACCCTGGAAGGGCTGCCGCGTGAACACCTGCTGCAACTGCTGGACCGCGCCGGGCAGATCCGCGACGCGGCGGTGGGGCGGGTCGGCAACAAGCGCAGCGTGCTGGCCGGCACTGCGGTATGCACCCTGTTCTTCGAGCCTTCCACCCGCACCCGCAGTTCGTTCCAGTTGGCCGCGCAGCGGCTGGGCGCGGACGTGTTGAACTTCGATGCTTCCACCTCGTCCACGCGCAAGGGCGAGACCGCCACCGACACCATGCGCAATCTGGAGGCGATGGGCGTGCGCGGTTTCATCGTGCGCCACCCCGACGATGGCGCGGTGGCCGAACTGGCTGCCGCCGCGGGCGAGGGCACCGCGCTGGTCAATGCCGGCGACGGCAGCAGCGCACACCCGACCCAGGGCCTGTTGGACATGCTGACCCTGCGCCAGGCCAAGGGTGCGGATTTCTCGAAGCTGAAGGTGTTGGTCGTCGGCGACGTCAAGCATTCGCGCGTGGCTCGCACCGACCTGCATGCACTGCGCACGCTGGGCACCGGTGAAATCCGCGTATGCGGCCCGCAATCGCTGTTGCCGGACGACGACACTCTCAAGGGCTGCGTGGTCGGCGAGGATTTCGACGCCATGCTCGAAGGCGTGGACGTGTTGATGATGTTGCGCCTGCAACGCGAGCGCATGGAAGAAGGGTTGGTGTCGTCGCTGGAGCAATACCACGCCGGCTACGGCCTGACCCAGGCCCGCCTGGTGCGTGCCGGCAAGGATGCGGCGGTGATGCACCCGGGCCCGATCAACCGTGGCGTGGAAGTCACCGACGAAGTGGCCGACGGCCCGCAATCGTGGGTGCTGCGGCAGGTCTGCAACGGCGTTGCCGTGCGCATGGCGGTGCTGGAGATGCTGCTGGGCTGAGGGTGTCGGGGCAATGGCCGGCACTGCCGTAATGGTGTCAGCGCTTTTGCGCGAACAGCCACCGCCACATTGCCGGGTCGGCGTAGGTGGCGTCCCATGCATTGTGGTCGCCTTGCGGATATTCGGTGTAGCGCATGTCGCGGGCAGCGGCGGTCTGGAAGGCCGCGTGCAGGCGGCGGTCGTCGTCCGGCGGCACCGCGTTGTCCAATGCGCCATGGAAAATCCAGATCGGCACGTTCTTCAAGCGCTGGGCCAGTGTGGCGTAGGGGTCGCTTTCCTGCGCCAGTGCCTCCACCAGCAGGCCGGGGCGCTCGCTGCGCGGGGCGCGGATGCCGCCGCAGACCGGCACGATGGCGGCGAAGCGTGCCGGCTCGGCCAGCGCGATGTTCCAACTGCCATAGCCGCCCATCGACATGCCGGTCAGGTATTGGCGCGCCGGGTCGGCGGAAAATTCGGCAATCGCCGCGTCGAGTGCGGCCAGCGCCAGTCGGTTGTTGCGGCCGCTCCACTCTTCGCCGTCCGGTACCTGCGGCAGCACCGCCAGTGCGGGGAAGTCGGCGGCGTGCGCATGCAGGTAGGGGCCGAGCCCGGCCTTGGTCTGCTTGATGCCATCGCGGCCGCGCTCGCCCGAACCGTGCAGGAACAGCACCACCGGCAAGCGGCCGGGTTTGCGCGCGGATGTGGCGGGAATGAACACCTGGTACAGCATGTGCTTGCCATCCAGCTCGACGCTGCGGGCAACGAAGCGGCCGTGTTCGACATCGGCCAGTGACGCACAACCGGTCACCAGTGCCGGCAACGCAAGCACGAGGGCCAGGCGGGTGAGCGGGCGAAGCAATGGGAGTGCCATGACGGATACCGGTTCGGGGCCGTGGCCATCGTAACGGGGTATCGCTGCGCCGGCAGCGTGTGCGGCGTCAGCGCGGGTGCGGGGCGCTGGCCAGGATCGCCAATTGCTCCTGCGCTTCGGTATTGCCGGCTGCGGCGGCTGCCTGCATTTGGAGGAGGTCCGGGTGCAGCACTATCAGCAGCGGGAATTCGCATTGCGGGCAGGCGTATTCGCTCTGTTCATCGTGCAGCTCCATTTCCATCTGCCGGGAGTCGCCGTGCCAGTCGCAGGCGGGGCAGGTGTGGCGCTGCTCGCGCCAGCCGGGCTGGTAGTAGTCGCTGAGGGGGGTGGTCATGTCAGGTTGCGTCGGGAGCGTCGTGGCGCAGCAGATCGACGATATCCACTTCCAGTGCGGCGGCCAGCCGGTCCAATCCGTCAATGCTGATGTTGGTCACGCAGCGCTCCAATTGCGATACGTAGGTGCGGTGGAAATCGGCCAGCTCCGCCAGTTGCTCCTGGCTCAAGCCACGTTCGCTGCGCAATTCCCTGATGTTGCGGGAAATGCGCTGCCGGGCGGTACAGGCAGGCGGAGGCGCGGTCTTGACCATGTGGGCCAGAGTCAGCGACTACCGCTTGACGATCTACAGCGTATCAATCTACTGTCTTTGAATCTCGAAATGTTCGAGCGTGGATTGCCCTTGCCTTGGCTGGGGCGCTGTCACTTCAACGGACGTTGATCACGAGGGGAGAGGAACGCATGAAGAGGGAAATCAAGGCCGCTTGCGCTGGCACGGTGATGCTTGTGGCAATGGCTTGGGGGCAGGACGCACATGCGCAGCGTTCGCCGTGGTGGGAGCGGCAGAAGGCGGCAGCCGAGAACACGCCCACGGCACAAGAAGGCACCCCGCAAGCGGCGGTGCAGCAGCCGTACCAGCCGTATGCGTCTGCCGTGCGCCGGGAAAAGGTCGAAGGGCCGGGCTATACCTGGATCGAGGCCGGTGCTGCCCGCGTGGACGTGGACATGTACGGCATCGACGAAAGCGGCAATGGGGGTTACCTGCGTGGCTCGCTGGCCATCACCGATGACCTCTACCTGTTTGGCGGCTACGACCGTGTCTCGAAAAGCTGGAGCGCCGATGCCGAGCGCGGGAAGGTCACCATCGACCAGGCGGAGATCGGCCTGGGGGCGAGCATTTCCCTTTCCCGGCGGGTCGATTTCACCACCGAGTTGTCGTTGCTGCGGCTCGGCGGCGAGCTGGACTACACGGCGCGGGATTATCCCGAGGACGACGTCAGCGGCAGCGACTATCTGTATGCCGGCAAGCTGATGCTCGGCATTCGTGCAAGGCCGGTATCCAGGCTGGAGTTGTGGGCCAAGGCCGGCTACCTGCGGGTGGACGAGAGCTGGTTGATCGATGACTCGGCGGTTGGCAACGTCGGCATCCAGTACCGCTTCACCCCGAACTGGGGCGTGGTGGGCGAAGCGGAATTCTATGAGGATGTGCGTTTCTACCGGCTGGGTGTTCGCGCAAGTTTCTGATCAGCGTGAACCGGCATTGCATGCCGGGGCCATCCAGGTCCCGGTTGACCGCTGAAGCGTCGTCGCTGGCATTCAACGCAGCAGCACGAGGGTGGCCAACCCAAGGAAGGTGAAGAAGCCCATCGAGTCGGTGATGGCGGTCAGGAAGATGCCGCTGGCCAGTGCCGGGTCGAAGCCGAGCCGCTTGAGCGTCATCGGGATCAGCACGCCGGCCGCGGCGGCCAGCAGCAGGTTGCAGGTCAGGGCGATGAAGATCACCAGCGACAGCCCGGGGTTGTGGAACCAGGCCAGCACGATCAAGCCGAGCACCGCGCCCATCAGCAGGCCGTTGAGCAGCGCCACCCGCAATTCCTTCCACAGCAGGGTGCGTATGTTGGAGGCGCCAACCTGGCCCAACGCCAGGCCGCGCACCATCAGTGCCAATACCTGGGTGCCGGCATTGCCGCCCAGCCCTGCGACCATCGGCATCAGCACCGCCAGCGCTACCAGCTTGTCGATGGTGCCCTCGAACTGGCCAACCACGTTGGCGGCAATGAAGGCGGTGCACAGGTTGACGAACAGCCACACCAGCCGCCGGCGCATCGCGCGCCAGACCGGGCTGAACAGGTCTTCGTCCTCGTCCAGGCCGGCCGCGCCCAGTGCCTGGTGTTCGGCCTGCGCGCGGATGATGTCCACCACGTCGTCGATGGTGATGCGGCCGATCAGGATGTTGTTGTCGTCCACCACCGGCGCCGACACCCAGTCGTGGTCGGAGAACTGCCGCGCCACTTCTTCGGCGCTCACGTCCACGTCGATGGCCGGCTGTTCGTCGTCGATCAGGCGGTTGATCGGGGTGGAATCTTCGTGGGTGACCAGCGAGGCCAGCGACACCCGGCCCAGGTACTGGTGGCGGCGGCTGACCACGAACAGGTAGTCGGTGTGGTCGGGCAGTTCGCCACGCAGGCGCAGGTAGCGCAGCACCACGTCGATGTTGACGTCGGCGCGCACGGTGACCACGTCCGGATTCATCAGGCGCCCGGCGCTGTCCTCGGGGTAGGACAGCACTTGCTCAAGCCGCTCGCGGTTCTCGCGGTCCATCGACTTGAGCACTTCGTCGATGACGGTGTCGGGCAGGTCCTCGACCAGGTCGGCGAGGTCGTCGATGTCCAGGTCTTCGACCGCGGCGACGATTTCGTCCGGGTCCATGTCGGCCAGCAGGCTTTCGCGCACTTCATCGCCGACGTGGACCAGCACCTCGCCGTCGTCCTCGGGGTCGACCAGGCCCCACACCACCTCGCGCTTGCCCGGCGGCAGCGATTCGAGCAGGTTGCCGATCTCGGCCGGCGCCAGTGTGTTGACCAACCGCCGTACCGGCCCGAGGCGGCCACTGCCCAGTGCGTCGGAAAGCATGCGCAACTGGCGTGCGGTCTTGTCGTGGCGTACGGCTTCGGCCATCGGAACTCCGGGAAAGATGAGGAGCGCAACCCGGTGCAGGATGCGGCGACGAGGATATTCGGCGCGCCATTATCACGCGGTGAGGTTGCAGTGCACACCCTCGCGACCGGATGTGGAGGGCGCGCGCCGAAGGGGCAGGGTGCGGATGACGAAACTACTTGCCGGGTGTTGCCAGAGCCAGCCAGCGCTCGATGCCGCGGCGGTCGCGGGCGGCCAGCAGTTTCGGTGCAAGGGCATGCAGGTCGGCCAGCCTGCTTTCGCGGATGGCGCGGCGCACTTCCAGCAGCGTGGCCGGGTGCAGGCTGAGCTCGGTCAGCCCCAGTGCCAGCAGCAGCGGGGTCATGCGCGGGTCACCGGCGATTTCACCGCAGACCGACAGCGGCACGCCGTGCGCGCGCGCGGTTTCGACCACCTGTGCCAGCAGCCGCAGCAGTGCGGGGTGCAGTGGCGAATACAGTTCGCTGACCGCTTCATTGTTGCGGTCGGCGGCCAGCAGGTATTGCACCAGGTCGTTGGTGCCGATGGAGAGGAAATCCACCTGGTCTATGAGGCTGTCCAGTGCCAGTGCCGCAGCCGGGACTTCGATCATCGCGCCGATCGGCAGGTGTTCGGCCAGGGCGTGGCCTTCCGCACGCAGGACGCTGGCCAGCTTGATGATGCGGCGCTTGATGGCGAGGATTTCCTCGCGGCTGCTGACCATCGGCACCAGGATGCGCACCGGGCCATAGCCGGAGGCACGCAGCAGGGCGCGCAGTTGGGTGTCGGCAAGCTTGGGGCGGGCCAGCAGCAGGCGGATGCCGCGCAGGCCGAGCGCAGGGTTTTCCTCGCTGCCCAGCACCAACCCGGTGCGGTCGGCCTTGTCCGCGCCGAGGTCGAGGATGCGGATGGTGACCGGGCGGCCGCTCATGCCCAGCACCGCGTCGCGGTAGCTGTGGAACTGTTCTTCCTCGTCCGGCAGCGCGTTGCGCTGCAGGAACAGGAATTCGGTGCGGTACAGGCCCAGCCCGTGCGCGCCCAGTGCGTGCGCCTGCGCCACGTCCTCGCGTGATTCGGCGTTGGCCAGCAGGGTGATGTCCGCGCCGTCGAGGGTGCGGCTGGGCTTGGAACGCAGGTGGCCGAGCTCGCGCTGCTCGCGCGCCAGTTCGCGCAGGCGCTGGCGATACTGGCGCAGGTCGTCGGCCGCCGGGTCGAGCACCACCTCGCCGCTGCCGCCATCGACGATCAGCACGTCGCCGTCGTTGATCCGGTGCAGCACGCCGCTGGCGGCGACCACCAAGGGCAGGTGCAGGCTGCGGGCAAGGATGGCGCTGTGCGACAGCGGGCTGCCGGCGCTGCTGACGATGCCGACCACGCCCTGCGCCTGCAGTTGCGCCAGTTCGGAGGGCGCCACGTTCTCGCAGACGAGGATTTCCCCGGCCAGCCCCTTGACGTTGACCGGGCGCTTTTGCAGGAAGGCGGTGATGCGGCCGATGACGTGGTCCAGGTCATCGAGCCGGCTCTTGAGGTAGGCGTCCTCCATGCCTTCGAACACCTGCGCCAGCTTGTCGCGCTGCACCCGCAGGGCGTAGGCGGCGCTGTAGCGGTGGCTGCGGATCAGCTCGTCCAGCGCCAGCAACAGCTCGGGGTCGTCCAGCAGCATGGCGTGCAGATCGAGGAATTCGCCGACCTCGGCCGGCAGCGCGCCCTGCAGGCGCTGCCGCAGCTCGCGCATCTCGGCGCGTGCGGCCTCGATGGCCTGGTGTAGGCGCTGCAGTTCGGCGTCCACCGCGTTGGCGGCGATGCGTTTTTCGCCCACCTCCTGGGTGGGGGGCAGGCGCACGCGCGCGCGGCCGAGCGCACTGCCGCGCGAGGCGCCGTGGCCGTGCAGGCGCAGTGTCGTCATGCCGTGTCCCGCAGCGCGATTGCCGGGTTGGCGGACGCCGCGCCGGGAGGCATCAACTGTCCTCGTCGAAGCGGCGTTCGAACAGGGCGGCGACTGCGTCGAGCGCGGCGGTTTCGTCCTCGCCGTCCACACGAATGGTGACCGGCGTGCCCTGGCCGGCGGCCAGCAGCATCACGCCCATGATGCTCTTGGCATTGACTTCGCGGCCCTTGGCCACCAGCGTGGCATTGGCACGGAAGCCGGACAGCAGTTGCACCAGTTTGGCGGTGGCGCGGGCGTGCAGGCCGAGGCGGTTGGATACGGTGAGTTCACGTTCAAGCATCGTCGATGATGGCTCCATTGCGGGCGCCCGCCGCGGCGGTGGCGGGCAGTTGGTCCAGTCCCTGTTCCGGATAGTTCATTACCCGCAGCAGCATCGGCAGGCTCAATGCCGACACCCGTCGTACCGGCGTACCCAGCCGCGCCAGCCGCGCGGCCAGGTTGCCGGGGCTGGCACCGTACAGATCGGTCAGCAGCAGCACGCCGTCTTCGCTTTCCACCCGTCGCAGCGCGGCCGATGCCTGCGGCAGCAGCGCGTCGAGATCGGCGTCGAACGGTACTTCGAAGGCTTCGGCTTTCAGCGGCAGTTGCCGCAGCAGGCGCGTGGCCACATCCAGCAGGGAAGTGCCGACGCCAGGATGGGTCACGAGGAGAATGCCGCAGGTCATTGTGGGACGTTAGCAGGTCCGGGGCGATTGGGGCAGGAGTGAGAAGCGAGAAAGGGCAACAGTCTGCTTTTGCCCTCGTGTTTGCTCACTTCTCACTTCCCGTCACTCGCTCCCGGCTTTCAATCCTGTTCGCGATGGAACGTCGCCACGTCCGGCCAGCCCTGGGCACGGGCGTGCCGGGCCAGCCGTTCGGCCAGGTACACCGAGCGGTGCTTGCCGCCGGTGCAGCCGAAGGCGATGGTGACGTAGCTGCGGGTTTCGCTGCCCAGTTTCGGCAGCCAGGTGTCGAGCAGGTCTTCGAGCTGGGCGACGTAGCGGGCCACCTCGGGCTGGGCGTCGAGGTGCTCGCGTACCGGGTGGTCGCGGCCGGTCAGCGAGCGCAGTTCGGGGTCCCAGTGCGGGTTGGGCAGCACCCGCGCGTCGAAAACGAAATCGGCTTCGGCCGGCACCCCGCGCTTGTAGGCGAAGGATTCGAACAGCAGCGACAGGTTGTTGCCGTGGCTCAGGGCATGCTCGGTGATGATGTGGCGGCGCAGTTGGTGCACGTTGAGCCGGCTGGTGTCGATGATGGCATCGGCTTCGCTGCGCAGTGGCGCGGTCAGTTCGCGCTCGCGGGTGATGGCTTCGGGTAGCGACAGGCCGAGATGGCTGAGCGGGTGCCGGCGGCGGGTGTCGGCATAGCGGGCCAGCAGGGTGTCGTCGTCGGCCTCGAAGAACAGCAGGGTGGCGTCGATGTCGTGGTTGCTGGCGGTCTGCCGCCATTGCCCGAGCTGGCTCAGGTCGCTGCGCCCGCGCACGTCGATGCCCAGCGCGATGCGTTGCGGGCTTTGCTTGCCGGGCTCGCCGAGCACGCCGCGCACAAACTCCGGCAGCAGATTCACCGGGATGTTGTCCGAGCAGTAGTAGTCCAGGTCCTCGAAGGTCTTCAGCGCCACCGATTTTCCCGAGCCGGACAGGCCGCTGACGATCACCAGCACCGGGGCGGGTTGCGTGTTCACGGGTTGCGCTGCTCCAGCAGGTTGCTGTGGCGGGCGATGAACATCGCCGCCGGGTCGATGCCCTTGGTGCGCAGGATGTGCAGGCGGGTGGCCGCTTCGGTGAGCACCGCCAGGTTGCGGCCGGGCATCACAGGCAGGGTGATCAACGGCACGTCCAGGTCGAGTACGTGGCGCTTGCCGGAGTCGCCGGTCAGGCGTTCGTAGCCATAGGTGCTGGGCTCGGTCATCGGTTTGGTCAGGTGGACGATGAGGCGAAGGTACTTGTTCTTCTTTACAGCCGTGTCACCGAACATCTGGCGCACGTTGAGCACGCCCAGGCCGCGCACTTCCAGCAGGTCCTGCAGCAGTTCCGGGCAGGTGCCGTCGAGCACGTCGGGGGCGATCTGGGTGAATTCCGGGGCGTCGTCGGCCACCAGCCGGTGGCCACGGCTGAGCAGTTCCAGCGCCAGTTCGCTCTTGCCCGAGCCGGCCTCGCCGGTGATCAGCACGCCGATGGAATAGATCTCCATGAACACGCCGTGCAGGATGATGCGCGGCGCCAGGGTGCGGGCCAGGTGGTAGGAGATGTGGTTCAGCAGTTCGTGGCCGCGCCGCGGCGAGCCCCACAGCGGGGTCTGCGATTCGTCGGCGGCCGCGCGCAGGTCCTCCGGGCAGCCGTGGCTCTTGGTGACCACCAGCGCCAGCGGGCGCGCGTGGATGATGCGCTCGATCACTTCCCAGCGCTGGCGCGAATCCAGCGAGTCCAGCCAGCTCAGCTCCTCGGTGCCGAGAATCTGCACCTTGTTCGGGTAGATGGTGTTGAGGTAGCCGGCCAGCGACGGGCGCCGCGCCACGGTGTCACCGGCATCCAGCTCGCGTTCGCCGCCGGCCTGGCCCGCGAGCCAGCGCAACTCCAGCTTCTCGCGCTGCTGGTCGAACAGTTCGCGGGCGGTGATGCGGGTGTTCATGGCGCGGGGGTCCGGGGCGGGTGGTCGAGGATCCGTTTCAATGCGTCGCCGTCATCGGCCGTGCGCAGGGCATTGCGGACGTGGGCGTCGGAAAAGATTTCCGCCAGCTCGGACAGCAGCATCAGGTGCTGGTGGGTGTAATGCTCGGGCACGGCCATCGCGAACACCAGGTCCACCGGTTCGCTGTCGCCGAAATCCACCGGTTGTTGCAGTCGCAGCAGCACGCCGCGGGGGCGTTGCAGGGTGGGCGAGCGCCCGTGCGGAATGGCGATGCCGTGGCCGATGGCGGTGCTGCCGACGCTCTCGCGCTCGCGCAGGCTGTGGAACAGGGCGTCTTCGGCGGCTTCGCGACAGGCGAGAATGCCGGCGGCGGCACGCAGGGCGCTGTCACGGTCGGCGGCCGCGAGTACCCGGGTACTCACGGCCGCCATCAGGTCGTTCAAGGGCATGGAGGGGACTGGCGGTGGCTGGTGTCAGCCATTGTCGCGCAGTGCGTGCGAAGCGTGGGGAAGGTGCTTCTCCTTGTGCTTGATCACCAGCCGGTCCAGCTTGTCGGCCAGCACGTCGATGGCCGCATACATGGTCTGGCCGCCGGCTTCGGCGTGCAGGGTCTGGCCGGGGAGGTTGGCGCTGGCATCGACGTGGTGTTCGTTCTTCTGCAATGACAGGGTGACCCGTACTTCGCAGTGCTGGTCGAAGTGCTTGCCCAGCCGTTGCAGCTTGGTTTCCACGTACTCCTTCAGGGCCGGAGTGACTTCCACGTCCTTGCCAAACGTCTCGATACGCATCGGGTGCCTCCTGTGGTTCGGGTTCGCGATATGAACCTCTGCCGCCTCCTGCGCACGCCCTCAGGCAATGCGGACGCGCTCATGGGATGCGGAGATGTTCATGGCCTCACGATACTTCGCCACGGTGCGCCGCGCCACCGGTATTCCGCTGCTCTTGAGCAGCTCGGCCAGCTTGGCGTCAGACAACGGTTTGCGCGGGTTTTCGGCGTCGATCAGGCGTCGTATCATCGATTGGATCGCGATGCTGGAGGCCTCGCCGCCGCCATCGGTGTCGATGCCGGAGGCGAAGAACGCGCGCAACGGCAAGGTGCCGCGCGGGGTGCGCACGTATTTGCGGGCGATGGCGCGGGAAATGGTGGATTCATGCAGCTCCAGTTCGGCGGCGATCTCGCGCAGGGTCAGCGGGCGCAGCGCCTGTTCGCCGAATTCGAGGAAGCCGGCCTGGTGGTGCAGCAGGCTGCCCATCACCCGCAGCAGGGTTTCGCCGCGTGCCTGCAGGCCCTTGAGCAACCAGCGCGCTTCCTGCAACTGCGTGCGCAGATAGCTGGCGTCGGTTTCGCCGCAGTGGCGGATCAGTTGCTCGTAGCCACGGTGGATCACGACTTTCGGGCCGGCATGACGGGCCAGCGCCGCCTTCCAGATGCCGCGTTGGCGCCAGACCACGCAATCGGGGATGACGTAGGTGTCGGCCGCCGGTTCGCCCAGTTGCGCGCCGGGGCGCGGGTCCAGCGAGCGCAACAACTGCACGGCCTGTTCGATGGCCGCTTGCGGCTGCTTCAGTTCGCTGGCAATGCCGGCGATGCCTGCGCGCGGCAGGCGTTCCAGCAGCGGGCCAGCGGCGATCTGCCGGGCCAGCGCGAGGCCGGGCGTGGCGGCGGGCAGGGCCGCCAGTTGCAGGTCCAGGCATTCGCCCAGCGTGCGCGCGCCGACGCCGATGGGGTCCAGTTGCTGGATGCGGTGCAGCACCGTGAGGATTTCATCCTCCCCGGCCATGATCTCCGGTTGCAGGGTCTCGGCGATGGCGGCAAGTGGTTCGCGCAGGTAGCCGTCTTCGTCCAGCGCATTGACCAGCAGCATGCCGATGGCGAGGTCGCGTGCACCGAGGTGGGACAGGTGCAACTGCCACAACAGGTGGTCGGCGAGGGTGTCGGCTTCGGCGACGCGCTCGGCGGTGCTGCCGTCGTCGTCGTCATCGAACGAGCCGCTGTGGCCACCGCTCCAGTCGGCGTCGGCCGGGGGCGATTCGGTCTGGGTGTCGTCGGTGTTGGCAGGCACCTCCGGGGCGGATGCCGCAGCGCCATCGGCGGCGGTTTCACTGCCATCGACGTCATCGTCCCATTCCAGCAGCGGGTTGCTTTCCACCGCTTCGGCCAGTTCCTGCTCCAGCTCGGTGCTGGACATCTGCAACAGGCGGATCGCCTGGTGCAACTGGGGCGTCATGACCAGGCTCTGTCCCAGCGATGTTTGCAGGCGTGCCTTCATCCCGTTCCCCGGCAGGTGAGGTGAAGCCCGCCGTGGCCTCAAAGGGTGAAGCTGTCTCCGAGGTAGACGCGGCGGACGTCGGTATTTGTCAGCAACTCTTCCGGTGCCCCCTGCGCCAGCACGCTGCCTTCGGCGAGGATATACGCGCGGTCGCAGATTCCCAAGGTTTCGCGGACGTTGTGGTCGGTGATCAGCACGCCGATGCCGCGTTGCTTGAGGTGGGTGACGATGCGCTGGATCTCGCCGACCGAGATCGGGTCTACCCCGGCGAACGGTTCGTCGAGCAGGATCAGCCGCGGCCGTGCGGCCAGTGCGCGGGCGATTTCGCAACGGCGGCGTTCGCCACCGGACAGGCTGGCACCGGCCTGCTCGGCGACGTGGCCGATCTGCAGCTCGTCCAGCAGCGACGACAGTTCGCGCTCGCGGCCTTCCGCGTCGAGGTCCTCGCGCAGTTCCAGCACCAGGCGGATGTTGTCGGCCACGCTGAGCTTGCGGAACACCGACGGCTCCTGCGGCAGGTAGCCGACACCGAGTTTGGCGCGCGCGTACATCGGCTCGTTGCTGATGTCACGGCCGTCCAGCACGATGCGGCCGGCATCGCTCTCCACCAGGCCGACGATCATGTAGAAGCAGGTGGTCTTGCCGGCGCCGTTGGGGCCGAGCAGGCCGACCACCTCGCCGGCGTCCAGGGTCAGGCCGAAGCTCTTGACCACCTCGCGGTTCTTGTAGCGCTTGCGCAGGCCTTCGGCGACGAGCATTACTTCTTGTCTCCCTGCGTGGCCGGGGCCTTGTTCCTGGGCTGGATCACGGTGTGCACGCGGGTGCCGTCGCCGCCGCTTTGCATGTCGCCGCTGCGGGTGTTGTAGACCATGCGCTGGCCGCTGTTGGAGCCGCGCTCGGAATCGACCTTGTAGTTGCCGGTCAGGGTCAGCGTTTCGGCACGAATGTCGTAGTCGATGCGGTCGGCGGTGGCATTCATCCAGGTGCCATCATCCAGTTGCTGTTTCAGCCGCGCCTGCTTGCCGGTGAATGTCGCGCGCACGATCTCGCCATCATTCATGTACAGCTCGCCTGCGTCGGAATGCAGTTCCATCGTCCCTTGGACGATGACGACGCCCCCGGACAGCAGGGTCTTGCCGGCACCGTTGATGGCCCCGGATTGGGCGCCCGCATCAATGGACATCGGCTGGTCGCGGTCGGACTCCTTGCCCCACGCCAGTGCGGGAACGAGCAGGGCGGCGAACAGCGCGAGCTTAGCGAGCCTGGCGTGCGGCATTGGGTTCATAGCGGGTCTTGACCTGGGAAAGAAGGGAATACTGCCGGGTTTTCAGGTTGGCCCGGAAACCGATGCCGGTCTGGTGCAGGCCGGGGCGGGTCATGGTGACGCGCTCGTCGGTGTGTGCCAGATCCTTGTCGGGGAACACATCGAGAGTGGTGGTGCGGAAGGTGGTGGGCGGGGTCTTGCCATCGCGCGGGCTGTCGCCGGCGACGTTGCCCCGCAGGCGCAGCTCCTCGCCCTTGGCGCTGACCCAGCCGGTGTCGGCGCGCAATTGCCAGTGCTGGCCATCGGCATCGGGCATCAGGAACAGCGGCCGGGTGATGGTCGAGGTCTGGTCGGCGCGGCTGCGCTCCATCAATGGCGCGCGCAGGGTGGTGGTTTCCTTGCCGTCCTTGCCCAATGCGACGATTTCGAAATCACCCAGCACGAAGTCGGTGCGACTTTCGCTGACGCCGGCCGGCGTGGCGGCGGCGCGATGACGCCATGCCGACCAGCCGCTGGCCAAGGCAGCCAGCAGCAGGCCGAAGCCGAGCACGATGCGCCAGTTCATCGCGCAAACCCCGCTACGGCCGCGTCGAGCTTGCCTTGCACGGCCAACAGCACGTCGCACAGCTCGCGCGCTGCGCCCTGGCCGCCTTCGGCGCGGGTCTGCCAGTGCACGCGCCCGGCAATCAACGGATGCGCGTTGGCCGGCGCCACCGCCAGCCCGACCGCGCACAGCGGGGCCAGGTCGGGCAAGTCGTCGCCGAGGAAGGCCACCTGTTCCAGCCCGATGCCATGCTGTGCGCACAGCGCGCGCACGCTGGCCAGTTTGTCGCCCACGGCGATCTGGGTGTCGATGCCGAGGTCGGCGCCGCGTCGCTGCGCCGACAGGCTGTTGCGCGCGGTGATCAGTACCGGGTGGATGCCGTGTTTCTGCAGCAGCTTCAGGCCCAGCCCGTCCTGCACATAGAACGCCTTGCTCTCGTTGCCTGCATGGTCGTAGTACAGGCGGCCGTCGGTCAGGGTCCCGTCCACGTCGAAGCAGGCCAGCCGGATGCCGCCGGCGACGGCATACAGTTCGGCGGGAAAGTGGGCGAGGGGAGACCAGGGCATCAGGCGATCCGTTGCGGTAGGGACGGGCCGGGTGACCCGGTACGTCAGTGTGCGGGCTTTTAAACCACTTTTGCCCGCAACAAGTCATGAATGTTCAGGGCACCGACCGCACGGCCGTCGCCATCGACCACGATCAGGCCGTTGATCTGGTGCTGCTCCAGCAGCCGCGCGGCTTCCACCGCCAGCTGGTCGGCACCGATGGTGCGCGGGTTGCGGGTCATCACCTCGGCGATGCCGGCGGCGCGCACGTCCAGTTCGGTATCCAGTGCGCGGCGCAGGTCGCCGTCGGTGAACAGGCCGGTCAACTTGCCGTCGGCATCGACCACCGCGGTCATGCCCAGTCGCTTGCGGCTCATTTCCATCAGTGCTTCGCTGAGGCTGGCGTCTTCGCGCACGTGGGGCAGGTCTTCGCCCGAATGCATCACGTCGGTGATGTGCAGCAGCAGGCGGCGGCCGAGGCTGCCGGCCGGGTGCGAGCGGGCGAAGTCGTCGGCGGTGAAGCCGCGTGCATCCAGCAGCGCTACCGCCAGTGCGTCGCCCATCGCCAGTGAGGCGGTGGTGCTGGAGGTCGGGGCCAGCGCCAGTGGGCAGGCTTCGTGATCGACGTTCACGTCCAGATGCACGTCGGCGGCACGCGCCAGGCTCGACTGCGGCTTGCCGGTCATCGAAATCAGCGGGTTGCCCTGGCGCTTGAGCACCGGCAGCAGCATCAGCACCTCGTCCGACTCGCCGGAATAGGACAGCGCCAGCACCACGTCGGCCTCGGTGATCATGCCCAGGTCGCCGTGGCCGGCTTCACCCGGATGCACGTAGAACGCCGGGGTGCCGGTGGAGGCCAGGGTGGCGGCGATCTTGCGCGCGACGTGCCCGGATTTGCCCATGCCGGTGGCGACCACCCGCCCGCGCGAGCCGAGGATCAGCCGGCAGGCGGCGGCAAACTCCGCACCGATGCGGCCACCGACCCGTTCCAGCTCGGCGCGCTCGATCTCGAACACGCGGCGGCCGCTGGCGACCAGGGCGGCAGCGTCCAGCGTGTCCACGGAGTGAGGGGGGGCAATCATGCGGACACCGCTCGAAGGGTAGAATGGGCGTTCATTTTATTAGGAAAGCGCCTTGGACGCCGAGACCATCCAGAACCTGATCGAAGCCGGCCTGCCCGGTGCCCGCGCCGAAGTGCAGGGCGAGGACGGCGTGCACTTCGAGGCCACCGTGGTCTGCGAGGCTTTTGCCGGCAAGTTGCCGCTGGCCCGCCACCGCATGGTCTACGCCACGCTGGGCGAACTGATGGGCGGCGCGATCCATGCGCTGGCGCTGAAAACCGTTACCCCGGGCGAAGCCGGCTGAGCCGGCCCCGCCCACCTACCGGCCTTTATCCAATGGCGAAAATCGTGGTCACCGGCGGCAACGCGCTGAACGGTGAAGTCAATGTCTCCGGCGCCAAGAACGCCGTCCTGCCCATCCTCTGCGCCACCCTGCTGGCCGATGCGCCGGTGGAGATCACCAACGTGCCGCACCTGCACGACGTGATCACCACGGTGAAGCTGCTCGGCGAACTGGGCGCGAAAGTCACCATCGACCAGGGCACGCTGTCGCGCGGCAGCGCCATCGTGGTCGATCCGCGCAGCGTCAACCAGCACGTGGCGCCGTACGAACTGGTCAAGACCATGCGCGCCTCGATCCTGGTGCTCGGCCCGCTGCTGGCCAAATACGGCGCGGCGGAAGTGTCGCTGCCCGGCGGCTGCGCCATCGGCTCGCGGCCGGTGGACCAGCACATCAAGGGCCTGCAGGCGCTGGGTGCGGAGATCACCGTCGAGAACGGCTTCATCAAGGCCCGCGCCGAACGGTTGAAGGGTGGGCGCTTCACCTTCGACATGGTCAGTGTCACCGGCACCGAGAACGTGCTGATGGCCGCCACGCTGGCCGAAGGCACCACCGTGCTGGAAAACGCGGCGATGGAGCCGGAGGTCACCGACCTGGCGCACTGCCTGATCGCACTCGGCGCGAAGATCGAGGGGCTGGGTACGGCGCGGCTGGTGATCGAGGGTGTGCAGCGCCTGAGCGGCGGCCGCCACGCGGTGCTGCCGGACCGCATCGAGACCGGCACCTTCCTGGTTGCCGCAGCGATGACCGGCGGCCGCGTGACCACCCGCAACGCCCGCCCGGATACGCTGGACGCGGTACTCGGCAAGCTGGCCGAAGCCGGCGCGCGCATCGAAACCACCGAAGACAGCATCACCCTGGACATGCAGGGCCGGCGGCCCAGGGCGGTCAACCTGACCACCGCGCCGTACCCGGCGTTCCCGACCGACATGCAGGCGCAGTTCATGGCGCTGAACTGCGTGGCCGAGGGCGTGGGCGTGGTCAACGAGACGATCTTCGAGAACCGCTTCATGCACGTCAACGAACTGTTGCGGCTGGGCGCGGACATCCAGGTCGAAGGCCACACCGCCATCTGCCGCGGCGTGGAGCGCCTGAGCGGGGCGCCGGTGATGGCCACCGACCTGCGCGCCTCGGCGTCGCTGATCCTGGCCGGGCTGGTGGCCGAGGGCGACACCAGCATCGACCGCATCTACCACCTCGACCGCGGCTACGAGAACATCGAGGAGAAACTCGGTGCGCTCGGTGCCCGCATCCGACGGGTGCCATGATCCTGCGCGGCAAGTTCACCCCGCGCCGCCGCGCGCTGCTGGTACTGGTGCTGGTGGCGCTGGGGTGGCTGGGCTGGGCGTGGTACGCCGGCATCGCCATCACCCGCGGCGTGGAAAAGGAGCAGATGGACTGGAATGGCGACGGCCAGATCGACCGTCAGGAGTTCTTCCAGGCCTTTTACGCAGTGAAGGTGGCCGATACCCGGGAAGGCAACCGCCACTGCCGCCGCTTCATCTGGCGCGCCAGTGGTGAAGAGTTCCGCCGCGACTGCAAGACCGTGTTCAACGCGGACGAGGCTGCCCCCTGACAAACGGGCTCAGCAGCGGGGTTCGCCCCGCAGGTGCTGCGGCCGTGGAAGAAGGCGGCCCCGCGCGCTGGTGCAGGTCGAGATGCTTCTGCCGCAAACGCACGACGCCCCTTGCGGGGCGTCGTGACGGATGAAGCGCGGCAGCCAAGGAGCCTTACTTGGTATTCATCCTGGCATTGCGCTGGCCGGTGGCGGCCGATCTCTCGCCGGCGAACGGGTTGAGCTTGCGGACCATCCACGGGTATTTCGGCCAGTCGCCGCGCAGCCACGGGTGGTCAGGCTGGTTCAGTTCCAGCACGCGGCGGGCGTCGTCGGCCAGGGTCTTGTTGCCCAGGTGGGTGTAGGACTCGCCCAGCGCGGCCACCGCATCGTTCTGGAACGCGCTCTGCGGGTAGGTTTCCAGCAGATAGGTGGCACGGCCGGCGGCCGAGATCCAGGCGCCGCGGCGCATGTAGTACAGGGCGTTGTCCATCTCGTACTGGGCGAACACGTCGCGTAGTTCGATCATGCGCTGGCGCGCGTCGGCGGCGTAGCGGCTGTTCGGGTAGCGCTCGGCGACGATGTTGAAGTCGGCATAGGCCTGGCGCGGGGCGGACAGGTCGCGGCGGCTGGAGTCCAGCGACCACACCCGGCGCAGGAACACGGTGTCGCTGTTGCCGTTGGCCAGCCCGCGCAGGTAGTACAGGTAGGCGATGTTGCGGTGGGTCGGGTAGGTGCGGATGAAGCGGTCGATGCTGGACACCGCGTCGTCGTTCTTGCCGGCCTTGTACTGGGCGTAGGCGCTTTCGATCATCGCCTGCTCGGTATATGGGCCGTAGGGGTACTGCGCGATCAGGCGCCTGAAGCTGTTCTCGGCGCCGGACCAGTTGCCGCCTTCCATCAGCTTGTGGCTCTTTTCGAAGAGCTTCTCGGCCGCCATGCCTTCTTCAGCATCCTTCTTGCTGCCGCGGTGGCAGCCGGTGGCGGTGAAAACCAGAATCAGCAGCAGGGCGGTGATGCGGACGGGCGCGGACAACGGCAAGGAGCGTCGGATCATGGGGCGGAGGCGGGACGCGGCAGGAATACGAAGGGGCGATGATAGCCTAGTGGCCTGTCCTGCGACTGACTCCGGCCGCGGGAACCCCGAATTCCCTACCTGTCCCCCTGCCATGTCCGATAACGCTTCCCTTCCTTCCCGCCAGGCGCGGGTGCCCGATGCCGCCGCCGGCCGCCGTTTCGACGCGGTGCTGGCCGAGCTGTTTCCCGAATTTTCCCGTTCCCGGCTGAGCGAGTGGATCAAGTCCGGTGCCGTCCTGCTTGACGATGCCCCGGCGCGCCCGCGCGACCCGGTGCGTGGCGGCGAGCTGGCCACGCTGAACGCGGTGCTGGAAATCGAAACCGACGCCCAGCCGGAGGACATCCCGCTGTCGGTGCTGTACGAGGACGAACACGTGCTGGTGATCGACAAGCCGGCCGGGTTGGTGGTCCATCCCGGCGCCGGCAATCCCAGCGGCACCCTGGTCAACGCGCTGTTGTTCCGCGACCCGCAACTGGCCAAGGTGCCGCGCGCAGGCGTGGTGCACCGGCTGGACAAGGATACCAGCGGCGTCATGGTGGTGGCCCGCACCGTGCAAGCGCAGACCGCGCTGGTCGAGCAGCTCTCCGCGCGCGAGGTGCACCGGCAATACCTGGCGGTGGTCTGCGGCGCACTGGTGGCCGGCGGCAGCGTCGATGCGCCGATCGACCGCCACCCGCGCGACCGCCTGCGCATGGGTGTGCGCGAGGACGGCCGCGATGCCGTCACCCACTACCGCCTGCGCGAGCGTTTCCGCGCCCACACCGCACTGGAATGCCGGCTGGAAACTGGCCGCACCCACCAGATCCGCGTGCACATGGCGCACTTGAAGCACGCCATTATCGGTGACCCGCTGTACGGCGGCGCGTTGAAACTGCCCAAGGGCGCCAGCGACGAACTGGTCGTGCAACTGCGCGGTTTCAAGCGCCAGGCGCTGCACGCCGAAACGCTGGAGTTCGTGCACCCGATCAGCGGCGAGGCGATCCGCAACAGCGCGCCGGTGCCGGCCGATTTGCTGGCGCTGATGCAGGCGCTGCGCGAGGACACGCAGGCCTTCAACGAGCGCGAGCGGGACCGTTGGTGAACACCGCCCCCTGGTTGGCGGCCGACTGGCCGGCACCACCGGGCGTGCATGCCGTTACCACCTTGCGGCATGGTGCCGGCGGCTCGCGGCCGCCGTTCGACCGCTTCAACATGGGCAACCGTTCCTCGCCAGAAGGTGATGACCCGCGGCGGGTGCAGCACAACCGCGACGAGTTGCAGCGGCTGGCGGAACTGCCTTCCACCCCGCACTGGTTGCGGCAGGTACATGGCACTGGCGTGCTGCGCTTCCACGCCCCGCCCGCCGCGCAGGGCGGCGAGGTCGAACCGGTGGCCGACGCCGCGGTGACCTCGGTTCCCGGCGTGGTGCTGGCCATCCTCACCGCCGACTGTCTGCCGGTGGTGTTGGCCGCCCGCGATGGCAGCGAGGTGGCCGCTGCCCACGCCGGCTGGCGCGGGCTGGCCGACGGCATGCTGGAGGCAACGTTGGCGGCGATGCACACGCCGGCGGCCGATGTCGTTGCCTGGCTCGGCCCCGCCGCCGGGCCGGACCACTACGAAATCGGTGCCGATGTGCACGAGGCCTTCCTCGCGCATTCGGCCGCCGCCGAGGCCGCCTTCACCGCCACCCGGCCGGGCCACTGGCGGGTTGATCTGTACGCCTTGGCGCGCCAGCGCCTGCAGGCCGCCGGCATGAACCCGGCCGATATCCACGGCGGCAACCACTGCACCATCGTCGATCCGTCACGCTGGTTTTCGCACCGCCGCGACCGCCGCAGCGGGCGCATGGCCACGCTGGTGTGGATGCAACCGTGAGCACGCCGCTGTTCGAGCGCGTGCTCGGCACCGCGTTCGCAGGGTTGCCGCCGCGCCTGAAGGCCTTGCATTCGATAGCGAAATGCCAGCACTGGAGCGGGCGCGGCGAGGTGCTGCGCGGCACCCGCTGGCTGGTGACGCCGTGCGCATGGCTGGCGCGGCTGCCACCGACATCGGTGGACGTGCCGGTGAGCGTGGAGTTCGTGGTGGATGAAACCGGCGAGTGCTGGAACCGCCGCTTCGGCGGGGTACGCATGGCTTCGCGGCTGTGGCAGCACGATGGCCGCCTGTTTGAACGGCTGGGCGCACTGCGCTTCCGTTTCGCGCTGGAAGTAGGGGACGGGCAGATGACGTGGCGGGCCGAACGTGCGTGGGTGTTCGGCATCGTGCCGCTGCCGGCACGCTGGTTTGCCGGCGTGCATTGCCGTGAACGCGAGCGGGAAGGGCGCTATGAATTCCTCGTCGACGTCTCCATGCCGTGGTTGGGGCGCTTGATCCGCTACCAGGGCTGGTTGTTGCCGGAAAACGGCGGTTGATTCAGCCGCCTTCCAGCGCCTGCAGGTAGTCGCTGCGCCAGCGGTGGATGTCGTGTTCACGCAGGTATTGCATCATCGCCTGCCAGCGTTCGATGCGTTCGTGGCGTGGCATGTTTGCCGCGGTGGCGATGGCGTCGGCGACGCCGTCCAGGTCGTGCGGGTTGACCAGCAGCGCCTGTTTCATCTCGTCGGCTGCACCGGCCAGCAGTGACAGCACCAGCACGCCGGGGTTTTCTGGGTCCTGCGAGGCCACGTATTCCTTGGCGACCAGGTTCATGCCGTCGCGCAGCGGGGTGACCAGCCCCACCGCGGCTTTGCGATAGAAGCCGGTGAGGGTGCTGTGCGCGTAGTTGCGGTTGACGTAGCGCAGCGGCGTCCAGTTGGCCTCGGCGTGGCCGCCGTTGATGTGCCCGGCCAGTTGCTCCAGTTCATGGCGTAGGCTGCGGTATTCGGCCACGCTGCCGCGCGATACCGGAGCGATTTGCAGGAAGGTCATGCTGCCCTTTTCCTGCGGGTGGCGGTTGAGATAGCGCTGGAAGCCGTGGAAGCGCTCGGGCAGGCCCTTGGAGTAATCCAACCGGTCCACGCCGATGGCCAGCTTGCGGTGTTCCAGGCTCCGGCGCAGTGCGCGCACCGCGCTGTTGCCGATGGCGGCGCGTGCCTGTTGGGCGATGTGCGCGGTGTCGATGCCGATCGGGAAGGCCGAGGTGCGCACGCGCTGGCCGCCGGGGGCCTGGATCCAATCGTCGTCGATGATGCGGCCGCCGCCGAGCAGGCGTACCCATGACTGGAAGCGGGCCACGTCGCGCCGGGTCTGGAAGCCGAGCAGGTCGCAGGCATACAGCGCGGAGAACAGCGAATGGTGTTCGGGCAGCGCCTGCATCAGATCGGCCGAGGGCACCGGCACGTGCAGGAAGAAACCGATGCGGCAGCCGATGCCGCGCTCGCGCAGCAGTGCCGCCAGCGGGATCAGGTGGTAGTCGTGGATCCAGACGGTGTCGTCCTCGCGCAACAGCGGCGCGAGCTTGTCGGCGAACAGGGTGTTGACCTTCCAGTAGGTCTCGCGTTTGCGCCGGTCGTAGTCCACCAGGTCCAGGCGGAAGTGCAGCAGTGGCCACAGCGTGCGGTTGGAAAAGCCGTTGTAGTAGCCGTCCAGGTCGGCCTTGGACAGGTCCAGCGTGGCGTAGTGGATGTTGCCGTCGGTCTGTTCGTGCAATGTGCCGCTGTCGCCGGCCACGCTGCGCCCGCTCCAGCCGAACCACAGCCCGCCGCGCTCCTGCAGCGCCGCCAGCAGGCCCACCGCCAGCCCGCCGGCGCGGTTTTCGCCGGGCAGGGCCACGCGGTTGGAAACCACCACCAGCCGGCTCACGACGCTTCCCGCCAACTGCGCGACAGCCGCATCGCCGCGGTGATCAGGCCCACGTGCGAATAGGTCTGCGGGAAGTTGCCCCACATCTGGCCATCGTCGAGGGCCAGGTCTTCGGACAGCAGGCCCAGATGGTTGCGTTGCACCAGCACGTTTTCGAACAATGCGCGCGCCTCGTCGAGGCGGCCGATGGCAGACAGCGCGTCGATGTACCAGAAGGTGCAGATGGTGAAGCTGGTCTCCGGGGTGCCGAAGTCGTCCGGGGCGATGTAGCGGAACAGCGCATTGCCATGCCGCAGCTTGCTGCCGATGGCTTCGACCGTGGCGACGTAGCGCGGGTCGGCCGCGTCGATCAGGCCAATGTCGGCCAGCAGCAGCAAGGAGGCGTCCAGATGATTGCCGTCGAAGGTGTCGGTGAAGTGGCCCAGTTGCGGGTTCCAGCCGCGCGTCAGCACTTGTTGACCGATGGCGTCGGCGCGTTCGCGCCACAGCGCGGCGCGCTCGGCCAGTTGCAGCCGGTCGGCAATCTTGGCCAGGCGGTCGCAGGCGGCCCAGCACATCCCCGCGGTATAGGTGTGCACCGCAGTGCGGCCACGGAATTCCCACAGGCCGGCGTCGGGCACGTCGTGCAGTGCCCAGGCGCGTTCGCCCAGTGGCTCCAGCCGGGTGAAGACGTGCAGGTCGCCGGGGTCCTTCAGGCGCTGGTCGAAGAACAACTGGGTCGAGGCCAGCACCACCGAGCCGTAGACGTCGTGCTGCTTCTGCAGCCAGGCCAGGTTGCCGCGCCGCACCGGGCCCATGCCGCGGTAGCCGGCCAGCGATTCGACCTCGTGCTCGTCCAGCTTTTCCTCCAGGCCGATGCCGTACAGCGGTTGCAGGCTGCCGTCGGTGCTGGCGAGGTTGAAGATGTAGCGCAGGAAATCCTCCATCGATTTGGTCGCGCCCAGCCGGTTCAGCGCGCGCACCACGAAGGCGGCGTCGCGCAGCCAGCAGTAGCGGTAGTCCCAGTTGCGCGCGCTGCCCGGTGCCTCGGGGATGGAGGTGGTCATCGCCGCGATGATCGCGCCGCTGTCCTCGTACTGGCACAGCTTCAGGGTGATGGCGCTGCGGATCACCGCATCCTGCCATTCCAGCGGGATCGACAGGTAGCGCACCCACTCGCGCCAGTAGTCCTCGGTACGCTGCTGCGCTTCCTGCGCGTAGTCGGCGAGGGACCGATGGAGCGTTTCGTCCACCCCCAGCACCAGTTCCATCGGGTGCGCCAGCACGAACGGCAGGGTATCGCGGACGAAGCGCACCGGCACGTCGGTGGTCAGGCGAAGGGTGAAATCCGGCAGCAGCCAGCGCATGTGGTTGCTGCCCCAGGTGGTTTCGGGGATGCGCGCGCCCCAGTCGGCCAGCGGCCGCACCCGCACGCGGATGCGCGGGCTGCCGGCCAGCGGGCGGATGCGGCGGATGATGCTGGGCGGGCGATAGAAGCGGCCGTCGTGGCGCCAGCGCGGGGCGAAGTCGATCACCTCCACCTGCCCGCCGTGGGCGTCGTGCAGCACCGTGCGCAGCACTGCGGTGTTGGTCAGGTAGTGCTGCTCGCTGCCGGTGAAGTCCTCCAGCTCGATGCCGAAATCACCGCCTTCGTGCGCGCGCGGCGACAATAGCGCGCAAAATGCGGGGTCGCCATCGAAGGCGGGCAGGCAGCTCCACACCACGCGCGCCTGCTTGTCGATGAGTGCGCCGAAGCTGCCGTTGCCGATGACGCCGAGGTCGAGATCGGATTGATGCATCGTTGCCTTCTCCTGCCGGCCATCCGGCTGCTTTCCGTTCCGTGACATTGCGCGTCCTCAGCGGGTGCCGGCGCGCAGCCACCCATGCACCGCGGCCACGTCGGGCAGGGCGTGGCGCGCGTGGCTGCCGGCGCGGGTGCCGACCAGCACGCCATATCCGCCCAGCCGTGCTGCCGCGGTGAAACCGTCCTCGTCGGTGAGGTCGTCGCCGATGAAACAGGGGCGGCGGCCGCAGAAAGGCGCGGTGCGCATCAGCGCGGCAACCGCAGTGCCCTTGTCGTGACCGGCCGCGACCAGCTCGATGACGTGGTTGCCCGGTTGCAGGCGCACGCCCGGCAGCAGCGGCAGTTGTGCATGGGCGAAGGCTTCCACCGCCGCAGCGGCGGCCGGCTCCTTGCGCCAGTGCAGCGCCAGCGCCGCACCCTTGGGCTCGACCAGTACACCGGGGTGGGCGTGGGCAAAATGCATCGCTCGCAGGTGCAACTCGTGCAGCCACGGCGCGGTGGTTCCGGTTTCGACGACGTCGCTGTCGGTGGCCCGCAGTTGCGCGCCATGCAGGCCCGCGGCAGGCAACCGCAGTGGTGCGAACAACTGGTCCAACTGCGCCAACGGGCGGCCGCTGACCAGTGCCAAGGCACCGCCCAGCCGCTGCGAGAGCCGGGCGAGCAGGTCGGGCAGACCGTCGGCGAGCATCACCCGTTCGGGGTGGTCGGCGAAGGCGACCAGGGTGCCATCGACATCGAGGAACAGCGCATCGTTGTCCGCCAGTGCCGGTGGCGGCGGACGCCGTGTTTGTTCTGACATGCGGCCACTATGGCGCAAGGGTTGTTAGCGGAAGGTCATGCACGGGGAACCGTGGCCGATCTTGCCTGTCATACACGGAATGCTTGCAACACAGAGGTTGGTTACCGATGAAGGACAACAAAGCAGCGTGGCCGTGGGTTGCGGCGGGCGTGGTGTTGCTGGGAGGCGCGGCCTGGTGGTTGTTCCGCGACGAGCTGCAATCGCCGATGCCGGGGGCGTCGCCATTCGTGGTGCAGACGCCGGCCAGCGAAAGCAGGATCGAGCCAGCGGCTGCGCAGCCGGCAACGCAGCCAGTGCAGGCTCCGCAGCACCCACTGCAACGCGATGCCTCCGGCGATGCCGGGTTGCCGGCGCTGGGTGACAGCGACGCTGCGGCGCGGCAGGCATTGGCGGCATTGTTTGCCGGCGATGTATTGGCGTTGTTGCGGCAGGACCATGTGATCCAGCGGCTGGTCACGCACATCGACAACCTCACCCAGCCGGTCATGCCCTCCAGCGCGCTGGCGCTGCGGCCGCTGCCTGGCAGCCTGCAAATCGAAGGCGATGCAGTGTCCGGTGGCGTCCACATCGCCGCGGCCAATGCCGCCCGTCATGCACAGTGGGTGCAGGCATTCACCGCCGTCGATGCCGATGCGATGGTGGCGGCCTACCTGCGGCTGTATCCGCTGGTGCAGGAAGCGTGGCGCGAAACCGGCCATCCCGATGGTCGTTTCAACGACCGCCTGGTCGCGGTGATCGACCACCTGCTGCAAGCACCGGAGCCGGCCCGGCCGCTGGAAGTGGAACTGGACGAACGCGGCAAGTACCGCTTCGTCGATCCCGGCCTGCAGTCGCGCTCGGTGGGGCAGAAGTTGCTGCTGCGGCTGGATGCGGAGCAATCCCGCGCGGTCAGGCAGCAATTGCGCGCGATCCGGCAGGCGCTGACGCGCGGGCGCTGAACGGGCAGTGCCGGGCGGGCTTGAATCACACCATCGCAACCGCATCTGAACCAGTATCGCCGGCAATGCCGGCCCCTGATTCGGGATGACCCCCATGCGGATGGACAAGCTCACCTCCAACTTCCAGAAGGCCCTGGCCGACGCGCAGTCGCTGGCCGTGGGCCGCGACCACAGCATCATCGAGCCGGCACACGTGCTGGCCGCGTTGCTGGACCAGCAAGGCGGCAGCAGCCGGCCGCTGCTGGCGCAGGCCGGGGTCAACGTGCCGCTGTTGCGCGAGCGGCTGGGCGAGGCGCTGGAGGCGCTGCCCAAGGTGTCCGGGCAGGCCGGCAACCTGTCGCTGGGCAACGACCTCAGCCGCCTGCTCAACGCCACCGACAAGCTGGCGCAGCAGCACAACGACCAGTTCATCGCCAGCGAGTGGTTCCTGCTGGCCGCCAGCGACGACAACGGCGCGGCCGGCATGGCGCTGCGTGCGGCCGGTGCCGACAGGAAGAAGCTGGAAGCGGCCATCGACAAACTGCGTGGCGGCGAGACCGTGCAGAGCGAGAACGCCGAGGAGCAGCGGCAGGCGCTGGAGAAATACACCATCGACCTGACCGCGCGTGCCGAGAGCGGCAAGCTCGACCCGGTGATCGGCCGCGACGAGGAAATCCGCCGCACCATCCAGGTGCTGCAGCGCCGCACCAAGAACAATCCGGTGCTGATCGGCGAGCCCGGCGTGGGCAAGACCGCCATTGTCGAAGGGCTGGCCCAGCGCATCATCAACGACGAGGTGCCCGAAGGCCTGCGCGGCAAGCGCGTGTTGAGCCTGGACATGGGCGCGCTGATTGCCGGCGCCAAGTTCCGCGGCGAGTTCGAGGAGCGGCTGAAGGCCGTGCTCAATGACCTGTCCAGGAACGAAGGCCAGATCATCCTGTTCATCGACGAGTTGCACACGATGGTCGGCGCCGGCAAGGGTGACGGTGCGATGGATGCCGGCAACATGCTCAAGCCGGCGCTGGCGCGTGGCGAGCTGCACTGCATCGGTGCCACCACGCTGGACGAATACCGCCAGTACATCGAAAAGGACGCCGCGCTGGAGCGCCGCTTCCAGAAGGTATTCGTCGGTGAGCCGACGGTGGAAGACACCATCGCCATCCTGCGCGGGCTGAAGGAGCGCTACGCGGTGCACCACGGCGTGGAGATCACCGACCCGGCCGTGGTTGCCGCCGCCACGCTGTCCAACCGCTACATCACCGACCGCAAGCTGCCGGACAAGGCCATCGACCTGATGGACGAGGCCGCCAGCCGCATCCGCATGGAAATCGACTCCAAGCCGGAGGAACTGGACCGCCTCGAACGTCGCCTGATCCAGCTCAAGATCCAGCGCGAGATGCTGAAGAAGGAGAAGGACGAGGCCTCGCAGAAGCGCCTGGCCGACCTGGAAACCGACATCGACGGGCTGGAGCGAGAGTTCTCCGACCTCAATGAAATCTGGAAGTCGGAAAAAGCCGCGCTGCAGGGCGCGACCAAGGTCAAGGAGCAGATCGAGGCGGCCCGGCTCGATCTGGAAGCTGCCCAGCGCAGGCAGGATTTCGCGCGCATGAGCGAAATCCAGTACGGCGTGTTGCCGAATCTCGAAAAGCAGTTGGCCGCCGCGCATGAAGCCGAGAACAAGGACTTCAGGCTGGTACAGGACCGGGTGACCGACGAGGAAATTGCCGAGGTGGTCAGCCGCTGGACCGGCATCCCGGTCAGCAGGATGCTCGAAGGCGAGCGCGACAAGCTGCTGCGCATGGAGGACATGCTGCACAAGCGCGTGGTCGGGCAGGAGGAGGCGATCAAGGTCGTTTCCGACGCGGTGCGCCGCTCGCGCGCCGGCCTGAGTGACCCCAGCCGCCCGAGTGGTTCGTTCCTGTTCCTCGGCCCCACCGGCGTCGGCAAGACCGAGCTGACCAAGGCGCTGGCCGACTTCCTGTTCGACAGCTCCGATGCGATGGTGCGCATCGACATGAGCGAGTTCATGGAGAAGCACAGCGTCGCGCGGCTGATCGGCGCGCCGCCCGGTTACGTCGGCTATGAGGAAGGTGGTTATCTCACCGAGGCGGTGCGCCGCCGCCCGTACAGCGTGATCCTGCTCGACGAGGTGGAAAAGGCGCATCCGGACGTGTTCAACATCCTGTTGCAGGTGCTGGACGACGGCCGCCTCACCGACGGCCAGGGCCGCACCGTGGATTTCCGCAACACCGTCATCGTGATGACTTCCAACCTCGGTTCGCACCAGATCCAGGAGCTGAGCGCGGACATCGTGCTTGACGCGGACGGCAAGCCGTCCGGCGGGCCGCAGGCCTACATGCAGATGAAGGCCGCGGTGATGGGCGTGGTGCAGGCGCACTTCCGCCCCGAGTTCATCAACCGGCTGGACGATATCGTCGTGTTCCATCCGCTGGACAAGCAGCAGATCAGGCAGATCGCCCGCATCCAGATGGCCGGGCTGGAAAAGCGCCTGGCCGAGCGCGGCTTGAAGCTGGAAGTGGCCGACTCGGCGTTCGAGCTGCTCGGCAACGTCGGTTTCGACCCGGTGTACGGCGCGCGTCCGCTCAAGCGTGCAATCCAGCAGCAACTGGAAAATCCGCTGGCTTCGAAGATATTGGCCGGTGAGTTCACCAGCGGCGACAGCATCCACGTCGAAGCCGGTGGCGGCCAGTTGCAGTTCGCCAAGGGCTGAGCGGAGCGCCCTTGTAGCGGGGCTTGCTCCGCTGCGGTATTGCCGGGTTGGTTTCCGGCGATACAAAACGCCGATCACGGTTTTGTGTCAGCATGGCCCTGTCACCGGAGACGATACCCGGTGGCGGTATCGGGGGGGTGCCAATGCATCACTGGGCCACGACGCGGGGCGGAAAGATTCTGCTGCTGGGCACGCTCTGCCTGTTGTTGCAGCAGGTGGACGTTCCCTACCGGATGGAACTGTGGGGCGATGTCTCCGATGCTTCGCTGGTGCACTTGCAGGCCGGGTTGCTGCTGGCCATTGCCATGCTCGACCGCGATCGCTGGGTGTTGCCGGGCTGCTACCTGCTGGTCATCGTCGGTTGGAGCATGCGCGCGCTGGCTTTCTCCTACCCGCCGTCACAGATCGGCATCGGCGTGGTGATTTCCATCGCTGGCTGCCTGTGGACCTGGTTGTGTGCGCGTGGCATGGGCCGGCCGCAACCGCCGGAGCACGAACCGATGGCGCGTGGCGACCTGTTGCGCTTCGTCCTGTACGGGCTGCTGGCCTATCCGGTGGGGCTGGCGCTGCTGGCACTGCTGTACGGCATTCCCGAAGGCATCGCCGAGTCGTTTGGAGGGGTGATACAGATCCTGTTCGCCAAGTATTTCGGCGTGGTGGTGGTGACCCTGCCGGTGGTCATGCTGTGGACCGAGCGCCGGCGTCCGGTGGTGATCCGCTACACCGGGCGCTGGCCATTGTGGCCGGTGATGGGGCTGGGCCTGGTGTTGAGCGTGGTGCTCGGCAGCCTCGTGCGCGATGGCCTGGGGACCGAATCAACCGGTGCGCTGGTGTTGACCGACTACCGCATCGCCGCGTTGGCGGTGATGGCGTGGTGCATGTTGTACCTGCGCCTGATCGTGGCGATGCCGCTGCTGTCCGGCCTGTTGCTGATGATGGTGTCGCGCCTGGGTGACACCGCCACCTTGAGCCATACGCCGCTGGGTTTTTTCAACCTGGTCCACCTGTCGCTGGAACTGGGCATCGTGCTGATGGCGCTGTTCTATTACCTGGTGGCCAACCGCGACCGCGCGGACCTGTCACACCTGCTGGACGAGCAGGCACAGCGTGATTCGCTGACCGGCCTGCCCAACCTGCGCGCGCTGCGGCGGCAGGCGGCACAACGTCCGCACACCTGCGAGCTGGCCTGCTTGTTGCTGGACCAGGCCGACACGCTGGCGGTTGGCTATGGCCTGGGGGCGCAGTCGTCGGTGATGAATGCGGTGGCCGCACGGTTGGAAGCACAGGGCGTGCAGCCGTGTTACCTGGGCAGCGGGCAGTTCGCGCTGTTGGCCGAATGCGGGAGGGAAATCGACTGGACCGGGGTGTTGCACGACATCGAGCAGCCCGGTTTCCTGGTGGAAGGGCGCAACGTGCGCCTGTTGCCCTACCTGGGCGTGGCGCGCTTCGGCGGCGATACCGGTTTGGACATGGATGCGGCGCTGATGCAGGCCTCCAGCCTGGCGTTCGAGGCGCGTGGCAACAACGAGGTCGAACCGCTGTATGCCGATGCCACCCAAGCCACGCTGCGGCAGGCACAGGAGCGCATGCACGGGGCCAGCCAGGTACTGGCCCTGCTGCGCCGGCCCGGCGGGCTGCAACTGTATTTCCAGCCACTGGTGGCGCTGAACGCACAACCATTGCAGGGGCGCAGCGTCGGCGAGGTGCTGTGCCGGCTCAGTGATGAACAGGGCAACCTGCTTGCGCCCAATCTGTTCCTGCCGGCGGTCGAGGCCGCGCGGCGTGGGCCGGAACTGGACCTGGCGGTGGTGACGGAATTGTTCGCGCAGTTGCGGCAGGCACCGGAACTGGCCGCCACCAGTGCCAGCATCGCGATCAACCTCACCGGACAGAGCCTGGCCTCGGGCAGTTTCCGCCTGCGCCTGCTGGAACTGCTGGAGCAGGCGCCGCTGCGGTTGTCGCGGCTGTGCTTCGAGATCACCGAGACGGTGGCCATCTTCACCGCCGAGCAGGCCAGCCTGCTGCTGGACGAACTGCGCGTGCGCGGCTGCCGCATCGCCATCGACGACTTCGGCGTGGGCATGCAGAGCTTCGCCCGGCTCAAGGAGCTGCCGGTGGACATCATCAAGATCGACGGCTCGTTCGTGCGCAACCTCACCCGCGACCCGCGCGACTACGCGATGGTGCAGGCCTCGGTGGCGGTGGCGCGCGCCTGCGGTGCCGAGGTGGTGGCCGAATACGTCGAGGACGAGGACACCGCCGCCTGCCTGCGCAAGCTTGGCGTGCACTGGGGGCAGGGCTACCTGTATGCCCGGCCGATGCCGCTGCGGGAAGGGTTGTGCTGGACCTGCGCGCAGGCCGATGGCGTCATCAGGGAAGACGCGGAGCCGCAGCCGCAGATGAACCTGCTCTGAGAAGGCGCCGCCACCGGTGGCGGGGGCGACGCTTCCGTCCGCATCACCAGGCGATGGTGAAGCGCTGGCGCACGTGTCGCGGCTGTTCCAGTTCGTCGGCCACGGCCACCGCCAGGTCGGCCGGACTGATCGTGCCCGGGCCGTCGGCGGCCATCAGCGGGGTGTCGGTGCCGCTGCGGTAGCGACCGGTGCGCTCGATGGGGCCGCCGGCATGGAAGGCGACGGGCGGGCTGAGGAAGGTCCAGGCCAGCGCCGTTTCCTGCCGCAGTTCGTCCAGCGCATCGCGCGCGGCGCGGGCGCCTTCGCGGTAGTCGGCGGGAAAGTCCGGGGCATCCACCAACTGCGTGCCATTGGCGGCCAGCAGGCTGCCGGCGCCGCCGACCACGAGGTAGCGCTTCACGCCGGCGGCGGTGGTGCCGGCGACGATGGCGCGCGAGCCGTGCATGAAGTCGCGGTACAGGTCCGGGTTGTTCCAGCCGGCGTTGTAGGCACTGACCACTGCGTCGCTGCCGGCCGCCGCCGCCTGCACCTGCGCGGCGTCCTGCACGTCGGCGCGGACCACGCGCAGGCGTTCGCGCGCGGCGAGATTCTCCGGGTGGCGGGCCAGCGCGGTGACCTCGTGGCCGCGGGCCAGCAGTTCTTCGAGCAGGGCGCGGCCGACGAAGCCGGTGGCGCCGATCAGGGCGATTTTCATGGGGAGTCCTCAAGCGGGATGGGAGGGCGCCAGTGTCCCCCCGTGGCCGTGGCGGCGGCAGTCCGCGGGCGCCACAATCACCTTGAAGCTGCGCTTCACGACGCGGCGCCGACGGGAGAGGGCAGTGGAGAATTTCAGGCGCATGGCGCTGTTCGCGCAGGTGGTCCAGCACGGCTCGATGAGCGCGGCGGCGCGCGCGCTGGGCATGAGTACCTCGGCGGTCAGCCAGCAGTTGCGCACATTGGAGCGCGAGGCCGGGGTGGCGCTGCTGCACCGTTCCACCCGGCGGCTGGCGCTGACCGACGTGGGCAGCCGCTATTGCACGGCCTGCGTGCGGCTGCTGGATGCGGCCGGCGAGGCCGAGGCCGAGCTTTCCGCCGCGCGCCATGCACCCAGCGGCGAGCTGCGCCTGTCCGCGCCGCTGGGCATGGCCGACCACATCGGCCCGGCGCTGGGCGGCTGGCTGCGCGACAACCCGCAATTGCGCCTGTACCTGCATTTCGAGGATGGCTGGACCGACCTGGTGCAGGCCCGCATCGACCTGGCGCTGCGCTTCGGGCGCCTGCCGGACAGCGACTGGATGGCGCAGCCGCTCGGCACGCTGCAGCGCTGGTCCTGCGCCGCGCCCGACTGGGTGCGGATGCATGGCGAGCCGGTGGACCCTGCGCAGGTGCCGGCCAGCGAATGGCTCGGGCTGGTGCAGGCACCGGGGCTGGCCTGGCGACACCGTGTTTCCGGCGAGGAGCGGCGGGTGCCGGCGCACCCGCGCATCGTCAGCCACAACCTGCCGGCGGTGTGCCAGCTGTGCGAATCCGGGCTGGGCGTGGCGGTGCTCCCCTGCCTGGACGCGGCGCCGCTGCTGGCGGCGGGCACGCTGGTGCGGCTGTTGCCGGAATGGGAGGTCGCGGCGTTGCCGGCGTGGGCGGTCACCCCGCACCGGCAGACCCAGCCGGCCAAGGTGCGGCAGGCCATCGCCCTGCTCGGCGACTACCTCGGGCGGATTCCCGGCACTGCGGCCACGGCCTGACGAAGCGCAAGATCGGGAACGCGGCCGGTGCCGGCCGGCGCTGCAATGGGCCATCACCGACACGAAGGATGCCGCCATGAAGACCAACGCCTCGCACCCGCCGAAACTGGACCGCGCCCTGGCCCGGCTGCAACAGGCGATCGGCGCCGGACAGGCGCTGCCGGACCTGCAGGAACTGGCTGCCGCCGCGCACCTGTCGCCCTTCCATTTCCACCGAGTCTGGCGCGCGCTGACCGGGGAAACCGTGGGCCGCACCGCGCAGCGCCTGCGCCTGCTGACGGCCCTGCACTGCCTGCCGGGTGAGGCCAGCGTGACCGATATAGCCCTGCAGGTCGGCTACGACACGCCGCAGGCGCTGGCGCGGGTGTTCCGCGAGGTGTTCGACGCCAGCCCCACGCAATTGCGCGCGGATACGGAACTGCGCGAACGCTGGGTCGAGCGGCTGTCGAAACCGTCGCGCCGGGACGCGACCGGCCTGCCGCCGCTGAGCGTGGAGGTGGTGGCGCTGCAACCGTTGGAAGTGGTGGCGCTGCGCCGGCAGGGGGCGTTCGACGAACTGGATGCCGGCTTCGGCGAGCTGTTCGGCTGGGCCACGCGGCAGTGGCTGGTGGAACACCTGCGGCAGCTGGTCGGCATCCCGCGCGACGATCATCGCGACGTCGCCCCGGAAGAACTGCGCTTCGACTGCGGGCTGGTCTTCGATTCACCTCCGCCGCAGCCGCCGGTGCCGTTGCGGTGCCTGCGGCTGGAAGGCGGCATGGCGGCGCGCCTGCGCCACGTCGGCGCCTATTCCGGGTTGGAGGATGCCTGCGACCGGCTGCTGGCCGAATGGTTGCCCGGCAGCGGCCACGCCCTGCGCGATGCGCCGGTCCATTACCACTTCCTCGACGATCCCGAGGAAGTGCCCGAGGTCATCCTGCGCGCGGACCTCTATGTGCCGCTGCAAGGCTGAGTGGGTGCTGATACCGGTGGGTGTCTGTGGATGCCTGTGGGTGCCGACCGTTGGTCGGCACATGCTCGGTCAATGCCGGGGTCCATCGGCGCGTCGCGCCGCCGCCCGACCAACGGTCGGGCGCTACCGGGCAGGGGCACGCCGGTAGCGCTCGTGCGCTCAGCTCGCCGTCCGCATCGCGCGGTAGGGCGGGGTGGCCATGACCATTTCCGCCAGCGAGTGCGCCAGCTCGCGTTCGGCCATCACCGTGCCGTCGGCGCCGTGTTCGAGCAGGTGCTTGACCTCGGCGTCGCTGTGCGCGCGTGCCAGCAGGGTCAGGCCGGGGTTGATCGCGCGCAGCTTGGCCAGGGCCTCGCCGGCCTCCAGCGGTTGCGGGATGGCGAGGATGGCGATGCTGGCGCGTTCGGGGTGGGCCTCGGCCAGCACCTTGTCGGCCGCCGCGCTGCCGCGGATGCCGGGGATGCCGGCCGCGTGCGCGCGCTCGACGTGCTCGCGGTTGTCGTCGATCACCAGCAGCGGCACGCCGCGGTCGTGCAGCACCTGCGCCAGCGTGCTGCCGACGCGGCCGTAGCCGATGACGATGGCGTGGTCGTGCAGGTCCAGCGACGGGCCGGGCGGGATGTCCGGCACCTCCGGCACCGGCTGGGCTTCCTTGTGCCGGGCCTGCCAGCGGTCGAGCAGGCCGAACACCAGCGGGTTGAGCATGATCGACACCAGCGCGCCGGCCAGCACCAGCGACTGCCCGGCCGGCGGCAGGATCTTCAGCGCCACGCCAAGGCCGGCGATGATGAAGGCGAACTCGCCGATCTGCGCCAGCGAGGCGGAAATGGTCAGCGCCGTGCCCTTGGAATGGCCGAACAGGCGCACGATGAAGAACGCGGCGGCGGACTTTCCGAACATGATGATCGCCACCGTCGCCAGCACCTGCCACGGGTGCTCGAGCACGATCTTCGGGTCGAACAGCATGCCCACCGAGACGAAGAACAGCACCGCGAACGCGTCGCGCAGCGGCAGCGAATCGTGCGCGGCCTTGTGGCTCAGTTCGGATTCGTTGAGCATCATCCCGGCGAAGAACGCGCCCAGCGCGAACGACACGCCGAACAGCGCGGCCGCGCCGAACGCCACGCCCAGCGCGATGGCCAGCACCGACAGGGTGAACAGCTCGCGCGAGCCGGTGCCGGCGATGCGCTCCAGTACCCACGGGATCACCCGGCGCCCGACCACCAGCATCACCGCCACGAACAGGCCCAGCTGCACGAAGGTCCAGCCGATGGAGGCCAGCACGCTGCCGACGCTGTGGTGCGGGCCCTGCGCCTCCGGCCCGAACACCCCGGCGATCACCGGCATCATCACCAGCGCCAGCACGCAGGCCAGGTCCTCGACGATCAGCCAGCCCACCGCGATCTTGCCGCGGGTGGTCTCCAGCAGGCGCCGCTCCTCCATCGCCCGCAGCAACACCACGGTGGAAGCGGTGGCCAGCGAGAAGCCGAAGATCACCCCGTGCAGCGCCGGCCAGCCCATCAGCGTGGCCACGCCCCAGCCCAGCAGCGTCGCCACCGCGATCTGGCCGATGGCGCCGGGGATGGCGATGGCCTTCACCGCCATCAGGTCCTTCAGCGAGAAATGCAGGCCGACGCCGAACATCAGCAGCATCACCCCGATCTCGGCCAACTGGTTGGCCAGGGTCTGGTCGGCGACGAAGCCCGGCGTGAACGGCCCGACCACCACCCCCGCCACCAGATAGCCCACCAGCGGCGACAGCCGCAGTTTGTTGGCCAGGGCGCCGAACACGAAGGCCAGGCCCAGGCCGATGGCGATCATGTTGATCAGGGCGGTGTCATGGTGCATCGGGACGCGCAGAAGAAGGGGGTGGGCCGATTCTACGGATGTTGTGCGGCCGGGCGGACTTTCAGTTTCTCAAAGCCCCTCTCCCTTCGGGAGAGGGGTTGGGGAGAGGGTACGAGCGAAGCCTCGTGCAACTCAGCGTTGCGGGGCTTCGCCCGTACCCTCATCCGCCCCTTCGGGGCACCTTCTCCCGGAGGGAGAAGGGGGGCAAAAACGCGCATGCCCCGGTTTCCCGGGGCATGCGCGCATCACTCACTGTCCGGCGTTTGCCGGCTCACCACTTGTAGGTGATGCGGCCGTAGGCGTAGGCGCCGTTGAAGCCGGCCGGCGAGTAGTTGCTGTACGGGAACATGCCCGAGGACGAGTTGGCGAAGATGCTGCGGTCCGGGTGCGAGTCCAGCACGTTGTCCGCACCCAGGGTCAGTGTCCAGCGCTCGCCGGGCTTGTAGCTGGCCGAGACGTCGACGATCCACTGCGCGCCGAAGGTCTGGTCGTTGGCCGCGCCGCTGGTGGGGCGGTTGCTGAAGCTGCCGTAGCGGGTGGTGGTCAGGCCGATGTCCCAGCGCTCGGATTTCCACACGCCGCCGAGGATCACCTTGTCCTTCGGGTAGCCTTCCTCGATGCGGCCGCGCTCGTCGCGGGCGATGCGCGAGGGCGCGAGCGCGGCGAAGGTGTTCCACGCGGCGGGGTCGGCGGCGATGCCGGTGATCTCGGTCTTGCTGTAGCCGTAGCTGGCGGTGAGGTCCAGCGAGCTGGCCGCCAGCGGCACGCTGTAGGTGCCGACCACGTCCACGCCGCGGGTGCGGGTGTCGATGGCGTTGGTGAAGTAGTTGAACGAGGTCACGCCGTTGACGCCGAGGCTGGCCAGCAGGTCCTGCGCGGCTTGGGCGGCGTCGATCTTGGCCTGGTTGCCGGCGTAGCTTGGGTTGTTCGGGTCGATGTTCAGCGGCGAGGACAGCACGATGCGGTCGTCGATCTCGATCTGGTAGGCATCCACGGTCAGGTACAGGCGCTCGCTCGGCTGCAGCACCAGGCCCAGGCTGTAGGAGGTGGACTTCTCCTGCTTCAGCGGCTCCGAGCCGAGGGCCAGGGCCGCCGCGCTGGCGGCCGGGAAGGTGCCGCGCTGGGTGAACACGCCGCTGCTGTCCACCGAGCTGGTGATGACCTGGTAGTTCTGCTGCGCCAGCGAGGGTGCGCGGAAGCCGGTGGAGGCGGTGGCGCGCAGGGCCACCGCGTCGGTGAAGGCGTAGCGCGCCGACAGCTTGCCGGTGGTTTCGTTGCCGAAGTCCGAGTAGTCCTCGTAGCGGCCGGCGATGCCGGCGGAGAACTTGTCGGTGAAGTCGCCTTCGAGGCCGGCGTAGACGGCGTAGTTGTGGCGGTCCGAATGCACGGCGTTCTCGACGGTGAAGCCGCCGAAGCCCTGCGCGCCGCCGCCGAAGTACGAATCGGCCGAACCCGGCGACTGGTTCCACTTCTCCTGCCGGTACTCGGCGCCGAAGGACAGCGTCACCGGGTAGGCCAGGCCCCAGTCCAGCGCCTGCGAGAAGTCGGCGTTGACCACGTTCTGGGTGTACTCCAGCGCGCCGTCGTAGAAGCTGGTCGGGCTGCTGCTGCCGAGGCTGTAGTTGACCGTGTTGCGGGTGTGGAAGTCGATCTTGTTGTAGCCGTAGTTGTAGCTCACGTCCCAGTTGAAGCCACCCTCGGTGCTGCCCTTCAGGCCGGCCACCAGCGAACGATCCTTGGAGTACTGGTTGATCTGCGGCACGAAGCCGTCCGGGTAGAACTGCGCGGTCAGCGGGTTGTGGTTCTTCGAACGGTAGAACGCGAACGAGGTGATGTCGCGGTTGCTGGCCGCCGCGGTGGCGTAGCCGGTGAGCGCGTCGCCGAACTGGAACTGGCTGTTGGCCGACACCGCCGTGGACTGCACGCGCGGGTCGCCGATGACGAAGGTCTTCTCGCCGATGCCGGGGAAGTTGCCGGTGTCCGGGGCGGTGCCCTGGTACGGGCCGGCGCGGTTGCTCTCGTCTTGGTCGCTGACCTGCCCGGCCACGTGCAGGGTGCCGCGGCCGTCGCCGAACTCGACGCCGGCATCGCCGGAGAGCTGGTACTTGTTGCCGTCGCCGGCCGAATACTGGCCGTAGTCCACCGCCAGGCTGCCGCCCTTGCCAGCGCCCTTGAGCACGATGTTGACCACGCCGGCGATGGCGTCCGAACCATACTGGGCCGAGGCGCCGTCGCGCAGCACTTCCACGCGCTCGATGGCGGCGATCGGGATCGCGTTCAGGTCGGTGGCCGAGGAGCCGCGGCCGATGCTGCCGTTGACGTTGAGCTGGGCCGAGGTGTGGCGGCGCTTGCCGTTGACCAGCACCAGCACCTGGTCGGGCGAGAGCCCGCGCAGCTGCGCCGGGCGGATGCCGCTGGTGCCGTCGGTCAGCGCCGGGCGCGGGAAGTTGAGCGAGGGCAGGGCGCGCGCCAGCGCGGTGGCCAGCTCGCCGGTGCCGGTGGCCGACAGCGCCTCCGGGGTGATGATGTCGATCGGCGACTGCGACTCGGCCACGGTGCGGTCGGCCACGCGGGTGCCGGTGACGATCACGGTATCCAGCGTCTGCGCGCTGGACTGGGCGAAGGCGGAAGCGACCGGGAGGCCGAGCGCGATGGCAACGGCGAGGGCGAGCGTGTTGGATTTGCTGTTCATCAGATTGCGGCTCCGGTGGAGTTGGCGGCACCCGGCGGCGGATTCGGCCGGTGGAGTGGGTGTGCCATCACGGATTAATGGAAAATTTACGTTGTGTCAAATCCGGTGCGGCCGTCTACATCGTTGCTTTTGAAAGCGTTTTTGCGGGCGGGACATCGGTGCGTACTTCGGTAAAGTGCCAGGGAACGATCGAGGCGGGATGGGATCGGGCGCGCTCGATGCATTGGTCAAGTATTCGTTAACGCTAGAATCGCGTCGCAGGAATGCTCCTTGTTTGGACATTCCATACGGTTATAACGAGCCCATTCATGATTTCCCTACGTAATTTCGCCCTGCGTCGCGGCGAACGCCTGCTGCTGTCCAACGTCGACCTCACCCTGCATGCCGGCTACCGCGTCGGCGTGGTCGGCCGCAACGGCGCCGGCAAGTCCAGCCTGTTCGCCGCCGTGCGCGGCGAGCTGGAGGCCGACAAGGGCGACGTGTCGCTGCCCGGCAAGGTCCGCATCGCCGACGTGGCGCAGGAAACCCCGGCGCTGCCCGACCGCGCCATCGACTTCGTGCTCGGCGGCGACGACGTGGTGGCCGCGGTGCTGGCCGAGGAGGCCGCGGCCACCGCGCGCGAGGACTGGGAGGCGGTGGCCGAGGCGCACACCAGGATGGCCGAGCTGGGTGCCTACGACGCCGAGGCACGCGCCGGCAAGCTGCTGCACGGCCTCGGCTTCCCGGCCGAAACCCATGCGCGCCCGGTGGCCGCGTTCTCCGGCGGCTGGCGCGCGCGCCTGAACCTGGCGCGCGCGCTGATGATGCCCAGCGACCTGCTGCTGCTCGACGAACCGACCAATCACCTCGACCTCGACGCGGTGTATTGGCTGGAACAGTGGCTGCTCAAGTATCCCGGCACGCTGCTGCTGATCTCGCATGACCGCGAGTTCCTCGACAACGTCGCCACCCACACCCTGCATCTGCATGGCGGCAGCGCGAAGCTGTACACCGGCGGCTACACCGACTTCGAGCGCCAGCGCGCCGAGCACCTGCGCCAGCAGCAGATCGCGCACGAGAAGGAACAGGCCGAGCGCGCCCACCTGCAGAGCTTCATCGACCGCTTCAAGGCGCAGGCCAGCAAGGCCACGCAGGCGCAGAGCCGGATGAAGCGCCTGGCCAAGATGACCGGCACCGAGGCGGTGCGCGCCGAGCGCGAGTTCCGCATCGAGTTCTCCACGCCGGCCAAGCTGCCGTTCTCGCTGATCCGCCTCAACGGCGTCACCGCCGGCTACGGCGCCGACGCGGTGATCCTGGACAACGTCGGCTTCGGCCTGGAAGCCGGCCAGCGCGTCGGCCTGCTCGGCCCGAACGGCGCCGGCAAGACCACGCTGGTGAAATCGCTGGTCGGCGACCTGCCGTTGCTGGGTGGTGACCGCATGGCGCACCCGGACCTGCAGATTGGTTACTTCGCCCAGCACACGGTGGAGTCGCTGCATGCCGGCATGACGCCGATGGACCACTTTCGCGAGATTTCACCGGACGGCGTCAACCAGTCGTTCCGCGATTTCCTCGGCAAGTGGAACTTCCCCGGCGACCGTGCGTTCGAAACGGTGGATGGCTTCTCCGGCGGCGAGCGCGCACGGTTGGCGCTGGCGCTGATTGCGTGGCAGCAGCCCAACGTGCTGCTGCTCGACGAGCCCACCAACCACCTCGATCTGGAAATGCGCGAGGCGTTGGCCGAAGCGCTGGCGCTGTTCGAGGGCGCGATCGTGATGGTGTCGCATGACCGCCACCTCATCGGCCTGGTCTGCGATACGTTCTGGCGTGTCGCCGATGGCGTGGTCGAGCCGTTTGCCGGCGACCTGGACGAATACGCGCAATGGCTGCGCACCCGCGCCAGCGCGCAGGGCGCGCGCAACAAGAGCGACAGGCAGGAGAAGCCTGTGGCCGCGCCGGTTGCACAGGTTGCGCCCGCCAAGCCGAGCGCGTCGAAAAAGCCGGTCAACCCGCACAAGCTGGAAGCGGCCGAGAAGAAGGTCGAGCAACTGGGTGCCTCGTTGGCCGACATCGACCGGCAACTGGCCGATCCGGCCAACTATGCCGATGCCGCGAAGATGACCCGGCTCGGCGGCGAGCGCGAGGTTCTGGCGCAGCAGTTGGAACAGGCCGAAGCGGCGTGGATGGAGATGCTGGAGGACTGAACCGGGCTCCTGCAAGCCTTCCTGCAAGGTACGGCACCATCTCGTCGAAGGCCGGAAATGCCGTGGAAGTATGGGGAGGGCTTGCCCTGCCACCCCGCCAGTGGCTAGGGTCGGGCCATGAAAACCACTCTCCTTGCCGGCATCCTGCCGCTGCTGTTCGCCGCCGGGGCCACCGCCGCCCCGGTTTCCCCGTCTCCTGCCATCGCTGCCGATACGGTGCCGGCTGCGCAGTTCATGAGTGCGCTGGCGCAATACTGCGGGCAGGCATTCGCCGGCCGGGTGGTGAGCAACGTGCCGGCCAGCGCCACGCCCGATCCGTTCGACGGCAAGCTGCTGGTGATGCACGTGCGTGGTTGCGATGCCCCCGCGCATGAGTTGCGGGTGCCATTTCACGTTGGCGACGACCGCTCGCGCACCTGGGTGCTGACCCGCATCGGCGATGGCCTGCGGCTGAAGCATGACCACCGCCATGCCGACGGCAGTGCAGACGCGGTGACGCTATATGGCGGCGATACGCACCAGGCCGGCAGCGCGCTGCGCCAGGAGTTCCCGGTCGATGCCGAATCGGTGGCGATGTTCGAGCGCGAAGGGTTGGCCGGTTCGGTACGCAACACCTGGGCGATGGAAGTGGAGCCGGGCCGACGCTTCGTCTATGAACTCTCGCGCCCGGACGGGCGGCTGTTCCAGGTTGAATTCGACCTGAGCCAGCCGATCGATGCACCGCCGCCGCCTTGGGGGAGTGAGGTGGCGGCAACGGAAAAGGACGCCTGACGGCGTCCCTTCCCGGTTTGCAGGATGGCGTGGCTCAACGCGCGCCGAAACGCGCGCGGCAGCCGCCGTTCACCCACAGGCTGCTGCCGCTGTAGCCCCAGTTGCGGCCTTCCACGCACTGGGTCCTGGACAATTGCTGGACCAGCACCGGGCGGCCTTGGCGGCGCTCCCATGCGCAGGTGCGCATGCGGTTGTTGTCGCTGCTGCATTCGATGCTGTAGCCGTTACCGCCGCCGCTCCAGTTGCCACTGCCGCCGCCGCGGCTTTCGCCGAACTCGGCGCGGCAGCCATTGCTGACCCACACCGCGCCATTGCTGCTGCCCCAACTGCGGCCCTCGATGCACTGCGACTTGGACAGTTGCCGCACCAGCACCGCGCGGCGCCAGTTGCTGTGACAGACCCGCTGGCGGTTGTCGTTGCTTTCGCAGCGCAAGGTTTCGCCGCTGCCACTCCAGCCGCCGCTACTCCCGCTACCGCGGCCTTCGGCGAATTCGGCGCGGCAGCCGTTGTCCACCCACAGCGTGCCGTTGCCGCTGCCCCAGTTGCGGCCTTCCACGCACTGGGTCTTGGACAATTGCCGCACCAGGGTGGCGCCGCGCCAGCCGGTGTTGCAGACGCGCCGGCGGTTGTCGTTGCTCTCGCAGCGGAGGGTGCGGGCGGTGTTGTTGCCGTTGTTCCAGCCGCCACGGCCGGGGCCGAATTCGGCGCGACAGCCGTTGCCGACCCAGACGGTACCGTTACGGCTGCCCCAGTTCTGGCCTTCCACGCAAGGGGTCTTGGACAACTGGCGAACGATGGTGGCGTCGCGCCAACCGGTGTTGCATACCTGCTGGCGGTTGTTGACGCTTTCGCAGCGCACCGCGGCCACGGTGCCGTGGGCTGGCTGCGCTGCGGTGCTGGTGGCGAGCAGGGCACCCGGCAGCAGGGCGGAGAGTACGGCGAGCAGAAGCGGGCGATTCATGGCGGCGTCCCCTGTTCAGGTTTGGGTGGCCGAACTATAGGATGGGCTTCACTTAAGCGGGCGTGACTGCACGGCGGATTTGCCCCGTTCCGCGCGCGGCCGCAAAATAGCCGGCTTTCCCGGTTGCCTTCCGGTGCCGGCATTCCCCCTGCGGAGCTTTCCATGCGTACCCACTTTTGCGGCCTGGTCGATGAGACCCTGATCGGCCAAACCGTGACCCTCGCCGGCTGGACCGACGTTGCCCGCAACCTCGGCGGCGTGTGCTTCATCGACCTGCGCGACCACGAGGGCATCGTGCAGGTGACGGTGGAGCCGGCCGCTGGTGACGGGAACGCTGCGGAAGTGTTCGCGGTCGCCGCCACGCTGGGCTACGAGGACGTGCTGCAGGTCGAAGGTGTGGTGCGCGCACGCCACGCGGTCAACGACAAGATCAGGACCGGCAAGGTGGAAGTGATCGCCACCCGCATCACCGTGCTCAACAAGGCCGCGCCGTTGCCGTTCCACGCCCACGAGAACCCGGGGGAGGAAACCCGCCTGAAATACCGTTACCTGGACCTGCGCCGCCCGGAAATGCAGCGCATGCAGCGCACCCGCATCAAGCTGGTACAGGCACTGCGCCGGCATCTGGATGAGCGCGGCTTCCAGGACATCGAAACCCCGATCCTGACCAAGGCCACCCCGGAAGGCGCGCGCGACTTCCTGGTGCCGGCGCGCATGCACCCCGGCGAGTTCTACGCATTGCCGCAGAGCCCGCAGTTGTTCAAGCAGATTCTGATGGTGGCCGGCTTCGACCGTTACTACCAGATCGCGCGCTGCTTCCGCGACGAAGCACTGCGTGCCGACCGCCAACTGGAATTCACCCAGTTGGACATGGAGTTCGCCTTCGTGCGCGAGCGCGACGTGCAGGATTTCGTCGAGGACATGATCCGCGGCATCTTCAAGGAAGTGGTCGATGTCGAGTTGGCAGCGCAGTTCCCGCGCATGAGCTGGGCCGAGGCGATGCGCCGCTATGGTTCGGACAAGCCGGACCTGCGCATCGCGCTGGAACTGGTGGACGTGGCCGAACTGGTCAAGGACAGTGAATTCCCGGTGTTCACCGCCGCCGCCAACGATGCCGGCGGCCGTGTTGCCGCGCTGCGCATCCCCGGTGGCGCGTCGTTGAGCCGCAAGCAGATCGACGAGTACGCTGCCCACGCCGCCAAGTACGGCGCCAAGGGGCTGGCCTACATCAAGATCGACGAGGCCGGTGCAGTCAGTTCGCCGATTGCCAAGTTTTTCGGCGAAGAAGCCTTCGCCGCGCTGCTCAAGCACGTCGGTGCCGGTAATGGCGACATCGTGTTCTTCGGTGCCGGCGGCTACAACAAGGTCTCCGATTTCATGGGCGCGCTGCGCCTGAAGGCCGGCAAGGACTTCGGCCTGGTTGCCGCGGGCTGGGCACCGCTGTGGGTCACCGACTTCCCGATGTTCGAGTGGGACGATGAGGAGCAGCGTTACGTCGCGCTCCACCATCCCTTCACCGCACCGGCGGTGGACGACGTGGTCGACCTGCGCGCCAATGCCAAGACCGCCGTGTCGCGCGGCTACGACATGGTGCTCAACGGCAACGAGATCGGCGGTGGCTCGATCCGCATCCACCGCCCGGAGATGCAGAGCGCGGTGTTCGAACTGCTCGGCATCGACGCCGAGGAAGCGCGCGCCAAGTTCGGCTTCCTGCTCGATGCGCTGAACTACGGCGCGCCGCCGCATGGCGGCATCGCCTTCGGCATCGACCGCATCGCCGCGCTGATGGCCGGCACCGAGTCGATCCGCGACGTCATCCCGTTCCCCAAGACCACCGGCGCGCAGTGCCTGATGACCGACGCACCGTCGCCGATTGCCGACGCGCAACTGGCCGAAGTGCACGTGCAGGTGCGGGAAAGCAGGAAAAGCGAGAAGTGAGTTGAACAGGAGTGAGGAGTGGGAAACGGCAGCAGCCATGCTTGCTCCTCGCTTTCCCTCACTTCTCACTTCTCTTCGCTCACTCCTGCCATGAGTATCCGCCGCGCCACTGCCGCCGATGCCGCCACGCTGTGCGCGCTGGCCGAGCGTACCTTCATGGAGACATTCGGCCATCTGTATCCGGCGGATGACCTGGCGTTCTACCTGTCCATTGCCTACCCGGTTGAGCAGCAGCGCGAGCAACTGGAATCAGGTGATTACGCCGCGTGGCTGCTGGAAATTGATGGCGAGGCGGTCGGTTTCGCCTTCGCCGGCCCCTGCGGGTTGCCGCATCCCGATGTCCTGCCCGGAGACGGTGAACTGAAACGCCTGTACGTGCTGCGCGAACACCAGAGTGGTGGCTGGGGCGGCAAGCTGTTCGCATTGGCCGAACACTGGTTGCTGGAAGCGGGACCGCGCATGTTGTGGATAGGCGTCTGGTCGGAGAATGCCGGCGCGCAGCGTTTCTATGCCCGCCAGGGCTTCACCAAGGTCGGCGAATACGACTTTCCGGTCGGCCGCGTGCGTGACCGTGAATTCATCCTGCGCCGTCGCTAGCTGCGGGGCCTGTACCGCAGGCGTACGCTCCCACTTCACCGCGCGTTGCGGATCGCTGGGCTTCAATCCGGGCAGAATCGAACATACCGCGCCGACGCAAGGTATCTGGAATGACGCAACGTGTGCTGCTGCTGCATGGAATCTGGAACGCACGGGCCTGGGTGGGGCCATTGGCGTGGCGGCTGCGCCTGCGCGGATTCGAGGTGGCCAGCTTCGGTTACCCGAGCATTTTCGGCGGCCCCGAGGTGGCGGTACCGGCACTGATCGAGCGCTTGCATGGACAACAAGGCATCTCGCTGGTCGGCCACAGCCTGGGCGGGCTGGTGGCGCTGGAAGCCCTGCGCCGGGTACCCGAGCTGGACGTGCCGCGTGTGGTCTGCCTCGGTTCCCCACTGCGCGGCAGTGACACCGCGAAGATGCTGGCCGGCCACGGCTGGATGGCAGCCTTGGGGCGCAGTGGCGATTTGTTGCAGCAGGGCCTGGCCGATTGGCATGGCCGGGCGCAAGTGGGGCTGGTGGCCGGCAGCGTGCCGCATGGCCTGGGGGCATTGATGGGCGCCTTGCGTGGTGAATCCGACGGTACCGTGGCGCTGGACGAAACCCGGCTGCCGGGTCTGGCCGACCATTGTGTGGTGCAGGCCAGCCACAGCGGCCTGGTGCTGTCGCCGGAGGTGGCCGACCTGACCGCGGCATTCCTGCGCGAGGGGCGCTTTCATGCAGGCGCCGTGCGCCGGGCCGCATGACCGGAACGCTACCGGGGATCGGTTAGAATCCGCGCTTCCTGTTCCTGACAGAAGTACGGTAGATCCCAATGGGTAGAGGTCCCTCCATCGAAGCCCGCAAGAACGCATCCGATGCGAAGCGCGGCAAGATTTTCACCAAGATCATTCGCGAGATCGGCGTTGCCGCGCGCGGTGGTGGTGGAGGGGACCCCAATAACAACCCGCGCCTGCGCGTGGCGATGGACAAGGGCCTGGCCGCGAACATGACCAAGGACGTGATCGAGCGCGCCATCAAGAAGGCCACCGGCGAGCTGGAAGGCGTCGAATACGAGGAAGTCCGCTACGAAGGCTACGCGCCGGGCGGCGTGGCGGTCATCGTCGACTGCCTCACCGACAACCGGGTGCGTACCGTGGCCGACGTGCGCCATGCTTTTTCCAGGTGCGGTGGCAACATGGGCACCGAAGGCTCGGTGGCTTTCATGTTCAAGCGGCTGGGTGCATTGAGTTATGCGCCCGGTGCGGATGAGGAAAAAATCACCGAAGCAGCCATCGAGGCCGGTGCCGACGACATCGTGGTGTACCCGGACGATGGCTCGATCGATGTCATCACCGCGCCGGAAAGCTTCCAGTCGGTGAAGGACGCGATGGAGGCGGCCGGGCTGGCCGCCGACCACGCCGAGATCACCTTCCGCGCCGACAACGACATCGCCGTCGAGGGCGATACCGCATTGCAGGTGAAGAAGCTGCTGGACATGCTGGAAGACCTGGATGACGTGCAGGACGTGTATTCCAACGTCGATCAGGCCGGGCTGGCCTGACCGCGCGCGTCCCATCAGGTGAGACGGTGGTCGGCGATGATGGCCGTCGTTCTCCCCCGGCCACGGCAATGACCCGCATCCTCGGCATCGACCCCGGCTCGCAGCGCACCGGCATCGGCATCATCGACGTCGATGCCGGCGGCCGTGCGCGGCACGTCCATCACCAGCCGCTGGTATTGCTGGGTGCGGTCGATTTCGCCCAGCGCCTGAAGTTGCTGGCGCTGGGTTTGCAGGCGCTGATCGAGGAATACCGGCCGCAGGAAGTGGCGATCGAAAAAGTGTTCATGGCCAAGAATGCCGACTCCGCGCTCAAGCTCGGCCAGGCACGCGGCGCGGCGCTGTGCGCGGTGGTGCTGCGCGACCTGCCGGTCAGCGAATACGCGGCCACCGAGATCAAGCTGGCGGTGGTCGGCCGTGGTGGCGCGGAAAAACAGCAGGTCCAACACATGGTCGGGTTGATGCTCGGCCTGCAAGGCAAATTGCAGGCCGATGCCGCCGACGCGCTGGCCGTGGCCATCACCCATGCGCATGTGCGCGCGACGGCCAATCGTCTGGGTGTGGACACGAAACAGGCTTGGGGGCGCAAATGAATCGGTCGCAGGCAATGTTTGAGCCCCTCTCCCTGCGGGGCGTAACCGCACGGCTTGCGCGCCATTGGCGCGCGTGCGGTGGAGCGCCCACGCCGCTGGCGTGGGCCGGGGCGCGAAGCGGGGGTTGGGGTGAGGGGCGGCGAAGTGGAAATGGTCAACGCCTCGTGCAGCAGACAGAACCCCGTTGCCTGCTTTCTCCAACTCCGCTCACCCCTCATCCGGCGCTGCGCGCCACCTTCTCCCATGGGGAGAAGGAAGAACAAGGAACACTCCCATGATTGGTCGTCTGCGCGGCATCCTCGCCCACAAGGCCCCGCCGTGGCTGGTGATCGACGTTGGCGGCGTCGGCTACGAGCTGGAGGCGCCGATGAGCACCTTCTACGACCTGCCCGACATCGGCCGCGAGGTGGTGTTGTTCACCCACTACGCGCAGAAGGAGGACAGCGTGTCGCTGTATGGCTTCCTGCGCGAGGGCGAGCGGCGGCTGTTCCGCGACGTGCAGAAGGTCACCGGCATCGGCGCCAAGATCGCGCTGGCGGTGCTGTCCGGGGCCAGCGTCGATGAATTCGCGCGCTTGATCCAGGCCGGCGACATCACCGCGCTCACCCGCATCCCCGGCATCGGCAAGAAGACCGCCGAGCGCATGATCGTGGAACTGCGCGACAAGGCCGCCAGTTTTTCCGGCGGCGGCGCGCCGGTGGCCGGTGCGCCGGCCAACGACCCGGTGTCCGAGGCCACGGTGGCCTTGCAGCAATTGGGTTACAAACCCGTCGAGGCGGCGAAGATGGCACGTGATGCGGCGGCCGAGGGCGACGAGGTCGCCACGGTGATCCGCAAGGCGCTGCAATCGGCGCTGCGCTGACGCATTCTTTCCCGGCCGCGTGGCCGCCCCGAGATCGCAATGTCCACTGCTTCCCATAAGCATGAAACCCCCGGTCGCGGCGCCGGCCTGGCGCTGGTCGTCGGTGCCATCGGTGTCGTGTTCGGCGACATCGGCACCAGCCCGCTCTACACCCTGAAGGAAGCGTTCTCGCCGCACTACGGCCTGGACAGTGGCCACGACACGGTGCTGGGCGTGCTGTCGCTGGCGTTCTGGGCGCTGATCATGGTGGTCACGCTCAAGTACGTGACCATCATCATGCGCGCCGACAACGACGGTGAGGGCGGCATCATGGCGCTGATGGCGCTGGCCCAGCGCACCTTGCGCAACGGCTCGCGCAGTGCCTACGTGGTCGGCATCCTCGGCATCTTCGGTGCCTCGCTGTTCTTCGGCGATGGCGTCATCACCCCGGCTATTTCGGTGCTGGGTGCGGTCGAGGGCTTGCAGGTGGCCGCGCCGGCGCTGGGCCATTTCGTGGTGCCCATCACCCTGGTGGTGCTGGCCGGAGTGTTCGCCGCGCAGCGCTTCGGCACCGAGAAAGTGGGCAAGGTGTTCGGCCCGGTGATGATGCTGTGGTTCCTGTCGTTGGCGGCCATCGGCATCTGGAACGTGATCGCCGCGCCGGAAGTGCTCAAGGCATTCAACCCGTGGTGGGCGGTGCGCTTCTTCATCGAACACGGTTGGCACGGCATCTTCATTTTCGGCGCGGTGGTGCTGGCGGTGACCGGTGGCGAGGCGCTGTACGCGGACATGGGCCACTTCGGCGCACCGCCGATCCGCCACGCCTGGTATTTCTTCGTGCTGCCGTGCCTGGTGCTGACCTACCTGGGGCAGGGTGCGCTGGTGCTGCAACGGCCCGATGCGGTGGCCAACCCGTTCTTCGAGGCGGTACCGCAATGGGCGCTGATCCCGATGATCATTCTGGCGACGTTGGCGGCGGTGATCGCCAGCCAATCGGTCATCACCGGTGCGTTCTCGGTGTCGCGCCAGGCCATGCAGTTGGGCTACATCCCGCGCATGCGCATCAAGCACACCTCGCACGACACCATCGGCCAGATCTACATCCCCGGCATCAACTGGGGCCTGGCGGTGATGGTGTTCGGGCTGGTGCTGGCGTTCCGCAGTTCGTCCAACCTGGCCGTGGCCTACGGCATCTCGGTCTCGGCGACGATGCTGATCGACACCCTGCTGCTGGCATTGGTCGCGCGCGCACTGTGGCCGCGTGCACGACGCTGGATTCTCGCCTTGTGCGTGCCGTTCTTCTTCATCGACCTGGCCTTCGTCGTCGCCAACGGCGCCAAGCTGATGCAAGGCGCGTGGTTCCCGGTGGTGCTGGGCATCGTGCTGTTCACGATGATGCGTACCTGGCGCCGTGGCCGCGAGCTGCTGCGTGACGAAATCCGCAAGGACGGCATCCGCATCGACAGCTTCCTGCCGGGGCTGATGCTGGCCCCGCCGGTGCGGGTGCCGGGCACGGCGGTGTTCCTGACCGCCGATCCCACGGTGGTGCCGCACGCGCTGATGCACAACCTCAAGCACAACAAGGTGCTGCACGAGCGCAACGTGTTCCTGCACGTGGAAACCCTGCCGGTGCCCTACGCGGCAGCGGGGCAGCGGCTGAAGATCGAACCGGTGGGCGACGAGTTCTACCGCATCCACGTCCGCTTCGGCTTCATGGAGACCCCGGACGTGCCGCTGGCGCTGATGCGTTCCTGCGACCACGGCGGTATCTATTTCGACCCGATGGACACCACGTTCTTCGCCAGCCGCGAAACCATCGTTGCCAGCGCGCACAAGGGCATGCCGGTCTGGCGCGACAAGCTGTTCGCGGTCATGCACCGCAATGCCGCCTCGGCCACCGGCTTCTTCCGCATCCCCGGCAACCGGCTGGTGGAGCTGGGCGCACAGGTGGAAATTTGATGCAGCAGGAACGAGTGGAAAAAAACGAGTGAGGAGCAAAACGGCAGCAGTTCGGCTTTTACTCGTTTCTCGTTCCTCTCCACTCGTTCCTCGCCTTACCATAGCCAAATGACCGAACCCCGCATCATCGGTGCCGACGCCACCCGCGAAGACGACGCCGTCGACGCCAGCATCCGCCCCAAACGTCTGGCCGACTACCTCGGCCAGCAGCCGGTGCGCGAGCAGATGGACATCTACATCCAGGCCGCCAAGTCGCGCGGCGAGGCGCTGGACCACGTGCTGATCTTCGGCCCGCCGGGGCTGGGCAAGACCACCTTGAGCCACGTCATCGCCAACGAGCTGGGCGTGGCGTTGCGGGTCACCTCCGGGCCGGTGATCGAGAAGGCCGGCGACTTGGCCGCGCTGCTGACCAACCTCCAGCCGCACGACGTGTTGTTCATCGATGAAATCCACCGCCTCTCGCCGGTGGTCGAGGAAGTGCTGTACCCGGCGATGGAAGACTTCCAGATCGACATCATGATCGGCGAGGGTCCGGCCGCGCGCTCGATCAAGCTCGACCTGCCGCCGTTCACGCTGATCGGCGCCACTACCCGTGCCGGGCTGCTGACCGCGCCGCTGCGCGACCGTTTCGGCATCGTGCAGCGGTTGGAGTTCTATTCGGCCGATGAACTGACCCGCATCGTGCGCCGCTCGGCGGTGATCCTCGGCATTGATTGCAGCGCCGAGGGTGCTGGCGAAATTGCGCGGCGCTCGCGCGGCACCCCGCGCATCGCCAACCGCCTGCTGCGGCGGGTGCGCGACTATGCCCAGGTCAAGGCCGGCGGCCACATCGACCAGGACGTGGCGCAGGCGGCGATGCAGATGCTCAAGGTGGACCCGGAAGGTTTCGACGAACTCGACCGCCGCCTGCTGCGTACGATGGTGGAGTATTTCGATGGCGGCCCGGTCGGCATCGAGTCGCTGGCCGCGGCCCTGTCCGAAGAACGCGGCACGCTGGAAGACGTGGTCGAGCCATACCTGATCCAGCAGGGCTTCCTGGTGCGCACCGCGCGCGGGCGCATGGCCACCCACAAGGCCTACCGGCACATGGGGCTGAAGGCCAAGGCCGCGCCCGTTGACGACTTGTTCGTGGAGCAACCCGATGCCGAGTGAAGCCCGGTTCAGTTGGCCGACACGCGTTTATTGGGAAGATACCGACGCTGGCGGCGTGGTCTACCACGCCCGCTACGTGGCGTTCATGGAACGCGCGCGCACCGAGTGGATGCGGGCGATGGGCCAGGGACAGGAAACCATGCGCAATGGCGACGGGCAGGTGTTCGTGGTCCGCGCGATGACGCTGGATTTCCTCAAGCCAGCCAAGTTGGACGACGCATTGCAGACCACGGTGGAACTGCTGCAATGCCGCCGCGCTAGCCTGGTGATGCGGCAGGCGGTATTGCGCGACGGCCAGCCGTTGGTCACCGCGCAAGTGCGGCTGGCTGCGGTCGGGGCCCGCGACTTCCGCCCGCAGGCCATGCACGACACGCTGTACGCCATTCTCAAACAATTCGAAAACCAACCCGCGCAAGATTTGAGGAACAACGGATGATCGCTTTGCTTCTGGCCTTGCAGGCCACCGTGACCGAGGCGCTGCCGGCGGAAGTCAGCGCCGCGGCGGCGCAGACCGTGGCCCAGGCCAGTCATGGCGGCATCAACTACCTGGACCTGATGCTCAAGGCCAGCATCCCGGTCAAGCTGATCGTGCTGCTGCTGCTGGCCGGCTCGTTCATCAGTTGGGTGATCATTTTCCGCAAGGCACGGGTGTTCAAGGCTGCCGACCGCGCCGCCGACGAGTTCGAAAACCGCTTCTGGTCCGGCGCCGACCTCGGCAAGTTGTATGCGGCCGCCGCCGACCGCAACCGCTCGGTGGATGGGTTGGAGGCGATCTTCGAATCCGGCTTCCGCGAATTCAGCCGTTTGAACGGCCGTCGCGGGCTGGACAATCGCGCCCAACTGGAAGGCGCCCAGCGCGCCATGCGCACCACCTTCGCGCGCGAAGTCGATGGGCTGGAACGCAACCTGGAGCTGCTGGCCAACATCGGCTCCAACGCGCCATACGTGGGTCTGGTCGGCACCGTGTTCGGCATCATGGTGACCATGCACGACATGATCTCCAGCGGCGAACAGGCCGGCATCGCCTCGGTCGCGCCGGGCATTTCCGAAGCGCTGTTTGCCACTGCCATCGGCCTGTTCGTGGCGATCCCGGCGACCTGGGCCTACAACCGCTTCACCACCCGCGTGGAGCGGCTGTCGGTGCGCTATGAAACCTTCGCCGAGGAATTCAGTTCCATCCTGCAGCGCCAATCCGGCGACGAAGAGTAAGCGGCCATGATCTCCGGCATTTCCCGGCGCAAGCGCCGCAAGCTCAAGTCCGAGATCAACGTCGTGCCGTACATCGACGTGATGCTGGTGCTGCTGATCATTTTCATGGTCACCGCGCCGCTGCTCACGCTTAGCTTCGAGGTCGATTTGCCCACTTCCAACGCCAAGGCGCTGGAGAGCAAGCAGGATCCGGTGGTCGTCGCGGTGCGGCTGGATGGCCAGCTCAGCCTGAAGTTGCCCGAGGCGAAAGAGCCGGCGCCGATGGATGCGGCCACGTTGCAAGCGCAACTGGGGGCGATGGCCTCACAGGACAAGAATCTGCGCGTGATCGTGGCTGCCGACCGTGCCGTGGCCTACGAAAAAGTCGTGGCGGCGATGGACGTGATCAAGGCGGCGAAGATCGAAAAGGTTGGCTTGGCGACCGATGCACACTGACGTCATGCCGCCGCCACGCGACCCCGGCAACGAATGGGGCATGCCCGTCGTGCTGGCGTTGCTGGTGCACGTGCTGGTCGCGCTGGTATTCATCGTCGGGTGGTTGTGGTCGCCGTCGCGCAACACCGAGGCGGCCGCCGGTGACCCGGTAGTGGAAGCCAGCCTGCAATTGTCGGCGGCCGAAGCCGCCGCCGCGCGCAGTGCGCTGCGCGCTTCGGAAAAACTGCCGGCGTTGCCCGAACCGGTGCAGGACGTGCAGCCCGAGCCGGTGCTGGAGGACACCATTCCGCCGCCGCAGCCACTGCCCGAACCACGGCCGCAGGACGCGCCCACGCCGCAGCAGTACAACGCGCAGGAGCGCATCGCCCAGCCCGACAACGTCGATCAGGAGCGTGTCAGCGCGTTGGCCATCGCCGAGGAAAAGGCCAAGCAGGAACAGGAAGCCAAGCGCCGCCAGGAGCAGATCGACCTGACCGAGCGCAAGCGCGTGGAGGAGGCCGAGCAAAAGCTGCGGCTGGTCAAACAGCAGGAAGAAGCCGACCGCCAGAAGAAACTGGCCGAGGAACAGCGCCAGGCCAACGAAACCAGGGCCGAGCAGGAGCGCCAGCAGAAGATCGCCGAGATCCGCCGCAAGCGCGAGCAGGCCGAGCGCGAGCTCAAGCTTGCCGAGCAGCGGGCGAACCAGGTGCGCGATGCCCAAGCCCGCGCGCAGGCCTCGGCCAGCACATCGGCCAGCGGTGGCACCCCGCAGCCGTCACCGGGGCAGGGCGGCAGCAGCGATGACCTGACGGCAAAGTACGCGGCCGTGATCCAGCAGGCAGTGCTCAACCAGTGGGTGCGGCCCGACACCATTCCGCGCGGCCAGCGTTGCCGGCTGGCCATCATCCAGTTGCCGGGTGGCGAGGTGCGCGAAGTGCAGTTCGCTGCGAATTGCCCTTACGACGCTGCTGGCCGGCGTTCGGTCGAGGCGGCGATATTGCGGGCGCAACCGCTGCCATACCGGGGGTTCGAGTCGGTATTCCAGCGCACGTTGAATTTCAATTTCGAGGCGCAGGATCGTTGACCGGCCCGTCGCAGGCATTGCCCCCGTTTCCTCCACGGGCTGGATTTCACGCGGCCTTCGTTCATGATTGCGAAAATGTTCATGCGCCTGCTGCTATCCCTTCCTCCCTGTTCATCCGCATCCGCTGAGCACCCCATGAAGAAACCACTCCGCTGGCTGGCCACCCTGACCGTCCTGCTGCTGCCCATCGTGGCGATGGCGCAACAGAAGGGGCTGGAAATCGACATCGTCGGTGGCAATGCCTCCGCCCTGCCGATCACCGTGGTGCCCATGCCCTACCAGGGCAGCGCCGGTGTGCCGGCCACGGATGTCGCGGCGGTGGTGCGTGCCGACCTGGAGCGCTCCGGGCAGTTCCGCACGCTGCCGGAAGCGCAGATCGTCGAGCGCCCGACCCGTGGCAGCGAAGTGCAATACCCCACCTGGCGCGCGCTGAAGCAGGACTACCTCGTCGTCGGCCGCGTGCTCGATGCCGGTGCCGGCGCCTACCGTGTCGAATATGAATTGTTCGACGTCGCCAAGGGCGAACGCATGCTCGGCCTGGCAATGACCGCCCGCTCCAGCGCGATGCGCGACGTCGCCCACCAGATGGCCGACGCCATCTACGAGAAGATCACCGGCGTGCGCGGCGCGTTCTGGACCCGCATTGCCTACGTCACCGCCAGCGGCCGTGGCGACGCCATGCGCTATGCGCTGATGGTGGCTGACTCGGATGGCTACAACCCGCAGACCATCGTGCGCTCGGCCGAGCCCTTGCTGTCGCCGTCGTGGAGCCCGGACGGCAACCGGTTGGCCTACGTCAGTTTCGAGCGCGGCAATTCGGCCATCTACATCCAGAACATTTCCAGCGGCGCGCGTGAGCTGGTCGCCAGCTTCCGTGGCATCAACAGTGCTCCGGCCTTCTCCCCGGACGGCCGCCGCTTGGCGTTGACCCTGTCACGCAGCGGCAACCCGGAAATCTACGTGATGGATCTGGCCAGCAAGCAATTGACCCAGTTGACCAACCACTTCGCCATCGATACCGAGCCGACCTGGGCCACCGACGGTGGTTCCATCTATTTCACCTCCGACCGGGGTGGCCGCCCGCAGATCTACCAGGTGGCGGCCAGCGGCGGCAGCGCCTCGCGCGTGACCTTCCAGGGCAACTACAACGCCAAAGCCAGCGTCTCCTTCGACGGCAAGAAGATCGCCGTCGCCCAGGGTGCCGGCAATACCTACAAGATCGCGTTGATGGACAACAGCCTGGGCTCGCCGCGCTGGAGCACGCTGTCGCCTGGTTCGCTGGACGAATCCCCCAGTTTCGCCCCCAATGCGGGCGTGGTGCTGTACGCCGCCCGAGAGGGCGGACGCGGTGTGTTGTATGCGGTATCGGCCGATGCCCGGGTGCGGCAACGGCTGGTGCTGGCGGACGGTGACGTGAGGGAACCCGCGTGGGGGCCTTACCGTACCGCGCGTTGATTAAATGTTAATATCGCAAGTGCATTAACCCCAACAATCTGGCCTAGGAGCCTTTTAGGTATAGCCATGAACAAGTCCACTCGTGTTCTGCTCGTTTCGCTGCTGTCCGTGGCCGTGCTGGCCGGTTGTTCGAAGAAGGTCAAGGAACAGCCGGTTGCCCCGGTCGACACCACCCCGGCCCAGCCGACTCCGGCTCCGGCGTCTTCCGGCCTGTACGGCCCGGGCGACTTGGATACCGACGCCTGCCTGCGCCAGCGCGTGGTTTATTTCGACTTCGACCAGGATTCCGTGAAGCCGGAGTTCCAGCAGATCATGGCCTGCCACGCCAAGTACCTGCGTGACCGTCCGTCCTCGCGCATCACCCTGCAGGGCCACACCGACGAGCGTGGCAGCCGTGCCTACAACCAGGCTCTGGGCGAGCGCCGCGGCAATGGCGTCAACTCGGCGCTGCAGGCCAACGGTGGTTCGGCTGCGCAGTTGACCGTCGTGTCCTACGGTGAAGAGCGTCCGGTCTGCACCGATTCGAACGAGTCCTGCTGGTCGCAGAACCGTCGCGTCGAAATCGTCTACACCGCGCAGTAATCGATGCGTACCTGCATCAAGCTGATGCTCGTGGTTGCGGCAGCCCTCGTGGCTGCCGCACCCGCGCAGGCGCAGCGGCAAAGCTTGGCCGACCGTGTCGGCGCCCTTGAAGCGCAGGCCAACAACAGCCAGGCCAATACCGACCTGCTCAACCAACTGCAGCAACTGCGCACCCAGGTGCAGGCATTGCAGGGCAACATCGAGCAGCTCCAGCACGAGAACGAGCAGCTCAAGCAGCGCAACCGCGACCAGTATCTGGATCTGGACGGGCGCCTGAACCGCCTTGAAGGCAGCGGGGAGATCGCCCCCGAGGCACAGCCCGCTCCAGCCAGGCCGGAAGCCGCCGTGGTGGAAAAGGCCCCGACCGTGCGCGGTGATGCCGGCGCAGTGGCGGCGGCAGGCGATGAACGTGCCGCCTACAACATGGCTTTCGATGCACTCAAGGCCGGCAATTACGACGACTCCGCGCGTTTGTTCCAGGGCTTCCTGGAGCAGTACCCGAACGGCGTCTACGCCCCCAACGCGCTGTACTGGTTGGGTGAAAGCTATTACGCCACCCGCAATTTCCAGATGGCCGAATCGCAATTCCGCGACTTGGTCGCACGCTATCCCACGCATGACAAGGCCGCCGGTGGCTTGTTGAAGCTGGGCCTGTCGCAATATGGGCAGGGTGATGCCAACCAGGCCGAGCAGACGCTCGAACAGGTAGCCAGCAAGTTCCCCGGCAGCGATGCCGCACGGACCGCACAGGACCGCCTGCAGTCGATCCGTTTCGGCCAGCAACTGCCTTGAGGCCCGCCGTGCCGACGCGGCGCGGATGATACCGATGAATTCCCCCGCGGCCAGCGTGCCCAGTGAAATCGTGCAGTCGCCATTGCCGCGGCTGAAGATCACCGAGGTTTTCCTTTCGTTGCAAGGCGAAGCGGATACCGCCGGCTGGCCGACGATGTTCGTGCGCCTTACCGGCTGCCCGTTGCGCTGTACCTATTGCGACACCGAATACGCCTTCCACGGTGGCCAATGGCGCGACATCGACGATATCGTCGCCGAAGTGCTGGGCCATGGCGTGCGCCATGTCTGCGTGACCGGTGGTGAACCGCTGGCGCAGAAGCGCTGCCTGCTACTGTTGCAGCGTCTGTGCGATGCCGGGCTGGATGTGTCGCTGGAAACCTCCGGCGCACTGGACATCGGCAGCGTCGACCCGCGCGTGTCGCGGGTGGTTGACCTGAAAACGCCGGGCTCGGGCGAGGTTGCGCGCAACCGGCTGCAGAACCTGCCGCTACTGACCGCGCGCGACCAGATCAAGTTCGTGCTCTGTGGCCGTGACGATTACGAATGGGCATGCGACATGGTCGCCACGCACCGTCTGCATGAGCGGTGCATGGTGTGGTTCTCGCCGAGCAAAAGCGAGTTGGCACCGCGCGAGCTGGCCGACTGGATCGTCGCCGACCGCTTGCCGGTGCGCTTCCAGATGCAACTGCACAAACTGCTGTGGGACGACGAGCCGGGAAGGTAGCCGCGTCCGCGCGGCGGGAATCGGGAATTGATGATGCTCGGCTCCGTTTCCGCTCATATGTCCTCCGTGTTTTATCCGATAGAAGCAGACTCGCTTCACCGATTCTCCATTCTCGTTTCCCGACTCCCGGCTCCCCAATGAACAAAGCAGTCGTCCTTCTCTCCGGTGGCATGGATTCGGCCGCGGTCGTGGCAATGGCGCGTGAGCAGGGTTTCGACTTGCATGCCCTCAGCGTGCGCTATGGCCAGCGCCACACCTCTGAACTCGACGCTGCCGCACGCGTGGCGCAGGCAATGAGTGTGACCCGGCACAAAGTGGTGGACGTGGACCTGCGCAGCATCGGCGGTTCGGCGCTGACCGACGACATCGACGTGCCCGATGCCGGCGGTGCCGGCATCCCGGTCACCTACGTGCCGGCGCGCAACACCATCATGCTGTCGCTCGCACTGGGCTGGGCCGAAGTGCTGGGCGCCAACGACATCTTCTGCGGCGTCAACGCGGTGGACTACTCCGGCTACCCGGATTGCCGCCCCGAGTTCATCACCGCCTTCCAGACGCTGGCCAACCTGGCGACCAAGGCCGGGGTGGAAGGCGCAGGCATCCGCATCCACGCGCCGTTGCAGCACCTGAGCAAGGCGCAGATCGCCAGCGAAGGCCATCGTCTGGGCGTGGATTTCGCGCTCACCGTGTCCTGCTACCGCGCCGACGAACAGGGCCGTGCCTGCGGCCATTGCGACGCCTGCCGCCTGCGCGCCGATGGCTTTGCCGCCGCCGGCCTGCCCGATCCGACGCACTACGCCTGAATTCCGGTTTCGGCCGTGTTGCGCTAGAATGCGCACCCCGGCGACCTGCCGGGTCTTTGTTTGGGCCGTTAGCTCAGTCGGTAGAGCAGAAGACTTTTAATCTTTTGGTCGAAGGTTCGAATCCTTCACGGCCCACCAGTATTGCCAGAAGGCCCCGCATGTCCGGGGCCTTTTGTTTGGGGAGCCTTGCAGGCGGCCGAGGGGTGTCGTGGCGGGTTGGCACTTGGCAATGCGGGCCCTACCATCCGTACCGTTGCGACGCTCGAAAATCGTGTTTTCCGGTAACGCGGGGGTGCGTTTGAATACCCAGATCACCCAACTCCTGCATCGCTGGCAAGGTGGCGACCTGCAGGCACGGGAATCCCTGTTCGAAGCGTTGTACGCGGACCTCGTGCTGGTTGCCCGCAACCGCCTGCTCAACCAGGCCGGCGGCACCCTGCAGCCGGCCGCGCTGGTCAACGAATCGATGATGCGCCTGCTCGGTTCGGACGTGGACTACAAGGACCGCGCCCATTTCATCGCGGTGGCGGCACTGAACATGCGTTCGGTACTGGTGGACCACCTGCGTGCCCGTTCGGCCGACAAGCGTGGTGGCAACCACGTGCACCTGACGCTGTCCCACGCCGGCGAGGTTGCCGACGACGAGGGGGCCGACCATGAAGTGATGGCGCTGCATCAGGCATTGAACCGGCTGGCCGAACTGGAACCGCGGGCGGCGAGCATGATCGAGCTGACTTATTTCGGCGGCATGAACCGCGACGAGATTGCCGTGGTGCTCGGCGTTTCGGCACCCACCGTGGACCGCGACCTGCGTTTCGCACGGGCATGGCTCAACCGCCAGTTGGCTTGATGGCGGTCGCCGGCGACGGCGGGCTGCTTGGGTGCTGTGGGCGCGCTCTGTTCGATGTCGCATGTTCGAGCGGCCACGGCGGTGGGGCGTGGCTTCACCCGTAGGCATAGGGGGCGGGTATTCACCCCTGCTCGCGCACGATCTCCACCAGCCGCTGGCCATAGCGGGCCAGCTTGCTGCCGCCTATGCCACCGACCCGGCCCAGTGCGTCGAGGCTGTCCGGGCGCTGTTCGGCGATGTTGCGCAGGGTGCTGTCGTGGAAGATCACGAACGCCGGTACGTTCTGTTCGCGTGCCAGTTCCGCACGCAGGCCGCGCAGGGCGTTGAACAGCGCCAGGTCCTCCGGCTGCACCGCCACGCCGGTGCGCGGGCTGCCGCTGCGGTCACGCTCGCCGCGCCCGCGCGTGGCTGGCGCTTCGCGGCGAAGCATCAGTTGCCGGCGGCCCTTGAGTACGTCGCGGCTGGCGTCGGTCAGGCGCAGGCCGCCGTGTGCCTCCGGCTCCACTTCCAGCAGGCTGGCGGCCACCAGTTGCCGGAACACGCTGCGCCAGCCGCGCGAGTCCAGCTCCTTGCCGATGCCGAAGGTGCTGAGCTGGTCGTGGCCGAGTTGGCGAATGCGCTCGCCGTCGCTGCCGCGCAGGATGTCGATCAGGTGGCCGACGCCGAAGCGCTGGCCGCTGCGGTAGACGCAGCTCAGCGCCTTTTGCGCGGCGACGGTGGCGTCCCACGCCGCGGGTGGGCTCAGGCAGTTGTCGCAGTTGCCGCAGACTTGTCCGGGTACGCCTTCGGGGGTGCCGGCAGGTATGTAGGTTTCGCCGAAGCCGGCCAGCAGCACCTGGCGGCGGCACTGCATGGATTCGCAGTAGCCGAGCAGGTGGTCGAGCTTGGCGCGCTCCAGGTGCTTGCGCTCCGCGCCGGCCTCGCCCTGCTCGATCATCTGCTTGAGCAGCACCACGTCGCCCAGCCCGTAGCACAGCCACGCCTCGGCGGCCTCGCCATCGCGGCCGGCGCGGCCGGTTTCCTGGTAGTAGCCTTCCATCGACTTGGGCAGGTCGACATGCGCGACGAAACGCACGTCCGGTTTGTCGATACCCATGCCGAAGGCGATGGTGGCGCACATCACGATGCCGTCCTCGTGCAGGAAGCGGCGCTGGTTGCTTGCGCGCACCTCGGCCGGCAGCCCGGCATGGTAGGGCAGGGCGTCGAGCCCTTCGCCGCGCAGCAGGTCGGCGGTTTCCTCCACCTTGCGCCGCGACATGCAATAGATGATGCCGGCCTGCCCGCGATGGCCGCGCAGGAAGTCCAGCAACTGGCGTTTGGCGTTGTCCTTCTGCACCACGGTGTAGCGGATGTTGGGGCGGTCGAAGGAGCTGATGAAGTGCTCGGCCTGCGCAAGGTCGAGGCGCTCGGCGATCTCGCGCTGGGTGGGCGGGTCGGCGGTGGCGGTCAGGGCGATGCGCGGGATGTGCGGCCAGCGCTCGTGCAGCACCGTCAGTTGCCGGTATTCAGGGCGGAAGTCATGGCCCCATTGCGACACGCAATGCGCTTCATCAATCGCGAACAGGGCCAGCGGTGCGCGTTCGAGCAGCGACAGGAAGCGCGCGGTCAGCAGCCGCTCGGGGGCGACATACAGCAGTTTCAGGTCGCCGGCCAGCAGCTCGCGTTCGACCCTGCTGGCGGTTTCGGCATCCAGCGTCGAGTTGAGGAATTCGGCGCGCACGCCAAGCTGGCGCAGCGCTTCCACCTGGTCCTGCATCAACGCGATCAGCGGTGAAACGACGATGCCGCAACCTTCGCGCAGCAGCGCCGGCACCTGGTAGCACAGCGACTTGCCGCCGCCGGTGGGCATCAATACCAGTGCGTCGTTGCCGGCGGTGACGTGTTCGACGATGGCCTGCTGGTTGCCGCGGAAGGCGTCATGGCCGAAGACGCGCTTCAGCAGTTCATGGGTGGGGGATTGCATGCGGCATAGAATACCGCGTGGTCCGCGTCCGGCCTTCGCGAAGACGTCGCACGACGGTCGGAAACCCCCGCGTCAAAGCGAGCGCGCAAATGACCAGGAACGAGAGCCCCCTTGAGTCAAGGGGGCGCGCCGAAGGCGGGGGGATCTGGCAGGCGTTGAAGCAGGGTCCAGGATTCCGCCTGCGGAATCCTGGAAAACCGGAGGGCGAATGCCCGCAGGTTTACTGCAACAGCGAGCGCAGCATCCATGCGTACTTTTCGTGGGTCTGCAAACGCTGGGTCAGCAGGTCCTCGCTGGGTGCGTCGCCGGCCTTTTCGGCCTGGTCCAGCACCTTGCGCGCGGTGCGGCACACCGCTTCATTGCCATCGACCAGTTGGCGTACCATCTCGCGCCAGTCGGGGCTGTCGGTCAGGCCCGGTTCCTCGGTGATCGAGGTCAGGGCGGCGAACTCGCGGTAGGAGCCGGGGGCGTTGAAGCCCAGTGCGCGGATGCGCTCGGCGATCTCGTCCAGCGCCGTCCACTGTTCGGTGTACTGGGTTTCGAACATGGTGTGCAGCGAATTGAACATGGAACCGGTGACGTTCCAATGGAAGTTGTGGGTCTTCAGGTAAAGGGTGTAGGCGTCGGCGAGGAAATGCGACAGGCCATCGGCCACCTTCTTGCGGTCGGCGTCCTTGATCCCGATGTCGATGCCCGGTGCCGACGGTGCGGCGGCGGCGAGTTTTTTCTTGGCGGTTGCCGGTTTGCTGCTCTTGGCCATGACGCTTTGCTCCTTGGCGGGTTGAATGGCTTCACAATACCGATATCGGGACCCTAGCGGTATTTCAAGTTTTCACGTTGAACGATTGATGAGTGCTATCGAAAAAGACGCTGTCGCGCGTCTGCGCAATGCCCGTGGAGCCATCGACGGGGTGATGAGTCGTGACCGCGGGCGCTTGCTCGGGCTGTGGTCGCGCTGGCAGGGCAAACCAGCCGACGCCACCGCCGAGACGGCGTTCAACCAGTTGCTGGAACAGTCCCGCGCCCAGCGCCGGCAGCGCGCCGCGCGCCCGATCACCGTCACTCTGGACGAGGCGCTGCCAATCGCGCGTGAAGCCGAGCGCATCACCGCATTGATCCGTGAGCATCAAGTGGTGGTGATTGCCGGCGAAACCGGCTCGGGCAAGACCACGCAGCTACCCAAGCTGTGCCTGGCCGCCGGCCGTGGCGAGGCCGGCATGATCGGCTGCACCCAGCCGCGCCGCATCGCCGCGCGCGCGGTGGCCACGCGCGTGGCCGAGGAATTGGGCACCGAGCTGGGCACGGTGGTCGGCTACCAGGTGCGCTTCACCGACAAGGTGGGTGAGGACAGCCGCATCAAGTTCATGACCGACGGCATCCTGCTGGCCGAGATTGCCAGCGATCGCTGGTTGTCGCGCTATGACACGCTGATCATCGACGAGGCGCACGAGCGCAGCCTCAACATCGATTTCCTGCTCGGCTATCTCAAGCAATTGCTGCGCAAGCGCCCGGACCTGAAGCTGATCGTCACCTCGGCGACCATCGACACCGAGCGTTTCTCGCGCCATTTCGACGATGCGCCGGTGGTCGGCGTCGAAGGCCGTACCTGGCCGGTGGAAGTGCGCTATCGGCCGCTGGAAGGCGGCAACGGCGAGGACGGCGTGGAAGCTGGCGAGCGCAGCGTCAACGACGCCATCGTCGCCGCCATCGACGAAATCACCCGCGCCGACCCGCGCGGTGACGTGCTGGTGTTCCTGCCCGGTGAGCGCGAAATACGCGATGCCCACCAGTCGCTGGAACGGCGCAAGTACCGCGAAACCGAGGTGTTGCCGTTGTATGCGCGCTTGTCGGCGAAAGATCAGGACCGGGTGTTCAATCCCGGCTCGAAGCGGCGGCTGGTGCTGACCACCAACGTCGCCGAAACCTCGCTGACGGTGCCGCGCATCCGCTACGTGGTCGATCCCGGCTACGCGCGGGTCAAGCGCTACAGCCCGCGGCAGAAACTCGACCGGCTGCATATCGAACCGGTGTCGCAGGCCAGCGCCAACCAGCGCAAAGGCCGCTGCGGACGCATCGCCGAGGGCGTGTGCTACCGGCTGTATGCCGAGAGCGACTTCCAGTCGCGCCCGGAATTCACCGATCCGGAAATCCGCCGCTCCTCGCTGGCCGGCGTGATCCTGCGCATGCTGCAACTGGGGCTGGGCAAGATCGAGGATTTCCCGTTCCTCGAACCGCCGGACGAGCGCGCGGTGGCCGATGGCTGGCAGCAACTGACCGAACTCGGCGCGGTCGACGGCGAGCGCAAGCTCACAGCCATCGGCCGGCAGATGGCGCGCTTGCCGGTGGACGTGAAGCTGGCGCGGATGCTGGTGGCCGCGCAGAAGGGCGGCTGCCTGCACGAGATGCTGGTGATTGCCTCCTTCCTCGGCATCCAGGACCCGCGCGAACGGCCGCCGGAAGCGCGCGAGGCTGCGGACAACGCACATGCGTTGTTTGCCGACGGGCGTTCGGAATTCATCGGCATCCTGCGGCTGTGGGAGGGCTACCGCGTCGCCCACGAGGAGCTGACGCAATCGAAGCTGCGCGACTGGTGTGGCCGCCATTTCCTCGGCTTCCTGCGCATGCGGGAATGGCGCGAACTGCACCGGCAGTTGCGATTGCTGTGCGAGGAGCTGGGTTGGGCGAGCGCCGGCGCTGGCGAATTCGGCAAGGCACTGTTGTCCGCGCCGACGGCCATGCCGGCCGGTGGCGATGCCGAGGCCAAACGCAAGGCTACGCGCGGCGAACTGCACAAGGCGGCGCGGCTGGCGCGCGAGGGCAAGGCCGAGGTGGTTGCACCCGTGCCGGCCAGGGGGCGTCAAACGAACGCACCCGCGCAGGTCGATGCCGGCGTGCCTGAAAAAGCGCGTGCCGCCGCCTACCAAGCGTTGCACCGCGCGATCCTCGCCGGCCTGCCGACTCAGATCGGCCACCGCACCGAAAAAGGCGATTTCCAAGCGCCGCGCCAGCGCCGCTTCCATCTGTTCCCCGGCTCGGCGCTGGCGAAGAAACCGCCGCCGTGGGTGCTCAGCGCGACCCTGCTCGACACCCAGCGCGTGTGGGGACTGACCAATGCCGCGATCGAGCCGGACTGGGCGATCACCGAGTTGCCGCATCTGCTGGCGCGCAAGCACTTCGACCCGCACTGGTCGCGCGCACAGGGGCAGGTGCTGGCGGCCGAGCAGATCAGCCTGTTCGGGCTGGTGCTGGCACCGCGCAAGCCGGTGCACTACGGCCGCATCCACCCCGGCGAGGCGCACGACCTCTTCGTGCGGCAGGCGCTGGTGACCGGTGAAATCAACACCCGCGCCGGTTTCGTCGCCGACAACCTGAAGGTGCTGGAGCAGGCGCGCGAGGAAGAAGCCAAGCTGCGCCGCGCCGGCATCGTCGCCGACGAGGACTGGCAGGCGCGCTGGTATCTGGACCGGGTGCCGGCCGAGATCCATTCGGCCAGCCGGCTGGATGCGTGGTGGAAGGAACTGCCAGCCGACAAGCGCCGCGCGCTGCACTGGTCGCTGGCCGACCTGCTGCCGGGCGAGGGCAGCGAGCAGGAGCGTTATCCGAAATACCTCGCGCTGGGCGATGCGCGGTTGGCATTGCATTACCGCTTCGAGCCGGGTGCCGAGGATGACGGCGTGACCCTGGACGTGCCGCTGCACCTGCTGGGCGCGCTGGACGCGGCGCGGTTGTCATGGTTGGCGCCGGGCTTCGTTGCCGACAAGGCCGCGGCGTTGATCCGCAGCCTGCCCAAGGCGATGCGCCGCAACTACGTGCCGGCGCCGGATTTCGGCCGCGCCTTCTTCGAGGCGTTCCAGCAGCCTTCCGCCGACGACATCCGTGGCGAACTGGCGCGGTTCCTGAGCAAGGCCACCGGCGCGCAGGTGGCGGTTACCGATTTCGACGAAACCACGCTGGAGCCGCACCTGCGGATGAACCTGCGGCTGCTGGAATTTTCCCCTTCCCGCGCAAAGCACCCCTCCCCAACCCTCCCCTTCGCCTCCGGCGAAAGGGAGGGGGCAGAAGCTCCTCCCCTTGGCCGCGCAGCGGACAGGGGGAGGTTGGGAGGGGGTGCTTTGCGCGATGAAACGCCGAAAGTATTGGCCATCTCGCGCGACCTCGACGCACTGCGCGCGCGCTTCGGCGAGCGCGCCGGCCATGCCTTCGCCGCGCGTGCGGGCAAGGCGCTGGTGGTCGAGGGGTTGCGCGAATTTCCGGCCGATGCCATTCCCGAGCAAGTGCCGGGCGAAGCCGGGGTGCCGGCGTTTCCGGCGCTGGTGGATAGCGGCGAGGCCGCCGCGCTGCGCATCTTCGCCGACCGCGACGAAGCACGTCTTGCGCATCCGCAAGGGGTGCGTCGACTGCTGGAAATCGCGCTGGCCGACAAGCTCAAGCAAGCGCGCAAGCAGTTGCCGGTATCGCCCAAGACCGGGTTGCTGTACGCGGCGATCGAATCACAGGAACGCCTGCGCGGCGATCTGGTGGACGCGGCGGTGAATGCGGTGCTGGCGGAGGGTTTGGCGGAAATCCGTGCTCCCGACGCTTTCGAGCAGCGCCGCGCCGATGCGGCGAAACAGTTGTTCGGCGAAGCGATGAGCCGGCTGAAACTGGCCGAGACCATCCTCGGCCTGGTCGGTGAATTGCGACCATTGCTGGAAGCGCCGCTGATGGGCTGGGCGCGTGGCAACCTCGACGACATGGAGCGACAACTGGCTGGGCTGATCCACGCCGGTTTCCTGCGCGAAACCCCAGCCGATGCGCTGGCGCAACTTCCGCGCTACCTGAAGGCGATGATCCTGCGCAGCGAGCGCGCCAAACGCGACCCGCCCCGCGACCAGGCACGCATGCTGGAGCTCAAGCCCTTCGTTGATGCATTGGAAGAGGCGCAGGTGCAGGGCCATGCGTCGCGGCCGGAGTGGTCGGCACTGCGCTGGGACATTGAGGAGCTGCGGGTGTCGCTGTTCGCGCAGGAACTTGGCTTCCGTTCCGGCATCTCGCCGAAGAAGCTGACGCAGCGGGTGGCCGCGCTGCGCGCTTGATTCCGGGTTACGGCGCTTGGCGGTACTGTTCGATGCAGCGCCGGCGTGCCGCGTTGACCTGGGTGTTGGCGTTGGCGTGCTCGCGGGTGATGGCCTGGCGCAGGGTGGCCATGCGGGTACGCAAGGCCTGGCTGCGCTGTGCGTCGGCGCTTGCAAGCTGCTCGTTGAGCATCGCCATCTGCTGCTGGTGCGCGGCCACGCGGTCGTTGGATGGGCCGTAGATGGAGGCGGTGGCATTGGCGATGCAGGCGCGCTCGGCACTGCGGTCGACCTCGTCGGCGGCCGTGGTGGTAGCGTCACCTTCTTGTGGCGCGGGTATCCCGGCGTTGTCCATCGTCGGCGGTGGCGGGGTGGCGACGGGGTCTTCGCGCAGTTTCATCGGTTGCGCGCTGGCGTCGCAGGGAAACTCCGAATACACGGTTTCCCCGGACTTGCCCTTGCACTTGTACACCTGCGCTGCAGCTAGGCCCGGCAGCAGCATCAGCACGACCAACACGACGAACGGGAGGCTGCGCTTCATTTGCTGCGACGGACCTTGGCACGGGTGTTGAGGCCTTCGATCTGCAAGTACCACACGCCCATCAGCCCCGGCGTGATCTTCACCTTCGGCGTCTGCTTGCGCACGCCGCCCACGCGGGCATCGTCGGTCTGCTCCCACAGTTGGCCATTGTCCAGCGCGTACTGGCGGCCCTTGCCGAAACCGGTGAATTCGCCCGTCAACGTCGCTTCGATCGGTTCGTTGGAACCGAAGTCGAAGAAACCGCGGTTCTTGACGATCACTTCCTGCCGGCCTTCCTCGCGCGCCTGCTCGACCGCACTGGCGGTTGCCTGCTGCACCTTGCCCTGCAGCCAGTCGTTGAGCGCGGCCAGTTCCGCGGCGCTGAGCTTGTCCAGCCCGGCGGCCTTGAATTCCCCGGCGGTCATCTGCTGTTGCAGGTCGCCTTCCACCACGCGCTGGGCGTGGGCGTTGAAAGCCGGGGCGAGCAGGAGCAGGGCAGTGAGCGGAAACGACAGGCGTGCGGTCTTCATGAACGATTGTTCCCGACAAGGGTTGGGCGCTAGTGTAGGGGCAACCGCCCGCGATTGATTGCCGTGACACGCTCTTCCCTTTCCGGCCTGGATGCCCTGTTGCAACGCCCCTCCTGCGGCGCGTTGTCCGCGCCATTGCGGCAGGCCCTGCTGGATGCTTGGCAACTGCCCGATGCCGACGTGCCGCCCCGGCAGCCGTGGCCGGTGCTGGCCGACACCCTGGACTCGCTGGCGCTGCTGTCCGCCGACGAAGCAGTGGTGGTTGCGGCCCTGCTGTTCGACCTGCCGGGGTTGCGCGCGCGCCTGCCGGAGCTGCCGCTGGGCAACGCCGCTGCCGCGGTGCGCGGCCTGCTGGACGGGCAGGACGCCGCCGACCAGGTGTGGGCGCTGCACGCCGGGCGCGAAGCCGGGCGCAACAGCGAGGGCCTGCGCCGGCTGCTGCTGTCCATCGTCCACGACCTGCGGGTGGTGCCGATCCTGCTGGCGCGGCAACTGGCCTGCATGCGTGCGGCCGACAGGTTGCCGGAGGAGCAGCGCCGTGCCTTGGCGCAACTGACCCGAGACATCCACGCGCCGCTGGCCAACCGGCTGGGCATCTGGCAGTTGAAGTGGGAGCTGGAAGACCTCGCGTTCCGCTTTCTCGACGCGGAAACCTACCGCCACATCGCCCGCGAGGTGGACGAAACCCGCATCACCCGCGAGCGCTACGTCGAGGCGGTCAAGCGCAAGTTGTCGGCGGCGCTGGCCGAGCATGGCGTCCGCGCCGAAGTCAGCGGTCGGCCCAAGCACATCTACAGCATCTGGCGGAAGATGCAGAAAAAGCAGCTCGCCTTCGAGCAGCTCTACGACCTGCGCGCGGTGCGGGTGATGGTTGATGACGTCGCCGCCTGCTACGCCGCGCTGGGCATCGTGCATGCACTGTGGACGCCGATCCCGAGTGAGTTCGACGATTACATCGCCCGCCCCAAGGCCAACGACTACCGCTCGCTGCACACCGCGGTGATCGGCCCGGAAGGGCGCACCGTGGAAGTGCAGATCCGCACCTTCGAAATGCATGCGCAGGCCGAGCTGGGCGTGGCCGCGCACTGGAAATACAAGGAAGGCGGCAAGGGCGCGGAGAAATCGTTCGACCGCAAGATCACCTGGATGCGGCAATTGCTGGAGCAGGCGCAGGATGCGGCCCACCCCGAGGACCTGGCCGGCGCGCTGGATGCCGAACTGATCGAGGACCGGGTCTACGCGCTCAGCCCCAAGGGCGAGGTGATGGACCTGCCGGCCGGTGCGACGCCGCTGGACTTCGCCTACCACGTGCATACGATGGTCGGTCACTGCTGCCGCGGGGCGAAGGTCAACGGCCGCATCGTGCCGCTGGCCTACCACCTGCGTAGCGGTGACCGCGTGGAGATCCTCACCGCCAAGGAGGCCGACCCGCGCCGCGACTGGCTGCTGCCGGCCAACGGCTTCCTCGCCAGCAGCCGCTCGCGCGAGAAGGTGCGCACCTGGTTCCACAAGCTCGACCGCGGTCGCAACGTGCAGGCCGGGCGTGAACTGCTCGACCGCGAGCTCAAGCGGCTGGGCCTGCAACAGGCCGACCTGATGCTGGCGGCCAAGCGCTTCCACGCCGAGAGCATCGACGACCTGTACATCCAGGTCGCGCTTGGTGACACCGGTCCCAGCCAGGTCAGCCGTGCGTTGCTGGAAGCGGAAAAAGAGAAGAACCAGCCGGCACCGGCCACGCCGCTGCTGCCGCGCCCGACCGCACGCCGCGACGGCATCGGTCGTTCCGATTTCACCGTGCAGGGCGTGGGCAACCTGCTGGTGCAACTGGCGCGCTGCTGCCGGCCGGTCTCCGGCGAGCCGATTGCCGGCTACCTCACCCGCACCCGCGGCGTCACCGTGCACCGCGCCGATTGCGCGTCACTGGCAAGGTTATCGGCGGCCCATCCGGAGCGCGTGCTGCCGGTGGAATGGGGCCGCGCCGGCTCCGGCTACGAGGTGGACGTGATGGTCCGTGCGATGGATCGGCGCTGGCTGCTGAAGGACATCACCAACCTGATCGCGCAGGAAGACGCCTACGTGCTCAATATCAACAGTGACGACCTGCGCGACAGCGGCCGCGTGCAACTGCGCCTGCGGTTGAAGGTCAACGACTACGGCCAGCTCTCCACGCTGCTGGGCAAGATGGACGCACTGCCCGGCGTGGACGAGGCCCGGCGCATGGGCTGAAGGCCGCCGGGACGGATGCAGGGTGATGGAACGCACGCGGATGCCCCGACTTGCCGAATGCCTGCGTCTGTATGCACGCTGGTGGGTGGCGCGCGGCTGGACCAGCCCACGCGCATGGCGGGCGATCGCCATCTGCGTGGTCGCGCTGGCGCTGCTGCTGGCAGTGTTCCGGCAACCGCTGGCCGAGCGTTTCTGGCCGGAGTCGCGCATCCAGCAGTTGCTGGACGAAGGCGGCCAGGCGCTGCGCGAAGGCCGCCTGAGCGTGGGTGATGGCAGCGGCGCGCGCCAGCATTTCGAGGCGGCTGCCGCGCTTGATCCTGATCGCCGCGACGTGCAGGACGCATTGGTCGCCACCGGCCGTGCTGCGCTGGAGCAGGCACGCCGGCATCTGGCCGCAGGTGAAATCAAGGCGGCGGACGAAGCGCTGGCGCTGGCGCGCGAGTTGCAAATGCCGCGCGCCGACATCGACGCCATCGCCGTGCAATTGCAGGCGGGCGGGCAGGGCCGGGGCAGTTTCCTGCCGCTGCTGCAACGTGCCGACCAGGCGCAGGCGCAGGGCCGGCTGGATGACGGCCCGGACAGCGCCCTGCCGCTGTATCAGCAGGTGTTGGCGCTGCAGCCGGACCAGATGCGCGCATTGGAAGGGCGCGATGCCGCGTTGTCCGAGCTGCTGGCCGCAGCCACCGACGATGCCGCGCGCGGGCAACTGCAACAGGCGGCGCAACGCTTGCGACGGGTGGAGCATTACGACGCCGGTCATTCCGAATTGCCGGCCGCGCGTTCGGCCTTGAACGCCACGCTGGAGCAACATCGCCGCCGCGCCGAGCGTGATCTGGCGCGCGGGTGCCTGGACAAGGCAGGCGAGGGTTTCATGCAACTGCTGGCGGTAAACGAAGATCCGCTTGCCCGGCAAGGCTTGCAGCGGGTCGCGCAGGAACAAGCGCGCGAGGCGGGGCGGCTGGCCGGCGATTTCCATTTCGATACGGCCGAACAGGCATTGGCGCGGGCACGCGAACTGGCGCCGGGGAGTCCTGAAGTCACCGCAGCCGAACTGGCCTTGCAGCGCGCCCGCGCGGCGGCGCAGGCGATGACCTCGACGCTGTCCCCGGCAGCGCGCGAACAGCGGATCAAGAGCTTGCTGGCACGGATGGCGGAAGCCGAATCGCGCGGGCAATGGCTGCTGCCGCCCGGCGCCAGTGCCTACGACCATTTCAAGGCGGCGCAGGCATTGGCAGCGGACGATGCGCGGGTGAGGCAGGCGGCCGCGCGGCTGCTGCCGGCCGCACGCGGCTGCCTGGAGGAAAACCTGCGCGGCAACCGTCTGCAAGCCGCGCGCGCCTGCCTGGATGCATGGCAGGCATTGGCCGCAGGCGACGCCGGCCTGCCCACCGCCCGCCGCCGGCTTGCGCAGCGCTGGCTTGCAGTGGGCAGCGAACGGTTGGGTGCGGGCGACACCGGGTTTGCGGCAAGGGCGCTGGAACAGGCGCGCGAACTGGACCCGGCAACACCGGAGCTGGCGGCGTTTGCCGAGCGGGTGGGGAGTGCGAAGCGGCAGGAACGAGTGGAGAGGAACGAGTAAAAGCAACGGGTAGTGCTTTGCCGTCATCCCCGCGCAGGCAGGGATCGTGTTGCTCAATCCTTGCGAAACACCCGAGGTCCGCCGTCATCCCCGCGCAGGCGGGGATCGCTCTTGCCTTGTGCTGTCATGGCAGAGGCAGAGGAAACAATGGCAGGGCATTGATTCGTCAAAAAAGCGATCCCCGCCTGCGCGGGGATGACGGTTCCAGCCATCGCGTCAGCTACGGCTTTTACTCGTTCCTCGTTCCTCTCCACTTGTTCCTAGCTCAAGAACACCCGCGCCACGGTGTCGCGTGCGGCATCCATCGAGAAGTGCCGGGCGATGTTGTGCAGGCCGTTGTCGGACAGTTGCCGCCACAGTGCCTCGTCGTTGTGCAGCCGCGCCACGGCAGTGGCGAAGGCTTGCGCATCATCGGCAACCAGCACGTCCTGCTGGTCGTGCAGGTACATGCCCTCCACCGCGCAGGAGGTGGCCACCACCGGCTGGCCGTGGGCCATGCTCAGGTTGATCTTGCCCTTCACCCCGGCGCCGAAGCGCAGCGGCGCCACTGCGATGCGGCAACGGGTCATCCACGGCACCACGTCCGGCACGTAACCGTGTACCTGCACGCCCGGCCGGGTGGCTGCCAGCGCGTGCAGGCTGTCGGGTACGTCGGCGCCGATGCAGTGGAAATCGATGTCCGGCAACTGTGCGCGGACCAGCGGGAACACTTCGCCGATGAACCACTGCATTGCATCCAGATTCGGCGGGTGGCGGAAGCCGCCGACGAACACCAGGTCATGCCGATGCGCCCAGTCGCGGCCGTGGCCGGCCACTTCGTGCAGGTTGGACAGCAGCTCCACCTTGACCTGCGGCGCATCGATCACAAGCTGCTGTTTCTCCGCGGCGCTGACCAGCAGGGTGACGTCGGTGGCGGCCATCACCGCCAGCTCGCTGGCGCGGGTGCGCTCGGCGGCGCGCAGCAGGCGCGCGTTGCCGGCCAGTTCGGCGCCACGGCGTTCGCGCAGGTAATGCAGGTCCACCGTGTCGAACACGGTGCGCGCCTGCGGCGCATGGCGGCGCAGCAGTGGCAGGCATTCGCGGGCGACGTGGTGGCGCACCAGCATCACTGCCTGGAAGCGCCGGCCGTGCTCACGCAGCCAGCCGCCCACGCCGTCGAGGAACGGCGCATGCCACACCTCCACGCCCAGCGCTTGCAGCACCTCTGTGGCCGCGCCGCCGTGCAGCCCGCGGGTGGGCAGGAACACCACGTGCGCGCCGCCGGCCAGCAGCATGCGGATCAGGTTGAACTGGCGCAGCGAGGCCGAATCGCGGTCGGGCTGCGGCACCACTTCGTCGATGACCAGGATCTGCCGCTGGTCGCGATGCAGCCGCGCGGGCGAGGGCACGCTGCCCACCGGCAGTTGCTGCGGCAGCGCATCGCGCCATTTGTCGGCAAATACTTGCTGGTTGCGGAGCTGGTATGCCTTGACGCCGCTGCCGGTATCGGTGCCGTTGCTGGTGCCTTCGTCATGCACCACGCGGCTGGCCGGTTGCACCAGCACCCGGCGGCCGCTGGCGCGAACCTGGAACGCAAGGTCGGTGTCCTCGTAATAGGCCGGCGCATAGCGCGTGTCGAAGCCGCCCAGTCCGGTGAACAGCGCACGCGGAATCGCCAGTGTCGCGCCGGAGCAGTAGTCGGCGTCACGCAGGCTGGCGTAGCGCGGGTCTTCGGCCGATTCGAAGCGGCCATAACTCCAGCAACTGCCGTCGGCGAACACCACGCCGCCCGACTCCTGCAGGCGTCCGTCCGGGTACAGCAGTTGCGCGCCGACCAGCCCGGCCTCGGGCACGCGCGCGAAGGTGTCCAGCAGCGCGTCCAGCCAGCCCGGCTGCGGCGCCGTGTCGTTGTTCAGCAGCACCACGTAGTCGCCACGCGCCAGTCGCAGGCCGTCGTTGCAGGCGGCGATGAAGCCGCCGTTGTGTTCGCGCAGGTGGTAGCGCAGGCCCACGACCTGTGGCAGCCACTGCGCGGTCTGGTCGCTGCTGGCATCGTCGATGACGAGGATTTCGCAGGCAGCCGCCGGCGGGTGCGCCGCCAGCGCGCGCAGGCAGGCCAGCGTGTGCCGGCAGTGGTTGAAGACCGGGATGACGATGCTGGCTTGCGGTTGTTCGCTGGTGGGTACGGCGAATGGCGCAAACGGGGTCTCGGCGGGGATGAACGGCGGTTCGCGGCGTGGCGGTGGCTGCCGCCGCAGGTGCACGCCGATGCGATGCAGGGTGGCGCGCCAGCCACGGGTGCGCAGGCTGGACAGGCTGCGGTGTATCAAACCGGTGACGCGGTCGAGGTGGTAGCGCGCATCGGCCAACGACATCGACATTCCGGTGCAACTCCAGCTTGAACGGGGAAGGGCGTGCGGCCCTGCCGGGGCACGGGGCTGCGTTAGACTCGCCCGAACCCACATTCTCGCATTCCCGTGCCGCGACGCCACGATTCCGACGAACTCGACGACGACACCCGCAACCGCCGCGCGCTCTGGCGCAACCGGTTGATCACCTGGGGCATGGCTGCCGTGGCCCTCGGGCTGGGCTTCCTGATTCCCTACACCGCCTACCTGAACTCGCAGGTGACGCAGCGATTCGGGCAATTGCGCTGGCAAATACCCACCCGCGTCTATGCGCGGCCGCTGGCGCTGGCGCCGGGCGTGGCGATGGACGTGGATACGTTGAAAACCGAGCTTGCCGCCTCCGGCTACCGCGACGATGGCATCGGCAAGAGCCCCGGCACCTATCAGGCGAAGGATGGCCGCTTCAGCATTTCCAGCCGTGGCTATGACGACGTCGATGGCCGCGTGGCGCCACGGCAGGTGGAAGTGGCCGTGTCCGGCGGGCGGGTGGCATCGTTGCGTGACGGTGCCGAGCGCAAGGCGCTGAAGGCGGCGCGGCTGGACCCGGCACGCATCGCCACTCTCTACGGACAGAAGCAGGAAGAGCGGCGGCTGGTACGCATTGCCGAGGTGCCCGAACTGCTGGTTACCGGCCTGCAGGCGGTGGAGGACAAGGATTTCAACCGTCACCACGGCATCGACCTGAGCGGCATCGCGCGCGCGCTGTGGGTGGCGATACGCACGGGCGGCAAGGTCCGCCAGGGCGCGAGTACGCTGACCCAGCAACTGGCGCGCAGTGGCCTGCTCGGCATCGGCAAGGAACAGACCGTCACCCGCAAGTTCAATGAGATGCTGTACGCGCTGATCATGGAGGCGCGCTACGACAAGCCGGTGATTCTGGAGGCTTACCTCAACCAGGTTTATCTGGGCCAGCGCGGCAGCCAGGCCATCCACGGCGTGGCTTCCGGCGCCGAGTTCTGGTTCGGGCGCGATCTGGATGCGCTGACCACCGAGCAGGTGGCGTTGCTGATCGGGCTGGTGAAAGGGCCTTCGTACTACGACCCGCGCCGCAACCCCGAGCGCGCACTGGACCGGCGCAACTTCGTGCTGGGCAAATTGCATGAGAGCGAGCTGATCGATCAGGCCGAATACCAGCGCGCGTTGAAAGCGCCGCTGGGCGTGCCGAAGACACCGGGGCTGGTGGCCGCCAACCGTTTCCCGGCCTACATCGACCTGGTGCGCCGCCAACTCGGCCACGACTACCCGGAAAACGTGTTGCAGGGCGCCGGCCTGAACGTGTTCACCGGCATGTCGCCGTCGGCGCAGGCCTATGCCGAGGGCGCGGTGGCCAGCACCATCAAGTCGCTGGAAAACAAGCGCCGGCCCGAGCTGCAGGCCGGGCTGGTGGTGACCGACGTGCACAACGGTGACGTGCTGGCCGTGGTCGGCAGCCGCGATGTCGCCGAGCCGGGCTTCAACCGCGCCATCGAGGCGCAGCGCCCGGTGGGCTCGCTGCTCAAGCCGTTCGTCTACCTGCTGGCGCTGGCGCAACCGGACCGCTGGTCGCTGGCGTCGTGGGTCGAGGACACGCCGGTCACCGTGCAACTGGGCCGTGGCCGCAACTGGTCGCCGGGCAATGCCGACAATCGCAGCCACGGCACGGTGCGGCTGGTCGATGCGCTGGCCCGTTCCTACAACCAGGCCACGGTGCGGGTGGGCATGCAGGTCGGGCCGGAGCGGGTGACGCAACTGATCCACGTGCTGGCCGGGCTCAAGGCCCAGGCCAACCCATCGCTGATCCTGGGCTCGACCGACCAGAGCCCCTACGGCATGGCGCAGTTGTACCAGTTTCTTGCTTCCGGCGGCGAAATCCAGCCATTGCACGCGGTGCGCGGTGTGGTCGATGCGCAGGGCAAGCTGCTCAAGCGCTATGACAAGAGCCCGGCACCGGCGCAGGAGGGCGACTCCATCGCCGCCAACCTGATCAGCGTGGCGCTGCAACAGGTAGTGGCCAGCGGCACTGCGGCCGGGCTCAATGCCGATGGCCTGGGGCGGTTGCAGCCGGCCGGCAAGACCGGCACCACCAACGATGGCCGCGACAGCTGGTACGCCGGCTATACCGGCGACCACCTGGCGGTGATCTGGATGGGCAACGACCAGAACGAACAGGCCGGCCTGTACGGTGCGACCGCCTCGATGCGGGTGTGGGCGGGCATTTTCCGCAGCCTGCCGAGCGCACCGTTGCGGGTGAACAACAAGGGGCTGGATTGGCAGTACGTGAGCGCCGAAGGCAACGCCAGTACCGACGCAGACTGCCCCGGCGCGCGCCGCTTCCCGTTCGTGGCCGGTTTCGCCCCGGCCCATGTGCCGTGCGCGCCGCCGGTCGCGCCGGAGGAGGAGACGCAGCAAGGCGGCTGGCGCAGTTGGTTCGGGCTGGACCGCAAGGAAGCCGAGCCGGCATCCATCCAGCCTTCAGATATGCCTGCGCGATAATGCCCGCATGAATGCCTTCCCTGTGATCCGCCTCGTCCTGGCCGCCACGGCCGCCTGCCTGTTGTTCACTGCCTGCACCAGCGCGCCGCCCGCTTCACCGGCGGCAATGGACGCCACCACGCCCGCGCAACGACTGGCCGCGGTGCAGGCCGTGGCCGGTGCCGACGACAAGGAACTGTCGGTACAGCCGCTGCGCGACCCGCAGGTGGATGACCTGCGCGAAACCGCCAACGCCCGCCGCGAGGCAGGTGACCTGGGCGGCGCCGCCGATGCGTTGAACCAGGCATTGCTGCTGGTGGATGGCGACCCGGCGGTGTTGCAGGAGCGCGCGGAAGTCGCGCTGCTGCAGGGCGACTGGCCGCGCGCGGAAACACTGGCGCGCAAGGCGGTGGCGCTGGGTTCGCGCACCGGGCCGCTGTGCCGCCGGCATTGGGCCACCATCGAGCAGGCGCATCTGGCGCGTGCGGAGAAGGAAAACGCGACGTCGGCGCATGCGCAGATCGAAGGCTGCACCGTGCCGGGGATCATTCGGTACTAACGGTCGGGAATAGGGAATCGGGAATGGGGAATCGGAAGGGCAACAGCTCGCAGCGTGCAGTCCGCGCGCAGGAATACCGCTTTTGACTGTTCCCGATTCCCGATTTCCGATTCTCGGCGGCCTCCCGGCCGCCAGCCGCGAAGCCCTGAGCGAAGGCGGCGCACTTGCCACGCAGCTCGATGCTTTCACCCCGCGCCCGGCGCAACTGCGGCTGGCCGAAGCCATTGCCGATGCCTTCCAGCAGCGTGACGTGCTGCTGGCCGAGGCCGGCACCGGCACCGGCAAGACCTTCGCCTATCTGGTGCCGGCGTTGTTGTCCGGGTTGAAGACCATCGTCAGTACTGGTACCCGCGCGTTGCAGGACCAGCTCTACCACCGTGACCTGCCGCGCGTGCGTGCCGCACTCGGCATCGGCCTGCGCAGCGCCTTGTTGAAAGGCCGGGCGAATTACCTGTGCCGCTACCGGCTGGATCAGGCGCGCGGTGAACCGCGTTTTCATTCCCCCGAACAGGCCGCGCAGTTCCAGCGCATTGTTGCCTGGAGTGGGCGCACGCAACAGGGCGATGTCGCCGAACTGGATGGACTGGCCGACGACTCGCCGTTGCTGCCGATGGTCACTTCGACCGTGGACAACTGCCTCGGCAGCGACTGCCCGTTCTGGAGCGACTGCTTCGTGGTGCAGGCCCGACAGCGCGCGCAGGAGGCCGACCTGGTGGTGGTCAACCACCACCTGCTGCTGGCCGACCTGGCGCTCAAGCAGGAAGGCTTCGGCGAAATCCTGCCGGGCGCGCAGGCGTTCGTCATCGACGAGGCGCACCAGTTGCCGGAACTGGCCGCCAATTTCTTCGGCGAAGGCTTCGGCATGCGCCCCTGGCAGGAACTGGCGCGTGATTGCCTGAGCGAATGCCGCAGCGTGGCCGGCGCGCAGGCGGCGTTGCAGCAGCCTGCGGCGACGCTGGAATTGGCCTTGCGCGAACTGCGCGCGGCGATGGAACAACTGCCGTCGCGCGGCACGCAGTGGCGCGCGCTGGCGCTGCCGGCGGTAGCCGATGGTTTCGATGCGCTGTCGGCAGCGCTGATGCAGTTGCGCGATGCACTGGCCGGCGTGCGCGAGGCCTCGCCGGGGCTGGATGCCTGCCATGCGCGGGCGCGTGAAGGCGTGTCGCGGCTGGCGCGCTGGCTGGGGGAGGAGCCGGGAATGGGGAATGGGGAATCGGGAGTCGGAGAGGCGGATTGGCTGCACGCGGACGCACCGCCGCAGGATGCCGCTTTCCCGATTCCTGATTCCCGATTCTCCATTCCCGAGGTGTTCTGGTACGAACTGACCCCGCGCGGCTTCCGCTGCCAGCGCACGCCGCTGGACGTGTCCGGCCCGTTGCGCGAACACCGCCAGCGCTCGCAGGCGGCGTGGGTGTTCACTTCGGCCACGCTGACCGTCGATGGCGGTTTCGGGCACCTCGCCACGCGGCTGGGGCTGGACGACCCCGACACGCTGGTGCAGCCCAGCCCGTTCGACTGGCAGCGGCAGGCGTTGTGCTACTTGCCGCAGAACTTGCCCGACCCGGCGTCGCGCGGCTTCGGCGCGGCGTTGATCGCCACCCTGCGCCCGGTGCTGGAAGCCTCGCAGGGCCGCGCCTTCCTGCTGTTCGCCTCGCACCGCGCGCTGCGAGAAGCCGCCGAGGCGTTGCGTGGTGGCCCGTGGCCGTTGTTCGTGCAGGGCGAGGCACCGCGTGCCAGCCTGCTGCAGCGCTTCCGCGAATCGGGCAACGGCGTGCTGCTTGGTTCGGCCAGCTTCCGCGAAGGCGTGGACGTGGCCGGCGACGCGCTGAGCGTGGTGGTGATCGACAAGCTGCCGTTCGCCGCGCCGGACGATCCAGTTTACGAAGCGCGGCTGGATGCCATCCGCCGTGCCGGCGGCAATCCGTTCCGTGACGAGCAGTTGCCGCAGGCGGTGATCGCGCTGAAGCAGGGCGTGGGCCGGCTGATCCGCAGCGAGAGCGACCGTGGCGTGCTGGTGCTGTGCGACCCGCGCCTGCTCAGCCGTGGCTACGGCCGCGTGTTCCTCGACTCGCTGCCACCGTTCCGCCGCACCCGCGAGTTGGCTGACGTGCAGGCGTTTTTCAAAGCCCCCGTGCCTTTCAAAGCCCCTCTCCCAACGGAAGAGGGGTGAGGGGCGAACGGAGTCCAGATGGCCAACCATCATGGCCTCCGCTTACCCCTCATCCGGCGCCATGCGCCACCTTCTCCCGATGGGAGAAGGAAGTGGCAAGTCCTCCTTCGACTGGTACCTGGATGTTTTCGGTTTCATCAGTGCTGCACACAGGCACAGTGCTACCCTTTGTCTCCTGATTTCCCGGTTTTTCCCATGAAACTGCTCGCCCTCGAAACCGCCACCGAAGCCTGTTCCGTCGCCCTGTACGTCGATGGTGAAGTATTCGAACGCTTCGAGATCGCGCCGCGTCGGCATGCCGAACTGATGTTGCCGTGGGCCGAAGCGTTGCTGGCCGAGGCCGGCATCGCCCGCGCGCAGTTGGATGCCATCGCCCTCGGCCGCGGCCCCGGCGCCTTCACCGGCGTGCGCCTGGCCATCGCCATCGCCCAGGGCATCGCATTGGCGCTGGACCGCCCGCTGCTGCCGGTGTCCACCTTGCAGACGCTGGCGATGCAGGTACCGAGTGATGCCACGCAGGTACTTGCCTGCATCGACGCGCGCATGGGCGAGGTCTATGCCGCGCGCTGCTTGCGCGATGCCGATGGCCTGATGCAGGTGCAAGGCAGCGAAGTGGTGATCGCCCCGGATGCGCTGCAACTGCCCGATGACGGCAGCGAATGGGCCGGCGTCGGCACCGGTTTCGCCGCCGCCGATGGCCTGCTCGCCACTCGCCTGCAACCGCGCCTCTCTTCCGTCGATGCACAGGCGCTGCCATGCGCGGCAGACGTGCTGAAAATTGCCGTGCCTGCCTTCAAACGCGGCGAGGGCATCGCCCCGGAGTTGGTGCAGCCGGCCTACCTGCGCGACAACGTGGCGCTGACGCTGGTGGAGCAGCAGGCGCTGCGCGCCTCGCGCTGATCCCGTAGGTGCCGGGCTTGCCCGGCACGGACTTTCCCGGAAATGCCCCATGCGGGGCGAGCCCCGCATCTACCCGACGCTATTCGCCGCAGGAATCCAGCATCGAATTGAGTTGTCCGAGCATCGTGCCGTCGTAGTGGATGCCCTGCGGCGTATCCGGTCGCGGTGCCGCCGCGTCGGCCTCGCGCAATTCGGCGCGCAGCCCGCTGCCCGTCGTGTAGATCGGCGCGGCAACGTCAAAACCCTGCGCGGGAATCGCACCGAACAGCGTGCGATGCAGCTGGATGGCATCCAGCAGGGTCAGCGCCGGGCCGGGATGCATGCCATCGGCGTGATACCACGCAAGCGCCGGTGCTTCGCCGGAAAGCCGGCGCAGGCTCTCGGAAATCTCGACGTAGGCAATGCCGGCGCGTTTCGCCGCCGCGCCCTCCTTCTCGACCAGTTCGGCCGAGGCGCGCGGATAAGCCTGGTAACTGCCCAGAAGCACCACCTTGGCACCGGTATCGCGGCCGGCTTGGGCGAGGGCCTGTATCGCCAGATCGGACTGGATGCAGGCCTCTTCCGTGGGCACGCACAGCAGGTCACCGCCGCGCTCCTGAAGGACGAGCACCGCCGGTCTGTAGCCGGCCAGCGCCCGTTGCACGGAGCCATCGGCGACGCGCTGGTCGAGCGTTGCACCACCTTCGACGATCATCGCGCTGTGGACGTTGTGCCCATTCGCATAGGCCATTGCAGCGAACGTGGCCGGCAGGTTGCCGACATAGGTGAGGCTGTTGCCGACAAACAGAACACGTTGCGGTTGCGCCTGTTCGGGCGTGCCAGCGAGGGCAGTCGCGCATGAGAGAAACAGCAGCAGGAGCCAGCGATGCATGAGGGCGCTTCCCGGTGGGGCGAGGTTTCGATGTGACCGGCCTACCAATCAATGGTTCCGCGAATCACCGTCTGCACCTGTCCGCCGGACCACACCTCGCCGCTTTCGTCGATGCGCAGTTCCAGCAGCGCGTCATGGCCGACCTCGCGGCCCTGGCTGGCGGTGTAGCGTTTGCCGTTGCCGGGCAGGGCGTTGCGGTCGTCCAGCCATGCGGCGAGCACGGCGTTGGCCGCGCCGGAGGCGGCGTCCTCGAAACGGCGGCCGTTGCCGACGAAGGCGCGCACGGCCAGATCGTAAGGCTGGCCGCTGGCGCGCGCATAGGTGAACACGCCCATCGCGCCGCTGGCCTCGGCCAGCGTGGCGATGGCGTCCCAGTCCGGGACCAATGCGCGCAATGCGGCTTCGTTGGTCAGTTCCACCAGCCACCAGCGGCGGCCGCCGTCCATCAGCACCGGCGGCAGCGTGCCCAGCGCCCAGCCGGCGATGGCCGGGCGCAGGCGGGTGTCGTCGGCATTCACCACTTCGGCCACCGAAGCGCGCGGGGTGCGGATGGCGATGCTGCGCGTGCCGTCGGCTTCATCCACGCGCAGCGGCAGTTGCCCGGCGATGCCGTCCTGCACCAGCAGGCCATCGATCGGCGCGGCCAGCCCGCATTCGAGCACCGCGTGGGCGCTGCCGACACTCGGATGGCCGGCGAACGGCACTTCCTTCTGCGGCGCGAACATGCGGATGCGGTAGCTGCTGCCCGGCGTGGTGGGGGCAAAGATGAAGGTGGTTTCAGGCAACCGGGTCCAGCGCGCGATGGCCTGCATGGCGGCATCGTCCAGGCCTTCGGCGTCGAGTACCACGGCCAGCGGGTTGCCGGTGCCGGGGCGTGGGGCGAAGACATCCAGTTGCAGGAAGCGGCGGGTGGTCATGGTGTGTTTCCGCAAGGGTGGGGTTACCAGTTGATGTGGCCGTTGATGACCGGCTGCACTTCGCCGCCGACCCAGATGTGGCCGTCGTCATCCACTTGCACGTGGACCTCGCCGTTGCGGCCGCGCTCGCGGCCCTGGCTGGCGCGGTACTGCTGCCCCGGCGCGAGCCGGCCCTGTTCCAGCAGGTGCGCGGCGACCAGCGCGTTGGCGCTGCCGGTCACCGGGTCCTCGTTGATGCCGACGCCGGGGGCGAAGGCGCGCATCACGTACTGGTAGCCGACGTCCGGGCGCGCGGCGGCGGCGAACACGGCGAGTTTGCCGCCAGCGGGCAGGGCGGCGATGGCGGCCAGCTCCGGCGCGTAACGGCGCAGCGCGGTTTCGTCGGCCGCTTCCAGCAGCCACCAGTCCGGGCCGTTGTTCCAGAGCCGTGCCTGCGATGCAGGTTGGGCCAGCGCGGTCAGCCCGGGCGGCAGTTCCGGCGTGGCGATTTCACGTTGAACCGCCTGCGGGCTGCGCACGTGCAGCAGGCGGAAGCGACCGCCGCCCTGCACCCGCACCGGCAACAGGCCGGCGGCGCATTGCTGCACCAGCCGGCCATCGACCGGCGTGGCCAGCCCCAGTTCCACCGCCGCCCACGCCGCGCCGACGCTGGGGTGGCCGGCGAACGGCAGTTCCATCTTCGGGGTGAAGATGCGGATGCGGTAATCGGCACCGTCCTCGGGCGGCAGGAAGAACACCGTCTCGGACAGGTCCAGCCAGGCGGCGATGGCCTGCATCGCGGCGGCGTCCAGGTCTTCGGCGTCGAGCACCACGGCCAGCGGGTTGCCGGTACCGGGGCGGGCGGCGAAGACATCCAGTTGCAGGAAACGGCGTTGGCTCATGAGCAATGGCGGGTTGTGGCGGCGGATCAGCATAGCCGGCTGCCGCCGTTGGCCGAAATCGGCGGCTCCGCAGGGCCGGGCTTGGCATAGAATCGGCGGTTCCGCCCGCTCGTCGGGTCTTTTCCACTTGTGAATCCCCACGCCAATGTCCGTTTCCCCCCTCGTCGATCGCTGGATCGTCCTGAAGTTCGGTGGCACTTCGGTGTCGCGTCGTCATCGTTGGAACACGATCGGGGAACTGGCGAAAAAACGGGCGGATGAAACCGGTGGCCGGGTGCTGGTGGTGGTGTCGGCCTTGTCGGGCGTCACCAATGAATTGACCGCCATTGCCGATGGCGCCGCCGACAGCCGCGAGCGCATGGCCGCGCTGGTCGCCCGCCACAACGAATTTCTTGCCGAGCTGGAACTGGGGCAGGAGGTCCTCGCCGAACGGCTGGCTGCATTGCAGGCATTGCTGGACGACCCGCGCACGGCCCGCCGCCCACTGGATTGGCAGGCCGAAGTGCTGGGCCAGGGTGAACTGTTGTCCTCGACCATCGGCGCGGCCTACCTGTGCAGCATCGGGCTGGATTTCGGCTGGATGGACGCGCGCGACTGGCTGCATGCCTTGCCGCCGGTGCCGAGCCAGAGCGCATGGTCGCAGCGGCTGTCGGTGAACTGCCAATGGCAGGGCGAGGCCGGTTTCAGCCAGCGTTTCTCGGCCCAGCCCACGCGCATGTTGATCACCCAGGGCTTCATCGCCCGCCATGACGATGGCGGCACCGCCATCCTTGGCCGTGGCGGTTCGGACACTTCGGCCGCCTATTTCGGTGCGCTGCTCGGTGCCAGCCGGGTGGAAATCTGGACCGACGTGCCGGGCATGTTCAGCGCCAACCCGAAGGATGTGCCGGATGCGCGCCTGCTGACCCGGCTGGATTATTACGAAGCGCAGGAAATCGCCACCACCGGCGCCAAGGTGCTGCATCCGCGCTCGATCAAGCCGTGCCGCGACGCCGGCGTGCCGATGGCGATCCTCGACACCGAGCGCTCGCACCTGCCGGGCACCAGTATCGACGGTGCCGCCGAGCCGGTGCCGGGGGTCAAGGCGATCAGCCGCCGCAACGGCATCGTGCTGGTGTCGATGGAAGGCATCGGCATGTGGCAGCAGGTCGGCTTCCTCGCCGACGTGTTCAACCTGTTCCGCAGGCACGGCCTGTCCGTCGATCTGATCGGCTCGGCCGAAACCAACGTCACCGTGTCGCTGGACCCGAGCGAAAACCTGGTCAGCACCGACGTGCTGGCGGCGTTGTCGGCGGATTTGTCGAAAATCTGCAAGGTCAAGGTGATCGTGCCGTGCGCGGCCATCACCCTGGTCGGGCGCGGCATGCGCTCGCTGCTGCACAAGCTCTCCGACGTGTGGGCCACGTTCGGCAAGGAGCGCGTGCACATGATCTCGCAGTCGTCCAACGACCTGAACCTGACCTTCGTCATCGACGAGGCCGACGCCGACGGGCTGCTGCCGATCCTGCACGCCGAGTTGATCGAAAGCGGCGCGATGCCGGTGTACGAGGAGCAGGTGTTCGGCCCGCGTTGGCGCGAGATCAACGGCACCATCCGCCCGCGGCCGCTGCCGTGGTGGCAGGCGCCGGCAAAGCGGCAGCAATTGCTGGAACTGGCCGCGCAGGGCACGCCGGCCTACGTCTACCACCTGCCGACGGTGCGTGAGCGCGCGCGCCAATTGCAGGCAATCGACGCCATCGACCGCCGTTTTTACGCGATCAAGGCCAACCCGCATCCGGCCATCCTGCGCACCTTGGCGGCGGAGGGCTTCGGCTTGGAATGCGTGTCGCTGGGCGAAGTGGAGCACGTGTTCGCCGTGCTGCCGGATTTCGAGCCGGCGCGGGTGTTGTTCACACCGAGTTTCGCACCGATCGCCGAATACCAGGCGGCGTTGGCGCGCGGGGTCAACGTCACCGTCGACAATGTCGAGCTGCTGCACAACTGGCCGGAAGTGTTCCGTGGCCGCAAGTTGTGGCTGCGCATCGACCTGGGCCACGGCGACGGCCACCACAAGAAGGTCAACACCGGCGGCAAGGACGCCAAGTTCGGGCTGTCGGCGCAGCGCGTGGACGAATTCATTGCCATTGCGCGTGCGCTGGACATTCGCATCACCGGCGTCCACGCCCACCTCGGCAGTGGCATCGAAAACAGCGGCCATTGGCAGCAGATGGTGGACGAAATGGCCGGCTTCGCGCGGCGCATCGGCAGCGTGGAGATCCTCGACATCGGCGGCGGGCTGCCGGTGCCGTACAGCGACGACGACGAGCCGTTCGACCTGGAGGCGTGGGCCATCGGCCTGGCCGAGATCAAGGCGGTACACCCGGCGTTCCAACTGGCGATCGAGCCGGGCCGCTTCATGGTGGCCGAGGCCGGCGTGCTGCTGGCGCGGGCCACGCAGGTGGTGGAGAAGGACGGTGTGCGCCGCGTCGGCCTGGATGCCGGCATGAACGCGCTGCTGCGCCCGGCGCTGTACGACGCCTGGCACGACATCGCCAACCTGTCGCGGCTGGGTGATGCGCGCGACCTCGATTTCAGCGTGGTTGGCCCGATTTGCGAATCCAGTGACGTGTTTGCGCAGCGGGTGAAGCTGCCGTCCACCACCGCGCCGGCCGACATGATGCTGATCGCCGATGCCGGCGCCTACGGCTACAGCATGGCCAGCTACTACAACCACCGCGCCTTGCCGCGCGAGGACGTCATCGACGATGCGTGATGCCCACCCCCTGCATGCCCCTTGCCGCCGCGCCTGCGCGCCGCGGTTCGTTTGATTCGGATACGCCATGACAGTTTTTGACAAGAACCAGGTTTCCCGCTTCCGCTTCGTCCGCTGCGACTTCGCCGCGGATACCGGTGTGGCGCGGCTGGTGTACGCCTTCGACGACGGCCCGGAGATGACCGAGACCGTCACCGTGCCGGGCGCGCCGTTCCAGTTGGACGAAGCCCGCGCGGCGGCGGTACAGCGTGCATTGCAACTGCTGCACCTGATTGCCGGCGTCAGCTACTACAAGGCGGCGGTGCCGGCGCAGGTTTCCATCGACGGCTACGCCATTGATGCCGATACCGCGGCGCTGGTGGAGGACATCTACCTCAATGGCCTGGGCGAATTCGCCTACCGCAATGGTTTGAATTTGCGCGGGCGTTTCAAGCTGCCCATGGCTGCTGCCGTTGGCAGCAAGGCCACGGTACTCGGCCTGCGCGAACACGCGCTGGTCGCCATCGGTGGCGGCAAGGATTCGCTGGTCAGTATCGAAGCGCTGCGCCATGCCGGCGTTGGTGAAACCGTCACCTGGATCGGTGGTTCGCAACTGATCCGTGCCTGTGCCGAGCGCACCGGCCTGCCGATGCTCAACATCGGCCGCACGCTGGCCCCGGAACTGTTCGAGTTGAACCGGCAGGGCGCATGGAACGGTCACATCCCGGTGACCGCGGTGAACTCGGCGATCATGGTGCTGGCTGCGGTGGTGCAGGGCGTGGGCCAGGTTGTGTTCTCCAACGAGCGCTCGGCCAGCTACGGCAGCCAGATCATCGCCCCCGACGGCAGCGGCACCGACGAGGTCAACCACCAGTGGTCCAAGGGCTGGGCGTTCGAACAGGCGTTCGGCAAATACGTGCAGCAGCACGTTGCCGCCGACCTGCACTACTACTCGTTGCTGCGGCCGCTGTCGGAGCTGGCGGTGGCGCGCCAGTTCGCCAGGACCGATTACTACGACACCCATTTCTCAAGCTGCAACCGCAACTTCCACATCCTCGGCGAGCGCCCGGTGAACCGCTGGTGCGGAGTGTGCCCGAAGTGCCACTTCGTGTTCCTGGCGCTGGCACCGTTCATGCCCAAGACCCGGCTGGTGCGCATCTTCGGCCGCAACCTGCTGGATGATGACGCGCAGGCCGCCGGCTTCGACGCGCTGCTGGAGTTCCAGGACCACAAGCCGTTCGAATGCGTGGGCGAGGGCAAGGAGTCGCGTGCGGCATTGGCGACGTTGGCCACCCGCCCGGAGTGGAAGGAGGACGTGCTGGTCAAGCGTTTCGCACGCCTGATTGAGCCGACGCTGACTGCGGACGAATTGCGCATCGAGCCGCTGTTGGTCATCGAGGGTGAGCACCGCATCCCCGCGGCGCTGTGGGAGCGCCTGCGTGCGAATTTCGCAGCTTGAAGGCCGGCGCGTCGCGCTGTGGGGTTGGGGCCGCGAAGGGCGTTCGGCCTGCGCGGCGCTTTGCGCTGCGCGGGAATCGGGAATCGGGAATCGGGAATCGGGAGAGTGGTTTCCGGCGAATTTGACGGTGTTCTGCAGCGAGGCCGAAGCGGCTGATGTGCTGGCGCTGGGTGATTCGTGGCTGCGGGTTGAAACCGAGGTGAGTGCGGAGAAGCTGGCGGCGTTCGACGTGGTCATCAAGTCGCCCGGCATCAGTCCGTACAAACCCGAAGCGCTGGCTGCTGCCGCGCACGGCACGCAGTTCATCGGCGGCACCTCGCTGTGGTTCGGTGAACACGCCGATACCGATGGTGGTTTGCACAACGTCGTGTGCGTGACCGGCACCAAGGGCAAGAGCACCACCACCTCGTTGCTGGCACATCTGCTGCGCGTGGCAGGACATCGCACTGCGCTGGCCGGCAACATCGGCCTGCCGCTGCTGGAGGTGTTGGACCCGCAACCGGCGCCGGATTACTGGGCAGTGGAACTGTCCAGCTACCAGACCGGCGAAGTCGCACGCAGCGGCGCGCGGCCGGAGGTGGCGATCGTGCTCAACATCTTTCCCGAGCACCTGGACTGGCACGGCAGCGAACAGCGCTACATCGACGACAAGTTGTCGCTGGTGATCGCAGGCCACCCGCGCGTGGCCGTGCTCAACGCCACCGACGAACACCTGCGCGGCCTGCAACTGCCGCATAGTGAAATCGTATGGTTCAACCAGCCCAAGGGCTGGCACATGGTCGGCGAGGTGGTGCATCGCGGTGCGCAGGCGGTATTCGACACCGCGAACACACCACTGCCCGGCCGCCACAACCGCGGCAACCTGTGTGCGGTGCTGGCCGCGCTGGAAGTGTTGGGGTTGGACGCGGTGGCACTGGCACCGGCGGTGCAAGGCTTCCGCCCGCTGCCCAACCGCCTGCAATTGCTGGGCGAACGCGATGGCCTGCGCTGGGTCAATGATTCGATCAGCACCACGCCGCATGCCACGCTGGCGGCGCTGGATTGCTTCACCGGGCAACGCATCGCCTTGCTGGTCGGCGGCCACGACCGTGGGCTGGACTGGCACGACTTTGCCGAACACATGCGCGACAACGCACCACTGGAAATCGTGACGATGGGGGCCAATGGCCCGCGCATCCGGCAATTGCTGCAGCCATTGGCCGATGACGGCCGTTTCGGCCTGCACGCAGCCACCGACCTGCCACAGGCGGTGCAACTGGCGCGCGCGGCGCTGGGCGAACAGGGCGGCGTGGTGTTGCTGTCGCCGGGCGCACCCAGCTTCGGCGCGTACCGCGATTACGTGGCGCGTGGCCGCCATTTCGCCGAGCTGGCCGGTTTCGATCCCGACGTCATCAGCGCGATCCCGGGTCTGGGTATCGCCTGACTGCATCACGAATGCGGCATAGACTTGCCCCATTCCCCAACCGGAGCGGTCCCATGCGTGCAGTGCGGAAGTGGCAACTGGCGGTGATGGCGTTGTGCGTGTCGGCAGCGATGCCGGCAATGGCGAAGCTGCAGCAACGTGCGGTGGAATGGCAGTTGGACGGGGCCAGCTACAGCGGCGTACTGGTCTATGACGATGCCGGAGACGCCCGCCGCCCCGGCGTGGTGATGGTGCCGAACTGGCGCGGGGTGAATGCCTCGGCCATCGACAAGGCGACGCAGATTGCCGGTGACGATTACGTGGTGCTGGTGGCCGACGTCTACGGCAAGGGCGTGCGGCCGCAGGACAACGATGCTGCCGCGGCTGCCTCCAGGCCGCTGCGCGAGGACCGCGCGTTGCTGCGTGCGCGTGCCGCCGCCGCGCTGCAGGCGTTGAAGGCACAGGCCGGCAGCGCACCACTGGATGCCACCCGCATCGCCGCGGTGGGCTTCTGTTTCGGCGGCACCACAGTGCTGGAAATGACGCGCGCGGGCCTGCCGTTGGCCGGTGTGGTGAGCCTGCATGGCGGTCTGTCCACGCCGTCGCCGGCCGTGGCCGGCAGCGGCAAGGTGCCGATGCTGGTGCTCAATGGTGCGGCCGATCGTGGCGTGAGTGCTGAGGACGTCGCCGCGTTCGGCAGCGAGATGGATGCGGCCGGCGCCGACTGGCAATTCGTCAATTTCAGCGGTGCGGTGCATTGCTTCGCCGAGTCCGACGCCAACAGCCCGCCGGGCTGCATGTACGACCCGCGCGCGGCGAAGCGGGCGTGGAAGATGATGGACAACTTCCTGGAAGAACGCCTGGGTGATTGAGCGTCAACCGCAGGTACCGGGCTTGCCCTGGTAGTACTTCAGCGGGGGCTTGCCCCCGCTTGGCGGTGGAATGCGGCAGCGATCAGTAGCCGCGTTCCACCGCGTAACGCGCCAGCCCGCGCAGCGCAGCGACGGCATCGCTTTCGGGCAGGCCGTCCAGTGCGCGTTCGGCAGCATCGGCGTATTCCAGCGCGCGCTTGCGGCTGTATTCCAGCCCGCCGGTGGCGTGGATGGCGGCCAGCACTTCCGGCATCGCGCCGGCATCGCCGTTCTGCACGATTTCGCGCAGGCGCTCGCGCACGGCATCGTCCGAATGCGCCATCGCGTGGATCAGCGGCAGCGTGGCCTTGCCTTCGGCGAGATCGTCGCCGAGGTTCTTGCCCAGGTCCTCGGCATTGGCCGAATAATCCAGCACGTCGTCGGCGATCTGGAAGGCGTAACCCAGCGCCATGCCGTAGTCGTACAACTGCTGCTGCACGGTTTGGCCAGCATTGGCGGCCAGTGCGCCGAGGCGGGTGCCGGCGGCGAACAGCACCGCGGTCTTGCGCTCGATCACCCGCAGGTAGGCGGCCTCGTCGGTGTCCGGGTTGTGGACGTGCAGCAACTGCAGCACTTCGCCCTCGGCGATGCGGTTGGTGGTATCGGCCAGGATCTGCATGACCGGCATGCGGTCCAGCTCGACCATCAACTGGAAGCTGCGCGAATACAGGAAGTCGCCGACCAGCACGCTCGGTGCATTGCCCCACAGCGCGTTGGCGGTGCTGCGGCCGCGGCGCAGGTCGGATTCGTCCACCACGTCGTCGTGCAGCAGGGTGGAGGTGTGGATGAACTCGATGATCGCGGCCAACTGGTGGTGATCGCCGCCGCAGTGGCCGGCGGCGTGGCCGGCCAGCATCACCAGCATCGGCCGCAGGCGCTTGCCGCCGGCGGAAATGATGTGGTCGGCGATCTGGTTGATCAGCACCACGTCCGAGGACAGGCGGTGGCGGATCAACGCATCGACGGCGGCCATGTCCGGCGCGGCAAGGGTCTGGATGGCAGGCAGGCCCAGGGCGGGGCGGTGGTCTTCGGCGGTGCTCATGCGATGGCGTCGAGAGGGGTCGGCGGATTATAGGCGGTGCCGCCGATGCGGGCAGGATTGGCCGATCCTGCCGTGAATACGTATGCACTGCGCTCCACGGCGAAGAGGCCGCCGCTAAGCTGACACGATCCATTCATGCCCCGTTGCGGGCACGCACAGCCCGGAGGGGCGCTCGATGTCGAACACTCCCTGGTGGCGGGGCGCCGTCATCTACCAGATCTACCCGCGCAGCTTCCTTGACACCGATGGCGATGGCGTCGGCGACCTGCCCGGCATCATCGACCGGCTCGATTACGTCGCCTCGCTGGGCGTGGACGCGATATGGGTGTCGCCGTTCTTCAAGTCGCCGATGGCCGATTTCGGCTACGACATCGCCGATTACCGCGATGTCGATCCGCTGTTCGGCACCCTGGACGACTTCGACCGCCTGCTGGCCAAGGCGCATGCGCTGGGCCTGCGGGTGATGATTGACCAGGTGTTCAGCCATACCTCGGTGGACCACGCCTGGTTCAAGGAAAGCCGCGAGAGCCGCGACAATCCCAAGGCCGACTGGTACGTGTGGGCGGATGCGCGCGAGGACGGCACGCCGCCGAACAACTGGCTGTCGCTCTTCGGCGGTGTGGCCTGGCGCTGGGAGCCGCGCCGCTGCCAGTACTACCTGCACAATTTCCTGTCCTCGCAGCCGGATTTGAACTTCCACAACCCGGCGGTGCAGCAGGCGACGCTGGACTACGTGAAGTTCTGGCTGGACCGCGGCGTCGACGGTTTCCGCCTGGACTCGATCAACTTCTGCTTCCACGACGCGCAACTGCGCGACAACCCGGCCAAGCCGGAGAGCCAGCGCGTGGGCCGCGGCTTCAGCCCGGACAACCCGTATGCGTTCCAGTACCACTACTACAACAACACCCGGCCGGAGAACATCGGCTTCCTCGAACGCATGCGCGCGTTGCTCGACCAGCACCCCGGCGCGGTGACGCTGGGCGAAATCTCTTCGGAGGATTCGCTGGCGACCACCGCCGAGTACACCGCACCGGGCCGGCTGCACATGGGCTACAGCTTCGAGCTGCTGGTGGACGACTACAGCGCCGGCTACATCCGCTCCACGGTGGAGAAGCTGGAAGCGACCATGCTCGATGGCTGGCCGTGCTGGGCGGTGTCCAACCACGACGTGCAGCGCGCGGTGACGCGCTGGGGCGGTGAGCCGACCAATCCGGTGATGGCGAAGATGCTGGCTGCGCTGGTGTGCACGCTGCGTGGCTCGGTGTGCATCTACCAGGGAGAGGAGCTGGGATTGGGCGAGGCCGATGTGCCGTTCGAGGCGTTGCAGGACCCCTACGGCATCACCTTCTGGCCGAACTTCAAGGGCCGCGATGGCTGCCGCACGCCGATGCCGTGGACCGATACCGAGCTGTCCGGTTTCAGCAGCGGCAAGCCGTGGTTGCCGATCCCGGCCGAACACCGCGCATTGTCGGTGCAGGCGCAGGAGGCGGACGGCGATTCGGTATTGCATGCATTCCGCGCGTTCATGGCCTGGCGCAAGGCGCAGCCGGCATTGGTGCGCGGCGCAATCCGCTTCCTCGACAGCGCCGAGCCGGTGCTGATGTTCGAGCGCGAGCTGGAAGGGGAGACATTGTTGCTGGCGTTCAACCTGTCGGCCGAACCGGTGCGGCATGCGTTGCCGGCAGGTACGTGGCAGGCACTGGAACTGCCCGGCCCGGCGGCAGGTCAGGCCGAAGGTGGCGAGCTGGTGTTGCCGGCGCACGCGGTGTATTGCGCGCGGCGCGGCTGATTGGTTTTCTGCAAACGGTGGAGAGAGGGGCGGAGAGCGATCTCCGCCCTTTTTCCTTTGGGTCTTAGGAAGTTAAGCCACTCTTGATGTGGTCTAAGTTTCTGAAATGAAAGTGAAAAATAGGTACTACAGCCGTTCACGAATTGCAGAAAGCACGTTCCGCCATGTTCTGCGCTACTTCGCG
>JBASBF010000029.1:0-83770 GCA_049650985.1 Stenotrophomonas sp. | reverse complement strand
CGCAGGCGCAGGCGGCCGCTGCGCGCGCGGCGGCGCAGGTAGCGTTGTTCCAATGGCTTGAGCAGCGCCAGGATCGCCCACATCAGCGCCGTGGCCATCACCGCCGCGGCATACAGGCCGGCGCCGGCAGCCAGGCCAACCGCCGCCACCGCCCACAATCCTGCCGCCGTGGTCAGGCCGCGGATCACCTGTTCGCGCTGCAGGAACAGGATGGTGCCGGCGCCGAGGAAGCCCACGCCGCTGACCACCTGCGCGGCGATGCGCGAAGGATCGAGCACGATATTGGGTTGGCCCAGCACGTCGAAGAAACCGAAGGCCGAGACGATGACCGCCAATGCCGAGCCGACGCATACCAGCATGTGCGTGCGCAGCCCCGCCGCCCATTCCAGGCGCCCGCGGTTGAGGCCGATCACCGAGCCCAGCAAGGCGGCCAACAGCAGCCGCAGGCCCATTTCCCACCACTGGATCATCGTCGCCTCCGGAACGCCATGCCACCGCCGCAGTGTAGACCTTGCAGATGCACGGGCTTCCACTGCACACCTGCGCCGGGCGAGGCGCGGCGCTACAGTAGCCGCCCCACGGAGACCTGCGATGCACCGCAACGACACCGCCTTGTTGGTAATCGACCTGCAACCGGATTTCATGCCCGGCGGCGCGCTGCCCTGCGCCGAGGGCGACGCCATCGTGCCGGGCATCGCCGCACTGCTGGCGACGCGCCGCTACGTCACCATCGTCGCCACGCAGGACTGGCACCCGGCCGACCACGCTTCGTTCGCCAGCCGGCACGCCGGGCGTGCGCCATTCGACATGATCGAACTGCACGGCCACCCGCAAACGCTGTGGCCGGACCACTGCGTGCAGGGCAGCGCCGGCGCGGCGCTGCATCCGCAAGTGGATTGGAATCACGCCGACCTGATCCTGCGCAAGGGCGGCAACCGGCAGGTGGATTCCTACAGCGCCTTTCGCGAAAACTTCGGCCCGGACGGCGGCCGCCCGGCCACCGGGCTGGCCGGCTGGCTGCGCGAACGCGGCATCGCCGAAGTGCACGTGTGCGGGCTGGCGCGCGACTACTGCGTGCTGTGGAGCGCGCAGGATGCGGTCGCGGCCGGCTTCCGCGTGCGCGTGCTGTGGGAACTGACGCGGCCGGTTTCGGCGGGAAACGACGCGGCCACACGTGAAGCGTTGGCCGCGGCAGGAATCGCCATCGAGGGCCGGGATTAGGCGGGGCAGGAGCGCGAGCACCCCTCCCCAACCCTCCCCTGTGCTGCGCACAAGGCTCTGCCCCTCCCTTTCGCCACAGACGAAGGGGAGGGCTGGGGAGGGGTGCTCTCTAGCGGAACACCACCGTGCGGTGGCCGTTGAGCAGGATGCGGTGCTCGACATGGCGGCGCACCGCACGCGCCAGCACCTGCGATTCGGTGTCGCTGCCCAGCCGCACCAGCTCGCGTGGGGTCATCGCATGGTCCACCCGCGCCACGTCCTGCTCGATGATCGGGCCTTCGTCGAGGTCGCTGGTGACGTAGTGCGCGGTGGCGCCGATGATCTTGACCCCGCGTGCGTGCGCCTGATGGTAGGGCTGGGCGCCCTTGAAGCTGGGCAGGAAGCTGTGGTGGATGTTGATCGCGCGCCCGGCCAGCGCGGTGCACAGCCGTGGCGAAAGGATCTGCATGTAACGCGCCAACACCACCAGATCGATGCACTCGCGTTCGACCAGGTCGAGAATCTGCCGTTCCTGCTGCGCGCGGTTGTCCGCGCTTACCGGCAGATGATGAAACGGTATTGCGTAGGAACCGGCCAGTGCGGCGAAATCTTCATGATTGGACGCCACCGCCGCAACCTCCACCTGCAACTGGCGGCTGTGTGCGCGGAACAGCAGGTCGTTGAGGCAATGGCCCTGCTTGCTCACCAGCACCAGCAGGCGCGCGCGGCGGCGCGCATCGTGCAATTTCCAGTCCATCGTGAAGTCGTCGCCCAGCCGTTGCAGGCGCTCGCGTACCGTCGGCTCCTCGCCTGCCGACGCCATGTCGAAATGTACGCGCAGGAAGAAACGGCCACTTTCCTCGTCGCCGAACTGCTGCGCGTCGAGGATGTTGCAACCGGCCTCGAACAGCAGGCCGGAGACGCGGTAGACGATGCCGGTACGGTCCGGGCAGGACAGAGTGAGGATGTAATCGGGGCGCATCGCGCCGAGTTTAGCGGCGGGCAAAATTTTCCGGGGAAACCAAAGTGGCTGCGGGGCTTGCCGCGCGAAGCACCTTCCCGGCACGGTCCATGTGCCGGGCAAACCCGGTACCTACGCGAACAACTCGCGCCCGCCATGCGGCGTGCAACGCAGGTATTGCGGCGCGGCCCGCACCTGCGCGCCCAGCTCGGCGGCCGCATGCCACGGCCAGCGTGGATCGTGGAGGATGCCGCGGGCAATGCCGATGGCGTCGGCGCAGCCTTCGGCCAGGATTGCCTCGGCCTGCCGCGCTTCGGTAATCAGGCCCACCGCAATCACCGGCGTGCGCACCTGCGCGCGGATCGCCTCGGCCAGCGGCACCTGGTAGCCCGGTGCGACCGGAATCTGCTGGCGCGGGTCGAGGCCGCCACTGGAAACGTGGATGAAATCGCTGCCGCGCGCTTCCAGCGTCCTGGCCAAGGCGATGCTCTGCGCGATGTCCCAACCGCCTTCCACCCAATCGGTGGCGGAGATGCGCACGCCCACCGCGACGCCGGCCGGCACCACATCGCGCACCGCATCGAACACCCGCAACAGCAAGCGCATGCGGTTTCCCAGCGAGCCGCCGTATTCGTCGTCGCGGTGGTTGCTCAATGGCGACAGGAACTGGTGCAGCAGGTAGCCGTGCGCGGCATGGATTTCGACCAGTTCCAGGCCCAGCCGCACCGCACGCCGGGCGGCCGTGGCGAACGCCTCGACCACATCGTCGATGGCGGCCGCATCCAGCGCCTGCGGCATCGGGTCGCCTTCGTTGAATGGCAACGCCGAGGGTGCCAGCACCTGCCAGCCGTTCGGCTGCTCCGGGGCGATGGCGTCGCCGCCTTCCCACGGGCGCGCGGTCGAGGCCTTGCGCCCGGCGTGGGCCAACTGGATGCCGATGGGCATCGGCGACCAGCGTCGCAGCGAGGCCAGCACGTCACCCAGCGCCGCCTCGGTGGCGTCGTCCCACAGGCCCAGGTCGGCCCAACTGATGCGCCCGCGCGGCTCCACTGCGGTGGCTTCGAGGATCAGCAGGCCGGCGCCGGACTGCGACAGCATGCCCAGATGCTGGTCATGCCAACTGCTGGCGCGGCCCTCCTCGGCCGCGTACTGGCACATCGGCGCGATCACGATGCGGTTGTCCAGCGACAACGGGCCAAGCTGCAACGGCGTGAACAACAGGCTCATGGGAATGCGGGTCCGGCAATGGGGTGCGCCATTGCAGCGTCCAGCGCCCGCCGCATCAACCGGGGCGATGGATCACTGCGTCTTGCCGTTTTCGGGCCGCAAGCACACCACCGGCTCAGTCCTGCGGCAGCGGCAGCACCGGCACGCTGGTCGGTTGGCCTTCGGCATCCAGCGCGATCATCACGAAGCTGCCCTTGGTGCAAAGCTGGCGCGCGCCGCTGAGCAAGTCTTCGGTGACCAACTCCACCTCCACGTGCATCGAACTGCGCCCGACCCGCACCACCCGGGCAATGGTTTCCACCATCTGCCCGACGCGGATCGGCAGCTTGAAATCGACCTGGTCCGAGCGCGCGGTCACCACCGTACGGCGCGAGTAGCGGGCGGCGGCGAGGAAGGCGGCCTTGTCCATCCACGCCAGTGCCTGGCCACCGAACAATGTGCCCATGTGGTTGGTGTGGTTGGGGAAAACGATTTCCGCCATGCGGACTTCCACCGGAGGCGTGGTCTGTTCCGTGTTCATTGCCCTGTCCTCCGACTCATGCGAAAGCGGCTGCCGCCGCCTGTTCCACTTGCGCGGGGGTCTGGAAACCAGGTAGCCGCGCCACTTCCTGCCCGTCCCTGAACAGCGCCAAGGTCGGCGTCTGCCGCAGGCCCAAGCCATGGAAGAAATCTTCGCCGACGGTTTCCAGTTTCACCTTCAGCAGGGTCACGCCGCTGGCGGCCGGGGTGGCGGAGAACTTCTGCAGGGAGGCGTCGAGCATGCGGCAACCGGGACAGTTGTCCTTGTGGAAATCCACCAGCACGTGGGCGTGGGCGGCGATGGCGGTGTTGAATTCGTCAGACGACGTGGCGGTGATCGTTTCCATTTTTCTCGTTCATGCGGTGTTGCAGCACGGCGGCAGCCCACTCTTCGATGGCGTACTGGTCACGCTCGCCGTGCGGCATCTGCTCGATCAGCAGCTTGGGATAGGGACTGGCGAAGAATGCGGCCATGCGGTGCACCGCACCGCAATAGTATTCCTCGCCCCATTGGGTTTCGCCGGTGCCGAACACGGCCACGTGCGCGGGCTTGCCGACCACCTCGACCAGCTCGGCGATGAAGCGCTTCATCTCGCCCGGGGTACGCCCGGCGTTGTCGCTCCACGAGCCGAACAGGAACAGGTCGTATTGCGACGGCGGCAGCGGCGCGGCGGCCAGTGCCTGCATGTCGGTCTCGATCTTGTCCAGCCGGTGCCCCGCCCCACGGCAATACGCCGCGATGGCCCGCGCGACTTCACGGGTGTTGCCGCTGAGCGAGGCGAGGGCGAGGAGGATGTTCATCGGCGACCGGGGGCGGGAAGCGGGGACGGGAAGGCGCGCCTTGCCATTCCCGGCGCGCCACCTGCTGCCCGGCATTTACAGATCGTCAAACCCGTTGTCCGAGTTGGTCTTCTTGTAGCTGGCGTTGCGCATCTCGAAGAAGTCGGTCTTGGTCTCGGTGAAGTTGTCGGCATAGGCCTTGATCCACGGCATCACGTTGTCGGTGGTGTCCGAGTACAGCTTCTCGATACCGAGCATGCCGGACATCTTGTTGGCGCGGTACTTCACGTAGCGGATCATCTCGTCCACGTCGATGCCGTCGATGCCGTCGAGCACTTCGCCAGTCCACTGCGTCTCCAGCTCGATCGCGTGCGCGAAGGCCTTGTGCACGTAGTCGGTCAGCTCATTGGTCTGCAACTCCGGGTTCTCGCCGACGATGGCGCGGATCACCTCGCTGATGAACTTGGTGTGGGCCAGCTCGTCGCGGTTGATGAAGCTGATGATCTTGCCGGTGCCGGTCATGCGGTTCTGCCGCACCAGGTTGTAGAAATAGGCGAAGCCGGAATAGAAATTGATGCCCTCCAGGATCGAGGACTGGATCAGCGAACGCAGCAGGGTCTCGGCGGTCTTCTCGCGCATGAAGTCGTCGTAGGACGCCATGATCGGCGCGTTGCGCTTGAGGATCGTGGGGTGGGTGCGGGCGATCTCGAACACCCGGTTCTGGTTCTGCAGGTCGGTGATCGAGGCCAGCACGTAGCTGTAGCTCTCGTTGTGGATCACTTCCTGCTGGCCGATGATCGCGGCGTTGGCGTGCGCGGCCGGGTCGGTGATGTATTCGGCAACGTTGTAGATGAAGCGGGTCTGCGGCGAATCCAGCGTGGCCAGCAGGCCGATGATGGAGTCGTAGGCATTCTTCTCGCGCACGGACAGCTCGCCGTACTGCTTGGCGTCGCCCTTCATGTCCACTTCGTCGGGAATCCAGAAGTTGGTCGAAAGCTCCTTGTACGCCCGGTAGAACGACGGATACGGGATATCGTTCCAGTTGAGGATGCCGCTGGTCTTGCCGTTGATGATGCCGGTGGAACGGTTCGGGTTGCGCGGCTCCAGGATCTTGATGCGGTCGAGCGGTGTGGCGGACATGGAACTTCCTCGTATTTCAGGTTGCGTGCGACGATGAAAACGCGCTGGAGAAAAGCCCCCCTCAGTCAGGGGGGCGCGCCGAAGGCGCGGGGGTGTGGGTGCATGGTGAAGCAGGGTCCACGGTTCGCTCCGCGGACCGTGGAAGCGAAAGCGCGAATGCGCTTTAGCTACTGCACCACTCGCACTCGGCGATGTCGATGTCGTTGGAGCGCACGTAGTAGGTGGTCTTGATGCCTTCGCGCCAGGCGGTCATGTGCAGCTCCAGCAGGGTGCTGGCGCGGATGGTTGAGGGCACGTAAAGATTGAAACTGATGGCCTGGTCCACATGCCGCTGGCGGCGCGCGTTCTGCCGCACGCTGGCGAACTGGTCCACCTTGTAGGCGCCTTTCTCGTAGTACGGCCAGGTTTCCAGCGACAGCCCCGGCGCGGCCACCGGACGGCGGAAGTCCTTTTTTTCCTCGTAATAGAACGCCGAGTAGATCGGGTCGATGGAGGCGGTGGAGCCGGCGATCTGCGCGGTGCTCATGTTCGGCGCCACCGCCATCAGCCAGCCGTTGCGCATGCCGTTGACACCCACCTGCGCGGCCAGCTCCAGCCATTGCGGGCTGTTGTAATTGCGGTCGCGGAAATACGTGCCACTGCACCAGTCGCTGCCGCCGAAGGCCGGGTAGGTACCCTTCTCCCTGGCCAGCTCCATGCTCGCCTGCACGGTGAGGTAGTTGATGCGCTCGTACAGCGCATCGCTGAATTCCTCGGCCTCGGGCGAGTTCCAGTGGATGCCCTTCTGCGCCAGCAGGTGGTGCCAGCCGAACGTGCCCAGGCCAATGGCGCGGTACTTCCGGTTGGTAATGGTGGCCTGCGGCACCGGCAACTGGTTCAGGTCGATCACGTTGTCGAGCATGCGCACCTGCACCGGCACCAGGCGTTCCAGCACGTCGGTGATCAGGTCACCCTGGTCCTGCTGCGGCAGCACCGCGCGGCCGAGGTTGATCGAGGACAGGTTGCACACCACGAAGTCGCCGGCCTGCCGGGTGGTGACGATCTGATTGCCCGAGATGATCTCCTGCATCATGCGCGTGGGGCTCATGTTCTGCAGGATCTCGGTGCACAGGTTGGAGGAATAGACCATGCCGGCGTGCTTGTTCGGGTTCTTCCGGTTCACTTCGTCGCGGTAGAACATGAACGGGTTGCCGGTCTCCAGTTGGCTGACCATGAGCCGCTTGAAGATGTCGATGGCCTTGATCGTCTTGCGCGAGATGCGCTCGTCGGCCACAACTTCCTCGTACTTCCTGCGGAAGCTGCCATCGCCCTTCTTCTCGTCGAAGAAGTCCTGCAGGTACCAGCCCTTGACCCGCTTCACTTCGTGCGGGTCGAACAGGTACCAGTCGCCACGGCGCTCGACCGCCTCCATGAAGATGTCGGGGATGCAGACCGAGGTGAACACGTCGTGCGCGCGCAGGCGCTGGTCGCCGTTGTTCAGGCGCAGGTCGAGGAAGGCCTCGATGTCGCGGTGCCAGACGTCCAGGTACACCGCCACCGCACCCTTGCGCTGGCCGAGCTGATCGACCGAAACGGCGGTGTTGTTGAGCTGCTTGATCCACGGCACCACGCCGCCCGACGAGTTGGGCACGCCACGGATCGCCGAGCCGGAAGCGCGTACATAGCCCATGTAGGCGCCGACGCCACCGCCGCCCTTGGACACCCGGGCGATGTCGGTGTTGGAGTCGTAGATGCCCTGTAGCGAGTCGTCGATGGTGTCGATGAAGCACGACGACAGTTGGCCACCGATCTTGCCGGCGTTCTGCAGGGTCGGCGTGGCGACCGTCATGTACAGGTTCGACAGCGCCCAGTAGGCCTCGCCCACCAGTTGCATGCGCCGCTCGCGTGGCTTCTCGTCCTGCATCAGATACAGGGCGATGGTCAGCCAGCGCTCCTGCGGCAGCTCGAACACCCCGCGCGAGATGTCGGTAGCCAGGTAGCGGGTGGCCAGCAGGTACAGGCCGTTGTAGGCGAACAGCGTGTCGCGCTCGGACTCGATCATGCGCCCGGCCTCCTGCAGTTCCTCCTTGGAATAGGCGCGCAGGATGTCGTTGGAATAGACGTTGCGGTCGGCCAGCGACTCCTGCAGGCCGACGTAGGAGCCGTACTTCTGCTCGGCATCGTAGAAGCGGTTGCGGCTGGCGCGCTTGTACAGGCGGCGCAGATACAGGCGCGCGGCGAAGAACTCCCATTCCGGCGCGGTCACGTCCACCCGCGCCTCGGCCTCGCGGATCAGGTGGTCCACCAGGTCGTCGGCATTGACCGCGTCCTTGCGCTCGACGAAGCCGAACACGCCGCGCTTGTAGTCGGCGATTTCCAGTTGCGGGAACTCGGCATGCACGCTGTCGATGCTGCGCTCCAGGCGCGCGCGGTCGAACGGGATGCGACGGTTGCCGGCTTCCTTGGTGATCCAGGTGGAGGCGGCGCTTTCGTCGGGAGCCTGGATGGCGGGTGCGACCTTGTTCGAATCCACCGGCTCGGTGCTGCCATTGCGCTTGGCGACGCTCATGGCAGTGGCGATCGGCGGTGGGGTGAGGTCGAAAGCCGGGGTAGCGGCCGGTGCTTCGGCGGTCAAAGTCTGCGACATCTGGCGTCTCCATGCGGGATGCACGGGCCCGTACCTGTCCCTCGCAGGCGCGGATGGCATCGGAAGCACAGGGTGGAGGCGCGGTGTCGCACGGCCTGCGACCGGCATGGAAGCCATGCGGGAGGCCCTGCTGCACCAGCCATCTCCCCCCGGAGATTCCGCGGCCGGCACCGCGCGGTGTGCATCGCGCGGCTGTCGGCAGGTCTTCGGACTCGTGGATGCGGCGGGAGTGCTTCCCGACCACCTCGGCCGCCGCTTCCCAGGACCACCGCCCCAGTGCGAAATCGCGACCTCGTCTCCACCTACCGCTGCGGGGCAGTGCCGGGTTTGGACCGGCTTCCCTTTCAATCCGGGGAATCCCCGGAACCGACGGGCCACAAGATAGTGGGGGCAAATGGCGGGGTCAACGCCAAATGTTGTGGATAACCGTGATTCCCTTGGGGCGCAAGCGTCAGCTCCTGTCGGGGCCGGCACGGGCATGGTGGCCCGCCCATCACGGTTGCGCAGTCAAGCCCGCACAGGCCGATTCGAGGGTAGGGAAAAGCCCTGCGCATTCATCATCCAATGACCTGGCTGCATCGCCATGACTTCCGGCGGACGCCATTGCCATGCCGGTCGGCGATGCTGCGCCCACGCCCGCACCCCGGATATCCCATGCGTCGCCTGCTCCTCGCTGCCGCCCTGCTTGCCCTGCCGCCGCTGGCCGCCCGCGCCGACACGCTGAAATCGCCGGAGCTGTCCTCCACCCAGTGCGGGGTCAGCACCGACTATGACGTGCTGGTCGATGGCGGCGGCATCTGGCTGCGGCAACACGACGCCAGCCCGCGCGAGATCGTGTTCCATGACGGCCAACTGAGCATCGACGGCCGCATGCAGGTGGTCAGCGAGGACGATGCACAGCGCCTGCGCGTGCTGGAAACCGGCGTGCGCCAGTTGATGCCGGCGGTCACCGGCATCGCCAATGAATCGGTGGGAATCAGCTTCGACGTGCTCGACGTCGTCTACGGCTCCATGACCGGCAAGTTCGATTCGCGCAAGGTGCGCGCCTTGCGCAAGGACGCCGAGCGCTTCGTCGCCTCGACCATCGGCCGCGGACGCTGGGAGCAGGATCTGTTCGGCGAAGGCTTCGAGCGGCACGTGCAGGAAGCCGCCGAATCGCTGAAAGGCTCCATCGCCCGCGGCCTGCTGTGGACCATGCTCACCGGTGGCGAGGAGCGCATCGAGAAACGCACTGAACGGATCGAGGCGGAACTCGAACCCCGCATCGAAGCACGCGCCGCCGTGCTGGAACAGCATGCGCAATCGCTGTGCGCGCAGGTGCTGGTACTGGACCGAGTGCAGTCGGCGCTGGAGTTCCGCTACGAGGGCCAACCGTTGCGGATGATGAACGTCAGTGGCGAGGCGGCGGCACCGGTGGCGAAGGAACAGGCGCCGGACAACCACATAACCCTGCCCTAGATAGGGGTCACGCCCCCGACGCGGACACGTTCGTGCCAGCCGGATGGCGGGGGCTTGGCCCCCGACCTGTCCATGCAAGCGGCACACCGCTCACCCCTTCGGCAACTGCGCCAGTTCTTCGCGCACCAGCCGCAGCACCAGCTTGTCCAGCGTGTCCACCGAGTAGTTGGACACCTCGTGCACGGTTTCGCCGCCGGGGCCGCTGCCGGGGTCGGCGGCGTCCTTGTAGGTGAGGAAGATGAAGCGCCCGCCGGTGTACTGCGCGATCTGCCGCTGCACGATCTCGCCGGTGGTGTCCTGGCCGGAAGCAGCCACGCTGAACACCTTGATGCCCTTGCCCAGCGCGGCCAGCATGCTCTGGTCGTGGTGCGGCGGCGGGTAATCCATGTGCGGCGGCGCGTCGGCCAGCGACAGCAGCAGCCGGGTAGTGCGCGCACCGCGCCAGCCCAGCGTCTGCACCGCGTGGTCGAAAGCTTCGTTCATCGCTTCGGGCATGTCGCCACCGCCACCGGCACGCACGCCATCGAGCACCTGCTGGAACGCGGCGACATTGCCGGTCAGGTCCCAACTGCGCACGAAGTAATCATCGCCGCGGTCACGGTAGGTGACCAGCCCGAGGCACACGTCCGGGCGCGAAGGCAGTTGCTCGATGCCGCGCACGATGTCGCGCAGCGAGCCACGCAGCTTGTCGATCTCGTCACCCATCGAACCGGTGGCATCGACCATGAACACCAGGTCCAGCCGCGCCCGTTCCGCTGCCACCGCCACCGGCAACACCACCTCCAGCGCATTCTTCTGCCCGCGCCGCAGTTGTGCCCGCGCCTGCTGGCCATCGCGGCGCACATCGACACGGTAGCTGGCCGAATCGCGGTCGTCGAAGGCGTTCAGGTGCAGCCACGCCTGGCCGCCGGCATCGGTGCGTGCCCACATCCGCGCGCCATCGGGCGAGGCCACCGCGACCTCGGCGTCGGGCACCGGCCGCCCCTGTGCATCGACCACGCGCAGGCGCTGGCGCACCGTCACATCGCGCCCCAATTGCGTCGATTCGGAATGGCGTCGCAGAAATTGCAAGAAGCCGCCGAAATCGGCGTTGTCATCGACCACACCGGCCGTCACCGGCGCTTGCTGCTGCCGATTCGGCGGCATCGGTCGGCGCGGTGGCAGGCCGTCGGCACGAGTACCGCTCACCGCCACCGAATCCAGCGTGGCTGCCGGCATCGGCGCTGGCGGGGCCGGCGGCGATGGGGCGGCTTCCAGCCGCGCCCCGTCATGCAACGCCTTCTCCGCCAGTGCCGGCTCCGCACGTTCGCGGCGCGGCGATTGCGGTTGCGGATCGGCCACCTCGCGCATGCGTGGCGTGTCGCTGCACACGGTGGCCGCCGGTGCGCGGAAGTTCGGCGCGGCCTGGCGCTGGCGCCGGGATTGCTGCCCCTGCACTGCCTGCACTGCCTGCGCCGGGGCGACGCCGGCCGACTGCGGCCACAACGGTTCGGCGGCAAGCGCCGGCCACCCGGCCAGCAGCGTCAGGGCGAACGCCATCGAGGAAGCCGGCAGGCGGTGGGGGGCTGGAAATGGGCGTTTCATCGGTTCCTCCACGGGCGGTGCGTCATTGCACCCACGGCAAGGAACGGACCAGCAGCGCCGGTGGGGTCGAGCGCCGGGACTCGCTCGGCGCCCGGTCATCTCCGGTTCGGTTTGGCCGGCCTCCCCTGCCCGCGTGGGGCAAGGGAGGGCCGGCCGCGGTGCTCAGTCGAGCACGACCAGGTTCACATCGATATTGCCGCGGGTGGCGTTGGAGTACGGGCACACTTGATGCGCCTTGTCGACCAGCGCCTGCGCCTGCTCGCGAGCAAGGCCGGGCACGCGCACGCGCAGCTCGACCTGGATGCCGAAGCCGTCGCCCAGCGGGCCGATGCCGACCTGGCTGTCGATCGTGACCTCGCCCGGCAAGGATACTTTCTCGCGGCTGGCCACCAGCTTCAGCGCGCCGATGAAGCAGGCCGCGTAGCCGGCGGCGAACAGTTCCTCGGGATTGGTGCCGGCACCGCCGGCGCCGCCCAGTTCGGTGGGCGTGCTCAGTTCGAGTTCCAGCCCGGTTTCACCGCGGGCGCGGCCCTGGCGGCCCCCGGTGACGTGGGCCTGGGCGGTATAGGCGACTTTTTCCAGTGACATGGTGTTTCTCCGGTACTCGGGTGGCGCGCTGGGAGGAGTGCCGGGCGCCACGGGCGGCAATGTTAATTTGCTATCAAATAGCACGCTATTTGTCAGGCGAAAGAAAACCCCGCGTTCGATTCATGGCCCCTGCTCCAGGTTCAGCCGCAGGGTTTCCAGTTGCCGCTTGAGCGCGGCCAGTTCGTCCAGCGCGCAGCCGACCGCGCACATCACCTGCTCCGGGATCCGCTCGGCCTTGCGCCGCAGCGCGCGGCCCGCAGCGGTGAGCGCAACGATCACCTGGCGCTCGTCCTGCCGGGCACGGGTGCGGGTGACCAGCCCTGCCGTCTGCAGGCGCTTGAGCAGCGGGGTCAGCGTGGCCGAGTCAAGGAACAGGCGCTCGCCGATCTCCGAGACGGTCAGCGCGTCGCGCTCCCACAGCACCAGCATCACCAGGTACTGCGAATAGGTCAGGCCCAGTCCCTTCAGCAGCGGCCGGTAGTGCTTGTTCATCGCCAGGTTCGCCGAATACAGCGCGAAGCACAGTTGCCTGTCCAGGCGGAGCAGCGAGGGATCGGCGGCGGCGGTACGGGAGGCCATGCCCGCAATCTACATCGCGAAAAATTGAATAGCAAGCTACTTATTTCCAGGGATCACACCCGCTTGCCGGGGCGCACCGCTCAATGGCGGTGCGCGGTACCCAGATATTCGGCGCTCTGCATCTCGATCAGGCGGCTGGCGGTACGCTCGAAGGCACCGGCCAGGCGGGTGCCGGAATACAGCAACGGCGGCGCATCCTGCGCAGTGCAGACCAGGTTGACCTGGCGGTCGTACAGCTCGTCGATCAGGTTGACGAAGCGCCGCGCGGCATCCTCGTTCATGCGGTCGAAGTGCGGGATGCCGCCGAGCAGCACGGTGTTGAACTCGCGCGCAATCTCGATGTAGTCCGACGGCCCGCGCGGGCCTTCGCACAACGCCGGGAAGTCGAACCAGACGATGCTCTTGCCGCGCCCGCGCACGGGGATCTTGCGACCTTCGATGGCGATGTTGCCGGCGTGCGCGTCCTCGCCGCCGCTCAGCTCCTTCCAGCGCCCGGCCAGCCACGCATCGCTGTCGTCCTCCAGTGGCGCGCGGTACACCGGCGAACGGGTCAGCGCGCGCATGCGGTAGTCCTCGGTGCCCTCGGCGTACAGCTCCACGCAATGCTTTTCCAGCAGCGCGATGGCCGGCAGGAAGCTGTCGCGTTGCAGGCCGTTGAGGTAGAGGTTTTCCACCGCGGTGTTGGAGGTGGTCACCAGCGTCACGCCCTCGGCGAACAGGCGTTCGAGTAGCCGCGCCAGCAGCATCGCATCGCCGATGTCGGTGACGAAGAATTCGTCCAGCACCAGCACGCGCAGGTTGTTGCGCCATTCCTGGGCAATCTTCGCCAGCGGGTCGCTCTGGCCCTGGTGCTCGCGCAGCCGCTCGTGGATGCCGCGCATGAAACGGTGGAAGTGGGTGCGGTATTTCTGCTTGATCGGCAGGCCGTCGTAGAACAGGTCGACAAGGAAGGTCTTGCCGCGGCCGACACCGCCCCAGAAATACAGCCCCGGCACCGGCTCGGGCTTCTTCCAGAAAGCCGACAGCCGGTCCAGCCAGCCGTCCTGTTCGGTATCGACCAGAGCCTCGTGGATGCGGTCCAGTTCGGCCAGTGCGGCACGCTGGTCCGGGTCGTCGCGCCAGTCGCCACGGGCCACGCCGGCGGCGTAGCGTTGCGAGGGGGTCATCGCCTGCATGCTCAGCAACTGCCGTCGGGCAGCCAGCGCCGCACTTCATGCTGGATCGCGCCGCGCAGGTCGATCAACTTGCGGTGGAAGAAATGGCTGGTGTCGGGCATGCGCACCAGTTGCGGCGGTTTGGCCAGCGCTTCCACCCATTGGTAGACCGCCTGCGCATCGACCACCTCGTCGGCATCGCCCTGCACCACCAGCCAGTTTGCCGGCGGTTGCAGGCTGTCGAAATCCCAGGTACGGCGGCCTACCGGCGGGGCGATCGAGATCAGCGCCTGCGGCTGCAGCACGCCACTGGCGCGCAGCGAAACATAGGCACCGAAGCTGAAACCGGCCAGCCACAGCGTGCAATCCGGGCGTTGCGCACGTACCCATGCCACCACCGCGCGCAAGTCGTCCTGCTCGCCTTCGCCGCTGTCATAGCTGCCGGCCGAAGCGCCCACGCTGCGGAAATTGAAGCGCACGGTGGTCACGCCCAGATCGCGCAGTGCGCGCGCAACCATCGTCACCACCTTGTTGTGCATGCTGCCGCCCTCGGTGGACAGCGGGTGGCAGATGACGGCGACGACGGACTGCGGCGCGGCCTCGGCGTCGGCCGGGTCGACGGCGACTTCCAGCGGCCCGACCGGGCCGTCCAGCGTCAGCGTCGCCGATTCACGGGGAAATGGGGGAGTCTGCATTCGGGCATGATACCGGCCCCGCCCGACGGCTTCATCGCCGCCCCTGGCCCACGGCAGCCCCGACACAATGCACTTCCTGATTTCGAGCATTGTCTGCAGCGTGCTGGTTTCGGTCCTGCTGAAACTGGCGCCGCGGCGCGGCATCGACATCGCCCAGGCGGTGACCTGGAACTACCTGGCCGCCAGCGTGCTGTCGCTGTTGCTACTCAAGCCGTCGCTGCAATCGCTGCAGGGCGGTCACGCGCCGTGGCCGGCGCTGCTGGGGCTGGCGGTGGCGCTGCCCGGCATCTTCCTGGTGCTGGCGCGTGCGGTGCGCGAGGCCGGCATCGTGCGCAGCGACGTGGCCCAGCGTCTGTCGCTACTGCTGTCGCTGGGCGCGGCGTTTTTGCTGTTCGGCGAACAGGCCAATGGCTGGAAGCTGGCCGGACTGGCGCTGGGGCTGCTGTCAATCGCCGGAGTAAGCGCGCGCAGCGGCGAAGCGACGGCAGCCACGCCGGGCGGCTGGCGCTGGCTGCTGGCAGTGTGGGCTGGTTTCGCGCTGATCGACGTGTTGCTCAAGCAGGTGGCGCTCTCCGGCACCCCGGCCACTGCCGCGCTGCTGGTCAGCTTCGCCATTGCCTTCGTGCTGATGCTGGGCTGGCAGGTGCAGCGTCACGTCGGCGGCAAGGCACGGTTGACGACACGCAACTTCGGCTACGGCCTGCTGCTGGGCGCGCTCAACTTCGGCAACATCCTGTTCTACGTGCGCGCGCACCAGGCATTGCCGCACAGCCCGGCCACCATCTTCGCCGGCATGAACATCGGCGTGGTCTGCCTCGGCGCGCTGGTCGGCATCCTGGCCTTCGGCGAGAAGACCAGTCGCTGGAACCGCATCGGGCTGGGACTGGCGGTGATCGCCATCGCGCTGATCGCACGCGGCGCCGCCGGCTGATCGCCGTCGGGTTCCCATCGTCGAGCACACATGGAATCCAGTGCAGCGTGCATTTCGTTGACGGCAAAGGCATGGCGATGGCCCCGGATTACTTTGCTACTTTGTTACTATGTAACAAAACAACATAAAGAAGCAGTGATGAAGAATGCCCCCACCTGGGCCGACGCTTCGGCCATCGCCCTGTCGGGCCTGTGCTTGCTGCACTGCCTGGCGCTGCCGCTGCTGGCCTCGCTGCTGCCGCTGCTCGGCGCCTGGAGCGAAGCCGAATGGGTGCACGGGCTGTTCGTCGCCCTGGCCATGCCCGTGACCGGGTACGCGCTGTGGCGCGCGCACCAGCGCCAGTCCCTGCCGGGGCCGATGTGGTTGCTGGCAGGCGGCGGACTGTCGCTGCTGGCGGCCGGCGCACTCGGCTGGCCACTGCACGAGGCCGAAACCGGGCTGACCATCGCCGGCAGCCTGATGCTGGCCGGCACCCATCTGTGGAACACGCTGCGGCGGCGACATGGCCATGCCTGAGCCATGCGCCGGCAGATAGCGGGGGCGCTTACGGGCCGTCGAAGCCCAGCAGCAACGGATCGTGGTCGGAACTGCGCCACGGGCCGGGCAGGTTGCGGCCCTGGTAGCCGACGTCATCGGCCTCGTCGGCGTTGATGTGCCATTCGGCCGCGCCCTTCAGCCTTGCGACCATGCCCGGGTTGAGCAAGGCATGGTCGAGACGGCCGCTCTGGCCGTTGTAGACGTAGCTGTAGGGCTGCTGCACGCCGGCCACCTCGAACGCATCGCGCCAGCCATCGGCATGCAACTGGCGGATCGGGTCTTCCATCGCGTAGGCGTTGAAGTCGCCCAGCAGCACCGCATCGCGGCTGCCGCTGCCGGTCGGGTCACGCTGCAACCACTGGTGCAGCAGCCGTGCCGATTCGACCCGGGTTGCGTTCCAGCAGCCCTGGCCGTCATTTTGATCGGCATCGGCACCCGTCGCGTCGGAACAGCCCTTGGACTTGAAGTGGTTGGCCACCACCACGAACGGCTTGCCCTTGCGGCCCATGCGGAACGCCTGCGCCAGCGGCACCCGGCTGCGCGCGCCGAACGGTTCGTGTTCCAGCACCGCCACCTTGCCGACCGGGGTGATACGCGAAGCGCGGTAGATGATCCCGACCCGGATCGGGTTGTCGCCCGGCCCCTTGCCAGCATCGACGAACTTCCAGTCGCCGTTGCCGGCTGCCGCATTGAGCGCGCGCACCAACTGGGCGATGGCCGAATCCGGGCCGTAGCCATCGTTTTCCAGTTCCATCAATGCCGCCACGTCGGCGCCGAAGCTGCCGATGGTGGTGACCAGCTTGGCCTGCTGCGCCTGCAATTGCGCCTGTGTTGGCGCACCACGCAAGGTCGGGAAGCCAGCGCCGAGGCCATCGCCATTGAAGTAGTTTTCGAGGTTGAACGCGGCAATGCGCAGCCCACCCGCCACCTGCGGCGGCAACGGGCGCTCGAGCGCCGGCACCTGCAACTGATGGGTCAACTGCAGCCGGTAGCCGTCATCGAAACGCTGGTCGACCACGCCCTCGATGCCTTGCAGGCGCATGCCGACACGCAATTGCATGCCTTCCGGCAGATAAGCCACGCCGGCGGGATCGCGCTTGCCACTGCCGTCGTCCAGGCGCAGCCGGCGACGGGCGTTGTCGGCCACCACCGCCGCATGTTCGGCACTGCCGGCCGTCGCCAGTTCGCTGGGCTGCCACAGCCGGCCACCGAAGGCAGCGGTCAGTTCGCCGTAGCGTTGCAGTCCATCCTGGCCGGCCAGGGTCAGCGGTACCGCGATGCGCACCTGCATGCCTTCCAGCGCTTCCCAACTGGCCGGCGCGCCCTGCAACACGGTCACTGACGGTGCCGGGTGCGCGGTGATTGCCACGACCTTGTCGGCCTGCAACGTGGTCAGGCTGCTGTCGCCCTTGCCGGCCGCCTGTTCCTGCACGGTGCCGGTGATGCGCAGCCATTGCCCTGGCTGCACGTTCTGTTCCGGCTCCATCCGCACGAACAGCCCATCGGATGTGGCGGCATCGCCATCACCGGCGTCCTGCACGAATACGCCACCCAGCCCGGCGCGCAGGTCGGCGGTGACCATGCCTTCGATCGTGACCCGTTCGCCGTCATGCGGGCTGCGTTCGCCGCTGCCTTGTACCGCGCCGATGGCGAGCAACGGCGGAGCCACAGAGGTGGCGGAATACGCCGGGATGACAGCCATTGCGGCAATGGCAAGGAATACGGCGGATCGACGCATGGGTGGCAACTTCCACGGAGGGACGGAAACGAAAGCGCCGCCCGGAAGGCGGCGCGGCGGCTTCGCTGCGGAAGCAGCTTACTTCAGGTTGGCCAGCATCCAGTCCACGGCGGCATGCATCTGCTCTTCGGTGAGCGCGGCATTGCCACCCTTGGGCGGCATCACCCCGCCATCCGGGCCGGTGTAGCCATCGATGGAGTGCTTGTAAAGCGTCTCCATGCCTTGGGCGATGCGGCTGTCCCAATGGGCGTGGTCCAGCGTCGGCGCCATGCCCACACCGGTCAGGTGGCAGGCGGTGCACAGCTTGTCGAAGATCACCTTGCCGTCCAGCGTGCCTTCGTAGGCACCACCACCGGCGGCAGCCTTGGCCGCGGCGATTTCGGCAGCGGCGGCCTGCGCCGCGGCACCGGTGCTGCCGGCATAGACCGCACCGACCGGCGCGATGCGCTCGGCGGTGCGCTTGGCCGCATTGGCCGACCCTTCCGTCGGGAGCGTCCCCTGCAGGAAGGAAGCGAAGAAGATCAACCCGATCGCGATGACGGTCAGGAAACCGATCACGATGGAGAACCGCTTCAGAAATTCGAGGTCGTAATTCCGCACGTCTTCTTACCCCTGGCGAGTAGTCGATGGACCACAGCTACTCACGGAGTATAAACCAGCGCCGGGTGCCGACCACAACGGGCAAGTGGCTCATGCACCGGCCGCACGCAGGCAGAACGCGGCAATGGCCTCGACCAGATGCTCGCCATCGCGCTGGCCGTCGCGGCTGGGCGCGGTGGGCCCGACCAGCGCCTCGGTGAAGGCTCCGACGATGCAGGCCGCGCCGACGTCCAGATCCTGCACCGGGAACTCGCCGGCGCGCATGCCGTCGCCGAGGATGCGCTTGAACACGTCGCCGAACAGCCGCCGGCAGCGGATGCGCTCGGCCTCCACTTCCGGGTCCACCGGCTCGGCGATGAAGGCGTAGGCCAGGCCGGGGCCGGCCAGCGCGCGGCGCACGAACGAGGCCACCGCCCGCTGCAGCCGCTGCGCCGCCGGCAGCGGCTCGTCGGCAATGGCCGACAGGATTTCCAGTTCGTGCTCGACCGCGGCGGTGAGCACTTCCACGAACAACTCGGCCTTGGACGGGAAATGCCGGTAGATCAAGCCGGTGGAGACGCCGGCCTCGGCGGCCACCGCGGTGACCGGCGCACTGCGGTAGCCACCGGCCGCAACCAGCCGGCGGGCCGCGGCGAGGATGCGCTCGCGGTTGCCGGCCAGACGTTGTTCCATCAATTGCGACCGCTTGTAGGCCATCGGCTGACTCATGGTTAAATTCCTGAATCAGTATTCACTTTTTTGATCCGAGCCGCTAGGCTGCACCCGAATGCCCGTGCCGACGGCCTTGCCGTCGCCCCATCCGGGTGCGCCTTCCCGCCATACCGCAACGGAGCTTTCATGCACGTCCCCACCCTGTCCTTCGATCTGGGCGAAGAAATCGACATGCTGCGCGAAAGCGTGGCGCAGTTCGCCGCCGCGCAGATTGCGCCGCTGGCCGAAGAGGCCGACGCGAGCAACCACTTCCCCAACCAACTATGGCGTCAGCTCGGCGAACAAGGCCTGCTGGGCATGACCGTGGAAGAGGAATATGGCGGCACCGGCATGGGCTACCTGGCGCACGTGGTGGCGATGGAGGAAATCTCGCGCGCCTCCGGCGGCATCGGCCTGTCCTATGGCGCGCATTCCAACCTGTGCCTGAACCAGTTGCGCAAGAACGCCAACGAGGCGCAGAAGCACAAGTACCTGCCGAAGCTGTGCAGTGGCGAATACGTCGGCGCGCTGGCGATGAGCGAGCCGGGCGCCGGCTCGGACGTGGTGTCGATGAAGCTGCGTGCCGACAAACGCGGCGACCACTACCTGCTCAACGGCAACAAGATGTGGATCACCAACGGCCCCGACGCCGACGTGCTGGTGGTCTACGCCAAGACCGACGCCAGCGCCGGCTCGCGCGGCATCACCGCCTTCATCATCGAAAAGGGCATGAAGGGCTTTTCGACCGCGCAGAAGCTGGACAAGCTGGGCATGCGCGCGTCCAACACCTGCGAGCTGGTGTTCGCCGACTGCGAGGTGCCGGCCGAGAACGTGCTCGGCGAGGTCGGCGGCGGCGTCAAGGTGCTGATGTCCGGGCTGGACTACGAGCGCGTGGTGCTGTCCGGCGGCCCGCTGGGACTGATGGCCGCGGCGCTGGACGTGGTGCTGCCCTACGTGCACGAGCGCAAGCAGTTCGGCGAGGCGATCGGCACGTTCCAGTTGATCCAGGCCAAGCTCGCCGACATGTACGTCGGCCTCAACGCCTGCCGCGCGTATGTCTATGCGGTGGCGAAAGCCTGCGACCAGGGCCGCACCACACGGCAGGATGCGGCCGGCGCGATCCTGTACTCGGCTGAAAAGGCGACGTGGGCTGCCGGGCAGGCGATCCAGATCCTCGGCGGCAACGGCTACATCAACGAATACCCGACCGGGCGCCTGTGGCGCGACGCCAAGCTGTACGAGATCGGCGCCGGCACTTCGGAAATCCGCCGCATGCTGATCGGGCGCGAGCTGTTCCAGCGCACCGCGTGATTGAAGCCCCTCTCCCTCCGGGGTGAGAGGGGCAGCTTGCGAACCACCGGTTCGCTGCCCCACGAACGCCCTTGCGCTGGCGCAAGGGCCGGGGCGCGAAGCGGGGGTTGGGGTGAGGGTCGGGGCGAAGCCCCATGACCTTCATTCCCGCAGGCTTCGCCCGGACCCTCATCCGCCCCTTCGGGGCACCTTCTCCCAGAGGGAGAAGGAAAAGCAAAGGCCATCCGCCATGACCGTACTGAAAACCCAACTGCAACCCGGCAGCGACGCCTTCGAAGCCAATCGCACGGCGATGCAAGCGCTGGTCGATGACCTGCGCGTGACGCTGGAAACCACCGCGCGCGGCGGCAGCGACGCGGCGCGGGCCAAGCACGTCGCGCGCGGCAAGCTGCTGGTGCGCGAGCGCATCGACGCCCTGCTCGACCCCGGCAGCCCGTTCCTCGAAATCGCGCCGCTGGCCGCGCACGACATGTACGACGACCCGGTGCCCGGCGCCGGCATGGTCGCCGGCATCGGCCGCGTGTCCGGCGTGGAATGCCTGGTCGTCGCCAACGACGCCACGGTCAAGGGCGGCACCTATTACCCGGTCACGGTGAAGAAGCACCTGCGCGCGCAGGAGATCGCGCAGCAGAACCGCCTGCCCTGCATCTACCTGGTGGACTCCGGCGGCGCCTTCCTGCCGCTGCAGGACGAGGTGTTCCCCGATCGCGACCACTTCGGCCGCATCTTCTACAACCAGGCCAACCTGTCGGCGCAGGGTATCCCGCAGATCGCCTGCGTGATGGGCAGCTGTACCGCCGGCGGCGCCTACGTGCCGGCGATGAGCGACGAGACGGTGATCGTCAAGGAACAGGGCACGATCTTCCTCGGCGGCCCGCCGCTGGTGAAGGCCGCCACCGGCGAGGTGGTCAGCGCCGAGGAACTGGGTGGCGCGGACGTGCACACGCGCATCTCTGGCGTCGCCGACCACATGGCCGACAACGACCTGCAGGCATTGGCGCGGGTACGCGCCATCGTCGCCAACCTCAACTGGCGCAAGCCGGAACCGGGCGTGACGTTGCAGGCCAGCGAGGAACCGCTGTTCGATGCGCGCGAACTGTACGGCGTGATCCCCACCGACACGCGCAAACCGTATGACGTGCGCGAAGTCATCATGCGCATCGTCGATGGCTCGCGCTTCGACGAGTTCAAGCCGCGCTACGGCAACACTTTGGTCACCGGTTTCGCGTACCTGCACGGGCACCCGGTCGGCATCATCGCCAACAACGGCATCCTGTTCTCGGAGTCGGCACTCAAGGGCGCGCATTTCATCGAACTGTGCTGCCAGCGCGGCATCCCGCTGCTGTTCCTGCAGAACATCACCGGCTTCATGGTTGGTCGCAAATACGAGCACGGCGGCATCGCCAAGGACGGCGCAAAACTCGTCATGGCGGTGGCCAATGCGCGCGTGCCCAAGTTCACGGTGGTGATCGGTGGCTCGTTCGGCGCTGGAAATTACGGCATGTGCGGGCGTGCCTACTCGCCCAACTTCCTGTGGATGTGGCCGAACGCGCGCATCGGCGTGATGGGCGGCGAGCAGGCCGCCAGCGTGCTGGCCACGGTCAAGCGCGACGGTATCGAGGCCAAGGGCGCGCAGTGGCCGGCGGACGAGGAAGAAGCGTTCAAGACGCCGATCCGCGAACAGTTCGAGCAACAGGGCCACCCCTATTACGCCAGCGCGCGGTTGTGGGACGACGGCGTGATCGACCCGGCCGACACCCGCCGCATCCTCGGCCTGGCACTGGCCGCCAGCCTCAACGCGCCCACGCAGGAAACGCGCTTCGGCGTGTTCCGGATGTGACCGCGAGCGGAGACCTGACCATGTTCGACAAGATCCTGATTGCCAACCGCGGTGAAATCGCCTGTCGCGTCATCGCCACCTGCCGCCGCCTCTGCATCGCCACGGTGGCGGTGTATTCCGACGCCGATCGCAATGCGCGGCACGTGCGGCTGGCCGACGAGGCAATTCACATTGGCCCCGCACCAGCAGCGGAAAGCTACCTGCGCGGCGAAGTGATCCTCGACGCTGCGCGCCGCAGTGGTGCGCAGGCGATCCACCCCGGCTACGGCTTCCTGTCCGAGAACGCCGGCTTCGCCCGCGCCTGTGCCGAGGCCGGCATCGTCTTCATCGGCCCGCCCGCCAGCGCCATCGACGCGATGGGCGACAAGAGCGCGGCCAAGGCGCTGATGCAGCAGGCCGGCGTGCCGTTGACGCCGGGCTATCACGGTGACCAACAGGGCGCGGACTTTCTGCGTGCGCAGGCCGACGCCATCGGCTACCCGGTGCTGATCAAGGCCAGCGCCGGCGGCGGCGGCAAGGGCATGCGCAAGGTCGAGCGCAGCGAGGATTTCGCCGACGCGCTGGCAAGCTGCCAACGCGAGGCACAAGCGGCGTTCGGCAACGCCCACGTGCTGGTCGAGAAATACATCGAGCGCCCGCGCCATATCGAAATCCAGGTGTTCGGCGATGGCCACGGCAACGTTGTGCATCTGTTCGAGCGCGATTGCTCGGTGCAACGCCGCCACCAGAAGGTGCTGGAAGAAGCCCCGGCACCGGGGATGACGCCCGAGCGCCGCGCGGCAATGGGCAAGGCCGCCACCGATGCCGCGCGCGCAGTGGGCTACGTCGGCGCCGGCACGGTGGAGTTCATCGCCGCGCCGAGTGGCGAGTTCTGGTTCATGGAAATGAACACCCGTTTGCAGGTGGAACACCCGGTCACCGAACTGATCACCGGCACCGATCTGGTGGAGTGGCAGTTGCGCGTGGCAGCCGGGCAGCCGTTGCCGAAAACGCAGGACGAACTGCGCATCCACGGCCACGCCATCGAAGCGCGGCTGTACGCCGAGGATGCCGACCGCGGCTTCCTGCCCTCCACCGGCACCCTGCGCCACCTGCGCCTGCCGGCCACGGATGCACACGTGCGCGTCGATGCCGGCGTCGAGCAGGGCGATGCCATCAGCCCGTACTACGACCCGATGATCGCCAAGCTGATCGTCCACGACATCGACCGCGACAGCGCGCTGCGGCGCATGCAGCAAGCGTTGGCACAGTGCCAGGCGGTGGGCGTGACGACCAATGCCGCGTTCCTGCGCCGGCTGGTGCTGACCGACTCGTTCCGCCATGCACGGCTGGACACCGCGCTGATCGAACGCGAACGCGAGGCACTGGACGTGCAACATGCCGAGCCGCTGCCCGCCGACTGGGCGCTGGCAGCGGTATTGACGGCACGGCCAAGCGCAAGCTCATCCGCTACCGCTTCGCCCTGGGAGCTGGCCGATGGCTGGCGCCTGAGTAGTCGCGCGCCGCGATGCCTGCTGTTGCAGCATCGCGAACAACGCCGTGCCGCCATTCTGCATGCCCACGGTGATGGCTGGCAGGTCGAACTGGAGGGCGACACCGTCGCCGTCAGCGGACATGCCGATGGCCGGCATTTCGCGCTGCAGGTCGGTGACCGGCTGTTGCGCGGCGAGCATGTTGTCGAAGGCAACATGCTGTACCTGTTCACCGCAGAGCGCCCGCTGCGCTTCGAACTGCATGACCCGGTGGCCGACGCCGACCAGCCCGCTGCCGAAGGCGGCGGCCTGCTCGCGCCGATGCCCGGCCGTGTCATCGCCCTGCTGGCCGAACCCGGCACCCGCGTCGCACGCGGCACGCCCCTGCTGGTGATGGAGGCGATGAAGATGGAACACACCCTGCAGGCGCCGGCCGACGGTACGGTGCAGGGGTTCCGGGTCAAGGCCGGCGACCAGGTGGGCGACGGCGCAGTGCTGGTGGATTTCGTGGCGGACTGATCAGGCCCACACGCGGTGTGCCGGATCGAACTCGGTGGTCTGCTGCCGCTCCGCACGCCAGCCGACGCCGAAGATCGCCACGGCCCCCTGCCGGATGCCATCCAGACCCAGCGCCTGGTCGGTGTCGGCCTCGTTGATCGCAGCGGTGACGAAGGCGCCGAGGCCCGCCTCGGTGGCGCACAGGTACAACGCCTGCGACAGGTGTCCCACGTCCAGCAGCACGGCACGATAGGCCTTGGCATGGTTGCGGTACTTCCAGAAGCAGCGCTCGAAGCGCGGCGCCAGCACGATCATCGCCGGGGCATCGGCGAACCACTCCTGGCCGGACAGCATCGTGCATGCAAGCCGCGCCAGTTCCGATGCGGGCGGCGACGGCAGCGCCAACAGCGCGTGTTCGATCGGATGGTAGTGGTAGAGGCCCGGCGCAAGGCCCTCGACACTCTGCGCCAGCAGGTAGGCTTCGACCGGATGCAGGCCTCCGCCGGAGGGGACGTGCTTCTTCAGGAACACGGTGTCCGGCGCGGCTTCGACTGTGGCCTGCGCCATCATCGTCCGTTGCAGTAGCCGTGCCAGCAAGGGCAACGGCAAGGGACGATCGCGATCGAAGTTCCGGCAGGTGGCGCGTCGCCCCAGCAATACATCGAATGCGTCATCGGTCTGCCTTGGCAGTGGCGCATAGCTGCCATCGTACGGCTGCACCGCCGGTGGCGGCACGCCGAAGTTGCGGCGCAGGTCGTTGGCCGTGACCAGGCCGCGCGCATGCATGTCTCCGACGCTGTCTACGCCCTGCCAGCGCGAATGCCGGTGCGCCACCGCCGCCAGCGGCCACCAGTGTGCGTCGCGCATGGCCTGGTCGCGCGCCAGATGTCGCGCATGCTCGGGTTGGTCGCCCAGCAACAGCCCCAGTTCCAGCAGCCGCAGCACTGCCGGCGAAGCGCATTGCGCCTCGCTTGGTTCCTGCCAGCGCTGGGCGCTGAACGCACCCAGCAGGGCACACTCGGCCGCATCCACGGCAACGACCTGATCCAGATGCGCGGCCAGGGCAACCCAGGCCACCTCGCTGTCCACCTCGGCCTTGCCGCGCAGGATTGCGGCAAGGCCAAACGAAATCCGCTCGCGCGGTTCCAGCAACAGATGGGTACAGCGGCGGACACGCATGGCGGCTTCCCGGATCATTCCATGCCGGCTGGCATTGGCGGTCGCACGATACCCCATCGTGCCGGACATCCACGCCCGGGCCACGGGTCGCTCAACTTGCCCCGATCACGGCCGATACCCCGTTCTCATCCAGGGGAAACACCATGACCGCAGGCCGACTGACGCCCACCGAAGCATCCACCTTGCTGGACCACCTGATCGGCGATGCCGCATTCCGCGCGTCGTTCACCGCCGACCCAGCGGCAGCGCTGGCCTCCCTTGGCATCGATGTCGATCATCGCGAATGCCTAGACGTCGAGGTACTGGCATCACCAGAGGAACTGCAACAGGTCCGCGCCGAACTGGAGACTTACCTCACCGCCTCGGTCGCTCCGATGACGGTGGTGTTCTGTTTCGAGGCCGGCAAGGTCGGCGACGCCATCAGCTAACCACACGCATCAAGGCGCACCGACATTTGCTGCCGGTGCAGCCGCCGCGGCGACGTCGTACACGTTGAGTGGCTGCAACACCTGCATCGCCATCACCTCGGCAATGGCCCGGCCGCGATGGTCGGCCAGCCATTGCCGCTGGCGGTTCGCATCCGCAACGTCCCCCGTCAGGCGATAAGCCTGCAGCAGCGCGACGTGTAACTGGACAGGTTCGCTGCCATCCTGCGATGGCTGCAGCAGCGCCATCGCAGCCTCGCCTTTCCCCTCGCCCAGGTAATCCATCGCCTGCACGATGCGGTACCACTTGGCGATGACCGGGCTGCGCTGCGACTCGAACACGTCACGGTTTTCCCGCAGCAGGCGCGAGGCCAAAGCCGTTTGCTCCTGTCGCTGCGCCAGATAGATCAGCACCAGCATCTGCAGACTGTGGTCAGCCCTGGAGGGATGGTCCACCTGACGCAACAAGGGAGAAAGTCGCTGGGCGATGGAAGTCAACCCGGCATCGTTGCCTGGCTTGCAAAGCACGCCGATGCTGGCATGCAGCAGTTGCTGGTGGATCTGCTGGTAGGTCACGGTCGGCCTGGTCCGGTCGGATGCCACCGCCGCCTGCATCGCAGCGCAATCGCCCCGGTCTGCCGCCACCAGCAGGCGTGCACGCAGGCTCATCAAGCTTTTCAGCGGTTCCCCGCCATTGTCGAGCTTGGCCAACAGTTGTTCGGCATCGCCGTTGCGCCGCAGCGCGACCAAGGCATCCACCTCGGCATCATCGACACTGCTCGTGGCCTTGAGTTCGTGGGCCTGGTGCAGGGTTTGCAGCGCCGATTCGGGTTGGTCGAGCGCTATTTGGATCCGGCCCAGTTGCACCATCGGGTAGATCCGCAGGTGGTCCTGCGGCACTGCTGCCGCGCGGGCGAACGGCTCGGCCTCGCTGAAGCGATTGTCCTGGAGCAGGTACCAGGAGGTATTGGAAAGACCGGCGAACGAGTCGGGATAGAGTTTGGCCAAGGCGCGCCAGTCCTCCAACGGCCAGCCACCGGGTTCCAGCTCGGCCTGCCATGCCTTCAGATACAGACGTTCGCGATGCGGCAGGTGCGATTGCAAGGCCAATGCCTTCAGCAACTGCTCGCGCGCCGGCTGCATCTCTCCAATGCGAGCATGCAGCTTCGCCAGCCCTGCGTAGGCCAGCGCGAATTCGGGGTCGATCTCCACCGCGGCCTGGTACAGGTTACGCGCCTCCTCGAAACTGCGCTTCCCCATCGAGTTTTCCGCCAGTGCATAGGAACGCAGCGCACGCAGGCTGCCGGTGGAGGCGCGCGACAATGGGATCGACTTCTGCAACTCAGCAACCGACTCCCCGAGGCCCTTGCGCAACTGGTTGAGGACATCGTCCACGGCGGCGGCCGCCTTGTCCGGGGCGGCGGCGACGGCGTGATAGGTCTGCACCACGCTGTCCGCGTTCGGGTCCACCAGGTCGATGGCGATCCGGTAACCATCGCCATGCCGCGTCACCACGGGCAGCAGCACGGCGCGCGCACCCTCGCGGATGGCGACGTCCACCGCCAGGCTGCGGTCGAGCGTGGCGTCGGCCGGCTTCCTGGCCATCTCCAGGCTCTCGCGGACCTTGCCTTCGGACAACACGTTCACATAGCGCGACTGTTCCAGCCCGAGCATGACGGCCTGGCGGATCGACGCGTCAAACACCGATTCGCCGGTGCTGTTGGCAACATCCCCCATCACCACCCAGTCGCGCTCGGCGAAGGCGATAGCCGGTTCCGGGCGGGTGGCGAACCAGATGCCGGTGCCCAGCGCCAGCAGCAGGGCCGCTTCGGCCACCAGTGCCAGCGGGCTGCGCCACAGCGGCAGGTCGCGCCGGGCCTTGGGCGAGCTGCGCGGCATGCGCAGCGGGGCGAAGCCCGGCACGCCGGTCTCGAACACTTCCTGCGCGGTGGGCACGCCCTTGAAGCGCCAGCGCCCGTGCGATTTCCACAACAGTTGCCCGCCGGACTCGCCCAGCTCCGGCGCCGCGCGGCGGGTCAGCGACTCGGCCACCGCCGACAGCAGGATCTGCCCGGGGCGGGCCAACGCCATCAACCGTGCCGCCAATGGCTTGGCCAGGCCTTCCACTTCCAGCGGCTTGGCGCCGGCCTGCACTGCTTCAGCGCTGTTGTGCCAGGTCAACACTTCGCCGACGTGCATGCCGGCGCGGGCGTGCAGCGCCAGGCCGCGGGCGCGGCCCAGCTCGCGCAGGCCACGCAGGTAGTCGATGGCGAAGGCAAGGCCGTTGATGGGGCGCTCGAACAGCAGCAGCAGGCCGTCGGAGCGGTCGATCAGCCGCCCCTTCCACTGCTGCTGCAATTGCAGCACCAGCCGGTCGTGCTGCTGGAACAGCTCGGCGGCGGCAACGTCACCCAGCTTTTCCACCAGCGCGACCGAGTCGCACAGGTCGGTCAGCAGCAGGGTGCGCACCTGCGGTGCGGGAGTCGACGAGGTTTCCCCTGCATCCCGCATGGCCCACTCCGGCAACACCTCAGCCGGCCCCGAGCCAGTCCCGCGGCCATTGCAGCCGGTTGCCGCCCAGCCGCTTGGCTTCGTACATCGCGCTGTCGGCCAGTGCATACCAGTCGTTCCAGTCGCTGCGCGGGTCGAGCAGGCAGGCGCCGATACTCACCGCGCAGATGCGCGGCACCGGCTGCGAGCGCTCCAGCAGCCCGTGCACCGCCTGCAGGATGAAGCCGGCCACGTGCGCCAGCTTCTCGGCATCGGCCTCCTGCACCAGCAGGCAGAACTCGTCGCCGCCCAGCCGGCAAGCCAAGCCATCGACCTGCACCACCGAGCGCAGGATGTTGGCAACCGCCTGCAACACGCGGTCGCCGGCCAGGTGGCCGTATTCGTCGTTGATGTGCTTGAAGTGGTCGCAGTCGATCAGCAACAGGCCCTGCGGCGGTTGGCGGCGCAACTGCCGGCATTCCTGCAGGTACAAGGTCAGGCCGCGGCGGTTGTCCAGCCCGGTCAGTTCGTCGGTGCGCACCAGTTCTTCGGTGTGGTTGAGCTGGTGGGTGGTGGTGTAGAGGTTGTCCAGCGCCGCTTCGAGGTCGTGGTTGCGGTGGCGCAACTGCCGGATCAGCACCTGCTCGTTGGACACCACGCGCATGATGGTGCGGCGCAGGAAATAGGCGATCAGGCCGGGGGCGTGGTCCACCAGCCGCTGGAAATCATCGTGTCCCAGTTCCAGCAGCACCACGTCGGTGGAGGCCTGCGCCTCGGCGCCGCGGCGGTGGTTGCCGATCAGCAGGCCCAGTTCACCGAAGAATTCGCCCGGTCCGAGGTACTTGACCATCAGGTCTTCGCCGAAATCCAGATCGACGATGCCGCTGCGGATGACGTACATGGAACTGCCGAATTCGCCGCTGTGGAACAGCACCTGCCCGGCGGGAATCTCGCGCACATGGCCGAATTCGGCGAACAGGGCGGCTTCGGCCGGCGACAGCACCGGATGCACGATATCGGCCATCGCCGTGGCGGCGACGCTCTGCTCGTGTCCATCCGCCTTGATTGCCGCCCCGGTGCCGTTCATCCCCGCCCCCTGCTGCCGCGATAATCCCCGCTCCTGCGGGTCATCGGGGCAGCATAGCACCGGTGAAACCGTGCGGCACATTGCAATCCCGAGGGGCTGCGCGCGCATTCCGGCACGAAAGCGGGCGGCCCGCAGGCCGCCCATTCCCTGACACCCGAATCGGTATGGACCGATCAGGCCGCCGCCCTGTCGCCGTGGAACTGCTCTTCCTCGGTGGAACCGGTCAGCGCGGTGGTCGAGGACTGGCCCTGCTGGATCGCCTGGGTCACCGCGTCGAAGTAGCCGGTGCCGACCTCGCGCTGGTGCTTGACCGCGGTGAAACCCTTGTCGGCGGCCGCGAACTCGGCTTCCTGCAACTCGACGAAGGCGCTCATCTGCCGGCGCGCGTAGCCGTGGGCCAGATTGAACATCGAGTAGTTCAGGGCGTGGAAGCCGGCCAGGGTGATGAACTGGAACTTGTAGCCGTAGGACGCGATTTCCTTCTGGAATTTGGCGATGGTGGCGTCGTCCAGGTTCTTCTTCCAGTTGAAGCTCGGCGAGCAGTTGTAGGCCAGCAGTTTGCCGGGGTATTTGGCGTGGATGGCCTCGGCGAACTTGCGCGCGAACTCCAGGTCCGGCTTGCCGGTTTCGCACCACACCAGGTCGGCGTAGGGCGCGTAGGCCAGACCGCGGCTGATGGCCTGATCCAGACCATTGCGGGTCTTGAAGAAGCCCTCGACCGTGCGCTCGCCGGTGGTGAACGGTTGGTCGTTGCCGTCGATGTCGCTGGTCAGCAGGTCGGCCGCTTCCGCATCGGTACGTGCCACCAGCAAGGTCGGCACGCCCAGCACGTCGGCGGCCAGCCGCGCGGCGTTGAGCTTCTCGATCGCCTCGCGGGTCGGCACCAGCACCTTGCCGCCCATGTGCCCGCACTTCTTCACTGCGGCCAACTGGTCCTCGAAATGCACCCCGGCGGCACCGGCCTCGATCATCGCCTTCATCAGCTCGAAGGCGTTGAGCACGCCCCCGAAGCCGGCCTCGGCGTCGGCCACGATGGGCTGCAGGAAGTCGATCTCCTCCTTGCCCTCGGCGTGGTGCAACTGGTCGGCGCGCAGCAGGGTGTTGTTGATGCGCTTGACTACTGCCGGCACCGAGTCGGCCGGGTACAGCGACTGGTCCGGGTACATCTGCCCGGCCAGGTTGGCGTCGGCGGCGACCTGCCAGCCGGACAGGTAGATGGCATTGAGGCCGGCCTTGACCTGCTGCATGGCCTGGTTGCCGGTCAGCGCGCCGAGGGCATTGACGAAGTCCTTTTCGTGCAGGTAATTCCACAGCTTTTCCGCGCCCAGACGCGCCAGCGAATGCTCGACGTGCACGGTGCCGCGCAGGCGCACGACGTCGGCGACGGTGTAGTTGCGGGTGACGCCCTTCCAGCGCGGGTTGGTGTCCCAGTCGTGCTGGATCTGTTCGGCGGTCGGCAGCTTGCTCATGGGGGTTCTCCAGTGGGATTGGGGTGGCGCAGGTTTCGGGTTGGGGTGGGGTCAGTCGATCTGCCGGTAAGCGGGCAGGGTCAGGAACTCGACCAGTTCGTCGGCATGGCTGAGTTCATCAAGCAGGGTGATGGCCTGCGCGATGCGGGCGCCGCCGGGCAACGCCGAGGTGTCGCCCAGCCGGGCCGGCAGCGCGCGCAGGCTGGCGTCGAACAGGGCGAAGTCGATCGCGGTGCCGTCGTCCAGGTGCTGGTTGCCGGCGTGCAGCCATTGCCACAACTGGCTGCGGCTGATCTCGGCGGTGGCCGCGTCTTCCATCAGGTTGTGGATCGGCACGCAGCCGTTGCCGTCCAGCCACGCAGCCATGTAGCGCACGCACACTTCGACGTTGTTCTCGAAGCCTGCCCGGGTGATGGTGCCGGTGCACGGGGCGATCAAATCGTCGCGGCTGACCTGCACGTCACGGCGCAGCACGTCGTGCTGGTGCGGCGCGGGCATGTGCTCGTCGAAGATGGTGCGTGCCACCGCAATCAGCGCCGGATGTGCGACCCAGGTGCCGTCGTGGCCGGCGCTGACCTCGCGCAGCTTGTCCGCGCGCACCCGCGCCATCGCCTGCTCGTTGGCGGCAGCATCGTGGTTGATCGGAATCTGCGCCGCCATGCCGCCCATCGCATGGGCGCCGCGCTTGTGGCAGGTCTGGATCAGCAGTTCCGAATACGCCTTCAGGAATGGCTGCGTCATCGTCACCTGGCCGCGCTCGGGCAGCACCTTGTCGGGGTGGCGGCGGAAGGTCTTGAGGTAGGAAAAAATGTAGTCCCAGCGGCCGCAGTTCAGGCCGACGATGCGGTCCTTCAGCGCGTGCAGGATCTCGTCCATCTCGAACACCGCCGGCAGCGTCTCGATCAGCACCGTGACCTTGATCTGCCCGTGCGGCAAACCCAGCATGCCTTCGATGTGCGACAGCGCGACTTCCCACAGCGCGGCCTCCTCCATCGACTGCAACTTGGGCAGGTAGAAGTACGGGCCACGCTGCTTGCGCATCAGCGTGCGGGCATTGTGGAAGGCAAACACCGCCGCGTCGAACAGGCCGCCGGCAATCGGCTGGCCATCGACCCGCACGTGCTTCTCGTCCAGGTGCCAGCCGCGCGGGCGCACGATCAGCACCGCCTGTTCGTCATACGGGCGCAGCGCGTAGTGCTTGCCATTGGCTGCGGTGTAATCCAGATCACCGCGCACCGCGGCGGACAGCACCTGCTGCCCGGCCAGCAGGTTGCGCCAGGTCGGCGAGGTCGAATCCTCGAAGTCGGCCATGAACACCTTGGCGCCGGAGTTCAGCGCATTGATGACCATCTTCGGATCGGTCGGACCGGTGATCTCGACCCGGCGGTCGGCCAGCGCAGCCGGAATCGGCGCCACCTGCCAGTCACCTTCGCGGATGGCGGCGGTGTCGACACGGAAATCCGGCAACCCACCGGCGTCGAAGAACGCCTGCCGCTGCCGGCGTGCGGCCAGCCGCGCCTGCCGTTCCGGCTCCACCGCACGGTGCAGCGACACCAGCAGCGCCAGCACCCCGGCCGGCAGCAGCGCCGACTGGCCGGCGAGCCGCTCGGTCACGGTGATGCCCGGCGTCGGGCGAACCGCCTGGGTGGCGGCGTGGGTGGCGGGAATGGCGGAGGCGACGGCGGACATGGCGGAACCCTGCGTTTGTCGGGGGACTCCACCCTGCCTGCGCAATCAATTATTCGGCAATGCAGTTTTAGCAATGAAATACATAAATTGTGCTAATAGTTGCTTTCAATGAATCGAAAAACACCCGTAAATCCGCGTTTTTCCTACAAATCCGACCGGCTAAAACCGCTGCGCGCGTTCTGCCAGACGGTGCGGTTGGGCTCGGTTTCGCGTGCCGCCGAGGCGCTTTTCGTCAGCCAACCGGCGGTGAGCTTGCAGTTGCAGGCGCTGGAACGGGAGCTGGGGGTGGTGTTGTTCGAGCGCAGCGGGCGGCGCCTGGTGCCCAGCCGCGAGGGCCAATTGCTGTACGAAATGGCGCAACCGCTGGTGGAGAGCCTGGACGGGCTGGAGGCCGGCTTCCGCGACAAGGTGCGCGGGCTGGATGCCGGCGAACTGACCATTGCCGCCAACTCCTCGACCATCCTCTACCTGCTGCCGAAAATCGTCGAAGACTTCCGCCGCCACCATCCCGAGGTGCGGCTGGCCCTGCACGACGCCATCAGCGCCGACGGCAACGAGCTGCTGCGCAGCGACGCCGCCGACCTCGCCGTCGGCTCGATGATGGACGTGCCGGCCGACCTCAGCTACGCGCCGGTCTACGACTTCGAGCAGGTGCTGATCGTCCCGCACCGGCACCTGCTGGCCGCCAAGCCGGAACTGACGCTGGAAGATCTGTCGCCGTGGCCGCTGATCCTGCCACCGAAACGGCAGATCACCTGGCGGCTGGTGGACCTGGTGTTCCAGCGCCACCGCGTGCCCTACAGCGTGGCACTGGAAGTGGGCGGCTGGGAGGTCATCAAGCAATACGTGGCGATGGACATGGGCATCTCCATCGTTCCTGCGCTGTGCCTCAACGATGGCGACCGCGAGCGGCTGGCGATCCGCCCGATGGCGCGCTACTTCCCCACGCGCAGCTACGGGGTGACGGTACGCCGCGGCAAGGTGTTGTCACCGCAGGCGCGCGCCTTCATCGAACTGATCCGCCCGGATCTGTTCGCCCCGCGCCAGTACGACGACACCGGGCATTCGGAGCGCTGAAGCCGCCAATGGACCCCATAGATGCGGGGCTTGCCCCGCATGAAGCCTTCCCGGCAAAACCCGTGCCGGGCAAGCCCGGAACCTACGAAAGCGTGCCGCCGCCGGGCGCGGGCGGCTGAAGCCATCGGCGCGGTTCATGACCTGCATCCCTGCCGCGACGGCAATCAGCGGCAAGTGGTGATGCGGCCAACCGTGGTGCACGTCACCCGGTTCCCGCCGACCGGCGCAATGGGCTGGACTTGTGGCGCCTGCCAACTGTTCACGCCCTGCATGATCTGCTGGGTGCGCTGCTGAAGTTGCTGGCTCGACTGGTTCAACTCGTTCCAACGCTGCTGATCCTGCTGTTGTTGCAGCATCTGCTGCTGCATCGCGATCTGGTTCTGGATCAGGCGCTGCTGTTCGGCATTGGTCGCTTGCTGCCTCATGTCTTCGAGCTGCCGCTGGTACTGGGCCGAAGCGGTTGCGTAGGCCTCCTTGAATTGATCGCGCCAAGTGCAGATCTTGGTATAGGTCGCAGTATCCAAGCCATTGATGCCGCTCTTGCCGTTGCAGGCCTTGAACAGGTATTCGCGCTCGATCTGCTGTGCACGCTGAAGATCAGCACTGGCACGCGAGGTGGCATTGAGCACCTCCTGATACTTGGCCCTGAGGTGATTGACGTAATCAGCCGGCAGCCGCACCGGTTGCGTCACGCCATTGACATACCTGACATGGCGCTCTTCGCCATTGGCCAGATAACCCACTGCCACCCCACCCGGGACCTTGGTCTGGCTGTCCAGCACCTCCATGGTGAAACGCGGTGCAGTTGGCCCCATCACCGGCACTGCGGAGTAATCGGTGAACTTCCACGCCACATTGCCCTCGGTGCTCACATAAAACCGCACCGGATTGAATGAATAGGTCACCGCAATCTGTGCCCTCCCGGACTCATCCGTCACCGTCAATTCCTGATATTGCTGGAGTCCGGCGGGTGCATTGTCCATGGTCTCCTGGAGCCAAACCCCGGCGGGAGGCTGACTGCCAAGCATCGCGTAGCTCACGTGTTTGGCTACATGGTCGTAACCGACGTGCGGTCGCAATCCAATACCACCCGCACCATCGTGAACGGTGATTTCCTCCATGTGATGGGTGTCGGAAATGGCAATGTCCCGGCCCAGGCCGAAGGCAAAGCCGTTCTTGCACTCGCCATCCCAGTACGCGCGGAAGTTCGGGCGATCAAGCTGATCCCGGCTCGTGGGCAACTGGCAAGGTTCGCGCTTGTTGACGGGCTGCACGTACAACACCTCCGGTTGCACGAGCGGGGTTGATGCGCGGGCCTGCAAGGAGTGCTCGAACGCCATTGCCTCCCGGAGGCTGATGGCTTTCGGCTTGCGTGCGGCATGAGCCGGGGCAGCAGAACCGGCGAGTACGACAACGATTGCGAGCAGGCAGGTCTTGTTCGTGTTCATCTCATCTCCATGCGGTGGATGCGTTGCAATGCGCTGACCGCACTGTCCAGACGTTGGACAACGCGATGGCGTGGCCTGCCGTCAGCAGGTGCGTGGAAGTCCTCCTCCTTCATGCCGTCCAACGCATCCCGAAGCTCTGTCAAGCTTGTCGCTGAGTGGGGTGACAGCATGGATTCAAGCGCCCTGATGCCCTCCCGCGCATCCACGATGCGCTGCCCCAACCCGAGGAATTCGTCATCGGCCATGCCCAATGCAGTTTTCCCGGCAAGCGATTTCAGGGAGAAAAGCTGCTGCATGAGCTGCTGCATCAGCTCGACACTCGTCTTTTTCAGCAGCGCATTTTTCTGGAACGCGAAAGCGCTCCGCGCCACCCACACGGCAGCAACCGCAGCAATGGCAGAGCCGATTGCCGCGATGGTTTGCATACATGCGTACATGCCCATTACCCCTCCACGCCCTCAGGAGCCGGCGTTGCGTGCGGCATCTTTTTGCCCTGAAACCGCTGTCGTGGCCGGCAATTCGTTCAGCCCTGCCGCAGCCATCGCGCAACACATTTCACTCATAAAATACATTAATTTCATGTAATCGTGTGGCGTCAATAACGTCATGCCCGTCCTGTGGCAAGACGGTCATGACCAAGACAATCCATCGCGAGGAATACCGGCAAGTGGTAAGCCGGCTGCGGGAGGCCCGGGAAGCAGCCGGGCTGTCGCAGACCTCGCTGGCGCTGGCGCTTGGCCGCAACCAGCAATGGGTCAGCCTGATGGAAAGCGGCAGCCGGCGGCTGGACGTCATCGAGTTCGCCGAAGTGTGCCTGGCGCTGGGAACCGACCCCACCGCCATCCTGGCCTCGACGATGGAGATGTTGGCAACCGCGACGCATGGCCCAAGCTGACGCAGGAAACCTGGCGCTACTAGCAACACTTCCATCGCTGCTCCCATGCCACTCCAAGGAAATGACCCTCGGAGCGAACGATAGGTGCCGGGGCAAGCCCGGCACCTACGAAAGCGTGCCGCAATCGGCGGCCGCCCACTCCGCCGCCGGGCGCGGGCGGCTGAAGACGTAGCCCTGCAGCAGGCGGCAACCCAGCTCACGCAGCAGTTCGATCTGCGCTTCGGTTTCCACGCCCTCGACCACCACGTCCAGTTCCAGGTCGCTGGCCATCGAGACGATGGCGCGCACGATCTTGCGGTCCGGGGGGCTGTCGAGGATGCGATGCACGAAGGATTGGTCGATCTTGATCAGGTTGACCTGGTAGTTGGACAGGTAGCCCATCGACGAATAGCCGGTACCGAAATCGTCGATGGCGATGCGCACGCCCTGCCCGCGCAGTTGCTCCAGCACCGCGGCCACGTGCTGCTGGTCGCCCAACAGCATGTCCTCGGTCACTTCCAGCACCAAGCGCTGCGGCGGCATGCCGACCTCGGCCAGCACCTGCGCCAGTTGCGCGGGAAAATCGCTGGCGTAGATGTCGCTGACCGAGACGTTCACCGCCAGGTAGGGGCGGCACGGGTGGTCCAGGTGCGGCCGGAAGGCCTGGCAGGCGCTGCGCAGGATGCAGCGGGTGAGCGCGCCGATGTGGCCGGTCTCGACCGCGGCGCGCACGAATTCCGGCGGCGGGATCCAGCCCAGCTCGGGGTGCCGCCAGCGCGCCAGCGCCTCGTAGCCGGCGACGCAGCCGCGCTGGATGTCGTGGATGGGCTGGTAGTGCACCTCGATCTGGCCGTGCTCGATCGCCTCAGGCAGGCTGGCCTCGATCCGGAACTGGCGCGCGACGCGCTCGTGGATGCCGCGGTCGAAGACCACCAGCCCCGCGCCGCGGTTGCGCTTGGCCTCGTACATGGCGGCGTCGGCCTCGCGCAGCAGGCTGCCGGGGACCAGCCCGTGCAGCGGCGAGGAACCCAGGCCGAAGGCCGCGGTGATGGGGATGCGCCGGCCGTTGATCAGGAACGGCTGCTGGAACAGGGCATCGCACAGCGCGTGCAGCCGCTGCAGGCCGGCCGCGTCCGGCAGCCGGGCCATGATGACGAAGGCATCGCCGCTGAACCGCACCAGCGTTTCCCGCTCGCCGCAGCACTGCCGCAGACGCCCGGCCACCGCCACCAGCACCTTGTCGCCGAAGGCATGGCCATAGGTGTCGTTGACCAGCTTGAAGCGGTTCAGGCCGAGCATCACCAACGCCACCCGCTCGTCCTCGGCGGCGGCCTGCGGCAGCGCCTGCAGTCGCTCGGCCAGGCCGTTGCGGTTGCGCAGGCCGGTCAACTCGTCGTGCGTGGCCTGGTGGTGCAGCGCGCGCTGGCGCGCGGCCTGCATGCGGTTGCGCACCACCAGCCCGACCACCACCAGCAGCAACACCAGCACGACCGCGACGATGGCCAGCAACTGTGCGCGGTATTGGCGGTCGAAGATCGTTGGCGGCGCGTTGATCCGTTTGCTGCCGGCGGGAAGACTGCTCATGTCCACGCCCAGCCGGCGCAGTTCCACATTGTCGAACAGCAGCGCCAGCGGTGTTTCGCGTACCAGCGGGATGCTGCCGGCGGCCTCGCCGGCCAGCACCCGCCGCGCCAGCGCCGCCTGCAGGCGGCCGGTTTCCAGACCACTGTTCATGTAGCCGCCGACTGCACCGTGGCCCACCGCCGTATCCAGGTCGCTGTATACCGGCAACCCGGTACGCGCGCGCAGCCAGGCCGGCACAAGTTCCGGTTCCAGCGGCAGCTCGCCGGCACGCACCGGCAGGCTGCCGAGGGTGAAGACCAGAGTGTCGCCTGATAGCTGCGGCAACCGTGGCGCCAGCGGTTCCAGCCATGCCGTTCGCCAGTGCTCGGCCTCGGGGTGACCGGGCAAGTGTGCCAGCGCCGCATCGACGGTATCGCGCAAGGCCGCGCCGTTGTCGTCGTCGGGGGTAATGAACAGCAGCCGCCGGGTGTGCGGGTGCAGCTTCAGCGCAATGTCCAGGGTGCGGGTGAGGTCGAAGCGTTCAAGGATGCCGGTGACGTTGCTGCGCGTGCCGATGATCGGTTCCGGCGCGGCATTGAGGCCGCTGAACACCACCGGGGTGTCGCCGAACAGGGCTGCGTGCTGCATGACGAAGGCCAGCGCATCGTCGTCCACGGTGGCGATCAGGTCGAAGCGCTGGCCGGCGTACTTCCCGCCGAGGTAATCGGTCAGGCGCTGGCGCTGCGCGGCGTCGGGATGGCGCTTGGCGTCCATCCATTCGACATGGAACACCGGTCGCTCGCCGGCCCCGCCCCACTCGCGCAGGCCGTCGAGGATGCGCTCCTCCCAGCTGAAGCCGGGATGGTAGGACAGCAGCACCAGCACCTGCGGCCGTGAGGACTCCGCGGCCGGTTCGTCCGCCGCCACTGCCACCGTGGCGAACCCGCATGCACAGACCAGCCACAGGCATGCGAGCCAACGCCATGCGCGTGATTTCAACAGGCTGGACGATGACGGCTTGGGCAATGGCTCAAGGCACACAGAGCATCCTGCAATCGGGTGGGACCGGCAGAGCATAGACGCTGCCCACGGCCGCAACATGGCCCTTAAGACACGGGGTGACGGTCTCTTCATCGGCCCGCCATGCGCCGCGTGGCGGGCCGATGAAGAACGGGAGGCTTACCCCTCCCGTTCCGTGGTGTGGCGCTTACTTCAGCCCGCGGTTCTTCAACAGCGGCTCCACGCTCGGGTCCTTGCCGCGGAACTCGCGGTAGGCGGTGGCGAGGTCGCGGGTGTTGCCGATGGACAGGATCCGGTCGCGGAACACCTGCCCGTTCTCGCGGGTCAGGCCACCGTGCTCCTTGAACCACTCGAAGGCGTCGTGGTCGATCATTTCCGCCCAGAAATAGGCGTAGTAACCAGCCGAATAACCACCGCCCCAGATGTGGTCGAAGTAGCTGCTGCGGTAACGCGGCGGCACCTGCGCCAGATCAACCTTGAAGCGCTTGAGCGCGTCGGCCTCGAACGCATCCACGTCCTGCAACGGCGCATCCGCGCCCTGCGTATGCCAGGCCAGGTCCAGCAGCGCCGCCGACAGGTATTCGGTGGTGGCGTAGCCTTGGTTGAAGGTCTTGGCCTTGGCAATCTTGTCCACCAGCGCCTGCGGCATCGCCTCCTTGCTCTGGTAGTGCTTGGCGTAATTGGCGAACACCTTCGGGTCCGAGGCCCAGTGCTCGTTGAACTGCGACGGGAACTCGACGAAATCGCGTGGTACGCCGGTGCCGGCCACGCTCGGGTACTTCGTGTTCGAGAACATGCCGTGCAGGGCGTGGCCGAACTCGTGGAACATCGTGGTCACGTCATCCCAGCTCAACAGCGCCGGCTGGCCGGCGGCGGGCTTGGTGAAGTTGCACACGTTGTAGACCACCGGCTTGGTGCCGGCCAGGCCATCCTGTTCGACGAATACGTCCATCCACGCGCCGCCACTCTTGCTGTCACGCTTGAAGAAGTCGGCGTAGAACAGCGCCAGCGGCTGGCCGTCGGCATCGGTCACCTCGAACACGCGCACGTCCGGGTGGTAGACCGGGATGTCGTTGCGTTCCTTGAAGCTGATGCCATAGAGCTGGTTGGCGGCGTAGAACACGCCGTTTTGCAGCACATTGTCCATCTCGAAGTACGGCTTGATCTGCGACTCGTCGAGGTCGTACTTGGCCTTGCGCACCTGCTCGGCGTAGAAATCCCAATCCGATGCGCTGGCGGTGAAGCCGCCGTTCTGGGCGTCGACTACCTTCTGGATTTCGGCCAGCTCGCCGCGCGCCTTGGCAGTGGCCGCCGGCACCGTGTCGGTCAGCAGCTTCAGCGCGTTGGCCGGGGTCTGCGCCATCTGGTCGCCGAGGTTGTAGGCGGCGTAGTTCGGGAAGCCCAGCAGCTTGGCCTTGGCCGCGCGCAGCTGCGCCAGGCGCTGGATGATCTTGCGGGTGTCGTTGGCGTCGCTCTGTTCAGTGCGGGTTTCCGACGCGGCCAGCACCTTGGCACGCAGCGCGCGGTCCTGCAGCGACATCAGCACCGGCTGCTGGGTGGTGTTCTGCAATGCCAGCACCCATTTTCCGTCAAGCTTGCGACCCTTGGCATCTTCCGCCGCCGAAGCGATGTCGCCATCGCTCAAGCCGGCCAGTTGCGCCTTGTCGTCCACCACCACCGCGCCGGCGGCGGTGGCCGCGACCAGCTTGTTGTGGAAGTCGTTGGCGAGCGTGGCTTCCTCGGCGTTGTACTTCTTCAGCGTTTCCTTGTCGGCATCGCTCAGCTGTGCACCGGCCTTGATGAAACCCTTCCAGGTTTCCTCGACCACGCGCAGCTGCTCGGCGTCCAGCCCGGCCTCGGCGCGGCCTTCGTACACCGCCTTCACCCGCGCGAACAGTTTGGGGTCGAGGTAGATCGCGTCGCTGTGCGCGGCCAGCTTCGGGATCACCTCTTCCTGGATCTTCTGCCGCTCCGGGTTGATGTCGGCCTGCGCCACGCCGAAGAACGCGCGGCTGGTGCGGTCGAGAATGGCGCCGGACTTCTCCAGCGCCAGCAAGGTGTTGTCGAAGGTCGCCGGCTCGGCGCTATCGGTGATCTGCTTGATCTCGGCCAGCTGCTGGCGCATGCCTTCCTCGAACGCCGGCAGGTAGTGGCTGTCCTTGATCTTGTCGAAGGCGGGCGCCTGGAACGGCAGCGTGCTGGCAACCAGCAACGGGTTGGTCGAGGCCTCGCCCGGCTGGGCGGCGGTGTCGTTGGTGCTCACGGGCGTGGTGGACTCCTTGCCGGAACAGGCCGCCAGCGCAAGGCTGATGGCGGCGGCCAGAATGACGGTGCGCGACATGAAAGGTGCTCCTGCGGGCTGCGATGAAGCCGCAAACCCTACTCCTTCGCGCCACTACCGACATGTGCCGATGGTGGCGGTTTTTGCAGACGCGGCGTGGGTGTGATGTGGCACCGCCGGGACAATTCCACTGCGGTTTGCCTCACGCCTGCATTGCAGGCCGGCGCATGCTGGCGAAGGCGGCCAAGGCGTCGGCGCGGCCAGCGGCCAATTCCACCTGCGGGCGTGGCGGATACCCCGGCGCCAACCGGCGCGCCAGCTCCGGGTGTTCCCACGGTGCAAAGCGCGCAGGCAGTGGCAAGGCCGCCAGTTCCGGCACCCAGCGCGCGATGTAGCCGCCGTCCGGGTCGAATTTCCGCGCCTGGCTGACCGGGTTGAACACGCGGAAATACGGCGCTGCATCGGCCCCGGTGCCCGCCGTCCACTGCCAACCCAGGGTGTTGTTGGCCAGGTCTGCATCCACCAGCGTGTCCCAGAACCAGCACGCGCCGTGCCGCCAGTGCTGGCGCAGGTGCTTGGTCAGCCAACTGGCCACCACCATGCGCACGCGGTTGTGCATCCAACCGGTGTGCCACAGCTCGCGCATGCCGGCATCGACAATGGGCACGCCGGTGCGGCCCTGCTGCCACGCATCCAGCAGCGCGGCATCCGCTGTGGCCCACGGGAAATCGTCGAAGCGCGGGTCAAGGTTGTGGTCGGGCGTTTGTGGATAGTGGTGCAGCACGTGATGGGCAAATTCGCGCCAACCCAGTTCGGCAAGGAAGCGGTCACGGTCGGCCTCGGCAATGCGGTCGCCGGCAGCCAACACCATCGCAACGACACGCCGCACCGACAGTTCGCCATGATGCAGATGCGGCGACAGCCGCGAGGTGCCGGCTTCTGCGACAAAATCGCGGCCCTGTGCGTAACCCTGCACGGCACCGTCGACAAAGGCCTGCAAGGCCGCACGCGCACCCTCCTCACCGGGCGTGAAGCGCTGCCAGAAGCCGGCGTCCCACGCAGGCAGCGGCGCAGGCAGCAGGTCGTCCAGATGCTCGCCCGCGGGCAGGTTCACGTCATCCAGCGCAGGCAGGCGTGCCGGCGCATCCCACGTGACCGGCGCACGCCAATGCGCACGCGCCGATTTCCAGAACGGGGTGAACACGCGGTACGGATCGCCCTGCCGGGTCGCCAACTCCCACGGCTCGAACAGCAGCGCACCGTTGAAGCTCTCCGCATGCAGGCCCACCTGGCGCAGGCTGCGCTTGATGTGCGCGTCACGTTGTTCGCTGGCCGGTTCGTAACGCCGCGTCCACAACACCGCTTCGGCACCGGTGTGCGCGGCCAGCGCCTGCAAGGTGGCGAGCGTGGGCCCGCGCGACAGCAACAGGCGCGAACCACGACGTTGCAGCGCACCCGCCAGTGCAGCCAGCGAACGCCGGCGCCACGCCAGCGATGCGCCGCCCGGCGCCCATGCGCCCTCTTCCTCCGGCGCATGGATGTAAACCGGCACGGGCCGCAGGCCGCGCTCCAGCGCCGCGCGCAGGGCCGGCTGGTCGTTCAGACGCAGGTCGTCACGCAACCAGATCAGCGCAATACCCATCGCCTACACCGTGCCGCGGTTGCGACCCGCCCACGGCCGATACCACTGGCGGATCGCGGCCATGTCGGCGATATCGTCGCCGCTGGTATGGAAGGGCTCGCCGAAACCGATGACCCGCTCCGGGTAGTGGAAATACACTGGCACGATCGGCACCTGCGCCATGCGCGCGATGCGGATGAAACCGCTCTTCCACTCTTTCACCGGCTTGCGCGTGCCTTCCGGCGCCAGCGCGAACCAGATGCGCTCGTTATCCCGGATCATCGCCACCGCCTGCCCCACCGTGCCCTGCGGCGAGCTGCGGTCCAGCGGCACCACGCCGAAGCTGCGCAGCACCGCGCCCAGCGGCCACCAGAACAGCTTGTCCTTGCCGAGGATGCGCGCCTCCACGCCCAGCGCCAGCTTGGCCGCCAACCCCCAGATGCCGTCCCAGTTGGACGAGTGCGGCGCGGCAATCACCACCGCCTTGCGCAGGTCCGGCAGCGGCCCGGCCACGCGCCAGCCGCCCAGGCGCAGCACGCTGCGCCCGAGCCAGCGGCCGAATGCGCCGGAACGGCCGCGCGGTACGTTGGGCGGAACCGGCGGCGTCACCGGCAGGCGGTGCAATGCTGCGTTGTCCAAGCGTTACTCCCAGTTGCGTTGCGAACGCCCGCGCTTGATCTGCGCGCGCCCCTTTTTCTCGTCCAGCCGGCGCAGTTTGGAGCCGTAGGTCGGCTTGGTCGCCACCCGTTTCCTGGGCACGCTCATGCCCGCCTGGATGAAACTGACCAGCCGCTCGCGCGCATCCTGGCGGTTGCGGTCCTGGGTGCGGAAACGTTGTGCATCGATCACCAGCACGCCTTCGTCGGTCAAGCGCCGGTCGCGGCGCGCCAGCAGTCGCTCGCGCAGCGGGTCCGGCAGCGATGGCGAGCCGGCGATGTCGAAACGCAACTCCACCGCAGTGGAGACTTTGTTGACGTTCTGCCCGCCGGCGCCGGAAGCGCGCACGAAACGCTCGACGATCTCCGTTTCTGGTATCGCCAGCGTGGCATCGATGGTCAGTTGCGTGCTGCTCATGGCCGCCGATTGTATCGGCAGGCCATTGCCTCGTACCGGGAGCGGCCAGTGCGCGACGCCGGGCGGAGCTTTCGGCTAGGCTGGCCGCTTTCCCGCAAGGAGCTGGCCATGTCGATCGCCTATTGGTGCGTGCTGGTTGCCGCGCTGCTGCCTTACGTCTGGGTGGTCATCGCCAAGGCCCGCCCCGGCTACAACAACCGCAACCCGCGCGCGTGGGCGGCCAGGAGCGACAACTATCTGGTGCAACGCGCCCATGCCGCGCACCTGAATGCCTTCGAGGCATTCGCCCCCTTCGCCGCCGGCGTGGTGCTGGCGCAACTGGCCGGGGTGCAGGCACAAACGATCAACCTGCTGGCCGGCATCTTCATCGCCTTCCGCATCCTGCACGGCCTGTTCTACCTTGCCGACAAGCCGCCACTGCGCAGCGCGGCGTGGCTGGGCGGCTTCGCCTGTGCGCTGGCGCTGATCGTGCTGGCGGCGTTGCAAACCGCCTGAAACCCCGCCAGCACGTAATGTTCAGCGCGGATGGCGTCGGGGCGTAGCCCCTACCAGCCGAACAGGTCGCAGGCGCGTTGGAACTGGCGGTCCAATGGCGCAATCACTTCGATACGCCGCCCATCCTGCGGATGCGGGAACGCCAGCCTTTGCGCGTGCAGCAGCATGCGGTGCACGCCCTGCATGCGGAAGCTGCGGTTGTGGCGACCATCGCCGTGGCTGGTGTCGCCAATCAGGTGATGGAACACGTGCTTCAGGTGCCGCCTGATCTGGCGGAAACGACCGGTCTGCGGCTGGCAGCGCAGCAGTGCGTAGCGCGAGGTTTCAAAACCGTTGGACGGTATCGGCAGCTCACCCTCGCGCAATTTCTGGAAGTGGGTGATCGCCTGTTTCTTGACCGGCTTGCCGGGGCCGCCGTCCAGCTCATGGTCAACGGTGAAGGCATCTTCCGCCGGCCAGCCACGGCAGACGGCCAGATAATCCTTTTCGACTTCGCCACCCATCAGCGCCTTGCCCAGCGCGCTGGCGCTGTCGCGGTCGAAGGCCAGCAACAGGCAGCCGCTGGTGGCGCGGTCCAGCCGGTGGACGAGGAAGATCGGCCGCCCCAGTTGTTCGCGCAAGCGGTCGGCGAGGAAGTCGTCCTCGCCACGGGCCAGCTTGCTGTCGTGGACCATCAGCCCGGCAGGTTTGTTGACCACGGCCAGCCATTGGTCTTCATACAGCAGCGGCAGCGGTTCAAGAACGACTTCCGCTTCGACGGTGTTCTCCATTTCAGGGCGCATCGGAAAGTTTTTCAGAGCGGTTCCCGCCTTCGCGGGGCTTTCAACAGACGCATGTCTGGTCATGACGATGGCGGCGCTTCAAGAGGGCTTCACTCATCGACGCAGCCAGGCCGAGGCCAGCGCAACCATGCCCACGCCACCGCAGATCCACGACCACAGCGGCATCGAGGCCAGTTGCGGGCCACTGGCATGCAGTCCGTGCAACAGCGCGGCGACCACCAGCAACCCCGCGCCGCCCACTGCGGTGACCATGCGCCGTTGCAGGCGCTTTAGCGTGGTGTCGAGGTTGACGATGTCCTGCGAGCGCATCGCCAACTCGTGTTTGCCCTGCACCTGCTGGCTCAACCAGCCGTGCAGCAGCGCCGGCATGTCCGGTGCCTGGGTCATGATTTCCGGCAGGCGCTTGCCGAGTTCCTTCAACGCGCGACGTGGGCTGTAGCGCTCGCGCAGGATGCGTTCGAGTACCGGCTTGGCCACCGCCCAGATGTCCAGTTGCGGGTCGAGCTGGCGGCCGACGCCTTCGATGTTCAGCAGGGTTTTCTGCAGCAGGATCAGTTGCGGCTGCAGGGTCAGTTGATAGCGCTGCGCGGTACGGAACAGCTTGACCAGCACCTCGGCCAGCGAAATCTGTGACAGGGGCCGGGTGAAGTACGGCTCGCACACCGCGCGCACCGCAGCCTCCAGTTCATCGATACGCACCGTTGCCGGCATCCATTGCGCCTGCAGGTGCAGTTCGGCGATGCGCCGGTAGTCGCGGTTGAAGATGGCCATGAAGTTCTCGGCCAGGTAGAACTGGTCCTGTTCCGAGAGCTGGCCCATGATGCCGAAATCCAGTGCGATGAAGCGCGGGTTGCCGCGCCGCACCGGGTCGGTATCAACCCAGATGTTGCCGGCGTGGGCATCGGCGTGGAAGAAGTTGTCGCGGAACACCTGGGTGTAGAACACGCGCACGCCCTTGGCGGCAAGTGCCTTGCGGTCGATGCCGGCCGCGTCCAGCGCGGCGATGTCGTCCGACGGAATGCCCCACACCCGTTCCAGCGTCAGTGCGCGCTCGGCGGTGTGGCTCCAGATCACTTCCGGCACGTACAGGTCGTCGGAATCCTGCCAGAAGCGGCGCAGCACGCTGGCGTTGGCGCCTTCGCGCTGCAAATCCAGCTCGGCGGCCAGGGTGGTTTCGATTTCGGCGACGATTTCACGCGGGCGGATCTTGTCAGCGCGCGGATGGGTGCGCTCGACCAGCGCGGCCAGCGACTTGAGCAGGGCGATGTCGCCGGCAATCTGCCGCTCGATGTCCGGGCGCAGCACCTTGACCACCACTTTCCGGCCATCGTTCAAGGTCGCCTCGTGCACCTGCGCGATCGAGGCCGAGGCCAGCGGCGTGGTGTCGAACGTGGCGAAGGCTTCGGTGATCGGCAGGCCCAGCGCCTGTTCGACGATCCGCAATGCATGCTCGCCGTCGAACGGTTGTACCCGGTCCTGCAACAGGGTCAGCTCGGCGGCGACGTCCGGCGGCACCAGGTCGCGGCGGGTCGAAAGTATCTGCCCGAACTTGACGAAGATCGGCCCCAGTTCCTGCAACGCCAGCCGCAAGCGCGCACCGCGCGACAGGCTGGCGATGTCGCCATGCGCACGCGGCACGAACGGCTTGGCCAGCCGCAGCCAGCGCTCGACCGCGGTGCCTTCGAGCAGGGCGTCGAGCCGGTAGCGCAGGATCACCCGGCCAATGCGATTGGCGCGGAACATCGCGCGCAGCGCCTTCATGCCCGGCCCCCGTTGCGCTGGCGCAGCCGTGCCACCCGCGCGGCCATCCGCTCGACGTCGTCGCGGACCACGTCGACGTCATCGTGAAAAGCATCCAGCTCGGCGCGCGGCACTACATCGCGCGACTCCTCGGTGACGTATTCGGCTGCGGTGCGCGCCAGGTCCTTCGCGCCGCGGCTGGCCTGCGACAACGCCGTGCGCAGGCCCTGCGCCACTTGCACGCCCAGTACCTCGCCGAACACGGCGACGAACGGCTGCTGCCAATCCGGGTCGAAGCGCGTGGCCAACTGCTGCAAGCGCCGCGCCAGCTCGGCATCGCCGGACACCTTCACCCGCCCGCCCGGCATCACGCCGCTGCGGCGCGCATTGGCCATGAATGGCAACTGCGCCAGCACCCCGCCCAAGGTGCTGCGCACTGCCAGGTCGGGCTCGCGCGCGGCATCCACCGGGCCCACCGTCAGCCGTTGCCCGGCCACCCCGATCTGCATCGCCAGCGGCGGCGATTCCAGGGTCAGGGTGATGCACTGGCCATCGAGCGGGACCAGCGCGGTGCGGGTATCCGGGTCCAATGCCAATGCATGGTTCAGCGCCATTTCCAGCGCGCGCCCGGCCAGCGGCTTGATGAAATCGAGAGGGGAGGCAGACATGGCGGCATTCTACCGAAGCACGCTGTTTGCACGGTGCATTGCCCGGCCCATCGGCACGTCAATGCCCCGTGCCTTGGCCGTCGGCGTTCCCTGCACCGTGCGCGCCCAGCCGATCGACCAGCGACTGGCTGGCTTCGTTCAGGCCAATGATCTCGACCTTCGCGCCATGCTTGCGGAACTTCAGCACCACCCGGTCCAGCGCCGCCACCGCGCTGGCGTCCCAGAAATGGGCATGGCGGACGTCGATGACGACCTTTTCCGGCGCATGCAGGTAATCGAAGCTGCCGGCGAACTGGATGGCCGAGGCGAAGAACACCTGCCCGCGCACGACGTGAACGCGCGCACCGTCCTCGCGCAGGTGCTCACCGACCCGCAGCATCGCGCTGACCCGGCGGGTGAACGACAACGCGGTCAGCAGCACCCCGGTCAGCACGCCCTTGGCCAGGTCATGCGTGGCCACAGTCACCACGACCGTTCCGATCATGATCAGGTTGGCGCTGCCGGGGTGGGTCTTGAGCTCGCGGAAGCTCTTCCAGTGGAAGGTGCCGATGCTGACCATCACCATCACCGCCACCAGCACCGCCATCGGAATCATCGACACCCAGGCGGCGGCATAGACCACCAGCAGCAGCAACAGCGTGCCGGCCACCAGGCACGACAACCGGCCACGGCCGCCGCTGCTCACGTTGATGACGGACTGGCCGATCATCGCGCAGCCGGCCATGCCCCCGAACAGGCCGGCGACGATGTTCGCCGCGCCTTGCCCGGCGCATTCACGGCGGCGGTTGCTGGGCGTATCGGTCATGTCCTCGACGATCTGCGCGGTCATCAGCGACTCCAGCAACCCCACCACCGCCAGCGTCGCCGACACCGGCAACAGGATGCGCAGCGTTTCCAGCGTCCACGGGATGTCCGGGAACAGGAAGGCCGGCAGCGTGTCGGGCAGCTCGCCCATGTCGCCGACGGTGCGGATGTCCAGCCCCAGCCACGCCACCACCACCGTCAGCACCACGATGGCCACCAGCGGCGACGGCACCGCCCGGGTCAGCCGTGGCAACAGGTAGATGATGGCCAGGCCCGCCGCGCAAACCGCATAAACCGGCCACGGCATGCCGACCAGCTCCGGCAATTGCGCCAGAAAGATCAGGATCGCCAGCGCATTGACGAAGCCCACCACCACCGAACGCGAGACGAAACGCATCAGGGTGTTCAGGCGCAATGCGGCGGCCAGCAGTTGCAGCAGGCCGGCCAGGATGGTGGCGGCAAACAGGTATTGCACGCCGTGGTCCCTGACCAGGTCGACCATCACCAGCGCCATTGCCCCGGTGGCCGCCGAAATCATGCCGGGCCGGCCACCGGCAATGGCGGTGGTCACCGCGATGCAGAACGCGGCGTACAGGCCCACCTTGGGGTCGACGCCGGCAATGATCGAGAACGCAATGGCTTCCGGGATCAACGCCAGCGCGACGAGGGTGCCGGACAGGATGTCGCGGCGGACATTGCCGAACCACTGCTCGCGCAGCGGGTAAGTGCTTGACATGGATGGCTCCTTGCACGCCGAGCCGGCCTGCAATGCGTCGGTGAAGAAAAGCCGCCCCCGGTCGCCCCGGTGGGGGTGGCGCAAAACCTGTGGTCGAAAGGGGTTATGGCGGCGTCATGGCCCGTGCCTGCGCAGGGGCGGCCACGCCGATCCGCATCGCCAGCGGCCTGATGGAATCGAGTGGAGAAGCGGCATGGGCGGCATTCTACCGAATGCGGGCAACGGCAAGCCGGCAAGCCCATTCCCCATTCTCGGCTTTCCCCCCATGCTATGCGCATCGACGCAATCGGCAGGAGCAACAGGCAATGGGCAAGACCCGGGTCGGCATCATCTTCGGCGGTCGTTCGGCCGAACACGAGGTCTCGCTGCAGTCGGCGAAGAACATCCTCGACGCGCTGGACAAGGAGCGCTTCGACGTCAGCCTGATCGGCATCGACAAACAGGGGCACTGGCACCTGAGCGACCCGCAGCAGTTCCTGCTCAACGCCAGCGACCCGGCGAAGATCGCGCTGAACCGCTCCGGCAACGCGGTGGCGGTGCTGCCGGGCCGTGAACAGGCGCAACTGGTGCCCGCCGACCCGGCCACGGCGCTGGCGCAGATCGACGTGGTGTTCCCGATCGTGCACGGCACACTGGGCGAGGACGGCTCGCTGCAGGGCCTGCTGCGCATGGCCAACCTGCCCTTCGTCGGCTCCGGGGTGCTTGGCTCGGCGGTGGCGATGGACAAGGACGTGGCCAAGCGCCTGCTGCGCGACGCCAACCTGCCGGTGGCGCCGTGCGCGTGCTTCACCCACGCCAGCGCAGCGAAGGCCGACTACCACGCGCTGGTCGCGCAGTTGGGCACGCCGTTGTTCGTCAAGCCGGCCAACCAGGGCTCGTCGGTGGGCGTGAGCAAGGTGCGTGATGCCGACGAGTTCCATACGGCGATGGCACTGGCGCTGTCCTTCGACCACAAGGTGCTGGTGGAATCGGCGATCGTCGGCCGCGAGATCGAATGTGCGGTGCTGGGCAACGACCAGCCCGAGGCCAGCGTCTGCGGCGAGGTGGTGGTGCATGACGACTTCTATGCCTACGACACCAAGTACATCAGCGCCAACGGCGCCGAGACGGTGATCCCGGCCGATATTCCTGCCGAAGCGCAGGAGCGCATCCGCGCCATCGCCATCCGCGCCTACCAGGCGCTGGACTGCGCCGGCATGGCGCGGGTGGACGTGTTCCTCACGCCTGCCGGCGAGGTGGTCATCAACGAGATCAACACCCTGCCTGGCTTCACCCGCATCAGCATGTATCCCAAGCTGTGGGGCGCCAGCGGGCTGGACTACACGTCGCTGATCACGCGCCTGGTCGAACTGGCGCTGGAGCGCCACGCCGCCGACAAGGCATTGCGCAGTTCGATCACCCCGGCCTGAGCCGGAAGGCATTGCGCAGTTCGATCACCCTGGCCTGAGCCGGCCGGCCACGCAGGCAACGACGGCCCGCCCGGGCAACCGGGCGGGCCGCTTCATATCCATGTGCCGGACCGGTCAGGTCTTCTTGCGGAACAACGAGATCACCGCAAGGATCAGGAACACCACGAACAGGATCCAGGCGATGTTGCTGGCCGCGCCGGCAATGCCGGAAAAACCCAGCAGGCCGGCAATGATGGCGATGACGAAGAACACGACGGCGTAATGGAGCATGAGGATGTCCCGGTTGCAGAGTCAGGACTCCATGCTCAGCAATTCGCGGTGGTGGCACGGTGACGGAAACGTGAGCGCCGGATGATGGCCGCCGCGCTCAGTGCGCCGCCGCCAGACGCCGCAGCCCTTCTGCAATCGACACCTTCGGCACGTAGCCGAAATCGCGCCGCGCAGGCTCCATCGAGTACCAGTGCGGCGTGCACAGTTGTTCGGCGAGGAAGCGCGTCATCGGCGGCTCGCCGCGCAGGCGCAGCAGCGGCCAGGCCTTTTCGCAGACCGCGCCGATGCGGTAGGCGGCCTTGAAGCTGATCGACTTGTCCACCGCCGGCGCGCCCACCGCTTGCAGCAGGCGATTGAGCAGCTCGCGCATCGGCAAGGGTTCGCCATTGGAAATGAAATACGCCTTGCCGGCGCAGGCCGCACCCACCGACAAGTGGTCGAAGGCGTCGAAATGCGCCTGCGCGGCGTTGTCGATGTAGGTGGTGTCCACCTTGTTCAGGCCGTCGCCGACGAAGCGCAGGCGACCCTGGCGGGCGCGTTCGGCCAACCGTGGCACCAGTTGCTGGTCGCCCGGCCCCCAGATCAGCCGCGGACGCAGCGCCACCGTTGCCAGCTCCGCACCGTTGGCGGCCAGCACTTCCTGCTCGGCAATGGCCTTGGTCGCGGCATACGGCGCCTGGAAGTTCTCGCCGTAGGGCACTTCGTCCGCCCCCAGCCCTTCGACCGGATGGGTGGCGCGGTGGGTCACGCTGGGCGTGGAGGTGTACACCAGCCGGCCGATGCCGTGCGCGCGGCAGGCTTCCAGCACGTTGCGGGTGCCGACGACGTTGGCGTTGAAATAGCTGTCATAGCTGCCCCACGCGCCGGCCTTGGCGGCGTTGTGGAACACCGCATCGACACCGGCGGCGGCATGGTGCACGGCGTTGGCATCGGCCAGATCGCCACGTATCTGGCCGACGCCCAGCGCGGCCAGCGCCGGGTAGTGGCCGCGGTTGAAGCTCAATACTTCATGGCCGCGCTCGACCAAACCACGGCACAGCGCTTGGCCGAGGAAGCCGCCGCCGCCGGTTACGAGAATCTTCATCGCGCCATCGCACCACGTCCAAGCAGAGCCGCACACGATAGCCGCAGCCGGCCACGCTGGCGACGCCCGTGGATGCAAGTCATTGATTGAATGGACCTTCACAATTCTTCATCGGCGCGTCAGGCACTTCATCCGGGTTGCTGGCGCAGTGGGTAATCCAACCACTGGAGTTCACCATGAAGCACCTGCCCCTTCTGTTAGCCCTGTTCACCGCCCTGCCCGCCGCCCACGCCGCCTCGGTGCCGCCGGCGCTTGACGATGGCTGGAAGGTTGCCGATCCGGTTACCAACGGCTGGCATACCGAAACCCTTGCGGCAATGGAGCGCGCCATCACCGATGGCCAAATACCGGAAACCACCAGCGTGCTGATCGCCCGCGACGGCGCGCTGGTCTATGAGCGCTATTTCGGCGACAGCGACCGCGACACCCTGCAAGACACCCGCTCGGCGACCAAAAGCGTGACCGCGCTGCTGGTCGGCGCGGCCATCGCGCAAGGAAAGATTGCCGGTGCGCAGGACCGCGTGAGCAACCATTTCCGCGACCGCCGCTGGCAGAACCCCGGCCCGGCCAAGGAAGCAATCACCGTCGAAGACCTGTTGACGATGAGCGCGCAGTGGGAATGCGATGACGAAAATTCGTTCTCCGCCGGCCACGAGGAACGCATGTACCTGAGCCCGGACTGGGTACAGTTCGCGCTGGACCTGCCAGCCAAGGGCTATGCGCCGTGGATGACGCGGCCGCAGCGCAGTCCGCATGGCCGTGCCTTCGCCTACTGCACCGCGGGTGCCTTCCTGCTCGGCGCGCTGGTGGAGCAGGCCAGCGGGCAGCCTTTGGAGGACTTCGCCGCGCAGGCATTGGAACGCCCGCTGGGCATCACCCACTCGCAATGGATGCACGCCTCGGAGGGCACCGGCATGGGTGGCGGTGGCACGCGCTACCGCAGCCGTGATTTGGCCAAGTTCGGCCAGTTGTTGATTGACCAAGGCCGTTGGCAGGGCAAGAAAGTGCTGCCGGCGGCGTGGGTGGCGGCGATGACCACGATTCAAGCGCAGGCGCGCGAAGACGCCGACTACGGCTACCTGCTGTGGCGCTTCCGTTTCCCGGTGCGTGGCGTGGAGCGTGGGGTCTGGGCGATGTCGGGCAATGGCGGCAACTACGTGTTCGTGCTGCCGGAGGAACGGCTGGTGGCAGTCATCACCCGCCGCGCCTACAACCAGCGACAGATGCACCAGCAGTCACAACAACTGTTCGCCGACTACGTGCTCAAGGCGCTGCCGTAGCCGCGCCGGTTTCGCCCGGCAGCAGGCCCCTCTCGCGCAACCGCATGCGTTGCGCGGCGAGGTCGGCCTCGATGCCTTCCAGCAAGGCGTCAAAACCTGGCCTCGCGCGCAACGGGGCCAGCAGCGGCGAGGTGCGCAGATAGGCGACGTCGCGATAACCCGCGTCCCGCGCATGCTCCAGCGCCGTCAATGCCGCCGCCGGTTCGCCCGCATCCGCCAGCAGCAACGCCGCATCGAGACCGTCCAGCGGATCGCTGCCGCGCGCCACGCCATCCAGCAGTTCGCCGGCCCGGCGGCGCAGCGTTTCCGGTGGTGGCGCGGGCTGCGCTCCCAAGGTCCAGACGACGGTCTGCGCCAGACTGCCCTGCGGGCGCAGGCGCAGGGCATGCAGGCTGGCCTGCCGGGCCGTGTCGGTCTCACCGCGCGCCAGCGCCAGTTCGGCTTGCAGCAGATACAGCCCGGCATGCCCGGTACCACGGCGCAATGCCTCCTCCAGCGCCGCCTGCGCTTCGTCCTGGCGGCCATGCGCGAACAGGAACTGCGGCCACGCCACGTTGGAGAACACGCTGTCCGGGTACAAGCGAAAGCTGTCCCGATAGCGCGCCTCGGCGGCAGCGGTATAGCCGAGCAGGTTGAGGTTGCTTGCAATCTGGATGGGCAGGAAGCGCACCTTGGCCGGGTCGCGGATTTGCAGATTCGCCTCCAACGCTTCGACCAGATGCCCCTGACGCTCGTGGAGATAGGCGAGCGAGCCGCGCACCGCATCGGCACCGGGGTCGTGTCGCAACGCTTGCTCGTAAGCCGCCCGTGCCTGCGCACTCTCGCCGCGGCAATCGAAGGCATAGCCCAGCGCCGCGTATGCCGCGCCCCAGCGTGGGCGGGCGGATACCACCTGTGTGGCCAGCCGTTGCGCCTGCGCCGCGTCGTCGGCCGTGCCGCTGTACTGGCAGACGCGGGCGCTGTAAGCACGGCTGAGCCCCAGCATGGCCTGCATGTCGTCCGGCGCTTCCTGCAACCGTTGCCGGTACAGGAGCACCGCGCGTTCGTTGTTGTCACGCTGGCCGATGCCGGCGTAGTAGTCGGCACGCTGCAACAAGGGCGAAACGGATGCTGCCGGCAGCGATGCCCGCCACTGCCACGCTGCCAGCGCGATTACCACCAGCATCAGCGCGATAGACAACGCAATAGCAATCCGCCGACGCCGCGCGCTCGACAACGACGGCACACCCACCACCGCCTGCGCCGGCAGGCACAGCTGATACCCCTGCCCGCGCACCGAGCGCAGGTAACGCGGCTGCCGCGAATCGTCATCCAGCGACTGGCGCAGCAAGCGCACGCGCTGGGTCACGGTTTCCTCGTTGACCAAGGCCGGTGCCCATACCTGTGCGATCAGCTCGTCGAAACCGACTACCCGTTGCCCCTGTTGCAACAAGTAATGCAGCAAACGGAAGCTCATCCCCTTCACGTCCAGCACCGTGCCGCCACGCGCGACCTGCTGGCGTTGCACGTCGATGCGCAGGTCGCCCAGTTGAAAGTGCTCGGTCATCGTATGGAGACCTCAGCCCAATTGCGCATTCGCCCACACCGCCAACTTCTCGCGCCCGATCTTGGCGTTGTGGCGGATGTCCACCGGGAATGCCGGGTGTCGCAGGAAGTGGCCGATGCCGGCCAGCTTCGGGTGGCTGGCGGCCAGCGCGCGCAGCTGCGGTTCGACCGCCGCCGCATCGGCACCCGGCAGCAGTTCGAAGCACAGCACCGGCAACTGACGGCCCGGTTCGCCCACGCCCACCAACGCGGTGCGGCGCACGCCCGGCACGGTGTTGAACACCGGCTCGGCCTGTTCGGTGTACAGCGGCCCGGCGGCGGTTTCCACGCGCTGGGTCTTGCGCCCGCAGAACCACAGCCGGCCTTGTTCGTCGAACCAGCCGACGTCGCCCATGCGATGGACGATGCGCTCGCCGCCATCGGCCAGCCCTTCGCGAATCTTCGCCGCGGCGGTGGCCTGCGGGCGGTTGTAGTAGCTGTCGGTAGCGGTGGGACCGGCCACGGTGATTTCGCCAACCTTGCCAACGGGCAGCTCGCGTACGCCGCTCCAGTCGGGAATCGGGGCGTCGTCGATGGCGATGATGCGCACCACGTTCGGTGCCACCACGCGGCCGACGCAGGTGCCGGCGCCGGCTTCGGTAGCAGCGCGGGTGGCTTCCAGTTCACGGCCTTCGATCACCGCCACCGGCAGGCATTCGGTGGCGCCGTAGGGCGTCCAGAACTGCGCGTGTTCCGGCAGCAATTCGCGCATCTTGGCCACGGTCTGCGGCGGCACCGGCGCGCCGGCCGAGGTCACCCGCGTCACCGTCGGCAGCGGCTGGCCATGCTCGGCCAGCACCCGCATCAGCGCCGGCGAACCGAACAACTGGGTCACGCCGAAACGCGCAATGGCGTCGTGCAGCTTGCGCGGGTCGGCGCTGCCGGGGCGGGTGGGGTCCATGTCCGGGATCACGCTGGTCAGCCCCAGCGCCGGGTCGAACAGCGCGAACGGCGGGAAGGTCGGCAGATCGACACCGCCTGCCTGCATGCCGAAGGCATTGCGCAGTAGTTCCACCTGACCTACGAAATGGCGGTGGCGGTAAACCACGCCCTTGGGCACGCCGGTGGAGCCACTGGTGAACAGGATTGCGGCCACGTCGTCGGGTACGGTGGCGGCCAGTTGGCTGCCGGCGCCAGCCCCCGCGGCCTCTACCTTGGCCAGCGTGGTGCCGCCCCAGCCCCAGCGCGTACCCACGGTGACGATCCGCGTGGCCGACTTCGCCCAGCCCAGCAACCGCCGCGCCACCTGCGCCAACGGAATGCCGATGAAAGCCTGCGGCTGCGCTTCGTCCAGGCACTGGCGCAGCGCGCGCCTGTCGATGCCGGGGTCCACCAGCACCGGCACCGCGCCACTCTTGAACAGCGCGAACATCAGCAGGAAGAAATCCAGCCCCGGCCGCACCATCACCACCGTGCGCATGCCGCGGCCGATGCCGTGGGCGGCCAGCCCGGCGGCGATGGCGTCGCTGCGCGCGTCCAGGGTGCGGTAGTCGAGGGTGACGTCGTAGGCGGCCATGCCACCGGCGCCGGGCCGGCCGGGGCAGCGGATGGCAACCTGGTCCGGGCGTTCGCGCGCCAGCTCGGGCAGGCGCGCGGCGATGTTGCACGATTCGTTCATCATCGTATTGTCGCCGCTGCGGAAACTTCTTGCGCGCGGCCTGGTGGCGTGGAGAATTCCGCGTCTCCCCGCCCGAACCGCCGCGCGAAGGCCGGCCGCCATGCATCCCTGCCTCACTTGCGGCGCCTGCTGCGCTCAATACCGCGTCGCCTTCCACTGGCTGGAATCGGACGAAGTCACCGCCGGCGGCGTGCCGCATCAACTCACCGAACGCCTCGATGCGCACCGCGTGTGCATGCGCGGCACCTATTCCGACCCGATCCGGTGCGTGGCGCTGGATGCGGAAATCGGCGTGTATTCGCGCTGCAGCATCCACCCCAACCGCCCCAGCGTGTGCCGCGAAGTCGATGCCTCGTGGGAATACGGCAAGGCCAGTTCGCAGTGCGACCGCGCGCGCATCGCCCACGGCATGGTGCCGCTGACCCTGGCCGACTGGCGCTGGCGCGACGAGGCTGGCAACGACGACCCCGACAACAACGGCAACAATCCGTTCTCCCCGCCGAACACACCGGTCGCGGCATAAGCACCACCGCCCGCTCAGCCGAGCAGGTTGCGCTCCAGAAACGCCCGTACCGCCGGCACGATCACCTCATGCTTGTCTTCCAGCACGTAGTGGTTGGCATCCTCGAACGCCATCACCTCGGCCTGCGGCAGCGCCTTGCGGAAACCGGCGAGGAAATGGTGGTCGAAGCAGATGTCGCGCAGCCCCCAGGCAATGAACGCCGGGCGGTCGGCGAACGATGGCAGTGCCTGCGCGGCACGTTCCAGCAGCAACCACGCCTTATCGGCCGGCGACAGCGGAATGTCCTGCATGAAGCGGATGGTGGCGATGCGGTTGTCGTGGTTGTCGTAGGGCGCCACGTAGGCGCGGCGTACGGCGGCCGGCATCCGCCGCGACACGCCCAGCCACGAGGCCCCGGCGGAGAACGCATTGAAGGTGCGGATGAACCACTCGCCCGGCTTCCAGTGCCGGCCCATCGCGATCTGCCACGGCATCGGCTTTTCCGCCGGCAGCGGGAACGCGGCGGTATTGGTGATCACCAGCCGCTTGACCTGTGCGTGGTGGTCCAGCGCCCAGCCGAAGCCAATCATGCCGCCCCAGTCGTGCACCGCCAGCGTGACCGGGCCGCTGATGCCGAGGTGGTCGAGCAGCGCGGTGAGGTCATCCACCCGCGATTGCAGGGTGTAGTCATAGCGGCTGTCATCCGGCTTGTCGGACAGGCCCATGCCGATGTGGTCGGGCACGATGCAGCGGTAGCGGTCCGACAGGCCGTTGACCAGGTGCCGCCACAGGTAGCTCCACGACGGGTTGCCGTGCAGCATGACGACCACCTCGCCGTCGCGCGGGCCTTCGTCGATGTAGTTCATCGACAGGCCGGGGCGAACCTCGAAATGGTGGCGGGCGGCGGGGTAACCGGGGAACTGCATCGGGCGGTTTCACGCAATCACGGACAGGGCGCGCATTGTAGGCCAATGCGCCAGCCGGGCCGTCCGCAGCGGATGGCGCACAATGGCGTGCTGCAATGACGTGACCACCGTGACCGAATCCTTCGACACCCTGCTGGCACGGGTACGCGCCTGCCGCCTGTGCGAACCCCACCTGCCGCTGGGCTGCCGGCCGGTGGTGCAGGCCTCGCCGCGCTCGCGGCTGCTGATCGTCAGCCAGGCGCCGGGACGCAAAGTCCATGAAACCGGCATCCCCTTCAACGACCCCAGCGGCGAGCGCCTGCGCGACTGGCTGGGGATCGACAAGGCCACGTTCTACGACGCCCAAAAGATCGCCATCGTGCCGATGGGCTTCTGCTTCCCCGGCACCGGCAGCAGCGGTGACCTGCCGCCGCGCCCCGAATGTGCCCCCACCTGGCACCCGCAGTTGCTGCCACGGCTGCAGCAGGTGCAATTGACCCTGGCCATCGGCCAATACGCCCAAGCCGGGCTGCTCGGCAAGCGCCGCGGCCGCACCCTCACCGACACGGTGCAGGCCTGGCGCCAGCACCTGCCGCACGACGTCCTGCCCCTGCCCCACCCCAGCCCGCGCAATCGGCTGTGGCTGGCGCGCAACCCGTGGTTCGAGAGCGAACTGCTGCCGGTGCTGAAGGAGCGAGTGGCGGGCGCATTGCTCGGTTGAACTACCCAAGCACGGTACTTCCCTGAGCAATGCCGGGAAAAACACCGATACCGCCGGACATGACCGGCCGACAGGCTGGAGGCACCTTGCAAAACGTATCGATCGAGCTGACGGCCGCCTGGAAATCCCCAAACAAAACGCCCGCAGGGAAAACCTGCGGGCGTTCGCAATATTGCCGGGTGGTGCCGAGCCTACTTACCAGACCACCTCGGCCATCGTGCAGTTCAGGCCCGAGCCAATCCCCATCAGCGCGACGCGGTCGCCCTTCTTGAGCTTGCCAAGCTGGCGCAGCTTGCTCAGCACGATCGGCACCGAGGCCGGACCGATGTTGCCGTGCTCGCCGAAGATGGTCATCACCTTCTTCGGGTCGATGCCGAAGGCCTTGATGAAGGCGTTGGTGTGCGGCTGGCTGACCTGGTGGATGACGAACTGGTCGATCTCGTCCACCGCCCAACCCAATGCCAGGCGGGTGGCCTCGAAGGTCTTGGTGGCCAGCTTGATGCCTTCGATCAGCAGCAGCCGGGTGTCGGTGACCATGCGGTCCAGGTTGCCCACGCACAGCTTGTTCCACTGGTTGGCCGCGCGGGTCACGCCGCCGCGGTAGCGCGGAGCGTCGGGCACCAGTTCGGTGCGCGCCAGCACCATTGCCGCCGCGCCGGAGCCGGTGGTCAGCGCGGCGAACTCGTCGCGCAACTGCTGCGCGGTGATGTCCGGGGCCATCATCCGCTCCAGGGTCTTTTCGTAGACCAGGTTGGAGCTTTCGCCATCGACGATCAGCGCGTAGTCGATGTCGCCGCGTTCGAGCATGCGCGCGGCCACATCCATGCCGTTGATGAAGGCCAGGCAGGCGTTGGCAATGTCGAAGGTGACGCAATCCTCACCGATGCCGAGGTTGCCGGAAACGATGGAGGCGGTGGATGGCTCCAGGTAGTCGCGGCTGACCGAGGTGTTGACCAGCAGGCCGACGCGGTCGGCGGCGACGCCGGCATCTTCCAGTGCCTTGCGGCCGGCCAGGGTGGCCGCGTCGGAAGCTTGCATGCCCTGGTCCCACAGGCGACGGGCGTGGATGCCCGCGATGTCGCCCAGCATGTCGGCGCGAATCCCGAGGCGGTCCAGCGTGGGCTGCAGCCGCTCGGTGATTTCCTTGGAGGTCAGCGTGTGCGGCGCATCGATATGCGCCAGTCCCGCGATCGAGACATTCTGGAAATGCATGGAAGACGCCAGGACTCAGGCGAAGGGGGCGTTATTCTAGCGGCTGGCGCCTTTTGACGCATCTTTAACGATTCGTCGCCCGGGCGTATGGAACGGCGCGATGCAGAGCACGGCCGGCACTACCAGGTTGCTTCCGGAGGAAAGCCCCCGGATCAGGGGGCGCCGCGAAGCGGCGGGGGCCGGGGGATTGTGGGACGGGGCCCGAGGTTTGCAGGGCAAACCTTGGGGCGCCAGCGCGAACGCGCTGGTGCGTCAGCGGCACTGCCAAGCGCTGTAGCGCTGGCTGCCGTCGGCCGGCGGGGCCAGTGCCTGGACGGCGTTGGCGCCGGCGCTGGGCGCCTCGTTGCGGGCCAGCGTCTCCAGTTCTTCCTGCACCCGCAGCGGGTTGCGGTTGTAGAAGCCGACCTTGTTCTTGACCGTCACCACGATCTCGCCCTTGGCCACGCAGCTCGGTGCCACCGGGCCGGCCGGCAATACCCGCACGGCCTTGCCGCCGGCCTCGATCGGCACCCAGGTACAGGCGGCAGTGCTGGCGAGCAGGGTGGCGGACAGGATCAAAATGCGCATGGGCGGGGCCTTGTGGGGATCGGGGTGGATTGTGCCTTGAAGGCATGAACCCGGGGTGATCCGGATGGGTGGGAAAGCTACCCCCTCCCAGCCTCCCCCTTCGCTGCACGAAAGGGGAGGGTTGGGGAGGGGTTGCGCTTACTTGGCCACCGGCACCGGGTTGCCGTCACCGTCGATGACGATCACCTCGCCCAGTTCCAGCGCGCGCACCGGGGCTTCAGTCTGCTTGAGGTCACCAACCACCACCCAGGTCAGCTTCGACGCATCCAGCGTCTTCGCCGCCTCGGCCACCTGCGCCGGGGTCATCGCCTCGATCTCGGCCTTGCGCTTGAACACGTAGTCGTCCGGGCGGTCGTAGCGGACGATGCCGCCGATGGTGTTCATCACCGCGCTGGCGGTTTCATACGCACCGGGCAGGCTCAGGGTCTGGATGTTGCGGATGCGCGCAACTTCCTCGTCACTCGGCGGGCGCTGGCCGTTGGCGAACTGGCTGATCTCGGCCTGCATTTCCTTCAGCGCATCGGCGGTCTTGTCGATCTGCACCGGCGCGATCGCCATCCACGGCCGCTGGCCGAGGGCGTTGCTGGCCATCGAGCGGGCGCCGTAGGACCAGTGCTTGTCCTCGCGCAGGTTCATGTTCAGGCGCGAGGTGAAGTCACCGCCAAGCACGCCGTTGGCGATGTCGAAACGCAGGGCGTCCGGCACGGTGGTGGAAGGCACCACTTCACCGGCGAACAGGTTGGCCTGCACCGCGCCGGGCTGGTCGATCAGGTACACGCGGGCCTTGTCCGGGCGCGCGACGTCAACCGGCGCGGCCACTTGCGGCGCGCTGCCTTCACCCTTCCAGTCACCGAGCTGGCGCTCGAGCAGCGGCACGATTTCCTTCAGCGTGGTGTCGCCGACCACGATCAGGGTGGCGTTCTCCGGCCGCACCCAATCCTTGTGGAAGGCCACCAGGTCGTCGCGGGTCAGCGACTGGATCGCCGCCTCGTCGCCGCTGCCGGTGAACGGGATCGCATACGGGTGGCCCTTGCCGTACAGCAGCGGCGGCAGCACGCGCATCGCCACCGCGTTGGGCTGCACCTTCTCCTGCTTGATGCCGGCAATCCAGGTGGCCCGGATACGGTCGATCTCGCTCTGGTCGAAGCGCGGGGCGCGCAAGGCATCGGCATACAGCGCCAGCGACGGTGCCAGGTTTTCCTTCAGCGCCGACAGGTAGACGTTGGCGCCGTCCAGCGAGGCACCGGCACCCAGGCGCGCGCCCAGTGCATCGGCGGCGTCGGCGAAGGCCAGCGAGCCGAGCTTGCCGGCACCTTCGTCGAGCATGCCCATGGTGAAGTTGGCGGTACCCGGCTTGCGACCCTGGTCGGCGGTGAAACCACCGGCAAATTCGTAGCTGAACTGCACCACCGGAATGTCATGGCGCTCGGCCAGGATCACCTGGGTGCCGTTCTTCAAGGTCGCACGCTGCAACTGCGGGAACTTCAGTTCCGGGAAGCTGGCGGTCTGCGGCACGCCGGCGCTGCGGTCCACCTGCGAGGGCAGCACGCTGTACCTGGGATCGACTGCCGGCACTTCGAACGGGGCCGGCTTGGCCGAAGCCAGCTCGTCCAGCGCCACGCGCTCGCCCGGCTCGACCACCAGGGTGTGGTCGCCCATGCCCAGCCACTTGGCGCCCACCGCCTTCAGGTCCTCGGCGCTGGCCTGGTCGATGGTGGCCAACGAGGTGCGGAAGCAACCGGGGTCGCCCTCGTACACCGCGCACTCGGCCAATGCGTCGGCCTTGCCACCGAAGCCGCCGATGCGCTCGATGCCGCGGATGAAGCCGGCGCGGAACGCGGTCTTGCCGCGCGACAGTTCATCGGCGCTCGGACCTTCGGCGATCAGCTTCTTCAGCTCTTCGTCGATGATCGCTTCGACCCTGGCCGGGTCCACACCCTGCTTGACCGTGGCGAAGATCAGGAAGTTGGAACCCAGTTGCGAGGCATCGGCCATCGCGCTGATGTTGTCCACCAGCTTCTCGTCATGCAGCAGGCGCTGGTCCAGGCGCGAGGACTTGGCACCGCCGAGCACGCGCGCGAACAACTGCAACTGGTCGATGTCGGTGGTGCCGATCTCGGCCACGTTCCAGGCGCGGTAGATGCGCGCCTGCGGCACCTTGTCGGTCATCACCTCGCGGGTGGATGCCGGGCGCTGGCCGATGTTGACCACCGGCTGCGCCATCGTCGGGCCGGCCGGGATGTCGCCGAAATACCTGGCGACCTTTTCCTTGGCGGTGGCCACGTCGATGTCGCCGGCCAGCACCAGCACCGCGTTGTTGGGGCCGTACCAAGTGCGGAACCAGGTCTTCACGTCCTCCAGCGAGGCGGCGTTGAGGTCGTTCATCGAGCCGATCACGCCGTGGTGGTACGGGTGGCCGGCCGGGTACAGCGCGCGGGTCAACTTGTCCCACACTTGGCCGTAGGGCTGGTTCTCGCCCTGGCGCTTCTCGTTCTGCACCACGCCGCGCTGCTCGTCGAGCGCGGCTTGGTCAATCGCCCCGACCAGGTGGCCCATGCGGTCCGATTCCATCCACAGCGCCATGTCCAGCGCGGTGGTCGGCACGTTTTCGAAATAGTTGGTGCGGTCGGTATTGGTGGTGCCGTTCTGGTCGGTGGCACCCACCTGCTTGAACGGTTCGAAGAACTCGCCGTCGTGGTTTTCGCTGCCCTGGAACATCAAATGCTCGAACAGGTGCGCGAAACCGGTGCGGCCGGCCGGCTCGTCCTTGGCACCGACGTGGTACCAGATGTTGACCGCGACGATCGGCGCCTTGCGGTCGGTATGCACCACCACACGCAGGCCATTGGGCAGGGTGAACTGCTCGAACGGGATATCCACCGTGGCGCTGGCGACGGCCGGCCTGGCCTTGGCCGCAGCGGGCAGCGGGGTGACGGCGAAGCCGGCAATCGCGGTGCCGAGCGCCACGGCGAGAAGGGCGGTACGAGGTGCTGCTGCGTTCATCCCACTGTCCTTGAGTAATGAAGGTGAACGCCGATCGTACCCGGCCCGCCCCGGCAGGGCATGCGTCAACGGTAATGGGGGAGGCGGCGACGCCGTCGTGCTGTCCGCGGACAAGCGCCGGCGGGCGGTGGCGTCCGGACAGCGGACACTTTTCACCGGAAGAAATTCTTTCATATTCAACAAGATGCAGTTGGCACGCATCCTGCTCCAAGACAACCTGCCTTTAGGTGATTCCGAACAATCATGACTGAAGGCTGAACAAATAAGCGAAAAGCATAAAATTTCTTGCACTTCGCGATTTGGTGTATTACTTTACTACCACACCGCAATTCACGAACACCAACGAGGTCATGCCATGAATGCCAAGTCCATCGCCATCGCACTTGCCATCGCCACCACCGGTTTCGCCACCACCGCGCAGGCGGCCGACATCGTCACCCTGGAGACGGTGCAGGTGCGCCCCTCGGCCGACCAGCACGCCCAGGCCGAACGCGAACGCAACAGCAACATCCCGACCCTCTCGCTGGTGCAGGTGCGCCCGAGCGTGGGCCAGATCGTCGAACTGGCCGCCGAGCAGGCCGCAATGCAGGTGGTTGCCGGCTCGCCGCTGGCCATTGGCGCCAGCGTCGGCCAATGGATGGTGTCACTGCCGGCCATCACCGTGCGCCCGGACGCGCAGCAGGTGCGGGCGCTGGCCGCTGCAGCCAAGGCCGGCCTGAACACCGACAGCCTCGGCCAGGTTGCACAAGGGATGATCGCCAAGTGAGCCGCCCTGCAACGGCGGGGACGGAGGCGGCCGCGGCGTAAACTTCGCCGATGACCGCCTCCCCCGTTTTCCACGTCCTGCTCTACCAACCCGAAATCCCGCCCAACACCGGCAACGTGATCCGGCTGTGCGCCAATACCGGCGCGCACCTGCACCTGATCGAGCCGCTCGGTTTCGACATCGGCGACCGCCAGCTCAAGCGCGCCGGCCTGGACTACCACGAATACGCGCGCATGCAGGTCCACCCGGACCTGGACACCGCGCTGGCCCGCATCGCCCCCGCCCGCCTGTTCGCCATGAGCACCCGCGCCAGCGTGCGCCATGACACGGTGCAGTTCGCCGATGGCGACGCCTTCCTGTTCGGCCCGGAAACCCGTGGCCTGCCGCAAGACCTGCTGGACGCCCTGCCCGACGGCCAGCGCCTGCGGCTGCCGATGCAGCCCAACAACCGCAGTCTGAACCTGTCCAACGCGGTCGCGGTGATGGTGTTCGAAGCCTGGCGCCAGCACGGCTTTCCCGGCGGAGCATGAACCGCACCCGGCCTGCGGCAGCGCGCAGGTCGCTTCAACCCGGCGGATTGGAACCGGGCAACGGAATCGCGGCATGCTCCGCTCTCAGGCGCTGGATGCCAGCCCACCACAGGTGACCCCATGAGCGACCCGTACAACTCCTCTTCAACCCGCACCACGACGACGGTATTGAACGATGCGATGGTGACCACCGCGCAGGAACTGCCGGGCTGCCGGGTCGTGCGCAACCTCGGCCTGGTACGCGGCATCACCGTGCGCTCGCGCTCCATCGTCGGCAACTTCCTCGGCGGCCTGCAGACCATCTTCGGCGGCAACATCAGCATCTACACCGAGCTGTGCGAGCAGGCGCGCGAGGAAACCTACCGCGACATGGTGACCCACGCCCGGCAACTGGGTGCCAATGCAATCATCGCCGTGCGCTATGACGCCACCGAGCTGATGAGCGGGCTCACCGAAGTGCTGTGCTACGGCACCGCGGTGGTGGTCGAAGCACAGCAGGGCTGAGCAGCGGCCGGCCGCTGCCGCTCAATAGCCCTCTTCCTCGGCCGCGGCCTCGCGCCCCTGCTGGCGGATCAGGGCTTCTTCGCGGGCGTCGTTGATGGCGTGGCGGACGCTGTCCAGATCGACGGCGCTCATGTCCGGGGTGAACTCGCCGCTCAGCACCGTGTCCGGCTGCAGCTCGCCGGCCTGGAACAACTCCCACATTTCCTCGCCGTACCAGGTATCCAGCAACTCCGGCGCGGCGCGGCCGAGGCACGCGGTGAGGTTGTTGACGTCACGCAGCAGCATGGTGCGCGCGGCATTGTTGCCGCCGGCACTGACCACCTGCGGGAAGTCGATGACCACCGGGCCATCGGGGCCGACCAGCACGTTGTAGGCCGACAGGTCGCCGTGGATCAGCCCGCAGCACAGCATCAACTTGACCTGCTGCACCAGCACCGCATGGAACTGGCGCGCCTGCTCGGCGCCCAGTTCCACTTCGCCCAGGCGCGCGGCGCTGAAGCCGTCGGCATCGGTGACCAGCTCCATCACCAGCACGCCGTGGAAATAGCCGAACGGCTCGGGCACGCGCACGCCGGCTGCGCGCAACTGGTACAGCGCATCGACCTCGGTGTTCTTCCATGCCGCTTCCTGCTGCTTGCGGCCGTATTTGCTGGCCTTGCCGATGGCGCGCGCCTCGCGCGAACCGCGCACCTTGCGCCCTTCCTGGTATTGCACGCGCTGCTGGAAACTGCGCTGGGCCATGTCCTTGTAGACCTTGGCGCAGCGCACTTCATTGCCGCTGCGGACGACGTAAACCGCGGCTTCCTTGCCACTCTTGAGGGGACGCAATACCTCGTCGATGACGCCGTCGTCGATCAGGACTTGCAGTTGTTGGGGTGTCTTCACGATGCTCCGGTAATGCGGCAGGCGACCGGTATTGTCGCGTACGAGCCGTCGCCTCGCTCAGAATGCGTTGATGCCGGTCAGCTCGCGGCCGATCACCAACTGGTGCACGGTCTCGGTGCCTTCATAGGTGATGACCGATTCCAGGTTCAGCGCATGGCGGATGGCGCCGTGCTCGGTGGTGATGCCGGCGCCGCCGAGCAGGTCGCGGCATTCGCGGGCGATGTCGATGGCCATGCGGCAGTTGTTCCACTTTGCCAGCGATACCTGCTGCGGCAGCATGTCGCCGGCATCCTTCAGCCGGCCCAACTGCAAGGCCAGCAACTGCGCGGTGGTGATGCGGCGGGCCATCTCGGCCATCTTGATCTGCGCGCTCTGGGTGGCCGCGACCGGGCGGCCGAACAGGATGCGCTCCTTGGTGTAGGCCAGCACTTCGTCGAGACAGGCAATCGCCGCGCCCACCGGGCCCCAACTGATGCCGTAGCGGGCCTGGGTCAAACAGCCCAGCGGACCCTTGAGGCCCTTCACGTTGGGCAGGCGGTTGCCATCGGGCACGCGCACGTTGTCGAAGAACAGCGCGCCGGTGGATGAGGCGCGCAGGCTCATCTTGTGCTTGATCTCCTGCGCGCTGTAGCCCGGCGTGCCCTTCTCGATGACGAAACCCTGCACGCCGTCGTCGGTGTTGGCCCAGACGATGGCGATGTCGGCCACCGGGCCGTTGGTGATCCACATCTTGGAACCGTTGATGACCCAGTCGCCGCCGTCCTTCACCGCGCGGGTCCTCATGCCGGCCGGATCGGAGCCGCCGTGCGCCTCGGTCAGGCCGAAGCAGCCGATGACCTTGCCGCGCGCCATGTCCGGCAGCCAGCGCAGGCGCTGCTCTTCCGAACCGTAGGCGTAGATGGGGTACATGCACAGCGAGCTCTGCACGCTGACGAAGCTGCGCAGGCCGGAATCACCGCGCTCCAGCTCCTGACAGATCAGGCCGTAGCTGACGCCGTTGAGGCCGGAGCCACCGTATTGCTCCGGCAGCGAGCTGCCAAGCAGGCCGAGGTCGGCGATCTCGGGGACCAGTTCGGTCGGGAAGCGGCCCTGGTCGAAGCAGTCGCCGATGATCGGCAACACGCGCTCGTCGGTGAAGCGGGCGACGGAATCCTGTACCGCGCGCTCTTCCTCGCTCAGCAGCGAACGCACGTCGAACAAATCGAAGGGGTTAAGGGTCTTGAGGGTCATTGCGATCTCGAACGGAGCCATCGTGGGCAACAAAAACAGGTGCATACGGTAGTCGATCCACGGAATCGGAAATGCTGCAAACGCACGTACACCGGGGGAACAGCGACCCAACCAACGGAACAGGCACGGCCGCCGGTGGCGCGGTATGGTGTCGCCCTTTCCGCCAGCCGAAGCCTGCCGATGCCCGCCAGCCCGTCCATTGCAGCCGCTCCCCCTTCACAGAAACTGGAACGCGCGCTCAAGCCGCGCCAACTGATCATGATGGGCCTGGGCAGCGCGATCGGCGCCGGCCTGTTCCTCGGTTCGGGCGTGGGCATCCAGGCCGCCGGCCCGGCAGTGCTGCTGTCCTATCTGGTCGCCGGCACACTGGTGATCATCATGATGCACGCGATGGGCGAGATGGCTGCGGCACGGCCGGCCAGCGGCGCGTTCTCGGTGTATGCCGCCGATGCGCTGGGTGCCACCGCCGGGGCCACCATCGGCTGGCTGTGGTGGGTGCAGTTGGTGATCGTGATCGCCGCCGAATCGGTGGGCGCGGCCGGGCTGCTGGCAACGCTGTGGCCGCAGTTGTCGGTGCCGTTGACCTCGCTGGCGTTCATGCTGGTGTTCACCGCCATCAACCTGATGGGCGTGCGCAATTACGGTGAATTCGAATTCTGGTTCGCCATCCTCAAGGTGGTCGCGATCATCGCCTTCATCCTGGTCGGCATCGCCCTGCTGTGCGGGCTGCTGCCGGGCGCGGCATCGCCGGGGCTGTCCAACGTGTTCGACCACGGCGGCTTCGCACCGAAGGGCCTGGCCGGCGTCGGCACCGCGCTGCTGGTGGTGGTGTTCGCCTTCGGCGGTACCGAGATCGTCGCGGTGGCCGCGGCCGAAACCCAGGACCCCGAGCGCAGCCTGGCGCGCGCCATCCGCACCGTGGCCTGGCGCATTCTGGTGTTCTACATCGGCTCGATCGGGGTGATCATCGCGGTGGTGCCGTGGACCAGCGAGGCACTGAAGTCGCCGTTCGCGGCGGTGCTGCAGGTGGCCAACATCCCCGGCGCGGCCACCGCCATCACCCTGATCGCGGTGATCGCACTGCTGTCGGCACTCAACGCCAATCTCTATGGTGCCTCGCGCATGATCCATTCGCTGGCCGCGCGCGGCGAGGCACCACGCTGGCTGGCGCGCATCAGCGCCCATCAGGTACCGGTGCTGGCAGTGCTGGCCAGCGTGCTGTTCGGCTTCGCCGCCACCGTGCTGGAACTGCTGTACCCAGACCAGGTGCTGCCGGTACTGCTGAACGTGGTTGGCTCCACCTGCCTGCTGGTGTGGACCATCACCCTGGTCTCGCAATTGATCCTGCGCCGCCGCGCCGAGCGGAACGGCACCGCGCTGCCGTTCCGCATGGCCGGTTTTCCGTACCTGACGGTACTGGCGCTGGCGATCCTGGCGCTGATCTTCGTGCTGCTGCTGGGCACTGCCGCCACCCGCATGCAGTTCCTGTCGATGGCCGCACTGACCGCCGCCATCGCCGTGGCCAGCGGCCTCGCGCGGCGCCTGCGCAAGGGCTGAAGCGGCCCTGCGGGGCCGCCTGATTCGGCATGCCCCGTGCGCCCCCTCAAGCCCGCCCCCGGCAGGCCGCTATTGGAGCGACAAGGCGCGGGTTCCCGTGCCCGGCCCGGCACCGGATCGCCAAAGGCATTGACGCCGGCGCCGACAACGATTCCACTTGCCCGCAAATCACGCCCCCACGCCCCTGCAGCAACGCCATGACCGACCTTGAAGACCTCATCCAGCGCGCCATCGACCCTTCGGCCGTCAAGCTGGAAGGCACCTTGACCAACCCGCCGTCGTTCGGCGTCTACCTGATCGATGACACCGACAACGGCCGCCGGCATTACCGCTTCGGCAATCACCCGGTGCGCATGCACGAGTTGGAAGACAAGTTCGGCGGCTGCGAGCTGGAATACCTGTTCCTCGCCCGCGAAGAAGCCGCAGCCGCGGCAGCGGCGCTGAACAAGCGCGAGGAATGAAGGCAGCCGTAGGAGCGCACTTCAGTGCGCGATGAGGTTCTCTCGGTGAAGCCCCATCGCGCACTGAAGTGCGCTCCTGCAACATCCGTGTCACCCGCTAGCCGATCACCCGCTTGAACGGCGGCAGCGCGTCGATGATGCGTTTGCCATAGCGCCGCGTGAGCAGCCGCGAGTCGAGGATGATGACGCGGCCGCTATCGGTCGAGGTGCGGATCAGCCGCCCGGCGAACTGGGTCAGCGTGCGCAGCGCGTGCGGGATGGCGATCAGGTTGAACGAGTTCAGCCCGCGACCCTCGAACCATTCGCTCAGGGTCGAGGTCTGCGGATCGGTCGGCACCGCGAACGGCACCTGGGTGATGACCACCGTGGTGCAGGCCTCACCCGGCAGGTCCAGGCCCTCGCCGAACGAATTCAACCCGAACAACACCGAACCCTCGCCGGCGGCGGTGCGGCGCAGGTGTTCTTCGATCATCTTCTGTTTGGCGCCCTCGCCCTGCACCAGCACCTTTTTGCGCAGGCTGGCCGGCATCAGCTCGGCCACTTTCTCCATCTTCCAGCGCGAGGTGAACAGCACCATGCTGCCCTTGTCCCAGTCCAGCTCGGCGGCCAGGTACTTCGCCACTTCCTTCGGGTGACGCTCACGGTCGTCCGGGGTCACCGGGAACGGCGGCACCACCAGTTGCGCCTGGTTGGGCAGGTCGAACGGCGAGGCCAGCGACACCATTTCCGCTTCCTCGGGAATACCGTTGTCGATCGCCAATGACTGGAAATCGCCGCCGCCGGTGAGCGTGGCCGAGGTCATCACTACCGAATCCACCTCGTCCCACAGCAACTTGCGCAGCACCTGTGCGGCCGACACCGGCGAACAGTGCAGCACGTGCTCGCCGTCGCGGCTCAGGGTGATCCAGCGCGCCATCGGCGGCTGGCCTTCCTTGTCCTCGCGGCGCCAGCCGGCCCACAGGTCGTATTGCTGCTGGACCATCTCCAGCGCCATGCCGAGGCTGCGCTGCAAACGCTCACGGCCGGCATCCTCGGGCTTGGCCTTGGCGACCTGCGCGGCGGCGGCGGTGGCCCAGTTGAGCAGGCTGCGGGTTTCGTCGGCCAGCTCCTCGATCGGTTGTTTCCATGCCTCCGGCAGGCGGCCGTTGGCGGCGCGCCACAGCGGCTCGCGCTCGTCCGGCGACGGCGTCCACACCTGCGCGATGCCGTCGGCGAAGGCCTTGAGCAGCTTGCTGACGCGCGCGGCGACCTCGATGGCCTCGTTCGGCAACAGGTTGCCGATCTTGTCCTTGTCCACCGCGCGATACGCGGCGGCGATGATGATCTGCAAGCGCCCGGTACGCCGCGCCATGTCGTCCAGCGGCAGGCTGGCCGCGCCCTGGTCGATGGCGACGTTGCCGACGTGGTGGCCTTCGTCCAGCACCAGCAGCATGTCGGCCGGCGCGGCGATCAGCGGCTGGCCGCTGTCGCTTTCACCAATGGACAACGCCGACAGCAGCAGCGCGTGATTGGTGACGACGATCTGCGCCTCGCGCACTTCGCCACGCGCGCGCAACACCGGGCATTGCGCCGAATACGCGCAGCGGCGGCCGGCGCAACCCGAGGCCGGGGTGGTGATGCGCAGGCGCAGGCCGGGGGTGACGTTTTCCGGCGCGTTGTCGAGATCGCCATTCCAGCGACCTTCGCCGAAGGCGGCCACCAGCTTGCCGGCCACATCCATTTCGATCGGTGCCAGCGGCCGGTCGTGCAGCAGCACTTCGTCGCCGAACATGCCTTCCTGCGCGCCCTCGCCCTGCGCCTCGGCGGCGTTGCGCGTGCACAGGTAGCGGGTGCGGCCCTTGGCCAGCGCCACCGTAGCCTGCAAGCCGGTAGCCTTGAGGAAGTTGGGGATGTCGCGCTCGACCAGTTGCGATTGCAGCGCCACCGTGCCCGTGCTGATGACCAGCTTTTTCTTCGACGCCAGCGCGATCGGCACCCCGGCGGTGAGATAGCCCAGGCTCTTGCCGACCCCGGTGGGTGCTTCGACCACACCCACGCCACCGCTGGCCAGCGCACGCGAGGCCACCCCGATCATCTGGCTCTGCGAGCGCCGCGTGCTGAAGCCGGGGGTGTTGGCCTGCAACTTCGCGTAGGCGTCGCGGATGGCCGTCTTCAGCTCTTCGCTCAACGCCCGCGGCGCTTCCACCTTCTCCGTCACGCCGATTCGCCGCCTGTTCCGTTCAAGGGCGGCATTTTCCCATACCCGCACGCAGCCACCGACCCTGCCGGTTCAGCGCGGCCCGGCAACGTCCCCACGCAATGCCCGCACCAGCGCCCAGGCCAGTAGCACCAAACCGGCAGCCTCCAGTAGCGACAACACGAAGTGGGCCACCCTCAGCACGCTATTGAGCGCGCCGATGCCGTGGAAATTGTCGGCGGCAATCATCAACAGCGGCAAAACCGACAACACCCCACCCAACAACGCCACCAGCATCAGCAGCGACAAGGCCCACAACGCCGCCGTGCGCGCCAGCGCCCGCGGCGCGCCCAGCAGCAATACCAGCGCCACGCCCAGCGCGATCAGCACCGGCAGGCGATAACCGATCGACACCAGCAGCGTGGTCAGCAATTCCGCATTGTCCATGCCACTCAGTCCGCCGTGACCAGGGTACCGGCGCGCGCGCGCAGCTCGGCGTAGACCGCGTCGGTGTCCGGGCGCACGCCGTGCCACAACTGGAAGCTCTCGGCCGCCTGCTCGACCAGCATGCCCAACCCGTCGAAACTGTTGCGGCAGCCGGCCGCGCGCGCCCAGGCGAGGAAGGCGATTGCCGCGCCGCCGTAGTTCAGGTCCACTGCGGTGGTCAGGCTGTTGACCAGCGACAACGGCAACTGGAACGCGGCGTCCTTGTCACGGCCGGCGGAGGTGGCGTTGATGATCAATTCGAAATCGCCCTGCTCGCGCAAGTCCTGCCAATAGGCGGAAATCGCCCGCCCCGGCTCGGCCATCGCATCGACCAGCGCATCGGCACGGGCCGGGGTGCGGTTGGCGACGACCAGTTCGAGGATGCCGGCATCCAGCAGCGCCGGTGCCACCCCGCGCGCGGCGCCACCGGCACCGAGCAGCAGCACCCGGCGGCCACGCAGGTCCAGACTGTGGCGGCCGGTGAGGTCGCGTACCAGGCCGATGCCGTCGGTGTTGTCGCCATGCCAGCCGCCGCCCTTGCGCAACAGGGTGTTGACCGCGCCGGCGCGGTGCGCGCGCGAGGTGGTGGTGGCGCACAGCGCGAACGCTGCTTCCTTGTGCGGCAAGGTGACGTTGGTGCCGACGCCGCCATCGGCGGCAAAGGCCTCCAGCGCGGTGGCGAACGCCTGCGGCGACGCCTCGATGGCGCGGTAGTCCAGCGCAATGCCCTGCGCCTTGGCAAAGGCGGCCTGGATGTGTGGCGACTGCGAGTGGGCGATGGGTTGGCCGAAGACGGCATAACGGGCAGCGCTCATGGGGCTCCTTTGCATGGTCTGGAATCGCGTCCCGGTTGATTCTAGCGCGCGCCACGCAAGGCCCGGCGGCGCCCGCGATTGACCCATGTCAAAGACAACCCTGCCGCCCGCTCCTAACCTGCCCGGCATGGTCAGCCTTTCCTCCCTGTTCGACCCCGAGCTGTTGCGGCGTTACGACACGCCGGGGCCACGCTATACCTCCTACCCGACCGCGCCGCAGTTTTCCTCGACCTTCGGCGAGGCCGACCTGCGGCAGATGGCCGCCATCAGCAACGGCGACCCGATCCCGCGGCCGCTGTCGCTGTACCTGCACATCCCCTTCTGCACCAGCCCCTGCTTCTACTGCGGCTGCAACCGCATCATCACCCGCGACACCACGCGCGGCGCCACCTACCTGACCCGGCTGTACCGCGAGGTGGCGTTGACCTCCACCCTGTTCGACCGCGACCGCGACGTCGAGCAGGTGCATTTCGGTGGCGGCACCCCCAACTTCCTGTCGCCGACGCAGATCGCCGAAGTGATGGACGTGTTGCGCCGGCATTTCTCGTTCGCCATGCCGCAGCGGCTGGATTGCTCGATCGAACTGGACCCGCGCTTCATCAGCCCCGACGAAGTGGGCGAGCTGGCCGCTGCCGGCTTCAACCGCGCCAGCCTCGGCGTGCAGGATTTCGATCCGGAAGTACAGCGCGCGGTCAACCGCATCCAGAGCGTGGAGCAGACGCTGGACATCATCGACGCCTGCCGCCGGCACGGCCTGCAATCGGTCAACGTCGACCTGATCTACGGCCTGCCCCGGCAGAGCATCGAAGGCTTCTCGCGCACGCTGGACATCACCCTGGAAGCGCGCCCGGACCGGCTGGCGATCTACAGCTACGCGCACCTGCCGTCGATGTTCCGCCCGCAGCAGCGCATCAATGCCGACGAACTGCCATCGCCGGAAACCAAGCTGGCGCTGCTGCAATGTGCCATCGACAAGCTCGGGCAGGCTGGCTACGTCTACATCGGCATGGACCATTTCGCCCTGCCCGGGGACAGCCTGGCGGTGGCGCAGCGCAACGGCAGCCTGCACCGCAACTTCATGGGCTACACCACCCACGCCGAAAGCGACCTGCTGGGGCTGGGGGTGAGCGCCATCAGCCACATCGGCCCGAGCTTCAGCCAGAACCCGCGCGACCTGCTCAGTTGGGAGCAGGCCATCGACCAGGGCCACCTGCCGCTGTGGCGCGGCATGCGCCTGGAAGAGGACGACGTGATCCGCGCCGACGTGATCCAGCAACTGATGTGCCACGGCGTGCTGGACTACGGCGACCTCGGCCGCCGCCACGTGATCGACTTCCGGCACTATTTCGCCGACGCCCTGCAACGCCTGCAACCGCTACGCGAGGACGGGCTGGTGGAACTGGACGAAGACGGCCTGCGCACCACCTCGCGGGGACGGCTGCTGTTGCGTATCATCGCCATGTGCTTCGACCGCTACCTGCCCACCGCTGCTGCCGCCACGGCAACCCCCCGTTTCTCGCGCACGGTGTGAACGCGCGCGGCGTGACGATTCCGTCGGGAGCGGTCGCATGACCTCGCCGTTGGTGTTCCCGCGCACCGATGCCAGCGTGCTGGCCGACGACGGTGATGCGCTGACCTTCTGCTCGACCTGTGCGTTCTCGCAAGCCTGCCTGTCCGAAGGCATGGACAAGGGCGCGCTGATGGACCTGCACGTGCTGGTCGAACACGTCGGCCCGTTGCACCCCGGCGAACACGTGTTCCGCGAGGGCGATCCGTTCAGCGCCATTGCCGCGGTGCGCGCCGGCACGGTCAAGACCTACCAGATCGACCGCAACGGCCACGAGCAGGTGCTGGGTTTCCACCTGCCCGGTGAGGTGATTGGCCTGAACGCCATTCACGACGAGCATTACCCGTGCAACGCGGTGGCGCTGGACACGGTGATGCTGTGCCGGTTCTCGTTCCCGCGCATCGCGCTGCTGGCCACGCGCCTGCCCAACCTGCAGCAGCATCTGTTCCGGTTGATGAGCCGCGACATCGGCATCGCCTCGTTGTTCGCGCGCGACAACACCGCCGACGAGCGCATGGCGGCCTTCCTGATCGGCTTGTCCCGGCGGTTGGCGGCGCGTGGTTTTTCGCCGCGCCGGTTCCAGTTGACGATGACCCGCACCGACATTGCCAACTACCTGCGCCAGGCGCCGGAAACGGTGAGCCGGGTGCTGCGCCGGTTCGAGCAGGACGGCCTGCTGCACATCAAGCAGCGCGACGTGGAAATCATCGACCTGCCGCGGCTGGAAGCGCTGGCGCTGACCGTGCTGCGCGAGTAAGCGGGTCGGGGCCATGCCCCGATGCTCCCAGTGGATTCGGCAGCACGCCGTCGGGGGCGCAGCCCCGATCTACGCATCTGAACACGCCCAGAGCTGGCCGTTGCCGTTGCCGTGATTTTGCTTTTGCTCCGGTGCTTTTGACTTTCCGGGTTCCCTTCCGTAGCGACGGAGCCGACGGGCAAGACCCCGCAGGGGCGACGTGCACGGATACACGTCGTTTTTCGACGAGACAGGGATGTCTCGTCGAAAAATCCCGGCGGCGGAGTGGACCCGACGCGCGTAGCGCGTCGGGCGCGAAGGCAAGGCGTGCTTGACCAGCCATTCGGCTGTTGAAAGAGCTCTTCTTTTGGCTACCTTTTCTTTGCACGAGCAAAGAAAAGTAGCTCGCTCCCCGAAAGGGGAGCGAAAGCCTTTGCTCCTGCTGTCCTGCTTCGTGTGAAGGCAGAACTTCAAGAAAAGCCTGAAAGCAGAGCTTTCACTCCTGCTCCGCAGGAGCGAGTCACTTTTCTTTGCTTGTGCAAAGAAAAGTAACCAAAAGAAAGCACAGCCGGGACGCGAGCCGATGCGGCTGCGCCGCATCGGTCCCCTGTGCTCCTCGCGGGCCGGGGGAACGGCGCACAACTCGCTGCGCTCAAACACGTGCGCCTCTTCGCCCCCCGTCCCGCTGCGGTGCTCGGCTCGCTCTACGGCGGGGAAATCAAAAGCCCCAAAGCAACAGCCGCAGCAAAAGCCGAAGCGACGGCCGGCAGCCTGCCTCGCTGCCACCCGGCGACACGACAGCGAACACTCAATCTCCCCGGCTTGATCTGCGTCATGGAGGCCCTCACGGACGCCGCCGATGATGCGCGCACTTCCCCGAGGAGAGAGATGCACATGAGTTCCACACGCAAGCTTTGGGCAGGGCTGGCCGCCTTGCTCATCGCCTCGTTCGCCGTCCTGCTATGGGTTGGCAGCGAAATCAATCACAAAGCCCCGCCGCTGCCGTCCAAGGTGGTCACCACCGATGGACAGGTCGTCTTCACCCGCCAGGACATGGAGCGCGGGCGCCAGGCCTGGCAATCCTTCGGTGGCCAGCAACTGGGCTCGATCTGGGGCCACGGCGGCTATGTGGCGCCGGACTGGGGTGCGGACTGGCTGCACCGCGAAGCCGAGACCCTGATGAACATCTGGGCCAGCCGCGAGGCCGGCGTGGCCAGCTACACCGAGCTGGACGAGCCCGCGCAGGCGGCCCTGATCAAGCGCGTGCAGCAGGAACTGCGGCCCAACACCTATGACGCCAACGACGACGTCATCCGCATCAGCACCGACCGTGCCGAGGCCATTGCCAAGGTGGCCGCGCACTACGTGAGCTTGTTCGGCAACGAGCCGGAAACGGCGCAGTTGCGCGAGGCCTACGCCATGCGCAACAACACCGTGGCCGATGCCGAAGGCCGGCAGAAGCTGACCTCCTTCTTCTGGTGGACGGCATGGACCTCGGTGACCGAGCGTCCCGGTTCGGACATCAGCTACACCGCCAACTGGCCGTCCGACGAATTGGTCGGCAACAAGGTCACTTCCGACGCCTTCATCTGGACGGTGTTCAGCGTGCTGTTCCTGATCGGCGGCATCGGCCTGCTGGGCTGGCACTACGCGGCCAGCCACGGCGACGAGATGGTGCCGGTGCTGCCCAGGACCGACCCGCTGGCGGCAATCAAGATCACCCCGTCGATGCGCGCCACCGCCAAGTATTTCTGGATCGTGATCGCGCTGTTCCTGGTGCAGATCCTGTTGGGCGCAACCACCGCGCACTACCAGGTGGAAGGCCAGGAAGCCTACGGTTTCGCATTGTCCGAGTATCTGCCTTACTCACTGACCCGCACCTGGCACACGCAGTTGGCGGTGCTGTGGATTGCCACCGCGTGGCTGGGCATGGGCCTGTACATCGCCCCGGCCATCTCCGGACACGAGCCAAAATTCCAGCGGCTCGGCGTGAACTTCCTGTGGACGTGCCTGATCATCATCGTCGTCGGCTCGTTTGCCGGCCAGTGGTTCGCGGTGATGCAGAAGATGGGCTTGCAGCACAACTTCTGGTTCGGCCACCAGGGCTGGGAATACGTGGACATGGGCCGCTTCTGGCAGATATTCCTGTTCATCGGCCTGCTGCTGTGGCTGGTGCTGGTGGGCCGTGCGTTGTGGCCGACCCTGACCACCAAGGGCGAAACCCGCTCCATCGTGATGCTGCTGTTCCTGTCTGTGGTGGCTATCGGCCTGTTCTACGCCGCCGCGCTGATGTGGGGCGAGCACACCCACATGTCGATGGTGGAGTACTGGCGCTGGTGGGTGGTGCACCTGTGGGTGGAAGGCTTCTTCGAAGTCTTTGCGGTGGCAGTGATCAGCTTCCTGTTCGTCAAGCTGGGCCTGCTGCAGGCGCGCACCTCGACCATCGCGGTGCTGTTTGCCACCATCATCTTCATGGCCGGTGGCGTGCTGGGCACCTTGCACCACCTGTACTTCAGCGGCACGCCCAACTCGGTCATCGCGCTGGGTTCGAGCTTCTCGGCGCTGGAAGTGGTGCCGCTGGCCTACGTCGGTTTCGAGGCCTGGCACAACTACAAACTGGGCAAGGCGACGCCGTGGATGGCCAAGTACAAGTGGCCGATCATCTTCTTCCTGGCCGTTTCGTTCTGGAACCTGGTGGGCGCCGGCCTGTTCGGCTTCCTGGTCAACCCGCCGCTGTCGCTGTACTACATGCAGGGCCTGAACCTGACCGCCACCCACGGCCACACCGCGCTGTTCGGTGTGTACGGCATGCTCGGCATCGGCCTGATGCTGTTCTGCCTGCGCGGCATCAAGCCCGACGTGGTCTGGAACGAGAAGTTGCTCAAGGTCAGCTTCTGGACCCTGAACATCGGCCTAGCCGGCATGGCTGCCTTCACCCTGCTGCCACTGGGCATCCTGCAACTGGCCGCCGTGCTCAAGCATGGCTACTGGTATGCACGTTCGGCCGAATTCATGCAGCAGCCGATCGTGGACATGCTGGTGTGGATGCGCGTGCCGGCCGACACGCTGTTCAGCGTCGGCGCACTGACGCTGGCCTGGTTCGTGTTCCGCCTGTGGGTGGCACCACGCAAGGCCGAGGCCTTGCCGGCAAGCCAGGCCGACCGGGCCTGAGGCGGACGCCGGCGCCCCCCCGGGGTGCCGGCCCATCTTTGCAATGAAACCGGAAGAGCCGCGCAAGCGGCTCTTCCGCGTTGCCGGCCGCTGCCGGACCTGACCCACGTCAAGGCATGCCCACGGCATCGGCGGCATCCTTTGCGCATGAAAACCGACATCGTGCCTCCCCCTGACCCACGTGCCACACCGCCGCTGCGCGGGCTTTCTCCTTCCTGGCTGGCGCAGGCACCGCACCGGATGATGTTCTTCGTCGGTGCCGGCAACGTGCTGCTGGCGATGCTGTGGTGGGCACTGTGGCTGGTAGCCACGCGCTGGGGCGGCTGGACAATGCCCGAAACCTCGGTCTACGGCGGCTGGCTGCATGCGCTGCTGATGCAGTACCTGGTGCTGCCCAGCTTCATCTTCGGCTTCCTGTTGACGGTATTCCCGCGCTGGATGGGGCTGCCCGACCTGAGCCGCTGGCATTACGTGCCGGTGGGGCTGGGGCTGATGGGCGGGCAGGTGGCGATCCTGCTCGGCACCGCCGGCTGGCAGGCCGGCATCAGCGTGGGCCTGCTGCTGGCGCTGGGCGGCTGGACCAGCGCGCTGTTGTCACTGGGGCGGCTGGTGGCCGATGAAAAGGGTCGCACCTGGCACGCCCGTTCGTGCTTCGCCGGCCTGCTGCTGGGCTGGCTGGGGTTGGCGATGTTCGTCGCTTTCACCCTCGGCGCGCCGGCCAGTTGGGCTTTTGCCAGCATCAAGCTGGGCAGCATCGGCCTGCTGCTGCCGGTGTACATGACCGTGGCGCACCGCATGTTCCCGTTCTTCGCCGGCAACGTGGTGCCGGGCTACCGCGCATGGCGGCCGCTGTGGTGGCTGGGCGCGATGTGGGCGTTGTTGATGGTGCACCTGGGGCTGGAGCTGATGCATGCCTATGCATGGCTGTGGCTGGCCGACCTGCCGTTGCTGCTGCTGACCACGCTGGCGGTGTACCGCTGGTGGCCGCGCGGGCGCATGCCCGGCATCCTGGCGGTGCTGTTCATCGGCACGGCGTGGCTGCCGGTCACCTTCGCGCTGTACCTGGCGCAGAGCTTCACCTATCTGGCCAGCGGCGATTTCATTCTTGGCCGCGCGCCGATGCACGCGCTGTTCATCGGCTTCTTCGGCAGCCTGCTGGTGGCGATGGTGACGCGGGTGACACAGGGCCATTCCGGGCGGCCGATGGTGATGCCGAAGGTGGCGTGGTTCGCCTTCGCCGCGTTGCAGGCCGTGGCGGTGATGCGCGTGATTGCCGACCTCGCGCCGGACGCGATGGCCTGGCAGGCCGCGGCTGCGGTGGGCTGGCTGCTGGCGCTGGCGCCGTGGGTGGGCCGCCTCGGCTGGATATACCTGAGCCCGCGCGCAGACGGCCGGCCGGGTTGAGTACGATGCCCGGCATGATCACCTTCTACCCCGACATCAAACTGGTACACATCGCCGCCGCACTGACCAGCGGCGGGCTGTTCGCCTTGCGTGCGGCCGGGCTGCTGGCCGGCATGCGCTGGCCGCGCTTCGCCGTCGTGCGCTATTCCAGCTACACGGTCGATACCGTGCTGCTGACCGCGGCAATGATGCTGCTGACCATCCTGCCCTCCGGCCTGTTCGCCAATGGCTGGCTGTGGGTGAAGATCGGCTTCCTGCTCGGCTACATCGGCCTGGGTATCGCCGCATTCCGGCCGAAACTGGCCACCGGCACCCGCGCCTTGCTGGTCATCGCCGCGCTGCTGTGTTTCGCACAGATCTACGGCATCGCCCGCACCCATCATCCATTGGGCTGGCTGTTGTGGCTGCTGAACTGAAGCCGCTGCAACTGGACCTGCGCCAACTGCCGGCGCCGGAGCCGATGCAGCGCATCCTCGACCAGTTGCAGACGCTGTCGGCCGGGCAATTGCTGCTGGCGTTGACGCCGCTGTACCCGGCGCCGCTGCTGCCGATCCTCGCGCAATGGGGTTTTGTCTGCCGCGTGGATGACGCGGCGGACGGCAGCGCCCGCATCGCCATCTGCCACGCCTCCGACCGGCACCTGCTCGACACGCCGCCGGTGGCATGAGCGGGCTGGCATTCACCCAGGCGCCGGCGTCGGCCCTGCCGATGCGTTTTCTGCTGATGGCGCAGGCGTGGGGCGTGCTCGCCGGCCTGTGGCTGGTCTGGCAGGGCGATGTGGCGCTGGTATCGCGCTGGACGCCTGCAACGCTGGTACTGGTGCACATGCTGGCGCTGGGCCTGTTGGGCAACGCGATGCTGGGCAGTCTGGTGCAGTTCCTGCCGGTGGCCGCGGCCAGCCCGATGCCGGGGCTGCGCTGCGTGCCGTGGCTGCAGGCCACCTTCAATACCGGCGTGGCGCTGTTGCTGCTTGCGCTGGCCGCACCGATGCGCTGGACCGCGCTCGCCGCCGCGATGTTGCTGGGTGGCAGCCTGGCCGCATTTGCGATGCTGGCGCTGCTGGCATTGTGGCGCGGCAAGGGCGAACGCGCGGTGCGCGACGGCATCGGCATGGCGGTACTGGCGCTGCTGGCAACGGTGGCGCTGGGGCTGGGGCTGCTGGCCGCGCGCAGTGGCTGGCACACGCCGGCAGCACCGGGGCTGGTGAACCTGCACGCCATCGTCGCCGGCGTCGGCTGGGTGCTGGGCCTGCTGGTCGCGGTGGGCAGCGTCACCTTGCCGATGCTGCAGGGCACGCGCGCAATACCATCGTCCTGGCTGCGCGCGGCGCAGGCCGGGTTGCTGGCGACACTCGCCATCGCCGTCGCCGCATGGAGTGGACTGCTGCCGGAAGCCACCTGGCGCGGCATGGCCCTGCCGTTCGCGTTATTCGCCACCGGCATGTTGCTGGTGCAGTCGCGCACCCAGTACCAGCGCAACCCGCTGCTGCGCCGTTTCTGGCGTTGGGGCGGCATCGCCCTGCTGGGCGGTGGCGCGACGGCGCTGTTGCCGGGTGACCCCGTGTTGCTGGCCGGCATGCTGGTGCTCGGCATCGGCCTGCCGTTGCTGGTGGTCGGCATGGCGCTGGAAATCACCGGCTTTTTGACCTGGATCGCGCTGCGCCAGCGGGTGGCGCGTGGCACCCGCGTACCGGGGGTGGGCAGCCTGTTCGAGGAGGCGGCAAAGCGGCGTGTCCTGTACGCACACCTGCTGGCGGCGGCAGTGCTCTTGTCGGCGATATTCAGCCCCCGTTTTGCTGGCGTCGCCGGCATCGCGCTGGCGTTGGCACATGCACTGGGCCTGCATGCGCAATGGTGCTGCTGGCGGCAGGTACAGCGCGGTTTTCCGGCCACACCGCGCTGATCACAAACAGGGTTTGACCCAAGTCAAGCAGCCGCACGTTGGTGCCCTGCGCACTCCCCTGAATTGATGCAAATCAACGAGGCAATTCCGGCGCGCACCTAACGTAGGCATCGTCAACCAACGACATCACTTCAGGAACGCGCCATGAGACGCTTGCAGCACCACGTACTGTCCTACGCCCTTGCCAGCGGCATCGCCGCGATGTTCGCCGCACCGGCCTTCGCCGCCCCCAAGGCACCGGCCGTCGCCGCGGCACCGGCCGCCGAGCTGGAAGTCATCCACGCCGTGCTGACCGCACCGCCGATGGTGCCGGCACCGATCACGCGCAAGACCCCGGCCAAGGTCATCGTCGACCTGGAAATGGTCGAGAAGGACATGCGCATGGCCGATGGCGTCACCTACAACTTCTGGACCTTCGGTGGCTCGGTGCCCGGCAGCTTCATCCGCGTACGCGAGGGTGACACGGTCGAGTTCAAGCTCAAGAACCACCACAGCTCGCACGTGCCGCACAACATCGACCTGCACGCGGTCACTGGCACGGGCGGCGGTGCCGAAGCCACCAACACGCTGCCCGGCCATGAAACGCAGTTCACCTTCAAGGCGCTCAATCCGGGCCTGTACGTGTACCACTGCGCAATGGCGCCAGTGGGCATGCACATCGCCAATGGCATGTACGGGCTGATCCTGGTCGAACCGGAGGAAGGCCTGGAGCCGGTGGACAAGGAGTTCTACGTGATGCAGGGCGACTTCTACACCGAAGGCGAGTACGGCGAGCCGGGCCTGCAGCCCTTCAGCCTGGAGAAGGCCATCGACGAGCACCCGACCTACGTCGTGTTCAACGGTTCGGTCGATGCGCTGCAGGGCGACAACGCACTGACCGCCAAGGCCGGCGAGAAGATCCGCATGTTTGTCGGCAACGGTGGCCCGAACCTGGTGTCCAGCTTCCACGTCATCGGCGAGATCTTCGACAAGGTCTATACCGAAGGCGGCAGCAAGTACCAGGAAAACGTGCAGACCACGCTGGTGCCGGCCGGCGGCGCCACGATGGTCGAGTTCAAGGCCGACGTGCCGGGCAACTTCGTGCTGGTGGACCACAGCATCTTCCGCACCTTCCACAAGGGTTCGCTGGGCATCCTCAAGGTCAGCGGCGAGGAGAACCACGAGATCTATACCGGCCAGCAACATGACCGCGAGTACCCGGAAGGCGAACCGCAGGGCGGCAGGTAACACGACGATGGAACGGATGCGGCCACTGCTGCTCGCCTTGACCCTGGCACCGGCGCTTGCCGGTGCCAGCGGCCCGGAACCGGGCTACCGGGCGCTCGACGGTGGCGCGTTCAGTTCCTCGGTCCGCTTCGAGGACGCCACCGGCCTGGTGCCGGTGGCGCCTTACCAACTGATGCAGCACCCGGTGACCAACGCGCAGTTCGCCGCGTTCGTCGCCGGACACCCACAATGGCGACGCGACCGCATCCCGGCGCTGTTCGCCAGCCCCGGCTACCTCGGCCACTGGGCACAGCCCGATGGCCCCGGCAACAACATCGCTGCCGACGCCCCGGTGGTGCACGTGAACTGGTACGCCGCCGACGCCTACTGCCGCGCGCAGGGCGCACGCCTGCCGACCTTCCTGGAATGGGAGTTCGCCGCTGCCGCCGACGCCACCCGCTTCGATGCCCGCCACGACCGCGGCTGGCGCCTGCGCCAGGTCAACGACGGCACCCCGCGCGCCATCGACGCCGCTGCCGACGCACCCGCCAACGCCTGGGGCATCCACGGCCTGCACGGCGCCAATTGGGAGTGGAGTGGCGATTTCACCTCGCTGCTGGGCGACGGCGACCGCCGCGGCCAGGAGGATGGCGAAGCCCTGCGCTTCTGCGGCGCCACCGCACTGGCCTTCAAGGACCCCGGCGACTACGGCGTGGTCAAACGCTTCGTCCTGCTGTCCGCCCTGCAACCCGCCAGCACGCTCGGCAACCTCGGTTTCCGCTGTGCAAGGAGTCAACCATGAAACACCTCCCCGTGTTCCTCGCCTTGGGCTTGGGCCTGTCCGCCATCGCCATGCAGGCAACTGCGGCCACCGCCACGCAACCGGCGCTGCCGGGGCAGTCGCTGTACCACCTGCAGACCGGCTTCACCGATCAGGGCGGCCATGCCCTGCAATGGCACGACCTGCGCGGCCGCCCGCAGTTGGTTTCGATGCTGTACACCAACTGCCACCTGATGTGCCCGCTGATCGTCGAGAACGCCAAGGGCGTGCAGAAACAGCTCACGGCGGCCCAACGCGAAAAGCTCGGCGTCGTCATGATCAGCCTCGACCCGGCCCGCGACACCCCCGCCGCGCTGGCGGACATGGCCGAGCGCCACCGTACTGGCGATGGCTGGCGCTTCCTGCAACCGAACGCCAACGACGTACCTGCCCTCGCCAACGTGCTGGACGTGCGCTATCGCTTCCGCGAAGACGGCAGCATCAACCACACCAGCACCCTGGTGCTGCTCGATGCCGACGGCCGCATCCTCGCCCGTGGTGAAGTGGAGAGCGCCGTCCCCGACCCGGCTTTCATCGACAAGGTCCGCCATGCACTGGCCGGCGACTGACCTTCCCGTTTCCCGCATCCCCCAAGGAGCATGACCATGAAACTTTCCCGCGCCTTCCTCGCCCTCGCCCTGCTTGGCGCCGCCGGCATGGCCCACGCCGCCGGCAACTGCACCATTTCGCTGAAGGGCGATGACGCCATGAAGTTCGACCTGCGCGAAGCCACCGTGTCGGCCGGTTGC
>JBASBF010000028.1:0-99484 GCA_049650985.1 Stenotrophomonas sp. | reverse complement strand
GCCGCGCGCCCAGCGAGAGCGGCGGCGTTGGCGAGGACAGGGCGAAGCCGGCCAGCGTCACGCAGGCGCCGGCCAGCGCCAGCGAGCGGAGCATGGCGGGAATCCGGAAAGGGAAGAGCCGCCACGGTAGCCACCCACGGTGGCGGCTGCTACCGCGAAAACATGACAAACGGATGACCGTTGCCCGCCGTTAGGTTTCGAGGCAACGGCGGCAGGGGTGGTACGGGAACGATGCCGGGCGCCTGTCGCCGCCCGGCAGCGCCCGTGCAGTGCCTCAGGTTTCGCGCAACGCGGTGGTGATCGGCAGCCGTGCCGCGCGCAGCGCCGGGAACAGGCCGCCGACCAGGCCGATGCCCAGCGCCCACTTCAGCCCGCTCCACAGCAGCTCCGGCGAGACGTGGAACTTGAACACCACCGCGCTGAAGTTGCTGCCGATGGTGGACACGCTGTAGCCGTTGAACACCAGCCACGCCACCGCGCAGCCGAGCAGGCCGCCGAGCAGCGCCAGCAGCATCGTCTCCAGCATCACCGCGGTGACCACCGGCAGGCCGCGGAAGCCGATCGCGCGCATGGTCGCGATCTCCCGCGCGCGCGTGGCCACCGCCGCGTACATGGTGTTGAGCGCGCCGAACACCGCGCCGATGGCCATGATCGTGCCGATCACCTTGCCGAGGATGCTGATCAGCGTGCTCAGCCCGCCGCCCTGCTTGCGGTAGTAGTCGCGGGTGGTTTCCACGTCCAGCTTCAGCCGCGGGTCGGCGGCCACCGCGGCCTTGAACTGCTCGAAGCCGGGCGCGCCCTCGGTGCGCACGCTGATCGACTGGTAGGCGCCGCGCTGGTAGGTGGTGGCCAGCGTCTGCGCGTCGGTCCACAGCTCCGAATCGTGCGCGTCGCCGGAGGCGAACACGCCCACCACCGCCCAGGTCTGGTTGCCGAGGGTGAGCGTCTTTCCCACCTCCATGTCGCGGAACTGGGTGCGGGCGCCTTCGCCGACCACGATCTCGCGCAGGCCGGGCTTGAACGCGCGGCCCTGCGTGATCCTGACCTTGTCGTGCACCATCCAGGCCATGTCGCCGACGCCGCGGAACTGCGCGTTGACGTCGGTGCCGTCGGACCTGGACACCAGGTTGACCACCTGCGACAGCTCCGGCGACAGCAGCGCGCGGCCCTGCGGGTCGTGCGCCACGCCGGGCAGGGTGCCCAGCAGCGGCACCTGGTCGCGGGTGATGACCGAGTTGGTCTCGGCCTGCGAGCCGCCGCGCAGCACGATCGCGGTGGTGTCATCGCCGGTGCTGTTGAGCGTGGCCTGGAAGCCTTCGCCCATCGCCAGCATCGCCACCAGCACGCCGACCACGCCGGCGATGCCGACCACGATCACCGACGAGGCGCCCCAGCGCTGCGGCAGGCTGGCGATGCCGATGCGGGTGGCCGCCAGCGCCAGCCGGCCGCCGCGGGTGAAGGCCAGCCACAGCGCGATGATGATGGCCACCGCCAGCACGCCTACCCACGGCAGCGCGATCCATGCCCCCAGGCCGATGGCGAGCAGGAGGACCACCAATGCGTTCGAGAAGGATTTCTTCATGGTCGTGTCCTCAGCGTCCGGCCAGTGCATCGACGATCTTCAGCCGCTTGGCGCGCAGCGCCGGCAGCACGCCCACCACCAGGCCGATCAGCACGATCAGGCCCGCGCCCATCAACCAGGTCTGCAACGGCACGTGCGGCGGCAGCATGCCCATCGTCTTCGGCGCCATCGCCGGCAACGCCAGCGCCGCCAGGCCGAGGCCGAGCGCGCCGCCCAGCCCCACCAGCAGCACCGATTCGACCATCACCAGCATCAGCACGGTGCCGTCGCCGAAGCCCAGCGTCTTGAGCGTGGCCAGCTCGGGGATGCGCTCGCGCACCGCCTGCGCCATCGTGTTGCCGGTGAGCAGCAGCAGGGTGAAGAACACCGCGCCCATGATCGAGGTGACGATCATGCCGATGTCGGCGAACTGCTTGATGAAGGCCTGCTGGAACGCCGATTCGGTCTGGCTCTTGGTCTCGTGGTCGGAGTTGGCCGAGATGGCGTCGATCGCCTGCGCCACGCGCGAGGCGTGGTCGGGGTTGTCGAGCACCACGGTGTAGTAGCTCACCTGGTTCTTGATGTAGTCGTTGGATTCGTCGAAGTATTTCCAGTTCATCATCAACTGGCGCTCGTCGTTGCTGGCGGTGGCGCTGTTCTTCGAGCGGAAGATGCCGACCAGTTGCAACGGCCAGTCGTTGCTGCCGCCACGCGGGAAAATGGTGGCCTGCAGCGGGATGGTGTCACCGATCTTCCAGCCGAACTGGGTGGCCAGCGACTGGCCGACGATGGCGCCGGTGCGGGTGTTGCGGAACGCCTCCAACTGCTCCTTCGGAATCTCGAACTCGCTGTAGACGTCGAAGTAGTTCGGTGCCACCGAGAAGTTGGGGAAGAAGTTCTTCGGGTCCTGGTAGATGCCGCCGAACCACATGCCGTAGGTGACGTCGCGCACGCCCTGCACCTGGCGGATCTGCGGTTCCAGGCGGATCGGCAGCGACTGGGTGATGGACAGGCGCGAGGCGACTACCAGCCGGTTGGCGCCGGCAACGCTGGCGCCGCCGCTGTTGAAGGCCACACGCACCGAGTCGAGCATGCCGAACAGCAGGAACGCGGTGACCACCGACAGCAGGGTAAACAGGGTGCGCGTGCGGCTGCGGAACAACTGCGCCCATATCAGCGAGAAATATTTCATGGCGCACCTCCCTGTGCGCCACCTTGCGGGCGGCTTCGCCGTGCAAAACACCGGTCGTGTTGTTTTTTCATGGCGCGCTCCTTAGTGCACCGGGGCGTCGGCCAGCTCGCCCTTGTCCAGATGCACGGTATGGGTGGCGTACTCGGCGGCCTTGGGGTCGTGGGTGACCATGATGATGGTCTTGCCGTGTTCGCGGTTGAGCAGTTGCAGCAGGCCCAGCACGTCCTCGGCGCTCTGGCGGTCGAGGTCGCCGGTGGGTTCGTCGCAGATCAGGAAGGTAGGGTCGGAGACGATCGCGCGGGCAATGGCCACACGCTGCTGCTGGCCACCGGACAGCTCGTTGGGGCGATGGTCGCGGCGGTCGGCAAGGCCCACCAGCGACAGCGCGATCTGCGCCCGGCGCTTGCGTTCGCCGGCATTGAGGTTGGTCAGCAGCAGCGGCAGTTCCACGTTCTTCTGCGCGGTGAGCATGGGCATCAGGTTGTAGAACTGGAACACGAAGCCGACGTGATGGCTGCGCCAGGTGGAGAGTTGGCCGGCACCAAGCTGGTCGATGCGTTGGTTTTCGATGGAGATTTCGCCGCTGCTGGGGCTGTCCAGCCCGCCGATCAGGTTGAGCAAAGTGGTCTTGCCGGAGCCGGACGGGCCCATCAACGCAACGAAGTCGCCGCGTTCGATATCCAGGTCAACGCCATGCAGCACCTGCACCTTTTCGGGGCCACGCTGGTAGGTCTTGGTGATGTTGCGGAGGGCGACGAGAGCGGTCATGGGTATTCCTCTGCGATGGATGCGGTGCGTGGTATGGATTTTCCCCCTCCCTTGCGCGTAGCGCAGGGGAGGGTTGGGGAGGGGTGTTGTTGCTCTTGCGGTTGCTCGTGATTTTGCTTTTGCTCTGGTTTTTGACTTCCCCTGCCGTAGAGCGAGCCAAGCACCGCAGTGGGACGGGGGGCGAAGAGGCGCACGTGTTTGAGCGAAGCGAGTTGTGCGCCGTCCCCCCGGCCCGCAGGGAGCGCAGGGGACCGATGCGGCGCAGCCGCATCGGCTCGCGTCCCGTTAAGCACGCCCTGCCTACGCGCGTCGGGTCCACTCCGCCGCCGGGATTTTTCGACACGACATCCCTGTCGTGTCGAAAAACGACGTGCATCCGTGCACGTCGCCCCTTGCGGGGTCTTGTCCGTCGGCTCCGTCGCTGCGGAAGGGAACCCGGTCAAGCAAAATCACAAGCAACAACAACAGCAAAATCCGGTCAGCGGCGAGGTTCTGCTTCGGAGCCCCTCTCCCACCGGGAGAGGGGTTGAGGTGAGGGGTGATGGAGTCCCGATGGTTCAGACATCATGGACTCCGCTCGCCCCTCATCCGCCCTTCGGGCACCTTCTCCCGCAGGGAGAAGGGAAGAAGGGCAACGTCATCTGCCCGCATCACCCGCCAGCGCCACCTTGTCGCCATCCTTCAACGTCGCAGGCGGATCGACCACCACCGTCTGTCCCGCCGACAGGCCCGCCAACACCTGCCGATCCTTGCCCATCTCGATCCCGGTCTTCAGCACCTGCGCCTGCACCGTGTCGTCGCCGCCGACCACGAAGGCCACCGATTCCTGCCCGTGCTGCACGATCGCCGCCGCCGGCACGCGCACGCCCTCGGGCTTCTTCTCATCGGTCGCCGCCGGCTTCTCCAGGAAGCTCACCCGCACGCCCATCTCCGGCACGATGCGTGCATCCTTCGTCTTCAGCGCCACCCGCACCTTCACCGTGGCCTTGCCGCGGTCGGCGGTGGGGATGATGGCGATCACCTCGGCCGGGATCTTCCAGTCCGGATAGGCGTTGAGCACCGCCTCTACCGGCATCTTCGGCTGCACCCGGCCGATGTAGGCCTCGCCGACCTCGACCTCGATCTCCAGCGAATCCATGTCCACGATGGTGCCGATACCGGTGCGGGTGAAACCGCCGCCGGCCGACAGCGGCGAGACGATCTCGCCCGGCTGCGCCGCCTTGGCAGTGACCACGCCGGAGAACGGCGCGCGCACCACGTTGTTGTCCACGCCCAGGTCGGCGATGGCCAGCGCGTCCTGCGCCACTTTGGCGTTGTGGCGCGCGGTGGCCAGTTGCGCGCGCAGGCTGTCGCGCTGGGCGACGGATTGGTCGTACTGCGAACGTGACACCAGTTGTTGGCCCACCAATTGCTGCATCCGTTGCGCCTCGGCCTCGGCCTGGCGCAGTTGTGCCTGCAAGCCATCAACCTGGCTGCGCGCGGCATCGAGCTGGGCGGCGTTGAGCGCGCGCTGGGCGTTGGCATCAATCGGGTCGAGCGTGGCCATCACCTGGCCGGCTTCCACGCGCATGCCTTCCTCGATCATCACCTCGCGCACCTTGCCGGTGATCTTGGCCGATACCGTCGCCATGCGCCGCGCCACCACGTAGCCGCTGGCGTCGAGCACCGAGGCGCTGGCGTTGTCCTGGCCGATGGCGACCACCGGCGCGGTCTGCACCAGCACCGGCTTGGCGCGGCTGAAGAAGATGCCGGCCACGATTGCCAGCACCAGTGCCAGCAGCAGGCCCAGCACCCACCACAGCCAGCGGCGTGGTCCGGCCGGGCCGGGCGCGGCCGGCGCCGTGCGGTCGATACGCAATTCCTTGAGCAGGTCGGCAGAGTTGTTCATCGGCAACAGGACGGGGGTGGCAGGAAGAAGTGACGGAAGGTAACCGAATCCGGCGTTGCGCAGTGGGCCGCGCCGGGGACCGATTCTAGACAGCGGGCATGCATTGCACAGGTGACGGCTGTCATCCGCTTTGCCTGACCGCGCGCACTGCCTGCGGCTGACGCTCTTGCCTACCTTGGCGTCATTCCCCCCGATGGACGTGGTGATGGAAATGAGCGAGAGCGAGGTGGTGGCCAGCCTGCATGGCGTGCACAAGCGCTATGGCGCGTTGCAGGCGCTGGCCGGCGTGGACCTGCAACTGCATGCCGGGCAGGTGCTGGCGCTGCTCGGCCCGAACGGCGCCGGCAAGACCACCACCATCGGCCTGCTGCTGGGGTTGCTGCGCGCCGATGCCGGACAGGTGCGTCTGTTCGGGCGCGACCCGCAGCAGGTGGCGGCACGGCGCGGCATCGGGGTGATGCTGCAGGATGCCGCGCTGCCGCCGACGCTGAAGGTGGGCGAGCTGCTGCGCTTGTCTGCCAGCTATTACCCGGCACCACGGCCACTGGCCGAAAGCGCGGCGTTGGCCGGTATCGAGGATTTGCTGGGTCGCCCCTACGGCAAGCTTTCCGGTGGCCAGCAGCGGCGCGTGCAGTTCGCCATCGCCGTGTGCGGGCGGCCGCGGCTGCTGTTCCTCGACGAACCCAGCGTCGGCCTCGACCTGCCGGCGCGGCAGCGGCTGTGGGCGGCGATCCGCACTTTGGCTGCCGAAGGCGCCGCGGTGGTGCTGACCACGCACTATCTGGAAGAAGCCGGGCAATTGGCCGACCGCGTCTGCGTGCTGCTGCGTGGGCGCATCGTCAGCGACGGCAGCGTCGATGCGCTGCGTGCGCGGGTGGGCACACGCAGCATCCGCTGCATTTCCACGCTCGACGCGGCCGCCGTGGCTGCCTGGCCCGGCGTGCGTCAGGCGCAGCGCGAGGGCGCGCAACTGCGGTTGTCCAGCGATCAGGTGGAAGCGGTGGTGCGGCGTTTGCTCGATGCCGACCCGGCGCTGTCGGCGCTGGAAGTGCAGGCCGCTGGGCTGGACGAGGCGTTCTGCGACCTCACCGGCGATGAAACGCTTCCCGCCACCACGCAACGCGAGGCCGCCTGATGAATACCCCGTTTCCCTCCGCACCGGCCGCCATGCCACGCAGCCGCGTGCTGGCGGCCTACCTGCAGGAAACCCGCGCCGAATGCCTGCGCTACCTGCGCAGCCCGTCGTTCCTGCTGCCCACGCTGCTGTTCCCGGCGGTGTTCTTCCTGATGTTCGGCGTGGTGCTGGGTGCGCGCAATTCGCCGGAGGCACCGCGCTTCCTGCTGGCGTCCTACGCCACCTTCGGGGTGATGGCGCCGGGCCTGTTCGGCTTCGGCATGTCGCTGGCGCTGGAGCGCGACAACGGCCTGCTCACCCTCAAGCGCGCCCTGCCGATGCCGCCGGCCGCCTACCTCGCAGGCAAGACGGTGATGGCGATGCTGATGGCCGCACTGATCACCGCGCTGCTGCAAACCCTGGCGATCACCCTGGCGCAGGTGCAATTGCAGGTGCCGCAGATGCTGCATCTGGCGCTGGTGGGCATTGCCGGCAGCATGCCGTTCTGCGCGCTGGGCCTGCTGCTGGGCACGCTGGTGAAGGGGCATGGCGCGCCGGCGCTGGTCAACCTGCTGTACCTGCCGATGGCGTTCCTGTCCGGGCTGTGGTTTCCACTGTCGATGCTGCCGGCATCGGTGCGCGGGCTGGCGCCGCTGTGGCCCAGTTACCACCTCAATGCACTGGCGCAGGCGGCGGTCGGCTTCGACGATGGCAGGGCCTGGCTGCACGTGTCGTGGCTGGCGGTGTTCACCGCGGTGGTCTTCGCCATCGCCGCGTGGCGCTTGCGCCGTCATGGCTGATGGCATCATGCCCGCACACGCAACCGGAATCCGCCCGTGAGCCATCGTCATCTCCCTTCGTGGTTGAAGCCTGCTCCGGATTCGGTGGTGGCCGACAACCTCAAGCTCGGCAAGTGGCCGTGGCTGGATGCGGTGCACCTGTTGTGGAGCGTGTGGGTGTTCATCACCCCGCTGTTCAGTGGCGGCTTCACCTTGCGCTGGGCGCTGATCACGCTGTGGTCGTACCCGCTGTTCCTGCTGCTTTATGCGTTGACCATGCTGGCGTCGCGGCGCATCGCGCCGCTGTTCGCGCTGGCGATGATCGTGCTGACGTTCGCACTGCTGCCGGTCTATCCCTCCGGCATCAGCTATTTCATCTTCGGCTGCGTGATGCTGCGTACCGGCTGCTCGCGCAGCACCACGCGCTACCTGCTGGAGCTGGTGGCGCTCAATATCGTGTTCATGGCGCAGGCAATGTGGATCGGCTATCCGTGGCAGAGCATTGCCTCGGTGCCGGTGCTCTCCATCATCATCGGCCTGATCGTCAACGTCGAACGCGCCAGCAGCGAAAAGGACGCCGCGCTGCGGCTGTCGCATGAAGAAGTGCGGCGGCTGGCCGCCACCGCCGAGCGCGAGCGCATCGGCCGCGACCTGCACGACCTGCTCGGGCACACGCTGTCGCTGATCACCCTGAAGCTGGAACTGTCGCGCAAGCTGTTCGAGCGCGACCCGGCGCGTTCGCAAGGCGAATTGGCCGAGGCCGAGCAGATTGCGCGCGATGCATTGGCGCAGGTGCGCAGCGCGGTCACCGGTTTCCGCGCCGCCGACATGGCCGCCGAAATCGCCTCGGCACACCTGTTGCTGGAATCCTCGCGCGTGCACCTGCGGCACGCGCCACCGCCGCCGATGCCGGGTTGGATCGAATGCGGGCTGGCGATGGTGCTGCGCGAGGCGGTGACCAACATCGCCCGCCACGCGCAGGCCGACGAAGCGATGATCGCGCTGCGCATCGAGGGCGAGGCGGTGCTGCTGGAAGTGGCCGACGACGGCCGCGGCGGCGTATCGGCCAACGGCAATGGCCTGGCCGGCATGCGCGAACGGGTGGCGGCATTGGGCGGCAGCCTGCACATCGATTCGCCACGTGGCGGTGGCACGCGGCTGAAGGTGAGCGTGCCGATCGGCAGCGGGCAGGAAACCATCGCCAGCGCGCCGCCCGCCGATGGATTGCCCGCCGCCGGAGCGCGCGCATGATCCGCATCCTGCTGGCCGAGGACCAGGCGATGGTGCGCGGTGCGTTGTCGGCACTGTTGAGTCTGGAGGCCGACATCGAGGTGGTCGGCACCGCCGCCGATGGCGAAAGCGCATGGCGCGAACTGCAGCGCTTGCAGCCGGACATTCTGGTCACCGACATCGAGATGCCCGGCCTGACCGGGCTGGAACTGGCCCAGCGCGTGCAGCGCCACGGCCTGCGGGCGAAAGTGGTGATCGTCACCACCTTCGCCCGCAGCGGTTTCCTGCGCCGCGCACTGGAAGCCGGGGTGCAGGGTTACCTGCTGAAGGACGCACCCGCGGAAAAACTGGCCGAGGCCTTGCGCCAGGTACACCGCGGCGGCCGCGCCATCGACCCGCAACTGGCGGTGGAAGCATGGTCGGAAGCCGACCCGCTCAATGACCGCGAACGGCAGGTGCTGCGGCTGGCCGGCGAGGGCCGCTCGGCCAACGAGATTGCCGAGCAACTGGGCCTGTCGCACGGCACCGTGCGCAACTACCTGTCCGAATGCATCGGCAAGCTCGGCGTCGCCAACCGCATCGAAGCGCACCGGCTGGCGCGGCAGAAGGGCTGGTTGTAGCGCACCGTCATGGCGCGTCGCGGCGTGATGGTTGGCCGCGCGCCATGCTGGAAAACACGCCATCGCGGCGTACCCAGGCGTGTACCAGCGCCGCCGCCAGGTGCAGCAGCACGGTGGCAAACAGCAGCCGCGCCAGCCAGCCGTGGGCATCGCGCAGCCAGGCATACAGCGTCGGGTCGTGCGGCAGGATGGCCGGCAGTTGCAGCGGGCCGGCCATCGTGACCGGGTAACCGCCGGCCGAGAGCATCGCCCAGCCGATCAACGGCATCGCCAGCATCAGCGCATACAACAGCCAGTGCGAGGCATGCGCGGCCCGCACCTGCCAGCGGGGCAGCTCGGCCGGCAGCGCTGGCGGGCGGTGGCGCAGGCGATGCGCCAGCCGTACCGCGGCCAGCACCAATATCGCGATGCCAAGCGGGCGATGCAGGTTGATCAACCACGGCCGCTGCGACACCGAGGCGACCATCATCACGCCAATGAACAGCATCGCCACGATCAGCACTGCCATCAGCCAATGCAGCTCGCGCGCACGCAGGTCGAAATGTCCGGGTGCGTTCATCGTGCACCTCCGTGGCCGGTGGCTTCCGGCGCTTGGCTGCGGGCTATTTCGCGTTCGCGGCGGTTGAATGATTGCGAATACACTGCCGAGCGCGCGGCCAGGATCGGGTCGTCGGAGGCGGCGATGCCGGTGGGCAGGATCAGCGGGTCGTAGTTGACGTCGCGGCAGGCGCCATTGGCCTGCGGCTCGGCGCCGGTCAGTTCCAGCGTGCCGGCCAGCACCTGCTCGCGTTGCTGCTCCGGCCACGGTTGCGCAGGATCATCCACCGGGTCGTCGGGCGCAGCCACGGTCAGCATCAGGTCCCAGCGCAGCGGGCCTTGCGCCAGCCGCGCCTGCAGGTCGTCGGCAAGGAAATCGGCATCGGCCTGCTCGCGCTGCTGCGCATCCAGCGGCTCGAACGCGGCCTGCGGGCGCATCGACCAGCGCACGTGGCGCACGTGGCCGGCGGCGGCGATGAAGCGGAATGCATTGACGCTGTTGTAGCGGGTGTTGGCCCAACTGTTGGACCACGGCGCGCTGCCGGCCCATTGCTGGAACCGGCGCGCCTGCGGGTACTTTTCGAGGAAGGCGGCCATCTTCGCCGGGTCGGGCTTGCCGGTGGCCGGGTCCGGGCGCGCGGCCAGCGTCTGCGCCTGGAAGCCGGCCGGGGTGGACACCGCAAAGAACGGGAAGCTGTTCATCGCCGTGCGCCATTGCTGGCCGTCGTCGCTGCGCAGCAGCAGCGCCATGCTGCGCACGCGCGCGGTGGCGTCGGCCGCATGCGGGTTGCCACCGGCAATCGACAATCGTCCCAGCACCGGTACTTCCCGCTGCACGAACACCCGCGCGCTGGACAGCGCCGCGCCGGCACCATTGCTGCGGAACATGCCTTCCACGCACATGCCCTTGCTGTGCGCGCGGCGGAAGCCGGGGTGAGCGGGGCCATTGCCCTCGATCGCCCCGATCATGCGCTGCGCGGTCAGGCGCCCGCCGGCCGGATAACCGGCGCTCCAGGCGAAGGCCGCAGCGGCCGTGGCGACGATTGCAGCGATGCCGGCCAGCGGCAGCAGGTGGCGTTTGAATGCAGCCGGCAGGGGCGGCTTCGGCTCGGGAGGGGTGGACATGCGGACTCCTTGCAATGGGGGGGATGCAGGTGGGACGCATGGCCGGTGCGTTTATTCCATGCCGGACGCCGGAATGTGCTTTCACGGCAAGCAATGGAGAAAATTTCTACGGAGACGGGAATAATCGCCGTGCCGGTTCGTCTTACCGACGACTTCCCTTGTTCGGCCCCCCGATGGATGCCTGCGACGAAGAACGCCTGACCGAACTGATGCCGCGGCTGCGGCGCTTCGCCCGTTCGTTGGCCGGCGATGCCGCCAGCGCCGACGACCTGGTGCAGGCCGCGCTGGAGCGCGCGCTGCGGCACTGGCGCAGCCGCCGCGAGGACGCTGCGCTGCAGCCGTGGCTGTTCGCCATCCTGTACCGCCAGTTCGTGGACGAAAGCCGTCGCGCCGCGCGTTGGCAGCGGGTACTGGCATTGTTTGCGCCGCAGCAGGAAGCACAGGCACCCTCGGCCGAGCGCGTCCACGACGGCCGCACGCAACTGGCTGCGTTCGCGCGGCTGCCAGCGGAGCAGCGTGCGCTGTTGCTGCTGGTCGCGGTGGAGGGCTTCAGTTACCGCGAAGCCGCCGATACCCTCGGCCTGCCGCTGGGCACGGTGATGTCGCGGTTGTCGCGTGCGCGCGATCGGCTGCGTGCGCTGGGCGAAGGCCAGGGCGGGGCAACGCCCGCATTGCGGATACTCAAATGAACCGACCCCACGACGACGAACTGCATGCCTTGATCGACGGCCACCTCGACGCGCCGCGTGCGGCCGAGCTGGAAGCCTGGTTGCGGGCGCATCCCGAACAGGCCGCGCGGGTGGCTGGCTGGAAGCGCGATGCCGAAGCATTGCGCGCGGGCTGGGCCGGCCTTGCGGCCACGCCGCCGGATACGGCGGCGCTGCAACGTGCGCGCCAGCGGCTCGGCCAGCGCCGTCGCAGGTATTTGAGCGTGGCCGCAGCCTGCGTGCTTGCGTTGGGGCTGGGCAGCACGCTGGGCTGGCAACTGCGCGAGGTGCAACTGGTGCACGAACGCCTGCCGATGGCCGATGCGGTGGCCGCCTACCGCCTGTTCGCCACCGACGAAGCGCCGCTGGAATTCGATGGCGGTGGCCGCATCGCCCTGCAAGGCTGGTTGCACACCCACTTCGGTGCGAGCGGCGAGGTGCCGGATCTGCAGGCACAGGGTTTCGACCTGCGTGGCGGGCGCCTGTTGTCCACCCCGGAAGGCGCGGCGGCGATGCTGGTCTATCAGGATGCCGAAGGCGCGCGCATCGGCCTGTACCTGCGCCCGCGCAATGCGCGCATCGGCCAAGGCGAGCGCCGCGACGGGCGCTTGCTGGCGCAGTACTGGTCGGAAGGAAGCGCGTCCTTCGCGCTGGTCGGCCCGGCGACGCAGGCGAACATGCGCCGGCTGCCACCGCTGCTGCGCGGGGCGGGCTGAGGATTGCCGGGAAGCGGGAGTGGCGGGTGTTTCCGGGTGTCGGCCCGAACCAGAGCGGCGCGGCGGCCGCAGGTCATCCTGCAAGCAACGGGATCTGCCCTGCCCTAGGCTGCGGCCAACTTCCGGAACTGCCGAGATTGTCTGCCATGAATGCCATTGCACGTCCCGCGCTGTACTGGGCGATCGCCGTTCTCGCCCTGCTGTGGAACCTGGTCGGCCTGGTGATGTTCTGGGTGCAGGTCAGGCTGACGCCGCAGGCGGTGGCGGCCTTGCCGCCGGACCAGCAGCAGATCCATGCGGCGATGCCCGGCTGGGTTTACGTGTTCTTCGGCATTGCGGTGGTCAGCGGCGTACTGGGTTCACTCGGCCTGCTGATGCGGCGGCGCTGGGCGGCGTCGTTGTTGCTGCTGTCGCTGCTGGGCGTGGTCGTGCAGATGGCATCGGCCTATGCGATCACGCCGGTGTGGGCGCTGACCGGTGCCGCCGGCGCGATGTTCCCGCTGCTGCTGGTGGGGGTTTGCCTGCTGCTGTGGCTGTTTGCGCGCAAGGCCGTGGTACGCGGCTGGTTGCGCTGACCAGGCAGCGGTTGCTCCTCTCGCGTGTGTTGCGGGTGAGATGAGGAGCAGACAAGCCGGAGTCAGCGGCGTGCTGGCTTGGCCGGCTTCGGCGGCGGCATCAGTTCGGCCGTGCGCAGGAGCAGTGCGCGCAAGGCGTCGCTGTCGTCCAGCAGTTCGTCCGCCACCGGGTAGTCCTTCGCGGCGGGGTAGGGCGGCCGTTGCGACAGTGCCGGGGCCAGCTCGGCGACCGCCGCCGACGGTTTGACGAACAGGCTGTTGTCGCAGGCGAAAGCCACCACCTTGCCGTCGATGTAGAGGGCGTACTCGCCGAATAAACGGCGATGGCTGAGCCGCGCGCCGAGCGCAAGTTGCTCGGCGACGTAGTCGAGGAAATCGCGGCCGGTGCTCATGCCCGGCTCAGCCGCCGTAGCGCGCTTTCAGCATCGCCCATGCCGAGCGCAGTGCCAGTGCTTCACCACCGGCCGGGCGACCGGGGCGGTCGCCGTCATTCCAGGCATAGACGTCCAAGTGCGCCCAGCGCTGGCCTTCATCGACGAAACGCTCCAGGTACAGCGCGGCGGTGATGCTGCCGGCCATGCGCGAGCCGGCGTTGGCCAGGTCGGCGATGCCGCTGCCCAGATAGCGCAGGTACGGCCGCCACAGCGGCATGCGCCACACCGGGTCGCGGGTGGCGTCGCCGGCGTCCAGCCACTGCCGGGCCAGGGTGTCGTCGTTGGCGAACAGGGCCGGCAGGTCCGGGCCGAGGGCGATGCGCGCCGCGCCGGTGAGGGTGGCGAAGTCGAGCAGGGTGTCCGGCTTGTGCTCGCAGGCGTAGCTGAGTGCGTCGCACAGGATCAGCCGGCCCTCGGCGTCGGTATTGTCGATTTCGACCGTGATGCCTTTGCGGGTCGTGATGACCTCGCCGGGGCGGAAGGCTTCCGGGCCGATGGAATTTTCCACCGCCGGCAGCACCAGCGTCAGCCGCACCGGCAGTTGCCGCGCCATCACCAGCCCGGCCAGCGCCAGTGCGTGCGCGGCACCGCCCATGTCCTTCTTCATGTTGCGCATGCCGTCGGCCGGCTTGATGTCCAGCCCGCCGGTGTCGAAGCACACGCCCTTGCCGACCAGTGCCAGGTGCGGCGCGTCGGGCTGGCCCCAGCGCAGCACGATCAGCCGCGGCGCGCGGTGCGAGGCGCGGCCGACGGCGTGGATGGTGGGGAAGTTCTGCTCCAGCAGTTCGTCGCCGACGATGGCTTCCAGTTCGGCGCCATGCGCCTGCGCCAGTTCGCGCGCGGCGTCTTCCAGTTGCTGCGGGCCCATGTCCTCGGTAGGCGTGTTGACCCAGTCGCGCACGCGCAGGCAGGCGGCGAGTACGTCGCGCACTTCCGCCGCCGGGGTGGCGAGCAGTTGTGCCGGCAGCCGCGCCGGCTTGCGATAGCGGCTGAAGCGGTAGCTGCCCAGGCCCCAGCCCAGTTGCAGGTTGGCGACGTCGGCGTCGGCCAGTTCGCCGGCCAGTTGCCAGCGGCTGCCGGCCGGCAGCGCGAACGGTGCATGTGCATAGGCGTAGGCGTCGGCGCGGTCACCCACACCCAGCACGGCACCGGCGACGCCGCCGTCGCCCGGCAGCAGTACCGCCGTGCCCGCTGCCGCAGTGAATTGCTGGTGTTGCAACCAGGCCTGCACGCTGGCCGGTTGCTGCGCGTTCCAGGCGGCGAAACCGTCGCGGTCGAGTACGTGCAGCGGCAGGGCATGGGTGGAGTCGGTGGTGAAGCCGTTGAGGATGGTCATGTCGTTTCTCGAGGTGCAGCCGGGCGATCAGTGCGGGTGCGCGTTGGCGTTGGCATCGAGCCAGTCGGCCAGCCCGGTGAGGGTGTCGAATTGCAGGTCCGGTTGCAGTTCGTTGTCGGTCCAGGGGTGGGATTCGCGGTTGATCCAGCAGCCGCGCAGGCCGGCGCGGATCGCCCCGGCCACGTCCATCTCGGCATGGTCGCCCACGTGCAGCACCTGCGCATGGGCCACGCCCAGCCGCGCGCAGGCGGCGTGGAAGATGCCGGGATCGGGCTTGGCCGCGCCGTGTTCGCGCGCCCCCAACTGGAAGGCGAACAGTTCGCCGATGCCGATGCGGGCCAGGTCGGCGTTGCCGTTGCTGAGTGCGGCCACCGGCACCCGCGCGGCGATGCGACGCAGCGCGGCCAGGGCGTCGGGGTAGAACTCCACCTGGTTGCGCGCGGCGTAGAACGCATCGAATGCCGGTTCCAGCAGGTCCAGACTGGCACCGCTGCGCTCCAGCGCCTCGCGCAGGGACAGCCGGCGCAGTTCGCTCAGGTCGTGGTGCAACTGCGGGTTGTCGGCCCAGGTGCGCACGCGCAGCTCGCGCATGGCCTCCACCGGGTACATCGCGGCGGTGGCCGGGCTGTGCGCGCGCATCCAGTCGTGCAGTACCTGGTCGAGGCGGGCACCGATGGGCGCGAACGGCCAGAGCGTGTCGTCCAGATCGAGGGTGATGGCGAGGACTGGGAAGTTCACCCGGTCATTTTACGGCAGCGGCGCGGGTGAAACCTTGCCTATTCCAGCAATCGCGCCCAGCCCTGCATGCCGTCCAGCCGCGCCAGCACCAGTTTCGCGCAGACCAGCAGCGGCACCGCCAGCAGCAGCCCGACGATGCCCCACAGCCAGCCGAACAGCATCAGTGCCAGTACCAGCATCAACGGTGAAATCGCCATGCGCCGGCCCAGCACGATCGGCGTGACCAGTTGCCCCTCCAGCGTGTGCAGCGCCAGGTAGGCCAGCGCCGGCAGCGCCACCGCCAGCGGCTCGCGGAACTGGGTCATGCCCACCAGCAGCATCAGCATGATGCCGAGCAGCGGGCCGACGTAGGGCGCGAAGTTCAGCAGCATCGCCACCGTGCCCCACAGCAGGGCCTCGGGCAGGCCGATGCCCAGCAGCACCAGCACGCCGGCCAGCGCGAGTCCGACCAGCGCGTTGATGATGCTGATGGTCAGCACGTAGCGCGAGATCTCGCGTTCCATCGCGCGCAGGATGTCGGTGGTGAAGCGCTTCTGCTGGCGGTTGGGCAGCAATGCGATCACCTGCCGTTGCAGGCTTTCGCCATAGATCATGAAGAACAGTGTCAGCAGCACCACCGCCAGCGCCGAGGCAGCCAGCCGCGGCGTGCGCACCAGCGCCTTGTAGGGGTCGTCGCGCTGGGTGCGGATCACCTCCACCTTGCGGTTGCCCTCGCCGCCGGCGGCGCGGGCGAAGCTCTCGGCGGCCTGGTTGGCCTGCTGCACCGGTTTGATGAAGGCCTGCACCTGGCGCGATGCCTGCCGCATCTGCTGCGGCGCCTGCTGCACCCATTCGGTGGCCGGGCCGGCCAGTTGCACCGCCAGCGCGCCGGTCGCGGCCAGCCCGCCCAGCACCACCAGCAGCGCGGCGAGGAAGCGCGGCAAGTGCAGCTTCTGCAGCAGGCGGATGATCGGGTTGCCGACCAGCGCGAAGAACATCGCCAGCAGCACCGGCAGGACCACGTCCTGCGCGGCCCACAGGGTGTAGCCCAGCGCCAGCGTGGCCAGTACCAGCACCGCCGTGGACGCGCGCGGGCGCGGCGTCGGTGCGGCCGGCTCGGCCGCGGGTGGGTCGGACGGCAGCGCGGACATGCGGGCACTCCGTGGTGGCAAGGGTGCGGCCGGTGGCCGCACGGATCAGGATTCGGACAGCTCGGTGGCGGCTGCGGCTGCCTGCGGCGGCATGCCGGAAGCAGGCTCCGGTGCGGCTTCCGGGGTGGGCGCAGCGTCGTCGTGGGCGCCGGCTTCGCCAGTGCCAAAACCTGCCACGGCCGCGGCCAGCCCGGCTTCCTGCAGCGAGGCGATCGACGCCTGCGCCGAAACCACCAGTCCCGACACCGAGCCGATCATCTGCAGCCAGCGCGCGCCGCTGAAGGCACCGCCGGGTTCCAGCTTGCCGGCCAGGAAACCACCGGCGAGCCCGGCGATGACGATGCGCCCGGGCGTCCAGCTGCGGCGCCAGCTCGCATCGAGCGTGTCCCAGTGCCGGGTGGTGTCGTCCATGCGCACCTGCACCACGGCTTCGGCGCGGCGCACGCGGCGTTGCAGGGCATCGAAATTCATGGCGCGGCGTCTCCTGGCAGCTTCACCTCGGCGTCGGGATCGTCCTCGGCCGGCTCGTCGAACAACCCCAACTGCGACAACCGCCGGCGGGTGGCGTGCATGCCGGTGTGGTGGAAGAAGTACGACACCCGCCATATTGCCCCGCCGGTGATGGCAAGGCTGGTTACCGACGTGATCAGCAGCGACACGAACCACGACAGCCCGAGGTAGTGCAGGAAGGCGATGATGGTTGCCGCCAGCAGCAGCCACGCCGAGGCGCCGAACACGATGGCCACCCCGCTCCACGCCAGCGCGCGGCCGAAGGCGCTGCGCGCCAGCGCGAAATCGGCCGAGGCCAGCCGCCGCAGCGAGCGCAGCGTCTGCCGCGCCGACTGCAGTGTCTCGCGGCCGGCATCACCGACCTGGCGGATGCTCTCCTCCAGACCGGGCGCTGCATCCGGGGTCGGCTCGGTTTCCGGTGGCGGGGCGTTGTCGCTCACGCCCGGGTCAGTCGTTGCTGCGGGCGAGCTTGGCGATGATCCAGCCGGCGGCGAAGGCCACGCCGAACGAGGCCAGCGGGCGCTCGCGGATCAGCTCGGCGGCGCTGTCGACCAGGTCCTTGCCCTTGTCCATCAGTGCGTCCATCTGCTCCTTGGCGGCGGCGCCGGAGAGCTCGGCGGCGGCCAGCCCGGACAGTGCGCCGTCGGACAGTTCGGCCTTCATCTGCGCCTTGCCCAGGCGCAGTTCGTCACCGGCGGCACCGGCGGCACCCTTGACTGCCGAACCGGCGGCGCTGGCGGCGGACTTGAGGTGGACGCCGGCTTCGCCCAGGTGTTCCTTCATGTTCTCGGTGTTGGTGGGGCTCATCTTGGTCTCCTGGGTTGCGGCGGGGGCGCCGTGTGGATGACAGCAATAACAGCAAACGGGTGCAGGATTCGTTACGGTCGTGCGGCCGTCAACGCATCGGCAACTGGCCCTGGGTGTTGCCGCGCAGGATGCGCAGCACCAGTTGCTGCGGGCGCGGGCTGAAGCTGGCGCGCCAACTGGCCAGGTCGACGAACTCGCCGCTGCTCGCGGCCAGCACGATGTCGCCGCTGGCCAGCCCCGATTGCGCGGCGCGGCTGCCGCGCGCCACTTCGCTGACCTGCACGCCGCTCAGCCCGGACTGGCGCGCCGATTCGGGCAGGTCGACGAAGGTGGCGCCGGACAGGCGCGGGTCGAGCGTGTCGCCGGTGATCGCGCGTGGCTGTTCCTTGAGCGTGGCCTGCAATTGCAGCGGCTTGCCGTCGCGGCGCAGTTCCAGTGCGACGGTGCGGCCGACCGCTTGCAGGCCCTCGTAGTTGTGCAGCGCCTGCGCGCTGTCCACGCGCTGGCCGTTGATCGCGGTGACCACGTCGCCGGCCTTGAGCCCGGCCGCGGCCGCGCCGGAACCGGCCAGCACGCGGGTGACCAGCGCGCCGCGCACCTCGTCCAGCCCCAGCCCTTGCGCGATCTGCGCGCTCAGGTTCTGGGTCTCGATGCCCAGCGTGCCGCGCACCACCACGCCGGTGGTGATCAACTGTTCGACCACGTTGCGGGCGAGGTTGGAGGGAATGGCCAGGCCCAGGCCGATGTTGCCGGCCATGCTGCCCTGCGGGTTGAAGCTGGCGGTGTTGATGCCGACCAGTTGGCCGCCGAGGTTGACCAGCGCGCCGCCGGAGTTGCCGGGGTTGATCGAGGCATCGGTCTGGATGAAATTCTGATAGCCCAGCCCGCGGATGCCGCTGCGGCCCACCGCCGAGACGATGCCGCTGGTCACGGTCTGGCTGAAGCCGAACGGGTTGCCGATGGCGACCACGAAATCGCCCACGCGCAGTTGGTCGCTGTCGCCCAGCGGCAGCGCGGTGAGCTTGTCGGCGGGGATGCGGATCAGCGCGATGTCGGTGTCGCGGTCCGAGCCGAGGAACTCGGCCTTCACCGTGCGCCCGTCGGCCAGCGTCACCTGCACGTCGTCGGCGTCCTCGATGACGTGGTGGTTGGTCAGCACGTAGCCCTTGGCGGCGTCGATGATCACGCCCGAGCCCAGCGATTCGTTGATCCGCTCCTGCGGCACCTGCGGGAACAGGCGACGGAAGAACGGGTCGTCGAAGAACGGGTTGCGCACCCGCACCACCTGCTTGGTGTTGACGCTGACCACCGCCGGCATCGCCTGTTCCAGCATCGGCGCCAGCGAGGCCACCGGTTGCCCGGCGACGCTGGCCGGCAGTGCGGTGGTGGCGGGCAACAACGCGGTGGTGGCGGCTTCGGCGCGGTTGTCCAGGTGGGCGTTGATGGCGCTGGCGGTGAAACCGCCGAAAGCGGCGGCCAGGGCCAGGGTGAGCAGGGTCGGGAGCGGGCGCATGAGTCCGGTGGTTCCAATGCGTGGCGCGTGGCGCGCCGGGGTGGGTTGCTGAACGCGAGTGTGGCCGCAGCCGGTTAAATCGACAATGAAACCGGTCGTGCCGGCGCAAACGCAGGGCGGCCAAGCCCTGCGCCGATTGCAAGGGGCGCAGGGCAGATTTTTCGTTTGACATCACTTGGGGCGTGGGTAAGCTTGGCCCGGTCATCAGCCACAAGATGTTGGGTTGGTGTGAAGAACGTCCCCAAGTGGTAGGGTTTCGGCCGGGAGTGCGGGCCAGCTCGCGCAAGAGCTGCCACGCCACCTGCGCCCGTTGCGGAGCGCCGCGCGGTTTCGCGCCATCGCCGTTTCGCAGGACCCTGCCGTGCCGGGCAACGGCAACCGCACCGCAAGGTGCACAAGGAGAGTTTTCATCATCATGAGTACGGTGCGTCTGGAAGTGGTCGGCAATCACACCCGTTCGGATCTGGTACCGATGCAGCCTGCCTCGCAGGACATCTGGGACAAGAAGTACCGCCTCAAGACCAAGGCCGGCGAAGCGCTGGATGCCGACATCGACGGCACCTGCCAGCGCGTGGCGCGTGCCCTGGCCGATGCCGAGGGCAGCGACGACAAGCGCGCCTACTGGTATGAGCGTTTCCTCTGGGCGCTGCGCCGTGGCGCGATTCCCGCTGGCCGCATCACCTCCAACGCCGGCGCGCAGGAACACAAGCCGGCCACCAGCACCATCAACTGCACCGTGTCGGGCACCATCACCGACTCGATGGACGGCATTCTCGAAAAGGTTCACGAGGCCGGCCTGACCCTGAAAGCCGGTTGCGGCATCGGCTACGAGTTCAGCACCCTGCGCCCGCGCGGGGCGTTCGTCGCCGGTGCCGGCGCGTACACGTCGGGGCCGATGTCGTTCATGGATATCTACGACAAGATGTGCTTCACCGTGTCTTCTGCCGGTGGCCGCCGTGGCGCGCAGATGGGCACCTTCGACGTGTCGCACCCGGACGTGAAGGACTTCATCCGTGCCAAGCGCGAGGACGGCCGCCTGCGCCAGTTCAACCTGTCGCTGCTGATCACCGACGGCTTCATGGACGCGGTCAACAACGACGCCGACTGGCCGCTGGTGTTCCCGATCAACATCAAGGAGCAGTCCGAGCTGGACCCGGCCAGCGGCGAAGAGGTGGTCTGGCGCGAGTGGCCGACCCACGAGAACTACATCGTCCGCGACGACGGCCTGGTGGCCTGCAAGGTCTACGGCCACATCCGTGCCCGCCACCTGTGGGACATGATCATGGTTTCGACGTATGACTACGCCGAGCCGGGCTTCATCCTGATCGACCGCGTCAACGAGATGAACAACAACTGGTGGTGCGAGAACATCCGTGCCACCAACCCCTGCGGCGAGCAGCCGTTGCCGCCCTACGGCGCCTGCCTGCTGGGTTCGGTCAACCTGACCAAGTTCGTGCGCGACCCGTTCACCGACAAGGCCACGTTCGACTGGGACGAGTACAAGGAAGTGGTGCGGGTGTTCACCCGCATGCTCGACAACGTGGTCGAAGTGAACGGCCTGCCGCTGGAACAACAGCGCAACGAGATCATGCGCAAGCGCCGCCACGGCATGGGCTTCCTTGGCCTGGGCAGCACCATGACCATGCTCAAGATGAAGTACGGCTCGGCCGAGTCCTGCGAATTCACCGAGGCCATCGCCCGCGACATGGCCGTGGCCGGCTGGGAAACCGGGCTGGAACTGGCGCGCGAGAAAGGCCCGGCGCCGATCATGGAGGAAACTTTCGAGGTCACCGCCGCGATGCTGCGCCAGCGCCCGGAAATGCGCAGCGATGGCTGGAAGGTCGGGCAGAAGATCCAGGGCAAGGTGCTGCACGTGCGCTACAGCCGTTACATGCAGCGCATCGCCAGCGTCGCCCCAGAACTGGTGGACGAACTGGTCGAGACCGGCGCGCGCTTCACCCACCACAGCTCGATCGCGCCGACCGGCACCATCAGCCTGTCGCTGGCCAACAACGCCTCCAACGGCATCGAGCCCAGCTTCGCCCACCACTACAGCCGCAACGTGATCCGCGAGGGCAAGAAGAGCAAGGAGAAGGTGGACGTGTTCTCCTTCGAGCTGCTGGCCTACCGCGCGCTGGTCAACGCCAGGGCGATGCCGTTTGCCGAGGATGCCGGCGCACAACTGCCGGACTACTTCATCGCCGCCGACGACATCTCCCCCAGGGAACACGTGGACGTGCAGGCCGCCGCGCAGAAATGGGTGGACAGCTCGATCTCCAAGACCGCCAACGTACCGACCGATTATCCGTACGAGGATTTCAAGGACATCTACCGCTACGCCCATCAGCAGGGCCTGAAGGGCTGCACCACGTTCCGCTTCAATCCCGCCGCCTTCCAGGGCGTGCTGGTCAAGGAGCAGGACCTGGAGAACACCCTCTACCGCTTCGAGCTTGAAGACGGCAGCGTCGTCGAGGTCAAGGGCAACGAGCAGATCGAATACGACGGCGAGATGCACACCGCCGCCAACCTGTTCGATGCATTGAAGGAAGGCTATTACGGCAAGTTCTGATGAAGATTCCCGGCACCCCCTGAAGCACCTTCCCCACCGTTGCGCCGCAAGGCGGGCGGTGGGCACCGTGACGCCACCACGGCGCGTTCATGCTCCATGCTCCACGCTTGATCCGCTTCGCAACAGCATCGCCAACGTCACGAACCGATGCCCCCGGAGGGCTTTATGAGCAATGGTAATGGTGTGGCGGCGACCGTTTCCCAGGTTGCCGAGAACGTGAAGGAAACCGCCGTGGACCTGGGCGAATCGCTCGCCACCGGCGCCAGCCAGGCCGTCGCTGCGGTCAAGACCCGCGCCAAGAAAGCCGGTGCCAGTGCGAAGAAACAGGCCGGCAAGGTTAAGAAAGCGGTGAAGAAGGCCGAAAAGGTCGTCGCCAGGAAGGCCGCCACCGCGAAGAAAGCGGTGAAGAAGCAGGTGTCCTCGATGCGCCAGAAACTGGAAGCAGCCAAGGCCAGCGCCAAGGCCGAGGCCGCCGACCTGAAGAAGAAGGGCGCCGGCAAGCGCACTGCGGCGAAGAAGGCCGTGGCCAGTGCCGAAAAGAAGGCCGTCAAGAAGGTCGCCGCAACCAAGAAGACGGTGAAGGCTGCCGAAAAGAAAGCCGCCAAGGCCGTCGGCAAGAAGACCGCTGCGGTGAAGAAAGCGGTGAAGAAGGCCGAGAAGAAAGTGACGAAGAAAGCCGTCGTTGCCAGGAAGGCGGTGAAGAAGGTCGCGAAGAAAGTGACGAAGAAAGCCGCCGCAGTCAAGAAGACCGTCGCCAGGAAAACCACCGCGACCAAAAAAGCGGTGAAGAAAGCCGTCCGCAAGTGACAACACGCCGCATCGCGCCCCCGCCCGGCAAGGCGGGGGTGCTGCAACCCGCATCGCAACGCATGACCAGGACACGCAACATGGCCGTCAAGATCGACAAGAAAATCAAGGGTTATTCCGTCACCACCGCGGACGCGAAGAGCAAGGAAGCGGCGGCCAAGGCCCCGGTCGCGGCGGCCATCACGGATGTCGCGGCGGAAAGCAACATCGTGCACATGCACGAGCGCATCGAGCGCCCCGACGTGCTGGTCGGCAGCACCTACAAGATCAAGTCGCCGCTGGTGGAGCACGCCTTCTACGTGACCATCAACGACATCGTGCTCAACGCCGGCACCGAGCACGAGCTGCGCCGCCCGTTCGAGATCTTCATCAACTCCAAGTCGATGGAGCACTTCCAGTGGATCGTGGCGCTGACCCGCATCATGTCCGCGGTGTTCCGCAAGGGCGGCGACGTCACCTTCATCGTCGACGAGATGAAGGCCGTGTTCGACCCCAAGGGCGGCTACTTCAAGGCCGGCGGCGTGTACATGCCGTCGCTGGTGGCCGAACTCGGCTCCATCGTCGAGGACCACATGAAGTCGATCGGCCTGCTGCACGACCCGGAGATGAGCGCCCACCAGCGCGCGCTGATTGCCGAGAAGCGCAAGCAGTTCGAGGACCGCTCAAAAAAAAACAGTGACGCCGTAGTCGTCGCCCCCGCCAAGCGCGAGGAGGACGTGGAAGTCACCGGCGAAGGCACCAGCTTCCCGCCCAGCGCCAGCATGTGCCACAAGTGCAGCACCAAGGCGCTGGTGATCCTGGATGGCTGCCAGACGTGCCTGAACTGCGGGTACAGCAAGTGCGGGTGAGCCGGCTTGCCGTGTCTTGACGAAAGCCCGGATTTTTCCGGGCTTTCGTTTATGTGGTAGTTGCGGGAAGCCCGGGCCTTCGTCGGAGGCAAGCGGGCAAGCAGTGTTTTCTCCGTGCCGATACGTGGAATCCTTCTGCCATCTAGTACTGAAACCCGATCTTGCTTCTTTCCGGCAGGCATGACGTTCGGCCTGCTTGATCTGCTTGCCATGCCGATGGACGCTGTCGGGCAACGCATCATTGCGATGCAGGCATGGAGGTTGTCATGACGATTCGACCCGGAGCATGCATGCTCGCGGCCCTGTTGCTGGCACTGTCCCTGCCGGTGGCGGCGACTGCACAGGACGCATGCCCGGACCGCTCCGGCTATGCACCGGCGCGCGAGATCATCGCCGACCTCGAGCATATCGTTTCGCCCGACGGCGTGCAGGAGGCGTATGCAGCGAAGATCGGCGGCATCGAGCAGTGGGTGAACGTGCGCGGGCAGGACCGCGGCAACCCGCTGCTGCTGTTCGTCCACGGCGGGCCGGCCTCGCCGGTCATTCCCACGCTGTGGCAGTTCCAGCGGCCGCTGGAGGAGTACTTCACGGTGGTCAATTACGACCAGCGCGGTGCCGGCAAGACGTTGCTGCTCAATCCGCGGGAACAGGTGGCCGGCACGCTGCACATCCAGCGCTACGTGGACGACGCCATCGAACTGGCCGACAACCTGCGCATGCGCTACCACAAGCGCAAACTGGTGCTGGTCGGCCACAGTTGGGGCACGGTGGTGGCGATGCAGGCGGCGTTGCAGCGCCCGGACCTGTTCCATGCCTATGTCGGCATCGGCCAGGTGATCGACGTGCGCACCAACGAGCGGGTCAGCTTCGATTACGGCCTGCGCACCGCGCGCGAGCGCGGCAACGCCGAGGCGGTGCGCGAGATGGAATCCATCGCGCCGTATCCCGGCGACCGACCGATCACCCGCGAGCGCATCGTCATCGCCCGCAAGTGGCCGCAGTACTACGGCGGGCTCAGCGCCTACCGCAGCGAGTCCAACTATTTTTTCCGCGGACCGCGGCTGTCGCCGGACTACGACGATGCCGCGCGCTGCGCGATCGACGCCGGCAGCGTGTTCACGCTGGGGCGGCTGCTGGACGAATTCCTGCACGTGGACTACAGCGGGGTGAAGGAATTTCCCGTGCCGGTGGTGATGTTCATGGGCCGCCACGACTACACCACGCCGTCGGAACCGACGGCCGCATGGCTGGCGCAGGTGCGTGCGCCGTACAAGCGGGGCGTCTGGTTCGAGCGCTCCGCGCACATGCTGCCGTGGGAGGAACCGGGCAAGACCCTGGTCAGCCTGCTGGAGCATGTGCGGCCGCTGGCCGTGGAAGGCGAGGCGGACGGCAGGTGATCGTGGCCGGGTGATGCGGCTTGCATGCCGGTCGCCGGCACCTCAGATTGGCGGCACCGTCATCGCCCGTGGGGCATCCGCATGCGTGGTCTTGATTTCAGTTCGTGGCAGGCCGTGCTCACCACCCTGCTGGGGTTGGCGATCGTCACCCTGATCGGCGTGGGCATCCGTCTCGTGGTGATGCAGACCCTGCAGCAGCGGCGCGAGCGCGAGAACCGGCAGATCAACGAGCGCCTGCGCACGCTGATTGCCGCCTACAAGACGCTGGGCGGTTCGTTCACCGGCAACCTAGGCGTGAGTCCGAGGCACCTGCGCGACCTGCGCGCGCAGGGCGAGGCGCAGGACGCCGCCGGCTCGGACCGGGCACGGCGTATCCGCGATGCGGTGGAGGCGGCGTTGTCGGACATCCTGCTGCTTGGTACCGACGAACAGGTGCAACTGGCGGCACAGGCGGCCGCCGAGCTGGCGCAGGGGCGCCCGGTGCATACCGACGCGCTGGTGGCGTCATTGCGCGATTTCATCCGCCACGCGCTGGACCTGGCGCCGATCCCGCGCGACCTGCCGATCCCGCCGCAGGGGCCGACGCGGCCAGCGTCGGGAGCCGCGGGCAAGGGCCGCAAGGACGAGGCCGGCGGTGGCGGCAAGGGCGGCGGAGGTGGCGGCGGCATGGGCGCGATGGGAGGCATGGGCGCCGGCATGGCACTGGGCACCCGCGGCGACGAGGACGGCCACGGCGGCTGAATCCGGGGCCGCGGCCATTCATCGTGGCCGCAGTCACATCCGCAGCCGCATGCGATTGCACCGTCAACGGGCTTGGCGCACTCTCCAGGTTCCCTTTCCCCCCGGTGATTGCCATGCAAGACAACATCATCCAGATCATGCCCGCCGCCGGCTGGGTTGCCGTGTTCGACGAAGGCAGCGAAGAAACCGCACAGGCGGTGGTGTGCTTTGCGCTGGTGGAAAGCGCGATGAAGCGCGAGGTACGGGCGATGGTCGCCGATGGTGCGCAGATCGGTTTCGCCGACGCGCTGCCCAACTTCGTGCGTGTGGAAGAGCTGGATGCGTTCGAGGACGACGAAGAAGAGGACGAGGATGACGAAGAGGAAGAAGACGAGGAGTGATGCGTTCGCGTCTCCGGCAGCGGGCATGACCCTGCCGGGTGCCCGTGCGCGCAGGCTCGGGCATTGCCGGCAACCGCGCGGAACTGCACTCCCGCCGCCGAAGCGGTAACGTACGCCCCCCTCGTTCCGGCACCACGGCAATGCTGACCGACCTCTTCGACCGTGCGCATCTCTGGCACCCCTACAGCGCGCTCGACGGCCCGGTGCCGGTGCTGAAGGTGGCGCGTGCCGAGGGCGTGCTGCTGGAGCTGGCCGATGGCACCCGGCTGATCGACGGCATGGCCTCGTGGTGGTGCGCCATCCACGGCTACAACCACCCGGCGTTGAACCGCGCGGCCATCGACCAGCTCGGGCGCATGGCGCACGTGATGTTCGGCGGGCTCACCCACGAGCCGGCTATCGCGCTGGGCAAGCAATTGCTGGAGATCGTGCCGCAGCCGCTGGATGCGATCTTCTATGCCGACTCCGGTTCGGTGTCGGTGGAAGTGGCGCTGAAGATGGCCATCCAGTACCAGCACGCGCGCGGCCTGCCGGGCAAGTGCAACATCGCCACCACACGCTCGGGCTACCACGGCGATACCTGGAACGCGATGTCGGTGTGCGACCCGGTCACCGGTATGCATGGCCTGTTCGGTGCCTCGCTGCCGTCGCGGCGCTTCGTGCCGGCGCCGGCCACGCCGTTTGGCGGGCAGTGGGACGCGGCCGACATCGCGCCGCTCGAGCGATTGTTTGTCGAACAGGCCGACGAACTGGCGGCCTTCATCATCGAACCGGTGGTGCAGGGCGCCGGCGGCATGCGCTTCTACCACCCGCAATACCTGCGCGAACTGGCGCGCTTGTGCCGCGAGCACGAGGTGCTGCTGATCTGCGACGAGATCGCCACCGGCTTCGGCCGCAGCGGGCGGCTGTTCGCCTGCGAGCATGCCGGCATCACCCCGGACATCCTGTGCATCGGCAAGGCACTGACTGGCGGCTACATGACGCTGGCCGCGACGATCACCCGCCGCGAGATCGCCGAGGTGATCGCCAGCGGCGAGCCGGGCGTATTCATGCACGGCCCCACCTTCATGGCCAACCCGCTGGCCTGCGCGGTGGCGCTGGCGTCCACCCGGTTGCTGCTGGCGGGGGACTGGCAGGGCAACGTGCAGCGCATCGAGCGCGGTCTGCGCGAGCGGCTGGCGCCGGCGCGCGCGTTGCCGCAGGTGCAGGACGTGCGCGTGCTCGGCGCGATCGGCGTGGTCGAACTGACCGCGCCGCTGCGGCTGGAGCGCATCCAGCGGCGCATGCTGGAACAGGGCATCTGGATCCGCCCGTTCGGGCGGCTGGTCTACGTGATGCCGCCCTACGTGATCGACGACGGACAACTGCAGCGCCTGTGCGACGGCATGGTCGCGCTGGTGGCGGGCCTGCAGGCGGAGGACATGCGGCAATGAAGGGACAGGTGGTTTTCGTCAGCGGCATCGATACCGAGATCGGCAAGACCGTGGTGACCGGCTGGCTGGCGCGGCAGTGGCGCGAGGCGGGCGTGGACGTCATCACCCAGAAGCTGGTGCAGACCGGCTGCGTCGGCGCGTCGGACGACATCCTGCTGCACCGGCGCATCATGGGCTGCGGCCTGTTCGACGAGGACCGCGACGGCCACACCATGCCGGCGCTGTATGCCTACCCGGCCTCGCCGCACCTGGCCGCGCGGCTTGAAGGGCGCAGCCTCGACCTGCAGGCCATCGACCGCGCCACCGCGCACCTGTGCGAGCGTTACGAGACGGTATTGGTGGAAGGTGCCGGCGGGCTGATGGTGCCGTTGACCGAACAGTTGCTGACCATCGATTACGTGGCGCAGCGCGGCTGGCCGCTGTTGCTGGTCACCTCCGGCCGGCTGGGCAGCATCAACCACACACTGCTGTCGCTGGAGGCCATCGCCGCGCGCGGCATCGCGCTGCACGGCATCGCCTGGAACGGCCGCGACGATGGTGGCGACGAAGTGATCGCCGCCGAGAGCCTCGGCTTCCTCCGCGACTGGATGCAGGCGCGCTTTCCGCAGGCGCACTGGTACGACGTGCCGGTGCTGGCGCTGGATTGAATGTCGGTAAGACTACTCTCGCTCCATATTGGATACGGGCTTGGCGCTGGATCGGGCTGGGATTCGTCACAGGCCGGGACAAATCTCCCCCTGCAACGGAAGAACCTGATTCGGTGGAGGGGTTAGTTGTGGATGACGGTACAGCCGGCCGCCGGCGTTTCGGTGACAACTTCGCTGCCGTTGTCGCCGGGGCAGCGATAGAGCGTTTTGGGCTGGTGGGGAGTAGCGGGTGCCCCCCAATTGCGCCAATTGCCGGATGCGGCCGGAGCCGGTGCGGAGGGTGAAGTACCGGCTCCGGTTTCCATGAGAACTGTGGCTGGCTGCATGGGTTGGGCAGATTGCGGTGCCGTTTGTGGCGATTGGATCGACACCGGGAGTTGCGGGGACTGCATTGCTGCACCGGTTCCGCGCTGGCCGCCGAGTAGTTGGTCAATCACCGGATCCATCTTGCTTCTGACGCCGGCCCACTTGTTGAGAGCAAAGCCCCCCTTGCCGCGCAGGTGGTAGTCGGCAGCGCCGATTTGCCTGCCTGCGCGCCAGAGGCGCAGCTCTGCATGGGAGAGGTAGGGGGCAAAATCCCAGGAACGAAGGGCCGTATAGGTGAGTGTCACTTCGCAAGATTGCGACTGTGCTTGTTCCACGACTTGAGTAGCGATGTGGTGGCGGGCAAAGCCGTCCTGAAGCACGGGAACGAATTCGTCGATGATGACCTTGGGGTTGTTGACGATGCACACCTGCTGAAGGCTGGTAGCCGCAATGGGTTTCACGTTGATGGACGTGCAGCCGCTGGTGATGAGCAGAACTGTGACAAGTAGCAGTCTCGTTTTCACTGTTTCCCCCTTGGTTGTTGCGTTTGCACCAGCTTCCCCGGGTTTTCGCCCGATGCATGAGGATGATGGCGAAGTGGTTGTTGTGTGGTTATTGTCAGGGAACCGTCGCAACGTCGCAGCATGGCAGGCGGCCTTTGGGTATTGAATCACTCGCCCTGGTACTGCTTTTCCTCGACCAGCGCCGAGCCGGCGACGCGGTTGATCTCGTTCTTCACCGCCACGCGCTCACCATTGGTGCCGTAGACGCCGCGGGCGAGGGCGATGAAGTCGTCGCCGAAGTCCTGCGCGGTTTCCTTTGCGCGCAGTTGGTCCTGGATGTCCCACATGCGTTCGTTGATCGCCTTGAGGCGCTGCTTGAGTGCGGCCAGTTCCGGGCGCGCTGTCTGTTGCTGCAGCCACAGTGGCCACAGGCCATCCAGTTCGGTGCGCACGTTGCCGAGCTTGGCGGCGTCGGCGATGCGCTCGGCCTTGATTTCGAGAATGGTGATCTTGTCGATCAGCTCGCCGATCGATACCGGGGTGAGGATGGTCTGCACGTCGCGGCTGCCCAAGTAATGACGGGCGCCATGATAGCGCCCGCGGCAATGGCGCTGCTGTCGCGTTTGGCGAGGCAGGTCCCGCATCCACGGAGTCAGGCGTTGTCGGGTTGCGCCGGGAAACCGGCATCCTCCAGCGCCTGGGTGAAGCGTTCGGGCGGCTGTGCCGATTCGATGCGCACGCGCTTGGTGGGCAGGTCGATTTCGACCGTGGCGTTGGCGTCCACGTCCTTGACCGCCGCAGTGACGCTGCGCGCGCAGCCGCCGCAGGTCATGTTGTCGATATGCAGTTGCATGCTGTTTCTCCGGGAAGGAAGGCGACACTGTGGAGCTTGCCACGGTGGCAAGGTCAACCGCTGCGTGCCTCGCGTGGTTGCGCGTTTTCAGCGCCGCGTGGCGAACACCCCGTCCAGCGCCAATTGCGTCTTGAAGCCGGCCTTCTCCAGGCGCGCGGCGACCTCGCGCGGCACGTCGCGGCCGCTGGTCAGCCGGTTCGGCATGCCGGTGTAGTGGAACATGCGCCCGCCCTTGCGCAGCACCCGCGCCAACTGCTGGTAGAACACCTGCGAATACAGTTCGCCGGCAATGCCGAAGCGCGGCGGGTCATGCAGCAGGGCGTCCACCGACGCATCGGCGATGCCCTCGATCTCGCGGCTGACGTCGCCTTGCCTCAATTGCAGGCGGCCGCCGTTCTCCGCCGCGTCCGGGTCCGGCGACCACGGGTTGAGCGTGCGCAGCCACAGCACCTCGCTGCTCTTCTCGAACGAGTGGATCGCCGCCGCGCCGGTCTCCAAACAGCACGCGGCGAAATAGCCCAGCCCACCGCAGGTATCCAGCACCCGCTTGCCGCACGGCTCGATCAACGCCACCTTGCGCCGCGCATCCTCGAACGGCGACAACTGCGCGCTGGGCAGCATCTTGATGCCGTCGATCTCGAACGTCGGCGCGCCCCAATCGGTGCGCACCAGCTTGTACAGGCCGCTGCCGAAGCGCGCGGCCACGGCGAATGCCTCGCCATCCCAGTAATGGATGCTGCGGTCCTTGAGTTTCTCCGGCCACGGCAACGTCTGCCCGCGCCACTGCCAGCCATCGCTGCCGACGCCAGCCACTTCCTCGCTGCGCCCGAGGTCGAACGATGCCTGCGCCTGGCTTGCACCTTTTTTCAGTGCGGCCTGCAGCGTGTCGAGGACGGGGCGGGTGAGCAGCGGCCCGGTGTAGTGGGGCATGGCGAGGTGGCGGTGGCCGAAGGGCCGTCATGCTACCGCAGCAGATGGCACGGGCCAGCCCGGACGTTGCTCCGGCAATCAATCCTTGCTCGTTCCTCTCCACTCGTTCCTGGCGGGTGCCGCAGAGCGGAACTCGCCATGCCCGTTGCGGTCTGTCGCTGGTTGCAGATGTGCCGTGGCAGGGCCGGTGACCGCCTTGTGCAGCCTTGAATCGGAGTCGCATGCGTCCTGCCCGTTTGCCCGAACCGTTGTGGAACCACGCCATCGCCGCGCTGGCGGCCCTGGCAGTGTTGTCCCTGCTGGCACGCTTGTTGTGGCAGTTGCCGGAAGCGCGCGGCACGCGGCAGGAGGCGCGCATCCAGTTGCGCTGGCTGCCGCCGTCATCGACAAGGCCATTGCCGCTGCCGGCCATGCTTCCGGTCACGGGGCCGGCCACTGCATCGATGCAGCCGGGGCGAGCGCTGATGGACGCTGTCGCTCTGCCGCCGCAGGTGCCACCGGCCCCCATGTCGTTGTCGCAACGGCGGCAGGATCTTTATGGCGACAACGGCCGGGTCACGCTGGCACCGGGCACGGTCAAGGATGCCGCGCAAAAAACTGATGCCGAGCGCGTGTTCGAGCATCGTGACGAACTGGCCACCGGCGTCGGCGAACGCGCCACTGCCGGGCTGTTTTCCAAGCGCCCGGCGGGCACGCCGCAATCGCTGGCGCAGCGGCTGCTCTACGGCGAGGACATCCAGCCTGCGCAAGCCCGGCGGCCGCCGGACGTCGCCTTCAACCCCGCCCTGCATGAACGCCCCGCCGACCTCGGCAGCGCCGCGACCGGCGATGCTTACAAGGCCGCCCCGATCCGGCACGAGCCCGTCTCCGACCTGGACGGCACCGCCAGCCGCCGCATCCGTGCCGCCATTGGCGAGCTGGAGCGGCGTTACCCGCGCTGCGCCGCCGGCGACCGCCAACGCTGGCTGGCACCGGTGCTGCAGCACCTGGATGCGCTGCAACGGCTGGAATACCGCTACAACCACGATGCCGACCCGGTGGAAGCCGAACACAGCCTGCCTGCTGCTGCCGACAGCGCGCATGAACTCGCCTGGCGCGGGCTGTGGGAGGCCGAACGGCAGATGGCGAGGTGCGGAGCGTGACAGCGGCCCTGGGGGAAGCCCGAGGAGAGCCGACCCCAGCTCAGGCTGATCCGGCTCCATTGCGGTAGTAGCTGAATACGGTATTAAATGTGACATAAGTCACATTATTTAACATTTCATTTGTAATTTTTTAGCTGAACCTTGACTTAAGACGGGGCTTGACATGACTTTGGTCATGCGTGGTCAAGGCCATGCCATCGACCATCCATTCCTTTGGGGAGTAATAAAGTCGTGAAATCAAGTCATTTGCGTCATCAGTTTCGACATAAAGCGTTATGCGTTGCACTTGGGATGTGCTTCGCGGGTGCAGCCTTGGCCGATACCGGTGGCTTGCGCATCGCCATCAACGACGCCGGTGGCCAGCCCCTGGCTGGCGCCACCGTGAAGGTCAGCTCCCCGGACAGTCTGATTTCCAGAAGCGGTGTGACCGATTCGGCCGGCCGTGTCCGCCTCAACGGCCTGGACCCCGCAACCAATTACACCGTCGCGATCGAAGCTACCGGTTACAACGATTTCACTGCCAGCAACGTGGCCGTGGTCAGCGGCAAGGAATTGAGCCTGGGTTACATGCTGAGCGGTGGCGCAGCAGCTTCCGCGGATGCCACCACCCTCAATACCGTCACCGTGACCGGCATGAGTCTGGCTGCGATCGACACCACCTCGGCGACCGTCAGCAGCGTGCTGACCCTGGAGCAGGTGGAATCATTGCCCACCGGCCGCAGCTACCAGAGCTACCTGCAACTGGTGCCGGGCGTGAAGCCCAGTGCCGGCGGCAATCCGTCGTCGAAGTCGGGCGTCAACTATTCGGACATCGGCGGCGCCGCCGGTACCTCCACCGACAACGTCTACCTGCTGGACGGCGTGGACGTCACCGACCCGACCTCCGGTACCTTCGGCGCCAACTTCAACTCCGAAATCATCCAGGAGCAGCAGGTCATTACCGGTGGCGTGCCGGCCGAATATGCCGGCGGTTCCGGCCTGATCGCCAAGGTGGTCACCAAGTCAGGCTCCAACGAGTGGCATGGCTCGCTGAACTACTACCTCCAGAACGACAGCTTGGTAGCCGACAACAAGCACAACACCTCCTCGGGTTTCTCGACCTACGACACCGCCTTCACCCTCGGTGGTCCGATCCTCAAGGACAAACTGTGGTTCTTCGCGTCGTATCAGAAGAAGTACCGCGAAACCGACGTGGTCAATGCCCAGACTGGCGAGGCCATGCGCACGGTGGACAACGATGCCGAATACGGTTTCTTCAAGGCCACCTGGCAGGTCACCGATAATGATCGCCTGACCGCGACCTTCTTCAACGATCCGACCAAGATCAGTGGTACGTCCGCCGCTGCAACCCTGAACAACCGCGACTATTCACGCAAGCAGGGCGGTGACAACTACAAGCTGGAATACAGCCACGACTGGGAAAACCTCAGGCTGACCGCCTATGGCTTCCGCCATGAGGGCGAGTTGTCCGATTCGGCGGCCGACGCCTCGGCGACCAACACCATCGCCTTCCAGTCCTCAGCCAATGCCACGCTCGCCCAGCGCAACCTGGGTGGCCTGGGCTACAACATCATCAACGAGCGCAACCGTGACGAATTCGGTGCCAGCGTCGAGTATTGGCTGGATACCGCATACGGCTCGCACACCTTCAAGCTGGGTGTCACCAGCACGGAAAACGAGTACTTCGAAAGCACCATCTATACCGGCGACAAGGCCCGCTACACCTCCATTGCCAACCAATACAGCGGGTTGACGCTGGACCAGGCCACCTCCACTGACGCCGGCTGGACGACACGCCCGATCGTGGTTTCCGACTACGGCCGCATCATTACCGGTATCAATGGCAGCGCAAACAAGGCCTATTTCCTCGGCCTGCTGGACAGCAACGGCGACGGCGCGGTGTCCTCGGCCGAGCTGGGCGCTTACCAATTGACCGGCACCGATGGCAATCCCGGTGGTTATCTGAACAACTACCGCATCCTCGAGACCCAGACGGCGCCCTACACGGTCAGTTCCAAGGGCAAGACCTTCTACCTGCAAGACACCTGGACGCTGAACCAGTGGACGGTCAACGCCGGTGTGCGAGCCGAGCAATGGAAGCACTTTGACTCCAAGGGCGGCGAATCGGCGAAGTTCGACTGGGAGTTCGCGCCGCGTCTGAGCGTGGTGTACGACCTGTTCGGCGACGGCCGCAGCAAGGTCTGGGGCTTCTTTGGCCGCTACTACGATCCGATTCGCAACAATATGTCGGATTTCGCCGGCAACCTGACCGGTCCCAGCTACGATGAACAAGTCTATCTGGGCAACCAGTGGCTGACCTTCCGCGTGCGCGGCGGTGAAAAGGATCCCGATGCCCTGTTCGCGCCGTCTACCAAGACGCCGTACACGGATGAAATGATGCTCGGTTTCTCCACCACCTTCCGTGACGACCTGAGCCTGTCCATCACTGCCACCCGGCGCGTGACCAAGAACGTTCTGGAGGATTACGACCTGGCGTTGTACTCCGATGCGTCGCTTGACCCCAGCGATCCGGAAGGCAATTACGGCCTTGCTGCTCCCGGTTCGTATTACTACCTGCCGCTTTCGTATTTCGGCTATGGCAGCGCACCCAACTCCAACTACGTGATCGCCACGCTGGCCGGCGGCAAGCGTGAGTACATGGGTTACGAGGTCATCCTGCAGAAGTTCAGGAAGGACAATTGGCAGGGTTCGGTGTCGTACACCTACAACGACGCCAAGGGCAACACCAACTCGGACAGCAACGCGGATTACCAGGGCGATTGGCTCGCGCTTGATCCGCGTGCGCCCAACATGTGGGGTCCGCAGGCCGGCAACATCAAGCACCAATTCAAGGCGTGGGGTTCCTACGCCTGGAACAACGGCATCGAGGTCAGCGGTGTGTTCAACTGGAACAGCGGCACGCTGTACACCGCTGCGCAGTTGGTGGGCTCTCGTTATCTGCCGGTCATGGGTGACGAGTACGTGGATCGGGGCGTCTATGACACCTGGGTGCTGCCGAATTCGGTCGGCGCCAATGAAGGCCCGTCGTACTACACCTTCGACATGCGTGCCAAGTACACCAAGGAATTGCCGGTGGGCAAGCTCGAGTTCTTCCTCGACATCTTCAACATCCTGGACAAGCAGTCCGCGACTGCCGCCTCGGCGTTGGTGTCGGGTGGTACCTACGGGTTCGGTGAAGCGTCCGCATGGAACGAGCCGCGCCGCTTCTATCTGGGTGCCCGCTACTCGTTCTGATCAACCCTTCCAATGTCGAAACCGTGCCGGCGCCCATGCGCCGGCACTTTTCGTTCGGAAAGCAGGAAATGAAAGCCGCAGCCTTCACCGTGATCAGGCCGGTAGAGGGTCGCTGGCTCTCGACTGCTCTTCACTCGGCCCTTCCGCTTCCTCTATGGTGCCGGCTCGGTAACCGGAAGGATGGGAATGACGCGCAAACATTGGCTGCTGGCCGTGGTGATGCTGACGGGCGCCGCCTTGGCGGCCAGCTTCTTCTGGCCGCACAGGGCGCCGCAGGCGAGCGGTCCGGCGGCAACACCGCTGGGCTGGCGGGCGCAGATCGAGTTGCTGGGGGGCGATGGCGTCGAAGGCAACAGCGTCGGCCCCGGCCCGCGCAGTCGTTTCAGTGATCCATGGGGCGTGGCGCTGGATGCCGCTGGCACGCTCTACGTCGCCGATGCCGGCGACAACAACCGCATCCTCTACCGCTGGCTGGATGGTGATTTCCACCTGTTGGCCGGTGGCCGCGAGGGTTTTGCCGATGGCCTCGGCGGCGCGGCGGCATTCAACACGCCCTCCGGCATTGCGCTGGACCGCCACGGCAACCTGTATGTGGCCGACACCGGCAACCACGCCATCCGCAAGGTCACTCCGCGTGGCGAGGTGAGCACGCTGGCCGGTGATGGCGTGGCCGGCTTCGCCGATGGCATTGGCCACGCTGCGCGTTTCAATGGGCCGATGGGCGTGGCCGTGGATGCCGCCGGCCGCGTCCATGTCGCCGATACCTGGAACGACCGCATCCGCGTGATCGAGCCTGATGGTCGGGTGTGGACGCTGGCCGGCGGCGAGCGCCCCGGCTGGGCGGACGGGCAGAGCGGGCAAGCGCGTTTCGACACGCCCATCGACCTTGCCTTCGCTGCGGACGGCAGGTTGTGGATAGCGGACATGAACAACGATGCGCTGCGCACGCTCACGCCAACGGGCGAGGTGACGACTCGGATCGGCGGCCCCGAAAGCGAGCGCGCATTGCGCGGGCCGATGACGCTGGCCATCACCCACGATGGCGTTGCCTACATCGGCGAGCGCGGCACCGGCCGCGTGCTGCAGGTGTCGCCCGCTGGCCATGTAGTGGCGGTGGCCGGTGACACCCAGCGCTTCGCGCGCGCGGCGGGTGTCGCGCTGGCGCCGGACGGTAGCCTGTTGCTGGCCGACGCCGATGCCGCCCGCATCCATCACCTGCGGCCACTGCCGGCCGGAGCGGTGGAAAGTGGGGCGGTGGTCGGCCCGTCAATCGACAGCCCGTTGCCGCGCAACGAAGGCCGTTGGCCGCTGGCACCGCAACGCGGCTGGCACGAAGTGGTCGGCACGCTGGGCGAGGTGCGCGGCAACTTCAGCGGCGAGAGCCGGCACCACCTGCACAGCGGCTTCGACGTGCGCGGCGACGTCGGCCAGACCGTGCTCGCCATTGCCGCGGCCAAGGTCGGCAGCCCGGCGGCGACGTGGAACCTGGGTGGGCAGGGTGAAGGGCTTTCGCTGGACACGCTGGACTACATCCACATGAAGGTCGGCCGCGACCGGTCCAATCGCCCGCTGGACCCTGCGCGCTTCCAACTGCTGTACGACGAAGCCGGGCAACTGGAGCGTGTGCGCGTGCGCCGCGGTACCCGCTTCAATCCCGGCGATGCGCTGGGCAGCATCAACAACCAGGCACACGTGCACCTGGCGGTGGGGCCATCGGGCTACGAGCGCAACGCGGTGCGGCTGGGCTTTGCCAACTACGCCGACCACTTCGTCCCACGCATCGACGACATCGCCCTGCTGGACGCCGGCGGCCAACGCCTGCGCGAACACCGCGATGGCCGCCTCGTGGTGCCGCGTGATGGTGGTGGCCTGCAATTGGTGGTCGAAGCTTGGGATCAGGTGGACGACAACCTGCCGCGCCGCCGCCTCGGCCTGTATGCCTTGGGTTACCAGATCCTCGATGCCGGCGGGCGGCCGTTGCCGGGTCACGAGCAGCCGCGCATGAACATCGAATTCAACCGCATGCCGCCACAGCGCGAAGCAGTGAAACTGGCCTACGCCGAAGACAGCGGCATCACCGTGCATGGCGCCGTGCGAACCCGCTTCCGCTACGTGCTGACCAACACCGTGCGCGACGGCCGCCTGGCTGCCGGGGTGCTGGAGCCATCGGAACTGCCGGCGGGTGACTACATCATTCGCATCACCGCCAAGGATTACAGCGGCAACGAGGCCAGTGAGCGGCGGGAGCTGAAGTTGGCGGTGCGCTGAAGCGGCGGGTGACGCCGGCTGCGCTCGGATGCCAACGCTTGTGCGCGCCGTTCGCGAGATTTCCCCGATGTCGCTGCGTGCCATCCGACACTGCCCGCGCCGTCACCACGCTGGCTACACTCCGGGGGTTGTCCAACCCTTGGAGATGGATGTGAAACGAATAGTGATCAGCCTGCTGGCGATGTCGGTGTCCTCGGCGCTGCTGGCCGCGCCGCCGAAGTTCGATGGCGCACGGATTTCCGCCGACGTGAAGGAGCTGGCCTCCGACGCCTACGAGGGCCGTTCGCCGGCCACCGCCGGTGAGGAGAAGACCATTGCCTACCTGAGCCGGCAGTTCGCCGAGGCCGGCTTGCAGCCCGGTGGCGACCTCGCCGACGGCAAGCGTTTGTGGACCCAGGCAGTGCCGCTGCTCAAGGGCGACATCGTCGGCAAACCGCAGTTGTCGCTGTCGCGCGACGGTCAGGCGCAACAGCTTACGCAGGGGCAGGAGATCGCGGTGCGCGCGGCGATGAACGGTGACAGCGCGGTGGCGATCAAGGACGCGCCGCTGGTGTTCGTCGGCTACGGGGTCAAGGCGCTGGAGCGCAACTGGGATGACTTCAAGGGCGTGGACCTGAAGGGCAGGATCGCGGTGGTGCTGGTCAACGACCCGGATTTCGAGAGCGGCGAAGGCGACTTCGACGGCAAGGGCATGACCTATTACGGCCGTTGGACCTACAAGTACGAGGAAGGCGCGCGCCAGGGCGCGGCCGGCGTGCTGATCGTGCATGAGACCGCACCGGCCTCCTACGGCTGGGCGACGGTGGCCGGTTCCAACACCAACACCATGTTCGACGTGGTGCGCGATGACCCGGCCGCAGCGCACCCGCCGCTGGAAGGCTGGATCCAGCGCGACCTGGCGGTTGAGCTGTTCAAGCGCGCCGGGCTGGATTTCGAGGCGCTGAAGAAGCAGGCACAGTCGCGCGACTTCCAGCCGGTGGAACTGAAAGGCGAAACCTTCTCCGCCGACTATGCGGTCAAGACCGAGGTCATCACCTCGCACAATGTGGTTGCACGGCTGGAAGGCAGCAGCCACCCGGACGAGACCGTCATCTACTCCGCGCACTGGGACCACATCGGCGTCGGCGAGCCGGACGCACGCGGCGACCGCATCTTCAACGGCGCGCTGGACAACGCCAGCGGCACCGCCTCGCTGCTGGAGCTGGCGCGCGGCTTCGCCAAGGCACCGCAGCCGCAGCGCTCGGTGCTGTTCCTGGCAGTCACCGCCGAGGAAAAGGGCCTGCTCGGTTCGGAGTACTACGCCAGCCACCCGCTGTACCCGTTGGGCACGACCGTGGCGCTGATCAACATGGACGGCATGGCGCCGTTCGGGCCGTCGCGCGACTTCGGTATCTACGGCTCGGCCCGCTTCGAGCTGCTGGACCGGCTGAAGGACGTCGCCAGGGGTTGGGACATCCGCTACACCCCCGATCCCAAGCCGGAAGCCGGGTTGTTCTTCCGCTCCGACCACTTCCCGTTTGCCAAGCGCGGCGTGCCGGCGCTGTCGTATTCGGCCGGGCAGGACTGGGTCGAGGGCGGCGTGGAAGCCGGCAGGAAGGCGTCGGACGACTACACCGCCAAGCGCTACCACCAGCAGGGTGACGAATGGCAGCCGGATTGGGTCTTCGCCGGTGCCGCGCGCGACCTGGAGGTGGTCTACACGCTGGGCGAGCAACTGGCCAACTCGCGCGCGTGGCCGAACTGGAGCGCCGACGAACCGTTCCGCGCCGTGCGTGATGCCAGCGCCGACGAGCGCAAGTAAGCAGGGTCTTTCGCCCCTCTGCCAACAGGTGGAGGGGCGAAAGCCGCGCCGGTCCGCACCCGCCCGGCACGTCTTCATCCCCCGATTTCCCGCCTTCGTCGCATGCCGCTTGTCAGCCGTGGCACAGCACCTATGCTCGGCGCCACTGTCCAGCGGGGGAACCCTTCCATGATCGCCAGCCTGTGGTTCTGCCTTCGCATCTTCGTGGCCTGGGTGCTGGCATTGATCGTGCTGGGTGTCCTCTGGTCGAACCTGTTCGGTGGCCCCGGCACGGTGTTCGCGCTGCTGGTGGTCGGCCTGCTGGTGCTGGCGACGATCAACACCGCCAGCCACGTGCGCCGGGTCAAGCTGATGGCTGGCCGCCTGGACCACGACAACCTGGCCAGCCGCCAGCAGCGCCGGATCGAGCTGCCGTTCGACGCCGCGCAGACCTTTACGCTGGTCGAGTCGGTCATCGCCGGGTTGCCACGGGTCTTGGACGTCGAAAGCTCGCCCGGCAGCCTGCAGATGCGGGCCAGGATCGCGCGCACCGACTCCCGCAACACGCGCCCGCCGTCGCGCTGGAACCCGCTGGCGTGGTTGGCGGTCAAGCACGACCGGGTATCGGCGACGGTGACGCCGGGGCAGGGCACCAGCAGCGTGAGCCTGCTGTTCGAGCCCGATGCCGGCGCCTGGGTGGACCTGCTGCTGGCCGACGAGGGCAGCAACCGCGAAAACGCCGAGGCGGTGAGCCGAGCGCTGAGCCAGTGCGTGGTCGAGCAGCGCCGCGACGAACGCGAGCAGGCCGTGCGCGCCGAGGCGGAAAAAGAACTGAGCGTGGCGCGCCTGAACCTGCTGCATGCGCAGGTCGAGCCGCATTTTCTCTACAACACGCTGGCCAATGCGCAGGTGCTTACCCGCAGCGATCCCGAGCGCGCCGAGCGCATGCTCGGCCACCTGATCCAGTACCTGCGCAGCTCGCTGCCGGGCATCGACCAATCGCTGTCGACGCTGGGCCAGGAACTGGAGCGGGTGCGGGCCTATCTGGAAATCCTGCACATCCGCATGGGTGAGCGGCTGGCGGTGCAGATCGACGTGCCCGAGGCCCTGCACGACGTCGCGCTGCCGTCGATGGCGCTGCAGACGCTGGTGGAAAACGCGATCAAGCATGGGCTGGAACCCAAACCCGGCGGCGGCACCATCTGGCTGCTGGCGCGCGAATCGGGCGCGCAGGTCCACATCACCGTGGCCGACGACGGCCAGGGCTTCGGCGGCAACAGCAGTGGCACCGGCATCGGCCTGAAGAACCTGCGCGAACGCCTGCGCCTGAGCTGCGGGCCGGAGGCGGCCTTCGCCCTGGTCTCCAACTTCCCCAGCGGCGCGGCCGCGACCCTCACCCTGCCGCGCAAGTGCGCGCCGCCACCGGAGCTGCCCCATGCAGCTTGATGCCCTGATTGCCGAGGACGAGCCGCTGCTGCGCCAGGCGCTGGCCACGCAATTGCAACGGCTGTGGCCGGAGCTGCGCATCGTCGCCGAATGCGAGGACGGTGCCGCCGCGCTGGAAGCGCTGGAAAGCCTGAAGCCCGACCTGGTGTTCCTTGACATCCGCATGCCCGGCGTCACCGGCATCGACGTGGCCCGTGCGCTGGAAACCCTGAGCCCGCAGACCCAGGTGGTGTTCATCACCGCCTATGACCAGTACGCGATCGACGCCTTCGAGCGCGGCGCGGTGGATTACCTGCTCAAGCCGGTGGCCGACGAACGCCTGCTGGCCACCCGCCAGCGCCTGCACGCGCGCCTGCAGGCGGGCACAACGAACCGGCAGGTGCTCGACCAGTTGCTGGAACAGTTGGCGCGGCAGCCGGCGGAGAAAGCCGCCGCGCCACCGCTGGCGTGGATCACTGCCAGCAGCGGCCGCCAGACACGGCTGGTGATGCTGGAGGACGTGCTGTATTTCCGCGCCGACAGCAAGTACACCGCGGTGGTCACCGCCAGCGAGGAACTGCTGCTGCGCAGCCCGTTGCGCGAGCTGGCCGATGCGCTGGACCCGCAGTGCTTCCGCCAGGTGCACCGTTCCACCATCGTCAACATGAAGGCGGTGGCGGCGGTGGAGCGGGAAGACAGCGGGCGCGGCGTGCTGCGCCTGAAAGGCCGCAGCGAGACGTTGCTGGTCAGCCAGGCATTCATGAGCCTGTTCCGCGGTATGTGAGCCGCGTGCGGTACGCAAGGGAGGGAACACCATGCATTACCTGACTGTTTTGCTCGGCAGCCTGTTGGCGCTGCTGGGCTACCACGAGCCGCAGGGACAGACCTCGATCATCCGCGTCAGCGGCGAGGCGGCCGTGCTCAGCCGCACCACGGTGTCCGCCGGCAAGGCCCGGTTCCAGTGCCTGCAGAGCGAGAGCGGCAACTGCTTCTACCGGCTCTACCGCGAGGATTGCCACGTCGAGGCCGCCGGCGAATTGTGCCGGCGGCAAGCGCTGGACGACTTCAGTGTGGTGGTGGGGCGCGTGCATGAAGTACAGGACTTGCCGGCCGGTTTCGGCCAGCAGGTGCGGGCGCGCAAAGTGCAACGCCGCGACTGAAATCCTTCCTTCTCCAATCTCGATCCATCCATCAGAACGCCGGTCCTGATTGGCGTCGAGCGTCCGCTTCTGCTCCTCCCCTTGCTCGCGAAGCGAGTAGGGGGGGTACTTTGAGGCTTTCCGCAAACATCAAGAGCTCCCCTCCCCAACTGGCCGGCCCGGCGCAGCGCACCGGGCGTTCGTCAGGCCCACGCGGCAGTGCCGCGTAAGTGGGCCATCCTCACCCCCTTCGTGCTTCGCATGAAAGGGAGGGGGTGTTTCATGGCAGGGGAAACATGATGCAGGTCAGAACGCCGGTTGCAGGCGCAGCCCGTCATCGCCGATGTGGTTGAGCTTGCCGACCAGCTCGGAGTGCTGCCGCATGCGGCCAAGCTCGCGCATGATGCGGATGTCCTCATGGCGCAGCTCGCGCCTGGCGGTCACCGCCTGCTTGTAGTCCAGCACTTCCGGGTAGTGCTGCGCCATCGCCAGCGCCTCGGCCACGGTTTCCACGCTGTCGGCGTCGGCGCTGATGCGCGCGCGGCTGTTGAAGGCTTTCATCCAGCGCTCGAAGCCGGCGGTGTGGTCGAACATGTTGGCCATGAACCAGATCACGAACAGGATCGACACCCACGAGCCGAGCACGATGACCACGCGGGTGAAAGTGATGTGGTAGTCGTCGCTCCACAGGTAGTTGGTGATCAGCCCCAGCACCAGCAGCGAGGCGGCCTGCCACAGCACGATGGAGGTGACCAGCCACTGGCACTTGGCCCGGGCCAGCACGCCCACTTCCTCGCGTATCTGCTCATCGCCCAGGTTCTGCCAGTGTTCGACCTGTTTCTCGAACGGACTGCGGTACAGCTCATTGTCTTGCAGCAACAACCCCAAACCCTTGAACAACGCAACCATGTCGAGCTCCTGCAGGTACGAATCCGGAACGAGCGGTGGATACGGAGTGGAACGGTCAAGCGCTTTCATTTCTAGCACTTTCGCGCGGCTTGGCAATGGGGCAGGCGAAGGAAATTCCGCCATGCGCCGATGCGCGTGCGGCAGGCGGGCCGCAGGTTTTGCGCTGCATCACGCAGTAACTGCGCGGAATGGAAATGGAAAACCGTTCTTCATGCTGCGCATGCACATGGCGGTGAAGGGGTGATGCACGAAATGCGGTGGCGGCAAACGGAAACGAACGCCGCAGCGTCCGTTTCCATGCCATCACCGCGCTGCTTGCTTGCCATACCTTCATCCGCTGCTCCGGGCTGAAGCCTTCCAGTGCCTGCGCGGCATGCCCTGCTGCGACAGCAGGCAGACGTCGTGTGCGGTGGCCAGCCCGGCGACGGCGGTGATGTTCTCGCCCAGGGTCAGGTGACCGTTGACGTGCACGTCGGGAAATAGCGTGCACGGCGCCCCTCCGGCGTGCGGGCCAGTGCCTGCCGGTCGGCGATGCCGCCGGTGTCGGTGCATGCGCGCGAATGTGCCGAATGCGGGCTTTCGGTGGCGACGCCGTGCACGCGGGCTTCACGCCGGCAGCTTTGTGCTGCATGCTGCGCCCAATCCGGGCGTGTACGCGAGGCGGGGAATCCCAGCCTTGCCGAGCGCTGCCTGCCTTTCCGGAGACACGGGTGCCGAAGACGACCAACAGCCGATCACTGATGCGGGGGAGGAACCTGGTGAACCGGGGTATCGCACACCCGTTGCGTTCGGTGTCGGTGTTCGGCGCGGTCATCGCATTGTTGTTGCTGGCGATGCTGGCGGCGATGCTCTGGAGCGACCGCGCCAACCGCCTGCAGGCAGCACAACGGCAGAGCATGGCGCTGGCTGCCGGCAGCGACCGCCTGTTGCGGGCCGAACTGACTGCGGTGGAACGGGTGCTGCGGCGCGTGGCCGAGGACGGGCGCGGGCTCTACCGGCAATACCCCGACCAGGCGGTGACGCTGCTGCAAGCGGGCATCCACGGCACGCTGCGGCGCAACCCGGACCTGGCCGCGATCACCCTGGTCAATGACGCCGGCGTGGCGCTGACCGCCGACCGTGGCGACGACAGCCTGCCGAGCTGGGTGTCGCCGCCGAACCGGGTGCTGGCCAGCGAGTTGTACCTGGGCGACATCGAGCGCACGTCCGATGGCGGCACTGTGGTGCTGGCGGCCATGCCGATGCAGCAGGGGCAATGGTTGCTGGCACGGGTGCGGCTGGCGGTATTCCAGCGTGTGGTCAGCGGCCTGGATACCGGCCGCAACGGTGTGGCCTCCATCGGCAACCGCCAGGGACAACTGCTCGCGCACAGCTTGGACCCCTCGGCAATCGACCGCGCGCTGCCGCGGCCGATGCGCAAGCTGGAATCGGCCGACAAGGTGCAGCCGATGGGCCTGATGGTCAGCCCGATGGACGGGGCGCGTCGTATCAGCGCGGTAAGCGTGCCGCGTGACTACCCGCTGTTCCTGTTCGCCGCGTTGTCCTACGACGAGGTCATGGCGGCCTGGCGCAATTACCTGTACGTCGCCATCGGCATCTACCTGTTGTACCTGTGCGGCTTCGCCTACCTGTTCCACAGCGTGCGCGGCAACGCGCGGCGGCAGGCGCGGTTGACCGACGAACTGCGCGCCGGCGCGGCGGAACTGGCGCTGGCGCACAAGGTCGGCAAGGTCGGCACGTGGTCCATCGAGGGGGACGGCTCGTGGGTCCACTGGTCGGACATCACCCGGCAGATGTTCGGGCTGGACCTGCGCGGTGCCTCGCTGGAGGCGTTCCTGGGGCAGGTGTGCGACGAGGACCGCGAACGCCTGCGCGAAGAGCTGGCGCGCGCCTGGGACGGCGAGGAAGCGCTGGACATGACCTATCGCTTCGTGTTGCCCGACGGCGGGCTGCGCTGGCTGTCGGTGCGCGGCGAGCGGGTGGACAGCCAGCGCGGGCGGCGCCTGGCCGGCGCGGTGGTCGACGTCAGCGAGCACCTGCGCAACCAGGAGCGCGCGCAGGAGGCCGAGCGCCAGTTCCGGCTGCTGTTCGACCGCAACCCGGCGCCGTTCTGGATCTTCGACGTGGTCACCTTGCAGTTCCTGGAGGTGAACCGGGCGGCAATGGAGCAGTACGGCTACAGCCGCGAAGAATTCCTGGCCATGACCATCCTCGACATCCGCCCGGAAGAGGAATGGAACGAGATCCGGCAGGTGCGCGACGACGCCCTCGGCGGGCGTATGCCGGCACTGGGCGTGCGCATGCACCGGCGCAAGGACGGCAGCACCTTCGAGGTGGTCGGGCACATGGAACGGTTGGAGTTCGATGGCCGCCCCGCCTGCCTGACGCTGGCCGAGGACGTCAGCCAGCGGCTGGCCTACGAGCGCGACCTGGCCTACCGCGCCAGCCACGACCCGGATACCGGCTTGTTGACGGTGCGCGCGCTGGCCGAGCAACTGGACGCCGGCAGCAGTGGCTACACCATCTTGCACATACAACTGCGCGGCCTGCGGCTGGTGACCGACACCCTGGGCCGCGAGGCCGGCGAAGACGTGTTGCAGGCAATGGTCGGCCGGCTAGGTGCGCTGGGCGCGCGGCATGGCCTGTCGGCGTGGCAACCGGCGGAGAATTTCGTGCTTGCGGTGACCGCCGGCAACGACCCGCAGGTGGCATTGGAGGCTCTGCTGGAAGCGGCGTCCGAGCCGGTGCGCGGGCGCGATTCGTTCCACCAATTGGAGCCGCGGATCGGCGTGGCCAACTGCCCGGCCGATGGCGAGAGCGCCGACCAGGTGCTGGGCCGCGCCGCCCAGGCCGCGCATGCCGCGCGCGAGCAGGGCGTGGTGGTATCGCACTTCGACCACGGCATGGCCGCGCGCCACGCCGAGCGGTTGCAATTGGCCGGGCGCATCCGCCGGGCCATCGACTGCGATGAGTTCGAACTGCATTTCCAGCCGATCCGGCATGCCGCCGATGGCACACCGGCGGTGCTGGAAGCGCTGCTGCGCTGGCCGCAGGCGGACGGCAGTTTCATCCCGCCCTCCGACTTCATCCAGTTGTGCGAGGACACCGGCCTGATCATCGTGCTCGGCCGCTGGGTGATCCGGGCTGCGGCGCGGGCGCAGCGCGAATTGGCCGCGCATGGTTGGGCGGGCTTGCCGATTGCAGTCAATGTCTCGGCGATGCAGTTGTTCAACAGCGACCTGCTCGGCGAGTTCGTCGAGGCCACCGAGAGCAACGGGCTGGCGCCGGGTGCGCTGCAGATGGAGCTGACCGAGAGCAGCCTGATGCGCAACCCGGCGCAGGCGATGCAGGTACTCAAGAGCCTGAACGCCCGCGGCATCGCGGTGTCGCTGGACGACTTCGGCACCGGCTTCTCCAGCATGTCCTACCTGCAGCACCTGCCGCTGGATTCGCTGAAGATCGACCGCTGCTTCGTCACCGACGTCGAGCGCAACCCGCGCAATGCCGCCATCTGCCGCGCGCTGCTGTCACTGGGCCACAGCATGGGGCTGGTGGTGATTGCCGAGGGCGTGGAGAACCGGGCGCAGTTGGAGTGGTTGGTGGCGCATGGCTGCGACCAGGTGCAGGGCTACCTGCTGGGCCGGCCACTGCCGCTGCGCGAGGTGATCGAATTGCTGGCGCTGTCGTGCGACGAGGCGTGAACGCGGGGTCATGGCATCGCCTTCGGCCACTGGCGGCTGTGGTAGTTTTTTCGCATTGATCCAACCGTCGCTGCCGGCACCGGCAGCCTGCTGTCGTGGCGGTGATTCCGTGGAACGGGCATGCACACGATCGAAGTTGTTCTGGCGATGCTGGTGGCGGTGGTCGCCAGCGGTTACCTGGTAAGAATCCTCCCTTTTTCGCTGCCTTTGCCGCTGGTGCAGATTGCCTTGGGCGCGCTGATTTCCGGCGTATTCAAGCGCGGCCATGCGCTGGAGCCGGAGGTGTTCTTCCTGCTGTTCCTGCCGCCGCTGCTGTTCCTGGATGGCTGGCGCATTCCCAAACAGGGGTTGTTCCGCGACAAGGGCGCGATCGTGGAACTGGCGTTCGGGCTGGTGATGTTCACCGTGCTCGGCGCCGGCCTGCTGATCCACTGGTTGATCCCGGTGATGCCGCTGGCGGTGGCATTCGCGCTGGCGGCGATCATTTCGCCGACCGATCCGGTGGCGGTGGGCGCCATCGCCGCGCGGGTGCCGTTTCCCAAGCGGCTGATGCACATCCTGGAAGGCGAGTCGCTGCTCAACGATGCTTCGGGCCTGGTGTGCTTCAGCTTCGCGGTGGCGGCGGTGATGACCGGCAGCTTCTCGCTGGCGCAGGCGTCGCTGACCTTCCTGTGGGTGGCCTTTGCTGGTCTTGCCATCGGCGTGGCGGTGACCTTGGGCGTGTCCACCTTGCAGCGCTGGCTGTGGCGTGGCTTCGGCGAGGAGCCGGGCGCTGCGCTGCTGGTCAACCTGCTGATCCCGTTCGGTGCCTACCTGCTGGCCGAGGAGTTCGCCGCATCGGGCATCCTGGCCGCGGTCGCCGCCGGCATCAGCATGAGCTATGTCGAACTGAGCGGCCGGGTCAGCGGCAGCATGCGGGTGCAGCGCACGGCGGTATGGAACACCGTGCAGTTCAGCTTCAACGGCATCATGTTCGTGCTGCTGGGCGAGCAGTTGCCGGGCATCGTGCAGCGCGCGGTGGCGACGATTTCGGTCACCGGCCACCACGAGTGGTGGTGGCTGCTGATCTACGTGCTGGCGATCAGCGTGACCCTGGTGCTGCTGCGGCTGGCGTTCGTGTGGCTGTCACTGCGCTGGAACCTGTTGCGCGCGCGCTTGCGCGGCGAGCAGCGTGCGCGCATGCCGACGCGCGTGGTGCTGGCGATGTCGGTGGCCGGCGTGCGCGGCGCCATCACCCTGGCCGGCGTGCTGACCCTGCCGCTGCTGTTGCCCAGTGGCGAGCCGTTCCCGGCGCGCGACCTGGTTATTTTCCTGGCCGCGGCGGTGATCCTGGTATCGTTGCTCGCCGCCAGCCTGCTGCTGCCGCGGCTGCTGAAAGGGCTGGAACTGCCGAAGGACGACAGCGCCCGGCGCGAGGAGGACCTGGCCCGCAAGCTGTCCTCCAAGGCTGCGCTGGTGGCGGTGGAGAAGGTGCGCCAGCAACTGGTGGACGGCCAGCCCGCCGCCAGGATGCAGCTCTGCAACGACGCCGCAGCGCGGGTGAGCCTGCTGTACCAGCGCAACCTGGAGAAGGGCCAGGGCCCGGACGAGGACCCCGGCAAGGTGCGGCGCATGGAACAGGCTTACCACAGCCTGCGCGCGGCCGGGCTCAACGCCGAGCGCGAAGAATTGTTCCGGCTGGTCCGGCAGGGACAGCTTTCCGATGAAGTCGCGCGCCGGCTGATCCGCAACCTGGATTTGCTGGAAAGCCGGCAGCGGGACTGAGGGCGAGGAGTGAGTGAAGAGCAGTGAGAAGTGAGGGAGCAGCGGCCCGTGCTTTTGCTCTTTCCCACTTCTCACTGCTCTTCACTCACTCCTGCTCCTCACTGCTTCAGTTCAAGAAAATACGGCTCCACCGCGCCATTGATCTTCAGCGTCATCGGGTTGCCGCGGCGGTCGCGGGCCTTGCCGGCCTGCACCCGGATCCAGCCTTCGCTGACCGAGTATTCCTCGACGTCATCGCGTTCGACACCGTTGAAACGCACGCCGATGCCGCGTTCGAGCATGGCCGGGTCGTGGAACGGGCTGGTGGGGTTGATTGCCAGGCGGTCGGGAGGGGTATCGCTCATTTTCGGGTTTCGCTGCGGGCCACCGTGGCCGGCTTCGGTGCGCAAGGATACCCGCTGCGCCGGCACGGCCGCTTCCGTCGGCGCAACTGCGGCGGCAGAATGCGCGTCATCACGTGGAAAACCGCTCATGCCCGACAACAGCGCAGATTACGAAGAACCCGACGAACTGCAGCCGACTTTCGACGAGGACGACCACCCGGCACGGGTATGGAACCTGCTGTGGCTGCTCAATCCCGGTGACGAGGAGCTGGCATTGCAGCAGTTCGACGCCTGGCGCGAGGCGCGCGCCGGGGCCGAGCACGAGGCCGGCGACGAGCAGTGGTTGTGGGACCTGAAGGATGCCATCGACTGGCGTTCGGGCTTCTTCGTTGACGAAAGCGATGCCGACTCGTTCGTGGCGGTGATCGACGAGCTGGCCGCGCGCTGGAATCTGCGCGTGGACTGGGGTGGCGACCTCGACGACGAGGATTTTGCCGCGGCCACCGACGTGCCTGCGCTGATGGCGACCGCGTACGACCGCCTGCGCGAACACGGTTACAGCCTGTGGAGCTGGAACACCGGCGGCGACACCCACGCTGGCTGGATTGCGCTCAGCCGCGACGACGAGGCGATGCTGGCGCTGTGCTCGTTGCTGGGCGTGGAAGTGCGGCCGGGCAGCGATCCGTTCTGAGCGCAGGAGGTTTGCGCAGATCGGGCTACCCCCCCGACGGCATGAATCCCGAAGCGCCGGGGCAAACCCCGGCCTGTGCACCGAGCGCGGTGCGGATTGCCGCGTGGCTACGGGGTGTATTGCGCGCGCGCATTGGCAATGACCTTGCGCAGCAGCGCGCGGTCGGTATGCCGGGAGATGGCATGCGTGCCGAGGGCGATGGCCTGCTCGCGCAGCGATGCCGGCACGTCGTAGTGCGCGCCGCTGGGGCGATTCTGGAAGGCGCGGCGCGGTATCCCGAGCTGCTGCGCCATCGCATGCAGCTCGGGCAGGGTGTCGGCCATCAGGTGCGCCCAGCGCTCGCCGCGCCAGGGATGCACCGCATCGTCGATGTAGACAGCCACCGCGCGCGGCCTGTGGTTCAGGCCTGCGGCTTGTCGCCGTCGGCGGTTTCGGCCGCGCCGTCGGCAGTGGTTTCAGCGCTGGTTCCGGCGTCGTCCGCATCTGCGTCGGCGTTATCGGCCGCTGCCAGCACATCCTCGCCTTCGACGTTCTCGAATTCGGCGACCTGCGCGGCCAGGTAGTCGTCGGCGCTCACGCCCTGCTCGGCGGCCAATGCGTCGAGCAACTGCTGCAGCAGCGGCGAGTATTCCAGGTTGACGTTGCGGCCTTCCTTCGCCTGCACGTTGGACAGGTGCTTGAGCATGGCCAGCATCGGCACCGGGTTGTCGGCATTGCCCATGGTCTGGCCGCCCATCGACAGCAGCCACTGCCGGCCCTGCAAGCCGATGGCGGCGACCACGCGGCCTTCCTGGTCGGCCAGCACGGCGTGGTTCTGCACCTGCTGCTGCGCGTCCAGGCGCAGGAACGGACGGTGGGCTTGCTGCTTCTTGCGCTGGTCGCGCTTGGCCTTGGAATTGCGGGACATGGGCTGCTCGGTAAAGGGAAACGGCCGCCATTGTAGGCGGCCGCTCGCAGTGCTGCCCGAATGCCGTGCGGCGGATTAATGGGTGCCGGGCGTGGCGATATCCACGGGGGCGGTGATGCTGGCGGGGGTGGCGTCCGGAATCTCGGCCTCGGTCGGTGCGGCCAGCGGCAACGCGGCAATGTTCGACAATGCGGCCGCTTCGGCCTCCCTGGTCATCACCACGATGCTGATGCGGCGGTTGATCGGGTTGACCGGGTCGGTCTTGTCGAACAACACCGACGAGGCCAGCCCGACCACGCGCGCCACCTTGGCCTCGTCCATGCCGCCTTCCAGCAGGGCACGGCGCGCGGCATTGGCGCGGTCGGCGCTCAGCTCCCAGTTGCTGTAGCCGATTTGCGCCGAATAGGCGGTGACGTCGGTATGGCCGCTGATGCTGATGTGGTTGGGCACCTGGTTGATGAAGCGCGACAGCTCGCGCAGGATCTCGCGCGTGTACGGCATCAGCTTGGCGCTGCCGACGTCGAACATCGGCCGGTTCTGCTTGTCCACGATCTGGATGCGCAGCCCTTCCGGGGTGATGTCCAGCAGCAACTGGTCCTTGAACGGCTCCAGCGCCTGGCTCTTGTCGATGGCTTCCTCCAGCTCCTGCTTCAGCGCTTCCAGCCGCTGCTTCTCGCGTTCGCGTTCCTCCACCGGGTTGGGGATGGACTCGCGCTGGTTCTGGAACGGGTCGTTGCTGTTGCCGCGGGAGATGTCGGTGGCGCCGCCGAGCTTGATCATCGAGGTGCTGGCGCCGCCGGGGCCGGCCATGCCCGGTGCCGCGGTGGTGCTGCTGCCGCTGAGCGGGCTGGGGTTGCGGAAGTATTCGGAAATGCCCGCGCGCTCGGGCTGGGTGGTGGAGGCCAGCAGCCACATCACCAGGAAGAACGCCATCATCGCGGTGACGAAATCGGCATAGGCCACCTTCCACGAACCGCCGTGGTGGCCGCCACCTTGCACCTTCTTCACCCGCCGCACGATCACCGTGGGCTTGGCATCGCTGCTCGCCATGTCTTATTTGACCGACTTCAGGTACTGCTCGAATTCACTGAAACCGGGGCGCAGCGTCGACGGCACGGTCTTGCGGGCGAATTCCAGCGCGATCTTCGGGTTGTAGCCGCGCAGGCAGGCCAGCAGCGCGGTCTTGACCGACTCGTAGATGCGCGCGTCCTGTTCGGCACGCGCCTCCACCGCAGCCGCGACCGGGCCGACGAAGCCGTAACCGAGCAGGATGCCGAGGAAGGTGCCGACCAGCGCGCCGGCCACGTGGCCGCCGACTTCCTTGATGTCGCCGCCAATGGAACCCATGGTGATGACGATGCCCAGCACCGCGGCGACGATGCCGAAGCCGGGCAGGCCATCGGCCACCTTGTTCAGCACGTGTGCCGGCTCCAGCGCCTCGTGGTGGTGCTTGTCCAGCTCCAGTTCCAACAGTGGCTCCAGCTCGTGCGGCTCGATGTTGCTGCCGATCATCAGCCGCAGGCAGTCGGTGATGAAGTCGATCAGGTGGTGGTCGGCCAGGACCTTGGGGTAGTTGGCGAACAATGCGCTGCTGGTCGGGTTCTCGACATGTTCTTCCAGCGACATGAAGCCCTCGCGGCGGGCCTTGTTGAGTAGTTCGTACAGCAGGCCGAGCACGTTCAGGTAGTCGTCGCGCTTGTAGCGCGGGCCCTTGAACACGCCCGCCACCGCACGCAGGGTCTGCTTGACCGTCTTGGCCGGGGTGCCGACCAGGAACGCGCCCAGCGCCGCACCACCGATGATGACCAGCTCGTACGGCTGCCACAGTGCGCCGAGTTTCCCGTGTGCGCCGACGTAGCCACCGAGCACGCTGAGAATGACGATGAGCAGGCCAACGATGATGAGCATGGGCAACCAGGGCAAAAGAAGGGATAACCCGTTGTCGGCCGGGCCGGGCATTTCTGTAATGCGGAAAACGTGAACTCAGTCGGAGCCTGCCGCTTCGGCACCGCCGCGCTGCAGCGGGTCCGGCCACGGCGCGCCGCGGTCGACGAAGGATAGCGAAACCGAGTTGAGGCAATGCCTTTCGAAGGTCGGTGGCGGCCCGTCGGGGAACACGTGGCCGAGGTGGCCGCCGCAGCGGGCGCAGACCACTTCCGTGCGCTCCATCCCGTGGCTGCGGTCGTGGACGCGGTGGACGTGGGCCGGGTCGAACGGGGCGAAAAAGCTGGGCCAGCCGGTGCCGGAATCGAACTTGGCGCTGGAGCGGAACAGCGGCAGCCCGCACAGGCGGCAGCAATAAGTGCCTTCGTGCCTGTTGTCGAGGAACACGCCGCAGAACGGCGCTTCGGTGCCGTGATGCAGCAGCACGCGGCGTTCCTCCTCGCTCAGCGTGGCGACCAGCGCCGCGCGCTCGATGGCGTCGGGCGGCGTCAGGTCGTAGCGTGGGCCGGGAGCGCGGGCCGCGCTTGTGCTGCTGTTTTCGCCAGTGTTCATTTGCCGCTCCGTGTTGCTCGATGCCAGGCCCGAAGCATACTCTCGGGCTTCTTTCCGGGTTGTCGGGAGTGGTGAATGAAGCCTGTGCATGCAATCTTCCTGCTGCTGGCAACGGCGCTGCCGCTGACTGCGCAGGCCCAGCTCAAGCAACCGCCGTCGCCCACCCAGACACGGCCGGTAAGCCTGCCGCAACCGTCGAAAATCTCCGCCAACGACGACAGGACCCAGCGCAGCGAGTCGCCGACGGTAGGTACGCCGCCTGCTTCCACACCCACGCCGATCACCAAGCCAGTGGCGCAGCGGCCGGTCTACGACGAGCACGGCCAGCGCGTGAACGGCATGCGCCAGGCGGGCGCCAACCGGGTGGTGGACAGCCGTACCGGCCGCTATTACGACACCGTGCCCAGCGGCGACGGCCAGCGCATCGTCAAGCAGGACGGTGGCGGACCCTGAGCGTCATTCGGCAATCGGCAGGCTCAGGGTTTCCTTCACCTCTTCCATCACGATGTAGCTCTTGGATTCGCGCACGTGCGGCAGGCTCAGCAGGGTGCTGCCGAGCAGCTTGCGGTAGGAGGCCATCTCGTTGATGCGTGCCTTGAGCAGGTAGTCGAAATCGCCGGAGACCAGGTGGCACTCCAGCACGTTGGGCAGCTTCAGCGCGGCGCGGCGGAATTCCTCGAAGATGTCGCCGGATTTGTAGGCCAGCGAGATCTCCACGAACACCAGCAGCCCGGCCTTCACGTATTGCGGGTCCAACCGCGCGTAGTAGCCGGTGATCACGCCCTCGCGTTCGAGCCGGCGCACGCGCTCGGTGCAGGGGGTGGTGGACAGGCCCACGCGCTCGCCCAGCTCGGTGAAGGAAATGCGGCCCTCGGCCTGCAGGATGCGCAGTATCTTGCGGTCGATCTTGTCCAGCTCGCGGCTGCGGGTGGCCATTCGTTCTCTGTCCCTGGCGGTTGTTTCGGGAAAATACACTGTATTTTCCGTTAAATACGGAAAAAATGACTGGATAGGCGTGCCTATACTGCGCGGTTCATGGCCCCTGCCTCCGGTTGTGCAGGGAATGATGTGGTCAGGAGAGTGGGTGATGCGGGTTCTGATACTCGGCAGTGGTGTGATCGGCACGACCAGTGCCTGGTACCTGCGGCAGGCGGGCCACGAGGTGACGGTGGTGGACCGGCAGCCGGGCCCGGCGCTGGAGACCAGCTTCGCCAATGCCGGCCAACTGTCGTTCGGCTACACCTCGCCGTGGGCGGCGCCGGGGGTGCCGCTGAAGGCGATCAAGTGGCTGTTCGAGGAACATGCGCCGCTGGCGATCCGCCCCACCGCCGACCTCGCTCAGTACCGCTGGATGTGGCAGATGCTGCGCAACTGCAGCGCCGGCCGCTACGCGATCAACAAGGCGCGCATGGTGCGGGTGTCCGACTACAGCCGCGACTGCATCAACGAGTTGTGCGCGGCCACCGGCATCGACTATGAAGGCCGCACGCTCGGCACCACCCAGTTGTTCCGCACCCGGCAACAGCTCGACGGTGCGGCCAAGGACATCGCGGTGCTGGCCGAGTACGGCGTGCCCTACGAAGTGCTGGACCGCGATGGCATCGTTCGCGCCGAGCCGGCGCTGGCGCAGGTGGCCGACACCCTGGTCGGCGCATTGCGCCTGCCCGAGGACCAGACCGGCGACTGCCAGTTGTTCACCGCCAGGCTGGCGACGCTGGCGGCCGAGGCCGGGGTCGAGTTCCGCTATGCCCACGACGTGCAGGCGTTGCAGCGCGATGGCGAGCGCATCACCGGCGTGCGCATCGATGGCAAACTGGAAACCGCCGATCAGTACGTGATTGCGCTGGGCAGCTATTCGCCGCTGCTGTTGGCGCCGCTGGGCCTGCGCCTGCCGGTGTATCCGCTGAAGGGCTACTCGCTGACCCTGCCGATCACCGACCCGGCGATGGCGCCCACCTCCACCATCCTCGACGAGAGCTACAAGGTGGCGGTGACCCGCTTCGCCGACCGCATCCGCGTCGGCGGCATGGCCGAGGTGGCCGGCTTCGATCTGTCGCTGGACCCGCGCCGCCGCGCCACGCTGGAAAAAGTGGTCAACGACCTTTATCCGCATGGCGGCGATCTGTCGCGCGCCGAGTTCTGGACCGGCCTGCGCCCGGCCACGCCCGACGGCACCCCGGTGATTGGTGCAACGCCCTATCGCAACCTGTTCCTCAACACCGGCCACGGCACCCTGGGCTGGACGATGGCCGCCGGCTCCGGCCGTTACCTGGCCGACCTGATGGATGGCCGCACCCCGCAGATCAGCAGCGAGGGGCTGGACATCTTCCGCTACGGCGGCGGGGGCCCGCGCTGATGCGCCCGGCACAGGCGCTGATCGACCTGGAGGCGCTGCGCCACAACTACCGGCTGGCGCGGCGGCTGGGCGGCGGCAAGGCGCTGGCGGTGATCAAGGCCGATGCCTACGGCCACGGCGCGGTGGCCTGCGCGCGCGCACTGGAAGCCGAGGCCGATGGCTTCGGCGTGGCCTGCATCGAGGAGGCGCTGGAACTGCGCCGGGCCGGCATCACCAAGCCGGTGCTGCTGCTGGAAGGCTTCTTCGACGCCGCCGAGCTGCCGCTGATCGTCGAGCACGGCCTGTGGACCGCGGTGGCCTCGCAATGGCAGGTGGACGCGCTGGCCGCGTTCCGCACCGAGGCGGTGCTGACCGTCTGGCTGAAGCTGGACAGCGGCATGCACCGGCTGGGCCTGTCGGTGGACGACTTCCGCGCCGCGCATGCGCGCCTGTCGGCCTTGCCGCAGGTCGGGCCGATGGTGCTGATGAGCCACTTCGCCCGCGCCGACGAACTGGACAGTGCGCGCACGCAGGAGCAAATGGACGCCTTCAACCGCGCCGCTGATGGGCTGGAAGGCGAAACCAGCCTGTGCAACTCGCCGGCACTGCTGGGCTGGCCGCAGGTGCGCAGCGATTGGGTGCGGCCGGGGCTGATGCTGTACGGCGCCGACCCGCTGTACCCGCAGCCGAGCCCGCACGCCGCGCAGTTGCGCCCGGTGATGACCCTGCAGTCGCGGGTGATCGCGGTGCGCGAGATCGGTATTGGCGAGCCGCTGGGCTACGGCGCGCGCTTCGTCGCCGAAAAACCCACGCGCGTGGGCGTGGTGGCGATGGGCTATGCCGACGGCTACCCGCAGTTCGCGCCCAACGGTACCCCGGTGCAGATCGACGGCGTGCCGGGGCAACTGATCGGCCGGGTGTCGATGGACATGCTGACCGTGGACCTGACCGACCATCCGCAGGCCGGGCTGGGCAGCGTGGTGCAGTTGTGGGGCAATGCGCCGACCCTTTCCGAGCTGGCGCCGCGCTGCAACACCAGCGCCTACCGGCTGCCGTGCAGCCTCAAGCGCGTCGAGCGGGTGTATCTGTCGCAATGAAGAAAGGGCCGCGAATGCGGCCCTTTTCCTTTTCCTTTTCCTTGGCGGGGATACCGGCACCGCCATCAGAGTCCGGCGGTGGCGCGGTCCTCACGCAGCTCACGGCGCAGCCAGTCATCGAGCAGGCGCTTCTCGTAGCGCAGCGGGTCGGTGTCGGACAGGCGGGTGCTGCCGTACAGGTAGCCGCTGTCCACCAGCTTGCGCTCGCCCTGGTCGAGTACACGGCCCTGCGCGTCGGTCAGGATGAACTGCAGGCTGATCCGCGGCGGGTAGATGTCACGCATGAAGCGCACGTCGTCCATCTGCGAGCCATGCCACGGCTCGTAGTCGCCGGCGCGCTTGATGTCGGTGATGGTCACCGCCAGTTGCTGGCCTTCGGGCAACTGTCCGCTGGCGCGCTTGCGCAGGTGTTCGGCCAGCTTGGTCACCCAGTCGCCACGCCGGGCTTCCCAGCGGTTGCGGCTGTAGCGCAGCTCGGTGAAACCGGCCGGGTCATTCCACTGCACTTGTACCGGGCCCTCGGCAGGCAAGGCGCGCGGTGCCTGGGGATCGGCCACGTTGTTGGCAGGCCGGGCATCGGCGACACCGGCCGCGAGCAGGCCGGCCAGCGCCAGCCCGGCAAACGTCGTGCTTTTCATCGCAATTCTCCGTTGACGGGACGTTCCCGAGTGTGAGCGCGAACGTGGTGCCGGGCAATTGCTTCGGCAATGCCTGGCGGCGGCGAGTTGCGAATGGTTCATCGTTGCCCGGCGACTGCCGGCGGGCAGGGAAGCGCGGCCGGTAGAATGCGGGTTTGCTTTGATCCGGCACCGGCATGTCCGCTTCGCACGACGCTCCCCTGCAGACCCTTTTCCTTCCCTTCGCCAACGGCCCGCTGGACTGGCCGCAAGGCCCGGCGCTGTTCCTGCGCGCCCGCGACGGCTGGCCGCTGCGCGAACATGCCGCCGCCGGGCAACTGGTATGCGTGCAGAGTTTCCGCCCGTTCGCACAGGCGCTGGAACGTGGTGGCTGGGAAGTGCGCGAGGAGGCCTCGCAGGAAGCCTCTGGCGAGCGTTATCCGCTGGTGCTGGTGCTGCCGCCGCGCCAGCGTGACGAGGCCCGTGCGTTGCTGGCCCGCGCTTTGGAACGGGTGGCGCCGGGCGGCGTGCTGGTGGCCTGCCAGTCCAACAACGAGGGCGCGCGCTCCGGCGAAAGCGACCTGCAGCAATTGGCCGGGCTGGGCGGCAAGCTGACCAAGAACCACTGCCGCGTGTTCTGGACCGCGCCGCTCGATGGCAGCCATGACGAAGCCCTGCGCAAGCGTTGGGCGACACTGGATGTGCCACGGCCGATCATGGATGGCCGCTTCCACAGCCGGCCCGGCGTGTTCGCCTGGGACCGCATCGACCCGGCCTCGGCCTTGCTGGTCGAACAACTGCCAGCCGACTTGGCCGGGCGCGGTGCCGACCTCGGTGCCGGCTGGGGCTATCTGTCGGCCGAGGTGCTGGCCCGCTGCCCGAAGGTGACGGCACTGGACCTGTACGAGGCCGAATCGCGCGCGCTGGCACTGGCCCGCCACAACCTCGCCGGTAGCGCCGCGCAACTGGATTTCCGCTGGCACGACGTCACCGCCGGCATCGACGAGCGCTATGACTTCATCGTCTCCAACCCGCCGTTCCACACCCCGGCGCGCGAGGACCGGCCGGACATCGGCCAGCGCTTCATCGCCGTGGCCGCGCAGGCATTGCGGCCGGGCGGGCGGCTGTTCATGGTTGCCAACCGGCATTTGCCCTATGAGAAGATCCTCAACGACAGCTTTGGGCAGGTGCGGGTGGCCGCCGAGCGCGACGGTTTCAAGGTCATCGTCGGCACGAAGGCGGGCCGCGCATGAAGCTGGTCAAGCACATTGCCAACCTCGGCTATGGCAGCCGCAAGCAGGTGCAGTCGATGTTCCGCGAAGGCCGCATCACCGACGTCGAGGGCGAAGTGCTGTATGCCGACGACAAGGTCGAACATGACGCCATCCGCATCGACGGCGAGCCGCTGGACCCACCGCCCGGCCTGACCCTGATGCTGCACAAGCCGGCCGGCTACACCTGCTCGACCAAGGACCACGGCCGGCTGATCTACGAGTTGCTGCCGGTCCGTTTCCGCGAGCGCTCGCCATTGCTGTCGCCAGTGGGGCGGCTGGACCGCGACACCAGTGGCCTGCTGCTGATGACTGACGACGGCGCGCTGCTGCACCGGATCGTGTCGCCGAAGTCGAAGCTGGACAAGGTCTACGAGGCGCAACTGGCGCAGGACCTGCGCGGCGACGAGGCGGCGAGCTTCGCCAGTGGTGCGTTGCTGCTGGAATCGGACGACAAGCCGCTGCTGCCGGCCGAACTGGAAACGCTGGGCGCGCGCCGCGCGCGGCTGACCTTGCACGAGGGCCGCTACCACCAGGTGCGGCGCATGTTCGCCGCGGTCGGCAACCACGTCGAAGCGCTGCACCGCAGCCGCGTCGGCGGGCTGGTACTGGGCGAGCTGCCGGAGGGACAGTGGCGGGCGTTGTCGGCGGCCGATCTCGACATCCTGTTCGGGACGATGCCGTGATGGAGTTGGCGACGCTGCCGCAGGCAGTGGTTTTCGACATGGATGGGCTGATGCTCGACAGCGAGCGCGCCTTGCTGGGTTGCCTCGCGCAGGCAGGCAGTGCGGCCGGCCACGAGCTGCCGGAGGACGTCCTGCTGTCACTGATCGGTTCCAGCGACGCGCATACCCGCGAGTGCCTGGCCGGCCTCGTCGGTATTGATGCGGTCGATGCGCTGCTGCGCGATTCTTACGCGCGTTACGACGACATCGTCGCGACCGGTGTGCCGCACCGGCCCGGCATCATCGACCTGCTCGATACCCTGGCCGCCCACCGCGTGCCGCGCGCGGTGGCCACCTCCACCCGCCGCCCGCTGGCGCTGCGCAAGCTCGAAACCGCCGGCCTGCTGCGGTATTTCGAACACGTGGCGACCAGCAGCGACGTTGCCCATCCCAAGCCCGCACCGGATATCTACCTGCTGGCCGCGCACAAGCTGGGGGTAGCACCGGCGCATTGCCTTGCGCTGGAGGATTCGCCCACCGGCGTGCGCGCCGCGTTGGCCGCCGGCATGCGCGTCATCCAGATCCCGGATTTGCTGGCGCCGGATGCAAGCGTGCGCGCGCTGGGTCACGGCATCGCCGGCTCGCTGCACGAGGTGCGCGGGTTGTTGCAGCCGTTGTTGACCCTGCCGGCCTGAGGCTGTCGCGGGCCGCTGTAATGCCGGTCAGCGGCCGGCACTACTGCCGTACATTCAATCGTCGGCCAGCAGCTTGTTCCAGCCTTCAACACCCAGCTCGTCCAGCGTGGCGATGTTGCGCTCGACGATCACGTCCGGGTCGGGGAACGCGGCCACTGCGCGTTCCACGCTGTCCTCGCGCAGCAGGTGCAGCGTGGGGTACGGCGCGCGGTTGGTGTAGTTGCTGACGTCGTCCGGCGCGGTGCCGGCGAACTGGTAGCGAGGGTGGAAGCTGGCCACTTGCAGGATGCCCTGCAAGTCCAGCGCCTCCACCGCCGCGTCGGCGTTGTCGAGGAAATCGTTGTAATCGAGGAAGTCGCCAAGCACCTCCGGGTGCACGATCAGCGTGGTGTCGATCTGCTCGGCGGACGTGTCGCGCAGCAGCACCAGTTCCTCGGCCAGTTGCTCCAGCAGCGCCTCGGGCGTGGTCGCGTCGCTGAGCACGAAGCGCACTTGCTGCTTGACGTACACCGCCTTGGCGAACGGGCACAGGTTCAGCCCGATCACCGCCTTTTCCAGCCAGCGGCGGGTGACTGCGATCGGGTCGGTGGCGGGCACGGGCTCAGTCACGGAAGTTGTCGAATTGCAGCGGCTGCTCGAACTCGCTCTTCTTCAGCAGCGCGATGGTTTCCTGCAAGTCATCGCGCTTCTTGCCGTTCACGCGCAGCTTGTCGCCGTTGATCTGGGTGTCCACCTTGATCTTGGATTCCTTGATCTTCGCGGCAATCTGCTTGGCCAGCTTCTGTTCGATGCCCTGCTTGACCGTGACCTGCTGGCGCGCGCCACCGAGGTTGGTTTCGATGTCGCCGAATTCCATACAGCGGAAGTCGATGCTGCGTGCGGCCAGGCGTTGTTTAAGGATGTCGGCCATCTGCTTGAGCTGGAAATCGCTGGGCGCGGCCAGCTTGATCAGCTTGTCGCCATCCTGCTCGAATTTCGCGTCCACGCCCTTGAAGTCGAAGCGAGTGGACAGCTCGCGGTTGGCCTGGTCGATGGCGTTGGTCAGCTCGTGCTTGTCCACTTCGGACACGACGTCGAAGGAAGGCATGGCGGGACTCCTGGAGTGAAAACAGCGGCCATTCTAGGCGATCGGCCGCCGCCGCTCATGGCCGTGGCCGCCACTGCGCATGCAACAGGTTGGCTACCGCGTAGCAGGCCGGGGCGTCCTTGTTGGACAGCACGATCACCGTCTCGCCGGTGTGCGGGTAGGTGCGCACGTCGCTGCAGATGCCGTCGGCGCTGCCGCCGTGGCCCCAGCGGAAATCGCGTTCGGGCACGCCCTCGCCGTAGCCGGTGGCGAAGAAACCCAGGCCCATGAATTCGTGCTGCGGCGTGGTCGCTTCCATGAACAGCAGCAGCGGCAGCAGCCGGCCATCGCGCAGCGCCTCGACGAAGCGCAGCAGGTCGCCGGCCGGCGCCACCTGCCCGCCGGCGGCAAAGCCCCGCGCCGGCAGCGTCGCGCAGTTGCGTACGCGCTTGCCCTCGACCTCGGCGTAACCGGTGGCCAGGTCCGGTGCCGGATCGTCGCAGTCGATGAAGCCGGTGCGGATCATCCCGGCCGGCTTCAGTACGTGCTCGCGGACGTAGGGCTCGAAATCCTGCGCGGACAGCACTTCGACCATCCGCCCCAGCACCACGTAGCCATAGTTGCCGTATTTCTGCTGCGTGCCCGGCGCGAATTCCGGCGGACGATCGCCGTGCAGCACGATGATGTCGGCCGGCGTGCGCAGCCGCGCGCGTTCGGCCGCATGTTCGATGCCGAACAGTTCATCGACGTCGCCCGCGCCGGCAGTGTGGGTAAGCAGTTGCCGCACCGTCACCGTGTCGGCGAAGGCGCGGTTGGGGTAGTCCTGCAGCACCTCGCCGACGTGGCTGTCCAGGGTGATGCGACCGGCGGCGACCTGCTGCAGGATCGCCACGCTGGTGAACATCTTGCCGGCCGAGGCCAGGTTGAGGCGGTCGTCGGCGACCAGCGGCGCCTCGCCGTTCTCGTCGCGCAGGCCATAGGCTTTCTCGAACAGCACCTCGCCCTCGTGCGCGACCAGCACCACGCCGGAGAACTGCCCGGCCGCTTCCAGGCCGAGGGTGAAGCCATCCAGTCGTGCGAGATCGCTGGCCGAAGGTGCCTGCGCAGCGGCCGAGGCGCATCCGCCGAGCAGAGCCAGGCCACATGAAATGCGGCGCAAGGAGGTGGGAAAGGGCATGCGCTCGGGCTCGGTATCGGGTGCGGGGAGCATAGCGCCAGCGGTGCCGGCGGCCGGCACGACCTGCGACAATGCGCCATGTCCGTTTCCCCCTCGCCCGCTCCCCGTTCGCCCGCGCCTGCGGTGGCCTGGATGCTGGCCGCCGTCGCGTTCTTCTCGCTGATGGACGCCGGCATGAAACTGCTGTCGGCCAGTTACCCGGTATTGCAGGTGACCATGCTGCGCGGCGCGGCCTCGTTGCCATTCGTGCTGGTGTGGGTGCTGGCCAGCGCCGGGCCGCGCTCGTTGGTGCCGGTGCGCTGGGGCCTGCACCTGCTGCGCGGCGTGCTGGGCATGGTGATGATCGGCTGTTTCGTTTACGCGCTGCGCAGCCTGCCGCTGTCCACCGCCTATTCGATCTATTTTGTCTCGCCGCTGCTGGTGGCGGCATTGTCGGTGCCGCTGCTGGGCGAACGGGTGGGGCCGCGGCGCTGGGTCGCGATTGCCATTGGCCTGATCGGCGTGCTGGTGGTGCTGCGACCCGGCACCGACGGGCTGATTTCGCTGCCGGGATTGATGGTGCTGCTGGCGGCCACCGCCTACGCCATCGCCGCGGTGACGGTGAGCCTGCTCACCCGTACCGACACGCCGCAGTCGATGGTGGTGTGGTTCCTGCTGTTCATGGCGCTGGGTGCCGGGCTGCTGGCGTGGCCGCAATGGCAGCCGTTGCAGTTCAAGCACGCCGGGTTGATCGCCGGCATGGGCCTGGCCGGGGCGCTGGGGCAGATTGCGCTGACCCGTGCCTTCCAGTTGGGACAGGCGTCGATGATCGCGCCGCTGGAATACACCGGGCTGGTCTGGGTGATCGGCCTGGACCTGCTGCTGTGGGGTGTGCTGCCGGACCGGGCGACCTGGGTCGGCGCGGCGATCATCGTCACCAGCGGCCTGTACCTTCTGCACCGCGAGCGCGTGCAGCACGCGCGGCGGGCCGGGCAGGTGGATCACCCTTGAATCCACATCGACCTGCATAGAAGCAAAAGGAATAAGATTCCTCCAGCCCGTGCGGGCGCTGCGGCCGTGGCGCTGCTAGGCTTGCCGCCCGTTCCGTCCGCCCCCTGCCCTGGCCGTGATCGAGTTCCAGAACCTGCACAAATCCTATGCCGTGGAAGGCCGCGCGATCACCGCGCTGCATCCGCTCGACCTGTCCATCGCGGCCGGCGAGGTGTTCGGCATCATCGGCCATTCCGGGGCCGGCAAGTCCACCCTGATCCGCCTGATCAACCGGCTGGAGGAACCCAGCGGCGGCCGCGTGCTGATCGATGGCCAGGACGCCACCGCGCTGGATGCCGACGGCCTGCGCGCGCTGCGCCGGCAGGTCGGCATGATCTTCCAGCACTTCAACCTGCTGTCGGCGCGCACCGTGGCCGGCAACGTCGCTTTCCCGCTGGAACTGGCCGGCACGCCGAAGGCGCAGGCCGACGCGCGCGTCGCCGAGCTGCTGCATACCGTCGGTCTGGAGGCGCATGCCGGCAAGTACCCGGCACAGTTGTCCGGCGGCCAGAAGCAGCGTGTCGGCATTGCCCGCGCGCTGGCCACGCACCCGAAAATCCTGCTGTGCGACGAGGCCACCAGCGCGCTCGACCCGCAGACCACCGCGCAGGTGCTGTCGCTGCTGTCGAAGATCAACCGCGAGCTGGGCCTGACCATCGTGCTGATCACCCACGAGATGGACGTGATCCGCCGCGTCTGCGACCGCGTGGCGGTGCTCGATGCCGGCCACCTGGTCGAAAGCGGGCCGGTGAGCGAGGTGTTCCTGCACCCGCGGCACCCGACCACGCGCCGCTTCGTCAGCGAATCCGAGCAGATGGGCGAGGGTGAGCTGCACCGCGATTTTGCCGTGGTGGCAGGGTGCGTGGTGCGCCTGACCTTCCTCGGCGACGGCACCTACGAGCCGCTATTGGGCCGCATCGCGCGGCAGACCGGGGTGGACTACAACATCCTGTCCGGGCGCATCGACCGCATCAAGGACACGCCTTACGGGCAGTTGACCGTCGCCCTGGTCGGCGGCGACCAGGACGCTGCCCGGGCCGGTTTCGTCGAAGCCGGCGTGCACGTGGAGGAACTGCGTCGATGATGTTTGCAAGCGCCGGCGGTTTCTTCCGCCACCTCGATGCCGGCAAGTGGGCCGACATCGGCCAGGCCACCCTCGACACCCTGCTGATGTTGGCCGGCTCGCTGCCGCTGACGATGGCGATTGGTCTTCCGCTGGGCGTGCTGCTGTTCCTCACCGGATCAAAGCAACTGCGCCGCCGCCCGCTGCTTTATGGGGTGACGGCGCTGGTAGTGAACGTGCTGCGCTCGGTGCCGTTCATCATTCTGATGATCGTACTGATCCCGGTGACGCTGGCGATGATGGGCACCTCGCTGGGCGTGCGTGGCGCGATCCTGCCGCTGGTGGTCGGTGCCGCACCGTTCTACGCGCGGCTGGTGGAAACCGCGCTGCGCGAGGTCGATCGCGGCGTCATCGAAGCCAGCCAGGCGATGGGCGCAACCACTTCGCAACTGGTGTTCAAGGTGCTGCTGCCCGAAGCGCGGCCGGGCCTGATCGCCGGCGCCACGGTGACCACCATCGCCCTGATCGGCTTCACCGCGATGGGCGGCGCGATCGGCTCCGGCGGCCTCGGCGACCTCGCCTTCCGCGATGGCTACCAGCGCTCGCATACCGACGTGGCGCTGGTCACCGTGGTGCTGCTGCTGATCCTGGTGCAGTTGCTGCAGATGCTGGGCGACTGGCTGGTGCGCCACTACACTCGCCGCTGAGCGCTGCTGCTTCTGTGCATGTCTTTCCCCGCATTGGAATCCCGATGAAGACCACCCTGTTTCGTCCGCTGTTCACCGTCGCTGCCGTGCTGGCGCTGTCGGCCTGCGGCAAGCCCGCCGCCGATGAATCCAGGCTGGTGGTTGCCGCCACCGCGGTGCCGCATGCCGAGATACTGGAGGTGGTCAAACCGCTGCTGCAGAAAGAGGGCCTCAGCCTCGACGTGCGCGTGTTCAACGACTATGTGCAGCCCAACGACCAGCTCGTGCAGCAGCAGGTGGATGCCAACTATTTCCAGACCGAGCCCTATCTGGACGCCTACAACCGCGACCGCAAGACCGAGCTGGTGACCGTGGTCGGCGTGCACATCGAACCGTTCGGCGCCTATTCGCACCGGGTCAAGTCGCTGGCCGAACTGCCCGAGGGCGCCGACGTGGTGATCCCCAACGACCCCAGCAACAACAGCCGCGCGCTGATCCTGCTGGACACCGCCGGCGTCATCAAGCTGAAGGATCCTTCCAACGCGCTGTCCACCCAGCGCGACATCGTCGAGAACCCGAAGCAGCTCAAGTTCCGCGAGCTGGATTCGGCGATGCTGCCGCGTGTGCTCGACCAGGTCGACCTGGCGCTGATCAACACCAACTACGCGCTTGATGCCGGCCTCAATCCGACCAAGGATGCACTGGCGATCGAAAGCAGCGAATCGCCCTACGTCAATTTCCTGGTCGCACGCGCCGACAACAAGGACGATCCGCGCGTGCAGAAGCTGGCCCGCGCGCTGACCAGCCCGGAAGTGAAGGCCTTCATCGAGCAGAAGTACAAGGGCGCGGTGCTGCCGGCGTTCTGAGCCGGGAGCTTGTACCTGCGCGCTGACGGGAGCTAGGCTGCGGCCATCGCTTTGGTGGAGGGGATGGATGGGTCTGCTGCGTTTTGCCGGGCGCCGGATGGCGCATTTCCTCGCCCAGCCACGGCGTCACCAGACGCGCCCTTCCACCAGCGGCCCGGCCCTGCTGGCGCGTACCTTGCAGCGCGGCGACGTGCTGCTGGTGGAGGGCAACAGTCGCTTCGCCACCGCGATCAAATACCTTACCCAGTCCACCTGGTCGCATGCCGCGCTCTACATCGGCGAGGAGCCATTGCTCGAAGGCGGGCCGCCGCGGCCGATGCTGATCGACGCCGACGTGGAGCAGGGCGTGCGGCGCATCGGCCTGAGCGAGTTCGCCCACCAGCACACCCGCATCTGCCGCCCGCAGGGGCTGCCGCCGGAAGTGATCGACCGGTTGGTCGAATACATGCGCGCACGCCTCGGCCACAGCTACGACCTGAAGAACGTGTTCGACCTGGCGCGCTACCTGATCCGGCAGCCGCCGGTGCCGGCGCACATGCGCCGCCGGTTGATCGCGCTGGGCAGCGGCGAGCCGACCAAGGCGATCTGCTCGACCTTGCTGGCGCAGGCGTTCGAGTCGATCCGCTACCCGATCCTGCCGGAAATCGAAACCGTGCTCGGCCACGTCGGCGGCCACGAGCAACGGCAGGAAATCCTGCATATCCGCAACTACAGCCTCTACACCCCGCGCGATTTCGACGTCTCGCCGTTCTTCGACATCATCAAGCCGCGCCTGCATGTCGGCTTCGACTACCGTGCGCTGCAATGGGGCGAGGACTGCGCCTGATGTGGCTTGTCGCGTCGTGGTGCAGGTGATGACCGAAACGCTGTTGCAAGGCCTGCCGGCGCAGGTGAAGGCGGATTGCCGGGTGCTGGTGCTCGGCTCGATGCCGGGAGCGGCGTCGCTGCAGGCCGCGCGCTATTACGCGCACCCTCGCAATCGTTTCTGGCCATTGATGGGCGCTTTGTGCCGGTTCGATCCGCAATTGGACTACCCGCAGCGGCTGGTGCTGCTGCAACAGGCCGGCATCGGCGTATGGGACGTGATTGGCCAGTGCCGGCGACGCGGCAGCCTGGACGCGGACATCGTGCGCGGCAGCGAGCGGCCCAACCCGGTGGCGGAACTGGTCGCGCGGCTGCCGCAACTGGCGGCCATCACCTGCAATGGTGCGCTGGCGATGCAGGCGTTCAAGCGCCACGTGCAGCCGGCATTGCCCGCCGGCATGCGCGGATTGCAGGTGTTGGCGCTGCCGTCCACCAGCCCGGCCAATGCGGCATGGTCGTTGCCGCGGCTGGCGCTGGAATGGGGGCAGTTGTCCTGTTGGTTGCAGCCGCCAAGGCAGGCGGGGAGCTGAACCGGTCCCGCATTGGCCGCCACGGACAGGCCGGGACACCGTAGTGGCCCGGCGCGGCCGGATATGCCCGAGGAGCCGGGCATGGCGCTTCGCTGTCCGCGGACATACGCCGGCGAATCCGCCCCCGGATGTTGGCGCTGCGGCGCACTGGGGCCACAATAGGCGTTTCCCCCTCATTGTTGCTGGAGTTAGTTCATGGCCGAAATCAAGGAAGCACTTGTCCCCGATATCGGTGACTACAGCGACATTCCGGTGATCGAAGTGCTGGTCGCCGTCGGCGACACGGTGGCCAAGGACCAGGGCCTGGTCACGCTGGAATCGGACAAGGCGACGATGGAAGTGCCATCGGCGGTGGCCGGCGTGGTCAAGGAACTGAAGGTCAAGGTCGGCGACAGCCTGTCCGAGGGCAAGGTCGTGGCGCTGATCGAAGTGGCCGAGGAAGCTGCCAAGCCCGTCGCTGCCGCCGCCCCGGCTGCCCCGGCCAAGGCGGCACCTTCCGCCGAAACCGGCGCCAGGGTCGAGCCGGTGGCCGTGGCCCCGGTGCCCGACAAGCTGGCCCAGCGCGAGATCGCCCAGGAGCAGGCACTGCCGGCCGGCAAGCCATCGACCCCGCCGGTACAGTTCAATGCCGAAGGCGTGCTGCCGTCGCAGGTGCCCTACGCCAGCCCGGCGGTGCGCGTGTTCGCCCGCGAGTTGGGCATCGATCTGCTGCAAGTGGCGGGCACCGAAAAAAGCGGCCGCATCACCAAGGCCGACGTGCAGAAGTTCGTCAAGGCCGCCTTGAGTGGTGGCGTGGTCTCCGGCGCTGCGGCGGGCGGCGGCAATGGCCTGAGCCTGCTGCCGTGGCCGAAGGTGGATTTCAGCAAGTTCGGCGAAACCGAAACCCAGCCGCTGTCGCGGATCAAGAAGATTTCCGGTGCCAACCTCGCCCGCAACTGGGCGATGATCCCGCACGTCACCCAGTTCGACCAGGCTGACATCACCGAGCTGGAAGCCCTGCGCGTGCAGCTCAACAAGGAAGCGGAGAAGAGCAAGAGCGGCGTCAAGCTGACCATGCTCGCCTTCCTGATCAAGGCCAGCGCCGCAGCGCTGAAGCAGTTCCCCGAGTTCAATGCCTCGCTGGATGCATCCGGCGAGAACCTCACGCTGAAGAAGTATTTCAACATCGGTTTTGCCGCCGACACCCCGAACGGGTTGGTGGTGCCGGTGCTCCGCGACGTGGACAGGAAGGGCGTGGTGCAGATCGCGCAGGAAACCGGCGAGCTGGCGAAGAAGGCGCGCGACGGCAAGCTCGGCCCGGCCGACATGAGCGGCGGCTGCTTCTCGATCAGCTCGCTGGGCGGCATCGGCGGCACCGCGTTCACGCCCATCGTGAATGCACCGGAAGTGGCGATCCTCGGCGTGTCCAAGTCGTCGATCCAGCCGGTCTGGGACGGCAGGGAATTCGCACCGAAGCTGCTGCTGCCGCTGTCGCTGAGCTATGACCACCGCGTCATCGACGGCGCGCTGGCCGCGCGTTTCACCACCTATCTGTCGCAGGTGCTGGCCGACATGCGCCGCGTGCTGCTGTAAGCGAGGGAACGAACATGGCAACGATTGAAATCAGGGTTCCCGACATCGGCGACTACAGCAAGGTCCCGGTCATCGAAGTGCTGGTCGCTGCCGGTGACACGGTGGCCAAGGATCAAGGACTGGTTACGCTGGAGTCGGACAAGGCCACGCTGGAAGTGCCGTCCTCGGCCGCCGGCGTGGTCAAGGAAGTCAAGGTCAAGCTCGGCGATTCGCTGTCCGAAGGCGACGTGGTGTTGCTGCTGGAAACCGAAGGTGCCGCCGCCGCGCCGGCCGCATCTGCACCCGCCGCCGACAAGGTGGCGCCGGGCAGCAAGCCGCCGGTGACGCCGTCGCACCGCGCGCCGGACCCGGCCGTCGCCGCCAAGGCGCTGCCGTCCAGCGGTCGCAGCGCCGACATCGAATGCCGGATCGTGGTGCTGGGCGCCGGCCCTGGCGGCTACACCGCCGCGTTCCGCTCGGCCGACCTGGGCATGGACACAGTGCTGGTCGAGCGCTACGCCAGCCTTGGCGGCGTCTGCCTCAACGTCGGCTGCATCCCGTCCAAGGCGCTGCTGCATGCGGCCGAGATCATCGATCACGCCGCGCATGCCGATGAATTGGGCATCGAGTTCGGCAAGCCGAAGATCACTTTGGACAAGCTGCGCGGCTACAAGGAAAAGGTCGTCGGGCAACTGACCAAGGGCTTGGCCGGCATGGCCAAGCAGCGCAAGGTGCGCACCGTGCAGGGCGTGGCGAAGTTCGTCTCCGCCAACGAACTGGAAATCACCGGCGACGACGGCAAGACCCAACTGCTGCGCTTCGAGCAGTGCATCATCGCCGCCGGTTCGCAGGCGGTGAAGCTGCCGAACTTCCCGTGGAGTGATCCGCGCGTGATGGATTCCACCGACGCGCTGGAACTGGCCGAAGTGCCGAAGTCCCTGCTGGTCGTCGGCGGCGGCATCATCGGCCTGGAAATGGCCACCGTGTATGGCGCGCTGGGCAGCAAGGTCACCGTGGTCGAGTTCATGGACCAACTGATGCCGGGTGCCGACAAGGACCTGGTCAAGCCGCTGGCCGAGCGTCTGAAGAAGCAGGGCATCGAGGTGCACCTGAAGACCAAGGCCGCCGGCGTGACCGCCGACAAGAAGGGCATCATCGTGACCTTCGAGGCCGCCACCGCAGGCGAGAAGCCGGCGATGGAAAGCGGCACCTTCGATCGCGTGCTGGTTGCGGTCGGCCGTTCGGCAAACGGCAAGAAGATCGATGCCGACAAGGCCGGCGTCGAAGTGACCGAACGCGGCTTCATCCCGGTCGACCGGCAGATGCGCACCAACGTGCCGCACATCTTCGCCATCGGCGACATCGTCGGCAACCCGATGCTGGCCCACAAGGCCACGCACGAGGGCAAGCTGGCGGCTGAAGTCGCCTTCGGCGAGAAGAAGGAATGGGTGGCCCGCGTGATCCCGTCGGTGGCCTACACCAACCCGGAGATCGCCTGGGTCGGCGTCACCGAGACCGAAGCCAAGGCCAAGGGTCTGAAGGTCGGCGTGGCCAAGTTCCCGTGGGCGGCCAGCGGCCGCGCCATCGGCATCGGCCGCACCGAAGGCTTCACCAAGCTGGTGTTCGACGAGGAAAGCCACCGCGTCATCGGCGGCGCCATCGTCGGCGTGCATGCCGGCGAGTTGCTGGCCGAAATCTGCCTGGCCATCGAGATGGGTGCAGAAGTCGAGGACATCGGCCACACCATCCACGCCCACCCCACGCTCAGTGAATCGGTGGCAATGGCCGCGGAGATTTACGACGGCACCATCACCGATCTGTACCTGCCGAAGAAGAAATAAGGGTTCGACAGAACCCCGGCGCAAGCCGGGGTTTTTTGTTGCAGAGTGGTTTGCCGAAGTCGATGCCCGTGTCCAGCTTCTCCGCGTGGACACCGGACGCACATGACCGGCGCAAAGTGCGGCAAGGTGACGCTGCAGGAAACGGCAGCGCCACCTCGCCCTGCACCCACCGCAGGCATCGACGAGGTGATGGCGATGGGTGCGGCGATCAGACCCCGGCGGGGCCGGCAAGTTCCCAGCCGCCGGCCCGGCAGTGAAAACTGCTGAAATTGCGGGAACTTGCATCGCAGCGAGGAGGCTCCGTGGCGGTTGTCTCACAAAATGTCCCACTGCTATACTCTCGCAGCTCGACGAGGCGCCATCCGGTGCCGTCCGGTTCCCTTGTTCCATGAAACAGGATTTCCACGTGCTGAACTCCGTTGAAGCGGGTCGGCGACTGATGTTGCGCGCCGCGATCTATCCGCTGGCCGCGGTGGTTGTCCTGGCCTTGGCCTTCCTGCTGGTGGGGCCAAGGTACGCCCTCGGCGCGCTCGTTTCGGGCTTGGCGGTGGTGGCGGGGGGATTGCTGGCGGCGTGGGTGGCACTCGGCGGCGGCATACAGGCCGCCGGTTCGGCATTGGCGCGGCTGGTCATGGCGTTCGTGCTGAAGACGGTGCTGGTTGTTGCCGTGCTGGTGCTGGCGTTTGTCTGGTGGCAGCTTCCTCCCTTGGCGTTGCTGGCGGGTATTCCGGTAGCGCTGATGTTCCAGGTTCTGGCCTTGGCCAGGCGTTGATCGAATTCACAAAGGTTCCGGTACTCATGGCGGGCGAGGCTCTAACCCCTACCTCCTATATCCAGCATCACCTGCAGAACCTGACCTCCCCGGTCGGCGACGGCGGTGGCTTCTGGACGATCCACGTCGACACCATCGTCACCGCGGTGCTGCTCGGCCTGCTGATGGTGTTCGCCTTCTGGCTGGCCACGCGCAAGGCCACCTCCGGCGTGCCCGGCAAGTGGCAGGCGTTCGTGGAGATTTGCCTGGAATTCGTCGACCGCCAGGCCAAGGACACCTACCACGGCAAGAGCAAGCTGGTGACGCCGATCGCGATCACCATCTTCTTCTGGATCCTGTTGATGAACACGGTCAAGATGATCCCGGCCGATTTCATTGCCAAGCCGCTGGAATGGGTGGGTATCCACTACTGGAAGCCGGTGCCGACCGCCGACGTCAATGCCACCCTGGGCATGTCGATCAGCGTGTTCTTCCTGATGATCTTCTTCGCGCTGAAGTCCAAGGGCGTCATCGGCTTCATCAGGGAATTCCTGACTGCGCCGTTCGGCAAGTGGATGATGCCGTTCAACCTGATCCTCAACATCGTCGAATGGCTGAGCAAGCCGGTTTCGCTGGCAATGCGACTGTTCGGCAACATGTTCGGCGGCGAGATCGTGTTCCTGCTGATCTGGGTGCTGGGCGGCGCCGGTTTCTTCGGCGCTCTTGCCGGCGGCACCTTCGGCCTGGGCTGGATGCTGTTCCACCTGCTGGTGATTCCGTTGCAGGCATTCATCTTCATGATGCTGTCGATCGTGTACCTGAGCCTGTCCGAAGACAGCCACTAAAGAGTTCCAAGCTTCAATCCGGCTTCACCCTTCATCCGTTTCATCACCCTTAGCTACCTCGTTCCTGGAGATAACCATGTACTTCGCCGTCCTGACCAACCTCGCCCAAGTCCAGAGCTCCACCGCCCTTGCCGTCGGCATCATGATCGGCCTCGCCGCGCTGGGCGCTGGTCTGGGTCTGGCCATCATGTCGGGCAAGTTCCTGGAGTCGGCCGCGCGCCAGCCGGAACTGATCCCGGTGCTGCAGGTCCGCATGTTCATCACCGCCGGCCTGATCGACGCCGCGTTCATCATCTCGGTCGCCGTCGGCCTGCTGCTGGCCTTCGCCAACCCGCTGGCCTCGACCCTGCTGGCCGAAGCCGCCAAGCTGGCCGGCTGATCCGGTTGCAGCGAGATGACCGGGCGCCACGTGCGCCCGGCCACGGATGAAGGTCTGGCCGCGCCGTCCGCAGTGGCGGCGCGACCACCCCGATACAGCGATTGAGCCAATCCATGAATATCAATTTCACCCTCATTGCACAGGCCCTGGCCTTTGCCGCCCTGATCTGGATCATCGCGACCCTGATCTGGCCGCCGTTGATGAAGGCCATCGAGGAGCGCCAGCAGAAGATCGCCGAGGGCCTGGCCGCTGCCGACCGCAGCCAGAAGGATCTCGCCCAGGCTGAAGTGAAGGTCAACGAGGCGCTGAAGGAAGCCCGTGGCAAGGCCAACGAGATCATCGACCAGGCCCACGCCCGCGCCAACCAGATCATCGAGGCGGCCAAGAACGAGGCCATCGCCGAAGCCAACCGGCAGAAGGAAGTGGCCCAGGCCGAGATCGACGCCGCCGCCAACCGCGCCCGTGAAGACCTGCGCAAGCAGGTGTCGGTGCTGGCCGTGAGTGGTGCCGAGAAGCTGCTCAAGCGCGAGATCGACGCCAACGCCCACAAGGCGCTGCTCGACGAACTGGCTGCGGAGATCTGATCGATGAGCCAGGCCCTCACGCTTGCCCGTCCCTACGCCCGCGCCGCGTTCGCGATTGCGCGCGAGGAGGGCAAGTTCGCGCCGTGGTCGGACGCACTCGCGTTTTCCGCCCGCGTTGCCGTCGATCCGCGCGTGTCGGCCCTGCTGTCCAACCCGCAGTTGGGCCGGGGCGACGCCGTTGCCTTGCTGGTCCCGGACGCGGCCGGCGAGAGCTATGGCCGCTTCCTGAACCTGCTGGCCGAATCGCACCGCTTGCAGCAGTTGCCGGAAATCGCCGGCCTGTTCGAGCAGTTGCGCGCCGATGCCGAGAACGTGGTCAAGGCCACGGTGACGGCGGCGGCGGAACTGTCGGGCGACGAACTGGACAAGATCAAGGCCGCCCTGCGCAAGCGTTTCGGCCGCGACGTCGAAGTGACGACCGCGGTGGACGCCTCGCTGATCGGCGGTGCCGTGATCGATGCCGGCGACGTGGTGATCGACGGCTCGCTCAAGGGCAAGCTGTCGCGCCTGCAGACCGCGCTCGCCCACTGAATTCATTTAACGTCCGGCCTGACCGCCGGCACTAGGACTTGACCATGGCCAACACGCTCAACCCCTCCGAAATCAGCGAGCTGATCAAGAACCGCATCGAGAAGGTCGCCCTGTCCGCGGAATCGCGCAACGAAGGCACCGTGACCTCGGTGTCCGACGGCATCGTGCGCATCCACGGCCTGGCCGACGTGATGCAGGGCGAAATGATCGAACTGCCGAACAACACCTACGCGCTGGCGCTGAACCTGGAGCGCGACTCGGTCGGTGCCGTGGTGCTGGGCGACTACCAGCAGTTGCGCGAGGGCGACGTGGCCAAGACCACCGGCCGCATCCTGGAAGTGCCGGTCGGCCCGGAAATGCTCGGTCGCGTGGTCAACGCACTGGGTGAGCCGATCGACGGCAAGGGCCCGCTGGGCACCGACCTGTCCGCGCCGGTGGAGCGCGTGGCGCCGGGCGTGATCTGGCGCAAGTCGGTCGACCAGCCGGTGCAGACCGGTTACAAGTCGGTCGACGCGATGATCCCGATCGGCCGCGGCCAGCGCGAGCTGGTCATCGGCGACCGCCAGACCGGCAAGACCGCGCTGGCGATCGATGCGGTGATCAACCAGAAGGGCACCGGCATCAAGTGCGTGTACGTGGCGATCGGGCAGAAGGCTTCGACCGTTGCCAACATCGTGCGCAAGCTGGAAGAGAACGGCGCGCTGGCGCACACCATCGTGGTGGCCGCCACCGCTTCGGAATCGGCTGCGATGCAGTACATCAGCGCCTACTCCGGCTGCACGATGGGCGAATACTTCATGGACCGCGGCGAAGACGCGCTGATCGTCTATGACGACCTGTCCAAGCAGGCCGTGGCCTACCGCCAGATCTCGCTGCTGCTCAAGCGCCCGCCGGGCCGTGAAGCCTACCCGGGCGACGTGTTCTACCTGCACTCGCGCCTGCTCGAACGCGCCGCGCGCGTGTCCGAGGAATACGTGGAGAAGTTCACCAACGGTGCGGTGAAGGGCAAGACCGGCTCGCTGACCGCGCTGCCGATCATCGAGACCCAGGCCGGTGACGTTTCCGCGTTCGTGCCGACCAACGTGATCTCGATTACCGACGGCCAGATCTTCCTGGAAACCGACCTGTTCAACGCCGGCATCCGCCCGGCCGTGAACGCCGGTATCTCGGTGTCGCGCGTCGGTGGTTCGGCGCAGACCAAGATCATCAAGAAGCTCTCGGGCGGCATCCGCATCTCGCTGGCGCAGTACCGCGAGCTGGCGGCGTTCGCGCAGTTCGCCTCGGACCTGGACGAAGCCACCCGCAAGCAGCTCGAGCGCGGCCAGCGCGTCACCGAGCTGATGAAACAGAAGCAGTACGCGCCGATGTCGATCGCCAACCAGGCGCTGTCGATCTACGCCGTCAACGAGGGCTACCTCGACGACGTGCCGGTGGCCAAGTTGCTGGCGTTCGAAGAGGGCCTGCACGCCCATTTCGCCAACACCGCGGGCGAACTGGTCGGCAAGATCAACGCCACCGGCGGTTGGGACAATGACATCGAAGCTGCCTTCAAGAAGGGCATTTCCGAGTTCAAGACCACCGGCAGCTGGTAAGCCGATTGTGGAGCGGGGCTTTGGCCCCGCTTGGCAATGACAAAGCGGGCAGAGCCCCGCTCTACGGGATCAAGAGATGGCAAGCGGACGCGAAATCAAAACCAAGATCAAGAGCGTGCAGAACACCCGCAAGGTGACGCGCGCGCTGGAAATGGTCTCGGCCTCCAAGATCCGCAAGGCGCAGGACCGGATGAAGACCTCGCGCCCCTACGCGCAGGCGATGAAGCAGGTGATCGGCCACCTGGCCCAGGCCAGCACCGATGTGCAGCACCCGTTCCTGGTCGAGCGCAACGAGGTCAAGCGGGTCGGCTACATCGTCCTCTCGTCCGACCGTGGCCTGGCCGGCGGGCTGAACAACAACCTGTTCCGCAAGACCGTCGGCGAAATGCGCGAGTGGCAGGAGAAGGGCGCCGGGATCGACGTGGTGACCATCGGCCAGAAGGCCAGCGTGTTCTTCCGCCGCGTCAACGTGAACATGGTTGGCAGCGTCACCCACATCGGCGACGTGCCGAAGCTGGAAACGCTGATCGGCGTGATCAAGGTGATGCTTGATGCCTTCACCGAGGGCAAGGTCGACCGTGTTTATCTGGTCTACAACCACTTCGTCAACACGATGACGCAGAAGGCCACCTTCGACCAGTTGCTGCCGTTGCCGGCCAGCCAGTCGCAGGTGTCCTCGCACGACTGGGATTACCTGTACGAACCCGATGCCGCGACCGTGCTCGAACACGTGATCACGCGCTACATCGAGTCGCTGGTGTACCAGGCGCTGCTGGAAAACGTCGCTTCCGAGCATGCTGCACGCATGGTGGCGATGAAGGCGGCCAGCGACAACGCCAACAAGCTGATCGGCACCCTGCAACTGGTCTACAACAAGGCCCGGCAGGCGGCGATCACCCAGGAAATTTCCGAAATCGTCGGCGGCGCAGCGGCCGTCTAGTACCAGGAACAACCGAAATCGTCGGCGGCGCGGCAGCAGTCTGACGCGCGCAAACAGCAGAATTCAATTAGAGGATGCAGCAATGAGTCAGGGCAAGATCGTTCAGATCATCGGCGCGGTCGTCGACGTCGAATTCCCGCGCAGCGACGTGCCGAAGGTGTACGACGCGCTGAAGGTGGACAACACCGAAATCACGCTGGAAGTGCAGCAGCAGTTGGGTGACGGCGTGGTCCGCACCATCGCGCTGGGCTCCACCGACGGCCTGAAGCGCAACCTGGTGGCGGTCAATACCGGCCGCGCCATCTCGGTGCCGGTCGGCGCCGGCACCCTGGGCCGCATCATGGACGTGCTGGGTCGCCCGATCGACGAAGCCGGCCCGGTTGCCGCTTCGGATTCGTGGGAAATCCACCGCGCTGCGCCGTCGTATGAAGACCAGTCTTCCTCGACCGAACTGCTGGAAACCGGCATCAAGGTCATCGACCTGATGTGCCCGTTCGCCAAGGGCGGCAAGGTCGGCCTGTTCGGCGGCGCCGGCGTCGGCAAGACCGTCAACATGATGGAACTGATCAACAACATCGCCAAGGCGCACAGCGGCCTGTCGGTGTTCGCCGGCGTGGGCGAGCGTACCCGCGAGGGCAACGACTTCTACCACGAGATGAAGGATTCCAACGTCCTGGACAAGGTGGCGATGGTCTACGGCCAGATGAACGAGCCGCCGGGCAACCGCCTGCGCGTCGCGCTGACCGGCCTGACGATGGCCGAGTACTTCCGCGACGAGAAGGACGCCAGCGGCAAGGGCAAGGACGTGCTGCTGTTCGTTGACAACATCTACCGCTACACCCTGGCCGGTACCGAAGTGTCGGCGCTGCTGGGCCGCATGCCGTCGGCGGTGGGTTACCAGCCGACCCTGGCCGAGGAAATGGGCGTGTTGCAGGAGCGCATCACCTCGACCAAGTCCGGTTCGATCACCTCGATCCAGGCCGTGTACGTGCCCGCCGATGACTTGACCGATCCGTCGCCGGCCACCACCTTCGCCCACCTGGATTCGACCGTGACCCTGTCGCGCTCGATCGCCTCGCTGGGCATCTACCCGGCGGTGGACCCGCTGGATTCGACCTCGCGCCAGATGGACCCGCAGGTCATCGGCCACGAGCACTACGACACCGCCCAGCGCGTCCAGCAGACCCTGCAGAAGTACAAGGAACTGAAGGACATCATCGCCATCCTCGGCATGGACGAGTTGAGTGAAGAGGACAAGCAGGCCGTGTCACGCGCGCGCAAGATCGAGCGCTTTTTCAGCCAGCCGTTCCACGTGGCCGAAGTGTTCACCGGCTCGCCGGGCAAGTACGTGCCGCTGAAGGAAACCATCCGTGGTTTCAAGGGCATCGTCGATGGCGAGTACGACCACCTGCCGGAGCAGGCGTTCTACATGGTCGGCAGCATCGAGGAAGCGGTCGAGAAGGCCAAGAAGATGGCCGAGAAGGCTTAAGGGCCTTCTCGGGAATCGAGAGTCGGGAATAGAGAATCGTAAAGGCGGGTAGTCGGGCGCTGTAGGAGGGTGGCGGAATTGGAGTAGGCAGGTATCTGCGTTCCCCATTCCCCATTCCCCATTCCCGCCTCGCATAAGCGAGGCAATATGAGCACCATTCGTTGCGACATCGTCAGTGCCGAGCAGCAGATCTTCAGTGGCGACGCCACCCTGGTCGTGGCTACCGGTGAGCTGGGCGAGCTGGGCATCGCGCCCAAACACGCGCCGTTGATCACCCGGCTGAAGCCGGGCAAGGTCGTGGTCACCACGCCGGCCGGCGAGCAGTTGGATTTTGCCATTTCCGGCGGCATCCTCGAAGTGCAGCCGCAGGTCGTGACCGTGCTGGCCGATACCGCGATCCGCGCTACCGACATCGACGAGGCGGCGGTGCGCAAGGCCAAGGAAGAGGCAGAGCGCGTGCTGGCCCATCGCGGTGAAGCGATGGAACTGGCCGAGGCGCAGCAGAAGTTGGCCGAGATCACCGCGCAGTTGCAAGCGCTGGAGCGCCTGCGCCGCAACCTCAAGCATTGAGTGCGGGCTTGCGGAAACAGGAAAACGCCGGGCTTGCCCGGCGTTTTTCGTTGGGGTGATCGAAACCGGATTCTCGCAGGAGTGACGTGAGCCGCGACAGGCGCTTTCCCGATGAAGCCCGGTCGCGACTCACGTCACTCCTGCGGGGTTTGGGCTCAGCGATAGACCACGTGCCGCAGCAGGAAGAAGTTCGCCGCGGCCAGCGCACCCTCAACCACCGGCTTGGCCAGCCAGGCCATCTGCAAACCCAGTGCATGCGCGACCTGTGCCATCAACCAGGTGCTGATCGCGGTCATCAACAACCACAAGCCGAGGAAGCGCGTGAATCGGCCCCAACCGTGGCACCGTTCGCGAAGGTGTAGCGGCCATTGAGCCAGAAGCCGAGCAGCACCCACTGACGCGGCCCAGCAGGTTGCCGGGTACCGCAGGCAGGCCGGCGGCGGTGGCTACGACGAATACCGGCCAGTCCAGCAGCAATTGCAGCAGGCCGATGGCGAGATATTGGCTGCCTTGCCGGAACAGGCCCATTGGCTTCGCGGATGACGGAATTGCCGGCCATGTTAGCGGCTGCCGACGGATTTCCGCTGTCGAGCATGCGCGTTTCACGCAGGCGCGAAGAGGTTCTCTAGAATTGCTCCATCGCATGAAGGAACCCAGAGACATGACCCAGCCGTTGCACGTGATCATCCTCGCCGCCGGTGCCGGCAAGCGCATGAAGTCGGCGCGGCCCAAGGTGCTGCAACCGCTGGCCGGGCGGCCGATGCTGGCGCACGTGATCGACACCGCGCGACAGTTGCAGCCGGCGGGCATCCATGTGGTGTACGGCCACGGCGGCGAGGCGGTGCGCGCGGCGTTTGCCGACCAGGCGGATTTGAACTGGGCCGAACAGGCGCAGCAACTGGGCACCGGCCATGCCGTGCAGCAGGCGATGCCGGCGATCCCGGACACGGCGCAGGTGCTGGTGCTGTATGGCGACGTGCCGCTGATCCGCGCCGACACCCTGCGCGCGCTGCTGCACGATGCGCCGCGGCTTGCGGTGCTGGTGGCCGAACTGGATGACCCGGCTGGCTATGGCCGCATCGTGCGCGATGCCGAGGGCAAGGTCGCGGCGATCGTCGAACAGAAGGATGCCGACGATGCGCAGAAGCGCATCCACACGGTGAACACCGGCATCATCACCGCCGAATCCACCGCATTGCGGCGCTGGCTGTCGGGCCTGTCCAACGCCAACGCGCAGGGCGAGTACTACCTGACCGACGTGTTCGCCGCAGCCACCGCCGAATACACGCCGGCCACTTTGGTGCACGTGGCCGATCCGCAGGAAGCCGAGGGTGCCAACGATCCGTGGCAGTTGGCGCAACTGGAGCGCGTCTGGCAATTGCGCGCAGCGCGTGCGTTGTGCGAGCAAGGCGTGCGCCTGCTGGACCCGTCGCGCTTCGACCAGCGCGGCACGGTCAAGGCCGGGCATGACGTGCAGATCGACGCCAACGTGGTGCTGGAGGGGGAGGTCGAACTGGGCGATGGCGTCAGCATCGGCGCCTTCGTGCGGCTGAAGGACGTCAAGCTTGGCGCTGGCACCGTGGTGCGCCCGCATTGCGACCTCGAAGGCGTGGTCAGCGAAGGTGCGGCGCAGATCGGGCCGTTCGCACGGCTGCGCCCGGGCACGCTGCTGGCCGATGGCGTGCACGTGGGCAATTTCGTCGAGACCAAGAACGCCACCCTGGGCAAGGGCAGCAAGGCCAACCACCTGAGCTACCTCGGCGATGCGGTGATCGGCAGCGGCAGCAACATCGGCGCCGGCACCATCACCTGCAACTACGACGGCGTCAACAAGTTCAAGACCACCATCGGCGACCGCGTGTTCGTGGGTTCCAACAGTGCGCTGGTGGCACCGGTGACACTGGAAGATGGCGCGACGATTGCCGCTGGATCAGTCATTACCCGCGATGCACCGGCAGGCAAGTTGACCGTGGCGCGCACCCGGCAGCAGACCATCGAGGGTTGGCAGCGGCCGGTCAGGAAATGATGGCCTGATGGCGCCGGGGCAACAGTGCATGAAGACCGCAAATGGATAGAATCGTCCAATGCTCCGCTCACCGGCACTGCAACGATTGATGGCACGGCTGGCCTTGCTGGCCATGCTGCTGGTCGCCTTCGCGCCTGCGGTCAGCCAGGCCTTGGTCAAGCAAGATGAAGCGCCGCATCCGGTGATGCATGCCGTGGAGATGTGCACCAGCCTCGGCCTGCAGAGCATGTGGGTGAATGCGCTGTCTGGTGACATCGGCGACCGGGATGGCACGCCCATGCCGCGGCAACATGCCGATGCGGCTCTGTGCGACTACTGCAGCATGGTCATGCCCTTGTCGGTGCTGCTGTTGTTGTTGTGCAGTCTGCTGGCGCTGTCGCCGGTGGCGCCTGCCTTCCGGCAACGCATTGCGCTTCCGCGCCTGTTGCGTAACCAACGCGGACTCGGCGCACAAGCCCCGCCACTGCTGGCCTGAACCACAAGCCTGGTGACTTCCGCGTGGCCGTCGGCCGCGCCCATGTGCTTTGGAGCCAATCATGTCGATTTCCCTGCGCGTGATGCGTCATGCATCGCGCCTTCCCGTGGCCATCGCCGCCGCCCTGATTCTTCCTTCCCCTGCATTCGCCCGAGCCGTGGCGGCCATCGCGGCGCGCGCGGGTGACGGCATTCGTGGGGATGGTGCGAATGGACCGGGAGAGCGCCCATGACGAGCACCATCGAGATGGCGACGGGCCACGACCTGCGCCGGCGCGCGTGGCGCTGGCACTTCCTCGCCGCGTTGCTGGTGATCCCGTTCGTGCTGTGGCAATCGCTTACCGGCACGCTCTATCTGTGGTCGGAGGCATGGGTGGATCAGCGCCACCCGGACCTGCGCTTCGTCGAACCCGGCACCCATCGGGTATCGCTCGATGCCCAAGTGCGGGTCGCTCGCGATTACATGGGCGGAGCCCGCGTCGGTAACGTGCTGGTGTCGGCCGACCCCGGGCGCAGCACCCAGGTGATGTTCAGCGACGAGCATGGCCTGCCCATCGCGGTGTTCGTCGATCCGTGGCAGGGCGCATTGCTGGGACGCCTGCAGGGAGCGGATTGGCCGGTGGGCTGGAGCCGCAGCGTGCATGGCGGTTGGCCGCTGGGCGATGCCGGCAGTTGGCTGCTGGAGATCGGAGCCTGCTGGACCATCGTGATGGTGCTCACCGGCCTGTACTTGTGGTGGCCGCGCGACGGTAGTGGCTGGCGCGCCCTGCTGCCGCGCCTGCGCAGCGGTGGCTGGATATTCTGGCGCGACCTGCATGCCTGCGTGGCGGCGTGGATATCGCTGCTGATCGTGCTGTTCCTGTTCACCGCATTACCGTGGACGAGCTTCTGGGGCAACCAGGTGCTGGGGCCGGTGCAGCAGGCACTCGGGCAGCAAACGCCAGCCGCGGCCGGATTCGCGCCGGTGTTCGCAAGTGGCGGGGCGGAGGGGACGGCCAGCCTGCAAGACATGCTGGATGCGGCCCGCAAGCGCGGTTTGCAGGGTGATCTTTCGTTGCTGATGGTGGATGGCCCGCCGGGTTCGGTGGTGTCGTTGCGCAGTATCGAACCGCGCGTGTCCAGGGAACGGTTTCTGCTGTTCGACCGCGCCGATGCCACGGTGCTGGACGAAACCGATGGATCGCGTTTCCCGCTGATGGCCAAGGCTGTCGCCGGCGGGGTGAAGATTCATCAAGGCGACTATTTCGGCCGGCTCGGGCCGTGGATCAACATCGGGTTCGCGGCGGCGTTGGCCTGGCTGTGCATCACCGGCGCGATTGCCTGGTGGCGGCGCAAGCCGGCGCGTGCACTCGGCGTGCCGCCGCGACCGCAGGGGCCGTGGCCGTGGTGGCTGCGCCTGTCCGCGTTGGCCATGTTCATCGCCTTGCCATTGCTCACGGTGTCGGCAGCGCTGTTGTGGTTGGCGGAGACGACATGGGCGAAGGCCTTTTCGACACGGTGAGCTGGCCGAACCCGAATGCATCCCGATGCCGGCAGCACGGGCGGGTTGTTTTGCCCGACGGTTTCGGCTCCGATCCACCTGCGTGACGAACCATTCCCTGAATTCCCGGAGACACGGCTGATGAAAACCCTGTTGTTGACCTTTTCCTTCCTGATCTTGGCCGCCTGCGCAAGGCATGACCATGCGCGTGCCGGCGACCTGGTGGTGTCCACGCCTTGGTCGCGCCAAACGCCGGCCTCGGCAACCGTGGCGGCCGGCTACCTGACCATCAGCAATGCGGGGCATCGCGACGACCGGCTGCTCGCGGTCGAAAGCCCGTTGGCCGAGCGCGTGGAAATCCACGAGATGCGCCTGGAGGGCGAAGTGATGCGGATGCGCGAATTGACGGATGGCCTGCCGATCCCGGCCGGGCAGACCGTCGTGCTCGCCCCCGGCGGCAACCACCTGATGTTCATCGCGCCAACCCGCCACTTCATTGCAGGCGAGGCATTGCCGGCCACCCTGGTATTCCGCGAGGCAGGCCGTGTACCGGTTGCGTTCGAGATCCGCGGCATGGCCGCGCAGGACAGCGAAGCGCACTCGCATCATTGAAGCGGCGGACTCATGGCATGGCCGGGTATGTCGCACTACCCGGCGATCCAGCGCATGACGCCGGCAGCCGTTGTTTCGGCAGTCGGCGGGGAAGTCAGGCGGCCGGCAGCAGGATGGTCACGCACAGGCCGCCGTCGTTGCGGTTCTGCAACGAGATGCGGCCGTCATGTGCTTCGACGATCTCGCGGGTCAGCGCCAGGCCCAGGCCGGTGCCGTTGCGCTTGGTCGAATAGAACGGCATCAGCGCGTTTTGCAGTACCGCCTCGTTCATGCCGCTGCCGCGGTCCAGCACCTCGATGCGCAGCCAGTGCGGCAGCCGCGCCAGGCGCAATTCCACTGCGTCGTCGGCATCGACACCGTTGTCGGCGCTGGCCTCATGCGCGTTCTTCAGCAGGTTCAGCAGTGCTTGCGAGAATTGCGAAGGATCGATACGGCTGTGCAGATCTTCCGCCGGCGGCACCATGCGGAAGGGAATCTGCTGCTGCAGCCCGCCGAGGAAGGTGGCCCAGCCGATGGTCTGCAATTGTGGTTGCGGCAGCTTGGCGAAGCGTGCATAGCCGCGGATGAAGCCTTCCAGGTGGCGCGCGCGTTCCTCGACCGTGGCGAAGATGTCCTCCAGCCGGTCGTGACGGCCGCGCCGCACCAGTTCGGCGCCGGAGTGGGCCAGCGAGGCAATCGGCGCCAGCGAGTTGTTCAGTTCGTGGCTGATGACGCGGATGACCTTCTTCCAGGTCTGCACTTCCTGCCGCCGCAGCTCGGCGGTCAGCAGCCGCAGCAACAGCAATTCGTGCGCGCGGCCGTTGAGGTGGAAGCTGCGCCGCGACAGGTGATAGATCTGCTCGTCGTCTTCATCGCCGTCGTCGCTGCGCACCGCGAACAGGCTGTCACCGCCGCGGGCGATGGCGTTGCGCAGTTCCACCGGCATGTTCTCCAGCAGCTCGTGCATGCGCTTGCCTTCCAGCTTCCAGCCGCCGTGCAGCAGCTTGCGCGCGGCGAGGTTGGAGAACGCCACGCGCTGCACGCCGTCGCCGCCGTCGGCGAGCAGCAGCATCGCCACCGGCGTGTTCTGCACCATCGTGTCCAGCAGCAGTTCGCGCTGCACCAGTGACTGGCGTTGTGCGCGCAGCACGTCGCCCAGCTCGGCATGGGCATGCACCAATTGCGCCAGTTCATCGTTGCCGCGCCAGTGCACGCCGAAGTTGTATTCGCCATCGCGGTAGCTGCTGGTGATGCCGGCCAGCGCGCGCAGCAGCGAGCGGATCGGCGCGGTGGCGCGGCGCAGCGTCCACCACATCAATGCCAGCAGCAGCACGGTCGAAACCACGGTGACCAGCCAGCCGCGATCCATCCAGTACGCCAGCAGCCACGGCATCGCCGCAGCCAGCGCCAGCACCGGCAGCAGGCGCAGGAACAGGCGGAAGGTGAACGAGCGCGACTTCATGGAAAGGCTCTCACTCGCGCGGGATGCCGTGGCGGTCCATGCGCCGGTACAGCGCCTGCCGGCTGAGGCCGAGGTCGGCGGCGGCCTGGCTGATGACGCCGCCGGCGCGCTGCAGCGCGACGACGATGCGTGCGCGGTCCGGTTCGTCGACCGGCGTGATGGGGCGTGCGGGTGCGCGCGGCAGGTTGAGGTCGGCCACTTCGATGCGCGGCCCCTGCGCCAGCAAGCTGGCACGCTGGATCACGTTGCGCAGCTCGCGCACGTTGCCCGGCCAGTTATGGCGTTGCAGTGCCTGCGCGGCCTGCGGCGACAACGGCTTGCCGTCGTCGCCGAGGAAATGCCGGGCCAGCGGCAGGATGTCCTCGCGCCGTTCGCCCAATGCCGGCAGCGCCAGTTCGACGGTGTTGAGGCGGTAGTAGAGATCCTCGCGGAAGCTGCCGTCGCGGATCATCGCCGGCAGGTCGGCGTTGGTGGCGCTGACCACGCGCACCTTCACCTGGCGCTCGCGGTTGGAGCCCAGTCGCTCGAAGCGGCCGGTTTCCAGCACCCGCAGCAACTTCATTTGCCCGGTCAGCGACAGGTTGCCGATTTCATCGAGAAACAGGGTGCCGCCATCGGCCGCCTCGAACTTGCCCTCGCGCGCCTTGTTGGCGCCGGTATACGCACCGGCTTCGGTGCCGAACAACTCGGCCTCGATCAACTCGGAAGGAATCGCGCCGCAGTTCAGTGCCACGAACGGCCCTTTGCGGTGGGCGGAGTTGGCCTGGATGATCTCGGCGATTTTTTCCTTGCCGGCGCCGTTGGGACCGGTGATCAGCACCGGCAGTTCCGAGCGCGCCACCTGGCACGCCAGCGCGATGACACGCTCGCTGGCCGGGTCGGCGAACACCAGTGCGCGCAGGTCGTAGCGTTCATGCAGGCTCTGCCGCTGCTTCAATTCACGCTGGCGACGGCGCGCCAGTTCGCGGCGGGTTTCGGCCAGTTCCAGCAGGTTGTTGACCGTGGTCAGCAGGCGGCCGTCGTCCCACGGTTTGGCCAGGTAGTCGGCGGCGCCGGCCTTGACCAGTTCCACCGCGCTGTCCAGGTGGGTCCAGGCGGTGAGCAGGATCACCGGCAGGTCCGGGTGTGCGTCGCGGATCTGCCCGAACAGCGCGCGGCCCTCGTCGCCGGAGGTGGTGTCGGCGGTGAAGTTCATGTCCTGGATCACCAGGTCGAACTCCTGCTCTTCGAGCATCGCCAGCCCCTGCGCGGGCGAGGCGGCGTGGCGGGTCTCGATGTCGTGCAGCGAGAACAGCACGTCCAGCGCGGTGGCCACGGCAGTGTTGTCGTCGATGATCAGGATCTGCGGCATCGTGGGTTTGTATGGGCGGGAGTGGGAGAGGAAGCGCAGACCTTACACGCTGCGGGTTGTGGCGGTGTTGGCTGCGTGCAGCCCGTGGCGCGGCACGCAACATCACCGATTCTCCGGGTATCAGGCGCTGCGTGTGGCCACCGCTGGTGGAATCGCCGCCGCGCGCCGGGCGGGGCCGAACACCGCGATCTGCCCCAGCAGCCACAGTGCGACCGCGCCGATGGGTAGGTAGAGCAGCGGCAGGCGTGGCAGTTCATAGCGGCCCATCAGCCACTGGTTGAGCAGGTAGGCCAGCAGCATGCCGACGACGATGCCGATGCTCGCCAGCAGGAAATTCTCGGTAAGGAAGTAGCGCAGGATCTGCCCGCGGGTGGCACCCAGTGCGCGACGGATGCCGATCTGCTTGGTGCGCTGCTGCACCCAGAAGCTGGCCAGGCCGACGATGCCCAGCGCGGTCACCAGCAGCAACAGGGCGCACACGATCAGCAGCAGGCCAACCATGTCGCGGTCGTTGGCGAAGTACTCGGCACGGCCTTGCTCGAAGCTGAGCTTGCGCCAGACCAGGCGGTTGGGGTCATTCTTGTCCAGTGTCGCCAGCGCCTGTTCCAGCACCTCGGCGCGGCGTGTCGGGTCAGTGACGCGAATCAGGTAGCGGCCGCCGTTGTTGAAGTTCATGCGGATCGGGAACACCACCGAGTAGCTGCGGTTGTTGCCCATCAGGTTCGGGCGCAGCAGGGTGTCGACCACGCCGACGACGGTCAGCGGGATGTTGGCCATGTAGACGGTCTTGCCGACCGCGCCGCCGTCGGGGAACAGTTTGTCGGCCGCCGGCTTGCTGAGGATGACGGCCGAGGACAGGCCGTTGATGTCCTCGACCTTGTTCAGCACCTCGCTGCTCTGGTACTCGTCGGCGCTGAAGTCGCGGCCGGCGACCAGTTTCAGGCCCATCGTCGCCAGCGCGCCTTCACCGACCATGTACTGGGTGGCGCTGAGCGTCGGCACTTCCTGCTCGGCGCTGAGCGAGAGCGAGGTGTTCCAACTGCCGTTCTGGAACGGCAACTGGTTGGTGATCGCCGCGCGCTCGACGCCGGGGATGGCGCGCAGCGAGGCCAGGTCCTCGGCGCTGCGGGCGTCGCCATCGGTCTGCTGGCCTATGCCGCTCAGGCCGATCTCGACCAACCGGTCATCGTCGATGCCGCTGGCGAGGTTGAGGGTTTCCAGGCGCTGGGAAACGATGAACAGTGCGTTGCAGATGATCGCGCAGCTCAGCGCGATCTCCAGCACGATCAGCGCCGCGGCGGTCTTGTGGCGCGACAGGGTGGAGAGGATGGGGCGGATTTCCATGTGGGACTCCGGGATTTTGGCCCCTCTCCCTCCGGGAGAGGGGTTGGGGCGAGGGTTCGGGGAGGACGGGGAGGCTCGGGCTGCATTGACCGCACCGAACCCTCATCCGGCCCTCCGGGCCAACTGCATTCGGCACATCCCTGTGCCTCACCCTTCGGGCGGCTTCGTCGTGCAGCTTGGCAATCCTGCCAAGCTGTCTCCCGGAGGGAGAAGGGAAGCTTGGTCACTGCGTCTTGAGTTGCACCGCCGGCGTCACCTGCATCGCCCGCCATGCCGGCAGCACGCCGGCCAGCAGGCTGGCGGCGATGGCCAGGGCGAAGGTCAGCAGCAGCATCGAGCCGTCCAGGTGCGCCAGCGAGGCGTAGTCGGCCGGGCGTTGGCGCACCGCCCACAGCCCGCCCAGCGCCAGCAGCAGGCCCAGCATGCCGCCGGCCAAACCAATCGTCCCGGCCTCGACCAGGCACTGCTTGAAGATCTCCGTGCGGCTGGCGCCGAGCGCGCGGCGCACGCCGATCTCGCCGCTGCGGCGCAGGAACTTGGCCAGCAGCAGGCCCACGGTGTTGACCAGGCACACCAGCAGGAAGCCGAACGCCAGCCACATCTGCAGGCGTACGTCGCCGGGCACCACGTTGCGGAACTCCAACAGCTCCATCACGTTGCGCAGGCGGGTGTTGGCCGGGCGCTCGAAGCGGCCGGCGGCGCGCTGCTGGTCGGAGTAGTTGTCCAGGTAGGTCTTGAACGCGGGCGCGTCGGTGGCCGAGTCCAGTTCCACCCAGTACTGGATCCAGGCGCAGGGCACGTTCAACGCGGTGGCATCGTTGACGATCTCGCGGCCGAAACAGTTCATGTTGCCGCTGCGGTCCAGTTTCAGGTCACGCGAGGTCGAGAACGGCACGAATACCTCCTCCTGGCGGTCATAGCGGCCGACGAACAGGTCGTAGAACAAGGGCCGCGGCTTCCAGTCGTCGAGCTCGCCGACGATGCGCAGCGCGTGGCCTTCGACCAGCACGTCCTTGCCGACGCTGTTGTCGCCCTTGAACAGCTTGTCGTTGAGGCTGCGGCTGATCACCGCCACCCGCGCATGGCCGCTGTCCTCGGCACCGCCCCAGCCCTGGCCGTACAGGAACGGAGTGTCGAACATCGGGAAGAAGTCGCCGGAGGTGTAGCGCATGCCGACGCTGAAGGGCTTGAGCGCATCCACCCGCGGATCGACGATGCCGCCGCCGCCGGTCATCATCGCCTGCCGCGGTGCCTTCTTCTGGCGCAGCAATTCTTCGGCGTCGAAGCGGGTCAGTTGCCCTTCCGGCTCCTCGCCGGGCTTGTAGCCCTCGCGGGTGTAGGCATCGAGCTGCACGTAGAACAGGCGTTCGCTCTTGTGCGGGATGGGGTCGCCGGAGAGCACCTTGAACACGGTGAGCGTGGTCATCGCCGCGCCGATGCCCAGGGCGATGGCCAGCACCATCAGCGCGGTGAGCACCTTGTTGCGGCGGAAGCTGCGCAGGGCCAGTTTGAAGTAGTAGGCGAGCATGGTGGGCTCCTTGTGTTTCCTTCTCCCTCCGGGAGAAGGTGGCGCGAAGCGCCGGATGAGGGTCGGGCGGGCAGGGGGACGAACCCTCTCCCCAACCCCTCTCCCGGTGGGAGAGGGGCTATGCAGAGCGGGTGGCGACGATGGGCGGGACGGCGGCGGCGCGCAGCGCCGGGCCGATGACGGCGGCCTGGCCCAGCAGCAACAGCGCCAGCGCGCCGAACGGCAGGTAGGGCAGCGGCAGCCGCGCGACCTCGAAGTGGTGCATCAGCACCTGGTTGCCGCCGTAGGCCAGCAGCATGCCGAGGGCAATGCCGGCGCCAGTCAGCAGCAGGTTCTCGGTCTGGAAATAAGCGGTGATCTGGCGGCGGGTGGCGCCCAGCGCGCGACGGATGCCGATCTGCTTGGTGCGCTGCTGCACCCAGAAGCTGGCCAGGCCGATGATGCCCAGCGCGGTGACCAGCAGCATCGCGGCGATCACGCCGACCAGCAGCCACGCCATCGCGCGGTCACTGCGGAAATAGCGTTCGCGCAGTTCGGACAGCATGCGGCTCTGCTGCTGGTCGATCACCGCCTCGGGCACGGCGCGGGCCACTGCCTGGCGCGCGGCCTGCATCACCCGTGGCAGGTCGAGCGGATCGGCGCGCAGCACGTAGTTGCCCGCTTGCGCGTCGCTGCGCACCGGCACGATTACCGACCACTGTGCACCGGGCACGCCTTCCTCGCTGCGGCCCGGTGCGGGGACGGCGAAATGCTCCACCACGCCGGCCACGCGGAAGTGCCCGGCGCTCCACAATTCCTTGCCCAATGGGCTTTCGCCGGGCCACAGGTGCTCGGCCAGCGATCGGGTGATCCATACCGAGGCATCGTTCGGCACGAAGCTGTCGATCGACTGGAAATCGCTCGCGGTGAAATCGTTGCCTTGCACCGGGCGCAGGCCCAGCGTCTGGATTGCGGCGGGGTCGAACAGATAGAAATGCGGCACACCTCCCCAATGCTTGCCTTCGCGATCAAGGTTGATGCCGGCATAGGCGGCAGGCACGCCGAACGGGGTGGTATTGATCGTGCCGGCGGCGCGTACGCCGGGAATCGCGCGCAACGCACCCAGTACGCGGGCGTTGAGGTCGGCGTTGTTGCAGCCGTCGCAGCCGCCCAGCGTGATCGTGCCCAGCGCGCTTTCCTGCACGCCGCTGTCGATGTGCATCAGCTCCAGGCGGCTGGCGATCAGGAAGAAGGCGTTGCACAGCACCGCGCAGGCCAGCGCGATTTCCAGCACGATCAGCGCGGCGGCGACGCGGTGGCGGCCCAGTGCGGAGAGGATCGGTTTGATGTGCATGGGTCGGCTCCGCTTACAGGGTCTTCAGTTGCATCGCCGGAGCGATGCGGCTGGCGCGCGCGGCGGGGAACAGGCCGGCGACGATGCTGGCGGCCAGCGCCAGCACGAAGGTGGCGGCGAACATCGGCAGGTCCAGGTGCACCAGGTCGGCGTACTCCACCGGCTGGCTGCGGATCGTCCACAGCCCGAGCAGGGTCAGCAGCAGGCCGAGCGCGCCGCCGGCCAGGCCGATCAGGCCCGCTTCGGTCAGGCACTGCACGAAGATCGAGCGCTTCGATGCACCCAGCGCGCGGCGCACGCCGATTTCGCCGCCACGACGCAGGAACTTCGCCAGCAGCAGGCCGACCGTGTTGAACAGGCAGATCAGCAGGAAGGCCAGCGCCAGCCAGCTTTGCAGGCGCACGTCGCGCGGTACCACACGGTTGTAGTCCAGCCATTGCATCAGCGACAACAGGCGGGCGTTCTCGGGAAAGGCAATGCGGCCCAGCGCCTTCTGCTGCGCGGCGTAGTCGGTGACGAAGCGGCGGTAGTCGGCGACCTTGGCGGCGCTGCCCAGTTCCACCCACAACTGCAGCCAGACGCAGTCGCTGTTTTGCAGGTGGCCGGCTACGGCCGGTGGCGCGTTGCAGGTGAACTGGAAAAAGTGGCCGTCGTTGATCTCCAGCCCGGTCTGGAACGGCACCATCACATCCTCGGCCTTGCCGTAGAAACCGGCGGTGTCGCCCTGCGAGAAGTTGCCGCCGGCCAGCGTGTGGAACTGCGGCGACGGCCGCCACGGCCCCAGCACGCCGACGATGCGCACGTCGGCATCGCGGATGCGCAGGGTGCGGCCGACACTGTCCTTGCCGCCGAACAGTTTTTCATTGAGGTCGGCCGAGATCACGGCGACCCGCGCATGCCGTTCGTCGTCCTCGCCGGTCCACGGGCCGCCGAAGGCGAACGGCACCGCGAACATCGGGAAGAAGTCGGCATGCGTTGAGAGCATCGTCGTCATCAGCGGCGGCTGCCCGGTTTCCGGTGCCTGCAGCTTGATCCCGCTGTCGTTCACCAGCGCCTGGCGGTCGCCGCGCCCGGCACGCCACAGGTCCATCGCCGAGGTGTAGTCGAGCATGTCCGGCGGATTCCTGCGGGCCTTGCCGGTCGAAAGCGCGTCCACCTGCGGGTAGAAGATGTGCTGGCTGCGGCCCGGCAGCGGGTCGCCGGAGAGCAGGCGCATCACCGTCAGCGTGGTCATCGCCGCGCCGATGCCGATGGCGATCGACAGCACCATCAGCGCGGTCAGCACCGGCGTGCGCCGCAGGCTGCGCAGGCCGAGTTTGAGGTAGTAGGTGAGCATGGAAGGGTTCCGGTTGCGGAGACATGCTCCTCCCCTTTTTGCAACGCAAAAGGGGGAGGCTGGGAGGGGGTAGCTTTTCGCGGGAAGCAGAAGCACCCCTCCCCAACCCTCCCCTGCACTGCGTGCAAGGGAGGGGGCGGTCAGCCGTGCGCCAGCACCGGCTCGCGCAGCAGGTCGGTGGCCTGGCCGTCGACGATGTGCACGTTGCGCTGTGCGCGCGCGGCCAGCTCCGGGTCATGGGTGACCATCACGATGGTGGTGCCCTGGCTGTTGATCTCCTCCAGCAGCTCCATGACGCCGCGCGCCATCTGCGTGTCGAGGTTGCCGGTCGGTTCGTCGGCCAGCAGCAGGCGCGGGCTGCCGGCCAGGGCGCGGGCGATGGCGGCGCGCTGTTGCTGGCCGCCGGACAGCTCGGCCGGGTAGTGCTTCATGCGCGAGCCGAGGCCGACGTCGCCCAATGCCTTTTCGATGCGCTGCTTGCGCTCGCTGGCGGGCATGCCGCGGTAGCGCAGCGGCACATCGACGTTGTCGAACAGGTTGAGGTCGGGGATCAGGTTGAAGCCCTGGAAGATGAAGCCGATCTTCTGGTTGCGCAGGCGCGAGCGGGCGTCGTCGCCAAGGTGGCTCACGTCCTGCCCGTCGAGCAGGTACTGGCCGCTGGTGAAGGTTTCCAGCAGCCCGGCGATGTTGAGGAAGGTGGTCTTGCCCGAACCCGACGGCCCGGTGACGGCGACGAACTCGCCTTCGCGCACGTGCAGGTCCAGCGAGCGCAGCGCGTGGGTTTCAACCTGTTCGGTGCGGAACACCTTGGAGACGGATTGCATCTGGAGCATGGGAGGTTCCTGTGCTGAAGAGTGGAGGGCGGGATTTCAGTTGATCGAAACCCGCTCGGCATCGCCGAACAGGTCGGTGCCGGAGACGACGACTTTTTCACCCGGTTGCAAACCTTCGACGATCTCGACCTCGCTCAGGCTGCTGACGCCGAACTGCACCGGGCGGCGGCTGGCGCTGCTGCCGTTGACCACCCAGGCGTAGCGGCCGCCGGACTGCTCGACGAACGGGCCGCGCTCGACTTTGACCACGTCGGTGCGGGTGTCCAGCAGGATGCGCGCGCTCATGCGCTGGCTCTGGCGCAGGCCCGGCGGCTGCTGGTCGGAGAAGCGGATGCGGGCCACGACCTCGCCGTTGACCACCTCCGGCGACACCGCCGAGATTTCGCCGGGGAACGGCTGGCCGGAGCCGCTGGTGAGCTGCGCCGGCATGCCGATGGCGAGGTCGCGGGCGAAGCTTTCCGGCACCTTGATCTCGACCTCGAAGCGCGACAGGTCGACCACGCCGAGCACCGGTGCGTTGGCGGCGACCTGGGTGTGCTGGGTGGCCTGCACCTGACCAACCTGGCCGTCGAATGGCGCGCGCAGGGTCAGCGCTTCGACCTGCCGCTGCACCTCGTCCACAACCGCTTGTTGGCGGTTGGCCTGCAGGCGCTTGTTGCGTGCGTCAAGGTCGGCACCGCGGCTCTGCAAGGTGGCGTCCTGGCGGGCGTGCTGCAGTTCGATCTCGGCCTTCTTCAGTTCGTCCTGGGCCTTGGCCAGGTCTACCTGCGGCACCGCGCCGCCGTCGAAGCCGCGCTGGTAGCGGTCCAGGTCGCGCTGGGCGGCGGTGCGCACCAGCTCGGCCTGGTCGGACATCTTCGCGCCGGTGGCGCGGGCCAGGGTGGCGTCGAGCGCGGCGCGCCCGGCCTCGGCCTCCAGCCCGGCCAGGGTGGCCTGTTCCTGCGCCAGCTTGCTGCGCAGTTCGGGGCTGTCGATCACCGCCAGCTCCTGGCCCTGCTTGACCACGTCGCCGGCCACCACCTTCAAGGTCACGGTGCCGGCGGAGATGGCATACAGCACCGGGCTGTTGGCGGCGATCACGCGGCCGTCGGCGGCGATGTCGCGCACCAGGTCGCCGCGGCCGACGGTGGCGATGCGCAGGCGGCTGCCGTCGAACGAGCGCGAGCCGCTGAGCCAGCCCTTGGTGACGAAGCCGACGCCGGCCAGCACGACGAGGACGGCCACGGCCGGCCACAGCCAGCGGCGCCACTTCGGCTGCTGGTGCTGGGTGATTGTCTGGTCCTGTGCGGAGGTGTCGCGGATCATCGTCGGCATCGCTGATAGGTTGCGGTTCATCAAGCAGGTCCCGTGCCAACCTTCAAGTATTTGAAATTATTGGAATATTGTTGAATTTCGCGAGTGTCCGAGTGTCCGCGGACACCGGTGCGGACAGCGGCAGTGCCGGTGTGTCCGGCAATGTCCGCTGGCTGGCCGAATGGGCTGACTTAGAATGTCCGCTCTTTTCGCAAGCGGGCGGTTTATGTGCGGCATCGTTGGGGCGATCGCTGATCGCGACGTGGTACCGGTACTGGTCGAAGGACTCAAGCGGCTGGAATACCGCGGTTACGATTCCTCCGGCATCGCCGTGCTGGATGGCGGCGCCATCCGCCGCGTGCGCCGCACCGGCCGCGTGGCCGAGATGGAAAGCGCCGCCGCCGCCGAAGGCTTTGCCGCCACGCTGGGCATCGGCCACACCCGCTGGGCCACGCATGGCGGCGTCACCGAATCCAACGCCCACCCGCACCTCAGCCACGGCGTGGCGCTGGTGCACAACGGCATCATCGAGAACCACGAGGAACAGCGCGAGCGCCTGCGCGCGCTGGGCTACGCCTTCGAATCGCAGACCGACACCGAGGTCATCGCCCACCTGATCCACCACCACCTGCAAGCCGGCATCGACCTGCTGGTGGCGCTGCAGCGTGCGGTGAAGGAACTGACCGGCGCCTATGCGCTGGCGGTGATCAGCCAGGCCGAGCCGCAACGCATGGTGGTCGCGCGCATGGGCTGCCCGCTGCTGGTGGGGCTGGGCGAGGGCGAGAACTTCGTCGCCTCGGACGTGTCGGCGATCGTCTCGGCCACGCGCCGGGTGGTGTTCCTCGAAGAAGGCGACACCGCCGAACTGACCCGCGAAGGCGTGCGCGTGTTCGGCGACGACGACCTCCCGGCGCAACGTGGCGAACACCTGTCCGATGTGTCGCTGGCCTCGCTGGAACTCGGCCCGTACCGCCACTTCATGCAGAAGGAAATCCACGAGCAGCCGCGCGCGCTGGGCGACACCATCGAAGCGGCGATCGACGCCGGCGGCTTCCCCGCCGAACTGTTCGGCAAGAACGCGCAGGACGTGTTGAAGGGCATCGAAGGCGTGCAGATCCTCGCCTGCGGCACCAGCTATTACGCCGGCCTGACCGCGCGTTACTGGATCGAGGCCATCGCCAACCTGCCGTGCAGCGTGGAGATCGCCAGCGAGTACCGCTACCGCGCCGCCTGCGCGAACCCCAAGCACCTGATCGTCACCATCTCCCAGTCCGGCGAAACCCTGGACACGATGGAGGCGCTCAAGTACGCCAAGTCGCTCGGCCACGCGCACACGCTGTCGATCTGCAACGTGCCCGAGAGCGCGATCCCGCGCGCCAGCGAGCTGGTCTGCTACACCCGCGCCGGTGCCGAGATCGGCGTGGCCTCGACCAAGGCCTTCACCACCCAGCTGGCCGCGCTGTTCCAGCTGGCGGTGGTGCTGGGCAAGCTGCACGGCCGCGTCGATGCCGCGCAGGAAGCCGACTACCTGGAACAGCTGCGGCACCTGCCGGGCAGCGTGCAGCACGCGCTGAACCTGGAGCCGCAGATCGTCGCCTGGGCCGAGCGCTTCGCCGGCAAGGCCAACGCGCTGTTCCTCGGCCGCGGCCTGCATTACCCGATCGCGCTGGAAGGCGCGTTGAAGCTGAAGGAAATCTCCTACATCCACGCCGAGGCCTACCCGGCCGGCGAGCTCAAGCACGGCCCGCTGGCGCTGGTGGACGCGGAGATGCCGGTGGTGGTGATCGCCCCCAACGACAGCCTGCTGGAAAAGGTGAAATCCAACATGCAGGAAGTGCGCGCACGCGGCGGCGAGCTGTTCGTGTTCGCCGACCAGGACAGCAACTTCAGTGCCTCCGAGGGCGTGCACGTGATCCGCACCCCACGCCACGCCGGCGTGCTCAGCCCGGTGGTGCACACCATCCCGGTGCAGTTGCTGGCCTACCACACCGCGCTGGCGCGCGGCACCGACGTGGACAAGCCGCGCAACCTCGCCAAGTCGGTGACGGTGGAGTGATTGCGTTAGCCCTGCGGGAAACCGCAGGGCGCGGCGGCCGTCGCTATTCCCCGCGCTTGTCCGTCGAGGTGGCCACCAGCGGGTAGCCGCTGAACGGCTTGACCTCGTCCATCAGGAACTGCGAGACGATCTTCTCCACGCCGTAGTCGCCGCCGAGCAGCAGCCGGGCGATGTCCTTCCAGTGGTGCACGTCGTTGACGATCACCCGCAGCAGGTAGTCGTGGGCGCCGGAGATGCGACTGGCCTCGACCACCTCGGGCATGGCCAGGATGCGGCGGTCGAACTCGGTGAATTCCTCCAGCGCGTGCTGCTTGAAGGTGACCTGCGCCAGCACCACGGTCGCCGAGCGGATGCGGTCCACCGCCACGTGCGCGTGGTAGCCGCGGATCAGCCCCTTGGCCTCCAGCGCGCGCACCCGCGCCAGGCAGGCGCTGGGCGAAAGCGCCACGCGCTCGCCCAGCGCCTGGTTGGTGATGCGCGCGTCCTGCTGCAGCACGTCGAGGATCTTCAGGTCGGTGCGGTCCAGCGCCTTGGCGGTCATGGGATTTCCCGGTGCGGCGGCTGCCGCAGGTTGTTCGCTATTTGATGACGGGCGCCGCAGATTCTGCGTATTTCACCTGCGGGATCGGCCACATCCACGGCTTTATGCGTTGGAACCATAGTGCAATCAATGGTTTGTCGCCAGTCGTCGTGCCGTTGATTCTGCTGGACAGCGATGGCGCTTTTCACTTTCACTCGGTCCCAGCCGCGCATGCCGCCGTGCGGGAATGCCCGCCGGCTCCATCCATCGCCACCAGGGGACCGTGCCAATGCCTTCGCAACTCCACGTCCGCAAGCTCACCCACGCCATCCGCTTCGCCTGTTGCCTCGGCGTGGCCGCCGCCACCACCACCGCCTGGGCGCAGGACGCGACGCCGCCAGCCGCGGGTGCCGACCCGGCCCGTACGCTGGACACCATCACCGTCACCGCCGGCAAGCTGAAGGAATCGGTGCGCGAAATCGCCGGCTCGGCCTCGGCGGTCACCGACCAGCAGTTGCAGGACATCGGCGCGCAGTCGCTGGCCGACTACATCGGCCGCACTCCCGGCGTGGTGTTCAACAACTACCAGCCGGGCGTGTCGCACGTGGTCATGCGCGGCATCGCCACCAGTTCGGGCAACGTGCAGGGCCAGCCGACCACCGGCTACTTCCTCAACGAGGTGCCGCTGACCGAGCCGGGCTGGACCATCGCCATCCCCGACGTCGACGCCTTCGACCTCAACCGCGTGGAAGTGCTGCGTGGCCCGCAGGGCACGCTGTTCGGCTCGGCGTCGATGGGCGGCGCGGTCAACTACGTCGCCAACGTGGCCGACAGCGGCGGTTTCGACGCCGCCGCCGAGGCGACGCTGAGCCAGACGAAGAACGCCGACCTCGGCTTTGCCGCCAAGGCGATGGTGAACCTGCCGATCAAGCAGGACCTGCTCGCCGTGCGCGCGGTGGCGCAGTACCGCGACGACCCCGGCTTCCTCGACAACATCGGCACCGGCCGCAAGGGCGCCAACGACACCACGCTGGACGGCGGCCGCCTGTCGGTGGTGCTGACCCCGTCCGAAGCCACCACCCTGACCTGGCTGAGCCTGCTGCAGAACATCGACAGCGACGACAACGGCTACCGGATCGCCGGGCTGGGTGACCTGCAGCGCAACACCGCGATCCCCGAGTTCACCAATACCGAGGTCGCCGTGCACAGCCTGCGGCTGGACCAGGACCTGGGCTTCGCCGACTTCACCGCATTGGCGGCTTACCAGAAGAAGCAGCAGGACTGGCGCTTCGACTACACCCCGATCCGCGCCGCCTACAACGCCGACCTCGACCTCGACCTGACCGCGCCGCTGTACATCGAATCCGGCGGCGAGAGCCGCGGCAAGAGCATCGAGCTGCGGCTGTCGTCCAAGCCCGGTGGCCGCGTCGACTGGCTGGTTGGCGGCATGTACTTCGATTCGGACAAGGACCTGTACGAGCAGATCGGCGCCGCCGGCGCGGCCGCGGCGTTCGACCAGTCGGCGCTGTTCGGCCCGGGTAGCGGCGCGGTGATCGCGCCGGACGGGGAGGTCTTCAACGCCTTCGGCACCCACCTCGGCGGTTCGGAGGCGGCGCTGTTCGGCGAGGCCAGCTTCCACTTCAACGAACAATGGAAGGCGACCGTCGGCGGCCGTTTGTTCCGCAACGAGGTGCGCACGACCACCACCCAGGTCGGCTTCTCCACGTATCCGGGCGACCCCATCGTCTCCACCCAGCAGACCGAGGAAAGCGGCTTCAATCCCAAGGTCGCGCTGAGCTGGCAGCCGAACGCGGACGTGATGGTCTACGGCCTGGTGTCCGAGGGCTTCCGCTTCGGCGAGCCGAACACCGCCGGCCTGAGCGCCTATCCGGTGCCGTCCGGCTCGAAGAGCGACAGCCTGGTCAACTACGAACTCGGCACCCGCACCAGCTGGGCCGGCGGCCGGCTGCTGCTCGACGCCACGCTGTTCTACGTGGACTGGAAGGACATCCAGTTGCGGTTGCAGACGCCGGACTTCTACAACTACGCCAGCAACGGCGGCAAGGCCTACAGCCGCGGCATCGAGCTGACCACCACCTGGCGCCCGGTGGATGCCTTCGAGTGGCAGGCCGCGGCGACCTGGCAGCGCGCGCGCCTGGACGAGGACCTGTTCATCCTCTGGTACGGCACCGCGCCGAAGGGCTCGCAGTTGCCGGGCTCGGCCGACTGGACGGTGAGCAACCTGCTGACGTGGCACTTCGATGCGCGCTTCGACCCGACGTTGTCGCTGTCGCACCAGTACGTCGGCGGCGGCATCAGCGACCTCAACTCCGCGGTGCCGGGCGTCGCGCCGAACCGTCAGGGCAACTACAACCTGTTCGACCTGCGCTACCGGATGACCTTCGGCAGCACCGACGTGACGCTGTTCGGCAGCAACCTCACCGACAAGCGCGGTGTCACCCGCAGCGTGGCCGAGACCAACGGCGTCGGCGAGGGTCTGGTGCGTCCGCGCACCGTCGGCGTGACCGTGCACTGGCGCTACTGAGCCGATGGACGGGACCTTCGCGAAGGCGCGCCCGCTCGGGCGCTGGCAGCTTGCGGCCCGCCGCAAACCGCTGGAGGCGGTGGTGGCTGACGGCGAGCGCGCCGGCCTGCACCGCCGCCTGGGTGCCGGCAGCCTGCTGGTGCTGGGCGTGGCCAACATCCTCGGCGCCGGCATCTACGTGGTGACCGGCGAGGCCGCGGCCAGCTTCGCCGGGCCGGCGGTGGTGCTGGCCTTCGTGCTGGCGGCGCTGGCCTGCGGCTTCACCGGGTTGTGCTATGCCGAGCTGTCGTCGGTGATCCCGGTGCCCGGCTCGGCGTACTCGTACTGCCAGGTGACGCTGGGCGAAGGCGCGGCGTGGGCGCTGGCGTGGATGATCATCCTGGAATACCTGCTGGCCGCCGCCGCGGTGGCCGCCGGTTTCTCGGGCTACCTCACCAGCCTGCTCGGCGACCTGCACGTGCAGGTGCCGGCGGCGTTGGCGACCTCCACCGTCAGCGCGGTGCAGCAGGGCGGGCATACCCATCTGGCTTTCAGCGGCGGCGTCAACGTCGTCGCCGCCTTGGCGGTATTGGCCGCGGCGGCGGTGCAGATCGCCGGGGTGGGGCGCTCGGCGCTGGCCAACCTGGTGCTGGTAGTGATCAAGATCGCGGTGCTGCTGGCCTTCATCGCGGTGGGCACGACGTTCATCGACGCGGCCAACTGGCGGCCGTTCCTGCCGGCCAACGAGGGCGGCTTCGCCTACGGTTGGCCCGGGGTGATGCGCGCGGCGGCGATGCTGTTCTTCGCCTACCTCGGCTTTGAAACCGTATCGATGGCCGCCGCCGAGGCGCGCCGGCCGCGCCGCGACGTGCCAGTGGGCATCCTCGGTTCGCTGGTGGTGTGCACGGTGCTGTACATCGCCGCCGGCGCGGTGCTGACCGGGCTGGTGCCGTTCCGCGAGCTCGGCGTGCCCGACCCGGTGGCGCTGGCGGTGGACCGCATCGGCTGGCCGGGTTTCGCGGTGCTGATCAAGGTCGGTGCGCTGACCGGGCTGGGCTCGGTGCTGCTGGCCAACGCCTATGGCGTCTCCCGCGTCGGCATGGCCATCGCCCGCGATGGCCTGCTGCCGGCGTTCTTCACCCGGGTGCATCCGAAGCTGGGCACGCCGTGGCTGGCCAGCGTCGCCTTCGGCGTCGCCAGCGCCCTGCTCGCCGCGCTGCTGCCGATCGGCATCCTCGGCGACCTGATCTGCCTGGGCATCGCCTCGGCCTTCATCGTGGTGTGCATCGCGGTGATGTGGCTGCGCTCGGCCCGCCCCGACCTGCGCGGCGGCTTCCGCGTGCCGCTGGGCGGGGTGTGGGTCGGCCGGGCCTGGATCGGCGTGGTGCCGGTGCTGGGCATCGTCATGTGCCTGGCGATGATGGCGCCGGTGCTGGGCGACATGTTCAACCAGGTGCGCCGCGGCGACGTACTGCCGGCCAGCCTGCTGCTGGCCTACCTGCTGGCCGGCGCCGTCCTCTACCTCGGTTACGGCCAGCGCCGCGCGCGCCGGCAAATGCAGGATCCGCAAGCATGACGTTCAAGGAATTTCCGCTGGCCCAGGCATTGGAACTGGGCCATCTGGACGCGCACGACCAGCGTGCGCTGGTCCGCGATGGCGAACTGTCGCCGGTCGAGCTGACCGCCGCGGCCATCGCCCGCGCGCGCCATCTCGATCCCGCGCTGGGCGCGCTCAGCCATGCCGACTTCGAGGGCGCGCTGGCGCGTGCCGCCGGCGTGGACCGCGCCGCGCCGATGGCCGGGGT
>JBASBF010000027.1:0-17412 GCA_049650985.1 Stenotrophomonas sp. | reverse complement strand
AGCCACCACCGCGCGTGGCGCTGGCCGCACCCACCGGCCGCGCCGCCGAGCGCATGGCCGAGAGCCTGCGCAATGCCGGGCAGCAACTGCCGCAACTGGGCGTGGATGCCGCCCTGTGCGCGCAACTGCCGACCACCGGCACCACCCTGCATCGCCTGCTCGGGGTGATCCCGGAGTCGCCGCGCTTCCGCCACCACGCCGACAACCCGCTGCCGTTCGACGTGGTGGTGGTCGATGAAGCCTCGATGATCGACCTGCCGCTGATGGCCAAACTGGTCGAAGCCATCGCCAGCGGTGCCCGGCTGGTGCTGCTGGGCGACCCGGACCAGTTGCCCTCGGTGGAAGCCGGCGACGTGCTCGGCGCAATCCTGCGTGCCGCCGGCGATGGCACGCGCATCACCGGTGATGACGCACAAACCCTGCAACCGCTGCTCGGCGAGCTGCCGGCCGAAACCATCGCCGAAACCGCCGCGACCTTCGCTGGTACCCGCGTCCACCTGCAACGCGGCTACCGCCAGAGCGAGGCCCTGCAACTGGCACCGTTGGCGGCCGCCATGCGCGAAGGCGATGGTCTCCGTGCACTGTCGCTGCTGCGCAGTGGCGAATTGCCCGGCGTGCATTTCCATGAAGGCGAAGGCGATCCATTGCGCGCATGGCGCGACCCACTGCAACGCTACTGGGATGCACTGGCCGCCGCACAAACTCCGGCGCAGGCGCTCGCACTGGCAAGCCGCCTGCGCCTGCTCACTGCCGTGCGCGAAGGCCCGCAAGGTGCGCGCAGCCTCAACGCGCGCATCGAGGAGCTGCTCGGCGGCACCAGTCCGCGCGGCGGCGCACCGGCCCATTTCCACGGCCGCCTGCTGCTGGTCACCGAAAACAGCTACCGCCACCGCCTGTTCAACGGCGATGTCGGCATCTGCCTGAGTGATGGGGCCACGCGCGGCACCACGGCATGGTTTCCCGGCGATGCTCCCGACACCCCGCGCCCGTTCCGCCCGGCTGCATTGCCGGCGCACGAAAGCGCCTTCGCCATGACCGTGCACAAGGCGCAGGGCTCGGAGTTCGGCGAGGTGTGGCTGCAACTGCCGCGCCACGACAACCGCGTGCTCGGCCGCGAACTGCTCTACACCGGCATCACCCGCGCCCGCCACGCCCTGCATTTGGCCGGCAGCGCCGAAGTGATCGAAACCGCGCTGTCGCGCCATGCCAGCCGCCTGTCCGGCCTCGCGCAGCGGCTGGTCGGTAATCCGCCGGCCGCGCCCAGCCCAACCGGGGCATCGCCATGAATGCAGCATCACGGCGTCGGGTTCAATCGGCGATGCCGGCCGCCGCCGCCCACGGCTCGCGCTGCAAACGCTCGGCGAGGTAGTCGATCAGCCGTTGCACCCGCGCCGGGCGGTGCAGGCCGGGCGGGGTGACGATGTGCAGCGCGATCGGTTCCACCTGCCAGTCGCCCATTGCCGTTTGCAGCCGGCCCTCGCGCAGGTCTTCCCACACCAGGAACTCCGGTTGCAGTGCCAACCCGAGGCCGTCGCGCAGGGCGGCGGTGAACACTTCGGCGTTGTTGGCCTGCAACGCCCACGGCACGGTCTGCGCGAACTCGCCGTGGCGGTGATGGCGGAAGCGCCAACTGTTGCTGCCGCGCGCGAGGCTGTAGTGGAAGCCTCGGTGCTGCGCGAGGTCGCGTGGATGCTGTGGGCTGCCGTGTTCGGCGAAATAAGCCGGCGCGCCCACCAGCAGGATGCGCACCTGGCACAGCCGGCGCGCGCGCAGGCTGGAATCGGCCAGGGTGGCGATGCGTAGCGCCAGGTCGAAGCGCTCGGCGACCAGGTCCACCTGCGCGTCGCTCAACTGCACGTCCAGTTCCACCTCCGGGTACTGGCGCATGAAGTCCGGCAGCAGTGGCGCCAGCCGCGCCACGCCGAAGGACATCGGTGCGGCCACCCGCACTCGTCCGCGCAAGGTGGTGGAACGGTCGGCGACTTCGGCTTCCACCGCCTCGCCTTCGTCGAGGATGCGCGTGGCGCGTTCCAGTGCCGCTTCGCCGGCGGCGGTCAGCGACATGCGCCGCGAGGTGCGGTGGAACAGGGTGGTGCCGATGCGCGTTTCCAGCCGGGTGATGGCCTTGGACACGGTGGCCTGCGACAGCCCCAGCGCATCGGCGGCGCGGGCGAAGGAGCCGGCCTCGGTGACCTTGGCGAAGATCGCCCAGGCTTCCAGATCGGGGAGCGGGTTCATGGCGGCGGCCGGTGGATGGGTCGGCAGATCATCGCACTAATGGAAACAATGAATTTCCAATCATTCCATTCCGCTGGCAATGACGCCTGCCTAGACTGGCCCCCATCGCAACCACCCATGCAGGAGAACGCCATGATCGAGCGTCGCCCGTTTGCCAGCCTCGGCGGTGCCAACCACGGTTGGCTGGATGCCAGGCACCACTTTTCCTTCGCCCAGTACCACGACCCGGCGCGCGTCCATTGGGGCGCGCTGCGGGTGTGGAACGACGACACCATCCAGCCCGGCACCGGCTTTCCGCCGCATCCGCATGCGGACATGGAGATCGTCACCTACGTGCGCGAAGGCGCCATCAGCCACCAGGACGACCAGGGCAACAAGGGCCGCACCGAGGCCGGCGATGTGCAGGTGATGAGTGCCGGCAGCGGCATCCGCCATTCCGAATACAACCTGGAGCCGGGCGTGACCCGCATCTTCCAGATCTGGATCATCCCGGATGCGCGCGGCGGTGCGCCGTCGTGGGGCGCCAAGCCCTTCCCCAGGGGCGAGCGCTCCGGCCGTTTCGTCACCCTGGCCAGCGGCATGGCCGGTGACGACGACGCGCTGCCGATCCGCGCCAACGCCCGCGTGCTCGGTGCGACGCTGAAGGCCGGCGAGAGCGCCGAATACCGCTTCGGCGACAGCACCCGCCACGGCTACCTGGTGCCAGGCACCGGCAAGGTGGAAGTGGAGGGCGTGGTGCTTGATGCGCGTGACGGTGCGGCCATCAGTGACGTGACCCACATCCGCATCCGCGCGCTGGAAGATGCCGAGCTGGTGCTGGTGGATACCGCCGCCTGAGCGACATCCACCGGCGGATGACGGGAAGACGCGGCCCGCCGCGCCTTCCCGTTTTTGTATCGACCGCTTCGACTCAGAACCGGTAGCGCACGCCGGCATACAGCGAGCGCGGTTCACCGGCCTGCAACAGCGCATCGTTGCCGGACGCCCGGTTGCGCACGGTCAGCAGGCCGACGTAGCGCCGGTCCAGCAAATTGCGCACCTCGCCGAAGAGCGACCAGCGCCCGCGTTCGACCCCGCCGCGCAGGCCCAGCAGGCCATACGCGCCCACGCGATAGGTGTTGGCGAAATCGGCATGGCGCGCGCCGACCAGGTCGAAGGTCGGGCCGGCGAAGAAACCGCCGTCGTGCCGGTACATCAGCTCGCCGCGCAGCGCGTAGGCCGGTGCCGCCGGCAGGTCGTTGTTGCCGTAGAGCGGGTCGTCGTCGAACGAGAATGCATTCCAGGTGATGCTGAGCAGCGGTTCGATGCGATGCACGCCGCCGCCGAATGGAAGGCTGGCGCCGGCCAGCGCCTCGATGCCGGCGTGCACGCTGCAGCCGATGTTGGCGGACAGGCTGGTGCCGGGCGCGGCAGGGTTGTCCACCGACAGGATCTCGTCGCGAATGCGCGCGTAGTACGCCGACACGTCCCAATGCCAATGCGCCGCGTCGGCGGCCGCAGCCGTCGCCCCGCGCAGGCCCACCTCGACCACGTTGCCGTGCATCGCGTCGAGCGTGGCGCCGCCGCCGCGCAGGTCGTCCTCCAGCTCGAACGTGGTCGGCGCCTCGTACAGGCGGCCGACGCTGGCAAACACCTCGCCGCCCTCGCCCAGCGCGCGGATCACGCCCAGGCGCGGGTTGAACGCGCTGTAGTCGGCCTTCGGGTTGCGCAGCGTGCCGCTGGCCAGGTCGGTGGCGCGCACGTCGCGGCTGGTGGACACGCCCTGCGCGCCGTATACCAGCGTCCATGCCGGCGCGAACTTCCAGCGGTCGACCAGGAACACCTCGACGCTGTCGGAGCGGTTGTCGATCAGGCCGGTGCGACCGTTGCGGCGGCCACCATCGTTGCGGTAGTTGCCGCCCTGCTCGTGAGTGTCGGCGAGGTTGATGCCGGCCAGCACGTCGTGGTCGCCATGCGTGAAGTGGTAGCGGAGCATACCGGCCACGGTGCGCTGGTCGGTGTTCTTCAACAGGCTGAAAACCTCCGTCGGCGGCAGCGGCCCGGGTCCGTCGAAGTCCACCATCACCTTGTCCACGATCGGGTGGTAGAGGTTCTGCTGCTCCCAGGACAGGCCGAATTGCAGTTGATGGTTGGCGTCGATGTCCCAACTGCCCTTGCTCGCCAGCCGGTTGCTGCGCACGTTCAACTGGAAGTTGCCGGTGATCGCCGATGGCTGCGCCTGGTAGGGGTCTTCATCGAACTGGGCGCGGGTCAGCGCGCCAGCCAGTTGCTCGTCGTTGTCGATGTGGCTGGCGAAAACGCGCAGGTTGAACGCATCGGAAACCTGCCAGCCCGCGTTCGCATGCAGGCTGCTGCGCCGTTGTCGGCCGTGCTCGCGGTAGCCGTCGCGGTCCCTGCTTTCCAGCGTGAGCTGGCCATCCAGTGCGTCGGCGACGCCACCGGCGCTCAAACGGGCAGCGCGCAGGCCGTGGCTGCCTGCGGTGAAAGCCGCCTGCGTCGCCGGCGAATTGCGCGCGGTGGCCGTGGTGAAATCCACCGCCCCGCCGAGGTTGCTGGCGCCGTAGGTCAGCGCGTTGGCGCCGCGCGCGAATACCGCCGCACGCGCCGTCATCGGGTCCGGGAAACGGTTGTGGTTGTTGCCGTCGGCCGTGGTGACCGGCAGCCCGTCCAGGAACAACTTGACGCCGTTGCCGTCGTAGTTGGTCGCGTCGAGGTTGGAGCCACGGCTGGAAATGAAGACGGCATCGCCGCCGGTGCCGCTTGCGCTCCACACGCCGGGCACGTAGCGCAATGAATCGGACAGGTTGTCGACGGCGCGCTCGTGGAAGCTCTCGCCGTCGATCACGCTGATACCGCCCGGCGTCAGCGCCTGCTCGGCCTTGAGGCGGTCGAATACGACGGAACGAACTTCAACCCTGTCCAGCGTTGCCGGTGTGGGCGAATCGGCGGCGATGGCGCAGGCCGGCGCGCAGGCGATGACGATGGCGGCGGCCAGGGGTGAAAGCTGGGCGGCCACAGGTGTGCGGCGCCGCGAAGAAGCGGGAATGTTCATCTGGAGAATGTCCTTTGCCAGAAACGTGAAGCCGCCGGGTTCCCGCTGTCACGACTGCGCGCCCGCACGGCACGCACGGCGCCACGCGGTTCGGCTGGACATGGGGAACCCGAGGCACAAGCGCGGTGCGTGGCACCGCGCGGTCAGCAGGGCGTGGGGTTCAGGACAGGGCCGGCGGCCCCTGGCCGCCAAGGCCGCGCAAATTCGGCCGTGGCCGCATCCGTGGCGCGGCCGGAAAGACCAGGCGGCCGGCCAACAGGCGCGGGAATGCCGCGCACACGAACAACAGCAGCAGTGGCAGCAAGCCTGCGAGATGGCAGTAGTCGCAATCCCCGCCGGTCATGGCATGGCCGCCGCCGAGCGGGAGCTGCGCCACCGGCGACTGCTTGCCGGTGTCCACCCACTTCAGGCCGCTGGCGGTGCACAGTTCGGCCCATCCTTGCAGCATGCGCGGGCCGGCATCGGCCAACACCCGGCTGAGCGCAGGCGCCAGCGCCATCAGCAACACGGCCAGCAACGCCAGCCGGAGCATGGGCCTGAAGAAGGAGGGTGAACGGATCACGCCCGTATTCTATGCGCGGATGCCGCCCCGCGCCCCGGTGGCGTGGCCGGTGGCGCTGGTTACACTGCGGCCTCCGACAACGCAGGAACGGCAATGCAGGCCAAGGGCGAATTCGAGGTCACGCGCATCCCCCAGCAGTCGCTGGACATCGGCGGCGGTGCGGTCGTCGGCCACTCCCGTTTCGACAAGCGTTTTCACGGCGCGCTGGATGCCACCAGCGTCGTGCACATGCTGGCGCTGATGTCGCCGGTATCCGGTTCCGGTGCCTACGTCGCCATCGAGCGCATCGAAGGCACGCTTGACGGCCGCCGCGGCAGCTTCTTCGCCCAGCACAACGGCGTCATGGACCGCGGTACGCCGACGCTCGACCTGAGCGTGGTGCCGGACAGCGGCAGCGATGAACTTGCCGGCCTGCATGGCCGCATCGTCATCGACATCGTCGAGGGCAAGCATTTCTACAGCTTCGATTACGGGTTCCGCGAAGACTGAAGCAACAGACGTGGATCGCCTTGCAGGAGCCTTGCAGGGGCGACGTCAGTCGCGATGGAGCTTTCCCGGCAAACCCCGGTCGCGACTGACGTTGCTCCTGCAGGACACGTGGCGTCTTCAGCCATTCAAATGCGATCCCCGGCATGCCTGCACCAGGCAGGAGGAGATCATCAGTGACATGGTCGTTGCCACAATGGCGATCAAGAGCGGCAGAAGCGTCGGACCTGCGATGAGCGTCGCGATCCAGTTCAGTTGTTCGTCGAGGACACGGGCCACGGCATCAAGCGAACCAAGCAGATACCAGAGGGCCCCCGAGACGGCGATGACGACCGCCGCGAAGCCGGGCAATGCTCGTACCCAGGGGAATGCCAGTGGCATGGGCAGCGCCGCCTCTCGCTCCACCGCGCGCATGACCGAAGCGAGGAAATCGGGGGATGGGCTGATCTGCTCCTCACTGCCGAGAAGCCTGTCGATGTCATCGCGATTCATAGCCGTCCCCTCAGTTTGGATTCCAGAAGATCCCGCGCGCGGGACAGCCGTGCCTTTACCGTGCCTTCCGGCAGGCCCAGGCTGCGCGCCGTCGTGGCGACATCCTGCTCGTGGAAGTGGAAAAGCACGAGCGGTTCACGGTACCTGGGAGGCAGCGATCGAACCGCTCTGTGTACCAAGGCGCGGCGATCAGCCTCGTGGGCTGCATCTTCCACGCTCCCTTCCGCCGCCAGGTTTTCGTCGATCGCAACCTGTTCCGGCCTGGACCGACGCATCTCGTCCCGGTACACGTTCGTAGCCAATGCGAACAACCAGGTGGAGAATGCGGCATCGCCGCGCCATGACCCAAGATTGCGAAAGGCCCGCAGGAAGGCTTCCTGCGCCATGTCCTCGGCCATTCCCCGCTCGCGGCAAAAGCGATAGGCAAGGTTCACCAGCGGCCCCTGCCAACGCGCGACGATGCCGGCGAAAGCCGCGGTATCCCCTTCCAGTACGCGGTTGATGTCGGTTTCATCGTCCTGACCGTTATGCATTGTTTGTCGCCCTCCCGATGGGTAGGACGGGCATGCAAGCAATCCGGTTGCACTTTTTCAGGTCGGAGGGGCGGGTGCGGAAAATGCAACCGATGACACGTGCGTCTCGTCTGACGAGCCAGGTACACGAAATTTCCACGGGAGGGTAATCCAATGGCGGCACTCTGGTTGATGATCGCGGTGGTCGGCACGGCACTGCTTGGGTTCTTGTCGGTCCTTGTCTGGCTGGAAAACCGCAGAAAGGAGCGTGAGGCACATTATCGCCATGAGATGGCGCGCAGGATTGCCGAGGCGGCCGATCCCACCCCGGTGATGGAATACCTGCGGGGGGTTGAACAGGCCGATGCCGCACGCACACGGATGAAGGCACGCATGGCAGGGATGGTCACGGCAGCAGTTGGTGTGGCATTGATGATTTTCCTCCACCAGGCTGCACCGGCGACCGCAGCCTATCTCGTTGGTCTGATTCCACTGCTGGTGGGTGTGGCCTTGCTCATCATTTCAGAGGCCATCATGCGACGGAAGGCATGATCGAACCGCATGGGTGGCGACGCAATCCACAGGTTGGGCTGGCGCAGAAAGCCCAACCTGCGGGATCAAACCCAGAAAGTCGTGCAACCGCTGCAACTCTTCGTCCAGCGCCGCTTTGAAACCAGCATCGCGGGGTGCGCAGCCAGCTACATAGCCGAGGTCGTGGTGCAAGCGGCCGCCGACGACCTTCAGGTTGCCCCAGCCGATGACCTCGTCGCGCCACAGCAGCGGCAGCGCGTAATGACCGCGCACGCGCTTGTGTGCCGGAGTGTAGGCCTCGAAGCGATAGGCCCAGCCCCACAGCAGCTCGAAGCGGCGGCGGTCCCATACCACCGGATCGAACGGCGCAAGCAAGCGCACCTGCGAGGGAATGCGCCAACCGCGCGTCGGGTCCTCGTCGCCTGGCCAATACCACTCCACGCCACCGACATGCGCATGCGCCAGCCGCTGTTTCGCGCGCGCGAGCGTGGGCTTGCGCAACTCCTGCCATTGCGGCGCGGCACCAGCCAGCATGTTGACCAGTTGTGACAGGCTGGCCGCCGGCAACGGCGCGTATTTCCGCACCAAGGCATCGGCCATCGCATCCATCGCCGATTGCGGGTCGGCGCTGGCCTGCCACGGCGCGGCCAGCGCATAGACGCGGGTGCCGCTGTCACGACGGACCACATCGAGATGGCTGCGGTAATGCAGGCCGTCCAGTAACTCGGTGGACAGCCGGCTGTTGCCGCCGAACCAGTTCTTCACCGGGCCGTGGCCCAACGCGGCGTCCACCTCGGCCGGGTGCGCTTCGCCGAGTCGTTCGACCTCGGCCAGCACCGCATGCGCCAGTTGCCAGCGCGGCTTGCCCCACACGCGGCGCGCGCTGCGCGGGTGCATCAATGCGCGCAGCGCCGGGGTGAGGAAGCCGTAGTTGATGAAGAAGTCTTCCTGCAACGGCAACTGTGGATAGCGGCGTTCCAGGTCACCGGCGCAATAGTTTTTGACGCGGTGGCGCAGGGCAAGATCCTGCGCGCGGGCTGGCGCGCGCAGCGGGTCGGCCTGCACGAAGCCGCCGAGCCGCTCCACGGCGGCCATCAGGGTGGTGGGCCGGAACAGGCTGCGGGCGACGGCGTGGCGGCGCAGCGCGGCGAGATTGAGGCGGACGGGCATGGCTACATGTCATCAAACCATGTTGGTGGTGCAGACTACTTCGAAATCATGCGTGCGAGACAGGTGGTGATATTGACGTTGGAAGCACGCCGGGTGCGATGGAGCCACGGCTTGCACCCGGGTATCCTTGCTTGGTCAGGGGAAACACGGCATGCACCATGCTTATAAAAACAGCAGACGACCAGGCTGCGCTTTTGCTTGATCTGGAGAAGCGCGCCGCAGGTACCGATGTCGGGGCGCGAAAGGCGAAGGAAGAGCTGCGCATGCGCAAGGCCGGTATCAGGGGTGAAAAGGATTCGGCCTACTTGATCGACTTCGATTTCGCCCAATCGCCGAACTGGGCGGTCATCCATGATCTGCGATTCGAACATGCTGGCCGTACTGCCCAGATCGACCATGTGTTGATCAATCGCTGGATGGATGTGTACGTACTGGAAACCAAGCACTTCCACAGCGGAATGAAAATCACCGAAGAAGGGGAGTTCCTGCGCTGGAACGATTTCAGGAAGAAATTCGAAGGCATGGCCTCGCCACTGGAGCAGAACGAGCGACACATCAAGGTTCTCAAGGACGTGATGGCCACCATTTCCCTGCCAACCCGCTTGGGCTTGGCCATCCAACCGGCGTTCCAGCAACTCGTACTGGCATCACCCAAGGCCCGTATTGATCGGCCGAAGAAGTTCGATGCCAGCAGAGTGATCAAGGCTGACCTGCTGAAGAAAACGATTGATCGCGACTTCGAGAAAGAAAACCCGCTGATCGGAATCCTGAGGACTGCAGCCAAGCTGGTGTCTGCCGAGACGGTGGAATATGTCGCGCGCCAGCTTGCTGCCTGCCATCGCCCGTTGCGAGCCAATGAAGCGCAAAAGGTTCCAACCCTGTCACCGGTTCTTCCGAAGCCGGAAGCCATCAATTCACCGGAAAAGGAGCGGGTCGAGCCTGCACTCAAGCCCATTGTCGGCACCGTGGACACGTCGCAGGGGAAAGCAGTCTCCTGCAAGTCATGCGGGAAAAGCGAAGGCAGTGTTCTCTACGGCAAATACGGCTATTACCTGAAGTGCGGAGCATGCGATACGAATACTGCGATCCGCTTTTCATGTCAGCCAGGGCACAGGCCGCGACTGCGCAAGGATGGAGACAATTTCCATCGGGAATGCGCGCAGTGCGGCAGCAGTGATCTTGTTCATCGCAACGTGGCAGGAGCCGGGCAATGATTCTGTCACTGGCAGTACTTATCTATCAGACATTCTTCGTGGGCGTGATGTATGTAGCCAGGCGCTTGGGCAAGGTAATCGCCAACATCGCATTGGTTGCCTGTTTGTTGTGGACCGCCACGCATATCTTCCTCGTACCGCTGGCGGTGTTGCAGACAGCGGTCATCCTGGGAAGCTACTTCTGGTTCAAGCGAAGGGCCGAGCAGAAAGCGCCGGCGCTTGACCGATAGGGAGTAGCCAAGTTCCTGCCGCGGGGGCGTAGCCTCGACCTACCCACCGCACGAAACCACCGAGCCGCTCCACCGCAGCCAGCAGCATGGTGGGAAGGAACCAGGCTGCGCGCGACGGCATGGCGGCGCAGCACGGCGAGATCGAGAGACGGGCTGTGTTCTTGCAGGTCATTTCGTTTCTCCCGTACCGGGCGGTGTGAGCGGGAAGACTACTTCAGCCACGCAGGCCGGGGTTGCATCCCCGGCGCATCGGATTCATGCGTCTGTCTCGTCACCACGGGTGTCGCCGCTACGACGCGGCAGGTTTCCTGCGTCGCGTCCCGGCCGGACGCGACGGCTTGCGGGCGCTGGTTGCTTCGTCGGCATTGGTGTTGCCGTCCAACTGCTCCAGCCAGGTCAGGGTGTCGGTGTAAGCGACGAAGTGCTGCAGGTACTCGGGCGAGACTTCTCGCATCAATGCCATCGCACGGTAGGTGAGCACGCTGGAATGCAGCGGGCCGGCGTCTTCGGGCAGGCCATCAAGGCATTGCCGCAGCAGGCTGTCGATGCGGATGCGGCTCCATAGCTGCTGGAACTCGTCCAGCAACGGCATCGGCGTGAGCTCCACGGCCGGTGTCGGCGCGCGGGTTGCGCCTGCCTGCGCCGTGGCAACGGGGTGCGGCGATGCCCCCAGCCGTGGTGCGTTGGCGAACTGTTCCAGCAACTGCCGCAGCGGGCTTTCATCAGTGCCGCGCGTGGATGTTGCCGTTGGCGGATCGGCAAGCAGGTCGGCATAGGTGTCGGCCAGTTCCTGCAGGCGTGCATGCAGATGTTGCCGTACCGGGCCGTCATGCTGCAGGGCGCGTTGTGCCAATGCCACCATCAGTGCGAAGCGCGACGCATCGACGCGGTCTGCGCCTTGCGCGCGCCAGGCATCGAGCCGTGCGTGGAGGCTGGCGGCTTCAGCGGGCATCGGCCCTGGCGTCGGGCTTGTGGCGCGGGATCGGCGCGATTTCGACGCGGCGGTTCTTTGCGCGGCCGGCATCGTCGTCGTTGGAGCCGACCGGCTGTTCGGCACCGAACGCGGCGGCGAACACGGTCGATGACGGCACGCCGTCGGCGATGAGCGTGCGGGTGACGGTGAGCGCGCGCGCGGCGGAAAGTTCCAGGTTGTCGGCAAAGCGGGCGTTGCTGGCGCGTACCGGCTGGTTGTCGGTGAAGCCGCTGACCATCAGGATTTCATCGCGCGCGCGCAGGTAGTCGTGCAGCGGGCCGGCGATGCTTTGCAGCAGCTCGCGGCCTTCCGGCTGCAACTGGTCGGAGTTGAGCGCGAACAATACGTTGCCGCTGATGCCGATGCGGCCGTCGATCACGGTGACGCGGCCGGCGGCCAGCGGTGCGGCCAGTGCTTCTTCCAGCGTCTTCAGCCTGGCGGCTTCGGCTTGGCGTTGGCGCACTTCTTCGTCCAGGCGATTGTGCAGCAGCAACTGGATGCCGATGACGCTGGCCAGGATCAGCACGAACGCGCCCAGCAGCACCGACATCAGATCGCCGAACGCGGCCCAGGTGGTGGCGCTGGATTCGGCGTCGAACTCGATCTCGTCGCTCATGCGCCGCCGGCTCCGTCACGCGCGCCGGCCAGTTGTTGCAGTTCGCCGATGATCTGCTTCTGCGACAGCATGCTCAGCTCGACCACTTCGCGGGCCTGTGCCACGTAGTAGCCGAGCTGTTCGTCGCTGCGCGCCAGCGATTTCTCCAGCGCGGCTTCGATGGCGTGCAGGCGCTCGTTCAATGCAACGGTGGCGTCGCCGAACGACTGCACCGCGCCGCCGAACACCTCACCGAGGCTCGCAACTTCCAGCGCGCTGCCGGTGACGTGCGCGGCGGCGGCATCGAGCTTGCCGGCCTGGCTTTCGACCTGCGCGCCGAAGCGGCCGCCGACGCGCTCCAGCAATTCGGCCGACGTCGATACCAGGGCGTCGATCGCGCCGCGTTGTTCGTTGGAAGCGTGGTTGACCGCATCGAGAAGGGTCTGCACGGTTTCCAGCAGGCGGCCACGCTCTTCCAGCGTGGCGGTGTCACGGACCATGCTGTCGGACAGTTTCTGCCGCAGCTCGGCCACCACTTCGGCGGCCGCACGCGGTGCTTCGGAAGCGGTTTCGACCAGCCGCGCGATTTCGGCCAGGGTGTCGCGCGCCTGTGCCTGCGCCTGCTCGTGTATTGCCTGCGTGCTTTGCGCCAGCGCGGCGCAGGTCTGCTGCTGGCGCTGGGCGAGTTGTTCGCCACTGTGCTGCAACTGGCGGTCGAGCGTGGCGATGCTGGCATCCAGCGCCTGTGACCACCCGGACAGGCGCTGCGCGTCGCGTTCTTCCAGCGTGGCCTGCAATTGCCCGTGCGAGAGCTGTACGGCATCGAGCAGCGCGTGAGTGTGGTTTTCGAACGTGGCCGACGCGGTGGCCAGCGCCTGTTCGTGGCGCTGCGCCAGTGCGTCGTGCGCTTCGTGCTGCTGCGCCAGTGCACTGCCCCATGCACTGGCGGTACGGGTGGTGTTGTCTTCCAGCCGGGTGGCGACGTTGTCGAGCAACGCCGCCGAACCTTGCTCGAAGGTGCCGGTGAATTGTTGCAGTGCCTGTTGCAGGCCATCGGTGAGTGCGGTGTTGCCGCGCTGTTGTTCGGCGACGGCGGCGTTCCAGCTTTCGCGCGCAGCAATGGCCGCGTCTTGCACGGTGGTGTTCAGGCCCGCCAGTTGCTGCTGCACGGCGCTGTCGATGGCGGCATGCAGCGCGCTGGAGCGTTCGGCCAGCCCGGCCATCGTGGTTTCGACCACCGGTTGCAGTGCCGCGCCGACGGCGTTGGCCTGCTGCGCGATGCCATCGCGCAAGGCTTGCTGCAGGGTGCCGGCCAGTTGCGTGTATGCCGCTTCGTTGCGTTGGTGGAACTGCTGCTGGTCGGCGTGCAGGCGTTCGTCGTTGCTGTGCTGTTGGCGCTCCAGCGTGTCGGCCAGCGTTTGCAGGCGCTCGACCAGCGCCGGCATCAGCGCGTTCTGCTGTTGCAGCAGGTGCAGGGTCTGGCGTTGCTGGAACTCGCGCGAATGCTGCGACAAATGCGTGGCGATGCCGGCATCCAGTTGCTGCACCGCCTGCGTGCGCTCGCGCCGCAGCAATGCCGACAACAAACCCAGCGCCGCCGAGGTCGCAACACCCGCAATCGAAGTGCCGAAGGCGAAGCCCAAACCCTTGACCGGTGCGGCCAGCGAGCTGCGGATGGCGTCCAGGTCGGTGGCGCTTTCCAGCGCCAGGCCGGTGCCACGCAGGGTCGCCATCATGCCCAGCAGGGTGCCGAGCATGCCCAGCAGCACCAGCAGGCCGACCAGGTAGGGCGTCAACGCGGGCGCCGGCAGGCCAATGCGTTCGCCTTGCACGCGCAGGCGCACGGCGTTGCGCAGGCCGGGCGACAGGCGCGACAGCCAGCCATCGAGGTCATCACCCGCTTCGGCGATGGCCGGCACGGCCTGCACCAACGTGGCGGTGGCCTGCCGGTAGCGCAGCAACTCGAAGGCGCCGACGAGGTAGCAACCGGCAATGACCGCAGCGATGACCGCCGCCAGCGGGTGGGTGCCGGCGTAGCCGATGCCGATCCAGCCCACGGCCAGCAGGCCGACGAGGAAAACGATGAGGACGATGAAATTTCTGGACATGAAGTATGGGTTACCGGGTGCGCAGCGCTGCGAGCAGGCCGTCGATGGGGTGGAAGCGGACCTCCAGTTCGGCCAGCAGCGCGCTGCGCATGTCGTGGCGGAAGCGTGCCAGCCACGGACCGGTGGGAGTCGCGGGAGTGTCGTCGGCCGATGCCTCGGCATCGGCGGGGTCGGGCGCGCCGGCATCGCGCAGGCGCTGGAAGTGCTGGCCGAGCAGGGCGGGGACATTGCCCAGCAACGCTTGCTCGCGCGGGCTCAGCGTGGCCTCCATCACCGCGTCCACCTCGGCCAGCCGTGCCTTGGCCGGCGACTGCCGGGTGAGCATGTCGCGCAACCGGCCGCGCAATTGGCCGGTGGCGGCCTGCATCGCACGCTGCGTTGCCAGGCAGTGCTGGCGATAGGGCAGGTAGCCGGGGTCGATGGCCGCCGCGTTGGCGTCCTTGCGCTTGGGCGGGGACAGGTCGATATCGGCGTCGATGGTGTCCAGCAGGCTGCGCCGCACGCGCGCGCATTCGGCGTCCTGCGCGTCGTCGAAATCCGCGCCGTCTTCGGCGTCGGGCAAGCGGCCGTCCAGCGTGCGCGACAGGGTGATGGCGCGGTTCCAGTCGAACCACTGCGCCAGCCGTTCGGTCAGCACCGGCGGCGTGCGGGGCAGGTCTGCGTCACCGAAGCGGGCCAGCAAGCGAATGAACGCCGGGCCCAGCACGGGCGCCCGTGGAGAAGCTTTCGCCATGATGCCGACTGGGGAAAACGGCGGATTTTACACGGCAATGGCAACGGGCCGGGTGCCGGGCATGCAGGGGAACCCGGCTTTTCGACAGGCGCCTGGTGGCGGATCCATGTGAGGCCCCGTGGCGCTTGCTTGCTCGGACCGTGGAATGCGGCAGTGTTGATATTTCATATTGTTGCCAATGATTCGCGTTTGATACACTACGACACATCAGCCGCTGCCCCAGCAGTCAGCCAACTTCTTTTTCGATCAGGTTGGCTTCCGTGCATTCCCTCTCCCCCCGTTCCCCCTTCCGACCGGCTGCGCTGTCGCTGGCCGTCGCCCTGTCCCTGTCCGCGTTCACCGCCGCCGCCGAATCGCCGGCCGGGGCCGATCCGCAAACGTTGGACGCAGTGCAGGTCAACGCCTACCGCGTCACCACCCACACCTCCGGCGCGACCAAGACCGATGCCTCGATTGCCGAAACCGCCAAGTCGGTGTCGGTCATCGCCCGCGAGGAGCTGGATGCACGCGGCGTGCAGAACCTCAACGAGGCCATGCGCTACGTGGCCGGCGTGGCGCTGGAAAGCAGCGGCATCGACAACCGCGTCGATGACTTCCGCATCCGCGGCTACGACGCCGGAAGCTGGAGCAACAACGTCACCATCGACGGCATGCGCGCGCCGCAGGGCAGCCAGTGGAACCGCACGATGGTGGACAGTTGGAATCTGGAACGGGTGGAGGTGCTGAAAGGGCCGTCGGCGGTGATGTACGGCCAGGTGGCTCCGGGTGGCATGGTCAACCAGGTCAGCAAGACCCCCGAGCCGGGGCAGGCGCAGGTGCTGCGCGTGGGCATCGACGGCAATGGCCAGTACAACGCGGCGTTCGACGTCGGTGCCGGCAACGATGATGGCCGCCACCTGTTCCGTCTGGTGGGCCTGTACCGCGACGGCCAGACCCAGATCGACAAGACCGAGCAGCAGCACTGGTTCCTGGCGCCCAGCTACACCATGCAGATGGCCGAGCGCACCCGTTTGACCCTGCTGGGCCTGTACCAGAAGGACGACGGTGGCTCGACCTACCAGTTCCTGCCGATGGCCGGCACCCTGGTCCCCACCCAGTACGGGCGGATGAAGAACACCACCTTCATCGGCGAGCCGGGCTGGAACACCTTCGACCGTGACATCTGGACCGCCGGCTGGCTGTTCGAGCATGGTTTCAACGAGAACTGGACGCTGAGCCAGAGCGCGCGCTACACCGACGTGACCTCGCTGTTCCGCACCGTGGTGACCAATGGCGGGCTCAATGCCGATGGCCGCACCCAGAAGCGCCGCGCGACCTGGGGCACTGGCGACTCGGTCGGCAAGACCGCCGATACCCGCCTGACCGGCAAGTTCGCCACTGGCGCGGTCGAGCACACCGTGCTGCTGGGCGTGGATTGGCAGAAGGCCGACTGGAGCGGTGCACGCGGGGCCATGCTCAATCCGGCCGACATCGACATCTTCAACCCCGTTTACAGCAACTACCTGCCGGTCACCACGTCCATCACCTACTTCGGCGGCCTCAACGAGCAGGTTGGCGCGTACTTGCAGGACCAGATCGCGCTGGGCAAGTGGCGGCTGGCCCTCGGCGGCCGTTACGACTGGACCGACGACGACACCTTCACCCGCAGCTACAACGCGCTGACCGGCGTGTATGGTGCGGTGGTGCCGACGCGGGTAAAGAACGAAGCCTTCACCGGCAACGCCGGCGTGCTGTACGTGGCCGACAATGGGTTGTCGCCGTACCTGAGCTATGCCGAGTCGTTCCAGCCGTCCGCCAGCAACACCAACCAGAGCCACACCCGCACGCCATTCGACCCCATCACCGGCAAGCAGTGGGAGGGCGGCGTGAAGTACCAGCCGGCCAGCTTCGATGGGTTGCTCACCTTGTCGGCCTACGACCTGCGCCAGCAGAACATCCTGATCGACGACCCGGACCCCTCGCACATGGACTGCGGCAACAACGGCAACAGCCGCTGCCAGGTGCAGGCCGGCGAAGGCCGCGTGCGCGGTGTGGAGCTGGAGGCGCGGGTGACGCCGCTGGAAGGCTTCAGCGTGATCGGTGCGGCCAGTCGCATGGATTCGGAACTGACCCGCGCCGCCCCCGCCGTGCAGGGCAAGCAACTGGCGATGGTGCCGGACTGGACCGCCGCGCTGTGGGCCGACTACACCTTCCAGGGCGGCGCCTTGAAGGGCCTGAGCCTGGCCGCGGGCGTGCGCTACAACGGTGAAAGCTATGGCGACAGCGCCAACCTGTACCGCATTCCGTCCTACACGCTGTGGGATGCGGCGCTGCGCTACGACGCCGGCCAGCATGGTGCAGTGGCCACGCAGTTGGCCATCAACGTCAGCAACCTGGCCGACAAGACCTTCGTCTCCACCTGCAGTGGTGTGTCCTCGTGCTTCTACGGCACCGGGCGCACCGTCACTGCCAGCGCGCGTTTCAGTTGGTGATGCGCGCTACCTGCATGGGCCTGGCGCTGTTGCTGGGCGTGGCCG
>JBASBF010000026.1:0-8552 GCA_049650985.1 Stenotrophomonas sp. | reverse complement strand
CTTCGGCACCACGGCCCCAGCGCTGGTCGCGGGCGACGTCCACCGCCGGCGCGTAGGTCCAGTGGAGGCCGGCGGCAGTGGCTTCCACCGCGGTGGCGCGGGCGGTGCGCTGCGCCAGTTCCGGCTCGAAACTGGCCGCCTCGCCCAGCGGGATCGGGAATACCGTGCGCATGCCGTGGATCACGTCTGCGGCCAGCGCCACCGGGATGCCTAGCCGGCTCTCTTCCACCGCCACCCGCTGGATTTCACGGCCCAGCGCCGCGCCGACGCCGTTGAACAACGAGCCCACGCGCCCGGCGCGCACCTGCTCCAGCACCTGCCCGGCGTTGCGCACGTTGGCCTCGGGGTTCACGTCGGGTGCGAACGGGCGGACCATGTCGGCAAACACGCCCAACTGGCCCACCTTTTCTTCCAGGGTCATGCGCGCAAGCAGGGTTTCGATGCGATCGGCAACCACTGGCAGTCCTCGTGGGGAAACGCTTTCAGCCGCGGATTCTAGCCTCGCCACCGTGAAACCCGTTGCCAGCTCACGATGCAGCCCGTTCCCGCAAGGTCATCAACATCGCATCGCTGGATTGCTGGAACACGCGCAGGCCGAACTCCGGCAGGATCGCCAGCAAATGGTCGAACACGTCCGCCTGCACGGTTTCATACGGCACCCACTTGACCGAGGCGGTGAAGCAGTAAAGCTCCAGCGGCAACCCCTGCGAGGTCGGTGCCAGTTGCCGCACCATCAAGGTCATGCCCTGGTTGATGCCGGGGTGGCTGCGCAGGTAGTGCTCGACATAGGCGCGGAAACTGCCGAGGTTGGTCATCCGGCGCGCGTTGACCTCTTCCGGGTGCGCCTGCGCGACCTGCGCATTCCACTGCGCCAGTTCCTCGCGCTTGCCGGCCAGGTAGTCGTCGAGCAGGCCGAAGCGCTGCAGCCGCGCCAGCGCGTCGTCGTCGAGGAATCCCACGCTGTGCTGGTCCAGCAGCAGCGAACGCTTGATCCGCCGCCCGCCCGATTGCTGCATGCCGCGCCAGTTCTTGAACGACTCGGTGACCAGCTTCCGGGTCGGAAAGGTGGTGATGGTCTTGTCCCAGTTCTGCACGGTGACCGTGTGCAGGGCGATGTCGACCACGTCGCCGTCGGCGTTCTGGCTGGGCATTTCGATCCAGTCGCCGATGCGGATGCGGCCATCGCCGCTGATCTGCACGCTGGCCACCAGCGACAGGATGGTGTCCTGGAAAATCAGCATCAGCACCGCGGTGGCCGCGCCCAGCCCGGTCAGCAGGTGCAGCAGCTTGACCCCGGCCAGGGTGGCCACGATCGACAGGCCGGCCAGCACGTACACCACGATCTTGACCACCTGCAGGTAGCCCTTGATCGGCTTGTCGCGCGCATCCGGGCGGCGCTCGTAGATGCCGTTGAACAGGTCCAGCGTATGGCTCACCGCCAACGCCACCGTCAATATCACCCATGCCTGGCAGATGGCCGTGATGAAGTGCAGCAGCGTCGGCGGCAGCCCCGGCACCAGCGCGATGCCGGCGGCGATCACCAGTGCCGGCACCACGTTGGCCAGCCGCGGGATCACTTTCAGGTTGCGCCGGGCACCGCCTTCTTCGCTGGGCAGCATCCGCAGCATGCGCTTGAGCCCGCGCAGCAGGACCCGCCGGGTCACGTAGTTGGCCAGCCATGCGGCCAGCAGCAGCAAGGCCAGCATCACCGCCGAATATGCCCACGGACGGGCTTCCAATACCTGCTGCACCTGCTGCAACCACGGCCACTGCATTGCCTGTTCCAACATCATTTTTCACGCACCTCCGTTTCCCCACGCACGCGCTCGATCACCACGCCCACCGCGCGCGCGCCGCGCACCGCACCGGGCTTGCTCAGCTTCAACCGCAGCCATTGCACGTCGAACTCGTCGAGCACGATCTGCGCGCAGCGCTCGGCCAGCGTTTCCACCAACCCGAAGTCCGAGCCACGCACGTAGTCCATCAAGCGCTTGCTGACCGCCTTGTAGTTGAGCGTGTCGACAATGTCGTCGCTGGCGGCGGGCTTGCGGTTGTCGAAGCCCATTTCCAGATCGAACACCAGCACCTGGCGGATACGCCGCTCCCAGTCGTAGATGCCGATCAGGGCGTCTATTTCCAGCCCTTCGATGAATACCTTGTCCATTGCAGCCGTCGCAGTGAATGAACGGACATGGTAGCCGCAGCGGCACGGGCTGCCGTCACCTCAGCCAGCCGCAATGCGGCAAGCGGCGCGGCTGCGGTTACAGCGGCGGCAGCGTCGCCATGTCCCAGCGCGGCACCACCCTGACCTCGGCCGCGCTGTGCTGGCCGGCCTGCAAGCGCAGCGCGCCGGCGAAGGCGATCATCGCGCCGTTGTCGGTGCACAGCGACGGCCGCGGGAAGCAGACGCGGCCACCACGGCGTTGCGCGGCGTCCTGCAATTTCGCGCGCAGGCGCTGGTTGGCGCCGACGCCGCCGGCCACCACCAGCACCTCGCAACCGGCCGCATCCAGCGCGCGCTCGCACTTGATCGCCAGCGTACCCACCACCGCGTCCTCGAAGCCGCGGGCGATGTCGGCGCGGGTCTGCTCGCCCTGGTCGCTGTCGCGCCAGGCCAGCAACACCTGGGTCTTGAGGCCGGAGAAACTGAAATCCAGCCCCGGCCGGTCGGTCATCGGACGGGCAAACTTGAACCGGCCCGGCAGCCCGGTTTCGGCCAGCTTCGCCAGTTGTGGGCCGCCGGGATACGGCAGGCCCATCATCTTGGCGGTCTTGTCGAAGGCTTCGCCGGCGGCATCGTCCAGGGTTTCGCCGAGCAGCCGGTATTGGCCGATGGCGTCCACCGCCACCAACTGGGTGTGGCCGCCGGAGACCAGCAACGCCACGAACGGCGGCTGCGGCGGGTCGTCCTCCATCAACGGCGCCAGCAGGTGGCCTTCCATGTGGTGCACGCCGATGGCCGGCACGTCCAGCGCCCACGCCAGCGAACGCGCGACCCCGGCGCCGACCAGCAGCGCCCCGACCAGGCCGGGGCCGGCGGTATAGGCCACCCCGTCGATCCCGGAAACGGCGATGCCGGCCTCGTCCAGGGTCTGCCGGATCAGCGGCAAGGTCTTGCGCACGTGGTCGCGGCTGGCCAGCTCCGGCACCACGCCTCCGTATTCGGCGTGCAGCGCGATCTGGCTGTAGACCGCATGGGCGCGCAGCGCGGCGGCGCCACTCAGTGCGGTGTCGTAGACCGCCACGCCGGTTTCGTCGCAGGAAGATTCGATGCCGAGGACTTTCATGCCGCCATTGTGAACCTGTTGCCCGCCTCCGCCTACCTGCCCCACTTGCACGTGCCGGTGAAACGACTATAATGCGCGGCTCGCCGGGCGTGACCCGGTATCACTGTGTTCCGGAGATTCCATGCCCAGCGTCAAAGTCCGCGAGAACGAACCTTTCGAGTTTGCGCTCCGCCGCTTCAAGCGCACCTGCGAAAAGGCCGGCGTGCTGGCCGAGACCCGCAAGCGCGAGTTCTATGAAAAGCCGACCCAGGAACGCAAGCGCTTGGCCGCTGCTGCCGTGAAGCGCCAGCTGCGTCGTTCCTCGCGTGACGTCACCAAGCGTCAGCGCCTGTACTGATCGGTCGCAACTCCTGAACGGGGGGCGATGCCTTCCGTACCGGAGCGAGAGCCGGCACGCGCAAGCGTAGCCGGCTTTTTGCGTTCCCGCTCCCTGCATTCCCGTTCCCGCAAGAGGTGATCCATGAGCCTGAAACAGCAACTGACCGACGACATGAAGGCCGCCATGAAGGGCGGCGACAAGCATTCCCTCGGCGTGATCCGCCTGATCAACGCGGCGATCAAGCAGCGTGAAGTGGACGAGCGCATCGAGCTGGACGATACCGCCGTCATCGCCGTGCTGGACAAGATGGTCAAGCAGCGCAAGGACTCGGTGACCCAGTACGAGGCCGCCAACCGCGAGGACCTGGCCAGGATCGAGCGCGACGAAATCGTGGTGGTCGAGCGCTACCTGCCGGCCAAGATGGGCGAGGCCGAGATCCTGGCCGCGGTCAATGCCGCCATCGCCCAGACCGGCGCGGCCTCCGCGGCCGACATGGGCAAGCTGATGGGCGTGCTCAAGCCGCTGCTGGCCGGCCAGGCCGACATGGGCCTGGTGTCCAAGCTGGTCAAGCAGGCGCTGGCCGGCTGATTCGTCCTCTGCAGGAGCGCAGCTTGCTGCGCCCCTGCACACTAGCCTCATGGCCCGTATCCCCGACGCATTCATCGACGATTTGCTGGCCCGCTCCGACATCGTCGAAGTGGTCGGCTCGCGCGTGCCGCTCAAGCGCCAGGGCAAGGAATACGCGGCGCGCTGCCCGTTCCACGACGAGCGCTCGGCCAGCTTCACGGTGTCGCCGACCAAGCAGTTCTACCACTGCTTCGGCTGCGGCGCGCATGGCACCGCGATCAGCTTCCTGATGAACTACGACCGCCTCGAATTCCTCGACGCGGTCGAAGAACTGGCCAAGCGCGCCGGCATGGAAGTGCCGCGCGACACCCAACCGCGCAGCCAACAACAGCAGGACGACAGCCGCGAGCTCTACACCGCGCTGGATGCGGCCAGCCGCTTCTTCCAGAAGCAGTTGGAAGGCAGCGACAAGACCCGCACCTACCTCGACGGCCGCGGCGTCGATGCCGACACCTGCGCGCGCTTTGCCATCGGCTATGCGCCGGACGGCTACAGCGCGCTGAAGGACGCGCTGGGCACCGACCAGCGGCGGATGACATTGCTCGACCGCGCCGGCCTGTTCTCCAAGAACGACCGCGGCCACGTCTACGACAAGTTCCGCGACCGGGTGATGTTCCCGATCTTCGACCGTCGCGGCCGCGTCATCGCCTTCGGTGGTCGGGTCATGCAGAAGGACGACGGCCCCAAGTACCTCAACTCGCCGGAAACCGCGCTGTTCCACAAGGGCCGCGAGTTGTACGGCCTGTGGCAGGTGCGCCAGGCCAACCAGAAGATCGAGCGGCTGGTCGTGGTCGAAGGCTACATGGACGTGGTCAGCCTGTTCCAGTTTGGTGTCACCCAAGCGGTGGCAACGCTGGGCACGGCGACCACGCCGGACCACGCCGAGTTGCTGTTCCGCAACGCACCGGACGTGTATTTCTGTTTCGATGGCGACAACGCCGGGCGCAAGGCCGGTTGGCGCGCGCTGGAATCGGTGCTGCCACGAATGAAGGACGGGCGCCAGGCGTTCTTCCTGTTCCTGCCCGACGGCGAAGACCCGGACAGCATCGTGCGCAAGGAAGGCGCCGAAGCCTTCGACGCGCGCTTGAAACAGGCCACGCCGCTGTCGCGGTTCTTCTTCGACGAACTGACCCGCGAGATCAACCTCGACACCCTCGACGGCAAGGCGCGGCTGGCCGAACGCGCGCGGCCGATGCTGGCGCAGATTCCCGATGGCGCCTTCGGCGACCTGATGAAACAGGAGCTGCAACGCCTGACCGGCATCGGCCGCATTTCCGCAGGTAGCGCGCCGGTGCGCCGCGCACCCACCACCCCGGTGCAGAAGCGCAGCCTGGTACGCGCGGCCATCGCCATCTTGTTGCAGCAGCCTTCGCTGGCACTGAGCCTGGAAGGCCACCACGCCGTCTCCGGCCTGCGCCTGCCCGGCATCGATCTGCTGCTGGAACTGCTGGAACTGGTGCGGCAGCGCCCCGACATCAGCACCGGCGCATTGCTGCAGCATTTCGACGGGCGCGGAGAGCAGGCACCGCTGCATACCCTGGCCGCGCAAACGCTGGCCGGTGACGAGGCCAAATGGACCGAAGAGCTGCAAGATGCGATTGCGCAACTGGAAAAGCAGTTGCTGTTCCAACGCATCGAAGACCTCAAGGCCAAACAGCAAAAACAGGGCCTGGACGACACCGACAAGTACGAAATGCGCGAGCTGCTCAAGATCCGTGCCGGCCTGCGCCTGTAGCACCCTGCATGTGCGAACCAACAGGAAGAATCCCATGACGTCCCATCGCCTCCTTGCGTTGCTGCTGGCGCTTGCCGTCATCACCCCGGCCTTCGGCGCCGAATTGCGCCAGCCGCGCGAACGTCTTTTCACCTCGGGCCAGCCCGGCGTGCAGCAATTGCACGAGGCGGCGGCGGCCGGCGTCACTACCGTGATCGACCTGCGCACGCCGCAGGAAGACCGCGGCTACGACGAACAGGCCACCGCCGAGAAACTGGGGCTGCGCTACGTGCGCCTGCCCATTGGCGGCGCGGGCGACATCAACGAGGCCAACGCGCGCACGCTCGACCGCCTGCTCAAGCAGGATGCCGGCACCACGCTGCTGCACTGCGCCTCGGGCAACCGCGTCGGTGCATTGCTGGCACTGGCGCGGGCGCGCGTGGACGGCGCATCAAGCGAAGAAGCGCTGCAATTCGGCCGCGATGCCGGGCTCGGCTCGCTGGAGCCGGTGGTGCGGAAGGAGCTGGGAGTGGGTGAGGAGTGAGAAAAGGCTTTGCCCGTCATTCCCGCGCAGGCGGAAGTGCTTTTCAACATTCCGAAGGACTGGTCAATCGCTCCTGCTGTTGCCTCAAAAGCATGAAACAAGAGCGATCCCCGCCTGCGCGAGGATGACGGGCAAAAACGGATTGTTGCTTTCCTTCATTCTTCAGTCCTCACTCGTTCCCACCCTGGCCATCCTCCATGCTTCGCCGCCTGCTGCCCGATACCTTCACCCTCGCCCTGCTCGGTACCGTGCTGCTGGCCACGCTGCTGCCGGCAACCGGCGCGGCCGCACAGGGGCTGGACCGCTTCACTGATTTCGCCATCGCCGCGCTGTTCTTCCTGCACGGCGCACGGCTGCCGCGCGAGGCGGTGGTCGCCGGGCTGCTGCACTGGCGCCTGCACCTGCTGATACTGGCTTGCACCTTCGTGCTGTTCCCGCTGCTGGGGCTGGCGTTCAAGCCGCTGGACGGCCGCGTGCTGACGCCGGAGCTTTACCTCGGCGTGCTGTTCCTGTGCGCGCTGCCATCGACGGTGCAGTCGTCCATCGCCTTCACTTCGATGGCCGGCGGCAACGTGCCGGCGGCGGTATGTGCGGCATCGCTGTCGAGCATCCTCGGGGTGTTCCTGACCCCGTTGCTGATGGGTCTGCTGGCAGGCGCACAAGGCGGCATGGCCGACCCGCTGCACGCGGTCGGCGCGATCATGCTGCAACTGCTGGTGCCGTTCGTTGCCGGCCATCTGCTGCGGCCGTGGCTGGCGCACTGGGTGGAGCGGCAGCGCGCATTGCTGCGCTACACCGACCAAGGCACGGTGCTGCTGGTGGTCTACGGCGCCTTCGGCGAATCGGTCAGCGAAGGCCTGTGGCGCACCACGCCCATCGGCTCGCTGCTGGCCGTCGCGCTGGTGTCGGTGCTGCTGCTGGCCATCGCCATGCCCGGCATCACCTGGCTGGCGCGGCGGCTGGGTTTCAGCCGCGACGACGAGATCCCCATCGTGTTCTGCGGCTCCAAGAAGAGCCTGGCCACCGGCGTGCCGATCGCCAAGGTGCTGTTTGCCGGCGGCAGCCTCGGCGCGATCGTGCTGCCGATCATGATCTATCACCAGTTGCAGTTGCTGGTCTGCGCGATGGTGGCGCGGCGCTACGCGCGCAAGGCGCCGTAATGCAGGCCACCGCATTGCACCTCTCTACTTTAGAAAACTACTGAAATATCAACTGACACCCTGTGGGAACCTCACTACCGGCAAACCATTGATTCTTAAATACGGCAAAGTCATCCTCGCTCGAAATACGCCCCAAACTACATCAAGAGCGAGACTGACAAAACGAGGAAGAGGTGGCCAGAACCAGGCCCCTCCATTTATGGCGCCATGTTCAGCCAATCATTGCAATGGACAATCCTCAACGAGAAAAATAACCTCAACCTGATTACCCCCTTGCCCACCACAGGTGATAAGCATTTTCCCATGACACGCTGAATTACCTTCGACTGGCACACCATCCGCCTTTAACTGACCATTGCTACAGGTATATGTAACCGCAGACTTCGCCCCATCCATATCAGCCAAGGAAATAGTGTCGGCCGTTAATACGGATATATGCGGATAAAGCGTCGCAGCATCCGTCAATACAAGCTGACCGCCCGCTGTAACCCGAACATTCCCTTTCAGATCAACGACACGCGGATCACCCATCTCCTCAACCCGATACTCTGCCAAATCGGAAGATGCCTCCATGCGCCCTGAAGCCTTGATTGTTGCGGCCTCCATCACCACCCGTCCGCTATGCTCATTGAATGAAACTCGCGTCCCCGAAGCAAACTCCTCCGCCAGTAGATATCCTGGCAAAAACACCATCGCAGCAGACAAAACCGCACGCATGCAGATATTCATCTCTTAACTCCTCATATGTGAGCTCTTTGCGCTCGTTGTATTTCATTTGGGTCTTAGGAAGCTGAGCGATTAAATAGGCTGCTCACGGAGAATTTTGAGCAGGTATTGGTAGAGATTATCGCGGCGATGATTGAAGCGGAACTCGGTTTCCTTGAGGTGCAAGTAGAACATA
>JBASBF010000025.1:0-15886 GCA_049650985.1 Stenotrophomonas sp. | reverse complement strand
AGCGGCGGCAGGCGCCGTCCAGCCACGGCAAGCCGGCCGCGCAGGTGGCGCACAGGTCGCGGCCGGCGGCGGCCGGTTCGGTGCAGACCAGGCAGGTCGGCGGAAACAGCAGGCCAGACAACCGGCCGCCCCATTCGTAAACCTTTCTTGAAATGGATTGGTTGACAGTGGTGCCCATGCTCACCAGACTGCCGCGTTTCCCCTGCCCGAATCTGTCAGGAAACCACGATGTCCGCCGTCATCCGCCACGACTGGAGCCGCGAGGAATTGCTGGCACTGTTCGACCTGCCGTTCCCCGAACTGCTGTTCCGCGCCGCCGGCGTGCACCGCGAACACTTCGACCCGACGCAGGTACAGGTTTCCACCTTGCTGTCGGTCAAGACCGGCGGCTGCCCGGAGGACTGCGCCTACTGCCCGCAGGCGCAGCGTTACGACACCGGCGTCAACGCGCAGAAGCTGATGGACACCAATGCGGTGGTCGAACGCGCGCGCGCGGCCAAGCAGGCTGGCGCCTCGCGCTTCTGCATGGGCGCGGCGTGGCGCTCGCCGAAGGACCGCGACATCCCCAAGGTGGCGGCGATGATCGCCGAGGTGAAAGCGCTGGGCCTTGAAACCTGCGCCACGCTGGGGATGCTCGAAGGCCACCAGGCCAAGGCGCTCAAGGGCGCCGGGCTGGACTACTACAACCACAACCTCGACACCGCGCCGGACTACTACGACTCGATCATCCACACCCGCCAGTACCAGGACCGGCTGGACACGCTCGAACACGTGCGCAACGCCGGGCTGAAAACCTGCTGCGGCGGCATCGTCGGCATGGGCGAGACCCGCGAGCACCGCGCCGGCCTGCTGCTGGCGCTGGCCAACCTGCCGGCGCACCCGGATTCGGTGCCGATCAACCGGCTGGTGCAGGTGGCCGGTACGCCTTTGCATGGAAGTGCGGAGCTGGACCCGTTCGAGTTCGTGCGCATGATCGCGGTGGCGCGCATCGTGATGCCACGCTCGATGGTGCGGCTGTCGGCCGGGCGCGAAACGATGAGCGACGAGCTGCAGGCACTGTGCTTTTCCGCCGGCGCCAATTCCATCTTTCACGGCGAAAAACTGCTGACCACCGGCAACCCGGATACCGCGCACGACCAGGCGCTGTTCGAACGGCTGGGCATCACCCCGATGCAAGTGGCGGTGGATGCCGACGACCACGACCACCCGAACACGGTGCATCTGGACATCGCCCCGCAGTGCGGCTGCGCGCAACCGGCCTGACGCCGGCAAGCGTGCGCCGGTAGACTCGCCACCAGCATCGGATCGGGACAGGGAGTCGGCAGATGAGGCGTCGCATCGGGTTGTGGTGGTGCGGGTTGTTGTCGGGTGTATTGACGTTGGGTGCGTGTGCCACCGGCATCCACGCCGATTTCACCCAGTCGTTCGTGGATGCCAACCGCGGCCTCGACGACGACGCCTGGGCGGCGGCGTATTCACCGGAGATGAAGCTGCTGGCCGTCGGCCGCGATTCGGGCCGGCTGGAGCTGTGGGACGCAGACAAGCCCGACGCGCGGATCGCGGTGCAGGCGCACGAACTGCGCACCCAGGGCTTCGCCTTCGGCCCCGAGGACGGCATCGTCATCACCCAATCGGCCAGTGGCAACATCGACATCGGCGACATCGTCCAGCTCGAAAACGGGCCGAAGGTATGGGATGCCCGCAGCGGCGAACTGCTGCACGCCTTCCGCGAACCCGATTGGCTGCCCGGCGCGGTGTCGGCCACACCACAGCGCGGCCTGTACCTGCTGGCCAGCCACGACGTGTTGCACATCTACGACCACGCCAGCCGCGCGCTGGCCGGCGAGCCGCTGCGGCTGCAACAGGACGGCGGCATCACCTGCCTGGACTGGGACAAGGCGTCCGGCCTGATCGCCGCCGGCACCGGCAAGGGCGTGGTCTTCCTGCTCAGGCTGCATCGGGATGAAACAGGCCCGCGGCTGGAAATCGTCGATCGCCACGCCCCGCACGGGTCGGGGCCGCGCAACGACATGCTCGCGGTGATGCTGCTGGACCAAGGCACGCGGCTGGTGACGGTGCAGCGCTCACCGGAGCGGGCGCAGGCGCTGCACGACGACGTTCCAGCGCTGTACCGCGGGACGCAGCACGAAACCGTGCGCTGGAACCTGGCCGGCTGGCAGCGCGAGCATGTGTATTCCAGCACCTTGGTCGGCGTGCACCAGGCCGGCTTCACCCGCGGCGAAGACTGGCTGATGCTGGCCGGGGTGGCCGGCGGCACCGCGCGGATCGAGGGCAAGATCGAGTTGCTGGACCTGCGCAGCGGCGTGTCCTGGCTTTACAAAGCCAACACCACCCACGCCACCGCGGTGCTGCTGCCGGCCGCGCGCGAGGGGCTGGTACTGGGCAGCGGCCGCGCCACCCGCATCAAGTACCTGGACCAGGCCGACAGCGTGCCGTGGTCGCCGCCGCGCTGAGCGCGGCTTGATTCAATCGGCCAGCACCGTGCGCCCGCGCGCCCAGTCGCGCAACGCCTGCACCTGCTCGGCCATCAGCACCGACAGCGGCCGGGTGCTGCGGATTTCGGCCATCAGCAGGTCGGTATCCAGCGGCGTGCGTTCGGCATGCGCGGCGTACAGGCCGGCGACTACCGCCTGTTCGATCTCGGCGCCGGAAAAGCCGTCGCTGGCCGCCGCCAGCGCCGGCAGCGCGAACGCCTCGGCCTCCAGCCCGCGCTTGCCCAAGTGCAGGCGCAACAGCTCGATACGAATATCCGGCAGCGGCAGGTCGACGAAGAAGATTTCGTCGAAGCGGCCCTTGCGCAGCAGTTCGGCCGGCAGCTCGTGCACCTGGTTGGCGGTGGCGACGATGAACACCGCCGCCTTGCGCTCGGCCATCCAGGTCAGCAGGTAACCCAGCACCCGGCGCGAGACGCCGCCGTCCTCGCCGCTGCTGGCCAGGCCCTTTTCGATCTCGTCGATCCACAGCACGCACGGCGCGAGTTGCTCCGCCGAGGCCAGCGCCTGGCGCAGGTTGTTCTCGGTTTCGCCGTGGTACTTGTTGTAGAGCGTGCCGAAGTCCAGCCGCAGCAGCGGCACGCCGAAGCCGGCGGCGGTGGCCTTGGCCAGCATCGACTTGCCGCAGCCCTGCACGCCGAGCAGCAGCATGCCCTTGGGCGGGTCGAGCGTGTAGCCGCCCGATTCCGGCGGTGCATCCGCAGCGATGAATGCGGCCCGACGCTGTGCGATCCAGCGCTTCAGCCGGGCAGCGCCGGCCACCTCGCCAAAGCGCGCGCTGTCGTATTCGTAATGCAGGTGGCCGCTGCGGTTGAGCAATTCGAACTTCAGCTTGGCCAGTTGCGGCAGATCGTCGGCATGCAGCGCGCCATCGCCGTGGATCAACTGGCGGGCGATGCGGCGCGCGTCGGTCAGGCTCAGGCCCTGCAGGTTGCGCAGGATCTGCCGCACCGCGTCCTGGTCCACTTCCACGCGGCGGCCACCATGCTCGCCGGCGTAGGCCGCCGCTTCCTCGCGCAGCATCTTCAACAGCGCGTTGGCGTCGGGCAGGCGCGGGTTGAAGCGGGTGGCCAGCGGTTCCAGCTCGGCCGGCAGCTCGACCTTGGCGCCCACCAGCACCAGCACGTGCGGCTGGCTGTGGCGGCGCTGGACGATGTCGCGCAGCAGCCGTTGGTGGCTGGCGTAGCCCAGGTAAGGGTGGAAATCGAGCAGCAGGTAGATGCCGCGCTGGTCGGCCTCGTGGATCATGCGCAGCACCGAGCTGGCATCGGGCGGGCCACTGGCCTCATCCTCGCGGTCCATGTCGATGCGGCGCAGGCCCTCGGTGATCGACCAGCGGTACAGCGCGCGCCACACGTGCATCAGCGCCTGCCGGAACAAGTCCACCACCCGCGCCTCGTCGCGCGTCTCGATGACGATCAACGGCGTGCTGGCGCGGATCAGCGCGGTCAGGTCCTGCAACTCGCTCATGGGGGCTCCGGCGACGGGGCCGACAAGATAGCAAAGCGGCGGCCCGCCCACGCGCCGGCATTGGCGGGCAGGGCGACTACCGCGGCCGTCGCTTCGCGGTGTACGCTGCCGGCCAGTCCCGCGCAAAACGAGGCGTGCATGAAGACGATCCTGGTGGCCGGTTCCAAGGGCGGTGTCGGCAAGACCACCATCGCCACCCACCTGGCCGCGCATTCGGCGCTGGCCGGGCAGGCAACGGTGATCGCCGATGCCGATCCGCAGGGCTCCAGCACGCGCTGGGCGCAACGCCGCGCCAGCCTCGAAAGCGCGGTGCTGCCGGTGGACGTGCAGCGCAGGAAGAACTGGGAAAAACTCATTCCCGAGGGCGCCGAGCAGTTGATCATCGACGCCCCGGCCGGCGCCTACGCCGAGGATCTGGAGCGCTTCATAGACGTGGCCGACGCGATCGTGGTACCGGTGCTGCCCTCGGCGCTGGACATCGAGGCCATCGTCGGCTTCCTGAACAGCCTGGCGAAGATCAAGCGCGTACATACCCGCGCACTGCCGGTGGGGCTGGTGCTCAACCGCACCCGGCCGTGGACGCAAACCTCGCAACAGGCGCGGCAGATGCTGGCGCAATGGCCCTACGAAGTGGTCGCGCAACTGCGCGACAGCCAGAGCTACGTGGTGATGACCGGGCTGGGCCGCAGCCTGTTCGACTACCACTCGGCGACGGTCCGCGAGCACCAGCAGGACTGGGCGCCGCTGCTGCAATGGTTGAACAAGGTCTGACCCGGAGTGATGCCCTGCCATGCGTGAACTGATCCTGCTGCGACATGCCCATGCCGAACCGGCCGACAACGGTCTGGTCGACATCGACCGCCCACTCTCCCCGCATGGCCTGGCCGAGGCCGAAGCCGCCGGGCGCTGGCTGCTGGAACAACGGCTGGTGCCCGACCGGGTGCTGTGCTCGCCGGCGCGACGCACCCGCGAAACCCTGGAGGCGGTGCTGGCGCTGACCGGCTACGTCGAACAACGGCTGGACCAACGCATCTACGACGCCACGCCCGGCGCGCTGGCGGCGCTGGTGGACGAGCACCGCGAGGTCGAGCGCCTGTTGCTGGTCGGCCACAACCCCGGCCTGGAGCAACTGGTGGCGCTGATGCACAGCGGCCAATCCGGTGATTACCGCGGCATGCCGCCCGCCTCGGTGGCGGTGCTGGCGCTGCCGAAAGAGACGGCCATCGAACCGGGTGTCGCCCGGTTGGCGGCATTCTGGTGGCCCTGAACCCATGCCGGCAGTACGCGGCGCCCTGCTTGCCCTGTTGTTGGCGGTAGCCGGCGCCGCGTCGGCCACGCAGCCGCTGCCCTTCGACACCACCCAATCACGCTTCGGCTTCGAGATCCGCACCCGCTTCGGGCAGCGCATCGAGGGTGAGTTCCCGCGTTTCGAAGGGTGGTTGACGGTATTGCCGGACGGCCGCCACCAGGTGCGCCTGCGCATGTACACCCAGTACGTCGAAATCCCCGGCAAGCCGCGCTACACCAGTTGGATGCGCGGCAAGGATTTCTTCGACGCCGCCGACTACCCGTTGATCGAGTTCGAATCCGAGCCGTTCATGCCCGACATCGTCAACCACGGGGGCGACGTGCAGGGGCAGTTGTCGATCCGCGGCATCAGCCGCCGCGAAACCCTGCACCTGGGCAAACCGGAATGCGCGCGGCCCGGCTATGATTGCGATCTTGTCAGCCGGGGTACCGTCTTGCGCGGCCGTTACGGCATGGACAACTGGCAGTTCGCCCTGAGTGACCGAGTGACCTTCATCCTGCGCACGCGCCTTTCCGGCGCACTCCAACCGTGAACCCGTTGCTGCGCCTGCTGCTGCTCGGCGTCGCCGTGCTGGCCGGCGGCTGCGCATCGCTGTCGCCGCAGCAGCGCGAACGCGCCGAAGGCATTGCCGTGGCGGCGCGCTCCACCACGCTCGACTGCACCCGCGCCGACCGTTGCGCGCTGCCCTCGCCGCTGCGCACGCTGGGTGGGCAGGCCATTGCCGAATCGCGGGCAAGCGGCCAGCCGCACCACTACGCCACCATCCTCGACGAAGGCGAACGGTCGCTGGTGGCGCGGCTGAACCTGATCCGCAGCGCCACCCGCGTCATCGACCTGCAAACCTACATCTTCGATACCGACGACAGCGCGCGCATGATCATCGATGCGCTGCTCGACGCCGCCCGCCGGGGCGTCAGGGTGCGGGTGCTGATCGACCAGCTCTCGGCCATTTCCGACCTGCAAATGCTCGGCGCGCTGGCCGGCGCGCACGCCAATTTCGAGCTGCGCATCTACAACCCCACCTTCGGCAAGGCGATGCCGAACTACTTCGATTACGCCGGCAGCGTGCTGTGCTGCTTCCGCCGCTTCAACCAGCGCATGCACAACAAGCTGCTGGTGATCGACGACGTGGTCGGCGTGGTCGGTGGCCGCAACTACCAGGACGACTATTACGACTGGGACGCCGAGTACAACTTCCGCGACCGCGACGTGGTGGTGGCCGGCCCCGAGGTGCGGGAGATGGCGGCCAATTTCCAGGCGTTCTGGGATGCGCGCCGCAGCGTGCCGGTCGAGCGTTTGAACGACGTCGGCCGCAACCTGCTGCGGCAAGGCGTGCCGCCGCTGCCGGAAGCACGTTTCCGCAATGCCGAGCGGGTGCAGCGCGCCGCAGCCGAAGCCGGCGATGCGGCGTTCATCAGCCACGCCTTCGTCGATACCGCACTGCCGGTGCGGCAGGTGCACTACGTCGCCGACCTGCCGCGCAAGCACCGCCGCGAACAGCGACAGACGCAGCTCGAAGACCCCTCGCCAGCGCCACGGCTGGACGCGCTGATTGCCGGCGCGCAACACGAAGTGCTGTTGCAGACGCCCTACTTGGTGCTGTCCAACGCCGCACGCACGCTGTTCCGCGAGCTGCGCCAGCGCGAGGATGCCCCGCGCGTGGTCGTCTCCACCAACAGCCTGGCCGCCACCGACAACCCCATCGTCTACGCGATGTCCTACAAGTACAAACGCCGCAACCTGCGCGAACTGGGCTTCAACATCCACGAATACAAGCCGTTTCCGCTCGATCCGCCGGTCGACCATGACGGCTGGTCGCCGCCCACCGAGGCCGTCGCCAGCGAGCGCAAGCCGGGCAGCCACCTGCGTGGCAGCGGTGCCGGGCGCCATGCCGGTGCCGATGGCGGCGAGGTCGAGCGCGACGTGCTGCGCACCGAAACCCGGCCCTCGCTGCTGGGCAGCCGCGCGGTGAACCGGCCGTTGCCGGTGACCCGGCGCGGCACCCGCATGGGCCTGCACGCCAAGTCACTGGTGGTCGACCGCCGCATCGGCGTCATCGGCACCCACAACTTCGACCCGCGCAGCGAGAACTACAACACCGAAGGCACGGTGATCATCGCCGATGCCGCCTTCGCCGAGCAGTTGGCGCAAAGCATCCTGCGCGACACCCGCCCGGAAAACGCCTGGGTGGTGGCGCCGCGGCAGAAAGCACCGGTGTTGTCCGGCCTGAACTACAGCCTCGGCAAGGCCTCCGAGGCGTTGCCGGTGCTGGACCTGTGGCCGTGGCGCTATGCCACCAACTACGACTTCCAGCCCGGCCCCGACTGCCCGGCGCCACTGCCACGGCAGGCGCCGTATTTCGCCCGCTGCTACACCGCCGTGGGCGACTTCCCCGAGGTCGATGTCGGCCCGAAATGGCTGCTGGTGCGCATGTTGACCGCCTTCGGTGCCGGGCTGGTGCCGATCCTGTAACCGGTGCCGACCGACGCTACGTACACGGCATGCAAACAGCGGTCGCGCTGCAATGACCACACCGTTCGCAACCGGAGACCCGCCATGCCCCATGCCTTCAAGGTCGGCGACCACGTCCGCTGGAATTCCGAGGCCGGCCACGTCAGCGGCCACATCATCAAGATCCACACCCGCGACACGCCGTACAAGGGCCACATGCATCGCTGCAGCGCGGACGACCCGCAATACGAGATCCACAGCGACCGCAGCGAGCACATCGCCATGCACCGTGGCGCGGTGCTGGAGAAGATCGACTGAGATGGGCGAGGTCGCCACCCTCTGGACCATCGGCCATTCCACCCGTGGCTGGGAGGAATTCCTCGCCCTGCTGGCGACGCAGCGCATCGAGGCGATCGCCGACGTGCGCCGCTTCCCCGGCTCGCGCCGCCACCCGTGGTTTGCCAGCGAGACGATGGCTGCCAACCTGCCCGCCTCCGGCGTGGATTACCTGTGGCTGCCGCAACTGGGCGGCCGCCGCCGCGTGCAACCGGGCTCGCCGAACGGCGGCTGGCGCAATGCCGCCTTCCAGGGCTATGCCGACCACCTGCAAAGCGCCGAATTCGCCGATGGCCTGCAGCGGCTGCTGCAACTGGCCGAACGCCGCCGCACCGCCTTGATGTGCGCCGAAGCACTGTGGTGGCGCTGCCATCGCCGGCTGATCGCCGACGTGCTCAGCGAGCGCGGCATCGCGGTGCTGCACATCCTCGACGCCGGCCACGTACAGCCGCATGTGCTGAGCGAAAGTGCGCAGGTGGTGGATGGCCGGTTGATTTATCCGCCGCCGCAGCAGGATTTGTTCGGGGCGGAGTGAGGGCACGAGGGTGCCTTGCACGGCCGATCAAGCATTACCCGGAAAGGCTCCTGACTTGCGGCAACCCGTCGACCAGTCAGCGATAGACTGGCCGCCACCTTCCCGTGCCTCATCACCTCCATGATCTTCCGCACCCGCGTCTCCCTCGAAGAACTCAACCGCCTCAGCCAAGGCACCCTGATCGAACACCTCGGCATCGTCTTCACCGCCGCCGGTGACGACTGGCTGCAAGCCACCATGCCGGTGGACGAACGCACCCGCCAACCCTACGGCCTGCTGCATGGCGGTGCCTCGGTGGTGCTGGCCGAGACCCTGGGCAGCAGCGCCGGCAACCTGTGCGTGGATACCGCCACCCAGGTCTGCGTCGGGCTGGAAATCAACGCCAACCACCTGCGCGCGGCACGCAGTGGCAGCGTCACCGGCACCGCCCGCGCCGTGCACGTCGGCCGCAGCACCCAGGTCTGGGATATCCGCATCGAAAACGAGGCCGGCAAACCGGTCTGCGTCTCGCGGCTGACGCTGGCGGTGGTGCCGGCCTGAACCGGCATGGCGCCGCACCGGAACGCTTGTTGTCCAACTGGCGAAAGCTGGACCGCATCCGGTATCTTGCGCGGATGACTTCCCCCCGTTCCGCCCGCCAGGGCCGCGTGGCGCGTGCCTTCCGCTACCTGTATCGCGTGCCGTTGTTGCTGGTCCACATCGTCGTGTTCCTGCCGCTGATCCTGCTGCTGATGACGCCGCCGTTCGGCCGCATCGGCGCGCCGACCGACCCGCTGGAACACAAGGTCGTGCGCTGGTGGTCGAGCGGGCTGGTGTGGATTTTCGGCTTCCGCCTGCACCGCTTCGGCCAGCCGCTGCCGGGCGCGGTGTTGCTGGTGGCCAACCATGTCGGCTGGGTCGACATCAGCATGATCCACAGCCAGAAGATGGTCGGTTTCGTTGCCAAGCGCGAGATCGCCGGCTGGCCGCTGGTCGGCTGGGTGGCCAGCCGCGGCCACACCATCTACCACCAGCGCGGCAATACCGAATCACTGGACGGGGTGATGGGCGAAATGATCAAGCGCCTGCGCGAAAATCGACCGGTGGCGGTGTTCCCGGAAGGCCGTACCCGCGGCGGTCACGAGGTCGGTCCGTTCCATGCGCGCATCTTCCAGGCCGCGGTGGAAACCGGGGTGCCGGTGCAACCGGTGGCGCTGCGTTACGGCGTGCGCGGCGATGCCCAGACCTGGGTGGCGTTCGCACCGGGCGAGAGCTTTGCCGGCAATTTCCTGCGCCTGCTTGGCGAGCCGGCACGCCGCGCCGAAGTGCATTTCCTTGCTCCCGCCAGCCACGATGGCGAAGGCCGCCGCCACATCGCCGACACCGCCCGCGCGCGCATCGTGGCGGTGATGGAAGGCGCGTGAAGCGATGGTGGTGGTCCACGTCCTTTTCCGCACACACTGCCCGGCACCGCCGTGTTGAACGCTGCCCAGTACCAACCACCGCGCTGGCTGCGCAACCCGCACCTGCAATCGATGCTGGCCTCCAGCGGCATGCGCCTGCGCCGTGGCCAGCGGTTGTTGGCCGGCAGTGGCGCCACCACCCGTGAACTGATCCTCGGCGGTGGCGACGATGTGCGCCTGCAGGCCTGGCACAGCCACGTGCCGGGCACCACCCCGACCGGGTTGGCGCTGCTGTTGCACGGCTGGGAAGGCAGTGCCGAATCCAGCTACATGCGCATGGCCACCGCGCGCCTGCTCGGGCAGGGCTTCGACGTGGTACGGCTGAACTTCCGCGACCACGGCAACACCCACCACCTCAACCCCGGCATTTTCCACTCCTGCCGCATCGGCGAGGTGGTGCATGCCGCCGCCGACGTCGCCAGGCGTTTCCCCGGTCTGCCGCTGGTTGCGGCCGGTTATTCGCTGGGCGGCAACTTCGTGCTGCGCCTGGCCCTGCACGCGCCGGATGCCGGGCTGCCGCTGCAGCACGTCGCCGCGGTCTGTCCGGTGCTGGACCCGGCGGTGACGATGGAGAGCATCGAGCACGGCCCGGCGATGTACGACTGGTATTTCCGCCGTAAATGGACCGGCTCGCTGCGGCGCAAGCGCGCGCTGTTCCCAGAGCTGGCCGACTGCGACGACGACGTGCTGAAACTGGACATCCGCTCGCTGACCGGCTGGCTGGTGGACCGGCATACCGATTTCGCCAGCCTGCAGGACTATTTCGACGGCTATTCCATCGCCGGCCAGCGCCTGGCCGGGTTGCGGGTGCCAGCCAGCATCCTGATGGCGCAGGACGACCCGGTGATTCCCTTCGCCACCTTCGAGCACTGGCAATTGCCGGCGCACGCACGGCTGGAAACCGCGCGCTGGGGCGGGCACTGCGGCTTCCTCGAAAACCTGCGCGGCGACGGGTTTTCCGAACGCTGGGTGGCGCAGCGGCTGAAGGCTGGAGTAAGTGAAGAGGAGTGAGAAGTGAGAAAAGGCAACAGCCAAGGCCGGCTTTGCTTGTGCTCCATTCTCACTTCTCACTCCTCTTCACTCACTTCTGGCTCCCCAACCCCGGCTGGCTACAATGGCGCCCTTCAGCGCTCACGCCGGACCATCATGCAAGACACCATCATCCAAGCCCTGCGTCGCAACGCCACCGACGAGGCCGTGGCCACTGCCCGGCAATGGGTTGCCGCCGAGCCGCAGCAGCCGCAGGCCCACCGCTGGCTGGCGCTGGCGCTGCAACAGCAGGGCGATGCCGCCGCCGCGCAGGCCAGCCTGGAACAGGCGCTGGCGCTGGCACCGGACGATGCCGCCCTGCACCTGCAACATGCCGGCCTGCTGCTGGGGCAGCGCCAGCTCGACGCCGCCGGTGCCGCACTGGACCGCAGCACCGCGCTCAATCCCAACGAGTTTTCCGCCTACCTGATACAGGCGCACCTGGCGCTGACACGCGGCGACATCGACGAAGCCGAGCGCCTCGGCCGCCTCGCCGCGCGGGTGCAGGCGGACAGTCCCGAGTTGGGCGCCATCGAGGGCATGGTCGCGTTGCACCGTGGCGACGTGGATCGCGCGCTGGCAGTGTTGTCGGCCGCCAGCCAGCAGTTGCCCGACGACCCGCGCGTGCTCTACGCGCTGGGCTTTGCCTACCTCGGCAAAGACCTGCTGGCCTTTGCCGAACAGGCCTTCCGCCGCGTCCTCGCACTGACGCCGGGCAACCACGCCCTGCGCGGCCTGCTGGTGCAACTGGCGCTGCGCCAGGGCAATACCGACCAAGCCGCCGAGACGATGCGCGAGGTGCTGGCCACGCCGCAGGGCGACACCCCCGGCATGCGCCGTCTGGCCGGCGAACTGGAACTGGTCTCGGGCCAGCCATTGCAGGCGCTGGAACACCTGCGCCCGCTGCTCGCGCAACTGCCCGGCGACCGCAGCGTCCTGCAACTGTTGCTGGCGGCCTGGCAGCGGCTGGGCCGCGATGACGAGGCGCGCAGCGAACTGGACGCCGCGCTGGCCACCCACCCGCAGTCGCACGACCTGTGGCTGGCGCGGTTGGCGGTGCCCCCGGTGGGCAGCGACGAGGCCGTGGAAGTGGTCGAACGCTGGCTGGAGGCCATGCCCGACCACCTGCCGGCGCTGGAAGCACGCATGAGCCTGCACGACATGCAAGAGCAGGCCGCCGCCGCGGAAGTGATCGCGCGCCGCATCGTGGCGCTGGAACCGGGCCGCGCCAGCGGCGAGCGGCGCATCGTCGAAGCCCTGCTGGTACGCGAACCGGCCGCCGCCATCGCCCACGTGCAGGCGCTGCTCGACAACGCCCCCGCCGCCGCACAGCCGTCGTTGCGCGGCTGGCTGGGCGCGGTGCAGGACCGTGCCGGCGAACCGGCCGCGGCGCTGGCCACCTGGCTGCAGCAGCATGCCGACCAGGCCCCCGTGCGGCTGCCGCTGCCGCCGCAGGCCAAGGCTCCCGAGCAATGGCCGGCGCTAGGCGAAGTGGCGCCGGACAACCCGGTGCGGCCGATGCTGGTCTGGGGCGCACCCGGCTCCGGCGTCGAGCGCGTGGTCAAGGTGATGGCCGCCGCCAGCCCGGTGCTGCGCGGCGACCGCTTCGGCCCCAACCCGCCGGACGATGCCTTCCAGAATTTCAACACCCTGCAACGCCTGTCCGACGGCAGCCTCGACGCTGCACAGTTGGTGCAGCAATGGCGCGACGGCCTGCCCGCACGCGGCATCGCCGAAGGCAACGTCATCGACTGGCTGCTGTGGTGGGACAACGCCCTGCTGTGGGCGCTACGCCCGCAACTGCCGGAAGGCCGGCTGGTGGTGGCGCTGCGCGACCCACGCGACATGCTGGTGGAATGGCTGGCGTTGGGCGCCCCGGCGCCACTGGTGCTGGCCTCGGCCGACGAAGCCGCGCGCTGGCTGGCTCGCGCGCTGGAGCACGTGGCCGATCTGCACGAACAGGACCTCTACCCGCTGCTGATCCTGCGCACCGACGCGGCGGTCAACGACCCGGCGGCAATGGCCGCGCTGCTGGAACAGGCGTTCGGGCTGCGCTTCCCGCCGCTGCACAACCTCGGCCCGACCACCATTGCCGCCGGCCACTGGCGCCGTTTCGCGCAGGTGCTGGCGGCCGAGTTCGCCATGCTGGCCCCGGTCGCGGCGCGGCTGGGCTATCCCGAAGCCTGATCCGCAAGAGCACACGATGAAACTGAGCAGCCAGAGTTTCGACAACGGCCAGCCGATTCCGGCCGAATTCGCCGCCGGCGGCAGCGACGGCTTCGCCGGCAACCGCAACCCGCAACTGGGCTGGAGCGAGGTGCCGGACGGCACCCGCTCGTTCGCGCTGATCTGTGTCGACCCGGATGCACCGACCGTGGCGGAGCTGGTCGGCCGCGACGATGTCGGCATCCCGCTCGACCAGCCGCGCGGTCACTTCATCCACTGGGTGATGGTGGACATTCCCGCATCGCTGCGCGAACTGGCGGCCGGCAGTTGCAGCGAGGGCTTCAGCGCACGCGGCAAACAGCCGCCGCCCGGCCCGGCCGGCAGCCGCCAGGGCCTGAACGACTACAGCGGCTGGTTCGCCGCCGACCCGGCGCTGGCCGGCAACTATCGTGGCTACGATGGTCCCTACCCGCCGTTCAACGACGAGCGCCTGCACCGCTATTTCTTCCGCCTGTACGCACTGGACGTCGAACGGCTGCCGCTGCAAGACGATTTCACCGCCGCCGACGCCCACCGCGCCATGCACGGCCACGTGCTGGCCGAAGCGGCAATCCACGGCAGCTACACGCTGAACCCGGCATTGCGCTGAGCCAAAGCGCAGCATGCAGCCAGAACCCTTCTCCCACCGGAGAAGGGAACTCCGCAATCCGCTGCCCACCAGCGCAGGCCCCGCCCCGCAAGCGGTTCGGCCGGCAACCGGTTACCCTAGCCGGCCCCTTCCAGCCACCGAAGTCATGGCCCGTCCCGACCTCCACGACCGCATCCAGAACCAGCGCCGCCTGCGCGAGGCGCAGGGGCGCGTGCGCGTGCGCCGCACCGTGGCCCGCCGCGACGGCGTGCGCGTGGAAGTCGGCGGCAGGTGGCTGACCGGCTTCTGCAGCAACGACTATCTGGGCCTGTCGCAGCAATTCGAGGTAGTCGCTGCGTTGCAGGACGCCGCCTCGCGCGAAGGCGCCGGTGGCACCGCCTCGCACTTGGTTTGCGGCCATCACGCGCTGCACGTGCAATTGGAACGGGAAATGGCCGACTGGCTCGGCTACCCGCGCGCGCTGCTGTTCGACAGCGGTTTCATGGCCAACCTCGCCGTGCAGCAGGCGCTGCTGTCCGAGGACAACGACGTCTGCGTGCAGGACCGGCTCAACCACGCCAGCCTGCTCGACGCCACCCGGCTGGCCGGCTGCCGCCTGCGCCGCTACCCGCATCTGGACAGCGAAGGCGCGATGCGCCAACTGAAAAACGCCGCCGACGGTGCCGCCATGCTTGCCACCGACGGCGTGTTCAGCATGGATGGCGACATCGCCCCGCTGCGCTCGCTGTCGCTGGTGGCGCGCATGCAGCAGGCGCTGTTCTACGTCGATGACGCCCACGGCGTCGGCGTGATCGGCGAACACGGCCGCGGCAGCGTCGCCGATGCCGGGCTGGGCGTGAACGAAGTGCCGCTGCAACTGGCCACGCTGGGCAAGGCGCTGGGCAGCCACGGCGCGGTGGTGCTGGGCGAGGAAAACCTGATCCAGCACCTGGCCGAAACCGCGCGCCCCTACATCTACACCACTGCGCTGCCGCCGGCCCAGGCCGCCGCCTCGCTGGCAGCGGTGAAGCTGGCCCGGCGCGACCACTGGCGCCGCGAAAAGCTCGGCGAACTGGTCGCCGCCTTCCGCGAGCGCGCGCGCCACCACGGGCTGGAGCTGATGCCTTCGTCCACCCCGATCCAGCCACTGCTGTGCAGCGACGACGCCACGGCAATGGCGCTGGCCAACGCGCTGGAGCAATCCGGCTACCTGGTCGGCGCAATCCGCCCGCCCACGGTGCCCGAAGGCAAGTCGCGGCTGCGCATCACCCTGTCGGCGCTGCATTCGGTCGAACAGGTCAGGGCGCTGCTCGACGCCATCGCCCGCGCCCGCGACCTGCTGGCCTACGAGCAATCGCTCAACACCGCCAACGCCTGAGCGGAACGCCATGCACATCCACGTCACCGGCCAAGGCCCGGCACTGGTCCTGATCCACGGCTGGGCGCTGCACGGCGGCATCTTCGCACCGCTGCTGGAACGGCTGTCGCCGCACTTCCAGTTGCACATCGTCGACCTGCCCGGCCACGGCTTCAGCCGCGACGACACCACCCCGCTGCGCCTGCCCTACCTGGTCAACGCCATCGCCGCAGCCACGCCGCCGGCGGTGTGGTGTGGCTGGTCGCTGGGCGGGCTGGTGGCGCTGCACGCGGCGGCGACGCTGCCGCAGGTGCGCGGGCTGGCAATGCTGGCCGCTACCCCGCGTTTCGTCCGCGACGAAAGCTGGCCCGATGCGGTCGAGCGCAGCGTGTTCGAACAGTTTGGCTGCGACCTGGAACAGGATTATCGCGGCACCCTGGAACGCTTCCTCGCGCTTGACGTGATGGGTTCGCAGCACGCCCGCAGCGAACTGCGCGAACTGCGCGACGCCCTGGTCGAACGCGGCGAACCGGCCCCGCGCGCGCTGCACGAAGGCCTGGCCCTGCTGGAACGCAGCGACCTGCGCGGCGCGCTGCCGGCGCTGCACACGCCGGGCCTGTGGATCGGCGGCCAGCGCGACCGGCTGGTGC
>JBASBF010000024.1:0-7686 GCA_049650985.1 Stenotrophomonas sp. | reverse complement strand
GGCGAGGTCCAGGTCGGCGACGACGACCCGCGCGCCGTTCGCCGCCAGTTGCCGGGCCACGGCCTCGCCGATGCCCGACGCCGCGCCGGTGACCAGCGCGACCTTGCCGGAAAAATCCAGGTGCATGAAGGTCTCCACGGGCGGCGAGGGAGGCCACCCTGCGGCCATCATGGGCGCAGGCGCGTGCGCGCCGCGTTGCGGTGGATCAAATCGGCAGGCCGGCGTTCAGCCGCCGAAGGTATCCCACGCCATGCGCGCGATCAGCACCACCACCAGCACCAGGAACAGCCGGCGGATCAGCGGCGTGCCGCCGCGCAAGGCCATGCGCGTGCCGGCCACCGAGCCGGCGATGTTGGCCACCGCCATCGGCACCGCGAACACCATCAGCACGTTGCCGCTGGGCACGAAGAACGCCAGCGCGGCGACGTTGGTGGCCAGGTTCACCACCTTGGAGGCGGCCGAGGCGCGCAGGAAGTCCAGCCCGAAGAAGCGCACGAACAGGAAGATCAGGAAACTGCCGGTGCCGGGGCCGAAGAAGCCGTCGTAGAAGCCGATCACCGCGCCCATCGCCAGCGCGATGCCCAGCTCGCGGCGGCCGACCTCGCGCGGGCGGTGCAGCGCGCCGAAATCCTTTTTCGCCAGCGTGTAGCCAAGCATCACCACCAGCAGGGTGAGCACCAGCGGCCGCACCGCGCCCTTGGACAGCAGGCTCACCGCAGTGGCGCCGAGGAACGAGAACACGAATGCCGCCGCTGCGGCCAGCAGCACCGGCCGCCACGGGAAGCGCACCGCGCGCGCATAGCGCCACGCCGCCGCGCCGGTGCCGAACATCGAGCTGAACTTGTTGGTGCCCAGCAGCGCCGCCGGTGTCTGTTGCGGCAGGGTGGTGAACAGGCCGGGCAATTGGATCAGCCCGCCGCCGCCGACCGCCGCGTCCACCAGCCCGGCGACGAAGGCGATGACGATCAGCCAGGGCAGTTCGGCGGGCAGCAGTTCCAGCATGGGGGTCGCGGACGAGGGCGCGACAGCATACGCCCGCAATGGCTGGTGGTGGCAGCGGCGGCGGTGGGAAAATGCGCCATGCCGATCGCCCCCACCTCCCCCTGCCCCTGCGGCCTTGGCCCGGCCTATGGCCAGTGCTGCGGCCGCTACCATGCCGGTGCCGCCGCGCCCGATGCCGAGGCGCTGATGCGCTCGCGCTACAGCGCCTACGCCACCGGCAATGCCGACTATCTGCTGGCCAGTTGGCATCCCACCACCCGACCGCCGGCGCTGTCGCTGGACGACCCGCCGAGCCAGCGCACGCAATGGCTGGGGCTGGACGTGAAGCGCCACCAGGTCACCGGCGCCGCTACCGCCGAGGTGGAATTCATCGCCCGCTACCGCATCGGCGGCGGCCGCGCGGTGCGCATGGCCAAGCACAGCCGCTTCCTGCGCGAAGACGGCCGCTGGTACTACCTCGACGCACAGGGCTGAGCGCCGGCGCGGGCCATGACGCCGCGCTAACCGGGCATGGGCAAGCATCGGCGGCATGCAGATCTCCAGCGCCGCCCTGCTGAAGGCTTCCGGCACCGCGACCGCACCGGCCACGCTGGCCGAGCGCTACGGCCAGGTGCGCGCGGCCAGCCTCGTCCTGGCCGCGCCGCTGTCGGCCGAGGACGCGATGCTGCAAAGCATGCCCGACGCTAGCCCGGCCAAATGGCATCTGGCGCACACCAGTTGGTTCTTCGAACAGTTCGTGCTCGGCCTGCAACCGGGCTGCCGGCCGCTGCATCCGGAGTGGCAGCCGCTGTTCAACAGTTACTACCAGAGCATCGGCCCGGCGCATGCACGCGGCCAACGTGGGCTGTTGTCGCGGCCGACGCTGGCACAGGTGCTGGAATATCGCGCGCAGGTCGATGAACGCATCGGCCGCTGCCTGCGCGCCGGTGCGCTGGACGAACCGGCGCAACGGCACCTGCTGCTGGGCCTGCAGCACGAACAGCAGCACCAGGAGCTGCTGCTGACCGACATCAAGCACGCGCTGTGGAGCAACCCGCTGCAACCGGCCTACCGCGACGACCTGCCGCCCGCGACCAGCGGCGCGGCCGGCAGCATATGCTGGCTGGAATTCCCCGAGCGCATCGTCGAAATCGGCGCGCCGCAATGGCCGGCGAACACCGGCTTCGCCTACGACAACGAGTCGCCGCGCCACCGCGTGCTGGTGCCGGCGCATGCCCTGGCCAACCGCCCGCTGAGCAATGCCGAATACCGCGCCTTCATCGACGATGGTGGTTACCACGAACCGCTGCTGTGGATGAGCGACGGCTGGGCGCAGCTGCAGGCCGGCCAATGGCGCCGCCCGCTGTACTGGGATGAGACGCTGGAACGCGAATACTCGCTGGGTGGCTGGCGCGCGCTGGACCCGGACGCGCCGGTCTGCCACCTGGGCTGGTACGAGGCCGATGCCTGCGCGCGCTGGGCCGGCGCCCGGTTGCCCACCGAGTTCGAATGGGAAGCGGCGGCCGCGGCCTGTGCGCCCACCGGCAATTTCGCCGACGCCGGCCTGCTGCACCCGGCGGCACAGGCCGGCGCGGCAGCACGGCCGCGACAGTTGTTCGGCGACGTATGGGAATGGACCGCCAGCGCCTACGGCCCCTACCCCGGCTTCCGCCCGCTGCCGGGCAGCGCCGGCGAATACAACGGCAAGTTCATGTGCGGCCAGCAGGTGCTGCGCGGCGGCAGCTGCGCCACCCCGGCCGGGCACGTGCGCGCCAGCTACCGCAATTTCTTCCCGCCCGCGGCACGCTGGCAGTTCTCCGGCCTGCGCCTGGCCAGGGACGCCTGATGGCCGTGCCGGAAGCGTTCCCGGCTGCACTGGTCGATCGCCGCCCCGACCGCGCCACCATCACCGCCGATGTGCTTGCCGGCCTGTCCGCGCGGCCGCGCACGCTGCCGTCCAAGTATTTCTACGACGCGCGCGGCTCGGCATTGTTCGAGCGCATCACCCACCAGCCGGAGTACTACCTCACCGGCGCCGAACTGGAACTGCTGCAACAGGTGCTGCCGCAGGTCGCCGTGCAGGTCGGGCCACAGGCGCGGGTGGTCGAATACGGCAGCGGCAGCGGCCGCAAGACCCGCCTGCTGCTGCGGGCGCTGGCGGATGTGGTGGCCTACACCCCGCTGGAGATCTCGCGCACCGCGCTGCTGGACAGCGTCCGCGCGCTGGCCGTGGATTTCCCGGACATCGAGATGCTGCCGGTCTGCGCCGACTTCACCGCTGCGCCCACGCTGCCGCCGGCGCAGCGCCCGGCCCGGCGCACGCTGCTGTTCTTCCCCGGTTCCACCCTCGGCAACTTCGTCGAGGAACAGGCCGTCGCCATCCTGCGCGGCATGTGCGCGGCGATGGGCCCGCACGGGCTGGCGCTGGTCGGCATCGACCTGGACAAGGACCCGGCCGTCATCGAGGCCGCCTACAACGACGCGGCCGGCGTCACCGCCGCCTTCACCCTCAACCTGCTGGCGCGCCTGAACCGCGAGATCGGCAGCGACTTCGACCTGGCTGGCTTCGCCCACCGCGCCCGCTACGTGGTCGAACGGCAGCGCATCGAGACCTTCCTCGTCAGCCACCGCGAACAGGTGGTGCACGTGGCCGGCCATGCGTTCGCGTTCGCCGCCGGCGAGGCAATGCGCGTGGAATACAGCCACAAGTACGACGACGCCCGCTTCGCCGGCATGGCCGCGGCCGCCGGCCTGCGCGTGCGCCGGGCGTGGGACGCGCCGGGGCGCATGTTCGGGCTGCGGCTGCTGCAACTGGCCTGAGCCGGCCGGTTATCATCGGCCCTCGCCTGGAGTTGCGCGGCCGCAAGGAGCCAAGCATGAAACCGACCCCGGTAGTGCCGCTGCTGGCCCTGCTTGGCGCATTCGCCGCACCGGCCGCGCAGGCCGCCCTCGCCGATTTCGGCAACTGCGGTACCACCCTGCGCGAGGCCGCCCTCGCCAAGGGCATGGCCGCCGAGCGCTTCGACCGCCTGTTCGCCGATGTCGCGCCGGACCCAAGCGTGCTGACGCTGCTCGACGCCCAACCCGAATTCACCACGCCGGTCTGGGACTACCTCGCCGCACTGGTGGACGAACAGCGCATCGCCGATGGCCGCGCCATGCTCGTCGCGCACCGCGAACTGCTCGCCCGCCTTGCCGGGCAATACGGCGTCGACCCGGCCACCGTGGTCGCGGTATGGGGCGTGGAGAGCGACTACGGCCGCGTCACCGGCAAGCGCCCGCTGCTGCAATCACTGGCGACGCTGGCCTGCAACGGCCGCCGCCAGCCGTTCTTCCGTGGCGAACTGCTGGCCCTGCTCACGCTGATAGACGGCGGCGACCTCGCCGGCGAGGGCCTGACCGGCTCCTGGGCCGGCGCCTTCGGCCAGACCCAGTTCATGCCCTCCACCTATGCGCGCATCGCGGTCGATGGCGACGGTGATGGCCGCCGCGACCTGGTCGCCAGCATTCCCGACGCGCTGGCCTCCACCGCCAACTGTCTCAAGCAGGCCGGCTGGCGCAGCGGGCAACCGTGGGGCGTGGAAGTGCGCCTCCCCGCAGGCTTCGATGCCACCCTCGCCGGCCGCGGCAAGCGCAAGCCATTGAGCGCATGGCGCACGCTCGGCCTCGTGCTGGCCGACGGCACGCCGCTGCAGGTGCCGACGATGGCCGCCGACAGCGCCGCCGCACTGCTGCTGCCGGCCGGCGCGAAGGGGCCGGCGCTGCTGGCGTTCCGCAACTACGACGCGATCTATTCCTACAACGCCGCCGAAAGCTACGCGCTGGCCATCGCCACCCTCGCCGACCGCCTGCGTGGCGGCGGCGGGCTGGCGACGGCATGGCCCACCGACGACCCCGGCCTCGGCCGCAATGGGCGCCGCGAACTGCAGACGCTGCTGCTCGCGCGTGGCCATCCGATCGGCAGCGCCGACGGCATGGTCGGCGACGCCACCCGCCGCGCCATCCGCATCGAGCAGCAGCGGCTGGGCTGGCCCGACGCCGACGGCCGCGCCGGCACCCGCATCCTGCAGGCCCTGCGCGATGCAATACCTCCCGTCGCCACCGCGTTCAAGCTGCCGGCCGACCACGCGCAACTCACCCAATCCCCCATCGTGCGGAGCAGGATTCCAATGAAGGACATGCAAGGCCTGAGCGCAGGCGATTTCAACGGTTTCATCGCATGGAAGGTGGAAACCCCGTTTTCCACCGCCGCCATCAGCGTGTTCGGTGGCCAGTTGCTGTCGTTCGTGCCGAAGGATGGCGCGGACGTGATGTGGCTCTCGCCCCTCGCCAAACAGCCGCCCACGCCGATCCGCGGCGGCAGCCCGGTGTGCTGGCCGTATTTCTCGCGGCAGGGCCAGGGCAACGATGTGCCCTCGCACGGCTTCGTGCGCACCGTGCCGTGGGAACTGCGCGAGGTACGTCGCGAAGCCGATGGCACGATGCTGCTGACACTGGCGCCGCCGGCATTGGAAGGCCTGTCGCTGCGCCTGACCATGACGCTGCGCATCGGCCGCACCCTGGAACAGCAACTGCTCACCGAGAACACCGGCAGCCAGCCGCTCGCCTTCACCCAGGCGCTGCACAACTACTTCAACGTCAGCGATGCGCTGAAGGTGGATGTCACCGGCCTCGACGGCCTGACCTATCTGGACAAGCTCGATGGCGGCAACGCCCACCTGCAACAGGGCGACTGGAACCTGCGTGATCCGCGTGACCCCGGCCGCAGCGACCGCATCTACACCCGTGCCGGCGGCAACTACGAGCTGCGCGACCCCGGTTTCGCCCGCCGCATCGCCATCAGCACCGAAGGCAGCCACTCGGCAGTGCTGTGGAACGCCGGCGAACAGGCCGCGCAACGCATGCAGGACATCGGTGCCGGCTGGCGCAACTACATCTGCATCGAGGCGGCCAACGTCGGCCCGGACGTGATCGAACTGGCACCCGGCGGCCGCCACGTCCTCAAGCAGGTGTTCGAAGTAAAGCCGCTCTGATGCTCATGGCCCCTCTTCCAGCGGAGAGGGGCCGGGTTCGCGGCGATATCGCAGGCATCAGCGAGCAGGCCGTCGCAGCACCAGCAAGGCCACCACCCCCGCCACCAGCCCCCAGAACGTCGAGCCGATTCCGGCCAGCGACAATCCCGAAGCCGTCACCAGGAAAGTCACCAACGCCGGCTCGCGCTCGCCTTCCTCCTTCAACGCCACCGTCAGGCTGTTGCCGATGGTGCCGAACAGGGCGATGCCGGCCAGTGCGGCAATCAGTTCCTTCGGGAACGCCGCGAACACCGCCGCCACGGTTGCCCCGAACAATCCGATCACGATGTAGAACACCCCGGCACACACCGCCGCCGGATAACGCCGCGCCCGGTCCTCGTGCACCTCGCGGCCCATGCAGATTGCCGCGGTGATCGCCGCCAGGTTCAACGCATAGGCGCCGAACGGCGCCAGCAGCGTGTTGGCCACGCCGATCCAGCCCACCACCGGCGATATCGGCGCGTCGTAGCCGGACGCCTTCAACACCGCCACGCCCGGTACGTTCTGCGAGGTCATGGTCACGATGAACAACGGCAGCGCGATGCCGAACACCGCCGCCCATGACAGCGTCGGCAGCGTGAACAGCGGCAGCGCCAGTTGCAATTGCACCTGCTCGGCATGCATCAACCCCTTGCCGGCGGCGATGGCCACACCCACCAGCAAGGTGGCGATCACCGCATAGCGCGGGAACAGGCGCCGCCCGGCCAGGTAAGCGACGAGCATCGCCAGCACCAGCAACGGTTGCGTACCCACCGACACGAACACGTCCAGACCGAAGCGCAGCAACACCCCTGCCAACATGCCAGAGGCCAGCGACACCGGGACGCGCCGCATCGCTTTTTCGAATATCCCGGAGTACCCGGCCACTGCCGACACCATCGCCGCCAGCACGAACGCACCGATCGCATCGGACAGCGGCAACGTGCCCACGCCCACCACCAGCATCGCCGCACCGGGCGTGGACCACGCCGTCACCACCGGCATCCGGTAGCGCAATGACAGGCCGATGCAGGCCACGCCCATGCCGATGCCCAGCGCCCACATCCACGAGGCGATTTCCGCCTGTCCGGCGCCCAGCGCCTGAGCCGCCTGGAACACGATCACCGCCGAACTGGCGAAGCCCACCAGCACCGTGATGAAGCCGGCGACGACGGCTGGCAGCGAAAGGTCGCGGAAGAAGGAGCGTGCGGAGGTATCGGCCATCGGGCGGGCAGCGGCTGGGATTGGTCGGCATTGTGGCCCACGTTCGGCCATCGCCTGGAGCGTTGCCGAGTCGGGCGCCAATGGCCGACGCCGGCCCATCACATCAACAAGCACCACGAGGCCGTTGACGTATTCAGCAAAGTGTCTAGAATGCGCCCCTGCCTCAGGGCACCGGCGGAGGGATGAGTTGGTGTCAGGAAGCGGCGGCAAGGCCCTCGCAAGAAGGTATTGACGTCAGCAAAAAGCCGGTCATAATAGGCGGCTCGCTTCGGCAAGGTCTTCGGACGCTGGGGCGGACGAGTTGGGGCTTCGGAAACGAAGCATTGACGAGTCGGAAAGGTCGGCTATAATGGGCGGCTCGCTGGACGGAAACGTCAGGCACAGGGAAACGGCGCTGAGGCCACTCCCGAGTTCTTTGAAAGTATGCGCA
>JBASBF010000023.1:0-144249 GCA_049650985.1 Stenotrophomonas sp. | reverse complement strand
GTGCTGCTGCTCAACCGTGCGCGCAACGGCGCCGGTGCGGCCAGCGGGCTGGCGCAAGGCGGCATCGCCGCGTCCATCGGCAGCGGCGACACCCCGCAGGCGCATGCGCGCGACACCTGCGAGGCCGGCAGCCATCACAACGACCGTGCCGTAGTCGAATTGCTGACCGGCAACGCGGTCGATGCGATTGGCTGGCTGCAACGGCAAGGCGTGGCCTTCGACCGCGACAGCGATGGCGCATTGCAGCTCGGGCGCGAAGGCGGCCACGACCGCCCACGCATCGTCCATGCCGGCGGCGACGCCACCGGTGCAAAGGTGATGCAGGCGCTGGTCACAGCCGCGCGCAGCGCAGCACACATCCAGCGGCGTGCGAACGTGGATGTTGATGGCCTGTTGCTGCGTGACGGCCGTGCCTGCGGCGTGCAGGTACGCGACACCGATGGCAACACCGAGGAAATGCACGGGCGTGCGGTGGTGCTGGCCACCGGTGGCATCGGCGGCCTGTTCGCACAAACCAGCAATCCGGCCGATGCCGATGGCAACGGTCTGGCGCTGGCGTTGAGCGCGGGCGTGGTACTGCGCGACCTGGAGTTCGTGCAATTCCACCCCACCGCGCTGGCATTGCCCGACCTGCACAGCCTGCCACTGGTGACCGAGGCGCTGCGTGGCGCCGGCGCGCGCCTGCTCGATGCGGAAGGCCACCCGCTGATGGACGGGGTACATCCGCTGGCCGATCTCGCCCCGCGCGACGTGGTCGCACGTCACGTCTGGCAGAGTTGTCGTGACGGCGGCACGTGGCTGGATGCGCGGCGGATCAGTGCATTTCCCGAACGCTTCCCCACCGTGTTCGGCGCCTGCATGCAGCACGGCATCGACCCGCGCCTGCAACCGATTCCGGTGACGCCGGCAGCGCACTTCCACATGGGCGGCATTGCCGTCGATGCCGAGGGCCGCAGTTCGCTGCCGGACCTGCATGCGGTGGGCGAAGTAGCCTGCAACGGTGTGCATGGCGCAAACCGCCTGGCCAGCAATTCGTTGCTGGAAGGCGTGGTGTTCGGGCGACGGCTGGGCACGTTGTTGAGTGCTTTGCCCGACGCCGGCAACACACAAGGAAAATGCACGCTGGCACCGCGAAAACCATCGCTGGATGCGCCGCGTCTTGCCGGCTTGCGCGAATTGATGATGCGGGCAATGGGGCCGCTGCGCAGCGGCGAAGATTTGCAGGCAGCGTTGCAGGAATGCGAAGCGCTGGCCGCACATGGCTGGCAAGCAGCATTGGCGCAGGCAATGCTGGAAGCTGCGTTGCAACGCACGCAAAACCTCGGCGCGCATTCCCGGATCGATTGAAAGAAAAGCAGCGGAGCACCGGATTGCTCTGCTTCTTCAGAGCCCCTCTCCCATCGGGGCGAGAAGGCACGGCCTGCGCGCCACTGGCGCGCGTGCCTTGGAGCGCCCACGCCGCTGGCGTGGGCCGGGGCGCGGAGCGGGGGTTGGGGTGAGGGGCAATGGAGTCCCGATGTTTCAAACATCATGGACCCCGCTCGCCCCTCATCCGCCTCACTCCGTGCCCCGGCCCGGTGCAGCGCACCGGGCGTTCAGGCGTATGTGAGCCAGTGGCTCACAGGCCATACGCCTTCACCCCGACGGGAGAAGGAAACAACGTCACGCCCCCATCCGCATCCCCGGCTCGCCATGCCAGAAGCCGTTGCGCTGGCCGAGCCGCGGCGGAACCTCCGCGCTTTCGCGCGCGTGGTCGAAATGCCGCACCACCACTTCCATGCCATCGGCCTGCGGATAAAGGCGCAGGATGTCCACGCCCAGCGCACGCAGTTCCGACAGTTCGGGACCCAGGTCGGTGGTCTCCTCGCCCTGCACCGAGATGCCGTTGATGCGCAGGAACGGGCGGCCTTCGCGGGTAGCCAGCGGCATGCCATCCGGGTAGTCGATGCAGCGGAAGCCGCACTGGTCCTTCGGCACGTCCAGCGCACGTGCGGTGAAACAACGCGCCGAATACGACAGCGGCAGCCGGCCCCATGCGGTCACTTCCAGCTCCGGCATCGCACCACCCTCGGCGACGAAGGCCTCCTTCAGTTCGCCAATCAGCGTGCGGCCCTGTTCAACACCCGGCACCCAGCGGCACAGGCCGTCCTCGGCCAGCATCGCCAGCGCGCGATGGTTGTAGACGTTGAGCGACGGCCCGGCCACGAACGGGCGGCCCTTTTCGCGGCACAACTGCACCGCCGACAAATCGTTGGCCTCGATCCAGAAACCGCCATGCGAGACCTGCCGGTCGAGCACGCTCAACTCGGATTCGGCTTCGATCAGCGCCAGCGTCGACAGCACGATCTGCTTGCCGGTAGCGGCCAGTTCTTCGGCCAATGCCAGCCAGTCGGCGGTGCGCAGTTCGCGGCGCTTGCTGCACACGGTTTCGCCCAGGTAGACGATATCGACCGGCCAATGGATCGCCTCGCGGTAGAACGCCAGCGTGCGCTCGCGCGACCAGAAGTATTGCAACGGGCCAAGGCTGAGTTTCATCTGTGCTTCCTTCAATGCCAGGCGCGGTGGTACGGGCCCAGCGTGGTCTGGTGGCCCTCGGCGTGGCGTGACAGCTCGGCCTGCCATTCCGGCTTGAGTTGCCAGTGCGCCGCATCGCTTGCGAGCTGGTCGATGGCACGCCGCCAGGTGCGCGTCACCGAGCCGACGTAGGCCACGCCGCGTTGGCGGCCTTCGATCTTCAGCGCGGTCACGCCGATCTGCTTCAGCCGCGGCAACAATTCCATCGTGTTGAGGCTGGTGGGTTCTTCCAGCGCATGGAAGATTTCGTCACCGACCTCGAAGCGGCCCTTGCACACGGTCGGGTAGCCGGCCGGTTCTTCCGGCTTGAATTCGTCGATCAACACATCGTTCAAGCGCACGCTGCGGCTGCCGTCGTCCTGTTCGTCCCAGCGCACGAATTTTGCCGGCGAACACACGCCGTGGCGGTTTGGCGAAGCACCGGTGACATAGCTGGACAACTGGCAGCGGCCCTCGACCATGATGCACAGGCTGCCGAAGGCAAACACTTCCAGCGCCACCGGCGACTTTTCGCACAGGCGCTCCACCTGCTGGATCGACAACACCCGCGGCAACACCGCGCGGCTGATGCCGAAGCGCTCGAAGGCATAACGCAAGGCCGGCGCGGTGGTGGCGCTGCCCTGCACCGAGAGATGGCGCGCCAGCGCGGGGTGCGTGCGAGCGGCGTAGTCCAGCACCGCCATCTCGGCGGCGATGATGGCATCGGCACCGAACACGGCAGCCTTGTCCACCGCTGCGTGCCAGTCCTTCAGGCGCACGCTGTCCGGGTAGGTGTTCAGCGCCAGGTAGACCTTGGCGTTCTTCGCATGCGCATAGCGGATGCCGGCGCGCAGTTCGTCGTCGGAGAAGTTCAGGCCGGGGAAGGCGCGCGCGTTGGTCTGGTCGCGGAAACCCGCATAGACCGCGTTGGCCCCCGCATCCACCGCCGCCTGCAGGGCTGGCAGGTTGCCAGCGGGACACACCAGTTGCATGCGGAAGGCTCCGGCTGAAGGAGCGGGCATGATCCGGTGCGCGTCCGCATGCGTCCTTGACCTGGATCAAGCAGCACCGGCCGCTGCTTTTGACATGGGTCATGGGGAACGCCCCGGACATCTGCAATGCTGCACCGAAAGCATGGGCGCGATGCCCATCGAACCCGGAGCCATCGATGCGATACGTGATCCCGTTTGCCACCGCCACGCTGCTTGTCGCCGGCCTGCTCGCATTGCCGGCAACCGCATACTCCCAGCACGATGCACACGCGCACGCACACGACGCGCATGCCGGCGCCGTCGTGGCACCGGCGCAGCAATGGCCCGGTGATGCACCGCTGCGCGAGGGCATGCGCAAGATCCGCGTGGCGGTGGAGGGGTTGGAGCATTACGAACACGGCCACATGGGCATTGCCCAGGCCACGGCCACGGTCGCGCTGATCGACGAGGCCATCGCCAACATCTTCGCCAACTGCAAGCTGGAACCCGACGCCGACATGGCGCTGCACGGGCTGCTGGCCACCTTCATGGCCGGTGCCGAGGCAGTGCGCACCTCGCCGCAGGTACCACGGGCGGAAATCGCACAGATGCAGCAGGCGCTGGCGCAATACCCGCGATTGTTCGACGACCCGCAATGGGACGCCGCGGTGGACTGAATCAGCCCGCCAGCACCGCGCGCCACAGCGCGTCCACGCGCTTTTCCACCGCCGGGTCGAGCCGGATCGGCCTGCTCCAGGTACGGCTGGTTTCGGCCGGCCATTTGTTGGTGGCGTCCAGCCCGAGCTTGGAGCCCAGGTTCGGCGTCGGGCTGGAGAAATCGAGGTAGTCGATCGGCGTGTTCTCCACCAGCATGCTGTCGCGCGCCGGGTCCACCCGCGTGGACACCGCCCAGATCACCTGCGACCAGTCGCGCACGTCGATGTCCTCGTCGGTGACGATGACGAATTTGGTATAGGTGAACTGGCGCAGGTACGACCAGATGCCCATCATCACCCGTCGCGCATGGCCGGCGTACTGCTTGCGGATGGACACCACCGCGATGCGGTACGAACACGCTTCCGGCGGCAGGTAGAAATCGACGATTTCGGGGAACACCTTGCGCAGGATCGGCACGAACACGTCGTTCAGCGCCGCCGACAATACCGAGGGTTCGTCGAACGGTGCCCGCCCCATGTAGCTGCCGTGGTAGATGGCATCGCGGCGCAGGCGCATGCGCTCGATGGTGAGCACCGGGAAATGCGCCTGCGCGTTGTAGTAGCCGGTGTGGTCGCCGAACGGGCCTTCCAGCGCGGTGTCGTCCGGGTGGATGAAGCCTTCCAGCAGGATCTCGCTGCCGGCCGGCGCGTCCAGTCCGGTCAGCTCGCTGTGCCAGACATGGGTACGCGCGCCGCGCAGCAGCCCGGCGAATTCGTATTCGGACAAGGTGTCGGGCACCGGCGCCACCGCTGCCAGCAAGGTGGCCGGGTCGGCGCCGATCGCCACCAGCACCGGAAAGGGTTTACCGGGGTGCGCGGCCTGCCAGTCGGCGAAGTCCAGCGCGCCGCCGCGGTGCGGCAGCCAGCGCATGATCACGCGGTTACGGCCAATCACCTGCTGGCGGTAGATCGCCACGTTCTGCCGCTGCTGGCGCGTGCCACGGGTGATGACCAACCCGAGGGTGATCAACTTGCCGGCGTCCTCGGGCCAGCAACGCTGGATCGGCAGCGCGGCCAAATCCACCGCCTCGCCGCTGCGCACGTCCTCGTCGAACGCGGCTTCGCGCACCCGCCGCGGCGCCACGTGCGCCAGTTGTGCCAGCTCCGGCCACTGCGTCAGCGCCTGGCGCAAATTACCCGGCCAGCGCGGCTCCTTGATTGCGGCCAGCAATTCGCCGAGTTCACGCAGCGAAGCCAGCGGCCGCCCGGCCAGCGCCAGCTCGATGCGGCGACGGTGGCCGAACAGGTTGCCCAGTTGCCGGTGCGCCGAACCGGGAGCCGGCATCAACAGCGCCGGGCCTTCGGCCTTGAGCGCGCGCAGGCTCAGCGCGGTGCTTTCCAGCTCCGGGTCCACCGGCATGTCGAGTTCACGCAGTTGGCCCTGCGCGGCCAGATGCTGCAGGAAATTGCGCAAGTCGTGGAAGGCCATGCTGCAGTCACGCGGTCGGGGCCGCCGATTCTTGCAAGCTGCGCGCATGTGCCCCTTGATGTGGATCAAGCCGGGGCGGGGTGCGATGCGGCCCTGGCTTTATCCGTAGTTGCTCAATGCCAGTTCCAGCAGTGTCTTGGCCTGCTCGCGCAGCGCCTGCGGCTCGATGATCTCCGCATCCGAGCCGTAGTGCAGAACGTCCATCAGCAGTTCGCGTGAGACGCTGTACGGCACCTTCAGTTCGTAGCGGCCATCGGCCAGGAAGCGCCCCTGCTGCTTCGAATGCCAGTGCTCGTCGGCAACCCAGCGCGCGGCCTTGGCGCTGAACACGATGGTCGCCCAGCCCTTGGGCGCGCCGGAGAAGATGCCGTAACCCGCGCCCAGTTGCGCGTCCAACTCGTCATCGGCGATGTCATGCGCCGGTTGGTCGATTACCCGCGCCTTGTGGACGCGGTCCACCGCGAAGCTGCGCAGCGCCTCGCGGCCGTGGTCCCAGGCGTCCAGGTACCAGTTGTCGCGGTAGTGGGTAATGCGTTGCGGCGAGACGTTGCGCCGGGTCACCTCGTCGGTGGAGCGTGCGCGGTAGTCGAAGGACAGTTGCCTGCGCTCCAGCACGCCCGAGGCCACGGTGCGGAAACTGGCCTCGTCCAGCTTGCGGCCGCGGTGCGGAATAACCCGCACCCGCTCCACCGGCCACGATGATGCCCCGGCCTGCGCCGCCAGCAGGCTCTCGATGCGCTGCTGCAGCGGCGCCAGCACCGCCGACAGCACCCCGCCGCCGGTACGCGACAGCAGGTGCTGGGAAGCCAGCAGCGCATGCAATTCCTCGGAGCTGAGCCACAGGCCGGGCAGCTCGAAGCGGTCGCTCTCCCCGCTCTGGTAACGGAAACCGGCCTCGCCGTCGCCCTCCACCGGTGCCATCAGCGCATCGCGCAGGAAGGCCAGGTCACGGTAGACGGTGGCGCGGGAGCAGCCCAGTGCGTCCTGCAACTGCGCCACCGTGACCGGGTAGCGGGCGGACTTGAGCTGGCGGTGCAGCGCGTTGATGCGTTCGTAGCGGTCCATGCGCCGATTATGTCCGAGTCCGGGCCGTGGCGCCGTGCCCGCCCAGCCCGAACCGCGAATGAAGCCGGTGCCGCGCCCGGGCGGCCGTGCAGGGGGCATCCGTTATCATGAAAACGTTCCCATCCCCGCCCCTGCCCGGAGATTTCACGATGTCGTTGCGCGCTTCCCTGTTCCTGCCGCTACTGCTGTGCGCCCCCTCGGCGTGGGCCGACGACGCTTCCGATGCCGCTGCCATGTCCTCGCCCTGGAGCGGCAGCGGTGGTGAACTCGGCTTCGCTTCCGCCCACGGCAACAGCACCACCGAAAGTTTCAACGGCCGCCTGAAGCTGCGCTACACCGACGATGACTGGGTGCACAGCATGGACCTGTTCGGCCTGCGCTCCAGCGCCGAATACACCGAAACCGCCGACGACGGCAGCACCCGCCGCAAGCGCCAGACCACGGCCAACCGCTACACCGCCGGCGCCGGCAGCGCGTTGCAATTGGGCGAACACCGTCAGCTGACCGCCACGGTGCGCTACGAGCGCGACGACTTCGCCACCTATGACCGCCAGGGCAGCTTCGGTCTTGGCTACGGTACCCGCCTGATCGACGGCAAACGGCTGGTGCTGGACACCCAGATCGGCCCCGGTGTGCGCCGCTCGCACGAAGCGGCGACCGACGAGAACCGCACCGGGCTGATCGGCCGCGGCCTGTTCGACCTGAAATTCGGCATCACCGACAACACCGAGCTGGTCAACACGTTGCTGGTCGAATCCGGCTCGTACAACACCTTCGCGCAGAACGACTTCGGCGTTTCGGTGGCGATGAACAGCCATTTCGCGCTGAAGGCCGGCTGGCAGGCGCGTTACAACAGCGACGTGACCGAGGACAAGCGCAAGACCGACACGCTGGCCACGATGAACGTGGTTTACAGCTTCAAGTAAGAAGCCGGGAATAGGGAAAAGGGAACGGGGAATGACGGTACAACGCGGCATGGGAAGCCGAGCGGGGAAATGATTCCCTGCGGGACATCACGAGCCCTCACCGCACTTCCATTCCCTGCTCCCTGCTCCCCGCTCCCTGCCTTACTGCAACAACTCGCCGGCGCCGGCCTCCAGCAGTTGCCGTGCCACCTCGCGACCCACCGCCTCCGGGTCGCTGCCCGGCCCCTGCGCCTCGGCGCGGACGCTGCGGCCATCGGCCACACCGCCCACCAGGCCCTGCAGCCACAAATCCTCGCCGCGCCACTGCGCCAGCCCGGCCACCGGCACGTGGCAACTGCCGTCCAACGCGCGGTTCATCGCCCGCTCGGCCTCCACGCAGGGCCGGGTGCGGGCGTCGTCCAGCACCGCCAACAGCGCGATCACCTCGGTCGCATCGGCCCGGCATTCCACCGCCACTGCCGCTTGTGCCGGCGCCGGCAGCCACTGCGGCGCGCGCAGGCGGTCGGCGATGCGCGCGCCCAGCTGCAGCCGCTCCAGCCCCGCACAGGCAAGGATGATGGCGTCGTAATTGCCGGCATCGAGCTTGGCCAGGCGGGTGTTGACGTTGCCGCGCAGGTCGCGCGATTGCAGGTCCGGGCGCAGCGCGCGCAGTTGCGCCTGGCGGCGCAGCGAGGAGGTGCCGACGCAGGCACCGGGCGGCAGCGCGTCCAGCGTGGCGTAGTGGTTGGAGACGAAGGCGTCGGCCGGGTCGGCACGTTGCAGGATGGCCGGCAGCGCGAACGGAGCGTCCAGCTCCATCGGCACGTCCTTGAGCGAATGCACCGCGCAATCGGCCTGCCCGCGCAGCATCGCCAGCTCCAGTTCCTTCAGGAACAGGCCCTTGCCGCCGATGGCAGCCAGCGAGCGGTCCAGCACCTCGTCGCCGCGCGTGCTCATCGGCACCAGTTCGACCACCAACCCCGGGTGTGCCTGGCGCAGACGGTCGGCGACGTGTTCGCTCTGCCACAGGGCAAGCGGGCTCTTTCGGGTAGCGATGCGCAGCATGTTCATGGCGCCATTATCGGCGCAGTGCTCACGCCCGGGCCAGTTCCGCCTTCAGCGCGGCCACGCAGCGGCGGCTGACTTCCAGTGGTTGCGGCACGTCGTGGAGCAGCGCCTGCACCTGCCCGGCGGGCGTCCGCCGCAACTCGCGCAGGCGCGGCCGCGCCACCAGGCAATTGCGGTGGATGCGCACGAACTGCGCGGAGAATTCTTCTTCCAGCGCGCGCAGCGGCTCCTCGATCAAGTCCTCTCCGTGGACGTGGTGCACCACCACGTACTTCTCGTCGGCCTGCAGGTAGAGCACGTCTTCCAGCGGGATCAGTCGCAAGCTGCCGCGCAGGCGTGCGCACAGTGCCTTGCGCGTGGTCGTGCCTGCTGCCGGGGCGCGGCCGGCGAGGAAGGTGCGAGCCCGTTCCAGCGCGACCGCCAGCCGCTCGGCGCGGATCGGCTTCATCAGGTAATCGATGGCCGCCGCTTCAAACGCCGACAGCGCGTGCGCATCGTAGGCGGTGCAGAACACTACCGCCGGACGCGGCTGCAACTGCGCCAGTTGCCGCGCCACGGCCAATCCGTCGCTGCCGGGCATGGCGATGTCCAGCAGCACCAGGTCCGGTGGCGTCACCATGCAGGCCGCCAGCGCCTCGTCACCGTTGCCGGCCTCGGCCAGCACGTGCACGTCGGCATGCGCGGCAAGCAGCGCGCGCAGGCGCCCACGCGCCAGCGGTTCATCGTCGGCAATGAGCACCTGCATCGCCCTTCTCTCGTCTGCCAATTCCCCCGAGGACGCCATGTTAGCCATCCCCGATGCGGTGCGGGCGGTGATCGGGCTATTCCGCGATGCCGCTCACGGCTGCGCGAAGCGGGCCTGCAACCAGTCGCCCAGCGCGTGGATTTCCTCGGCGCAGACCTGGTGCGCCATCGGGTAGCGGTGCCATTCCACGCCGAAGCCCAGTTCCTTCAGCACCTGCATGCTGTGCTCGGCGACCTGCACCGGGATCACCGGGTCGCCGCTGCCGTGGGCCATGAACACCGGCTGCGCGGTGGCGCCCGCGACCAGTTGCGCGGCGGCGGTATCCACTTCCGGGAGATAGGTGGACAGGGCAACCAGCCCGGCCAACGGTTGCCGGCGCTTCAAGCCAGCGGACAAGGTGATCGCCCCGCCTTGCGAAAAGCCGGCCAGCAGGATGCGTTCGAGCGGAATACCGCGCTCCTGCTCGCGCGCGATCAATTCCTCGACCTGCGCCACCGACTCGGCCACGCCCGCCGCATCGGCGCGATTGCGGAAATCCATGCTGGTGATGTCGTACCACGCGCGCATCGGCAGGCCGTTGTTGATGCTGACCGGGCGCTTGGGGGCATGCGGGAACACGAAGCGGATTGCCGGCCAGTGCGGGCGCACCAGCTCCGGCACGATCGGCGCGAAATCATGGCCATCCGCCCCCAGCCCGTGCAGCCAGATCACCGACCATTCCGGCGACGCGCCGGTCTGCTGTTCCACCGTTTCCAGCATTGCATGCGACTCCAAGGGACCGGGACGCATTATGCCTGCGCCAACGGAACGCCTGCCGTTGCTCGTGATTTTGCTTTCAGGCTTTTGACTTCCCCGCCGTAAAGCGAGCCGAGCACCGCAGTGGAACGAGGGGCGAAGAGGCGTACGTGTCTGAGCGAAGCGAGTTGTGCGCCGTCCCCTCGTTCCGCGAGGAGCGCAGGGAACCGATGCGGCGCAGCCGCATCGGCTCGCGTCCGGCCGTGCTTTCTTTGGGCCACGTTTCTTTGCACGAGCAAAGAAAGGTGGCTCGCTCCTGCGAAGCAGGAGTGAAAGCCTTTGCCTTTCCTGTCCACCCGACATCGGGAACATCAGGACTTCGCCGCCCCTCACCCCAACCCCTCTCCCGGTGGGAGAGGGGCTCAAGCCCGCGCCCCGGCCCACGCCAGCTGCATCGGCGTTCAAAAGCACGCGTGCAAATGGCGCGCAAGCCGTGCCGTCTCACCCCGGAGGGAGAGGGGCTTCCACCGCCGCGGCCCGCAACTCGGCCGCCCGCACCAACACCGGCGGCGGCGCGCTTTCCTCCGGAATGGACAGCAACCGATGCCGACGCAACCAGTCACCGACCTTGCGCGACGAAGTGATCCCCACCACCGGCACCGCCAGCACCATACCGATCACCACCGGCGCCATCCACGCCGCCAACGATGGCGATACCGCGTAGGCCATCGCCCCCATCGCCAGGCCGAACACGCTCAACCCACCGTAGCTGCGCAGCAGCGCCGCCCAGGAAACACTGCCATCATCGCGCTGCTGCGCGTCCCAGCCCGAATCCCTGCCGGACAGCACCTCGGCCACACCGCGCGACTGCACGTACATCACCACCGGCGCCATCAGCGCAGCCAGCACCGTTTCCAGCAGCACGCTCAACAGCGCGCGCAACGCACCACCGCAACCACTACGCTCCTTCCGCGAAGCCAGCATCGCCACGTAGCCCATCGCCTTGGGTGCCAGCAGCACCGCCATCGTCACCACGAACACCCACAGCACGCCCTGCTCGTCCACGCCGCGCCAGTAATGCAGCGGCGACAGCCGCAGGTGTAGTTCCTCCGCAAGATCTATGCCCCCTTGGAACAGCGGAATGGCCATGCCGATCAGCATCAGCATCGCCCACATCGGCGCAGTGAAGTAATGGCCGATGCCGATCAACATGTGCACGCGGTTTACCCAGTGCAGGCCGGCAGCGGTGACCACTTTGGAGTGCTGCAAGTTGCCCTGGCACCAGCGACGGTCGCGGATCAGCAGGTCGGTCAGCGTCGGTGGGCCTTCTTCGTAACTGCCATGCAGGTAGGGCACCATGTGCGCGGCCCAGCCGCCACGGCGCATCAGCGCCGCCTCGACGAAATCGTGGCTGAGCACGTGGCCACCGAACGGCTTGCGCCCCGGCAGCTCCGGCAGGCCGGCCTGCTCGGCGAAGGCGCGGGTGCGGATCACCGCGTTGTGGCCCCAATAATTGCTCTCCGCGCCATGCCACCAGGCCACGCCGTAGGCCATCACCGGGCCATAGACGCGGCCGCCAAACTGCTGCATGCGCGCGAACGCTGTGCGCCCGCCGACCACCGACGGCAGCGACTGGATCAGGCCGACGCCGGGGTGGTTCTCCATCGCCGACACCAGCCGCACGATGACCTCGCCGGTCATCAGGCTGTCCGCGTCCAGGATCAGCATCTGCGGGTAGGCACCGCCGAAGCGGCGCACCCAGTCGGCGATGTTGCCGGCCTTGCGGCCGCTGTTGTCGGCGCGGCGCCGGTAGAAAAGCCGCCCGGCCCCGCCGGTGGCCTCGACCAGGCGCGCGAACACCTGCTCCTCGGCCTGGCCGATGGCCGCGCGCGTGGTGTCGCTGAGCACGAAGAAATCGAAACGATCCAGTTGCCCGGTGGCTGCCACCGACTCGACGATGGCTTGCAAGCCGGCCATCATCCGCCGCGGGTCCTCGTTGTAGGTCGGCATCAGCAGCGCGGTGCGGCTGCGCAATACCGGCAGCGGCGCATCGGGACAAATGCCCAACTTGCGACGCCCGCGCAGCAGCGCCTGCAAGCCAGCCAGGCTACTGACGAAAGACAACGCCACCCAGGCGAACAGCAGCACGAACAGGCCCAGCAGGCAGGCTTCGAGCACGCTGATGCCACCCTTGGCCAACACCTGCAGCATCAGCCACGCCGCCGCCAGCGTCATCGCCGCGGTGGTACCGAACACGTACAAGCGCCGCGCTGCGATGTTCGGCGGCGAGGTACCTTGCCTGCGCCCGCGCAAATGCCCCTGCCGCAGCGACTGCTCGGGCATCGGCAATGGATGCTCCGCCGGCAGGACCGCGTTGCCGGCATCCACGGCGCCGGCGATGTTCTGCGCTGTCGTCATGGAAGACGCCACCTGCGGGCAGGCGCCTTGCGGAAATGCATGGCCACCGCCAGCGGGCAGGCAACACGGCGGAAAGCACGGTTTCCGTGGTTCACGTGGGGAACTCCAGAGGCAGGCAAGCGGGGAAATCTAGAAGATCGAACCTAAACGGACCGCGAAGACACACCGCCAGAATCGGCATAGTGTGCGCCCGTTCGAACCCCTTGTCGGCATTCCCGGAGCGCATTCCCCCGGAGGATGGCCCTGCCCCCTTGATGCCGCTGACTCAGCGCAGCGGCGACAGCAGGCCGCGGCGGCGGAACCACCACTCCAACGGCACGGTGACCAGCGGCGGCACTGCCGCCAGCAGCGCCAGCAACAACGCCCACAGCGGCCAGCGCTGGCGGATGCCGGCATACACGCTGACCACCACGTAGAGCACGAAGGCCAACCCATGCAAGCGGCCGAACAACCAGACCCCCAGTTCGGTGGTCTGGGTACCGTACTTGAGCAGCATGCCGACCAGCAGCCCGGCCCAGGTGGCACCCTCGATGAAGGCCGCGGCGGCGAACAATTTCCCGGTGGGGGACATCGGCTTGGGAGGCATCAACACGGCATCGTTTAGTCGGAAGGCCGCGGATTGTAAAGGAAATGCATCCGCACGCCCCGATGGCCCGGCCAGCCATTGGCCTAGAATCCCCGCCTGACTCCCGGAGAGCGGCCCGCTTTCCACGTTGCACGCCCTCCCTCATACCGCCTGACGCCACGATCAATGCCACTTCGCTCCCTGCATCGGATGCTCCATCAACTCCTGCGACGGCTGTTTCGTGCGCTGCCGCTCTCCGATGCCCGGCGTGACAAACTGCGTGGCCAATTGCTGGGCCACTTTGGCAGTCTGGTTCCCGCCCAGGCGCGCGGTCGTCCGCCCGAAACCGGCGATGCCATGCCGCGCGTCTCCCGGTTGCTGCACAAGGCCGATGAACCGGCGATAGGCCATGTTCCCCATCGCAAGGCCGCCCTGCCTTCGCCGCTGCCGGCAACACTGGTTGCCTTCTACCTGCCGCAGTTCCACGCATTTGCCGAAAACGATGAATGGTGGGGCAAAGGCTTCACCGAATGGCGCAATGTCACCCGTGCCCTGCCGCAGTTCGAGGGTCATTGCCAACCCCGCCTGCCGGCGGATCTCGGTTTCTACGACCTGCGCAATCCGCAAGTGATGCGCGATCAGGCGCGCCTGGCGGCCGAGTACGGCATTGGCGCGTTCTGCTTCTATTTCTACTGGTTCGATGGCCGCACCCTGATGGAGGCGCCGCTGCAACAGTGGCTGGCCGATGACGGCATCGAGCTGCCGTTCTGCCTGTGCTGGGCCAACGAGAACTGGACCCGGCGCTGGGACGGGCGTGACGGGGAGGTGTTGATCGGCCAACAGCACAGCGCCGAAGACGACCTGGCATTCATCGCCCACATCGCGCCCTACCTGCGTGACCGTCGTGCGCTGAAGATCGATGACAGGCCGATGCTGCTGGTCTATCGCCCGCACCTGCTGCCCAATGCGCGGACGACGGCACAACGCTGGCGGCAGTGGTGCCGTGACCATGACATCGGCGAGATCCACCTGGCCTGCGTGCAGGGATTCGAGCGCCCGGACCCGCGCAGCATCGGCTTCGATTCGGCGGTCGAATTCCCGCCGAACATGAGCAACCCGGCCTCGCTGTCGGGACAGCAATGGCTGCTCAACCCCGACTTCAATGGCGATGTCCGCGATTGGCGCGAACTGGCCCGCGAATCCGCTTCGCGCCCCTTGCCGGATTACACGCTCCATCCCGGCGTGAATCCCGGCTGGGACAACGAACCGCGTCGTCCGGGCGAGGGCCGCGTCTATCTGCATGCATCACCGCGCGGCTATCGCGACTGGCTGCGCACAACCGTGCACGAACGGCTGTCAGCCGTCCCCATCGCACGACGCCTGGTCTTCATCAATGCCTGGAACGAATGGGCCGAAGGTGCAGTGCTGGAGCCGGATGCACGGCTGGGGCATGCCTGGCTGGAGGCCACGCGGCAAGCCTTGTCGCCGGCCGCCGCCGCCCCGGTACGCCCCTGCGCCATCGTCCACGCATGGTACCCGGACGTTTTCGACGAACTGCTGCAGGCATTGGCAGCCAGCGGGCTGCAATGGCGCATCGTCGCCACCACTTCACCGCAGCGGCGAGCCGAGATCGAGCGGGTTGCGAGGGCACGCGGCATGGACGTCGAAGTGCATGCCTTCGCCAATCGCGGCCGCGACATCCTGCCCTTCCTGCAGGTCGCCGAGCGCCTGCTGGAAGAAGGCGAAGACGTGGTGCTCAAGCTGCACACCAAGCAATCAACCCACCGCCAGGATGGCGAGCAGTGGCGGAACGAATTGACCGGGCGCCTGCTGGCAGCGGACAGGGCGTCGAAGATCGTGCAGGCTTTCCGCAGTCAAGCCGACCTGGGGCTGGTTGCACCGGAAGGCCACGTCCAGCCGCTGAATTTCTATTGGGGAGCCAACGAGCGCAACGTGCGTGTCCTGCTGAGCCAGTTCGGTCTGGACGAAGCCGACGTCAACCACGACACCTTCATCGCCGGAAGCATGTTCTGGGCACGCTTGACTGCCCTGCGGCCCATCCTCGACACCCATCTCCAGCCTTCGCGGTTCGATGCCGAAGCCGGCCAAGTGGATGGCACCCTGGCGCATGCGATCGAACGGACATTCTCCCTGGCGGCGCGCCATGCGGGTTTCAGAATGACCACGGCTGCCGAGTTGCTCGGCATTCCATTCAACCCGCACGAGCCTTACAGCTACGCACAACGCAACTGAAACGGGACCGGCGCACCCCACCGGTCCCGTTCGTGGCTTCCTGCATCAACCCTGCACGAACGCCACGCCGGTCCGGGCCTTCAGCTCTTCCGGCTCCACGCCCGGCGCGGTTTCCACCAGCTTCAACCCGGCCTCGGTGACGTCGAACACTGCCAGGTCGGTGATGATGCGGCTGACCACACCCACGCCGGTCAGCGGCAGGGTGCACTCGGGCAGGATCTTGTGCTCGCCGTTTTTGGCGGTGTGCTCCATCAGCACCACCACGCGCTGCACGCCGGCCACCAGGTCCATCGCCCCGCCCATGCCCTTGACCATCTTGCCGGGCACCATCCAGTTGGCGAGGTCACCCTTGTCGGTGACCTGCATGGCGCCGAGGATGGCCAGGTTGATGTGGCCGCCGCGGATCATCGCGAAGCTGTCATGGCTGCCGAAATAGCTGGCGCCGGCACGCGCGGTGACGGTCTGCTTGCCGGCGTTGATCAGGTCGGCGTCGATCTCGGCCTCGGTCGGGAACGGGCCGATGCCGAGCAGGCCGTTTTCCGACTGTAGCCACACGTCCACGCCCTCGGGGATGTGGTTGGCGACCATCGTCGGCAGGCCGATGCCCAGGTTCACGTAGGCGCCATCGGTCAATTCGCGCGCGGCGCGCTGCGCCATTTCGTCACGGGTCCAGGCCATCTCAGTTGCCTCCTTCGGCACGCACGGTGCGCTGTTCGATGCGCTTCTCCGGCGTTGCGTTCAACACGATGCGGTCCACGTAGATGCCCGGCAGGTGCACCTGGTCCGGCTCGATCGCGCCCACCGGCACGATTTCCTCCACTTCCACCACGCAGACCTTGCCGGCCATCGCGCAGGCGGGGTTGAAGTTGCGCGCGGTCTTGCGGAACACCAGGTTGCCGGCGGCGTCGGCCTTCCACGCCTTGACCAGCGACACGTCGGCGCGCAGCGCGGTTTCCATCACGTAGTGCTTGCCGTCGAACTGCCGGGTTTCCTTGCCCTCGGCCACCACTGTGCCGTAGCCGGTGGCGGTGAAGAAGGCGGGAATGCCGGCACCGCCGGCACGCAGGCGCTCGGCCAGGGTGCCCTGCGGGTTGAATTCCAGCTCCAGTTCGCCGGCCAGGAACTGCCGCTCGAACTCCTTGTTCTCGCCCACGTAGGACGAAATCATCTTCCTGATCTGGCGCGTGGCCAGCAATTGGCCGAGGCCGAAACCATCGACGCCGGCATTATTGGAAATGGCGGTCAAGCCCTTGACCCCGCTGTCGCGCAGGGCGGCGATCAACGCCTCGGGAATGCCGCACAGGCCGAAGCCGCCAACAGCCAGGGTCTGCCCATCGGCAACGATGCCGTCCAGGGCCTCGGCCGCGCTGGCATACACCTTGCCGCGCCGCCCGCTCGAAGTTGAGGGATCGCTCATCGCATCACGCCTGCAGTCGAAAGATGTCCGCATTCTAGCCGCAGCCGCAGGCCGCACCCCTTGGACCTTCGTCCAGCCGCGAGCGGCCCACTCACCGCCAAGCGACTAAACTGGGCGTCTTTCCTCACATCGACAGGTTGCCCGCATGCCGCTTCCCGCATTCAAGGCCTACGACATCCGCGGCCGCGTGCCCGAAGAACTCAACGAGGAACTCGCGCGCAAGATCGGCAAGGCACTGGCGGCGCGGCTGGGTGAAGGCGCGGTGGTGCTGGGCCATGACGTGCGCCTGACCAGCCCCGGCTTGCAGGACGCATTGGCGGCCGGCTTGCGCGGTGAAGGCCGCGAGGTGATCGACATCGGCCTGTGCGGCACCGAGGAAGTCTATTTCCAGACCGACCATCTCGGCGCGGCCGGCGGGGTAATGGTCACCGCCAGCCACAACCCGATGGACTACAACGGCATGAAGCTGGTCAAGGAGCAGGCGCGGCCGATCAGCTCGGATACCGGCCTGTTCGCCATTTCCGACGCGGTGGCCGCCGATGACGCACCCGCCGAAGCACCGCGTGCCGGGCAGGTCGAACGGCACGACAAGAGTGCCTACATCGCGCACCTGCTGTCGCATGTCGATGCCGCCAAACTCAAACCGTTGAAGCTGGTGGTCAACGCCGGCAACGGTGGTGCCGGTGCCATCATCGACCTGCTCGCGCCACACCTGCCGTTCGAATTCGTGCGCATCTGCCACGAACCGGATGGCAACTTCCCCAACGGCATCCCCAACCCGCTGCTGCCGGAGAACCGCGCCGCCACCGCCGAGGCGGTGCGCGCGCACGCCGCCGATTTCGGCATCGCCTGGGATGGCGATTTCGACCGCTGCTTCTTCTTCGACCACAACGGCCGCTTCATCGAGGGCTATTACCTGGTCGGCCTGTTGGCGCAGGCGATCCTGGTGCGCAACCCGGGCGGCAAGGTGGTGCACGACCCGCGACTGGTGTGGAACACGGTGGAAATGGTCGAGGCGGCCGGCGGCGTGCCGGTGCTGTGCAAGAGCGGCCATGCCTTCATCAAGGAGAAGATGCGCGCCGAGAACGCGGTGTACGGCGGCGAAATGAGTGCGCACCATTATTTCCGCGAGTTCGCCTATGCCGACTCGGGCATGATCCCGTGGCTGCTGATCGCCACATTGGTCAGCGAGTCGGGCCGTTCGCTGGCCGACTGGGTGGAAGACCGCATGGCCGCCTATCCGTGCAGCGGCGAGATCAATTTCAAGGTGGCCGACGCCACCGCCGCTGTCGAACGGGTGATGCAGCATTTCGCCGCGCAGTCGCCGCTGCTGGACCACACCGACGGCATCAGCGCCGACTTCGGCAACTGGCGCTTCAACCTGCGCAGTTCCAACACCGAGCCGCTGCTGCGGCTCAACGTCGAAGCGCGTGGCGATGCCGCACTGATGCAGGCGCGTACCGACGAAATCTCCACCCTGCTTACGGCCTGAGGCCCTGCCATGAACGACATCACTCCCGTCATCCTGTCCGGTGGCTCCGGCACCCGTTTGTGGCCGCTGTCGCGCGAAGCCTACCCCAAGCAATTCCTGCCGCTGGCCGGCACGGCGACCATGCTGCAAGCCACCTGGCAGCGCGTGGCCGCCATCGCCGCGCACGGGCCGCTGGTGATCGCCAACGAGGCGCACCGCTTCGTCGCCGCCGAACAGTTGCAACAGGTTGGCGCGCAGCCGCAGGCGATCATCCTCGAACCGGTTGGCCGCAACACCGCCCCGGCCATTGCCGTGGCCGCGCTGGAAGCCACGCGCAATGGCGAAGACCCGCTGCTGCTGGTGCTGCCTTCGGACCACGTGATCGCCGACGAAGCCGCCTTCCACGCCGCGGTGCGGTTGGCCGCAGGTGCAGCGGAAACCGGCAAGCTGGTCACCTTCGGCATCGTCCCCAGCGGCCCGGAAACCGGCTACGGCTACATCAAGGCCGCGCCCGGCGTTGGCGCGCGCGCGGTCGAGCGCTTCGTCGAGAAGCCCGATCTGGCCACAGCCACCGACTACGTCGCCAGCGGCCACTACCTGTGGAACAGCGGCATGTTCCTGTTTCGCGCCTCGCGTTACCTCGGCGAGTTGGCGCGCTTCAATCCGGCCATGCTCGAAGCCTGCCGCAGCGCGTGGCAAGGCGCGCGCCGCGACGCCGACTTCACCCGGCTCGATGCCGCGGCATTTTCCTCGGTACCCTCCGATTCCATCGACTACGCGGTGATGGAAAAGACCGCCGACGCGGTGGTGGTGGCGCTGGACGCCGGCTGGAACGACGTCGGCTCGTGGACCGCGCTGCGCGATGTTTCCACCCAGGATGACCACGGCAACGCCCACCGCGGCGACGTCATCGCCATCGACTGCCGCAACACCTACGCCTATGGCGAACGGCTGGTGGCGCTGGTCGGGCTGGACGACGTGGTGGTGGTGGAAACCGACGATGCGGTGCTGGTCGGCAAGGCTGACCGCATGCAGGAGGTCAAGGACGTGGTGGCACGGCTCAAGGCCGAAGGCCGCAGCGAGGCGACGTGGCACCGCAAGGTTTACCGCCCGTGGGGCGCCTACGATTCGATCGACAATGGCGAGCGTTTCCAGGTCAAGCGCATCACCGTGAAACCCGGTGGCACGCTGAGCCTGCAGATGCACCACCACCGCGCCGAGCATTGGGTGGTGGTCAGCGGCACTGCCGAGGTCACCCGTGGCGAGGAAGTGCTGTTGCTGAGCGAGAACCAGAGCACCTACATCCCGCTCGGCGTCACCCACCGCCTGCGCAACCCCGGCAAGCTGCCGCTGGAGCTGATCGAAGTGCAATCCGGCAGCTACCTCGGCGAGGACGACATCGTGCGCTTCGAGGACACCTACGGCCGCAGCTGAGCCGAAGGCATCTCAGGAGCGCACTTCCGTGCGTGATGGGGCCTTACCGGAAAAGGCTTCGTCGCGCACGGAAGTGCGCTCCTGCGGTGCCCTGCGTGGTCAGGGGGCCAATTCGGCGATGACGTGCTCCAAGCCCTGTCGCCAGCCCGGCAACACGATGCCGAAATCCTGCTGGAGCTTGCGGTTGTCCAGCACCGACCATGCAGGGCGTTTGGCCGGGGTCGGATATTCGGAACTGGCAATGGCCTCCACCTTCGGCACCTTCGCCAGCACACCGGCCACCAGGGCTTCGGCAAAGATCGCTTCGGCAAACCCATGCCAACTGGTCTGCCCGGAAGCGGTCAGGTGCCATGTGCCGGACAAGCCGCCCGCATGCTGCAATGCCTGCGCGGTGACATCGGCGATCAACGCCGCCGGCGTCGGCGTGCCGATCTGGTCGGCGACCACACGCAGCGCATCGCGCTCGGCACCGACGCGCAGCATCGTGCGCAGGAAGTTGCCGCCATGTGCGGCGTATACCCACGCGGTACGGAAGATCAGGTGGCGGCCGCCGGCAGCACGCACCGCGTCCTCGCCATCACGCTTGCTGCTGCCATAGACACCCAGCGGCGCAGTGGCCTCGTCTTCGCGGTACGGCGTAGTGCCGCGGCCATCGAACACGTAATCGGTCGAGTAATGCACCAGCGGCACGCCATGCGCCGCGCACCAGCATGCAATCACGCCCGGTGCCAGCGCATTGGCACGAAATGCCACCTCCGGTTCCTGCTCGGCACGATCCACCGCGGTGTACGCAGCGGCATTGACCACCCGCGAAGGCCGCAGCCGGTCCAGTAATGCCGGCAGGCGGTCAGGTGCGTCGAAATCGGCCACCTCGCAAACGCTGCCATCGGCCAGCGTGCCGCTGCGGGTGGTGGCGACCACTTTGCCCAACGGTTTCAGCGCACGCAGCAACTCCCGCCCGACCTGACCATTGCCGCCAAACACCAGCGTGGTCATGGCAGGTAAACCGGCAGGCGGTCTTCGGCGATGTCGCCCAGGAACGGCGCCTTTTCATCCTTGGCCGAAAGCGTCGGCGCACTGAGCGGCCAGTCCACGGCGACGTCGGCGTCGTTCCAGCGCACGCCGGCGTCGGCTTCCTTCACGTACACGTCGGTGCACAGGTAGCTGAACACCGCTCGCTCGGACAACACCGCAAAGCCATGCGCGAAGCCCTCCGGTATCCAGAACTGGCGGCGGTTTTCGGCACTGAGAATCACTGCCTCCCACTTGCCGAACGTCGGCGAACCACGGCGTATGTCCACCGCCACGTCGTACACCTCGCCTTCGAGCACGCTGACCAACTTGCCCTGCGGCCGCGGCCACTGGTAATGCAGGCCGCGCAGCACACCCTTGACCGAGGTGGAGACGTTGCTCTGCACGAACGCCGTCGGCAGGCCATGCGCGGCGAAACGCTCGGCGTTCCAGGTTTCGAAGAACACGCCACGCTCGTCACCGAACACTGCCGGTTCGATCACCACGCAACCGGGCAGGGCGGTCTCGATCACCTTCATGGCACCACTCCGCGCTGCAGCAATTTGCTCAGGTATTGGCCGTAGCCGTTTTTCAGCAACGGTGCGGCCAGCGCTTCCAGTTGTGCGGCGCTGATCCAGCCCTGGCCATAGGCGATTTCCTCCGGGCAGCACACTTGCAGGCCCTGCCGGGTCTGGATGGTTTCGATGAAATTCGATGCCTCCAGCAGCGACTGGTGGGTGCCGGTATCCAGCCAGGCGTAACCACGCCCCAACTGCTCCAGATACAGTGCGCCCGCATCGAGGTAGCACTTGTTAAGGTCAGTGATTTCCAGCTCGCCACGCGGCGAAGGCTTCAACCCGGCGGCATAGTCGCTGGCATGGCCATCGTAGAAATACAGGCCGGTGACCGCATAGTTGGAACGCGGGTTCTCCGGCTTCTCGACCAGGCCAACGACCTTGCCGTCCTGGTCGAATTCGGCCACACCGTAGCGTTCCGGGTCGTTGACCCAGTAGCCGAACACGGTCGCGCCGGTGTCGCGCGCATCGGCACTGTGCAGCAACTGGCGCAGGCCATGACCGTGGAAGATGTTGTCGCCCAGCACCAGGCAACTGGGCTTGCCGCCGATGAAGTCGCGGCCGATCAAATAGGCCTGCGCCAAGCCATCCGGGCTGGGCTGCACCGCGTACTGTATGTCCATGCCCCACTGCGAGCCATCGCCCAGCAGCGCCTGGAACAGGGCCTGCTCATGCGGCGTGTTGATGATCAGCACCTCGCGAATGCCGGCCATCATCAGCACGCTCAAGGGGTAGTAGATCATCGGCTTGTCGTACACCGGCAGCAGTTGCTTGCTCACGCCCTGGGTGATCGGATACAGCCGGGTGCCGGAGCCACCGGCGAGGATGATGCCTTTGCGTTGGGTCATGGGAAGTCCCTCATTCTCACATCGTCATTCCCGCGCAGGCGGGAATCGCTTCTCGACGAACGCTCGTTGTCACGTTTGCCCTGCGCGTGAACATCACGCCGAAAGGAAGAGCGATTCCCGCCTGCGCGGGAATGACGACCGTTTGCCTGCCTGTTTTCGTCATGCCGCCTTGCTTGTGACCGTCAGGCAACCGTGCCAATGCGCTGCAGCCGATAGCTGCCGTCGAGCACGCCGTTGACCCACTGCTGGTTGTCCAGATACCAATCGACGGTGAAGGCGATGCCCTGCGCGAACGTGTGCTTCGGCTCCCAGCCCAGCTCATCCTTCAGCTTGGAAGCGTCAATCGCATAGCGGCGGTCATGGCCGGGGCGGTCGGCAACATGGGTGATCTGGCCGCTGCGCGACTGGCCATCTTCGCGCGGGCGGCGTTCATCAAGCAGGGTACAAATGGCCTGCACCACTTCGATGTTCTGTTTCTCCGAATTGCCGCCAACGTTGTAGGTTTCGCCGACGCGGCCCTTGGCCAGCACGGTACGAATCGCCTCGCAGTGGTCGGCCACGAACAGCCAATCGCGCACCTGCTTGCCGTCGCCATACACCGGCAGCGGCTCGCCGGCCAACGCCTTGGCGATCACCAGCGGAATGAGCTTTTCCGGGAAGTGATAGGGGCCGTAATTGTTGGAGCAATTGGTGGTCAGCACCGGCAACCCGTAGGTGTGGTGGAACGCACGCACCAGATGGTCCGAAGCGGCCTTGGATGCCGAATACGGCGAGTTAGGCGCATAGGGGGTGGTTTCGGTGAACAGGCCAGTCTCGCCCAACGTGCCGTACACCTCGTCGGTGGAGACATGCAGGAAGCGGAACGCCGCGCCCTTGTCGGCCGGCAGCTCCTTCCAGTAATCGCGCACCGCTTCCAGCAACGCCAGGGTGCCGACCACGTTGGTCTGGATGAAGGCACCGGGGCCGTCGATGGAGCGGTCGACGTGGCTTTCGGCGGCAAAATTCAGCACCGCATCGGGTTGGTATTCGGCCAGCAGCCGCCTCACCAGATCGCTGTCGCCGATGTCGCCATGGACGAATACGTGGTCCGGGTTGCCTTCCAGGCCCGCCAGCGTCCGCAGGTTGCCGGCGTAGGTCAGGGCATCGAGATTGACCACGCGGATGCCGCAGGCCACTGCCTCGTGAACGAAATTACCACCAATGAATCCGGCACCGCCGGTGACAAGCCATGTGGGCACGAAAGACATCTCCTTGAAATGGGAAACCTGCGAACTGCGTCACCAGCCCGCTGCACGTTGCCCGCCAAGGATACTTGCCCAGCCGTTCGCACCCCACACCTGAATGAACGGGCGCTAGCCAGCCCTTCCGCGTGAGTCGCCGGGCTCGGCCTGCAGCATCCAGACCTTGATGTCGGCCGGAAGCAGCCGCATCACTGGCGCGAGCACGCTCAATACGGCCGTCAGCGCCATGGCCTTTGCCGCCGACACCGACCGGTCATAGCGGATGCGCGCATATAGGCCTTTCACGCTCAACGTGGGCAACGTACGGCTGTGCTGGAGGCTCAGGCCGGTGCGGGTACCGATCGCGCGCATGCTGCCCTCGTCCAGATAATGCACGTGCGGCGACGGGAAATCCTTCTGCCACAGCCGCTCGAAGCTGGCAGGGGCACCCATCCGGGCCAATAGCCGCGCGGTTCGATAGAGTACCCCCGTGCGCGCCGGTGCGTTGATCACCACCACTCCCTCGGGGCGAAGGACATCGGCACAGGCCTGCAGCGCGGACACGATATCGGGGATGTGCTCCATGACATCGTTGAATACGATCACGTCAAACCGCTCGCCCGCCTGCAGCACCTCCGGGAAGAACCCCCGGCGGACGGGCAAGCCACGCGCGGCGGCCGAATCAGCGACGCGGGCGTCGGGTTCGATGCCCATCACCTCGAAATGGGCCTCTGTGGCCTGCAGAAACCAGCCGTGGGCGCAACCGACATCCAACAACCGCAGACGCCCTTCCGCACGCTGCGGGAAGCGCGCCACCAGTTCCTCGGCGAGTATGGCAAAGTTGCGCTGCCGCAGATCGCTCAATCCCTCCTCGCGAAGCACCTCGTCCAGAACCTCGCGATCGCCCTGCACGTCAATATCCACCGTCAGGGAGCTTCCCTCGTAACTGCACCTGCTGCACTGCAGGTGCCAAGACTGCAGCCCGGACTGCAGCGGTCCCTGGCAGGCAGGGCATTGATCGAATCCCATCGACATCAATCTCCAAGTTCTGACGCATTCCGACCTGCTCTCCTCAGGTCCGGGAGAGCATCGCGAGACTCCAAAGACTGTCGGAGCATAGCGCCCGGACCCGGACAGTGGCAGCCGCGCATCAGACCATACGCATTCGCATGGTCCCTCCAAGCCAGCTAGAATCAGGATCCCATCCCCGAACCGGTTGCTGTTGCAGGACCGGACGCTCTCCCTGTTACTGAAGGATCCGCACCACATGAAAATCCTCGTCGCATACAAGCGCGTGGTGGACTACAACGTCCGCATTCAGGTCAAGCCGGATGGTTCCGGCGTGGTCACCGATGGCGTCAAGCTCTCGCCCAATCCGTTCGACGAAATCGCGCTGGAAGAAGCCTTGCGCCTGCGCGACAAGGGCATCGCCAACGAAGTGGTCGTCGCCACGATTGCACCGGCCGACGCCCAGGCGCACCTGCGCAACGGCCTGGCGATGGGGGCCAACCGCGCCATCCACGTGGTCACCGACGCCGCCATCCAGCCGCTGACCGCCGCGCGTACCCTGCTCAAGCTGGTGGAGAAGGAACAGCCGGATCTGGTCATCCTCGGCAAGCAGGCCATCGACGACGACGCCAACCAGACCGGACAGATGCTGGCCACGCTGTGGGGCCGCCCGCAGGCGACCTTCGCTTCCAAGGTCGAGATCGCAAACGGCAAGGCCACGGTCACCCGCGAAGTCGACGCCGGCCTGGAAACGCTGGAAGTCGATCTGCCGGCGGTGATCACCACCGACCTGCGCCTGAACGAACCGCGCTTCATCAAGCTGCCGGACATCATGAAGGCCAAGGCCAAGCCACTGGAAACCCTGCAACTGGCCGACCTCGGCGTCGACGCCGCCGACACGTTCACCACCACCCACCACGCCGCCCCGGCCAAGCGCAGCAAGGGCGTGATGGTGAAGGACGCCGCCGAGCTGGTGGCCGCACTCAAGCAGAAGGGGTTGCTGTAATGAGCAAGATTCTCGTCATCGCCGAACACCTGGACGGCAAGCTCAACAGTGCCGTCGCCAAGACTGTCTCGGCAGCGACCGCCGTGGGCGGCGACATCGATGTGCTGGTACTGGCCGCAGACCCGGCCGCCATCGCCGCCGAGGCCGCGCAGATCGCCGGCGTCGGCAAGGTGCTGACCCTCGCCAACCCGGCCAATGAGCACGCCCTGGCGCAGGTGCAGGCACCGCAGATCGCCAAGGCCGCCGCCGGCTACAGCCACGTGTTCGGCGCATCCACCACCACCGGCAAGGACCTGATGCCGGCCGTGGCCGCGCTGCTCGGTGTCAACCAGGTGTCCGACCTGATGAGCGTGGAAGGCCCGCACACGTTCAAGCGCCCGATCTACGCCGGCAACGCCATCATCACTGTCGAAGTGCCGGCCGACCAGGTCGTCGTCGCCACCGTGCGCGCCGCCTCGTGGCCGGAAGCGGCCAAGGGCAGCAGCGCCCCGGTCGAAGCCATCAGCGTTGATGTCGCCCTGCCCTCGCACACCCGCTTCATCGGCCTGGCCGCCGGCAAGAGCGACCGCCCGGACCTGCAAAGCGCCAAGCGTGTAGTTTCAGGTGGCCGCGGCGTCGGTTCGGAAGAGAACTTCCAGATCATTTACAAGCTGGCCGACAGGCTCGGCGCGGCGGTGGGCGCCTCGCGCGCGGCGGTGGATGCCGGTTACGTCCCCAGCGACATGCAGGTCGGCCAGACCGGCAAGATCATCGCCCCGGAACTGTACGTCGCCGTCGGCATCAGCGGTGCCATCCAGCACCTGACCGGCATCAAGGACGCCGGCACCATCGTCGCCATCAACAAGGACGGCGACGCGCCGATTTTCGAGGTGGCGGACATCGGGCTGGTCGGGGACTTGTTTGCGATCCTGCCGGAGCTGGAAGTGGCGCTTTCCTGATGCAATAACCCCATCGCCCCTTGCACAAGGCAAGGGGCGACCTGATTAGCGTCGAGTTTCAGCTCTTGCTCCTCCCTTTGCTCGCGAAGCGAGCAGGGGGAGGCTGGGAGGGGGTGCTTTGGCTCTTTGCGTACATCAAAAGCACCCCTCCCCAACTGGCCGGCCCGGCGCAGCGCGCCGGGCGTTCGTCAGGCCCACGCGGCAGTGCCGCGTAAGCGGGCCATTCTCACCCCCTTCGTGCTTCACACGAAAGGGAGGGGGTAGTTCATGGCAACTGAAACTCGACGCTAATCAGGAGGGGCGATGAGCAACAGGTTTATCGCCCCAGCACGAAATAGGCCTGATGCAGGCGGTCCAAAGCATCAAGGTTCAACGCCACCGCCGCTCCCGTGACGAAGAGCAGCAAGACCGCCCTGACCAGATCAGGGCTGCGCATCGATACCCAGGCCCAGACGAACGCCAGCGTGGGCAGGAAATAGCGCCCCTGCAGCCCCTGCACGATCGATGCATCCAGCAACGTCCAGCGGGCATACAACGGCAGCGAGATCATGAGCACTGACCCCAGCGCCATGACCAGCGCCATCGGCACCGTGACCCTCCACGGGAATGCGTCGGGACGATTGCTGCCCAGGAAAAGTGCCGCCAGCAGCGCCCAGCCCGCGACCGGGTAGGCCCACTCCGAAAGCGGCACGTCGATCCAGCCGAGGATGCCCACCATCATTCGATAGATGTACAGACCGTAATCACCGCTGAAAGTGTTCCAGACCAATCGCAGGAACACACCGGGGTCGTTCTTCAGCAAACGCATGTTCGCTTCCGGATCGACCCCCGCCCTGATGACCGAATCGGGATCGACCGATGCAATCAGGAATACATGCAGCAACCATGGCAGCACGACAAAGCAGGCCAGCCCGCGCACGAAGGACATGCCCGCTTGCCGGAATGCGCCACGGCAGAACAACAGGCTGGCCAGTATCCACGCCGCCCCCGGCTTCAACAGGCCGATGGCGATCGCAAGAACCCACAACAAAGGAACCACCCGGCGTAGCTGAACATGCCCGGTCGCCAGTCCGCAGGTGAGGCCGATCCAGGCAATGCTCAAGCCAATGACCAGCGAATCGGCCGAAATTGACGCCAATTCGAACATCGACATCGGCAGCAACGCGATGAAGGCCAATGCCCATTTGCCGCGCCCGCCGAATGCGACACCCACGCCCACCAGCAATGTCGCCAGCAGCAAATTCAGGAAGCGCGCCGAATACAGGAAAGTGCCGAATGAGGAATCCGTGGCGCACGCAACTGCAAAGGCACCTGTCGCCAACGCATAGTGATGAGGGAAGTACGGGTCCGCTCCGGGTGGCATGGCAGACCTCGTCGGCGTGCAGATGACGGGCTGGCCCAACTGCTGCGCCAACTGCTTCTCGGTAAACGGCTGTTTGTTTTCCGGATAATCCGAGAACGGCCCGTACATTCGCGGCACATCAGGAAACAACTCCCCCTTTTCTCCTCCCAACGGGGCACCCTCACGGATCTTGGCGATCTTCACCAAATGCGCCTCTTCATCGGGCACGACACCTGGCGGCGTCTGCAGTGCATAGAAACTTCCGAACAGCAGCATCAAACCCATGCATATCCAATGGGCTCGACGATCCAGATGCTCCAGCCAGATCAAACGGGGAAAACGCCGGAGCGGCGCAAGAAAAATCCAGCGCAGGCTTACCAGCAACAGCAACAGCGAAAACGCGCAGGCGTACAGCACCCACTGGTAAGTGCGGCTCCAGCGTTTGACCACAGGCAGCGACGCCTCCAACGCTTCGTTCCCGGCCAACACCACCTGCGGGTCATCCGCTTCGGCCGTTGACGACAACACCAGGCATTTGTCCGCACCAGCCTGCTCGACCTGATGTGCCGCCTGCACCACGTAACCGTGCTTTTCCCCAGCCGCCGACAACTGCATCGCGCATAGCGAGACCTCACCGCCACTGGGTGGATCAATGCGAATCCTGGCCATCTGCGGACCCGATTTTTCCAGCGTGATCACCTGGGGCTGGCCCACCCGCAGTGGATACCAGCGGGACATCGGCTCACTGAAGTGCCCATCCTCATCGTAGAAGACCTGCATCTGACCGGGAATGGACGAGCGCACCGTGAGCTCCAGTCGCGTACTGGCCCTCTCATGGGCCAACCAGAGAAGCATCAATCCCAGCAGTGCAAACACCGCCACCAGCACGCCTCCCTTCATGCCGGGCCTCCACAGGAGCCAACCAGTCGCGTTCGTTGCAGCCTTCATGTCGTCACCATCCTGCATTCAACGGAAAACCCAGCGCCGCATCAGCACGAAACTGAGCACAGCCAACGGAATCTCGACCAGTATCTTCATCCCCCAGGCAGCCCGGATCCCGGCCACCTGCCCGATCGTGATCACCGCACCAGTACTGAGCAACGTCAGCAACACCCACAGCAGCAAGTACTTGGACAACTGCCTCCTCGTCAGCCGGGGCTGTCCGAAGGTCAACTTGCCGTTCAGCAGGAACCCCAGCAACGCGGCGGAAAAACGTGTCAGCAGATTGGTCCATGACGGTGCCATCCCCCAATGCGTCAACAGGATGAACAAACCCGCATCAAATACAAACTGCAGGCCACCCACCGCCAAAAACAGCACGATGCGCAGCCATTCCGCGTTTACCCGCGGAAGCCGCGAGGAGCCAATACGTGTCATTGCACTTTCGGCATCGTGTCTGCGTCGTCATCCGCGGCGTCCACCAGCCTCGAAGACAGCGAGAGTTTCGGCACCGAAGCAACATCGTAGGAAAAGAAAGCAAGCAGCAACTGCAAGCCGACCAGCACCGGCATGGCCGCCAGCATCACCGTGCCGGCCGTGGTCGGCACGCCGCTGGCAATACCCTGCCACCACTCGATGGCACCAAAGCCCGTACCGAAAGCCAACAGCAGCAAACCAGCCACCAATTCGAACGAGGCAATGGAGAGATCGCGCAGGAAATAGCTGTAGAAGATCCGCTTGCAGAAATTGCGCACATGCTTGGCCAGGAACTCGCCCAGCACGCGGCTGATCTTCAGGTTGCTGACCTCATCGGCATATTTGGCATCCATCGGCACATCCACGATCACCGCCCGGAACGTGCCGAGGCGGAACATCATGTCCGTCTCGAAGAAGTAGCGCTTGCTGATCTTGTCCATCGGCAACAAGCGCGCCACCCGCGCCGCGATCGCGGTATAGCCATTGGTCGGGTCGAACACATCCCAGTAGCCGCTGGAAAACTTGGCCATGAACGACAGGCCGGCATTGCCCAACAATCGCAACGCAGGCATCTGCCCGATCTGGCTCAGATCGTAAAAGCGGTTGCCCTTGGTGTAGTCGGCCACACCGGCGGCAATCGGCGCAACGAAGCGCGGTAATAGCGCAAGGTCCATCTGCCCGTCGCCGTCCACCTTCACGATGATGTCGGCACCCGATTCAATCGCATGCCGGTAGCCGGTCAACACCGCGCCGCCGACACCCTGGTTCACCTCGTGCTTCAACACCGCCACGCGCGGGTCATCGCACTGCGCCTTCACCAACTCCCCGGAACCATCCGGGCAGGCATCATCGACCACGATGATCTGCTGGACCATCGGACCGATTGACGCAATGACGCCGAGGAGGTGCCGTGATACCCGATAGCTGGGTATCACCACCGCAATCACGGGCTTCCTCTCGTGCATGTTTCAAGACTCCAGTACGAACGGCGTGGCCAACGACAAATTGGGGTTGTAGGCACGATCAAGCAGCAAGGTTTCGCCCCATCGCTCGCGCATGAATTCCACTTCAGACATGAATCTGGCCTGCTTCACCGGGTTGTCTTCCAGGCCGCGCGATGCCGATTCGTGGTGATACAACTCGGCGAATGGCGTCCACACATTCCGGTAGCCCTTCTGCTGCACGCGCAGGCAGAAATCAACGTCATTGAAGGCCACCCGCAAGCGCTCGTCCAACCCACCCACTTCATCGAAGATTGACTTGCGCACCAGCAGGCACGCAGCGGTCACCGCCGACAACTCCTGAGTCAGCAGCATCCGGCCGAAATAACCGGCACTGCCACGTGGTTGGCAACTGCCGATGTGGCCCGCCACGCCACACAGACCCACCAACACACCCGCGTGCTGAATGGTGTCGTCCGGGTAGTAGAGCATCGCGCCCACCACACCCACGTCCGGGCGCATCGCATGGGCGACCATCTCCTCCATCCAGTCGGCGGAAATGACCTCGATATCATTGTTGACCAGGCCGATGATTTCGCCGCGTGCCTGCGCCACCGCGAAATTGTTGATGGCCGAGTAATTGAACTCCCCCGGATAAGGCAGGACCCGGACATTCGCCAGCCGGGAAAGCTGCGCGAAGTAGTCCAGCGTCTCCACTTCGATCGAGCCGTTGTCCACGATCAGGATTTCATAATCCGGGTAGCTGCTGCGCTCCAGGATGCTGTCCACGCACATGCGCAGCAGGTCCACGCGGTCACGGGTGGGAATGACCAGGCTCACCTTCGGCAACGGCGTCGGCAATGCGCGCTTCACTCGCATCATGCTGGCCGGCAGGATGCTCACCTCGGCCGCCTGCCCGATGCGTTGCAGGTGCTCGGCCACCGCACGTTGGCCGGCTACCACCGCATAATTCTTCTCACCCGCCGCCAGTGCGGTCGAACCCTGGATTGCACGCCAGTGGTACAGGATGCGCGGGATATGCACGATCTGCCTCGGCGTGATCCGCTCCACGCAACGCAATGCCAGGTCCCAGTCCTGCGACCCTTCCAATCCCTTGCGGAAACCACCCAGCTCGCGCACCAGCGGCAGTGAATACACGCCCAGGTGCGAGACGCAGTTCTGGCCGAGGAACAGGTCGTAATTCCAGTCCGGCTTGAAGTAGGGATCGAAGCGATTGCCCTCCTCGTCGATCTTGTCCTCGTCGCTGTAAATCAGCCTGGCTTCCGGCTCGCGGCAGATCGCCTCGGCCACCAGCAGCAACGCTTCCGGGTGCAGTTCATCGTCATGGTCGAGCAGCACCATGTACTCGCCCGTCGCCACTTCCAGCGCCGCATTGGACGATTCGGAGATGTGTCCGTTCTTCTGCCGATATACGACCTTGATCCGCGGCTCGCGGCGCTGGTACTCGTCGAGTATTTTGCGCACATGCGGCGATGGCGAGGCATCGTCGGAAATGCAAAGCTCCCACGCCGGGTAATGCTGCTCGATCACGCTGTCCAACGCACGCCGCAGCCAGCGCTCCGGTGCTTCGTACACCGGCATCACCACCGACAACGGTGGCCGGCGCGGCAATGCGGCAACGCGATCAGTGACGTCGGCTGCGGTCAATACCGGCTCGTTCCTGCGCAACCATCGCGCGTAATCGCCGGACAAATTCGATTGCAGCAACTGGTAGTCCGCCAACCCCTGCCTGCGCATGCCGCCAAGGCCCGATTCAAGCCCTGCCGAAAGCATCTCCCGCGACAGCCGCCCTGCCCCAACCAGGCCACCACCCTGCGCCCGGCATGTGCGGCGCAACATGTGCAGCCATGCCGTGGGGCGCGTCACCGGGCGCAGGCGCACGCTGATGTCGAAGCATGCGTCCTCGTCGCTGGGATCCAGCCGCAGGGAGCGCAATCCCGGCCCGAGGTAAAGAACCGTTTCACTGCAGCCATCTGCGTCATAAGGCAACAAACCGACACGATCGGCATCGTGTGCGCCCCGCCCGTAGTCGGGATACAGGCCGGGGTTTTCCAGCCGCCCCTCATGCACCCGGCTGTCTATCTTCAGCACGTACCAGCCCGGACGGACCCAGCTACCTGTGGTGCCTTCCTGCGCCCCTTTCATGCGCAGGGAAAACTGCGGGTCGCGCTGGCTGCCACGCCAATGGCCCTCGGCGGACAAGCTCACGTTGGCCAGCGGCTCGGGCAACACTTGCCATCCGCCTGACCTCCAGCCACCACGCAACCGGCGCTCCTGCCGCTTCCTGTTCAAGCGATGAAGCAACGGACGGTCCGAACGATGCTTCAACTCCATGACCACTTCGGACAACGCGCCAAGTTGCGCGGTGAGAACATCCAACCTTGCGTCCTGCGCAACGTGGGCCTGCTGGATGAAGCTGCTGCTGGATGCCTGTGCCCGGGCAATGCTGCCCTCCAGGCCTGTTGCGGCCTGGTGCAACGACTCCAACGCCATCGCCTGCTGCACATGGCGGGCGGCATTACCGGCCTCGGCCAGGGAAAATGCAGTGACGCGCCGGAACCGGAACTCGATTCGGCACACGCCCCCGTCCGCAGCGCGCTGCTGCCGATCGGACAGATCCAACTCGATCCAGGGGTCGTCCCCTTGTGCGGCCCAGGCAATCATGCCGGCCGCAGATGCCGCCAACCGGTGCTCATGCATCACCGTTACCCGGTCTGCTAGGCCAACGATCTCATTCCCGTCCAGCGTCACCGCCAGCAATTCATAGACGCCGGCACGGCCATCCGGGTCAAAACGCACGCGGTCCAGCGGCAGGTCCGTGGCAAGCTCCATGCTCGCTACGCAAACCCCATCCGGCATCATGCCGACCACAGCATCGGCCGCCCGATCTTCCGAGTACGCCCCATCAACGGCCCGTGCGTACAGCCGTGGCACCACGGTCGGTTGCACGTCGAGCAGGGGCGAGCCCCAGGCACTGGCCAGCTCCAGGCCCCTGCTCCATGCCGGAACATGGCGTTCATGGTCCACGGCGAGTGCGGAGAGCGCCGCTTCCGTGGCGGCCGCATAACCCCGGCGCCCCGCCTCGAAGCGCCCGCGTATCGCATCCATGACCGGCGACAGGTCCGTCATGTCCTGCCCGGCGGCCAATCGGAAGCAGCGGTATGCCTCGACGACTTCCGGGTCCAGCGCATGCACGTCGGTGGCATGGTGGTTGCGCAACTGCGCGTCAAGGAAGCCATCCACGGCCGCATCCGCACCACCTTCGGGCAACACGTCCGCACCGAAAGCCGCGCGGCAACGCGCAACCTGCCCGCGCCAATCCGCGACCAGGTCTTCGTAGGTCATGAACAGCCGGTTCGCCCCGCGCGTGGCCTGCTCGGCCTCCAACTGGTAGGCCAGCGACAGCAACCCGGCGCGGTATTCGGACATGCCGTCACGGCGGCGCAGCGAAGCCGCCACCTCCACCGGGTGACGGGCGATGAAGGCGAAATGCACGCGGACACCCAACCCGGCCAGCAGCTCACGCCACAACGGCACGAAGCGGCACAGCCGCGGGTCCTTGACCACCACGGTGTCGCCAGCGGCCAGCAGCTGCAACAGCAGCTGCTCAAGCTCTGCCCGCACTTGCAGCGTGGCCGGATGGCGCATCCAGCTTTCCGGCAGCGCCCGCGGATCGGCCCAGTCCATGCCGAACGCCGCCAGCAACCGGTCATGCGCCTGGACCACGCGCACGTGTTCGAAATATCCCTTGGGGTTGGCGTCGGCGGTCGCCGGCATCAGCTCGTCACCGAGGCTGAGCCCCAACTGGCTGAACGTGCCGGCCAGGGCCGAAGTACCACTGCGATGCATGCCGAGCACAATCAGCGCGCCCGGTTTTGCCGTTCCTGTTTTCATGGACAAAGCTTCCGTATCTGGGACTGCGGCGCACGCATGACCGGCTTACCGTCCGGGTCATTCTACCGGGGCATATCCCAACGACATGCGACCGCCACACCTACCACTGGATACCGTGGTCTGCGGCCTGAGCGCGCAACTGGCGCCTGAACAGGCAGCTGTAGAGGCGCCACCGCAACCCTCCGCGACGCAGCCGCTGGTAATCGCCCTCGAACACCCGCGGGTATTGCGCATTTGCCGGTGCTTGCAGGCCAAGGAAATCCCACACCTGGCGCAGGGTCGCCTCCGGCGAGCCAGCCAGTCCTTCGTTGCGCAATACCAGCACCTGTTCGCGGGGGAAATGCCGGTAAAGCACGTCCAGCTGGCGTGCATAGTCACCGCGCAGCCGGTAGCTATGGTGGCGCAAGGGCGAGTGCCATGCGAAGTCGTCCATGTGTCCGCGCAGCCGCAGCCGCTCCAGCAGCATCGCCAGCCAGAACGGCCAGGTTTCGTCGCCACGGCCCGACTCCATGCTGTGCTGCGACAACGCACGCTCCAGTGGATGCCGCAGGATCACCACCCACTTCATCGCCGGGTTGTAGCGGGCAATCCGCGCGACCAGCGTCGGGTGGAGAATGTAGATCGGGGTCGCATCACCCACCAGCTCCCCTTCCGCACCCGCATCGAAATGCTCCGCATAGGCCCGATCCACCTCCGGTACGGTCCATGCCTCATCGAAGGCCGGGGCATCGAAAACATGAGCCTCCTTGTTCCGTGGCAGCTGCACCTGCGGGTGTTCGCCGACATACCGCGCCAGCGCCGTGGTTCCCCCCTTCTGCACCCCGCCAATCACGAAGCTGATTCGTGGCCCGCTCATTGCCCCCCCTGCAGAGCATTCAGCGCACCCGCCACGTCAGCATCCCCGTAGAAGCCACGCCACGGCCCATCGTGTCGATGCAGGCGCTCGGCATAGCGCTCGCACGCACCGGTGTCATACAACCTGTTTGCGTTGCGGTTGCGCAACGGCAATGGCGGCACCGCCACCGCCAGCGTGGCAGCCAACGCATTGCCGCCGCTGGCCACCAACTGCTCATAGCGCATGATGCGTTCGCGTGGCAGGCATCGGTCGAAGCGCTCGAAAAGCCAATCCAGCAACAGCAATTGGCGCTCCAGCACGTCCGGCTCGGCATCCAGGCGCACGCGCAATGCCGGCGCCAAACGCTCGCCAGCCGGGAGCCGGCCACTGGCAACCGGCAGATCAACCGAGTTCCAGGATGCCAGCACCGCCAACGGGTTGCGCACCAGGGCATAGCACTCGAACAGGGGCAGCAATGCAGGCAGCAGCGCAGTGAACGCCGCATTGTGCTTCACCACCAGCGTGAACTCCGGCGAGAGCGGCTTTTCGACCCGGATATCGCCCAGTTGAACCTTTCTCACCCGTATGCCGTTGGCGCCCACCTCGCTGCCGAACGGATTGTCCGGCACCAGCCCCTCCGCCTGCTGGCTTGCAGCCATGCCCGAATTGAGCAAGCTGGCGCGGGAGCGTTTGAAAAAAGCAGCCACCTCAGCGGCGGCCACATCGTGTTGCAATGGCAGCTCGTGCACCGGCATCGGCTCGAACAGCGCCACCGTATCCGACGCCTGTCCCAACAGGTTGCAGCACAAGGTGGTACCCGAGCGGGGCACGCCCGTCAGAATGATGTTGCGTGGCTTCAAAGCTTGCCGCCCTCCAGGTTGCCGATGATCCCCGCGAAGTGTTCGCGCTCGTTTGTCTGGCTGTAGGCCGCCGCGGTGGTCAGCCCATGCTGGCGCAAGCATGCCGCCAGCGCCGGCTGCAACGCGCGCTCCACCGCATCGGCCATCCTTCCGGGTTCCAAGGCGGCCAGCAGGCAGTTCTCGCCATCGCGCGCATATTGGCGCGAGCCGATGCAGTCCCCCATCACTACCGGCACGCCCAGCGCCATCGCCTCCAGTGCCGGCAGATAGAACCCCTCTGCTGCAAGAGGCAAGGTCACCACGACTGCCGCAGCCGCAACTCTCGCAAGGTAGTCCATGCGCGGCATCCATTGATCAAGCACTTCCACCACCACCCCTCGCTCCCGCAGCTCCTGCGCCAGAGCAGCAGCCAATGCCGGCGCCTTGAGGCCGGCCACCAACACCTTGCCGCCTTGCGGGAACGGCGGGGCCGCCACCTGCTTCGGCAAGTCCAGCGCAGCGGGAATAACCGTGACCGGGCCATTGACCTCGCCGGTGGAGAGTATCGATTCAGCCACGGGGCCACTTACGCAGATGCGATGGGCCGGCGCCGCCAAGAATGCCCGCAATGGATGCGTCTGCCACCCGTGGTGTACGCCCTGCACCAGGTTCACGACCGGCCGAGGGGGGTGCCCCGGATCGACCAGCGCCTCCCAATCCATGCCGGCGAGGAACAGGATGTCGAACGCCTCGGGCCGCCAGACCTGTTCAATCCGCTCCGGGACGGCCGCCCATGGGTTGCAGTGGTCACGCAGCGAACGCGGCGTCAGGTACGCCCGCGCATCCCAGCCCAACGCCAGCGCATGCCGGAAATAGTCCCAGACCTTGCCGTGCCCCCCCGTATAGCCAAGGAAGTCCCGGTGGAACAGCATCCGGCCGCCTCTCATGGCGTGATCCCGATCTCCATGGGAACCGGGAACAGCCCGGTGAAAAGCTCCCGGCTGTCGTCCACGACCTCGAACGACAGCCAGCCCTCCTGCCGCGACAGCACCACCGTCTGTTCGATGGACGGTGAATCCACCACGCGCATGCGCAACCGGTAAATACCCTGCTGGAACGACGCGTCGAAACCCACATCGACCGTGACATCCTCCGCCCCGGCCGGCAGCACCACGCGCCGCCCGGTCAGCTGCAGGCCGCGCCCGTCCAGCACATCGAAAATCAGCCCCGGGTGGGCGATATCCGCCCGCCGCCGCACCACGAACCGCAACCGCAGCCGCTCACCGTGCCGTACCGAGACATGCCGGGCCCCATTGATACTGGCCTCCAGCACGCGGGCGTCATCCAGCCCATAGCCGCCGTCTATCCTCACCAGTTCGTCGGCCCGGCGGTCCTGCTGCGCGGCCAGCACCCGCTTGTGGGTGCGGTGCAGGTATTCGGTGATCACCTCGTCCGGCAGTCCTTCCAGCACGATGCGCCCTTTCTCCAGCAGCATCGCCCGGTGGCAGAATGCCTTGACCGCGTTCAGGTCGTGCCCGACGAAAAGCAGGGTGGTGCCGCGCGAGAGAATCTCGTCAATCCGGGCCATGGCCTTGGCCTGAAAGGCAGCATCGCCCACCGCCAACGCCTCGTCCACGATCAGGATGTCCGGGTCGGTATGCACCTGCACGGCAAATGCCAGCCGCAATGCCATGCCCGAACTGTAGGTCTTGACCGGCTCGTCGATGTAATTGCCGATGTCCGCGAAGGCGACGATATCGCCCATGCGCTCGCGCACCTGCGCCGGCGTCAGCCCGAGGATGGCCGCGTTGACGCGCACGTTCTCGCGCCCGGTCAACTCCGGGTTGAAGCCCGACCCCAACTCCAGCAGCGCCGCCACCCGCCCATTGACCTGCACCGTGCCGGCGCTGGGCTCAAGTACACCGGCCACAATCTGCAACAGCGTGCTCTTGCCACTGCCGTTATGGCCCACGATGCCCAGCGCCTCGCCGCGCTGCAGGGTGAAGCTGACGCCACTCAGCGCCTGGTGATGGTGGAGGTGAACGTCCGCCCGCGCGCGAAGCCAGCGCGCCAGCCACGGTGCGGCCCATTCGACAATACGGGAAAGCCGGTAGAACAGCGGCACCCACAGCCGGCTCGCGGGCGTCGTCCACAGACGATACTTCTTGTCGATACCACTCAGCGTCAGTGCGGGCGGGCGGGCGGTCATTCAGTAGTGCCACTGCAGTTAGCCCGACAGGATAACGCCCTGCGCCCCTACCCGCATCCGCACCAGACGGCCTGCGGCTATCATTCGGCCACCCCTCCACCCTTGACCGCAGGAGTCATCCCCGATGTCCCTTTTCTCCACGGGCCTGCTTGGCCTGATCGCCAGCACCGCCAGTGCGACGGCCCCGGCCGCCGCTCCGACGCAACAAGCCCAGCTCCAGCATTTGGAACTGACCCGGATGCAACTCATTGATGACCGGTGCCATTGGCTCGATCCGACCAGCCGTGTCGCACTGGACGCCACCGAAGCCGAGCGCCGTGCATGGCTGCACGAAGCAGCCCCCGGGCAGGGCGCCACCCCCGCCGACATCACCGCCAATGCCGAACGCGCCAAGGCCGTGAGCTGCACGAGCAACAGCGACGCCACTGCAATCCGCTACGGCGCCTGGCAGATGCGGGTTACCTGGGCATTGCGGGCATACGCCCTGCTGGACGGCAAGGACCGGCCCGCATGGTTCGCCCAGCAGAGCCCGGTACGCGCGCACCGGGCCGCACTTGAAGAAACGCTTGCCGCACTGAACGAAAAGTTCGGAACATCCATTGCCGGCAGCCTCCCCGGCATCGAGTCCGAAGCCCGGCAGATGTTGGCACTGCATTGCCCGGCCAAACCGCAACGCTGCGAGAGCGTCCCCGGCTCGGCGCACGGCAAAGACTATGCCCGCGTGTGGGTCCAACAGTCGGCCCGGTTCGCAACCGCATTGGCCGCCGATCCGGTCAAGCTTCCGCCGATCCCGCAGTAACACCCTCACTGCCTGCCTGTTGCCAGCCACATAGGACACCGGGCAAAGGACAAACACCGATACCGGGCTGTCAGCAGCCCGGTACCGCATCACCATGCGGACCCTAGCTGGTTTCTGCCGGCGCATGGATGAACACAGCGCGCCCCTCGGGCAGGCCGCTACGCAGACAGGCGTTGGCTCCCTCGATCCACCCGCAGATCGAGCACGTCGTGACAGGAAGGTTGATCCGGGCGCCTCCCATGAGGGCGCCCCACCACTGCCCCACACTGAAAGCACTGCAACCGCACTGGCACCCCCCTACCGATGCCTCCATGACTGCATCTGCGCGGGGCATTGCCATGGCAGCATGGGCTCTGCCAGTACTCACCGTAGTTGGTACAGATACATCACGATGCCAGAGAACCCAGGGCGCCGGTCTCCCGCCGTAGAAACACGGCAAACAAAAAGGCGGATGGCATTGCTGCCATCCGCCTTGGGTACTACCTGATGCCGGAGCGACTGCGAGCAGCCGCCCGGGACATCATTACAGCGAGGTCGGCGGGGTCAGCCAGGTGTCGTTACCCTTTTCCGGGGTCAGGTCGGTGACCACGCCGTCCTGGTGACGGTTCAGAGCCGAAGCCTGCAGGTCAGCGCACTCGGCGGTGACACGGACGTACCACTTGCCAGCACCGTCGCCGAAGCCGCCGGTCACGCCAGCAGCGGTGGCAGCACCTTCCAGCACTTCCGAGTTGACCTGCTTGGAGCCATGCGGAGCCAGGGTCAGCTTGACTTCGCCGCTGTGCTTGCCGGCGTCGTCCTTGGCGTCGATGGTGATCGGGCAGATCTGCGCGGTGTTGTTGGTCAGACGCAGGAACGACTGGGCCGTCGCGTTGCCAGCCGGGTTCACGTTCTGGAAGATGATCGTGGTGCCGTTCAGGCGCAGCGGCAGCAGGTCAAAGGTGAATGCCGGCGGATTGACACGCTGCTGGGCCAGGTTGTAATCGACTTCCAGCGTGCCGGACAGGTTCTGGGCCTGCATTTCGGCTGCGTGGTTGGCACCGAAGCACACGTACACCGGCGACGCGGTCGGCGGCGCATTGGTGACGTTCTGCCACAGGTTGCTGTTGGCCGGGCTGGTGAAGGTGGCCACACCCGCATTGGCACCCGTGCCGATGACGCCGTTGGTGAAGGCACCGGCAGCCTTGGTGCAGCCAGCGTTCTGGTCCAGCCACACGCGGTTGCCGCCGAACGCGGTCAGGTCGCTGCCGGTCACCTTGACGATGATGTCGGCGGTGGCCACGACGTTGTAGTCCGGCTGGGTGGCGGTGGCGCTGTAGTTGTTGACGTAGGTGCCCGGGGCAGCGCCCTGGGTCTGGATCGCCTTGGCGATGTCCAGGGTCAGCTGGCCAGCGTTGAAGAAGGCCTGGTCATCCTGGCCCACGACGCCGGTGCTGGCGAAGAAGGTCTTGCGCGGGTCGGCACCCACGTCGATGGTGGTGTTGACGTTACCCAGAGTCGGGTCGCTGCTGACCGCCAGACCCCACTTCGACTCGGCGTACACCACGTTGCCGGCCAGCACCTGCTGACCGTCGCCGTTCTGCACGGTGATCTGCGAGGTGATGCTGCTGCCATTGAACAGGCCGCCGATCAGGTTCTTGATCTTGGCGCTGTTGAGCTGCAGGAAGTAGCCAGCGCCCACGTTGCCGGCGCCGGTGGTGGTGTACTGGAAGTTCAACTCGTTGCCGTTGTAGTTGGCGGTGCCAGGCACATAGTTGATGGCAGCGCCGGCACCACCGGTCTGGGTGCCTTCCAGGAACAGCTGCACCAGGGTATCGGCCGGGTAGGTGCTGTCGAAGATGGCGCCCTGGCCCAGGGTGACCTTGACGGTCAGCACTTCGCCGAGAGCGATGTTGGTGATGCGGCTGGCGTTGTTGTCGCTGGCTTCGGCGATCAGCTGCAGGCCGTTGGGGCTGTCGATGGACTTGGTGTCGTCGACGAACAGGTCCTTGGCATAGGTGATCTGCTGGCCAGCAACGTACTTGTACTGGGCAGCCGTGGCCAGGCTCGGGATTGCCAGCGCGCCGACAACTGCGGCAGCCAGCAGGCTCTTGTTGAACTTCGTCATGTGAATCAACTCCGTGAGTTTTTAGTTAACTAAAAAGAAACTTCCTGACACTGCAGTAGCCGTTACCGGTCACCAGACCTACCCCGGTACCGTCGGGCCAGCCCGTTGGCATACCGGTCGCTTCACGACGAGCAAGGGAAAGAACACCCCAAGATCCCCCATGGGAAGCAAGCTACCGCGCGAACGTTAACGAAGCCTTACTTGAACGTCAAGCCTGTGTCGAGCTTTTTGCGGACGATTTCCCCGTTCATTCCACAGCCCGTGGGTTGAACGACCGGTCCCGATCCACAGCGTCATGCGGCATCTACCAGAGCGGGGAAATTCGGGAGCCGTTCACGCGCCACCCGGACGAAGGGCCTTGTCAACCGAACACACTTTTGCCCGTCCCGCCCCAAGCCACTCCATGCATGGGGATAATGCATATTGGGGGCAGAGGTCACCCGGACTTCAGACAGCGATGTCATTGGCGCTGGTGATGGCCAGGATGATGCCGATCATGATGACACCGATGGCACCACCGATCAGCAGGATGGCCACCGGCTCGAGCAGGGCCAGGAATTGCTTCATGCGGGTGCGGCCGGAGTCCTGGCACAGCCGCGCCAGCGATTGCAGCATGGCCGGCAGTTCGCCGGAACGCTCACCCACGCGCACCAAGTTGTAGCCGGTGGCGGTGAGGGTCTGTTGCTCTTCCAGCGCATCGGCCAACGGGATGCCATTGCGGACGTTGCGTGAAACCTCCTCCAGACGCGCCCGGCGGCCGGGGGCAATGACGCTGGCCTGGGCCAGACCCAGCGCCTCCATCAACGGCACACGGTTGGACAGCAAGGTGGCCAGCACTCGCGCCCAGGTGGCGGTTTCCGACTCCACACGCCAGGGGCCCAGCACCGGCAGCCGTTCCAGCGCCTCGAACCAGCGCGCGCGAGTATCCGGGTTGCGCAGCACCACCATCAACCAAGCCACCAGCGCGGCCAGCAGCAGCAGTACACCGACATACCATTGGCGCAGGAACATGCCCGTATTCAGCACCGCGGAGGCCAGCCAGGGCAGGTCATCGGCCCGCTTGAGCAGGCTGGCAAATTTGGGGACGACAAAGGTGAACATCATCACCACCGCGCCCAAACCGGCACACACCAGCACTGCCGGATAGGTCAGCGCCTGGCGGATTTCCGAGCGCACCGTCTGGTCGTACTCCATCTGCTCGACCACGTCGTGCAGGGCACGGCCGAGCAGGCCGGATTTTTCGCCGCTGCGCACCACGGTGGCGACATAGCGTGGCAATGGCAGGCCGGTGACTTCCAGCGCCACGGAGAATGGCTGGCCCTGGCGCAGGCCGGTGGCGATGCCTTCGAATGCAGCCACCAGTTGTGGGTGGCGGACCGAGCGGACCTGGGCGGCCACGGCCTCGGCCAGGCCGACGCCGGCCCCCAGCAAGGTCGACAATTCATGGAAAGCCAGGATCAGATCACGCTGTCGCAGGCGCGCGGCCCGGGCAGCACCCTTGCGCCGGCTGGCCTCGGCCGGCTGCACGGCCACCACCGACAGGCCGCGCCGCTCCAATTGGCGTGCGGCGTCACGCTCGGACTGTGCCGACACCACACCCTGCAATGCGGCGCCCTCGGCATTGAATGCCTTGTAGCTGTACTGGGACATGGGTCAGACCGCCGTCACACGCAGTACTTCTTCCACCGAGGTCAGCCCTTGCCATGCTTTGAGCAGGCCGTCCTCGCGCAGGAAGCGGCAGCCGCGGGCACGGGCCATGCTCTTGAGCTCGGCATGACTGCTGCCGGCCACTACCGCCTGTTGCATTTCTTCATCAACCGGCACCAGTTCGTAGATGCCGATGCGCCCCCGGTAGCCGGAATTCTGGCAATGCTGGCAGCCCACTGCCTCGCGCCATTGCGCAGGCACACCGCTCAGCACCTTGCTGGCCCATTGCGCGGCTTCGTCGGCAATGGCCGGGAGTACGTGGCTGGCCGGGCGGGCGCAATGTGAACACAGACGGCGAACCAGACGCTGGGCCTGCAAGCCCTTGACCGGGGTGGCAACCAGGAACGGTTCCACGCCCATGTCGATCAGACGGGTGAAGGCGCCGATGGCATCGTTGGTATGCACGGTGGAGAGCACGAGGTGGCCGGTGAGGGCCGATTGGATGGCGATCTCGGCAGTTTCGCGGTCGCGGATTTCGCCGACCATGATGACGTCCGGGTCCTGGCGCAGGATGGAACGCAAGGCACTGGCGAAAGTCAGGCCGATGTCGGCATGCGCCTGGATCTGGGTGATGCGCGGCAACTGGAATTCGACCGGGTCCTCAACGGTGATGATCTTCTTCATGCCGTCATCGGCGGCGGCCAGCGTGGCATAGAGCGTGGTGGATTTGCCCGAACCGGTGGGACCAGTCACCAGGATGATGCCATGCGCTTCACGGCTCCAGGCGCTGAGCAGGGCAAGGTGGTCCGGGGCCATGCCCAGGCGCTCCAGGCCAAGCTCCTTGCGCTCCTTGGGCAGCAGCCGCAGGACGATGGATTCACCATGCACGCCGGGCAATGCAGAGGCGCGGATATCCATCGCCTGGCCGCTGGCACGCACGCTCAAGCGGCCATCCTGCGGCAGGCGGCGCTCGGCGATGTCCATGCCTGAAATGAGCTTCAAGCGTGAGGCAACGGCGTTGAAGCGTTCACGAGGCAGTTGCAGGCGCGCATAAAGCACGCCGTCGATGCGGAAGCGCACGGCAAACTGGTGTTCGTCCGGCTCCAGGTGGATGTCGGACGCCCGCTGTTCCACTGCCTGGGCCAGCAGGCTGTTGACCAACTCCACCACGGGCGCTTCTTCAGCCAGTTCGCGCAGGTGACGGACGTCATCGCCGCCGTAGCCCGACGCCACCAAGCCGTGGGCCAGCTTGTCCAGGGTTCCTTCCATCAGTTGGGCGGTCGCCAGCACGCACTGCACGGACTGGCCGGGGTACAGGTAGGCCAAGGCTTCCTGCAAAACTGGGTCGAGTGGGTCGCGGCTGGCGCAGTAGATGGCGCCCTCCGGGTCCTGCCAAAGCAGCATTTCCTGATCCTGCATCCAATCCACCGACACGGGGTCGCTGCCGGGCACTACCCAGGCCTCGATCTCGGGCAGGGCCACGTCACGCCCGGCCAACGGCAAGGCAAGCTGCTCGGACAGCGCCGCCAGCAATTGTTCTTCGGACAAGGCACCGGTGCGCATCAGCAGGCTGCCCAGCCGCCCACCAACGTTGCTTTGCAGGTCCAGCGCCCGCTCAAGATCGGCGGGCCCAATGGCACCACGCGCGATCAACATCTGACCCAGCAGCTCGGGAGCAAGCACCACGGCGGGGGGAGGATCGGCAAAGTTGGTGGCGGTATTCATGGGAGCTTGCGAGATGACGAATCGGAAAGGGAATCAAAGCACATCGGCAAAACCTGGGCGCAACGTGCGGAACAGCAGTGCGCCCAGCAACATCACCAAGGCGGCGGCAAGGGTGTAGCCGGCAAAGGCCGGGGCGGCAGGCCACTGCCCATGCAGAAGCGCTTGCCGCAATGCTTCCGCAGGCCAACTGATGGGATTGGCAACCACTACATCGGCCAGTGCCGGTGGCACCATGGAAACCGGGTAGAGCACTGCGCCGGTGAAAAGTGCGACGGTTACCAACACCGTCACCACCTGAGCTAGGTCACGCAGATACACACCCAGTGCGGTGAATGCCAAGGCAATGCCGTACAGCATCGCCACGTAAGGCACGAGGATCAACGGCACCGCCAACGCCTGCCAATGCCCTCCACTGCCCCACGCGGCATTGACTCCGAACACCAGCAGCAAGCCAAGCAGCATGTGGAACAGGGCCGTGCCCATCGGCACCGCCACCAACACCGGCAGGGGGAACACGATCTTGCGGACGAAATTGCTGTTGCGCTGCAGGAGCGATGGTGCTTGGCCGACGGTTTCCGCCAGCAAACCATGTACCAGCAAGCCAACGAACAGGTTCAGGGAAAAGCCGAGATGGTCACCTTCGTCCAGACCAGGCCAGCGTGCACGGAACACGGCACCGAACACGAAGCCATAGACCGCCAGCATGGCCAGCGGCATCAAGAAAGGCCAGGCCCGCCCCAATAGAGTGCCGCGATAGCGCACCGCCAAATCCTGCAACACCAGGGTTCGCCATAGCGCGAAATGCCCGGCACTGCGGGAGAGTGACTTTGAAACCATGAGAAACCACGCGATGCCTGCTGCCAGTTGAATAGGTTAGCAGCCACGCTCCCTGTCTGACGCGGCTTTTGGCAAAACTGCTAGACTGCCCTCCGTTTTTCATCAAACAGCACCCACCTCGATGATCCCCGCACGCCCCCGCTCCGGTAATGCCCCGCGCGCGCGCCGCGCCATTCAGGGTTTTACCCTGCTGGAAATGATCGTGGTCCTGGTCATCATCGGCCTGATCATGGGCCTGGTGGGGCCGCGTCTGTTCAGCCAAGCCGACAAAGCCAAGGTGCAGACGGCAGAGACGCAAGTGAAGATGCTCAAGGGCACGCTGGAAACCATGCGCCTAGAGATCGGCCGCTACCCGACGCAGGAAGAAGGGCTGAAGCTGCTGGTGCAGCAACCCACGGACAGCAAGCTGGCACAGCGCTGGAAAGGCCCTTACCTGGAAGATGGCCTGCCCGATGATCCGTGGGGAAATCCTTACCAGTATTCGCCGCAGCCCACCGGTACCCACTCCTTCACCCTGTATTCCTTCGGCGCCGATGGCAAGGATGGCGGCACCGACTACGACACCGACCTAGGTCAAGTTCCCAAGCAATGAAGTCGTATCCGCAGGGTTATACCTTGCTGGAGATGGTCGTGGTGATGGCCATCCTTGCCATGGCCACGGCCATTGCCGCTCCTCCCAGCTACAGGATGATCCGCTCCTGGCAGGAAGCCACCCAGGTCGAGGATGTCATGCAGCAACTGGAACGCCTGCCGAGCGCCGTCCGCGCCAGCGGCAACCCGTTGCTTGCCACCATTGATGGCAGAGCCGAGTTGATCGACCTGCCACAGGGCTGGACCTTGCACATGGCTCCCCCTTTGCACGTACAGGCCAACGGTGCCTGCTCAGATGCACAAGGCCGCCTTGCCACCGCGTACCAAACCATTGAATTCCAGGTACAGGCCCCATTTTGCCGCATTCAGCGGATCGACCAATGATTCCCCGCCATCCAAGACGGCAAGGACAACGGGGGTTTTCGTTGCTGGAAGCCATCGTCGCGCTGACGATCATGGCCACAAGTTTGCTCGCCCTCTACGCCTGGCTGTCCACCAGCACCTTCGCGCTGGGCCGCGCGCGCGCCAGCGCCCTCGCCCTTCAGGATGCCCGCACGGCCCAAGCCGTCGTCGAAACCATCAACCCGATGGCCGAACCCAGCGGCAGGCGCGAACTGGCAACGCTGGAAATAACTTGGAAGGCCCGGCCGGTCACCGACCGTCGTATCGGCATGAGTCGCGCAGGCTCCCCCACGCAGTTCGATTTCGGCCTGTACGACATGGAGATCGAAGTGAAGCGCAATGGAGAGATCGTGCGGAATTTCCGCATGCGCAAAGCCGGCTGGGAGGCTGCACGCCCCATCCTGCCCATCGAGGACTGAGCCATGGCCCGGCGGCAAGATGGCCTTACCCTGCTGGAAATGCTGGTGGTGTTGCTGATCGCCGGCATGGCCATTGCCCTGGGCTTCCAGTCACTCGGACAATGGCGACGGGCAAACGCCTCCATTTCCGATATCAGTAGCGCCACCCAACAAGCGACATTGACGGAAAGCTGGCTACGCGATTCGCTGCGCAGCCTGATACCCATGCAGGAAGCGGAGTTCCAAGGCTCGAGCGAACAACTGACCGGCATTGCAATACAACCAGTCCAGTCACACCAGGGTGGCGCGACCCGAATCGAGTGGACCATTCACCGGGAAAGTGGCGAATTGCTCCTGACGCTGACGGAAGACGGAAAGCAGCTCGACCTGCCCTTGCCGGGCGTGGCGGACGGCAGCTTCGGCTACATGGAGCAGGGTGGCCGCCTGCACGACCAATGGCCCCCCCGGTTGGGCCTGCACGACCACCTTCCCCCACTGATCGTGTTGCAACTGGAGATGGATGATGGCAGCCAGCGGCTATGGGCCATCCGCATCGCGGGAACCCGCAATCCATACTTCAACCCGTTCGAGGCCGACTTTGACTAGATGCCACGCCAGAGCAGAAGGCGGCTTTGTTCTCGTCATCGTGCTTGCAGTACTGGTGGTACTGGCACTTCTTGCTGCCGCCACCGCCACTTCGGCCGAACGCGCCATCCGCGCCACCCAGGCGGATACCAACCGCTTCCAGAGTGAGTTGACGATGGCCGGCACGCGGGAAACCTTGCTGTTCATGCTGACGACCCAGCGCCAGACCGTGGCGGGCCTGACCGTCAACGAATCGGACGCCAAAGCCCAAATGGCAATGAGCCTTGATGACCCTGACGGCTTCACCGCCCTGCCCGTGGGCAACGAAATTCGCCTGGATGGCACACCGTACAAAGGGCTGGAGGACTCGTACTTCTCCCTTCAGGATGACCGCGGCCTGCTGAGCGTGAACTGGGCTCCCCCCATGCTTCGGCAGGCCTTCTACAAGTCCCTAGGAGTGCCGGGAGACCAATGGGATGGCTTGGAAGCCAAGCGTCTCGACTATCAGGATGCGGATGACCTGCACCGGCTCAATGGGGCGGAGAAGGACCGATACGGACAGGCGGGCCTTCCGCCACCGACGAATCGCACTCTTGCCACGCCACTGGAGCTCCGGCGCATTCTGGGCTGGAACGACATTCTGACCGGCACGGACGATGCCGAGCTACTGTCCATTTTCACCATGACCCGTGGTGCAGACCTGAACATAAATACGGCCCCCTACCCGGTTCTGGCGCTGCTACCTGAGCTGACTCCGGAAAACGCCACGCGGATGGTAGAACTGCGTCGCACCAACCCATTCCTGTCCACTTTTCAGGCGCAACAGGATTTCGGCATTGGCACGACCCTGGAGGATGGCCTTGCCCTCTTTGCAAAACCCTCGGGCAACCTTATTCTATGGGATCATCATTCCGGTGCACGCCATCTCCTGCATTGGACGCTAACGCCGTTCGAGGTCAATGGCCCCCCTTGGCGTATTGATTACGAGGTCATCCTCCCACGTGGCAACGAACCCGATCAGGCCGTGGTTGGCTCGCCTTCAACACCGCTTTTCACCCCGCCGGATCCGTCTGGGAAGCAACCATAACCTCCCACTGAAAAGTGGCGGAAGCGACACGACACTCTGCCTGGTCGGCCGTGAGCTATGCCTTTTCACCACGCTCGATGCCAGCAAGGCCCCGGCCAAGCAGCGCAAGGAGTTCACGGCCATGGCCGTGCGCCGTGCCGCACCCTTCCCCGATGCCGATTTCGATGCCGCCTGGTCCGCAGACGGAACCGTGGCCATTTGGTACTGGTCCCGTGCAAAGGTGGCAGCACTTGCTGCCAATGAGCCAGGCAAGCGCAAACGCTTCGTTGCCGAAGCCCCCCATGTCGGCACCCCCCGTGAAGAGGGCGTGGAGTTGCTGCAGCTTGCACAAGGCTTCGAGGCTCGCGCTTGGAAAGCCGGCAACTTGCACGCCAGCCGCTGGTGGGCGGAGCGGCCTGCCGCGGAGCAATGGCTGGATTTTTTGCGTGGCTCCGGACAAACCATCACCACCGCCACTCCACCCGAGCCCGAGCCGGGTGAGCCAGCTGCAACTCCGTGGAGCCATGCGCTTTCCAGCGTCGGGAAATTGCATTTTTCAGGGTTGGACCAGCATCTTCCCAAGGTGGCATTCATCCTGGGCGCCCTCTTCCTGTTGGCAATAGGGAGCCAGGCCGGAAGCATGATGCGTGCACAAGTGGATATCTGGCAGGCAAGATCAGCCGCGACCGACCTTGACGCACCGCTCAAGCGCATCCTCGATGCTCGCGAAGCCACCGACAAGGCAAGTGGGGAAATAACGAACCTGCTGGCCCTGCACGGCCTGCGGCCCACGATCTCGATGATGGCGGAATTTACCCGATTGGCACCAAACAAGGAGTGGCAGGTAAAAAAATGGAGCCAACCCACCCCCGATACAATTGAGATCAAACTGATTGCACCCGGCAGCAATCCCGAGGAGCTGGTTTCGATCTGGGAGGCCTCTCCCATGTTCAAGGGGGTCACCACCGAATTGGGGCGCGACAATGAACTGACGATCAGGGCCACCGTGGTTCCTGCGCTCAGCCGAGCCGGGGGGGATCGCAGTGAAAACCCTTGAAACGCAAATCCAGAGCCTGAAGCGACAAACCGAGGCAAGCCCTTGGCTCAAATGGGCCGGCCTGGCAATCACGATATTGCTGGCATCGTTCATGGTGCAGGGGCTGGAAGGCTGGCGGGTCAAACAGCAAAAGACAGCCATCGACGCCGAACAAAACCTCAAGCGCATCCTGGCCCTGAAGGGACAGGATGCATGGCTGGAGCGTGAAACAAATGCCCGCCAGCTTCGCGACGCACTGTGGGCACAGCTACCCAAGGTTGCCACGACGGGCATGGCGCAAGCTGCGTTGCAGAGTTGGCTGCGCAACATCACTTCGGGATTCGAGTCACGGCAAAACGTGACCATCCGCGTCAACCGTTCTGGTCCAGTGGAAGGCATGCCGGGGGTAATACGGGTCAACGCGGCATTGAATGGTGCACTCTCCCCCCGGCAATCGCTGGGCCTCCTGCGTCAAATCGAGAACTCCCCGAATTTGATCGTCGTGGAAACACTCACCCTGCAAAGTGACGACAGCAATACCCTGCATCTCACCGTGAATGCCTATTATCAGGTCACGGAAGAGGGGGCACCATGATCGCCCGCAATCGCGGGCTCTGGCTGGCTGCCGCCGTTGTCACTGGCCTGGTTGCCGGAGCGGCCTGGCCGCCACCGCCACTCCCGAAGCTCACCGAAAGCAGTGATGACTGGCGTTTGCCACTTGCGGTAGATATTGCACGCCATGCCCCTCGGGACATGACTGCTGTAACCGATGCACTGCGCTGGAAGGGAGACGTCGGCGGCACTCTTGCCGAACGGGGTGCCTGGCGTCTGGCGGGCATTGTCAACGAAGCAGGTTCTGCCGTCCTGGTCATGATTCCCGGCAGCCCGGACAAGGCACAACGCATTGGAATAGGAGAGACCCTGCCCGATGGCAGCATCCTCTTGTCGGTGGAAGGCGACCAGGCTTCAACCAGGCACGACACCTGCACCACCACTTACCAGCTGTTCCAAGCCCAAGCCGTGAATCGGTCCGGCGGATGCGAGGAAGCAGAAGTATCTGACCAAGGAACAAACCAATGAAGTCCCACCGCCGCCCCCTGGTTGCCCTTGCCACATTTGGCGTGGCGATGCTGACTGGCTGCAGCACTGCGCCCAAGCTGAACATTCCCGCTTCGCTGGCGCTGCCACCGAAAACCGAAGTCGTGCAGCCGGGGGAGATCCAAATCGGAGAAGCGGACAATCGTCCACAAAGCCTGATGGTGACGGAGACTCCTCGCATTGGGCAGACCGGGCCTTCCAGTGCCGGCACCCGAATCAGTGACGACCTTCCGCCAATGTATTCGGGCCCGGTCAACGTCAACGTGCAGAACGTTCCCGTACCGGTGTTCGCAAACGAGGTTTTTGGCAACCTGCTTGACCTGAACGTCAACATGGCAGCTGACGTGGCCTCCCTGCAGGAACTCGTCACGCTCCGCACCGAAGCCAAACAGAAGCCCCAGGATCTGTTTGTTCTCGCCCGCCAAGTGCTGGCTGAATATGGTGTACTGGTCAGCGTCGAAGGCAAACTTGTTCGTTTGACGAAGGGGCTTGCGGGCAACTCAGCCAACCCTCCCTTGATCATCAGTGGCCGCGCCTCACCCAGCGTTCCCGTGACCCATCGCCCCATGTTCCAGTTGGTGGAACTGGAAGTCATCCGCAGCGGTGATGCCGTCAGGTGGCTCAACACGCTTTTTGGCCAGGACATCAAGGTACTTGATGAGGCCGGTCGCAATTCGATTATCATCAGCGGTAAGCCCTCGCAGGTACACCAGGCAATCGAGGCGTTGCGCGTCTTCGATCGCCCCCTGATGCGTGGCCGGATCAGCACCCGATTGGAGCCTGCCTTCATAAGCGCGGAGCAACTTGCCACGCAATTGATGGATGTATTGAACACGCAAGGTTACGGCACAGCCCGCTCTGCTGCATCGCCCTCAAGCGTGATCGTGTTGCCGATCCCGGCGGTCAATTCGGTACTTATTTTCACCAATACCCAAGAAACACTTGACTACGCCACATCATGGGCCAGGGAGCTGGATCGTCCCAGCCGACAGGCCGGTACCCAATCGCTTTTCTATTATCAAGTGAAGAACACCAAGGCTTCGGACTTGGCCAGCGTGCTGGGCGGTACGGAAAAGCCCCAGGCAGCTGCAACCACCGCCACTACTGCCACCCCTGCAACCACTCCGCAACCCGCCACTTCCCGCAATGCCGTTCAGGTACCTGGATCATTGCAAGTTGATGAGCCCCGCAATGCACTGATCTATCAAGGCGAACCCGCCCAATGGGAACGCATGCTGGCCTTGATCAGGCAGATGGACCGTGCCCCGCGCCAAGTGATGATCGAAGTGACGATCGCCGAAATCACCCTGAGCAACACGACCGAAGTTGGCTTCAATTGGTTTGCAAAACAGGGATTTGGCCGTTTCAACGGCAATGTATGGTCTGGCAGCACGTCCGGCGATGGCGGCGGGGGCACTGGTTTGAACTGGCTGCTCGACGTGGCAGGACAGACCCGGATGGTGCTTTCGGCAATGGCTCAGGATAACCACGTCAACATCCTTTCAACCCCGCGCCTGCTGGTCAAAAGCGGCAGCGAGGCATCAATGGATGTGGGCGACGAGATCCCCACTGTCACCATGACCACCACGTCAAACCAACAGAGTGACGGCAACACCAACCTGCTACAATCCATTCAATACCGCAAGACAGGCGTATTGCTTAGAATCAAACCAACGGTGTACTCCGACAACCGCGTTGACATCGACCTGACGCAGGAAGTAAGCAAAGCAAGCGACGAAGCGCCTGCCGTATCCAATACCGCATCCAGCAGTTCGCCCACAATCCGGAATCGCACACTGAATACGTCACTGACCCTCAAGGATGGTCAGACCATCGTCATGGGCGGGCTGATCAGCAGCGATAACAGTGATGGCAATACCGGCGTACCCCTGTTGAAGGATATTCCGCTGCTCGGCAACCTGTTCAAAAGCACTAAAAAAGTGACAGAGAAGAAAGAGCTGGTTCTCATCATTGTTCCCTACATTATCGAAAATGACGACCAAGCCAACACCGTCAGCCAGGCCATCATTGATCAATTGGAATATCTGGACCTGTCATCACCAGCACAGGACATGCTCCGGCCCACCCCCACACCACCCTCCACGCAGCAGTTGCCCCCTCCGACCACCATGCCATGAACAAGAATCCAATCATCGCCGGCCTTTTCCTTACCCTGGCCATTGGCGGCTGTGCCCGTCGCGAAGAGGCAGAAGCCAGCGCGGAAGCGACCATCACCGAGGTGGCCACGAAAAGCACGCAGGAAGAAATCGAAAGGCAGGTACCTGCCGCCACCATTGCCCCGGTGACGGTACGAATTTCCCTGTCTCCACAGGCCAGGAGCGCACTCAAATCCAAGTCGGAAAAAGTACTGGTCATGGCCACTTACTTCGGTGACCCTCGCAGCACGGAGCAAGCTCGAAAGCTGGCAGATGCTTCAGGCACCATCAAATTGGGCGAGAACAAACAGACAATTGATGGCTCCGATTCAGTCACGTTTCAAGAGGATGTCATTGACAAGTCACGCTTGGGCTTCACCCTCGGCGAAGTGCAATTGACCATCAATGTCACTTCGTCCAAGACCGCAACACCGGAAAATCTACTGGCCTGTCCGTTCTACTGGGAAACACTGGCCGAAGCCAGCAGGCAACCCGTGAACGTCGAATGCAAGGCAATATCGGAAGTCGAGCAATAATCCTGCTGCAAGCATTGAAAACCCGCATGAAGAAAGGGCCTCTCGGCCCTTTCTTGTTATCGATTTAATTTCAAATTGATAAGGTGACTCAGAACATGAGTGCCTTTCCCAGATCAACCTGCAGATCCGCAACATCCTCCACCCCCACACTCAACCGCACCAGCGCATCGCTGATGCCGAGCTGTTCGCGGCGTTCAACCGGGATCGAGGCGTGGGTCATCACCGCCGGATGGTTGACCAGGCTTTCCACGCCGCCCAGCGACTCGGCCAGGGTGAACAGCTCGGTGCGTTCACAGAAGCGCTTGGCGGCGTCGAAACCGCCCTTGAGCACGATCGAGACGATGCCACCGAAGCCATCCATCTGCTTGGCAGCCAGTTCGTGCTGGGGGTGCGAAGGCAGGCCGGGATAGATCACCTTGTCGATGGCCGAGTGGGTTTGCAGCCATTGCGCCAGTTCCAGCGCATTGGCGCAGTGCGCCTTCATCCGCAGCGGCAGGGTCTTCAACCCGCGCAGGGCGAGGAAGCTGTCGAACGGGCCTTGCACGCCGCCAATGGAGTTTTGCAGGAAGGCCATCTGTTCGGCCAACTCGGCGTTGTCACCAACCACCACCATGCCGCCGACCATGTCCGAGTGGCCATTGAGATACTTGGTGGCCGAGTGCACGACGATGTCCGCGCCCAGTTGCAGCGGGCGTTGCAGCATCGGCGAGGCGAAGGTGTTGTCGACCACCACGATCAGGCCATGCTTCTTCGCTACCGCCGCCACGGCAACGATGTCCACGATCTTCAGCATCGGATTGGTCGGGGTTTCGATCCACAGCATCTTCGTCTTCGGTGTGATCGCAGCCTCGAGCGCGGCCGGGTCGGTCAGATCTACGAAGCTGAAATCCAACGCGGCAGTGCGGCGGCGCACGCGCTCGAACAGCCGGAAGCTGCCGCCGTAGATGTCGTCCATCGCCACCACGTGGCTGCCGGCATCGAGCAGTTCGATCACCGTGGAACTGGCCGCCATGCCCGAGGCGAAGGCGAAACCGCGGCTGCCGCCCTCCAGTACCGCCACGCAACGCTCGTAGGCGAAGCGGGTGGGGTTGTGGGTGCGCGAATACTCGAAGCCCTGGTGCTCGCCGGGGCTGGACTGGGCGTAGGTCGAGGTCGCGTAGATCGGCGGCATCACCGCGCCGGTGCTGGGGTCGGGTGACTGGCCGCCGTGGATGGCCAAGGTGGCAAGCGACAGGTTGCGCTCGCCATCCTGGTCGCGTGAATGCTGATCCGTCATGAGGCTTTCCAACTGAAGGGGTGAAATTCTATCAACCAAGCCTGAACCGGCCATTCCGGCCCGTCACTGCACCCGCCGCCGCAGGTAGTTCAGCAAATCGATGCGGGTGATCAAGCCGAGGAAGTTGCCGTCGCCCATAATGATGGCGACCTGGCCGCGGTCGAACACCGGCAGCAGCGCCTCGATCGGCGACTTCACATCGAGCCGGTCGAGCTTGCTGACCATTGCCACCGACACCGGGTCGCGGAAGCGGGCCTCGTCCCCGTAGACGTGCAGCAGCACGTCGCTCTCGTCGATGATGCCGACCAGTTGCTCGCCCTCCATCACCGGCAACTGCGAGACGTCGTACAGCTTCATGCGCTGGTAGGCGGTGGTCAGCAGGTCGTTCGGCCCGATCACCACGGTGTCGCGCTGGCCGTACGGGCGCAGGATCAGGTCGCGCAGGTCGCCATATTGCGGGCGCTCGATGAAGCCGTTGTCCAGCATCCAGTAGTCGTTGTACATCTTCGACAGGTACTTGTTGCCGGTGTCGGGCACCAGCACCAGCACCTTCTTCGGCGTGGTCTGCTCGCGGCAGTATTTCAGCGCGGCGGCCAGCAAGGTGCCGGTGGAGGAACCACCGAGGATGCCCTCCTTGCCCAGCAGTTCGCGCGCGGTGTGGAAGCTCTCCGCGTCACTGATGGCGTAGGCCTTCTTCACCCGGCTGAAATCGGAGATCGACGGCAGGAAATCCTCGCCGATGCCCTCCACCAGCCAACTGCCGGATTTTTCGTTCAACGTGCCGTCGTTGATGTATTCGGCCAGGATCGAACCCACCGGGTCGGCCAGCACCAGTTCGGTGGCCGGCGACAGTTTGGCGAAGGCGCGCGACAGGCCGGTCATGGTGCCGGAGCTGCCGCAGCCGAACACGATGGCGTCCAGCTCGCCGTCCATCTGTTCGAGGATTTCCGGGCCGGTGCCGAACTCGTGCGCGGCCGGGTTGTCGGGGTTGCCGAACTGGTTGATGAAGTAAGCCCCCGGGGTGTCGGCGGCGATGGTCGCGGCCAGATCCTGGTAGTACTCCGGGTGGCCCTTGGCCACATCCGAGCGGGTCAGCACCACCTCGGCGCCCATCGCCTTGAGGTTGAAGATCTTTTCCCGGCTCATCTTGTCCGGCACGACGAGGATCAGCTTGTAGCCCTTCTGCTGCGCCACCAGCGCCAGCCCGAGGCCGGTGTTGCCGGCGGTGCCTTCCACCAGCGTCGCGCCGGGCGTGAGGTCGCCGCGCTTTTCCGCCGCCTCGATCATCGACAGGCCGATGCGGTCCTTGATCGAACCGCCCGGGTTGGCGCTCTCCAGCTTCAGGAACAACTCGCAGGCACCGGCATCCAGGCGCTGCGCCTTGACGATCGGCGTACGCCCGATGAGTTCGAGTACGGAGGAATGGATGGCCATCGAATGTGTCTGGAATCGCGCCGCATCACGGCCGGAGCACGATTATCCGATGGATGTGCCTGAAATTGACAGGCAAGCTCGCGACCTGCATCAGAGGCCGGCATTGCACCGGCGGGTGACGCGGGCGGCGGCGGCCGACGAGGAAGCCGCCACCGCCCGCGACGGAAAGGCGTTGCGTGGGGGAAGGTTCAGTGCGGCCGGCTTTCGTACATGCGCAGCAGCCTTTGCTTGGCCAACAATTTCTCGCGCTTCATCAGGCCCAGCGTGGCGTCATCGATGGGAAGCACGCCCAACTCCGCATCCATGCACTTCTTGTTCAGCTTCTTGTGCTGCTGATAGAGCTGTTTGAACTCGGGATTGGCCTTCATCAGCGCATCGATTTCATTCTGCGGCTGCTCTTCGAACATGGTGACCTCCTTCATGCGGAAACAAGAACGCCCCGGCCTTGCGGCACGGGGCGTTGCTGGATCGGAGAAACCGGACCTCGCATGGCCGAACCCCCGCCCCGCTTCCGGGCCATGCCCCGGAAGTTGCTTGGTATTGGTTCGCGCCACTGCTGCACCAGCCCGGCCCTCCGCTGTACGGGTGACGACGTTGCCACCCGGACGATTGACCCTACGCCTCAAAAATGGTTCCGGCAAGGGACGAAAACCGGTATCGGCAAGGTTCATGAACGGCCGCGCATTCAGGTTTTGCAGAGGCTAGGCAGAACGGCGGCAAAACAAGCCGGAGCCTTGATGCCGGAACCATCAGGACTCCCTCGCCCCTCACCGCGTCCCGGCCCATGTCAGCGGCGTGGGCGCTAACCGCACGCACACCAATGGCGCGCAAGCCGTGCGGCCTCGCCCGCAGGGAGAGGGACCAAGGCCCACGCGCTCACCCCGGTCACGGGGCGATGATGACCTCGGCCGAGCGGGCACGGGTGGCGGCGGCTTTCTTGCCACTGGCCTGCAGGCGGTTGGCGGCGACGCCGGCTGCCACCAGCGCATCCTTCAACGCCTGCGCGCGGCGCTGGCCAACGCCGCTGGCGCTGTCGTAGCCCTCGATGGTCACCCGCCCCTTCTTGCCAATGTTCAGGTATTCGGCCAATGCCTTGACCTGATTCTGCGCACTGGCGGACAAGCTGGCCTGCCCTGCGGCAAAGGTATCGCCGGGCAGGCTGAACACCTCGCCACGGCTGCCGAAGCTGGAGTTCGGCAATTTCTGCCCGGACACCAATTCGGCTTCCTCGCGCGCCAGCTTGGCCGCGTTCTGCTGGGCCGCGCTGACCCGTGCAGCCTGCTTGCCGGCAACGCTGCTCAAGGCGATTTCCGCATCCTGCCGGGCCAGGATTTCGGCCTCGGCAGCCTGACGCAGGCGTTCGCTCTCTTCGGCCTGTATCTGCGTCTGCACGCGCAGTTTTTCGGCCTCCCGACGGGCACGGGCGGCGTCGCGGCGGCTGGCCTCGATCAGCAACTCGCTGCGGGTGCGCTCCAGTTGCTCGACTTCGCGCCGCGCAACCTCGGTACGGGCGCTGGTTTCGGCGATCTCCACCCGGCGCTCGGCCAGGTAACGCGCCTGTTCCAGATCCTTGCGCTTGGCCTTGGCCAGCGCCGCTACCGCCTGCCGTGCCTGCAGGCGCTCGTAGGCGGCGACGTCGGCGGTGTCCAGATTCGCCTGCAAGGCGATCAGGCGTTGGTTCAGTCCGGACACCGCCGGGTCTTCGGCGGCAATGGCCAGCAGCGGCAGGGCCAGCAGGCTGGCGATGAGCAGATTCCCGAGTTTCATCAGCGCACCTCCCCGGTTGCCAGTTGCCGTTGCAGGCGTTCCACCTCAGCCTTGCGCTGGGCCAGCGTGGCCCGCGCCACCGCCTCCTCGCTGCGGGCACGGGCGAGGTCGGCATCGACCGCGGCACGCTGGGCCAGCAGCGGAGCCTGCTTGCGCTGGCGGCGGTCGCCGGCGGCACGCTGGGCCTGTTCCAGTTGCTGGCGGGCCAGGGCCATCGTGTCCGGTGCGTACTGGTCGGCATCGGCGCGGTCGGCGCGTTCCACCGCTTGCTGGGCGGCCAGCAGATCGGCCGCAGCCGGGTTCTGCGCCCACGCGCTGGCACACAGCGCGGATGCGCAGGCGGTCACATACAGGAGACGTCGTAATTGTGCGAAGCTAGGTTTCATTGGGGAGCCGTCGCGGAAAGAATGAGCGCGGCCATTGTCGTCAAGGCCACTACGTGCATCAACGGCACCGGGCCGTTTGCGGGGAAACTTTACCTATGGATATCGGCTATTTCCTGAAGCTGATGACCGAAAAGAACGCTTCGGACATGTTTTTGACCACCGGAGCACCGGTCTACATCAAGATCGAAGGGAAACTGTACCCGCTGGGCAACACCGGGCTGCCGCCGGGCATGGTCAAGAAGATCGCCTACTCGCTGATGGACGAGGGCCAGGTGCCGCAGTTCGAGCGCGAGCTGGAGCTGAACATGGCCATCGCGCTGGCCGATGCCGGGCGCTTCCGCGTCAACGTGTTCAAGCAGCGCGGCGAGGTCGGCATGGTGATCCGCGCGATCAAGAGCCGCATCCCCAGCATCGAGGAGCTGAACCTGCCGCAGGTGCTCAAGGACGTGATCATGACCCCGCGCGGGCTGGTGCTGGTGGTCGGCTCGACCGGCTCGGGCAAGTCCACCTCGCTGGCGTCGATGATCGACCACCGCAACAGCACCTCCACCGGCCACATCCTCACCATCGAGGACCCGATCGAGTTCCTGCACAAGCACAAGCAGTCCATCGTCAACCAGCGCGAGGTCGGCCTGGACACGCATGCCTTCCACAATGCGCTGAAGAACGCGATGCGCGAGGCGCCGGACGTGATCCTGATCGGCGAGATCCTGGACGCGGAGACGATGGAGGCGGCGATCGCCTTCGCCGAAACCGGCCACCTGTGCCTGGCCACGCTGCACTCCAACAACGCCGACCAGACCATCGAGCGCATCCTCAATTTCTTCCCCGAGAGTGCGCACAAGAACGTGCTGATGAACCTGTCGCTGAACCTGCGCGCGGTGATTTCGCAGCGCCTGGTCAAGGGCAAGGACGGCCGCCGCCGCCCGGCCACCGAGGTGCTGATCAACACGCCGATGATCCGCGACCTGCTGCGTCGCGGCGAGGTGCATGCGATCAAGCAGGCGATGGAAGAATCTCTGGAGGAAGGCATGCAGAGCTTCGACCAGTGCCTGTTCCGGATGGCGAAGGACGGCATCATCGAGCAGGAAGAGGCGCTGCGCGCGGCCGATTCGCGCGACGGGCTGGCATTGAAGTTCCGCCTGTCCGAGGGTGGCAGCGGCGAGCACGACCCCTATGCGGATTTCTCTGCCCCGGCGGCGGCGCCTTCGGCGATCACCCACGGGTTCTGATGCAAGGTTGCCGGCCCTTGGCCGGCATTACCGGACTGCGTCGGGCTGGTTTTCCGGGCGCGCAGCAGCAAAGGCCGGCAACGCCAGGCAGGCTTGTTCGATCCGGCGCAGGGTCGGGTAGGCGCCCAGGTCCAGGCGGAAGCGGTGCGCGTTGTACAACTGCGGCAGCAGGCAGCAATCGGCCAGCCCCGGTGTGTCGCCGTGGCAGTAGCGGCCGGTATCCGTCGAAGCGACGAGCATGGTTTCCATCGCGGTGAAGCCTTCGTGCATCCAGTGCAGCACCCAGTCGTCGCGTTCGGCTTGCGGCACGTTCCATTGCCGGTCGAAGAACTGCAGCACGCGCAGGTTGTTGAGCGGGTGGATGTCGCAGGCCACCAATTGCGCCAGCGCACGCACCCGCGCACGGCCGCTGGCGTCGGCCGGCAGCAACGGTGGCTGCGGACGGGTTTCTTCCAGATATTCGAGGATGGCCAGCGACTGGTTCAGCACGTGCTCGCCGTGGCGCAGCGTCGGCACCAGTTGCTGCGGGTTGAGCGCGGCGTAATCGGCGGCGTGCTGCTGGCCGCCGTCGCGCACCAGATGCACCGACACCAGCGTGTAGTCCAGCCCTTTCAGGTTCAGGCCGATACGCACGCGGTAGGCGGCGCTGGAGCGCCAATAGCTGTAGAGCGTCAATGCTGCATCCATCGTGGTTCTCCCTGTTGTACGCGCCCACCTTACAAGCCCCGCATGGCCTCTCCCTGCCTCCGGTCGGTCCGTTGCGCCGTTGGCCGGCTCGGTACGATGCACAGGTCGAGGCTACGTCCCCGATCCGCGGATTGCGGATCTCCCCATTGCGCCGAACCGGCTTGAAGCCCCACTCCCAGCGGGAGTGGGGTTGGGGAGAGGGCCGAACGGAGTCCGAATGGTTCAAACATCATGGACTTCGTTCGCCCCTCATCCGCCCCCCGCCTTCGCGGGGGGCGGGCTCTTCGGGCACCTCGCTCCGCGCCCCGGCCCGGCGCAGCGCGCCGGGCGTTCAGGCGTGTGCGAGCCAGTGGCTCGCAGGCAACACGCCTTCACCCCAAAGGGAGAAGGAAACAGCGCCTTACGGCCGCTGCGCCTGCTCGATGCGCTGCTCGATCGCGCCGAAGATGCTGTTGTCGTCGCGGTCGAACATCTCGATGCGCACCACGTCGCCGAAGCTCATGAACGGGGTGGACGGCTTGCCGTCGCGCAGCGCCTCGACGGTGCGACGCTCGGCAAAGCACGAGGCACCCAGCGCAGTGTCCTCGTTGGCGATGGTGCCGGAGCCGACGATGGCGCCGGCCGACAGCGGCCGGGTCCTGGCTGCATGCGCCACCAGTTGCGCGAAATCGAACTGCATGTCCACGCCAGCTTCCGGTGCACCGAACCATTCGCCGTTGACATGGGTGACCAGCGGCAGGTGCAGCTTGTTGCCCTGCCATGCGTTGCCCAGTTCATCGGGGGTGACGAACACCGGGCTCAGTGCCGAGCGCGGCTTGGATTGCAGGAAGCCGAAGCCCTTGGCCAGTTCCGGCGGGATCAGGTTGCGCAGGCTGACGTCGTTGACCAGCCCGATCAGTTGGATGTGGCCGGCGGCCTGCTCCGGGGTCACCGCCATCGGCACGTCGTCGGTGATGACCACGATCTCGGCCTCCAGGTCGATGCCGTAATCCTCGCTGACCACCTTCACCGCGTCGCGCGGACCGTGGAAGCCGGCGCTGGTGGCCTGGTACATCAGCGGATCAGTGTAGAAGCTCTCCGGCACCTCGGCGCCGCGCGCCTTGCGGACGCGGGCCACGTGCGGCAGGTAGGCGCTGCCGTCGACGAACTCGTAGGCGCGCGGCAGCGGCGCAGCCAGCGCCTGCATGTCCAGGTCGAACACGCCGTCGGCGTCGCCACCGTTGAGCGAATCGGACAGCGCGTTCAGCCGCGGTGCGAGGTTGGACCAGTCTTCCAGCGCCTGTTGCAGGGTGGCGGCGATGCCGGTGGCGCGCACGGCGCGGGTCAGGTCACGCGAGACCACGATCAAGGTGCCGTCGCGGCCACCTTCCTTCAGGGAACCAAGCTTCATCAGGGCATCCAGTTCTGGGGAGCATCAAGTTTCGATTGTAACGAATCGCTTGCGGGGGCAGGCGCGACATTCATCCGCATGGCGTTTTGCCGGAAAAGCATCGGCCGGGTCGAGTCCCGCACTACGGAACACCCTTCCAGCGCAAGCTGAACGGGCGGTTTTGGTACCGGTCTCAAACTTCCCCTAGACTATCGCGGTCTGCCTGCGGCCGTCCGTTTCCCTCAGGGAAGGCCGGCGGTGCCGTTTCAACGGCCCCGCCCCTCCCACCCGACGCCATTCGCCATGCATTCCGGCCCGCGCTCCGCGCAGGTCGCACCCAGATCCTCGCAGCGCGGTTCACGGGAACGCTCCGAGCCAGCCGGTCGCCTCGACCGGCACCGCCAGCCGCTTCCGGCCGGCGACTCTATCTTTTGGAGCATCCATGTCGTTCGAAGAACTGGGCCTTGCGCCCTTCCTGCTGCGCGCGCTCGCCGAGCAGGGCTATGAAACCCCCACCCCCGTTCAGCAGCAGGCGATCCCGCTGGTGCTGGAAGGCCATGACCTGCTGGCCGGCGCGCAAACCGGCACCGGCAAGACCGCCGCGTTCGGCCTGCCGCTGCTGCAACACCTGGCAACCAGCGCGCAGGAAGTACGCAACGGCCCGCGCCGGCCGCGCGCGCTGATCCTCACCCCCACCCGCGAGCTGGCCACCCAGGTGCATGACAGCCTGCGCGACTACGGCAAGTACCTGCGCATCCCCAGCACCTGCATCTATGGCGGCGTCGGCATGGGCAACCAGTTGAACGTGCTGCGCCGTGGCGTGGACCTGCTGGTGGCCTGCCCGGGCCGGCTGATCGACCACCTGGAGCGGCGCAGCATCGACCTGTCCGGCATCGAGGTGCTGGTGCTGGACGAGGCCGACCGCATGCTCGACATGGGCTTCCTGCCGTCGATCAAGCGCATTCTCGCCAAGCTGCCCAAGCAGAACCGGCAGACCCTGCTGTTCTCGGCCACCTTCGCCGACCCGATCAAGCAGTTGGCGCTGGAATTCATGCGCGACCCGCGCGAGGTGATGGTGACCCCGCGCAACACCGTGGCCGAGACCATCGCCCACCGCGTGCACCCGGTCGATACCGGGCGCAAGCGCGAGCTGCTGCTGCACCTGCTGAGCGCCGATTCGCGCGAGCAGACGCTGGTGTTCGCCAAGACCAAGCACGGCAGCGACAAGCTGGCCGCCTTCCTCGACAAATCCGGCATCAAGACCGCCGCGATCCACGGCAACAAGAGCCAGGGCCAGCGCATGCGCGCGCTGGGCGACTTCAAGACCGGCCGCGTCACCGTGCTGGTGGCTACCGACATCGCCGCGCGCGGCATCGACATCAACGAGCTGCCCAAGGTCATCAACTACGACCTGCCGATGGTCGCAGAGGACTACGTGCACCGCATCGGCCGTACTGGCCGCAACGGTTCCAGCGGCCAGGCGATCTCGCTGGTGGCGCAGGAAGACGCCAAGTACCTGCGCCAGATCGTGCGCCTGCTCGACCGCGACATGGACATCCGCGACGTGTCCGGCTTCGAGCCGCAGACACCGATCCGCTGGGGCAACAGCGCACCGGGCAAGTCCGAGGTGCCGGGGGGCGAACGCGCCCCGCGTCGTGGCAATGGCGCAGGCCGTCCGGGCGGCAACCGCGACAACCCGCAGGGCCAGCGTCGCGGCGCCCATGCCGGGCAGCCCGGCAAGCCACGCGGCGAGAACGGTGGCAAGCATCGCGAACAACCGGCCGGTGCACCGCGTCGCCGGCGTGGTGGCCGTGGCCGTGGCAATGCGCCGCAGCCGAGCAGCGCGCTTTGAGCCGATGCTGAAGGCATGAACGAAAACGGCCGCGCATGCGGCCGTTTTCGTTTGCGAAGGATCGCTGCCGTTGCAGGAACGACGAGAGCCGCGACCGTGGCATTACCGGGAAAGCGCAGGCACGCACCGCACCGCTCCTGCGCAAAGACGGCCGCATCCTTGCGGCCATTCCCCGAAGCGGTTCAGAACGTCCAGGTCAGGTTGACGCGGTAGTTGCGGCCCGGTTCGCTGTAGCGGCCAATGCCATCCTCGGTCGCGTAGCCATAAAGGTAGAAGTCGCCGCGGCTGACGTCGCGGATGCGCGCCCATTGGTAGTAACGCTCATCGAACAGGTTGTAGACGCCGGCATTGATCTTCAGGTGGTCGTTGAAGCGATAGCTGCCGAACAGGTCGAACACGGTATAGGCGTCGCTGAGGAACGGCTCGCTTGCCTGGCCGGTGATGTCGGTCGCCAGTGCGGCGTCCTTGCGCTTCTTGGCCAAAGCGTGGGTCAGCGCGCCGGTCAGGCGCAGGCGCTGATCCAGCCCTTGCCAGCTCAGGCCCAGCACGCCGCGATCCGGGTTGATGCTGGCCAGCGGCTTGCCGTTCTTCAACTCGCCTTCGTTGTGCGAATACGCCGCGCGCAGCAGCCATGCATCGCCCAGCCGCCACAGACCCTCGCCTTCGAAGCCCTTGACCGTGACCTCACCAGTATTGCGCAGGACGGTGGTGTTGTAGCCGTTCACCGGCGCGCAGGTGGCGCAGGTGCGGTATTGGGTGCCGGGGTTGTTCAGCATGCGCACGCTTTCGATGTAGTCGCTGTAGCGGTCGCGGAACGCCGAAAGCGCCAACCGCGAGCGCTCGCCCTGCCAGCGCCAGCCCAGTTCCAGGTTCAGGCTCTTTTCCGATTCCAGGTCCGGGTTGGCGGCGCTGGTCGGCACTACCACCACAGCGCCGGTGGCAACCTCGGTGATGCTGGTGGTGCTGGTGGGCGCGTACATCTCGCCGGTGGTCGGCGCGCGGAAACCGCGGCCGGCCTGGAACCACACGGTGTTGCCCGGCGCGAACAGGTAGCTGATGCCGGCCTGCCAGGTCGGTGAGGCAAAACGCACCTTGCCGACGGTGCCGGTCTTGTCCTGGAAAGTCGGGCCAAGGTGCGGGGTGTAGTCGTGGCGGTCGTAGCGCGCACCGAGGTTCAGTTGCAGCGCATCGTCGAGAAGGTTGATGCGGTCGCGCAGGTAGACGTTCCACGAACGGGCATCGGTGCGCGGCACCTGGCCGGGATCGACGGTGGCGGTATCCAGCTCGCCGGCGTTGTTCCAGCGGTAGTCGATGGCGCTGAAGTCGATCTCGCGGTTCTGCCACGACGCGCCATAGACCAGCGCATGCGTGCCGGCACGCTTGTCCAGGTCCAGCGCGAGACGGTCGAGCACCTGTTCGGTCGAGCGATCCTCGGCGCGCTGGCAGTTCAGCGCCAGCGTGCACGGCGTGGTGCGCGGGGTGGCGGCGGGGTTGGCCGAGCTGCCGCTGCCGGTGGTGACGCGGGTGATGCCGCGGCTGTCGGTCTGCTGGCGGTCGGCCTGCGCTTCCAGGGTGTCGAACAGGGTGTTGCCAGCGTTCCAGACATAGCGCAGGCCATAGCGGTCGCGGCTGTTGCTGTCATCGCCCCAGCGCTCAAGGTAGCCCGGCACGCTGACGCGGCTGAGGTTCTCGACCAGGTTGTCGACACGGTTGCGCTCGTAGACCACGCCCAGCCGGTGCGCGGGATCGAGCACGAAATCGACCTTGGCCAGCACGTTGTTGCTGTCATGGTCGATGGGGTCCGGCAGGCGCCGGGCGCTGCCGGTTTCCACCGCGGTGCTGTCATACCAGCCTTCGGATTCATGCGACTTGCGCTTGGTATAGACCAGCATCGATTCGACGATGCCGCTGCGGTTGGCCACGGTGAACGAGCCGAGCTTTTCGTCGTTGTGGCCGGTGTAGCCAAGCTTGAGGCTGCCGAAGCTGTCGTTGCCGCTGGCCTTGAGGTAGTCGGCCGGATCCTTGGTGGTGAAGGCCACGCCGCCGCCAAGCGAGCCGCTGCCGGAAGTGATGGAATCGGCGCCCTTGATCACTTCCACCTGTTTGAGCGTGTCGATGTCCACGCCACCGCGGCCGGCACGGAAGAATTCGTAGCTGCGCGCGGTTTCCAGCCCTTCGGCCATGCCCAGGCCATCGATGGTCATGGAGATGCGGTCGCCCTCCATGCCGCGGATGTTGAAGCCGTTGTCGCCGAAACGGCCCATGTCCACGACGCTCACGCCGGGGATGTAGCGCACGAGGTCTTCCATGCTCTCAGCCATTTCAGCGTCGAGTTCGGCACGGCCGAGCACCTGTACGTTCTGGTTGGCCGAGCGCGTGTTCTTCTCGCGGGCGGCCTCCACTTTCACGGTATCCAGGGTGCGTGCGTCCGGCGCGGCGTCGGCGTGCGCCAGTGGCGACAGGCCGGCAAGGATGGCCAGGGTCAGCAGGGAGGGGGCGGGTTTCATGGTCATGCTCCACAGTCAGGTAGGAAGGTCATCAAGAGTTCGCCGCGGGTGCGACGTGCCGTTCCTTGCTGCGGAGGCCGGGCGATGCCGGCGCGGTGCTGGGGGGCGAATGCGGGCGGCAGACGCCGCTAGGCGTCGCCAAGGTGGGCGCGCAGGGCGCCGATTTCGTCACCGGGGCGCGGCCGGTGGTGCACATCGCCATCGGGCGCGCGCACAGGTAGGCCCAGCCATTGGCGGCCGCCGTGTTCGCGGGCCGCTTCCAGCTCTATCCGGTATTCGCCGGGCGGGCACGGGCGGCCAGCGTCATCCAGCCCATCCCACTGCACCGTGTAGTGGCCGGGCTGGCGCGTGGGCCGGGCGATGCCGTGCACCGCAGCCTCGTCGTCGCGGCCGTACAGCCGCCACCATTGCGGCAGCGCTTGCAGGTAGCGCGAGCGGTCGCCAAGTACCAGCAGTTGCCGTACCGGACTGCCATCGGGTTTGGCGATCCATAGCGCGAGGTAGGGCGCACGATAGCGGGCGGCTTCCTGCAGCGGGATTTCGTAGTCGATGACCAGCGGTTGCGGCCATGCCGGGTGGGTGGGCGTGCCGGTTTCCGCCACCAGCAGGCGGTGCCAGCCGCTGCTGGCGAAGCTCACCCCGCGGTCACCGACGACCAGCGCTTCCACGCCGGGCAATTGCTCCACCCACGCAAGGCCGTCGCGGATGGACATCACGCTCAAGGCGGTGGCCAGTGCATCGGCGGTGGTGGCATCGGGCGCGACCACGGTGGCCGAGGGCGGGAAGGACAGCGGCCAACCTTCCATCGGGTCGAGGATGTGGCTGAAACGGCGACGCCCGACGGTGAAGCCACGGCTGCGGTGGCCGCTGGACGCCACTGCCTGCGAATGCAGTTGCAGCAGCGCGCGTGGCGCGGCGTTGTCGGCCGGGGCCAGCGGATCGGCCACGCCGACGCGCCAGCCCTGCCCCGGTTCCGGCTCACCCCAGTAGACGGCGTCGCCACCGATGTCCAGGGCGATGCCCTGCGCTTCCGGCGCGGCAGCGCGTGCCTGTTGCAGCGCACGGTCGAGGATGTAGCCCTTGGCGATGCCGTCCACTTGCCAGTGCAGGCCGGGCAACGGTGCCAATGCCGGGGCGTCCAGCGCCGGTTCCAGTTGTGCCAGCGCACGCGCCTGTTGCCGCAACTGCACGCGGTCGGGCAGCAGCGCATCGGCTGCGGCCTTGCGCCAGGTCTGCAACGGCCCGCCGAGGCGGCAACTGAAGGCGCCTTCGCTGGCTTGCCGCCAGTGTTCGCATTGCGCCAGCACTTGCCGCAGCTCCGGTGACACCGGCATCGCCGCCTGCGCACGGTTCAGGCGCGACAACTCGCTGTCATCCCGCCAGGTGCTGAGCAGGGCGTCGAGCCGGGCGATTTCGGCCAGTGCCGCCGCATGCGCGGCTTCGGCGGCAGCCGGGGTGGTGCCGGCCACCTGCATGCGCAGCGAGGTGCCCAGCACCTGTTCGTGCTGGAACGACTGCAATGCCGGCGCTGCCCACGCACCGCCGGTGGCGAACACGAAGCCACAGGCGAGCAGCCAGAGATATGGCAGGGACATGGAAGCTGCCGCGATCAGGGCGTTGCGCGGCCGGCGCTGCTTGCCGGCGGCGGTTCGGGGTCACGCGCATCGACCACGCCGTCGCCATTGCTGTCGGCACGGTCGAACAGGCGCTTGCCCGAAACCTGGTATTCGGCAAAGGTCATGCGCCCGTCCTTGTCGGTATCCAGCGCCTTGAAGCGCACCCGTCCCTGCTGTGCGGAGGCCTCGCGCACGCTGGCGGCGCGGCGATCGAGGCGGTCCTCGAACTCGGCCAGGTAGTCCTCGAAACTCACCTTGCCGGTGCCGCTGCGGTTGCTGGCGGCGAACATTTCCGCCCGCACCTGCTCGAACTCGGTGCGGTCCACGCTGCCGTCGCCATTGCGGTCGTAGATTTCCTTCATGCCGGCGAGGTTGTGCGAGGTCGGCATGCGCAGCGGGTCACGCGAACGCATCGCCGCTGCGGGACGCTCGGGTTCGCCCGCGCCCAGCAGCTTCTGGTAGCCGGCCCAGGTGCGCTCCCCGGTGGCGTCGAACTCGGCACGGCTGATGAAGCCGTCCTTGTCGGTATCCAGCGCATTGAAACGGGTGCGGGTCTGCTGCACGTGGCCGCTGCGCGCTTTTTCCAGTTGCGCATCGAGGCGGACCAGATATTCGTTGACGTACTCGTCTGCATCGACGGTGTCGTCGCCGCTCTCGTCGGTCTGCGTGTAACGCTGCTGGCGGAAGGCGACAAACTGCTCCCAGTTGACGCTGCCATTGCCGGCGGCGTCGAACTGTTCGAGGAAGGAAGCCACGCTCGGGGCGATGGCCGGCTTCGGCGCCTCGGCATGGGCCGTGAACGGCAGCGCCAGCAGCAGCGGTGCGACGGGAAGAAACTTGCGCATGGGATATCTCCGGGAAGGCCGCGCCTTACGGCGTCAGCACGTGGAAGGTGAGCGTGTAGCTGTTGCTGTATTCGGGCGCCGCGGCACCGGCCGGTGCCGCGCTGCGGTAGCGGGCCAGGGCGAGGAAGGTGCCGGCCCTGGCCAGCGGCAGGCGCACATGACCACCGGCATCGGTTTTCAGCGTTTCCACCGCCGGCTTGCGGTCGCCCGTCCACACCGCTTCGGTCACTTCCACTGCTTGCGCAGCCAGCGGCTTGCCGTCGTACTGCACGACGAACTCGAAGCTTTCGCCCACGTACAGGTCACTGGGGTGGGTGACCGGCACGAACTCCAGGCCCTTGCCACTGGCCGCCAGCGCGTCACGGTTCGGCGCGCCGACGCTGAGGTAGGTTTCGGCCAGGGTCAGCGACTGGAAGTCGGAAATCACCTTGGCCCCGACCGGGATCTTCACCGCCGGGTCGCGGCTGCTTTCGCGCTTGCCGCCGATTTCCCAGGTGCGGAACAGCGCGCCCAGTCGCGGCCCGGTGCTGAAGCGGTAGGTGCCCTTGCCGGCGGCCAGCACGTGCTCGACCACCGCGCGGGTGCGCAGGCGCTGTACCGTGTCCGGTGCGTGCGTCTTGCCGGACGGGTCGGTTACAGTGAACTCGCTGTTGTCGAACACCACCTCGGGTACGAAGAAGGTCTCGGCAAACGCAGCGTCGAGACTGACCGTGCCGCCCTCGCGGGCCTCGAAGCTGGAAGGGGCAAGGAACGGCGTATGGGCGGCGGCAGGCGCGGCAACGGCCGCCAGCAGCAGGGCGATGATGCGGCTCTTCATGGGATGCCTCGATGCGTGGGGCGCACTCGCCCCCGATCCGCCCAATCTAATTGATTGAGAATCATTCGTAAATACGAATTTATAACAACAATGCCGGCGTGTTCCGTGCCCGGCATCTACCGCATGCACCGCACGGGGGCCGGCCGCCCCTCGGCCGCTACAATTGCCGGCATGGACATCTTCAAAGACTTCACCCTCGAAGCCGCACACCGGCTGCCCAACGTGCCGCCCGGCCACAAGTGCGCGCGCCTGCACGGCCATTCGTTCCGCGTGCGCCTGGAAGTGAGCGGCGAACCGGGCGCCGAGACCGGCTGGGTGATGGATTTCGGCGACATCAAGGCCGCTTTCCTGCCGCTGTACGAGCAGCTCGACCACCATTACCTCAACGACATCCCCGGCCTGGAAAACCCCACCAGCGAGCGCCTGTCGCTGTGGATCTGGGAACGCCTCAAGCCGGCACTGCCGCAACTGAGTGCGGTAACCGTGCATGAAACCTGCACCTCCGGTTGCCGCTACCGCGGCGACTGAGACTGCCGCCGGGCAGTTGCAATCTCCATCAGCCGCGCTATGCTGCATCGCAACAAGGCTGGAGTTCCGCAATGTCCGCCCGCTTCGACGCTCCCTTCCGCGACTACACCCGGCAGCTTGCCGCTGTGGCCAATCGTGCCAACCGGCTGGCGCTGGAGAATGCCGAAAGCGCATTCGGCGTGCAGTTGCGCGCCTTCGAGCGCAATGCCGCTGCCGCCGCCGGTTTCCTTGGCGAGCTGATGCAGACAGGTGCCGAGCTGCCCGCGCTGCTGCCCAAGGGCCTGCAAGTGGCTGGCGACAATCTGCAACGGTTGAGCAAGGCCGGCCAGGAAATGCTGGGCCTCGGCCTGCAGACCGGCGCGGCCATCGGTGAACTGGTGCGGCAGCCCTTCACCCAGGCCCCGGCGCAGCCTCGCAAGCCGCGCTGAGACAACAGACAAGCGAATTGCGCGGTCTCCCTCCCCCGCGCATCCCGGACCCGGCAACGCCCCCCGTTGCCGGGTCTTTTTTTGTGTCCGCCATCCGTGGCGGACATCCTTCGGACCATCGACAAGCGATGTCAAAAACCGCTCCCGGCGGTTTTTTGTTGCAGCCATCCGTGGCAGCAACCCTTCGGGCCAACGACAAGCGATGTCGAAAGCCGCTCCCGGCGGCTTCTCCTGCTGGCCGGCGGCATTCAAGGGAGTGCCACGGCGGCCGATAATCGGGCATCGTCCACTTTCCCGCCGCCCTGCCCGAACATCCGCGATGGCCGACAGTTCCGATACTCCGCCTCCCGAACCCAAAGGACTGGGGCGCATCCTGGCGCGTCGCCATGCAGCGGCACCAGCGCCCGCTGGCGGCGGCAGCGCAATCAATCCGCAACCTGCATCGCCTGCACCGGAGGCATTGCTGCTGTCCTTTGCCGAAGGCATGGCCAAGCTGCCGGGCGAACTCGGCCAGTTGGGGGAACTGCTGCACAGCGCCCATGCCGGCCGCGACTGGACCCGCTACGGCCGCCTGCTGCGGCAGTTGATCGACAAATACCTGCGCCACCTCGACCTGGACCCTGCGCGCACCGGCAATGACGAAGCCGCGCGCCTGCGCGACATGCTCCGCAACACCTTGGGTGCAGTGCTGACCAGCCTGCTGCTGCAAGCGCCCGAGCTGGAAGCGCAAGCGCAGCGCATGGGCAAGGAACTGCAGGGCTGGCACAGCGGGCAACCGCTGGAACCGGTGGAGCAGCACCTGCGCGAGCTGTGCCACCAGGTCGGCGTGCGCAACAACGTGCTGCACGAACAACACGACCTGCTGCTGAGCCTGTTCGATCTGCTGTTGCAGAACGTCGCCGAGCTGATCGACGGCGGCAGTTGGTTGCAGGAACAGATCGGCGCCATCCGTCAATTGCTGGCCGGCTCGCTCGACCGCGCCTCGCTGGAGCGCACCCGTGCCGACCTGCGTGAAGTGATCTACCGGCAAAGCCTGCTCAAGCAGGGCATCGACCAATCCAAGGCGGCCATGCAGGAGCTGATGGTCGATTTCGTCGAACAGGTCGAAGGCATGGCCGCGCAGACCGGCGAGTACCACGACCGCATCGCCGGCTACGCCGTCGCCGTGCGCCAGACACGCAACCTTGCCGACCTCGGCCAGTTGCTGCAGGACGTGCTGCAGGACACCGCGCGCCTGCAGGCGCAAGCCCTGCGCGCGCGCGACCATCTCTCCCACGCCCGCGCCGAAGCCAAGGCCGCCGAGCAGCGCGTGCTGCAACTGGAACAACAACTGGAACAGGCCGACAGCCAGTTGCGCACCGATCCGCTGACCGGGGCGTTGAACCGGCGCGGGCTGGAAGAACAGCTCGCAGTGGCCACCGGCAACGCCGATTCGACGTTCAGCGTGGCGCTGCTGGACCTGGACCACTTCAGCCAGATCAACAACGTCCACGGCCACGCCGGCGGCGACCACGCGCTGCGGCACATGGTCGGCACGATCCAGGCGCGGCTGGGCAGCCACGGCCAGATCGCCCGGCTCGGCGGCGACGAATTCGTGCTGATCCTGCCGGGCATGGCGCAGGCGCAGGCCGAATCACAACTGCGGCGCTTGCAGGAACTGCTGGCACAGCGGCCATTCCTGCATGGCGAGCAGCGCGTGCACGTGCGCTTCAGTGCCGGCGTCGCGCAATGGCAAACCGGGGAGCCGGCCGAGGCCCTGCTGCAACGTGCCGATCGGGCGCTATACGCCGCCAAGCAAGCCGGGCGCGACCGGGTGGGCGGCGCGCAATAGCGACCCGGCTGCGGAGCGCCTTTCGCGCTGCCGGGAGCTGACTGCCTACTTGCCGCGCAGCCGCTGCACGCCGCTGACGGCCGCCAGCACCAATGCGCCCATCACCACGCCCACCACCACGCTGCCCAGCGCATTGGCCAGCCATGCCAGGTTCGCCGGTGCCAGCCCGGTGACGAAGTGGTGCAGCGCCGGCACTGCGTGCACCAGGATGCCGCCACCCACCAGGAACATCGCCGCAGTACCGGCGATGGACAGCCCGCGCATCAGCCACGGCGTCGCCAGCAGGATCGCGCGGCCCAGCGCCATCGCCGCACGGCCGCGCCGCAGCAGCCACAGGCCGAGGTCGTCGAGCTTGACGATGCCGGCCACCAGCCCGTAGACGAACACGGTCATCGCCAGCGCGATCAGCACCAGCACCAGCACCTGCTGCAGGAACGGCTGCTGCGCCACCACGCCCAGCGACAGCACGATGATCTCGGCCGAGAGAATGAAGTCCGTGCGGATCGCGCCACGGATCTTGTCGCGCTCCCATGCCGCCATGTCGGCGGTTTCCTGCGCCAATGCGTCCAGGCGCTCGGCCTGCCACTGCTCGCCGTCCCGGTGCCGGTGCAGGAAGGTGTGCGCCAGCTTCTCCACACCCTCGTAGCAGAGGAAAGCGCCGCCAACCATCATCAGCGGCGTGATCGCCCACGGCAGCCACGCGCTGATCGCCAGTGCCGCCGGCACCAGGATCGCCTTGTTCAGCAGCGAACCCTTGGCCACCGCCCAGACCACCGGCAACTCGCGCGCGGCGGTGACGCCGCTGACCTGCTGTGCGTTGAGCGCGAGGTCGTCGCCGAGCACGCCGGCGGTCTTCTTGGCCGCAACCTTGGTGAGGATGGATACATCGTCCAGCAGGCTGGTGATGTCGTCGAGTAGGGCAAGCAGGCTGACTCCGGCCATGAGGCACCGTGGATGGGAAAAACGGAATACTCGCCGATCCGCGGTGGTCATGGCGCGGTCCGGCGTATTCATCCGCCATCTGCCGGGCGCGGGAGCAACGCAGGCACCGGCAAACATTCCAGTCAGGTTGGCGCCGGCATGATCCGGTCATCCACGTTTCATGCATCCGTCATTCGCCTGACACACATGTGGCTAACGCCCTCGGCGGAATACTCTCCCTCCTTATCCACCACCAAGCGACCGCATGCATTGGATCATCTGGCTGTACCTGCCCGCGCTGTTCCTGTTGTTGCTGCTCTCGCCCACGCTGGCACGGCTCAAGGCAGGCCTGTTGTCGCTGTTGCTGCTGTTGTTGAGCGCGTGGTGGCTGATCGACCGGCTCAGCGGCGACGGCATCAACTCGGCCACGCTCTACCACCTGCGCAGCGACATGGAAGGCGCAGGCGTGGGTGATTTCGGCAGTTACATCGCCACCTTCATCGTTCTGGTGCTGCTGTCGCTGACCCCGTTGCTACTGTTGCGCGTGCGTCGCTTTCGCCTGCCACGGCATGGCGGGGCGCTGTCGGCCGCGTTCGCCGCGTTGCTGGTCGGGGCGGCGCTGTGCAGCCCGCTCCACGACGATGCGCAACGCCTCTACCGGCAGATGCAGCCGGTGGACTACAGCGTGGTGGCACCGGAATACGTGATACCCGTGCAGCCACTGACGCGGGCGAAGAACATCGTGTGGATCTACGGCGAAAGCCTGGAGCGCACCTATCTGGATGAGGCCACCTTCCCCGGTCTGATGCCCAACCTGACGCGGCTGGCCGGCGAAGCGCTGGACTTCCGCGACATCGCCTCGGCCGACGGCAGCGGCTGGACCATCGCCGGGCTGGTGGCGTCGATGTGCGGGGTGCCGTTGACCACCGCACAGGGCGACGAGAACAGCATGGGCCGCATGGGCCGCTTCCTGCCCGAGGCGTTCTGTCTTGGCGACTATTTGAAGCAGCAAGGCTACGGCAACCATTACATGGGCGGCGCCAATGGCCAGTTCGCGGCCAAGGCCGATTTCCTCGCCAGCCACGGTTTCGACGAGGTGCGCGACCTGGCCTGGTTCAAACAGCAACGCATCGCCGGCAAGCACTTCTCCAACTGGGGCATCCACGACGACGTGCTGCTGGACCGCGCCTTCGACCGTTTCATGGAACTGTCCGGCAGCGGCCAACCGTTCATGCTGACCACGCTGACGATGGACACCCATCACCCCGCCGGGCACCTGCCGGTGGCCTGCAAGAACACGCGCTACCGCAGCGAGCACGGCAACATCGGCCTGCTCAACGCGCTCAAGTGCAGCGACCGGTTGATCTCGAAACTGGTGGACCGCATCCGCGACAGCGAATACGCGCAGGACACGCTGGTGGTGGTGGCCTCCGACCACCTGGCCATGCCCAACGACCTCAGCGACGTGCTGGCGAACCTGCACCGCGAGAACCTGCTGCTGTTCCTCGGCCCCGGCATCGCCCCGCGCCAGGTGGTGGCCAGCGCCGGCACCACGCTCGATTCCGGCGCCACCCTGCTGCAGTTGCTGGACCCGGCGATCGATGCGATCGGCTTCGGCCGCTCGCTGCTGGCCACGCCACGCGCGGCCAGCGCCAGCGTCGCCGCGCTCAAGGACGACGCCAGCGACTACGCGCGCTACCGCGCCTTCGCCCGTTCGCTGTGGCTGGGCGGGAAGACCCGCATGCTGCGGCTGGATGATGGCCAGGTACTGGTCGGCGTGCAGAAGGTGCAGCCGCCGGTACTGCTCGAATACGACGCACAATGGGCGCTGCAATCGATGTCCCTGGAGAACACCTCGCGCAAGTTCGACGAGGCCGACCCCGGCCACCGGCTGGCCTACGTGGACCGCTGCACCGCGTTCGAGGACGGCTCGGCCGACGGTGACTGGTGTGCGCTGCTGGTGGGCAACGACGGCGGCTTGCGCCTGTACCGCGATGCCCAACTGCGCCGCGGCATCGCCGTGGATGCGCCGCTGCAATCGTTCCACGGCCCGCGCCCGAGCGTGCGCCAGTCGCGCATGATCAGCCGCCAGGCGCAGCACACCGGCCCCGGCCGGTACGTGCTGGAGCTGTACGCCAGCCAGCGCCCGGCGCGCGCGTTCTGGGTCGAGGCGGTGTCCTCGCAGCGCAAGGTGGTCGTCGCCCAGCAATGGGTGCAGGCCGACAGCGACGGCCGCATCACCCTGCCGCTGGGGCTGGACGAGGAAATCGACGATCTGGAAATCCGCGCCTGGCTGAGCCACGCCGAGAAGCTGGCGGTGGACAGCTACGCGCTGCTGCCGGCGATCCGCACCCGGCCGCGTTCCTGAGGCGCGCGCACTTCACGAGCCGTCGCGCACCAGTTGAATGGCGGTCGGCGTGGCCAGCGGGATGTCACGTGCGGCCAATTGCGCGAGCAACTCGAACAGCAACGCGCTGCGCGTGCCATACACATTGCGCGGGCTGGAGACATAGGCGAAGCAGTTCAGCGCCACCAGCCCGCCGCTGATCGAGTCGATATAGACCGAGGGCGCCGGGTCGGCCAGCACGCCGGAGTTGCCGGCGAAGATATCCAGCAACAGTTGCCGCACCTGCGCCACGTCGGTACCCAGCGGCACCGAGAACTGTATCTGCACGCGGCCCAGCGCGCCGGCCATCGTCATGTTGCGGATGGTCTTGGTGATCAACTCCGAATTGGGCACGATCAGGGTGGAGCGGTCACCAACCTGGATCTCGGTCGAGCGCACCGAAATGCGGCGGATGTCGCCCTCCTGGTCGCCGATCTTGATCCAGTCGCCAATCTTCACCGGCCGCTCGGCCAGCAGGATCAGCCCGGAGACGAAGTTCTGGGTGATCGCCTGCAAGCCGAAACCGATACCCACCGAAAGTGCGCTGGCCAGCAGCGCCAGTTTCTCGAAGCCGATGCCCAGCGTCGCCAGCGCCCACAGCACCGCCAGCACGATGCCGAGGTAACGGGCCACGGTACTGACCGAATTGCGCACGCCGGCATCCAGCCCGGTCCGCGGCAGGTAAGTGTCCACCAGCCATTGCTGCAGCACCCGCGCCAGGCCCAGGCCGAGTACCAGTACCAATACCGCCCACAGCAGCGATGACGGTTTCAGCAACTGGTCACCGATCTTCAACCCCGAACCCAGCGCGCCGGACCAGTCGTACAGCGCGCTGGCATTGCCGAACATCGCCACCAATGCGGCCAGGCCCAGCAGCACCAACGCCACCCGCAGCAAGGCCGACAGCAGCACGCCGGCCTGCTCCAACTGCGTTGGCTGCAGCCCGGTGGACAGGCGCAGCATGCGGCCGACGCCGCTGTCCGGCGCCAGCAACCACAGCGCCAGGTCATCGACGAACTTCAGCAGCAGCGAAACCGCCAACACCAGCACGGTCACCCCGACCATCTGCTGGGTGGCGAACAACGCGAAGTTCAGGTAGCCCAGCAGGGTCGCCAGCAACGCCGCCAGCACGGTCAGGTGGCCGCCCAGTCGTGCCAGCACCAGCCAGCCGCTGCGCACGCTCGGAGATTTGGTCGAACCGGCATCGGCACGCTGCTCGGCCAGCGCCGCATCGGCGGCGCGACGCCGGTGCAGGCGCGTCAAGGTCACCAGCATCGCCATGATCAGGCCGACGTAGCCCAGCGCCACCAGGCCGTCGAGCAACACCGCACTGACCTGCGAAGTGCGCGCCGCACGCGCCAGCGCGCGCAACAGCAGGGTTGCCCAGGTCAGCACCGCCGCGCCACGGGCCAGTGCCAGCAAGCACCGGGCGCTGGCATCGTCCACGTTCGCCAGCCGCCACGAGGGCCGCCGTGGCACCAGCAGGCAGGCGGCGATGGCGGCGATGAAGGCGGAAGCGAAAGTCGCCGACACCAGCACGTCGGCTGCCAATTCCAGCCGCGGCGGAATTGCCGACACCGCGCGCAGGCTGCCCACCACCACCAGCGCCGCCAGCCCTGGTAGCAAGGTGCCGGTCAACAGCAACCACACCGCCAGCCCGGTGCGACGCAAGCGCCCGGCCGGTGCCTGCGTGGATGCGGCACGGCGGCGGCCGAACCGGCGCAACCAGAGCTGCAATGGCAGCACCAGCAGCACCGCCAGCAGCGCCCCCAGCAACGGTGCCTTCAATCCTTGCGCGACCGCACCGTGCAGGGCGTTGCCGGCCTGCCGGTACAGCGCGCGGATCCGCTGCAGGTCGCCGGGCAGGTTGTTGGCGAACTTGCGCCATAGCACCGGCGACAACGGCGAGCCCACCTTGCGCCCAAGCTGCGCACCGAATTGCTGGGTGCGCAGCTTTTCGATCGAATCGCCGAGTTGCCGCGCCTCTTCGGCCAACAGCCGGCCGCGCTTGATGTCGGCATCGAGCTGGCTGCGTTGTTGCTCCAGCACGCTGCGTTGGCGGGCGATGCCGCGCTCCTCGCTCGCGCCTTCCTGCAATGGCCCGAGCTGGGCGATGCGCGCATCCATCCGCTCCAGCGCCGGCTGCAACGCCTGCGCCCCGGCATCGGCATCGCGCCGTGCCTGCTGCGCCTGTTCGGACAACGTGCGCAGGGTTTCCTGCGCATCGGCGTCATCCAGCCCGTGGCGCACCGCCTGCAATGCGTCCCCGGCCTGCTCGATGCGCTGCCGCGCTTGCGGCAGGTCGATCTCGTCGGCCACGTTGCCGGCGGCCAGCGCGGCGAACGACCACGGCCCGGCACCAAACAGCAGCACGGCCAGCAACCACGCACGCAGCAACGGAAAACCAAGGCAGGCAGACAAGACGACGCATCCGCGACATGCGCGGACCACCGCGCGTGGGCGGACTATAAATCAGCCGATGTCCACACTCCGCCAAGGGCGGGAGGCTTTCAGTATTTCAGCGCCAATTCGGCCACCTGCGGCCGGTATTGCAGGTACAGGGCCTGGAATTCCTCTTCGGTCAGCATGTCCGGCGCGTACACCGCCACCGGCTCCCACTCCCGGTCGGTAGGCAGCGGCTGCCGCGGGCCGGCGCGCAGCGAATAGCTTTCGCCTTCGTAATCGACCAGCTCGGGCACCTGCGCCCAGTGTTCGCGCGCATAGCCTTGCGCCCCCTTGAGCAGGATCACCGCGTACATCATCGTCTCCTGATTGCTGCGAAGAGGCCTTGCAGACTAGCGCAGATGAACGCGGCCGGCAGGGCTGGGCAGGGGACAGGCCGGGTTCACTGCGATGACGCTAGCGTGAGCGCATTGCCCCTGCCACGATGCAACCACCCTCTTCCGGAGCGCCCGCGATGAAACCGCCCGTGATCTTTCTCGCCTGCGTACTGGCTCCATTCGCGGCGGCCCAGGATGCCGCGCCGGGCGCGCTGGACCTGCGCGTGCCGCAGGCGCCGCTGCGCTACATGAGTGACCCGTCCTACCAGTCCGACGCACCGGGCACCTTCTATGGCGACCACAGCGGCCCGCGCCCGAAGCGGGATGCCGGTGCCGCCGCCGGCGACGATGGCCTGCAGGTACATGGCGCCATCAGCACCGGCATCGGCTACTCCAAGGCGCTCGGCAACAGCCACTGGACCTCGGCCGACATCAACCTGGGCAAGGACTACACCACCGAGGAAGGCAAGACCCGCCGCCTGGACCTGAACATCCACATCAGCCAGGGCAAGGGTGCCGGCCCGTTCGGCTACGGTCCCGGTTACGGCTATGGCCCCGGTCCCTGGCATGGCTGGTGACAGCGGGGCGGCAACCCCACGGCGCTACAATGCGCGCCCGCCGGGCGGTTCCGCCACGGCCGTGATGGAATGGCGATGATCAACAACGACGTACTGCGCAGCATCCGCTACATGCTCGACCTCGGCGACAAGCATGTGCAGGAACTCATCCAACTGGCCGATCCCGCCTTCGCGGTGGACCAGGCGCAGGTGCATGACTTCCTGCGCAAGGATGACGAAGCGCTGTTCGAAGCCTGTCCGGACGCGGCGCTGGTGCGCTTCCTCGACGGCCTGATCATCCACTGCCGCGGCCGCGACGACTCGCAGCCGGCGCGCGCACCGGAAACGCGCAGCAGCAACAACCTGGTGCTGAAGAAACTGCGAGTGGCGTTCCAACTCAAGGACGTGGACATGCACGCGATCTTCGACGCCGCCGGTTTCCCGTTGTCCAAGCCGGAGCTGTCGGCGCTGTTCCGCCAGCCGGATCACAAGAATTACCGCGCCTGCGGCGACCAGTTGCTGCGCAACTTCCTCAAGGGCCTGACCGCGCGTTTGCGCGGCAATGGTTGACGGCTGTCCCTTCTCCATTCGGGAGAGGGCTATGCACCTTCGATGCCGCGCAGGATCGGGCAATCCGGCCGCTCGTCGCCGGCGCAGCAGTCGGCCAGCACCTGCACGGCCTGCACCATGTCCTGCAATTCGACGATGCGCTGCTGCAATACCGCCACGTGTTGCAACGCCATGCGCTTGACGTCGGCGCTGTGCCGCGAGCGGTCACGCCACAGCGCCAGCAGCTCGCCGATACGCTCCACGCTGAAGCCCATGTCGCGCGAGCGCTTGATGAAACCCAGGGTGTGGATGTCGCGCGGGCCATAGACGCGGTAACCGGCGGCGGTGCGCGCCACCGGGCCGATCAGCCCGGCATCTTCGTAATAGCGGATCATCTTGGCCGAAATGCCGGTGGCCCTGGCCGCCTGGCCGATGTTCATGGCTTCTTCCATCGTCGTTTCCTGCCTTGCGTGGGCTGGGGACACAACCCCGACTTACGGCGTGAAGCGCCGCAACCGCAGCGCGTTGCCGAGCACGAACACCGAGGACAGCGCCATCGCCCCGGCAGCGAACACCGGCGACAGCAGCACGCCCCACGCCGGGTACAGCACGCCGGCCGCGACCGGGATCAGCGCGGTGTTGTAGGCGAATGCCCAGAACAGGTTCTGGCCGATGTTGCGCAGCGTCGCCCGGCTCAGCGCGATGGCGTTGGGCACGCCTTGCAGCCTGCCGGACATCAGCACCACGTCGGCGGCCTCGATGGCCACGTCGGTGCCAGTACCTATCGCCATGCCTACGTCGGCCGCGGCCAGTGCCGGCGCATCGTTGATGCCGTCGCCGACGTAGGCCAGCCGGCCATGCGCGGCCTTCAAGCGCTGCACCGCCTCGACCTTGCCCGCGGGCAGCACTTCGGCCACCACTTCGTCGATGCCGAGCTGGCGCGCGATGGCCTGCGCGGTGCGCTGGTTGTCACCGGTGATCATCGCCACCTTCAGCCCCAGCGCATGCAGCCGGGTGATGGCGGCGGCGGTATCGGGCTTGATCGGATCGGACACGGCGATGATTGCCGCCAGCCGGCCGTCGAGCGCGGCGTACAGCGGCGTCTTGCCCTGCTCGCCCAGTTGCTGCGCGATCTCGCCGAAGGCTGCCACGTCCAGGCCGAGCTCGCGCATGAAGCGGTCCGCACCCACTTCCACGCGCACGCCCTCGACCTGCGCGCGCACGCCGTAGCCGGTGACCGACTCGAACGCCTGCGCCACCGGCAGCGCCAGCCCGGCCTCCCGCGCGGCGCTGACGATGGCGCGCGCAATCGGATGTTCGGAGCGATCCTCCACCGCCGCCACGCCGGCCAGTACCTGCTCGCGGGTGAAGCCGGCGGCCAGGTGCAGGTCGGTCAACAGCGGCCGGCCTTCGGTCAGGGTGCCGGTCTTGTCCACCGCCACCACCGCCGCTTCCTTCAGCAGTTGCAGCGCCTCGCCCTTGCGGAACAGCACGCCCAGCTCGGCGCCACGGCCGGTGCCGACCATGATCGACGTCGGTGTCGCCAGGCCCATCGCGCACGGGCAGGCGATGATCAGCACCGCCACCGCGTTGACCAGCGCAAAGCTCAGCGTCGGCGACGGCCCGAACAGCCACCACACGGCAAAGGTGAGCAGCGCCAACGCCATCACCACCGGCACGAACCACATCGTGATGCGATCCACCAGACCCTGGATCGGCAGCTTGGCGCCCTGCGCCTGTTCGACCATGCGAATGATCTGCGCCAGCACGGTGGCGCCGCCCACGGCAGTGGCGCGCACGCCCAGCGCGCCGGTCTGGTTGACGGTGCCACCGACCACGCCGGCGCCCACCGCCTTCGCCACCGGCACCGGCTCGCCGCTGATCATCGATTCATCGACGTAGCTGTTGCCATCGACCACCTCGCCATCCACCGCGATGCGCTCGCCGGGACGCACGTCGATCACCTCGCCCAGCCTCACGTCCGCCAGCGGCACCTCCACCGTGCCGTCCTCGCGGCGCACCCGCGCGGTACGCGGTTGCAGGCCGAGCAGGCGCTTGATCGCCTCGGAAGTACGGCCCTTGGCCTGCACTTCGAGCAGGCGCCCGAACAGGATCAAGGTGACGATGACCGCCGCCGCTTCGTAATAGACGTTGACCGTGCCGGCCGGCAGCAGCCGCGGCAGGAAGGTCGCCACCAGCGAGTAACCCCAGGCGGCCAGGGTGCCGACCGCGACCAGCGAATTCATGTCCGGCGCAGCGCGCAGCAGCGCGGGGATGCCGGCGCGGTAGAAGCGGCGGCCGGGGAACAGCAGCACCAGCGTGGTCAGCACGCATTGCAGCAACCAACTATTGCGCGTGCCCAGCGTGCTGGCGATGAAGTGATGGAAGGCCGGCACCAGGTGCGCGCCCATTTCCAGCACGAACACCGGCAGGGTCAAGGCCGCAGCCAGCAGCAAGTCGCGCTTGAGCCCGCGCAATTCTTCGGCATGGCGCTGCGCCTGCGCATCTTCGTCGCCGCTGGTTTGCAGCAACCGCGCCGGGTAACCGGCACGGGCGACGGCGGCGACCAGCGCGGCCGGATCGAGAGCGATGTCGCCCTGCACCCAAGCACGGCCGTTGGCGAGGTTGACGCGGGCCGACTGCACGCCGGGCACTTTCGCCAGCACGCGCTCGACACGGCCGACGCAGGAAGCGCAGGTCATGCCGTCGATGCCCAGCTCCAACGGTGCCGGCGCCGCCACCTCGTAGCCGGCCTTCTCCACTGCCCGCACCAGCGCCTGCTGGTCCACGCCCTCGCCCTGCACGGTGGCGCGGCCGCTGGCAAGGTTGACGCTGGCCCGCGTCACGCCCGGCACCGCGGCCAACACCCGCTCCACCCGGCCCACGCACGAGGCGCAGGTCATGCCGAGGATCGCCATTTCCCGTGTCGAGCCAGCGACGGGTGACGGGGTGTTCGGGGCTGTCATCGACTCACCTGCAGGCATTGAGGATGGCGGCCACGATAAAGCTTCCCATCATGGGAAGGTCAACATGCCGGCAATACCCGCTATGGGCTGCGCTGGAACAGCACCCGCTCGGGGCGATGCAGGGCGAAACCTTGCGCGTAGTCCACGCCCAGCTCGCGCAGCACGTCCAGGCAGCGTTGGTCCTCCACCCATTCGGCCACCACCTTGGCACCGCGCTGGTGGCCGATGCGGGCCACCGCGTCGATGATGATGCGGTTCATCGGGTCGCTGTCGAGGCTGCGCACGAAGCTGCCGTCGATCTTGATGATGTCCACCGGCAGGTTCTTCAGGTAACCGAACGAGGCCATGCCGGCACCGAAATCGTCCGGCGCGATGCGGCAGCCGGCCGCGCGCAGGCGCTCGATCATCCGCACCACCCGCAGCAGGTCGCGCACGGCCACCGTCTCGGTGATTTCCAGGCAGACCTTGCGCGGCGGCACCGCGTGGCGTTCGAGGGTATCGAGGATGAAATCGGCCAGCCCCTCGTCCTCGATGCTGGCGCCGGAAAGGTTGATGGCGCAGGTCGCCAACTGTTCGCCACAAGGGTGCAGGCGGGCAAAGTTGGACAGCGCGGTGCGGATCACCCAGCGGTCCACCGCCGGCATCAGCCCGTAGCGCTCGGCCGCCCCCAGGAACGCGCCCGGCAGCACCACGCCGCCACTTTCGTCGCGCATACGCAGCAGCAGCTCGACGTGCGTGCTCGGCGCACGCGCGGGGTCCAGTTGCACCACCTCCTGGTAATCGAGCAGCAGGCGGTCCTGCTCCAGCGCCCAGCGCAGGCGGTTGGCCCATTCCATCTCGCTCATGCGCCGGGTGGCGTCATCGTCGTCGCTGTGGATGCGGACACGGTTGCGGCCATCGTCCTTGGCCAGGTAACAAGCGCTGTCGGCCCAGGCCAGCAGGTCTTTGAGAGTGCGGCCGTCACGGTCGACCATGACCACGCCGAGGCTGGCGCTGACCGTGTAGGTACGGTTCTGCCACATGAAGGTGGAGCGCTCGATGCAGCAGCGCATCTGCTCGGCCAGCGCCAGCGCCTGCGCCGGGTCGACATCGAAAGCCAGCAGGCCGAATTCGTCGCCGCCCAGCCGCGCCAGCAGGTCGCCGGGGCGCAGGCCGCCGCGCATCGCCTGCGCCAACTGCACCAGCAACTGGTCGCCGGCCATGTGCCCGGACAGGTCGTTGATGATCTTGAACTGGTCCAGGTCGATGTACATCAGCGCGAACGACTCGGCCGCCAGGCGTCCGGCACGATTCATCAGTGCCTGACGCAATTGGCGCTCGAACTCGCGGCGGTTGCACAGACCGGTGAGTTCGTCATGCGTGGCCTGGTAGCGCAGGCGCTCGGTCATTTCCCGCTGCGCGCTGATGTCGGTGGCGACCATCAACAAGTGCGGCGCCGCATCCACTTCCACCCGCGCCAGCGCGGCATGCACCCACAGCCCGGCACCGACGCCGTTGAGCACGACTGCCTCGCGGCTGTCCCAATGACCATCGTCGGCGACGGCGGCCAGCGCCTGCGCGCCCAACGCGGGGTCGGCGAACAACCCGTCCAGGCGCATTCCGGCCACGCGCCCGAGCTGCATGCGCGCGGCATGGTTGGCATGGACGATGCGGCCATCGCCGGCACCGGCCAGCAACACCAGCGCCGGCAGCAATTCGTTGAGTACGCGAAAGCGGGCCTCGCTCTCGCCGAAGCGCGCGCTCATCTTCCGCCCCAGGTCCACCGCGCGGCGCTGGGTGGCGCCTTGCGACCACAGGAACAAGGCCAGCAGCACGCTGATCGCGCCACCGGAGGCGAGGATCAACCGCAGTTGCGTCCAACTGCCCAATTCCGCACGCGGCCACAGCCGCAGCTCCCACGTGCGCCCGCCAAACTCCATGTGGCGGACCCGCACGTCGGCAGCGGCATCGTCGGCCGGCAGCGGCGCGGTGGCGAATACCCGCGCCTGCTCCGGTGCCGCGCCCGCGTCGCGGATGTCCACGTGCATGTGGTTGAGGATGTTGCCCTTCAGCGCATTGCCGACCATCGGCTCCAGCCGCAGGCTGACCGCCAGCGCCCCCTGCTCACGCGCCTTCCGCGCAGCCAACGTCGTCGGTGCCGGGCCATGCGTGTACACCGGCAGCCGCACGGTGACGCCCAGCGCCGCCTGCCCCTGGCGGTCACGGAATTGCAGCAGCGGAAACGGCGCCGACAGCGCCGGGGCATCGGCATCGCGCGCGCGCAGCAGCGCGTCCATGTTCTCCGGCTGGCTGGCGACGTCGAAACCCAGCAGCGCCTCGCTTCCCTGCAGCGGCGCGAGGAACAGGTAGCGGTAGATCCCGCGCCCGTCGTCCGGCGCGGTTTCGCGACTGGCGAAGCCGGTCAGCACGTAGCCGTGGAGCGAATCATCCGAACGCAGGTTGTGCTGGTAATCGGCGAAGGCGGCCTGATCCATCGGCTGGCTGCTGGACAGGAACACGGTCTGCATCGAACGCAGCACCAGTGCCGTGTTTTCCAGCGATTCGCGCAGCAGCCGAGGCGCGGAATCGGCCAGCGAGCGTTTCAGGGATTCGACCTTGCGATGCTGCCCTTCCCATTCGCGCCGCCCCAGCTCGGCGGTCAGCAGCAGGCCCGCCAACAGCACCACCAACGCCCACCACGGCGAGGCGAACCGGTACGACGGCACGCCTGTGGCGGCGCCCTTCTGCCCTCGCACTGTGTCTTCCTCACCCATGCCTGCGGCTCCCCCGGCCATGTGGCCCCAGCCCCCCGCGATGACCACGCGCCGCGATTGTTAGCACAATCCCCCGCAGGCCGCGACTGTGGTGGCAAGGCAGCGGGAAACCGCTAAAACCGGCGCGCTCCGCGCCATCCGCCGACATCCGGCCCAGCCCGTGGCGATCCCCGTAGCCGAGCCGCCGGAGTACGACGGGCCAGGGTACTTTCGAATCCTGGTGGGCCCACCAGGATTCGAACCTGGAACCAAAGGATTATGAGTCCTCTGCTCTAACCGTTGAGCTATAGGCCCGCATGCAGGGGCGCAAGTGTAGTGGAGGCCGGCGTGGGCGACTACCGCCTACGCTGTGCCGGCATCAGTGGCTGGGCGGCGAACCGGACAGTACCCGACATGAAAAACCCCCGGAGGTTGGAGGAATATCCAACTTCCGGGGGTCGGTTCGCAGGCGCGAGGGCTTTGCTGCCGTTCCCGCGATAGGCGCGGGCCACGCGATCACTCGATGTCGAGGAAGCTGCGCAGTTGCTCCGAACGGCTCGGGTGACGCAGCTTGCGCAGCGCCTTGGCTTCGATCTGGCGGATGCGCTCGCGGGTCACGTCGAACTGCTTGCCCACTTCTTCCAGCGTGTGATCGGTGTTCATGTCGATGCCGAAGCGCATGCGCAGCACCTTGGCTTCCCTCGGGGTGAGGCCGGCCAGCACGTCACGCACGGTTTCAGACAAGTTGATGTTGGTGGTGTTCTCGATCGGGGACTCCACGTTGGTGTCCTCGATGAAGTCGCCCAGATGCGAATCCTCGTCGTCGCCGATCGGGGTTTCCATCGAGATCGGCTCCTTGGCGATCTTCATCACCTTGCGGATCTTGTCTTCCGGCATGTCCATTTCCTTGGCCAGCTCCTCCGGGGTGGCCTCGCGGCCGTACTGCTGGAGCATCTGGCGGGAAATGCGGTTCAACTTGTTGATCGTCTCGATCATGTGCACCGGGATACGGATGGTGCGGGCCTGGTCGGCGATCGAACGGGTGATCGCCTGACGAATCCACCAGGTGGCATAGGTCGAGAACTTGTAGCCGCGGCGGTATTCGAACTTGTCCACGGCCTTCATCAGGCCGATGTTGCCTTCCTGGATCAGGTCGAGGAACTGCAGGCCGCGGTTGGTGTACTTCTTGGCGATGGAGATCACCAGGCGCAGATTGGCCTCGACCATTTCCTTCTTGGCCTTGCGCGCCTTAGCTTCGCCGTAGGCCATGACGCGGCTGATTTCCTTCAGCTCGTCCAGGCTCAGGTGCGAGGCCTTTTCCACGTCCAGCGTGGACTGCTGCTCGGAGATGATCTGCTCCTTGACGTCACGCAGCGCCGAGGACCACTTCTGCTTGCGCTTGATCGCGTCCTCCACCCACTCCAGGTTGGTCTGGTTGCCTTCCCAGGAGCGGATGAAATCCTTGCGCGGCATGCGCGCGGTGACGGTGGCCAGGTGCAGCACACGGCGCTCCTGTGCCTTGACCCGCGCCATCGTGTCGCGCAGCAGGCGGACCAGCACGTCGGTCAGCGGCAGCGGCAGCTTGAGGGTGACGAACACCGCCGACAGCTCTTCGCGCAGCTTGGCCTGCGTCTTGGTGTCGCCCTTGGCATGGGCCTTCTTGAACTTGGCCAGGTCACTGGCCAACTGCTCCATGCGGCTGGCGACTTCGGCCGGATCCGGGCCGGTCGGGCCGGCCTCCTCGTCGCTGCTGTCCTCGTCCTCGTCCTCATCGGCCTCCGAATCACCGTCATCGCTGCTGTCGGCGTTGTCGGCCGGAGCAGCCGGCGCCGGCACTTCTTCGGCGAAGTCGTTGAAGCCGACGATCACTTCGGCCAAGCGCTTCTTGCCTTCCTTGTGCAATTCATAATCGGCCAGCACCGACTCGACGGCCGGCGGGAAGGTGCCAAGCGCGGCCTGCACCCTGCCCAGGCCTTCCTCGATGCGCTTGGCGATGGCGATTTCGCCTTCGCGGGTCAGCAGCTCGACCGTGCCCATCTCGCGCATGTACATGCGCACCGGGTCGGTGGTGCGGCCACCCTCGGTGTCGAGTGCGGTCAGTGCGGCGGCGGCTTCCTCGGCGGCGGTGTCGTCCACCTCGCGGTTGCCGGTATTGCCGTCGCTCAGGCTCAGGGTGTCGGCGTCGGGCGCCACTTCATGGACGTCGATGCCCATGCCGGTGATCAGGCCGATGATGTCCTCGATCTGCTCCGGGTCGACCATGTCGTCGGGCAGGTGATCGTTGACTTCGGCGTAGGTCAGATAGCCCTGTTCCAGGCCCTTGCTGATAAGTTGCTTGATATCGGATTGCTGGGCAGGACGTTCGTTGGCCATGTAGTGCTCGCGCCACCGGCAGGGGGTAAGGAAGAGAACCTAGCATTATACCAGCGCTGCAGGACGCCTGCCGCGCGGTGGTTCACGGGGCGTCGCGATCGGCGGCGGCGGTTCAGCCGCCGGCCTTGAGCAGGAAGGTGACCGGGCCGTCATTGACCAGGCTGACCACCATATGGGCACCGAAACGGCCAGTTTCCACTCCCCCGGCATGTTTTTCACGGCAGATCGCCACCAATCGGTTGAAAATCCGTTCAGCCTCGGCCGGTGGCGCAGCGCTGGTGAAGCTGGGCCGCATGCCCGAGCGGGTATCGGCGGCCAGCGTGAACTGACTGACCAGCAGCAGGCCGCCACCGGTATCGCGCAAGGAGCGGTTCATCCTGCCGGCATCGTCGGCGAAAACCCGGTAACCCAGCAGGCGCTCGACCATTCGCGCCACTGCCGCCTCGTCATCCCCCGGCTCGACCCCCACCAGCGCCAGCAGACCGGGGCCGATCTGCCCGACCACGGCCTCGTCGACACTGACCGAGGCCCGGACAACGCGCTGGATCAAGGCAAGCATGGGCATTCCTGACGGGTGGGCGGCCCATCATGACACCGGACCGCAGCCGCTAGACTTGCACGGATGAAACCGGAAACCAGCGCCCGCCTCTGCCATCGCCTTGCCGCCGCACTGACCCGTTTGCCATGGTCGTGGCAGCGCGCACTGGCCGATGCCGTGGCCTGGCTGTGGCGGCGCATCGATGCGCGCGAAAGCCGCGTGGCCCGCCGCAACCTCGAACTGGCCTACCCGGAACTGTCCGCCGCGCAACACGCGCACCTGCACCGCGAGGTACTGCGCGGCACCGCCCGACAGGCGCTGGAAACGCTGTACCTGTGGACCCACGACCCGACCGCCAACCTCGCCCGCCACCTGCGTGAGCGCCATGGCCAGGCGCTGTACGACACCGCGCGTGACGCCGGCAGGGGCGTGATCGTGGTCGCCCCGCACTACGGCAACTGGGAACTGCTGAACCAGTGGCTGGCCTCGCGCGGGCCGTTCGCCTTCGTCTATGCCCCGCCCGAAAGCCCGGTTGGCGATGCCTTCCTGCAGTTGTCGCGCAGCGGCGACAACGTGCGCCAGGTGCGCGCCGAAGGCCCGGCGGTACGGCAGCTTTTCAAGGCGCTCAAGGACGGCGGCACGGTCGCCATCCTGCCCGACCAGCAACCGAAGAACGGCGACGGCGTTTTCGTGCCGTTCTTCGGTGTGCAGGCGCTGACCATGACCCTGGTAAACCGCCTGGCCGAACGCACCGGCGCCAACGTGCTCTACGCCTGGTGCGAGCGCACCGGCCCCGACCTGCAATTCGCCCTGCATGTCGAACCGGCACCAACGCAGATCGCCGACCCTGATCCGCAGACCGCCGCCGCCACGCTCAGCGCCGGCATCGAGCGCATCGCCCGGCGCGACCCGGCGCAGTACCAGTGGACCTACAAGCGCTACACCCTGCGCCCGCCCGGCAGCGGCGAAGCCAACCCCTACGCCACCGCGCGGCATCCGCACTGAGGCCGTGCACCACACACCGTTCCGCCCGCCACGGCGTTGAATCCCCGGCCCGCGGCCCCCATCAGGTTCACGATGAACGCTTCGCTACCCTCCCAAGCCCCACGCACCTTCGGCGAAACCCCTGCCATCCGTTGCGAACGTGCCGCCGCCGAGCTGCGCGCCGGGCGCCCGGTGGTGGTGGTTGATGAACAACGGCGGCGGGCCACGCTGGCGCTGGACAGCGCCTCCCCGGCCAACTACGCCGCCTTCGCCGCAGCAGCCGGCGGGCAACACTATCTGTTCCTGACCGCACCACGCGCACGCACGCTGGGGCTGGACGACCCGCACGGTGTCCGCATCGCACTGGCCGGGCACGACTTCGAGCAGTTGCCGGCACTGGCCTGGCTGCGCGATGCAAGCGCACCGCAAGATGGCCTGCATGTGGGCGACGACCTCGATGTTGCCGCCACCGAAATCACCCGATTGGGCCTGCTGCTGCCGGCACTGGTCTCGGCGGAACTGCCGGCCGGCGCGACGCCGTTCGACGGCTGCCTGCAACTGGCACTGGCCGACCTGCGCAGCGGCGCCACGCAAGCCGGGCAGGACTACGAACTGGTCACCCGTTCGCCGGTGCCGCTGCGCGACATCGGCATGACCGAGTTCGCCGTGTTCCGCGGCGGCGTGGCCCAGCGCGACCAGGTGGCGGTGATCGTCGGCAACCCGGACATGGCCGGCGTCGTGCCGGTGCGCGTGCATTCCTCGTGCCTGACCGGCGACCTGTTCGGCTCGCTCAAGTGCGACTGCGGCGACCAGTTGCGGCGCGGCCTGCGCACGCTCAAGGAACTGGGCGGCGGCATCCTGCTGTACCTGGACCAGGAAGGCCGCGGCACCGGTATCGCCGCCAAGATGCGCGCCTACGGCTATCAGCATGAAGGCCTGGACACCATCGACGCCGACGCCCAACTCGGCTTCGGCGCCGACGAACGCCGCTATGGCAGCGCGGTGGCGATGCTGCGCGTACTTGGCGTGCAGCGCATCCAGTTGCTGACCAACAACCCGACCAAGGTGCAGCACCTGCGCAACGCCGGCATCGAAGTGCTCGGCTGCGTGCCGGTAACCGGCGAGATCACCGCTGAAAACGAGCACTACCTGCGCACCAAGGCGGCGCGCGCCGGCCACCACCTGGACGTGGACGCGCTGATCATGGCGGCGCAGTGAAGCAGGAGTGAGTGAAGAGGAATGAGAAGCGAGTAAAGGCGACAGCCGCGTGAACCGGCATCACTTGCTATCTTCACGCTTGCGGCAAACCGCTCTCGCTCCCCACTCCCCTTCACTCACTCCTCGCCCATGCAGCCACCCGAACTCCCGGACACCGCCGACACCCGCTGGCAGCCCTTGCCGACGCGCGGTGCGCTGTTCGCCGCCACCGGCAGCGGGCTGGGCCTGGCATTGACCCTGGGCATGGCCTGCGGCGTGTTGATGCTGGCGCTGCGGCTTCCGCACGTACTGCCGGCCGGCCTTGCCGGCGCCGCCATCGGTGTACTGGCCGGCGCATGGTTCGGCTGGCGTCGCCACCAACGCACGTTCTGGCGGCTGGACGCACAAGCGCTGGGCGTGCGCCGCGGCCACCTGTGGCACAGCGAGAGCCTGGTCCCGGTATCGCGCGTGCAGCACCTGGACCTGCGCCGCGGCCCGCTGCAACGCGCCGCCGGGCTGGCGACGCTGATCGTGCATACCGCCGGCACCCGCATGAACACCGTGGTCATCGCCGGGCTGGAACAGGCCGACGCCGAGCGCCTGCGCGACCGGCTCGCACACCAACTCGACCACGACGACGCGCTGTGAACCACACCGGGCCGCTGGCGGAGGGACAGGAACAGCGGCTGCACCCGTGGTCGTGGCTGTTCGCCTTGCAGCAGCAGGTTCAGCAATTCCTGCTGCCGCTGGTGGCGCTGCTGTTCTTCGGCAGCCGCCGCGAGGATGGTCAATGGCCATTCCATTTGGTGACGCTGGCGGTGGTGGTGGCGCTGGTCGGCAGCGCCCTGCTGCAATACCTGAGCTACCGCTACCGCATCGGCCGCGACGCACTGGTCGTCCGCAGCGGCATCCTCGAACGCACCCGGCGCGAGATTCCGTTCGCGCGCATCCACAATGTCGTCGTCCACCAGAACCTGCTGCACCGCCTGTTCGGCGTGGCCGAGTTGCGTCTGGAATCGGCGGCCGGCAGCAAGCCCGAGGCGGAGATGCGGGTGCTGCGGCTGCAACAGGCGCTGGAACTGGAACGGCTGATCCGCCACGGCAACCGCACCACGGCCGCAGGCGAAGTTCCGGCCGAACCGGCCAGCGACGTGCTACTGACGCTGCCGTTGCCGGAGCTGGTGCGGCAGGGGCTGATCTCCAACCGCGCGATGGTGGTGATGGCCGCGCTGGTCGGCGCGGTCTGGCAGATGTTCCCGCGCGATTTGGTGGAAGACTTCATCCGCGACCAGGGCCGGCAGGCCTTCGGTTACGCCAGCGAACTGCAACTGGCCACGCCCACGTTGCTTGCCGGTGGCCTGCTCCTGCTGCTGTTCGCACTGGTGCTGATGCGGCTGCTGTCCATCGCGCTGGCGATCGTGCAATACCACGGCTTTCGCCTGAGCGAACAGGAGCGACGCCTGACCGTGGAGCGCGGCCTGCTCAGCCGGCTGCGCAGCAGCGTCGCACGCCGCCGCATCCAGGCCTGGACACTGCGCGAAGGCCTGCTGCATCGGTTGTTCCGGCGCCGCCAACTGCGCGTGGACATCGCCGGCGGCGGCACCGGCGAACAGGACGGGCGCGCACTGAAGGAACTGGCGCCACTGGCCACGCCGGCGATCTGCGACGCGCTGCTGCAACACCTGCTGCCCGGCATGCAATGGCCGCCCACGCAATGGCAGGCGGTATCCACCCGTGGCTGGTGGCGGCTATGCCTGCCGGCGCTGCTCGTCACCAGCGTGGCGACGGCCCTGGCCTGGCAGCGTTTCGGCAACTGGGGCCTGCTGCCGCTGCTGTGGCTGCCGTGGTCGCTGTTCAACGCGCACCGCCAGGTCACGCGCATGGCCTACAGCATCGACACGCAACGGGTGGCGCTGCGCGGCGGCTGGTGGAACCGCTGGTGGCGCATCGCCGAACTGGACAAGCTGCAGGCGCTGCGGCTGGATCGCTCGCCGCTGGATCATCATTTCGGCACCGCCACGCTCAGCCTCGACACCGCCGGTGCCTTCGGCGCACCGCCGCTGCGCCTGCGCTTCCTCGAAGAAGCGCAGGCGCGCGCGCTGATGGAACGGCTGGGCCGGGAGATGGCGCGGCGGCGGTTGCGCTGGTGAGCGAATGGATCGTTGCAGCAGGTCGTGGCTACGCCCCCGGTCTGCGCGATGGAGCGCCTCAGGTACGCGCCGGTCCCCAATAACCGATGCGCTTGCGGAGCTTGAACTTGCGCCACAGGTTCATCGGCTTGGGCTTGCGGTTGCGCGCGCCGCCGACGATGAAATCATCGATGGCCTGCAGGATGCGCTCGCTGGACCTGCCATCACGGTACGGGTGCAACTGGTCGGCAAACTGGCGCACCGCGGCCATCAGTTCCGGCGGCCGCGACAGCGCAGTGCGGATGGCACCCTCGAACTGCGCTGCATCATCGATGTCGAGCAACTGCGGGCCCGGCCGGCGATTCTTGAAGGTCACGACCGGCTTGTAGGTCAGCAGGAATTCGTTGAGCGCCGAGGAAGTGTCCGAGCACATCATGTCCACCTGCGGGAACAGGTCCAGGATGTTGTCGTCATCGGCAAAGCGCAGGTATTCGTTTTCCAGCGCGCGGTATTTGGCCACCATTTCCGGATCCATCTTCGGGTGGAAGGTGACGATCCACCGCCACTCGCCGGTCCGCGACAGCCGTTTGATCTCGTCATGCAGCACGCCGGCCGCGCTCCACGAGGGCGAGAACGTGGAGTGGTAGAGGATCACCGGCGGCTTGCGCAGCGGCTCCGGTTCGTCGCGCAGTTGGCTCATGAACGGGTCGATCTTCGGGAACCCGGTTTCGACCACCGAGAAGTGCCCCAGCTTTTGCGACAGCCCGGAGAACGCGGCGGTATCGCGCGGGCCGGTGGTGCAGTACAGGTCGAAGAAGCCGCGGACATAGATATGGCGCGGCTTGCCCGCATCGAAACCGTGGAAGGTTTCCACCTTCACACCGGGGAAGAAATGCGGCACTGCATTCGATGAGGTGATCACCGCGCAGGGGTTCCAGTCGCGCACCTGCTGCACGCTGAGCAGGGTTTCATCGGCGGCCAGGTCTTCCGCGCCGGGGCCATCGAAGAACCATGCCGTCTCGTCGCCACGCGCACGGATCGCCGCCTGCAACGGGCGCAGGATCGCCAGCGCATAACGCTCGGACCCGTACAACAGATAGTGGCGTGGCACGTGGCGGCTCCTGGACATCGCGGATATGCGGCAATTATCGCATCGCCCGCAGCATGCGTCGCTGCTAGGCTTTGCTTCCGGTTGCCGCCATTCGCCCTCCCATGCCGAGCCCCTCCGCTGCCTCGTCCTCACCGCGCTTGTCGGCCTGCATCATCGCCTTCAACGAAGCCGACCGGATCGGCGACTGCCTGGCCTCGCTGGCCTTCTGCGACGAGATCGTGGTGGTGGATTCGTTCTCCAGCGATGCCACGGTGGCCATCGCCGAGGCGGCCGGTGCGCGCGTGCTGCAACGCGGCTTCGACGGTTTCCGCAGCCAGAAGGCGTTCTGCGTGGCACAGGCCAGTCACGACTGGGTCCTGTGCCTGGACGCGGACGAACGTGTCGATGCCACGCTCCGCGCGGCCATCGAGGCCGCGCGCGATGCCGGTTTCGCACGCGCCAAGGGCTACCGTTTCGCGCGCTGCTCGGAATACTTCGGCCGCTTCCTGCGCCACGGCACCGCCTATCCCGACCGCGTGCTGCGGCTGTTCGACCGCCGCCACGGCGGTTGGCACGGCGACCGCGAGATACACGAGGCGGTGACGGTGAACGGCCCGGTCGCACTGCTGCCGGGCGACCTGCTGCACCACCCCTACCGCAGCTTCCTGCAGTTGCTGGACAAGAAGCAGAAATACGCGCGGATGATGGCCGAGCACGAGTTCGCGCGCGGCAAGCGCGCCGGCCCGGGCAAGCTGGTCGTGTCCCCCGCCTGGCGCTTCTTTCGCAGCTACGTCTTCAAGCGCGGCTTCCTCGACGGCTGGCCGGGGCTGATCGAAGCCTTCGTCAGCGCCAACTACGTGCGACAGAAAACCATCATGCTGTGGCTGCTGCAAAACGGGCAGGCCGTAACCGACCCGCCACGCCCTCAGCGCTGACGCCTGCGCGCGGCAGCCTCGACCAGCGACAGGCCGCACAACACCCCCACCAATGCGGCATAGGTGGCCGTGGTGATCTGGTGGGCGAACATCGACTGGGTCAGTCCGCACAGCGCATAGGTGATCACCAGCATCACCCCGGCCGCCGCCGGGCCACGGAAACCGCCCTCGCCACTGCGCCGGTGCAGGCCGACAAACAGCCACAACGGCAGCCCGTACACCGCCAGCAACAACAGCAAGCCGGGGATGCCCTGGGTCGCCGCCCATTCGGCAACATCGTTGTGGGCATGCCCCAGATGGCAGCGGGCCTCGCTTCCGCTCACCTGCTGCACGCAATCGGGCAAGTGCTGCATGGCCTTGTCGAAATGACCAATGCCGATCCCCGTCCACGGCCGTTCGCGGAAGGTATCCCAGGCCACGTTCAGCAGCTCCAGCCGGGCACCGAACGACGAATTCATGTCCCCTTGTTCGAGCCGCTGCACATCGCTGTGCAACTCGTCCAGGCGGGTTTGCTCGCGCAGGCCCGGCACTGCCAGCAACAGCACGGCGGCAGCCAGCACCAAGCCTGACAGCATCGCCAGACGGAGATGCCCACTGCCCCGGCGCAACGAAAACACCAGCGCAAGCAACAGCGCAAGCAGGGCCGGCCATGCGCCGCGACTGCCGCTGAGCAGGATCACACAGCCCCCCGCAGCCAGGCCGGCCACGATCCAGCCCCAGCGGCCCGGCGGGCGACAGAACACCAGCAGGACCATCAGCACCAGTGCGACATCGGCCAACACGATGGCATTGGTCCACGCCTCGGCACGCATCCGGCCGCCGAGCACCTGGAACACGGCGATGGCCAGTGTCGCCACCAGCCCCACCCACGCGCCCCACCACAGGGCTTGCCGGCGTGGACGCAATGCACAGGTCCACAGCACGATCCACGGCATTGCCAGGAAACGGGAAACCTTGTCCACCGCACGCGCGGGTTGGCCGTCTCCCCAAGCCGACATCAGGCCCAGCGCCACCACGGCCATCGCCAATCCCGCCAACAGATGTGCAACCGGCTTGGCCGACAACCGTGCACGCCACAGGTGGTCGATTCCGAGCATGCTGCTGATCACCAGCAGCATGCCGAACGGCAGCAGGCTCGCGGGCAGGCTGAGCACCAGCGCCGGCAACAGGAACAAGGCCGGCGTCGCAACCCCATGCAACAGCCGCCACCGCTGGCCGGTGGCAGCGGGCGCGATGGGTGGTGCAATGGAAAAAGGCGGAAACAGATTCATGGATTGCACATCACTCCTCCGCGGTGAGCCGACTCCCGCGAACGAGTTGTTCCATTCCCTGGCTGCAAAGAGCGGAAATGATAGCGGGCCGGCGGGGGCGGGAAGCTGACCGCCAGCCCACTGCCGAACCCCTCGCCTCACATGGCCATCACCGCAGTTTCAGCAGCCGCGCCTGGAAAAACCCGTCGCCGCCCTGCTCGCCGGGAAGGCGCTGGCGGCTGCCGGCCTGGTCATGGCCGAAGGCTTCGGCCAGCGCGTCGACCCGCGCATCCGGGGTCCGTGCGAGAAACGCCGCCACTTGCTGCCGGTTCTCGCGGTGCAGGATCGAGCAGGTCGAATACAGCAGCACACCACCGGGGCGCAGCAGTGGCCACAGCGCATCCAGCAGCCGTACCTGCAGCGCCACCAGCGCATCGATATCGGCGACACGGCGGTGCAGCAGCACGTCCGGTTGGCGGCGGATGATGCCGGTGGCCGAGCACGGCACGTCCAGCAACACCGCGTCGAACGGTTCGCCGTCCCACCATGCGGCAGGGTCGGTGGCGTCGGCCGCCTTCACTCGGGCATGGGTACCCACACCGGTACGGGCGAACGTCTCGCTGATACGTTGCAGCCGCCGTGCATCCACGTCCAGCGCCAGCAACTGCAAGGTCGGGTCGCGTTCGAGCAGGTGCGCCGACTTGCCGCCGGGTGCCGCGCAGGCATCCAGCACGCGCGCGCCGGCGGCCGGCGCCAATGCATCGGCCACCTGCTGCGCGGACAGGTCCTGCACCGACACCGCGCCCTGCGCAAAGCCCGGCAGGCCGTTCACCGCCACCGGTACCTGCAAACGGATGGCGTCGGCCGTCAGTGGCGAGGCCTCGGCGGCGATCTCCGCTTCGCGCAACAACTGCAGGTAGGCATCGCGCGAATACTGCTGGCAGTTGACCCGCAGCCACAGCGGCGCCGGCTGCAGGCTGGCGGCGAGAACATCCTCGGCCTGTGCCGGCCAGTCCTGCCGCACCTGCTGCAGCAGCCATTGCGGCCACGCATCCTCGGCACGGGCAGGAGAAAAGCCTTCGCGCTGGGCACGGCGCAGCACCGCATTGACCAGCCCTGCCTGGCGCTCGCGGCCCAGCGCGCGCGCCGCCTCGACCGTGGCCGACAGCGCCGCATGTGCCGGCAGCGCCAGCGCGTCGAGCTGGGCGAAGCCGGCCAACAGCAGGCCCATCAGGTCGGCATCGCGCGACCCCAGCGGCTTCTGCAGCCAGCGCTGCAGCGCCTGCTCGTAGACGTTGCGGCGGCGCAGGGCGGCGAAGCAGATGGCTTCGAGCAGCGCGCGGTCGCGGCTGTCGGCCAGCTTCGGCAAGGTGGCCGCAAGCTCGGCCTTCAGCGAACGACCGCGGCCGACGACCGCGGCCAACACTTTCGCCGCCAGCATCCGCGTCTGCACGCCGGGCACGCGGGCGGCGCCACCATCCCGGGGGCCGGTTGCGGTTCCTGCCATGCGCTCAGCCCCCGGCCTGCAGGTCGCGGCGCGCGTTGAGGTAGTCGGCGGCGGTAATCGCCTTGCCGCCCTCGCGCTGCACCACGCGCAGGCGCAATGCACCCTGCCCACAGGCGATGTCGATGCCCTCGCGCGATGCATCGATCACCGTACCCGGCGCCTTGCCGCGGTGGTCGTGGATGGCCACCGCGCCGTGGATGCGCACGCGCTCGCCGGCCAGCATGGCTTCGGCCACCGGCCACGGATTGAAGGCGCGCACCTTGCGCGCCAGCGCGGCGGCATCCTGCTGCCAGTCCAGCCGCGCTTCGGCCTTGTCCAGCTTGTGCGCATAGGTGACGCCCTCGGCCGGCTGCGGCTGCGCCACCGGCTTCAGCCCGGCGCGCAACAAACCCAGTCCGTCGGACAGCACCTGCGCGCCCATCTGCGCCAAGCGGTCGTGCAGCAATCCACCGGTATCGGTGTCGGCGATGGGGGTGCGCTGGCTCAGCAGCACCGGGCCGGTATCGAGGCCGGCTTCCATCTGCATCAGGCAGACACCGGTTTCGGCGTCGCCGGCTTCGATCGCGCGCTGGATGGGCGCAGCGCCACGCCAACGCGGCAGCAGCGAGGCATGCACGTTCCAGCAGCCGTGGGTCGGGATTTCCAGGACCGCCCTGGGCAGGATCAGGCCATAGGCCACCACCACCATCAGGTCCGGCTGCAACTCGCGCAACTGCTGTTGGGCCTCGGGCGTCTTCAGCGTTTCCGGCTGCAATACCGGGATGCCGCGGGCAATGGCATCGAGCTTGACCGGCGACGGCATCAGCCCGCGGCCACGGCCGGCCGGACGATCGGGCTGGGTGTAGACGGCCACCACTTCATGCTGGCGGGCGGCCGCACCCAACGAGGCAACGGCAAATTCCGGGGTACCGGCGAAGACGATTTTCATTGATGACTGGAATCGGGAAAGGGGAATCGGGAATGGAAAAAGCGGCAGCCGGGCGGCTTTCACCATTCCCGACTCCCCGTTCCCCGCCTTCAGGCCACGTGCTTGCGCTGCTTGGCCAGCTTCTTGCGCACCATCTCGCGCTTGAGCGGGGACAGGTAATCGATGAACAGCTTGCCATCCAGGTGGTCCATCTCGTGCTGGATGCAGGTGGCCAGCAGGCCATCGACCGCCAGTTCCTGCTCGCTGCCGGTGCGGTCGAGGAAGCGCACGACGATGGCATCGGCGCGGGTCACGTCGGCAAAAATGCCGGGGACCGACAGGCAGCCTTCCTGATAGACGCGGCCGCCTTCGCTGGCGCTGACGATGTGCGGGTTGATGAACACCTGCGGCGCGTCGTGTTCTTCGCTGACGTCGATGACCATGAAACGCTTGTGCACGTCCACCTGGCTGGCGGCCAGGCCAATGCCCGGCGCGTCATACATGGTCTGGAACATGTCGTCGAGCAATTGCCGGAAGGCCGGGGTGGTCACTTCGGCGGCATCGACCGCAGCGGCCTTGGTGCGCAGGCGCGGGTCGGGAAATTCGAGGATGGGCAAAAGGGCCATGAAGGGCTACCGATATGGGGAAATGCCGTGCAATTCGGCAGGACGTCCCAATTCTAGCGCCTGCGCTTGCCCGGCGCCCCGCGTTCTGCACTATAGTGCGCGAACCTGTTGGGGAATCAGGCAGATCGCCATCATGCTGAAACAATTCCGTACGGTCGCCGCCGTCGCGTTGCTGACCGTCACGACCTACGCCGTGGCAGTGGAAACCAAGGGCGTCCATCCCGAGACCTACGTGGTCAAGAAGGGTGACACGCTGTGGGACATCGCTGCCCGCTTCCTGCAAAAGCCGTGGCTTTGGCCGGAAATATGGCAGGCCAACCCGCAGGTCCAGAACCCGCACCTGATCTATCCGGGTGACGTGCTGAGCCTGGCCTACCTCGACCGGGTGACGCCGCAGGGTCAGGTTGCGCCCGGCCCGCGCCAGGACGCGCCGATCAACGCGGTGCCGTTGTCAGCGGTCGAGCCGTTCCTGAAAAACCTGAACATCGTCGACAGCTTCAAGGAACTGCCCTACGTGGTCAGCTTGGAAGACAGCCGCCTGCGCGCCAGTGCCGGCCAGCAGGCCTACGTGCGCGGCCTGGCCGACGCCCAGCCCGGCCAGCGCTACATGGTGGTGCGCCCGACCATGCGCTACGGCCAGCCCAAGCCCAGCGACGACCTCGACGCCCGCGGTGACGCCACCCGCTTCAGCGGCAACCTGTGGAAGAGCTACGTCGCCAGCAGCGACCGCAGCGAACTGCTCGGCTACGAGCTGGCTCAGGTCAACCTCGGCAGCGTGACCCACGCCGCCACCGGCGATGTCGAAGTCGCCACCCTGCTGCTGGAAGACAGCGGTCGCGAAGTCCGCGCCGGCGACCGCCTGGTACCGGTGCAGGCCCAGCCCTACGACCTGCAGTTCATCCCGCATGCGCCCAACACCACGCTTGCCGATGGCGGCCTGCGCGTGCTGGCGGTGACCGACACCTTCACCTCCGGCGGCCCACGCGACGTTATCGCCATCTCCGGCGGCGCCCGCGACGGCGTCGACAACGGCACCGTGTTCTCCGTTTGGCGCAGTGGCCGCCACGTCAACGACCGGGTTGCCGGCATGGCCAGCTCCCGCGCCGACGATGCCCTCAAACATGGCGCTGGCCGGGTGGAATTGCCGGACGAATACGCCGCCCATGCGATGGTGTTCCGCACCTTCGACAAGGTCAGCTACGCGCTGGTGATGGAAGGCACCAAGCCGGCCCGCGTCGGTTACGAGCTCAAGCATCCGGACGCCCGTTAAGCCATCACGGCAAAACCCTACGCAGCAACACGACGGCGCCCCACGGCGCCGTCGTCGTATCCACGCCAGCATCGGCCGATGGCTTCCCTTCCTTCCGGCAATAGCGATGCCCTGCTGGTATTGGCCCTGTCCGGCGGACCGCTGCAGCCATTGCGCACGCTGCTCGACCGTTACGGCAACGCCGCGCAGGCGTTGTCAGCCGCCACCTCGGCATGGCGCGAAGCCGGCTGCACGCCGCGCCAATGCCACGCCCTCGCCGCATCCGACGTCACCACGCTGGAACGGGCACAAGAATGGCTGCGGCAGCCGCGCCACCACCTGCTGGGCTGGCATGACCCCGACTACCCGCCGCTGCTGCGCGACAGTCCCAATCCGCCACCTGCATTGTTCATCGATGGCGACCCCGCCAGCCTGTGGCGGCCGGCGATTGCCGTGGTCGGCAGCCGCAACCCCAGCGCCGGTGGCCGCGACATCACCCGCGAGTTCGCCACGGCCTTGGCCACTGCCGGCATCACCATCGCCAGCGGCCTGGCCGCCGGGGTCGATGCCGTCGCCCACCAAACCGCCATGACCACCAGCAACGGCAGCACGTTCGCGGTGATCGGCACCGGCCCGGACATCACCTACCCGCGCCACCACGGGCCGTTGCAGGAGCAGGTGGCCGCCAGCGGCGCGGTGGTCAGCGAATACCCGCCGGGCACGCCGCCGCGCAGCGGCCAGTTCCCCGCACGCAACCGGCTGTTGGCCGCATTGACCCTGGGCACGCTGGTGATCGAGGCGGCCGAACGCTCCGGTGCGCTGATCACCGCCCGGCTGGCCGCCGAGGCCGGGCGCGAGGTGTTCGCCGTGCCCGGCTCCATCCACAACCCGATGGCGCGCGGTTGCCACCGCCTGATCCGTGACGGCGCAACCCTGGTGACGCACGCCGATGACATCCTCGACGGCGTGGCCAACATGGCCGGCGGACTGGCCAGCGCCTTGCAAAAGCGCTTGCATGCCCCCATCCAGAACGGCCCGGAGACAATGCTTCCGGCCCCACCCCCGCCGGACCCTGACTACCAGTGCTTGTGGAAAGCACTGGGTCACGACCCAACCGGTATGGATTCATTGATCGAACGCACCGGATTGACGGCCGCCAGCCTGTCATCCATGCTGCTGGTCATGGAACTGGAAGGTAAGGTATCGGCCGCCCACGGCCGCTATACCCGTATCTGAGGTTCCTTCACCTCCACAGCGCCGTTGGCGCAGGCCGAGGGTAATGAAAGAGAGCATCCTGGACGTCCTGCTGTACCTGTTCGAACACTATTTCAGCGAGGATGCCGACCCGGTCCGCGACCGCGATTCCCTGCAGACCGGCCTGATCCAGGCCGGCTTCAGCCCGACCGAGATCAACAAGGCTTTCGACTGGCTTGACGCCCTGGCTGAACAGCGCCCCGCCGTGGCCCAGCCGCACGTCGCCGGGCCGGTGCGCATTTTCCACGGCGCCGAGCTGGACAAGCTTGACGTGGAATGCCGTGGTTTCCTGTTGTTCCTCGAACAGCAGGGCATCCTCGACGCCGACCAGCGCGAGTTGGTGCTGGACCGGGCGATGGCGCTGGACCAGGACGAACTGGACCTGGACGACCTGAAGTGGGTGGTCTTGATGGTGTTGTTCAACCAGCCCGGCGCGGAAGCCGCCTACGCCTGGATGGAAACCCAGATGTTCATCGACGAACCCGAACCCCTGCACTGAGCCACGCGCAGTGCACGGATGCATGAGGATCCCCACGTGAGCCAGTGGTTCTACGCCGAAGGCAACCGCGAACGTCGCGGCCCGTTGCCCGCCGAAAACATCGTCGAATTGTTCCGTTCCGGCCGCATCGTCAGCGATACCCTGGTTTGGCGCGAAGGAGCCGGCGACTGGCAACCGCTGCGCAATTTCGCCGCCGAACTCGGCCTGGACCAAGTCGCAACGCCTTCCCCCGGCCCCGTCGCGCCACCGTTGCCGCCACCGGTACGGCAGCTGCCCCCGGCCGCTCCGGCCACCGCCGCGCCTGCGGCCAAGCCGGGCCTGTCCGGCTGCGCCATCGCCGGCATCATCATCGCGGTGGTCGGCGTGGTGCTGGTTGCCATTGTCGGCATCCTCGCGGCCATTGCGATGCCTGCCTACAACGAATACCTGCAACGCTCGAAGACCGCCATCGTCCGCGGCCAGTTGTTGCCACTGGAAGCCGAGGTGGCCGCTTTCGCGCAGGCCCACGACCGTTGCCCGGTCAATGGCGACGACGGTTTCGGCAGCCCGGAAAGCCTGGCCGATGGCGATGTCGCGGCAATACGCATCGGCCGCTTCGAAAACGGGCATTGCGGCATCGAAGCACGCCTGCATGTCCCCAAGTACAGCGCGCTCGATGGCAAGGCGATCTGGCTCGATTACGATAGCGACACCGGCGCATGGCAATGCAGCTCCGACGTGGCGGACAAGCTCCTGCCCACGGGCTGCCGCGATTGATGCCGGGCGAAAATCAATTCTTCCTGGGGAAAACACGAGATGAGTGAGTGGTATTACGCCGATGCCCGGCGCGAGCGGCATGGCCCGGTGGACGCGAGTGTCATCCGCGACAAGTTCCGCAGCGGCGAACTGGACCTGTCCAGCCTGGTCTGGTGCGAAGGCATGATGGAGTGGAAGCCGCTTTCGGCCGTGGCCGACGAGCTGCAACTGCTGGTGCAGGCCAATACCGGCATCGACCTGCGCGCGGACTACACCGCCATCGAGAACGGCACTGCCACCTACACGCCCTACGCCGCGTCGGCCGCCACCCTGGAAGAACGGAATTCGGCGGTACTGGGCGGTGAAATCGTCCACGCCGGGCTGTGGCGGCGCTTTGCCGCCTCGTGCATCGACAGCATCGTCACCGCCGTGGCCTCCTATGCGCTGCTGATCCCGCTGTTCCTGGTATTCGGCCTGAGCATGAGCAGCCTGGCGCAGTCCGAACTGGCCGGGGCCGGGGTGTCGATCGGCTTCATCGTTACCCAGTACTCCATCAGCATCCTGGTGCCGGCGCTGTATTTCGGCTGGATGCAGTCGTCCAGCAGCATGGCCAGCCTCGGCAAGATGGCGGTGGGCATCAAGGTGGTGCGCGGCGATGGCGAACGCCTGAGCTTCTGGCGCAGCTTCCTGCGCTACATCGCGCTGGTCCTGTTTGCCGCGGTCACCTGCGGCCTGGGCATGCTCATTTCCGGCCTGATGGTGGCCTTCACCGAGCGCAAGCAGGGCGTGCACGACATGATCTGCGACACCCTGGTGGTGGACAAGTGGGCCTTCACCAATCACCCGGAATGGCAGCAGCAGGGATTGGGCACGGTGACCATCGTGGTGCTGGTGATCTCCGGCCTGCTGGCGCTGCTTGGCATCATTGCCATCGTCGCCGCCATCGGCATTGCCGCCAGCTACGGCAACTGACTTGCCGGCCGGGTGCTTGACAGCCCCCACCCCGGCATGATTCCTCTAATAAGGCAGAAAGCTGAACGCCCGGGCACCCGCCCGGGCGTTGCGCATATCCACTGCGGCCGAATCAGCTTCACTAACGGGCGCGTTTGCGCCACCCTAGCGCCCCCACCGGGGCGCTTCCGCCCCAAGAAAGAACGACATGCCCAAGCACCTGCTCATCGTCGAATCGCCAGCCAAGGCCAAGACGATCAACAAATACCTCGGCAAGGACTTCACCGTCCTGGCCTCGTATGGGCACGTGCGTGACCTGGTGCCGAAGGAAGGCGCGGTCGATCCGGACAACGGATTCGCCATGCGCTACGACCTGATCGAAAAGAACGAGAAGCACGTCGAAGCCATCGCCAAGGCCGCAAAGGGCGCCGACGACATCTTCCTGGCAACCGACCCGGACCGCGAGGGTGAGGCCATAAGCTGGCACATCGCCGAGATCCTGAAGGAACGCGGGCTGTCCGAAGGCAAGCCGATGCAGCGGGTGGTGTTCACCGAGATCACCCCGCGCGCGATCAAGGAAGCGATGAACCAGCCGCGCGCCATCGCCGCCGACCTGGTCGATGCGCAGCAGGCGCGCCGTGCACTCGATTACCTGGTCGGCTTCAATCTCTCGCCGGTGCTGTGGCGCAAGGTGCAGCGCGGCCTGTCCGCCGGCCGCGTGCAGAGCCCGGCGCTGCGCATGATCGTCGAGCGCGAGGAAGAGATCGAGGCGTTCAAGAGCCGCGAATACTGGTCCATCGGCGCCGAATGCGCGCACCCGGCGCAGCATTTTTCGGCCAAGCTGATCAAGCTGGACGGGCAGAAGTTCGAGCAGTTCACCATCACCGACGGCGACACTGCCGAGGCCGCGCGGCTGCGCATCCAGCAGGCCGCGCAGGGCCGCCTGCACGTCACCGACGTCACCAGCAAGGAGCGCAAGCGCCGCCCGGCACCGCCGTTCACCACCTCCACCCTGCAGCAGGAAGCCTCGCGCAAGCTCGGCTTCACCACCCGCAAGACCATGCAGGTGGCGCAGAAGCTGTACGAAGGCGTGGCAATCGGCGATGAAGGCACGGTTGGCCTGATCTCGTACATGCGTACCGACTCGGTGAACCTGTCGCAGGACGCGCTGGTCGAGATCCGCGACGTCATCGCCCGCGACTACGGCGCCGCCTCGCTGCCGGACAAGCCCAACACCTACACCACCAAGAGCAAGAACGCGCAGGAAGCGCACGAAGCGGTGCGCCCGACCTCGGCACTGCGCACGCCGGCGCAGGTGGCCTCGTTCCTGAGCGACGACGAGCGCAAGCTGTACGAGCTGATCTGGAAGCGCGCGGTGGCCTGCCAGATGATCCCGGCCACGCTCAATACCGTCAGCGTCGATCTTTCCGCCGGCAGCGCGCACGTGTTCCGCGCCAGCGGCACCACCGTGGTGGTGTCCGGCTTCCTGGCCGTCTATGAAGAAGGCAAGGACAGCAAGAATGCCGAGGACGAGGACGAAGGCCGCAAACTGCCGGTAATGAAGCCCGGCGACAACGTGCCGCTGGAACGCATCGGCGCCGAGCAGCACTTCACCCAGCCGCCGCCGCGCTTCACCGAAGCGGCGCTGGTCAAGGCGCTGGAGGAATACGGCATCGGCCGTCCCTCCACCTATGCCTCGATCATCCAGACCCTGCTGTTCCGCAAGTACACCGAGATGGAAGGCCGCAGCTTCAAGCCGACCGACGTCGGCCGCGCGGTGAGCAAGTTCCTGTCCAGCCATTTCACCCAGTACGTCGATTACGACTTCACCGCCAAGCTCGAGGACGAGTTGGATGCGGTGTCGCGCGGTGAAGAGGACTGGGTGCCGCTGATGCAGCGGTTCTGGGGCCCGTTCAAGGAGCTGGTCAGCGACAAGAGCGAATCGCTGGACCGTACCGACGCCGGCAGCTCGCGCACGCTCGGCACCGACCCCAAGAGTGGCAAGGAAGTGAGCGCGCGCATCGGCCGCTTCGGCCCGATGGTTCAGATCGGCACGGTCGAGGACGAGGAGAAGCCGAAATTCGCCTCGCTACAACCGGGCCAGAGCATCTATTCGATCTCGCTGGAAGACGCGCTGAAATTGTTCGACATGCCGCGCAAGCTCGGCGTCGACGCCAACGGCGAGGAAGTCAGCGTGGGCATCGGCCGTTTCGGTCCGTTCGCCAAGCGCGGCAGCACCTATGCCTCGCTGAAGAAAGAGGACGACCCGTACAAGATCGAACTGGCGCACGCCATCTTCCTGATCGAGGAGAAGGAAGAAATCGCGCGCAACCGCATCATCAAGGAGTTCGAGGGCTCGGACATCCAGGTGCTCAATGGCCGCTTCGGCCCGTACATCAGCGACGGCACCCTCAACGGCAAGATTCCCAAGGACCGTGAGCCCGCCTCGTTGACCTTGGCCGAAGTGCAGCAGTTGATGGCCGAAACCGGCAAGCCGGCGCGCAAGGGCTTCGGTGCGAAGAAGGCCGCCGCCAAGAAAGCGGCAGTCAAGAAAGAAGCCACACCGAAGAAGGCCGCCGCGAAAAAGGCACCGGCCAAGAAAGCGGTGAAGAAAGCCGCTACCAAGACTGCAACCAAGAAGGTCGCGGCAAAGAAAACCGTGGTGAAGAAGAAAGCCACGCCGGCCGACGACGCGCCGCCGTTCTGATCCGCCAATCACGCAGGCTATTCCCGTCTCCCCTCACGGGAGACGGGTTCCAGAGTCGCACCCCACACCATGCTCGAACTGACCCCGCAAAACGCCCTACCTGTCCTCCGCGCCGGCGGCGTGATCGCCTATCCCACCGAGGCGGTCTGGGGACTGGGCTGCGACCCCACCAACGAGGTGGCGGTGATGAAACTGCTGGCGCTCAAGCAGCGCCCGGTCGAGAAAGGCATGATCCTGGTCGCCGCCGACGTGGCCCAACTGCACGGCTGGGTCCGGCTGGACGCACTGGCCGACGACCGCCGCCAGGCCGTGCTCGACAGTTGGCCCGGCGCCAACACCTGGATCGTGCCGGCCGGTGCCCTCACGCCGCGCTGGATCAGCGGCGCGCATGACGGTGTCGCCGTGCGGGTCAGCGCCCATCCGCTGGTGCGTGCCCTGTGCGCAGCCTGGGGCGGCCCGCTGGTCTCGACCAGCGCCAACCTCGCCGGCCAGCCCCCGGCACGCAGCCGTGCGCAATTCGACCCGGCCTTGCTGACACAACTGGATGGCCTGCTCGACGGTGCCACCGGTGGCTTGGCCCAACCCACCCGCATCCGCATTGCCGCCAGCGGACAGACCCTGCGCGACTGACCGGCAGCGCCGGGGCCGGCACCAGACCAGAACTTGCGCCGGCCGCCATATGCGGCACCATGCCGGCATGGACGTCCGCCTGCCCTGCTTGTTGCTGCTGATGGCCGCCCCGGTACGGGCTGCCGAACCACCACCACCCGACAACGTGCGCATCTACCGCTGCGTGGCCAGCGATGGCACGGTGGCACTGCAATCCACGTCCTGCGACGACAACCACCGCCAGCAGGTGCTGGACATGCGGCGCCCGCAGGACCCGCCCCCGCGACCGGCCGCGCCGCCACGGCCGCAACCGGCTCCTACCGCAGCCACGAACGAACGCGAAGTCCGCATCGTCACCGTGCAGCCGCCACAGCCCATGTACGAATGCGTCGGCCCGGACGGCGAGCGCTACCTCAGCGACGACGGCATCGGCAACCCGCGCTGGGTGCCGCTGTGGGTCGGCGGCCATTACCCACCATCGCGCGGCAGCGGCGGCAGCGTTTCCGGCAACCTCGGCATCGGCTCGGGGCAGTTGTCCATCCGCAGTGGCCAGCCGCCCGGCCACGGTCGTCCGCATCCCCGGCCCGGCCCGGTCGTGGCCGGCGGCACCTGGATACGCGACAGTTGCCACCCGCTGCCGCAGCAGGAAGTCTGCGACCGCCTGCGCGACCGCCGCTGGGAACTGGTACGCCGCTACAACAGCGCCCTGCAGAGCGAGCGGCAGGAACTCAAGCGCGAACAGCGCGGCGTCGAAGCGCGGCTGGGGCAGGATTGCGGTGGGTATTGAGTTGCATCCCCTGCGGGCTCATCGCGCCGGCCGCAACGCGACTGCCGGTACCGGGAATCAAAACCCGTAACGCAGGAACCCGCCATCCACCGCGAGGCACTCGCCGGTGACGTAGCTCGATGCCGGCAGGCACAGGAAGCCGACCGCGGCGGCCACTTCCTCCGGTTCGCCGATGCGGCGCATCGGCGTGCGCGCGATCACCTCGTCGTAGTAGTCCGGGTCGGACAGCGGCCCGGAGGTGCGGCGGGTGCGGATGTACCACGGCGCCACCGCGTTGACGCGGATACCGTCCTCGGCCCATTCGCAGGCCAGGTTGCGGGTCATCTGGTGCAGCGCCGCCTTGGTCATGCCATAGACCACGCCGCTGCGCACGTGGGTGAGGCCGGAGACGCTGCCGATGTTGACGATGGCCGAGCTCGCGTGCCGGGTCAGCAGCGGGTAGGCCAGCCGCGACAGCTCGAATGCGGAGAACAGGTTGGTTTCGAAGATGCCGCGCCACTCGTCTTCGGAATAGTCGTTGGCCGGCTTGCTGATGTTGCCGCCGGCGTTGTTGACCAGCACTTGCAGGTCGCCGTGGTCGGCGGCCCAGTCGAGGATTTCATGACGGTCCTCGTCGCCGGAGACGTCGGCGGACAGGCCGTGGACCTGGCGGCCGGGGAACTCGTCGGCCAATTCGTCGCGCGCCTGCGCCAGCGCGTCGGCATCGCGCGCCACCAGCAGCAGGTCGGCGCCGAAGCCGAGCAGTTCGCGCGCGATTGCCAGGCCGATGCCGGCACTGGCGCCGGTGATCAATGCGGTCTGTCCGTCCAGCCGCCAGCGGTTCGTGTTCATGAGGGAAGGATAGCGCTGCACATGGGCGGCATGACGCCAGGCGTGGCAGGATGTGGCCAGTTTCCGCCGGAGCCTGCCGATGAAACCACGTCATTGCCTGCCGATGTTGTCGCTGCTTCTGCTCGCCGCCTGCGGCAAGCCGCAACTGCCTGAAACCGAGCGCCCGCCCGAGCCGCAGGCCGGGGCGATGCGCGATGCCATTGCGCAACCGCTGGAGAAAGCACAGGCGGCGAGAACGGCGGTCGAGGACGCCGGCAAGGCCGAGCAGGCGGCGCTGGAAGCGGCGGGGAGCGCGCCGGAGCAGTGACGGCATCACCCGGCTTCAGTCGCCTCGCATCCGTCCTTGCGCGCAGCTTCAGATGAAGAAACGACAACGCCGCCCTCGGGCGGCGTTGTCGCGTGCGCTGCAGTGGTCGGTTACTGCCCGCAGAAGCAGTAGGCCAGCGTTTTGACCGGCGCGCCGTTACGGTCCTTCACCGCGTCTTCGACGAAGCGCAACTGGGCGTCCATCTCCGGCATGGTGCGCGCCAGCATCACCCGCGCCAGCGCCGAATCGGACAGCATCCATGCGCCCATGCGGCTGCCGGCGAAGCCGCTCATGAACTGCGCGAACGGGGTGGCCATCTTCTCGATGTAGCGCACGCGGTACTTGCCTTGCTCGCCGAGCTTGGCGCGGTTGGCGGCATCGGCGATTGCGGCCTTGAGCCCGCCGAACTCGTCCACCAGCCCGCGCTCCTTCGCCTGTGCGCCACTCCACACGCGGCCGCGCGCCACCTCGTCGATGGCCTCCACGCTGCGGTCACGCGCTTGCGCGACCTTGCCGGTGAAATCGGCATAACCCTTGCCGATCACCGACTGGATCACCCGGCCCACCGCCGGGTCCATCGGCCGGGTGACGTCGAACGCGCCGGCGAAGCGGGTGGTGCCCACGCCATCGGTGTGCACGCCGATCTTGTCCAGGCTGCGGGCGAAGTTGGGGATCATGCCGAAGATGCCGATCGAGCCGGTGATGGTCGATTCGTCGGCATAGATGCGGTCGGCGTTCATGCTGATCCAGTAGCCGCCGGACGCGGCCAGGTCACCCATCGACACCACCACCGGCTTGCCGGCGGCCTTGAGCGCCTCGACCTCGCGGCGGATCTGCTCGGAGGCGAACACTTCGCCGCCGGGCGAATCCACGCGCAGCACCACCGCCTTGACGTCATCGTCATCGCGCGCGTCGCGCAGCAGCGCCGAGGTGGAGATGCCGCCGACGCGGCCGGCCGGCAGGTCGCCGCCGGCGATCTCGCCCTCGGCCACCACCACCGCCACCTGCGGGCGCTTGTCCAGCGGCGAGCGGCGCGCGTCGAGCTGGGTCAGATAGTCGCCCAGCGCGATCTGGCGGTAGCCGCCATCGGCGTCGCCGTCGGCCGCGCCACGCTCGGTCAGCAGCGCGTCCACTTCCTCGCGGGTCTTCAACCCGTCCACCAGTTTCTGCTGCAGGGCGAAGCGGGCCAGGTCGCCACCGGCGGCGGCCACGCCCTCGGGCAGGGTATCGATGCCGGCAGCCAACTGCGCGGCGTCGAGCTTGCGTGCCTTGGCGATGTCGGCCAGGTAGCGCTGCCACACGTCGTTCATCCAGAACAGGTCGGCTTCCTTGGCCTGCGGCGAGGCGGCGTCGAGCACGTAGGGCTCGGCGGCGGATTTGTATTCGCCCACCTTGAACAGGTGCACGTCCACGCCCAGCTTTTCCTGCAGGCCGGTGCGGAAATACTGGCGGTAACGGCCCAGGCCTTCCAGCAGCAGCCCACCCATCGGGTCGAGGTAGATCTCGTCGGCCTGCGCGGCCAGCAGGTATTGCGACTGGCCCATGTTTTCGCTGAAGGCCACCACCTGCTTGTTTGCCGCGCGCAGCTCCTGCAGCGCGGCCGCCACTTCGCGCATCGAGGCGAAACCGGACGGCTGCAGCCGGTCCAGGTTCAACACCACGCGCTCGATCTTGTCGTCGTCCCTGGCCGCCTCGATGGCGCGGATCAGGTCACGCAACTGGATTTCGCCGGCGTTGCGCTCGCCCATCGCCTTGGCCAGCGCGCGGCTGACCGGATCGGTGCTGTATTGCTCCACCAGCCGCCCTTCCGGGGCGATCACCAGCGCGGTACGGTCCTGCAGCACCTTGACCGACGAGGCGCCCTTGCCCATCGCCACCAGCAGCACGACCAGCATCAGGAACAGCAGGCCGAAGAACAGCAGGTTGAGGATCAGGCGACGGGTGAAATTCATCACGTCCCACAGCCCGACGAAGAAGCGGGCGATGGGGTTGCGGCGGGGCATGGGTGGGGGATTCATGAAGGCTCCGACTGGGGCTTGTTGCAATGCAGGATACACAGGACCGGCGGGGCCGGCATGGGCTTCAAGTCAGGGGGCCGAGGGGCGGAACAGGCGCCGGTTGCTGACCCGCAGGCGCCAGCCCAGCAGTATCGCGGCGGTGGTCAGGCCCATGATCAGGCCGACCCACATGCCCTGCGGCCCCCAGCCGAGGCCAAGGCCAAGCCCGGCGCCGAGCGGCATGCCCACACCCCAGTAGGCAAACATGGCGATGAACATCGGCACGCGGGTGTCCTTGAGTCCGCGCAGCGCGCCGGCAGAGAGCACCTGCACGCCGTCGGGAAACTGGAAGGCAGCCGCATACAGCAAGAGGGTGGAGGCCAGCATGCTCACCGCCAGGTCGTCGGTGTACAGCCGCACCACCGCCTCGTGGCCGAGCAACAGCGCGGTGATCGACAGCACCTGCGTGATCAGCACGATGGCATAGCCGGCCCAACTGGCGCGGCGCACGCCGGCCGGGTCGTTGCTGCCCATCGCATGGCCGACGCGCACGGTGGTGGCCTCGGCCACGCCCATCGGGATCATGAAGCACAGTTGGGCGACGTTGATGGCGATCTGGTGCGCACTGGCCTCGACCGCGCCGATGCGGCCGATCAGCAAGGCGGTGACGATGAACAGGCCGCCTTCCATCAGCACGGTGATGCCGATCGGCAGGCCGGTGCGCAGCAAGTCCCATATCGCCGCCATGCGCGGGGCTTCGAAATGGCCAAACAACTGCAGGTGGGCGAAGCGCCGGGTCTTCCACAGGTAGCCGGTAAAACACAGCACCTGCACCCACATCGTCACCGCCGAGGCGATGCCCAGCCCTTCGGCGCCCATTTCCGGGAAGCCCCACTTGCCGTTGCACAGCGCGTAGCCCAATGGCCCCAGCACCAGCAGCCCGCCGAAGCCGAGCAGCATGGTCGGCAGCGTCCAGTGCATGCCTTCACTGAGGTAGCGCATGCAGAAATACAGGGTCAGCGCCGGCACGCCCCAGCGGATGGCGTGCAGGAAGTCGGTGGCGCCGGGCACGATTTCCGGGACGATGCCGAACGCCGGCAACAGCGCCGGCACCACGCTGAGGAAGGCGAACATCAGCACGCTCAGGCCCACGCCCAACCACAGCGCCTGGCGGAACAGCGGGCCGATCTCGCGCTCGCGACCGGCGCCATGCAATTGCGAGACCGAAGCAGTCAGCGAGATCAGGGTACCGATCGGCACCAGCATCGGCAGCCACAACAGCGCGGTGCCGATGCTGACCGCGGCGAAGGTGTCGGTGCCGTGGTGGCCGGCGATGGTGTTGTCGACGAAGGCGATCAGGCCGGTCGAGACATGGCCCAGTACCAGCGGCAGGGCGAGCAGGCCGGTCGTCCGCACTTCATGAGCGAAGCGCGGCGTGGCGAGGGAGGTGGACATGCGGAACCAGCGGATGCGGACTGCGGCCGGCGCGGAAGCGCTGTTGCCGGGTCGCGAAAGGCGGGCATTGTAAGGCGAGGAACGAGTGAAGAGGAACGAGAAACGAGAGGAGGCAAAAGCGTGTTCCTTCTCACTCCCCCGGCCTACTCGCCCAGCTTCCGTTGCAGCCACTCATCGCGCATGGCGGCAGGCAGTGCCAGCAATTCCTCGCGCAGGGCTGCGCGCTGCTGCGGTGGCGTGCGTTGCGACAACAGGCTCAATTGCGCCAGTTGCGCTGGGTCGAGTTGGTGCAGCAAGGCCAGCATCGGGGCGCGCTGCGGCTTCGGCACGTAGCCCAGCAGCGGTTGCAGCGTCGGGTATAGCGCGCCCAGCCGTGGCCCCAGCCGCCAGCCGTCGCGATACAGGCGGTCCAGCCCGGCAAAGCGCACGTGCAGGGCTTCGCGGTCGGCCACCGGCAGCGCCGCCAGTTCAGCTGCGGCCATGCGCACGCGCTGGCGTTCGGATTCGGGCAAGGCGCGCCATGCGGCGTATCGCGCGCGCAATTCACGCTGCTGCGCTGGTGCCAGCGCCGCCCAGCGCGTTTGCGGGTCCGCGGCCAGCAGGGTGCGCGGTGATGGTTCCCGCAGCGGCCATGGTGTGGCCGGGGCTGCCGATGACGCAGCGGTCGGCAACAAGGCCAGCAGCAGCCACGCCGCTTCAATCTTCCGCATCGACGGTCTCCAACGCTGCCGAAGCCGGTTCGGCCCGGCCTGGCGACGCCTGCGATTCATCCACCGGCACCGGCCCGCCGGCGGCGTACCAGGCGTGGAAGTCGGCAGTCTCCGCCAGCGTCAGCTCGGGGTCGGCCAGCATGGCGGCATCGTCCGCCGCATGGTTGTCCACGGCGACGGCCGGCTTGGAATCGTCCGCCAGGCTTTCGACCTGGATGGTGTCGCTGTCACCCGGCATTCCTGCGGTCGGCAGCGCAGCACCCTGTTGGTGCCACCACCAGGCTGCCGCTGCGGCCAGCGCCAGTGCAAACACCAGCAGCCAGCCCCGGCGCGTACTCGGCCGCGTGGCCGAGCGGGAAACCTTCGCCGCCACTGCCGGCGTGGGCGCGGCCTTGGCAGGTACCGCATCGCGCAATTGTTGCAATTGCCGCAGCCGCTCCGGTGACAGCTCGCGCACCCGCGCCTGCACCTGTTCGGCTAGTGCGCGCCATGCGGCGGCGTCGGGCTTGCCTTGGGGGTCCAGCGGGCAAGCGCGCGCCAACGCCTGCCGGTAAGCGCCGACATCCATGTCCAGGCTGGCCGCCGCCACGGCTTCATCCAGCCCGGCACCGACCCGCAGCAGCAACGCCAGGCGGTCACCGGCCTGCAGCGTCGACAATTGCGGCAGCGACGTGGCGGTGCCGGGTGCCGGCGTGCGCAACTGCGGCGCATTGCACAGCAGGCCCCAGAACCTGACCGGCCAATCAACCATCGCGATGGCCGCCGCATGCCCGGCAAAGGCGCGCATCGCCGCCGCCACGGCCTGCGCACCGGCAGCGCCTGCCTGCAGTTCGGCGACCACCAACGCGCGGCGTTCGACCCCGCGCAGGAAGGCGGATGCCGCGTTGGCCAAGGCCGGGGAAGAAGGGGCTGCTGCGGCCATCAGGCGTACTCCGTCATCGCCCGGATGATACCCAGCCCCTCGGCGGCGGCCGCTGCCCGGTGGCTGTGTCCGGGCGGGGCTGCCGTAACTTGTGCACAGCGTCAATAGGCCAACGCCGATTTCAGTCGATTTCCTGCCGAATGCCTTGTTTCATCCTTGTTTCACGGATAAACAATTGATTTTAAAGAATTTTATTATGTGGCGATTTTTTGTCCAAAACGATGCAGAGGCCGCTGTCACCGCCCTGCGGGCGTGGAGCACAGGCGTGGTGCACAGACTTATCCACAATTTGTGTGGATAAACCGGAATCTCCTGTAGCGGCCGGTGTTTACGCGCCATTTATGCTCGTGGCGACAACAACGCCGGGCAAGTGGCTGTACGCCTGCGCCGGGCGACACGAGCCTTCCCTTGTCCCGCGCGGGCTGCCAGCCAACGCCCGGCACCCACTACACTGCCGCCCATGCCCGCCCGCCCCACCCTGCGCACCGCCCTGCCGGTCCCGCTGCCGCAAGCCTTCGATTACCTGCCCCCGGCCGGCAGCCCGGAACCGTGGCAAGCCGACGTGGGACGCAGGCTGCGGGTGCCCTTCGGCAACCGCGAACTGGTCGGCGTGGTCGAGAGCATCGGCAGCAGCAACGACCCGGCCGCGCTCAAGGCCGCGCTGGAATGGCTGGACGCCACGCCCCTGCTGGGCGGCGAGTTGCAGGCCTCGCTGCGCTGGCTGGCGCGCTATACCCACGCGCCACTGGGCGAAGTGGTCGCCACCGCGCTACCGGCCCCGCTGCGACGCGGCGACCCGCTGCCCGACACCCACGGCCACGCCTGGGAACTGACCGAAGCCGGCCATGCCGCCCTGCCACGGCTGCGCAGCGGCACCCGCACGCGCCGGCTGGCCGAACTGCTGGCCGATGGCGCACTGGCCGAAGAATTGCTGCCGATGCAGATGGACGGTTGGCGCGAGGCCGCGCGCGCGCTGCACCGGCGTGGCCTCGTGCACAAGGTCGCGCTGCCCGCCACCTCGCCGCCGGCCAGCCCCACGCCCGGCCCGCTCGCCAACCCCCAGCAGCAGCTCGCGATCGACGCGGTAACCGCAGCCAATGGTTTCCACCCGTTCCTGCTCGATGGCGTCACCGGCAGCGGCAAGACCGAGGTCTATCTGCAAGCCATCGCCCACTGTCTCGAACAAGGCCGGCAGGCGCTGGTGCTGGTGCCGGAGATCGGCCTGACCCCGCAGATGCTGGCGCGCTTCCGCACCCGGCTGGGCATCCCGGTACACGCGCTGCATTCGGGCCTGAACGACAACGAGCGCGCGCGGACGTGGGCGGCGGCGTCACGCGGACAGGCACGGGTGATCGTCGGCACCCGCTCGGCGGTGTTCACGCCACTGCCGCAAGCCGGGCTGCTGGTCGTCGACGAGGAACACGACGGCAGCTACAAGCAGCAGGACGGCATCCGCTACCACGCCCGCGATTTCGCGCTGGTGCGCGCCAAGGCGCTGGACGTGCCGGTGCTGCTGGGCAGCGCCACGCCGTCGCTGGAATCGCTGCACAACGCACGCGCGGGCCGCTACACCCACCTGCGCCTGCAACAACGCGCCGGCGAGGCAAAACCGCCGGCGGTCCGGATATTCGACATCCGCAAGCGGCCGCTGCAGGACGGTCTGTCACCCGAAGTACTGGAAGGCATCGGCCGCCACCTGCAGGCCGGCAACCAGGTGCTGGTGTTCAAGAACCGCCGCGGTTACGCCCCGGTGCTGCTGTGCCACGACTGCGGCTGGACCGCGCCCTGCAAACGTTGCAGCACGCCGCTGCACGCCACGCCGATGACCGTGCATGGCGCCGGCCGCCGCCTGCAATGCCACCACTGCGGCGCGCGCGCGCCGGTGCCGCTGGCCTGCCCCGATTGCGGCAGCCTGGCACTGCAACCGCAGGGCGTCGGCACCGAACGGCTGGAGGAACGGCTGCTGCAGTTGTTCCCGGACCATCCGGTGCTGCGCATCGACCGCGGCACCACCACGCGACGCGACGCGCTGGAGCAGACCTTGGCCACGCTCGGCGAACAGCCCGGCATCCTCGTCGGCACGCAAATATTGGCCAAGGGCCACGACCTGCCGAAGCTGACCCTGGTGGTGGTGGTGGGCATCGACGAAGGGCTGTTCTCCGCCGATTTCCGTGCCAGCGAGAAGCTCGCCCAGCAACTGATCCAGGTGGCAGGGCGCGCTGGCCGCGCCGACCGCCCCGGCGAGGTCTGGTTACAGACCCACCACCCCGACAACGCGCTGCTGCACACCCTGGTCAACGGCGGCTACCACGCCTTCGCCGAGGCCGAGTTGGCCCAACGCGAGGCGGCCGGCTTCCCGCCGTTCGCACACCTGGCGCTGTTGCGCGCCGAGGCCAAGCAGGTCGAGCAGGCCAATGAATTCCTCGCGGCGGTGAAGCAGGCCATACCTGCCGACAACCCGGTCGAACGCTATGGCCCGATGCCGGCGCCGATGCCGCGCCGCGCCGGCTTCCAGCGCACACAGTTGCTGCTGTCGGCCGCGCAACGCCGTGGGCTGCATGGCCTGCTGGATGTGCTGATACCGCGGATATACGCACTGCCGCAAGCGCGGCGGGTGCGCTGGTCGCTGGATGTGGACCCGGTGGACCTCTACTGAGCGCAGCCGTCCACCAACGTGGTCACACCGCCAGCGCCCAGCGCAGGTCCTGCCGGCCCGGCGCGTGCGGCAAGCCCGCGTCCACCGGGGCAAGGTCGAGGCCCTCGCATATCCACGCCAGCAGCCTGCGGGTTTCGTCCTGCGGGTCGACCCCGAGGTCGCGGCGCAGCGCCTGCTGTATGCGCGCGTAGGCATTGGTCGCCGCCGCGCGCATGCCGTGCCCGGCATAGGCGCGCATCATGCGCCGGGCGTGCGCTTCGTTCCATGCGTCGCGCTGCAGCAGCAGGCGCGCCATGTGCAGCGCGGCGCCCCAGCTCCCGGCCACCAGCATCCGGTCGCAATGCCGCTCGGCGACGCCCACCAGCTCGGCTTCCAGCGCAAGGTGCGTGCTTTCCAGCCATGCGCGGAAATCCACGCCGGCCACGTCGTCCATGCCGGCAAGGAAAATATGCTGCCCTTCCAGTATCGCCAGCACTTCCGCCGGTTCCCCGGCCAGCCGGTCGATGTCGAAGACCGCCCTTCCCGCGCGCCGCAGCGCCACGCCGTCGCGTTCCACGCACAGCACGCCCGGCCCCAGTTCCCCGCGGCAATAGCGGTTCAGGTTGCACAGCACCTGGCGCAGGTTGGTCATCGCCTGCGGTTCGCCGAACTGCGGCCACAGCAGCATGGCCAGCGCCAGCCGCGAATGGCGGCGTTCCGGCTCGGCGGCCAGATAGCCCAGCAACGCCCAGCCCTTCCTGTAGATCAGTTGCGGCGGCATGGCGGCGCATGCGCTCAGGAGCCGGATGCCCCTGCTTCCGGCAACCGCGCCGTCCTGTTCCCGCCATGCTGGACGAGTCCCCATAGCTTCCCTCGTGCATCCCGTGGTCGGCACCGGGCATGCCCGGCGTGGGGCGCGCCATCACGTTGCGCCCGCAACCGCCGGCCCCGGCCATGCCTGCCGGGGCACACTAGCCCGCGTGCCACCGGCGCCACATCCACGAAATCAGGTAGCGGGCCCCACTCAGGCGGCCAGCGGCAGCTCCAGCGCCACCCGGGTACCTTGCGGGTCGCTGCGCGCGGACACGCTCAGTTCGCCCCCCAACCGCTGCGCGCGCAGGCGCATGCTGGCGAAGCCGGCGCCACCGCCCTGCATCGGTGCGGCGCCCGCGGTAGGCAGGCCCACGCCGTCGTCGTCCACCCGCAGTTGTAGGTGGTCCCCCTGCCGGCGCACGTGGATGTCCACGCGCCGCGCGCGGCTGTGCTTGAACACGTTGGTCAGGGCTTCCTGCAGCAGGCGCAGCAGGTCCAGGCTGCGGGCCGCGCCCAGCTCGACGCCGCCGACGCCCTCCAGGTGCCAATGGGCGTCGATGCCGGCGACATCGAGCAACTGGCTGGAGCGGTGCCGCAGCGGCACGAGCAGTTCGGCCAGGTCCGCGTGCTCGCGCGCCGTGCTGTCGATCACCAGGCGCAGGTCGTCGCGCATCTCCTTCAGCAGCCTGACGATCTCCCGCCGCGGCATGTCGTCCGGCGCCTGCTCGACCCGCGCGATCGCGCCGACCAGGGTGCCGCCGAAGCCGTCATGCAGGTCGCGCACCAGTTGCAGGCGTTCGCCGGCCCGACCATGCGCCAGCTCCAGCGCGTGTTGTTGCCGCAAGGTCTCGGCCAGCTGGCCGGTGGCCTGCCGCACCTCGCGGCTCAGCTCGGCATTGAAGCCTTCCACCCGCTTCATGGTGTTGGCGAAGCGGTAGGCCAGCACGAAGCCCATGCCCAGCAGCATCAGCGGCGAGGTGAACGAGCCGAGGTAGCTGACGCCGCCATACCAGCCCATGTACACGCCGAGGTCGTGCAGCGAAACCGCCACGGGCAGGACGATGCACAAGGCCAGCACCTGGCAGTCGCGGCGGTCGCTGCGCACGGCGTAGCCCATGAAGACGAACGACACCAGGTACAGGAACGCGATGACCGGCACCAGGTAGACGTTGCGGTACGGCCCCATCCACTGCGGCCACAGCAGCGCCGCGGCCATCAGCGCCACCGCGATGCCCAGCAGCAGGCGCTCGAAGCGCGGCCAGCGCCGTTGGCTGAAGCGCAGCAGGAACACCGTGTGCGCCGCGGCCGACATCACGTAGCAACCGCCGATGAAGGCCTGCCAGCCATCGGTGCTGGCGAACGGCCACGGGCTGGCGGCGAAGAAATTGGTGTCGTACAGGCGCCCGAACACCGCGCTCAGCGCGTACCAGCCGTACATCGTCTCCTGCCGGCGCAGCAGCCAGAACAGGCCGATCACCGCCGCCAGCACGAAGCCGATGGCGCTGTCGAGCAGTTGCAGGTCGTGGCGGACCAGCACCCCTTGGCGATACCGCGCCTGCAGCACCTGCGGGTCGCCCACGTCCACCACGCCGAACGACGGCTGGTAGGCGGCCAGGCCCGACACGCGCACCAGCAGCTCGTTCTCGCCCGGTTCGAGCAACGGCGCCTGCAGCAGGAAATAGCGCGGCATGTGCCAGCTGCGCGACAGCGGCTCGACCAGCGAGGGATCGCGGTCGATCAGGCTGCCGTTGAGGTATACCGCGGCCGCCATGCAGGTGTAGTCGAGCAGCAGGCCGGTCGGCTGCCGCGCATCGTCCTGCCGCCAGCGCAGCCGGTACCAGACCACGCCGTCGTGCCCGGCCCAGCGGGTCTGCCACTGGTCGGCCAGCGTCACCGGCACCCAGCCCTGTTCGGGCGGCCGCGTCGAATCCCAGCCGGCGCGCGCGGCCTCGGCGTGGACGATGCGCACGACCGGCTCCGCCCGGGCCGCGCCCGCCGCCATGCAGAGCAGCAGGAGCAGCCAGTGCCAGCGCCTCACGGCAGCAACCCGAGTACGCGCGCCTCGAACACCGCCGCCGTGCGCGAACCCACGGCCAGCTTGCGGTAGATGTTGCGCGTGTGCGCTTCCACCGTGAGCCGCGAGAGCCCGAGCAGCTCGGCGATCTCGCGGTTGCCGTAGCCCTACGCCACCATGCCGAGGATGCCGCGCTCGCGCTCGGAGAGGTTGACCGCCGGCGTCGCCGGCACCGGCGCCGTTTCCTCCGGAAGCAGGGCGAGGATGCGGCGGGCGATCATCGGGTCGATCGGGGCGCCGCCGCGCTGCAGGCTGCGCAGGGCGACGACCAGTTCCACGTCGTCGCGGTCCTTCATCAGGTAGCCGATGGCCCCGGCCCGCAGCGCGGTGAAGGTCAGTTGTTCCTCGGCGTAGGCGGACACGATCACCGACTGCACCTGCGGCGCATGCGATTGGATCCAGCCGATCAGCTCGATGCCGTTGCCGTCGGGGAGCTGCATGTCCACCAGCGCCAGGTCGAAGCGTTCGGCGTGCAGCAACGCGCGCGCCTGCCCCAGGTCCGCCGCCGTGTGCACGCTGGCCGGTGCCTCGTCCAGCGCCTCGCGCACCAGCCCGGCAAGGCGTACCTGCGTGGCCGCATCGTCGTCGACTATCAGGATGGAAGACAACGCCAACGCCCCTGCTCCCCGGATTGCGATGGGCAGAGTGTACCTTTCCTCTCCCATGCTCTCAGGCGACGCCGAACCTGCGCCGCCGGCCGCGGGGGACGCCATCGCAAACATGGCGGACAGGCCCGGATGCCTGCCCGCCATACCGGGTGCCGCTTTACCAGGTGCGGCGCAGCGGGTGGGCCTCGGTGTTGAAGACGATGGCGTCGAAGTCCAGCGCGGTGGCCGGGGCGAACAGCAGGTAGTAGTACTTGAACGTCTCGGCGAACAGGAAGCTCTCCATCGAGTCGTCCTTCTCCTTGCTGCGCACGTCCTTCAGCGCGGCGAAACCGTGTTCGGTGCAGGTGTACTTCACGAAATCGTCGAAGAACTCCTTGCCCATGCCGCGGTAGCGCGCATCGCCGGTGTAGTGGTGCAGGTAATACGCGGACTCGACGATTTCCGGGCGCAGCGCGTAGCCGGGCGAGCGCACCTGCATCGCCGCGTAGTCCAGCGATTCCGGCTCGATGCCGTTCAGGCGCCACATCTTCAGGTTGGATTCCTGCAGGCGCTTGGCGCGGTCGAGGTCGCCGCCCAGCGCCAGCAGGCCGGGCATGAACGCATCCAGCGCGCCGTAGGTGGTGGAGGTGCGCGCGCCGCTGTCCATGTCGGCGTGGCCGTACCACAGCTCGCCCTCGCGCACCTCATCGGCCAGGTACTGGTTGAGCGGGCCGATGCTGTCCTCCCACATGCGCTTGCAGTCCTCGTCGCCGAACAGCTTCCAGCACTTGAGCAGATACTCGTAGTACGAGTCGATGCCGCCGGCGATCGAGGCGTCCTTGTCGGTCCACTCGCCGGTCTCGACGTTGATGTTCAGGCCGACCAGGCCGATCTTCGAGCGACGCTCGTACGTTTCCACCAGCGCGCGCTTGGCCTTGTCGTAGTACGCCTGCTTGCCGGTGAGCTTGGCCAGGGTGCCGAACTCCAGCAGCAGGGTGCCGGTCTCGGCCGGGTTGCTGATCCTGCCGCTGGTCTTGCCGGTGCGCAGGTTGACGTGGGTGTACGGCAGGCCGGTGGGGCTGTCGAACACCGGCGACAGGCGCGTGCCGAGGTCGTCGGCGAGCTTGAGCAGGCGCTCGTCGCCGGTCATCTGGTAGCCGGACAGCAGGCCGCCGAGCAGGCGGATGGTGACCTCGAAGTTCTGCACGTCGATGTCCTGGTCGAACGAGAGCCGGGTGACGATCAGCTCGCGCGCCTCGGCGGCCTCCTTGTCCAGGCCGAGCAGCAGCAGCGTGTCCAGCGCATCGACCGGCGACATCAGCAGCGGCACCGGGTACCAGTCGCGCGGCTGCGCGCTGATCGGCTTCAGGTCGTCGTGGCCCTTGGCGTATTGCATGTAGCCCTGCCACGCATGGCGGGTGGCCTCGCGCACCTGCTCGGCCATGCGCGCGGCCTCGGCGTCGTCGACGGCCGGCACTTCGGTGGCTGCCGCCGTGGCGGCAGCGGCATCGGTCGCCGCGGGCACGGCGCCCAGGGCGGGGGCCTGCGGGTCGTTGCAGGCGGACAGTGCCAGCACCAGGGCGGCAACCAGGGGGGCGGTACACAGGGTTCGGGTCATCATCGGATCCTCGGGGTGGGAGCGGTTCATCGCGGTGGAACGGAAGGAGCGTGCAGGGTGTCGCCCAGCGTCCGCAGCTGCAGCGCCGCGCGCAGGGTGGGCAGGTCGGCGCGGCTGCGCACGACCAGTTCGCGGGTTTCGCCGGGCAGCAGGTCGAAGGCGTTGTCTTCCGGCTCGGCGGCGGCATCGCCGAAGTCGATCCACGCCGCGCGCACGAGGCCGCGTGCCTGCAAGCGCAGGCGATAACGGTCGCCATCGGCGCGCAGTTCGGCCTGCAGCTGGCCGGCGGCCAGCGCCTGTGCCTTCGCCGGCACGAAATGCACCAGCCGTCGCGCCAGCACCGTGCCGTCGTGCAGCAGCTCGAACACGGCCACGCTGCGCGCCGGGTCGTGGCCCTTGAGCAGGTCGGCATCGACGAAGCGCGCCACGTCGGTCACGCCCATCGGCGACAGGGTGACGGTTTCCTGCTGGCGCGCGGACTCGCGGCCATCGACGTCCATCACCCGCACGCGCCACTGCGCGGTGATCGCTTCGCGGCCATCGTTGAGCAGGCTGAAGCGGGTGACGCCGTCATCGTCGCGCAGTGCCGCCACCGCCACCCCGGCGAAGAAGCGGCGCGCATGGAAGTGCAGCGCCTTCCAGTTGCCGAAGTAATCGAGGCTCGACCACGACGCGCCCGGCCATACGTCGTTGAGCTGCCAATACAGCGAGCCCATCGTGTACGGGCGCGAGGCGCGGTGGTGCAGCGCGGCCAGCTCGATGCCCTCGGCCTGCATCACCTGGCTCAGATAGATGAAATCGGGGAAGGAGCGCGGCGTGCCGTATTCGCGCTCGATGTAGTGCAGCAGGCGTTCGTTGCCCTTGCCGGCCATGAACTTCTGGTGGGCGCGGATCACCGGGCCGTCGATGGCCTGCTCGTCGCGCGCGGCGAACGCATCCACGGTGGAAAGCCGCGGCCATGCCTGCAGGCCATATTCGGACATGAAGCGCGGCGTTTCGCGCAGGTAGGCGGTCGCCGGCAGCGCCGGGCCGCCCCACACGTCCCAGTAGTGCTTGTCGCCACGCCGGGAGTCGTTGGCCTTCGCGTCGAGGTCATTGCCCGGCGAGCTGGACCAGTACGGCACGCCCAGCCCTTCTTCGGCCACCACCTGCCGCAGGTCGTTGCCGAACAGGTCGACGTAGCCCTGCCACACCTGCGCGGCGAACGCGGGGTCGGCCTCGGCCAGCTGCTTGCCGTGGCCCCAGTCCTTCCACGCGGTTTCTTCCTCGTTGTTGCCGCACCACAGCACGATGCTGGGGTGGTGGCGCAGGCGGCGGACGTTGTCGCGCGCCTCGGCCACCACGCTGGCGCGGAACGCCGGGTCGTAACCGGGCTGCATGCCGCCGCCGAACATGAAGTCCTGCCAGACCAGCAGCCCCAGTTCGTCGGCGATGTCGAAGAAATCGTCGCTCTCGTAGTAGCCGCCGCCCCAGTTGCGCAGCATGTTCATGTTGGCGTCGCGCGCGGCCTGCAGGTCGCGGCGCAGGCGCTCGCGGGTGACCCGCGCCGGGAACGCATCGAACGGGATCACGTTGGCGCCCTTGGCGAACACCGGCACGCCGTTGATGACGAAGGCGAAACCCTGACCGCCCTCGGCGTCGGCGTCGCGCTGCAACTGCACCGTGCGCAGGCCGGTGCGCCGGGTGACGGCATCCGCACCCTGCACGCTGGCGCGCACCGTGTAGCGGTCCTGCACGCCATAGCCCACCGGCCACCAGCGGCGCGGCTGCGCGATTTCCAGCGGCAGCTGCACGCGGTTGTCGCCGGGCCGCAACGCCACCTCGCGTTCGACGGCGGCAACGCGCTTGCCGTCCGGGTCGAACGCTTCCACGGTCACGCGGGCGCTGCCGGCGGCTTCGCCCTGCTCCACCTGCAGCTGCGCGGTCAGTGCGGCGCGCTGGTCGTCGAGCACGTCGGTGCGCACCGCCAGATCGGTGATGCGGCGCGCATCCCAGCTGTCCAGATGCACGTCGCGCCACACGCCGGCGGTGACGTAGCGCGGCCCCCAGTCCCAGCCGAAGTGGTAGGCCGGCTTGCGCGCGAAGTTGCCGACCATCGCGTCGGCGGGCTCGTCGCCATAGGGCGAGGGATAGTTGCCGGCGATCCTGTGCGGCATCGCCTGCACCTGCGGCAGCAGAGTGCGGATCGGCGAGCGGAACACGATGCGCAGCTCGTTGCCCTGCGCGCGCAGGCGGCCATCGACGCGCGCATGCCAGCTACGGTGCGCGTTGTCGGCCCGCAGCAGCGGCTGGCCGTTGAGGCTGACCTCGGCGAAGGTGTCCAGCCCGTCGAAGCGCAGCTCGGCATGGCGGCGGGCCAGCGTCGCCGCATCGACGTCGAAGCGCGCGCGGTATTCCCAGTCGGCCAGGCCGATCCATTGCAGCCCGGCTTCGGCCGCGCCGACGTAGGGGTCGCCGATCACGCCGGCCGCCAGCAGGTCGGTGTGCACGCTGCCGGGCACCTGCGCCGGCCGCCACGCGTCCAGCCCGGGATGCGCCTGCGACTGCGCATCGCCCGGCAGCAGGCGGAAGCTCCATTGCGCCGGCAGCGGCGCGGCCAGCGCGATGCCGGCAAGCGCGCACAGGGCGAGCAGCAGTGCATATCGCCAGAAGACCCGGACTTGCATCGATCCAAATCGAATGCGTCTGTGCTGCACGTTGTTTGTCTCCTGCCCTGTCATTCCCCGCGAAGGCGGGATTCGCCATTTGACGGACGAGCATTCGCCCGTTGCCGCCGTCTCGTGCCCCCTCCCTTTCGCCGCAGGCGAAGGGGAGGGTTGGGGAGGGGTGCTGTTTGCGCGAAGAGCACCCCCTCCCGACCTTCCCCTTGCGCTTCGCGCAAAGGGGAGGAGCAAAACTCACCCCACCACGTTCAACACTTCGTAACACGCGCCCATCGTGTGGTAGTCGGTCTTGCCGGCCGGGCTCTTCTCGTCGTCGTACTTGCGGTTGTCGGCGTCGAGGATGCGGAACCATGCGCCGTATTGATGATCAACAAGATGCTTCCACGAATACGCCCACAGCTTTTCGTACCACTGCCAGTACGCGTCGTCGCCGGTGCGGTGGGCGAGCAGCGCGGCGGCGGCCAGCGATTCGGCCTGCACCCAGAAATACTTGTCGCCGTCGCAGACGAAGCTGTCGCCGCCGATCGGCGCGCCGTCCATGCCGGGCTGGCGGCGCGCTTCCGGCGCGAAGCCGTAGTACAGCCCGCCGCGCGCTTCGTCCCACGAGCGCGCGACCGCCGTGTCGAACAGCTGGCGCGCGGTCGGCAGCAGCCAGTCGGCCTCGACGTGGCGGTCGAGGATCAGCAGCAGCTTGGCCCACTCGGTCTGGTGCCCGGGCTGGAAGCCCCACGGCCGGAACAGGTGCTTCGGGTTGTCGAGGTTGTAGTCCCAGTCGATGTTCCAGTCGCTGTCGTAGTGCTCCCACACCAGTCCGCCGGCCTTGGCCGCCTGCCGGCGGGTCATGGTGTCGGCCAGTTGCAATGCGCGTTGCAGGTAGCGTTGCTCGCCACTGGCCTCGAACGCGGCCAGCATCGCCTCGCACATGTGCATGTTGGCGTTCTGGCCGCGGTAGCCGGTGAAGTTCCAGTGCGCGTCGGCCTCGTCGCGGTACAGGCCGTGCTGCGGTTCCCAGAAGTGCTTCTCCAGTAGTTGCCAGGTCTCGTCCATCCACTCGCGCCCCTGCTCGATGCCGGCCTTGAGCGCGCAGCTGTAGGCCAGCAGCACGAAGGCCACGCCGTAGCAGTGGTTCATGTCGTCCTCGACCTGCCCATCGCGCAGCGTCCACGCGTAGCCGCCGGTGGCCGGGTTGCGGTGCACCTCGCGCAGGTAGCGCAGGCCGTGCTTCACCGCATCCAGGTACTCGGCATCGCCGAACGCGCGCCAGGCCATCGCGTAGTCGAAGACGAAGCGGGTGCTGCTGACCAGGTGGCGATGGCCGGCGTCGTACACCGTGCCATCGTCCTTGAAGTAGTGGAAGAAGCCGCCGGCCGGGTCGATGCAGCGCGGGTGGTAGAAGGCCATCGTGTCGGCGACGTGCGCGCGCAGGAAGGCGGGCGAACGGAAATCGGGAGCGTTCATGCGGTGGCCTCTTGTTGGCTCAGCAGTCGTTGTACTTCGTCCAGCGTGGGCATCGCGGCGAAGGCGCCCTTGCGGGTGACCGCCAGCGCGCCCACCGCCGCGGCGAAGCGCAGGGTGTCGTCGATCGCCACCGGGTCGTGGCAGAAGGCGGCGAAGGCGGCGCCGGTGCCGCCGCGCTCGGCCAGCCCGTACAGCACGCCACCGACGAAGGCGTCACCGGCCGCGGTGGTATCGACCACCGGCACGCGGAAGCTCGGCACCTCGCCGTTGGCGTCGCGGGTATGCCAGCGCAGCGGTGCGGCGCCGTCGGTCACCACCACCCAGCGCGCCTGCGCGGCCAGCAGTCGGCGCAGCACCTGCGCCTGGCCGTCGCTGCCCAGCGGCCGTGCCAGGTAGTCCAGTTCCTCGTGCGAGAGCTTGACCAGGTCGGCGCGTCCCAGCGCCTGCCACAGCCGCGGCGTCGGATCGGTGCCGGCCGGCCACAGCGCCGGGCGCAGGTTGAGGTCGAGGCTGACCACCGCGCCGGCGGCGCGGGCGCGGTCCATGCCGGCAAAGGTGGCCGCGGCGATCTCCGGCTCGGTCAGGCTGTTGGAGCAGACGTGGAAGCAGCCGGTGCCGTCGAAGCAGGCCGGCTGGAAGTGCTCGGCGCGGAACAGCAGGTCGGCCGCCGGCGGCCGGTAGAAGCTGAAGCTGCGCTCGCCGGCGGCGTCCAGCGCGACGAAGGCCAGCGCGGTCTTGGCCGCGTCGGTGCGGACGATGCAGTCGGTGAGCACCCCGGCCTCGGCCAGGCTGTCGGCGAGGAAGTCGCCGAACATGTCGCGCCCCAGCATGCCGGCGAAATGGCTGCGCGCGCCCAGCCGCGCCACCGCCACCGCGACGTTGGCCGGGGCGCCGCCGGCATACTGCAGGAAGGCGCGCGGCGTTTCCGGCGTGGCCGGCGGCTGCGCTAGTAGATCGATCAAAATTTCGCCGAAACAAACGATCTTGCCCATCTGGACTCAGTCCCCCTGGCTGCTGCCATTGGCGGCGCGCGCGCCGACCATGCCGTAGAAGATGATGTAGCCGTAGCACAGCAACGGCAGGATGAAACTGGCCTGCACGCCGATGCGGTCGGCCAGCTGGCCCTGCAGGTACGGCACCACCGCGCCGCCGACGATGGCCATGATCAGCAGGCTCGATCCCTTGTTGGTCAGCGGCCCCAGCCGCTCGATGCCGAGCGCGAAGATGGTCGGGAACATGATCGAGTTGAACAGGCCGATCGCCACCACCGAATACAGGGCGGTACCGCCCGTGCTGGTCATGGTCAGCACCAGCAGGCCGACGTTGACCAGCGCGAAGATCGCCAGCAGCCGGCTTGGCGAGAAACGGGCCAGCAGCGCCGAGCCGGCGAAGCGGCCGATCATCGCCATCGTCCAGTACGCCGACACGTAGCCGGTGGCCTCCTGCTCGCTGAAGCCGCCGATGTCGGGCATCGACAGGTAGTTGACCAGGAAACTGCCGATCGACACTTCCGCGCCGACGTAGAAGAAGATGCCGAGCACGCCGAGCAGCAGGTGGCGGTGGCGCAGCGCGTCGGCATAGGTATGCCGCGCGTGGTCGGCCCGTTCGCTGCTTTCGCTCAGGGTCGGCAGGCGGAACAGGAACACGAACAGCGCCAGCAGGAACAGCGCGACCGCCAGCCCGAGGTACGGCCCCTGCACCGACTGCGCCTCGGCCGCGCGGTAGGCCGCCTGCTCGGCCAGCGGCAGCGCGGCGATGTCGTCGGCGCCCTTGACCGTGTTGCCGAGGATCAGCAGGCCGCCGAAGATCGGCGCGATCGCCGTGCCCAGCGAATTGAGCGCCTGCGCCAGCGTCAGCCGGCTGGAACTGGTGCGCTCCGGCCCCAGCAGCGCCACGTAGGGGTTGGCCGCCACCTGCAGCACGGTGATGCCGGTGGCCAGCACGAACAGCGCGGCGAGGAAGGCCGGGTATTCGCGCAGCGCCGCCGCCGGCCAGAAGCCGAGCGCGCCGATGCCGGCGATCACCAGCCCGGCGACGATGCCCTGCTTGTAGCCCAGCCGCGCCACCAGCCGCCCGGCCGGCAGCGACATCAGGAAGTAGGTGCCGAAGAAGGTGAACTGCACCAGCATCGCGCGCGCGTAGTTAAGCTCGAACACCGCCTTCAGGTGCGGGATCAGGATGTCGTTGAGGCAGGTCAGGAAGCCCCACATGAAGAAGATGCTGGTGACCACCGCCAGCGCGGTGCGCGGCGTGATCGGCGGCGCGGCCGCGGCGGACAGGGGCGGAACGGGAGTGGGAGTGGCGGGCATGCGCTACGGACCTCGGAATGCGTGGAAGCGGGATGCGTGGGAAGGAAACGGGCTCACGTGCGCGGGCTGCCGCTGCTTTCGCGGATGCACAGCGATACCGGCGCGATGGTGCGCACCGCGGGGGCGTCGGGCTTGTCCACGCGCTGCAGCAGCAGCGTGGCGGCCTGGCGGCCGCGCTCGCGCGGCGCCACCGACAGCGTGGTCAGGGTGGGCATGCTGACCGAGGCCTCGGGGATGTCGTCGAAGCCGGTGACGGCGAAGCCCTTGCCCGGCTGGATGCCGCGCGAGGCCAGGCCCAGCATCAGCCCCAGCGCCACCGTGTCGTTGTAGCAGACCGCCGCGGTGGGGCTGGCGCCCTCGCCGAACAGTTCGGCGGTGCGCGCGGCCGCCTCCAGCCGGGTCGGTGCCGATTCGATCAGCCACTCCGGGGCCGCCTCCAACCCGGCGCGCGCCATCGCGGCCTGGAAGCCGGCGCGGCGCTGGCGGCACGAGCTGGAATCGGCATGGCCGCCGAAGAAGGCGATGCGGCGGTGGCCCAGCCCGATCAGGTGCTCGGTCGCCATGCGCGCGCCGCGCTCGTTGTCCAGCGCCAGGAAATCCCAGTCGTCGGCGCCGTCCAGTTCGCGGTTGAACAGCAGCACGTGGCCGCGCAGGCCGAGCACCGGGCGCAGCATGGCCGCGTCGCTGCCTTCGGCCGGCGACAGGATCACCCCGGCCGGCGAATGCTCCATCAGCGAGGACAGCACCGCCTGCTGCCGCTGCGGCGATTCGCCGGTGCTGCCGAGCAGGGTGACGTAGCCGCGCTCGCCCAGTGCCTCGTCCACGCCAGCGGCGAATTCGGCGAAGAACGGGTTGGACAGGTCGTTGATCACCAGCGCCACGCTGGACGAGGTGCGCCGCCGCAGATTGGCCGCGGCGCGGTTGTAGACATAGTCCTGGCGCTTGAGTTCGGCCTCGACCAGCGCGCGCGTGTCGGCGTGCACCAGCGGGCTGCCGCGCAGCACCAGCGACACCGTCGCCCGCGACACGCCGATGGCGCCGGCGATGTCCGACAAGGTGACGTTGCGGCGCGCGCCATGCTCCTTGCGCGGTGCCTTGGCGGCGGTTGCGGCATTGCCCGCGGAGGCCTTGGTGGCGGGCTTGCGTGGGGAAGAGGGGGACTTTCGGGTCACGACAGGCAGCTCCTGGCAGCCGGCGCACCGGCGCCCTGCTGGATGGGAAGGAAGGCCGGCACGCATCGCGCCGGGGTCCCCGCGCCGACAACTTGCGCGCGGGCTGCAGACGATACGGGATGAAGGCCGATGCCGACGGACCGGGCGCGATGCACGGCCCTGCGTGCCGCGACACGGCACGGCGCACGTTGCGATCCGGCACTGGCGGCAGGCGCGGTCATGCAAGCCGGTCCAGCGCGTCGCGCAGCGCACGCACGCGCGCCGGATCGGTCTGCTGCCAATCCGGCGCGAGCCCGGCCAGCGCCGGGTTGCGGAAGCGCATCGACGAGGCCCGCACGGCCTTGGCCGAGGCATGGAACTCGCGCGCGCCGGTGGCCCGCGCCAGCGCGGCGATGTTGTCGGCGTCGATGCCGGCGCCGGGCATCACCGCCAACCGCTCGCCGGCCTGCTGCACGCAGGCAGCCAGCAGCGCCGCGCCCTGCGGCGCACCGGCCTGCGCACCGGAACTGAGCACGCGCCGGCAGCCCAGTTCGATGATGCTTTCCAGCGCCCGCAACGGCTCGCGCGCCGCGTCGAACGCGCGGTGGAAGGTGACCGCCAGCGGGCCGGCGGCTTCCACCAACGCACGGCAACGCGGCATATCGACGTTGCCGTCGGCATCGAGCGCGCCGATCACCACGCCGTCGCAGCCCAGCCGCACGCAGTGCTCGATGTCCCGCAGCATGACCTCGGTTTCGGCATCGTCGTAAAGAAAATCGCCCGGACGCGGCCGCACCAGCACGAACAGCGGCAGGCGCACGCGCTCGCGCACCAATGCCAGCGTGCCGTGCGACGGCGTGGTGCCGCCGTATTCCAGTCCTTCGCACAACTCCACGCGGTCGGCGCCGCCTGCCTGCGCGGCCAGCGCCGAGGCCAGCGAACCGGCGGCGATCTCCAGCGTGTAGCGCGCGGCCATGCTCACGCGCCTTCGCCCGGATATACCGCGCCCGAATCCAGCAGCGCATCCTGCCGCTGCGCGTCGCACACCGCATAGACGAAGCCCGGGTGCAGCGCGAACGCGCCGACCTCGCCGTGGCGGTTGATCGCCAGGAAACACACCTGCAGCGACTTGCTCGCCTCCGGACGCTTGCGCACCACGCGGTCGATGGCCTCGCGGCAGGCGTCCATCGGCGAGCGGCCCTGCCGCATCAGTTCGACGACGAGGAAGCTGGCGGCGTTGCGGATCATCTCCTCGCCCACGCCCGAGGCAGTGGCCGCGCCGACCTCGTTGTCCACGTACAGGCCGGCGCCGACGATCGGGCTGTCGCCGACGCGGCCGCGCAGCTTCCACGCCATGCCGCTGGTGGTGCAGGCGCCGGCGAGGTTGCCGCGCTGGTCGATGGCGAGCATGCCGAGGGTGTCGTGGTTCTGGCTGTTGCCGGGAATCAGGCGGCGCTCGGCGTTGATCTGCGGCTGGTAGCGCGAGGTCTTCTTCCACTCTTCCCACGCCTGCACCGCTTCCGGGGTCAGCAGCGATTGTTTCTCGAAGCCCTGCTCGACCGCGAACTGCTGCGCGCCCTGCCCGACCAGCAGTACGTGCGGGGTCTGCTCCATCACCCGCCGCGCGACGCTGACCGGATGGTCGATGTCTTCCAGCGCGGCGACCGCGCCGCAGCGACCGTCGCCGTCCATGATGCTGGCGTCCAGGGTCAGCACGCCATCGCGGTCGGGGTAACCGCAATGGCCGACGGTGCTGTTGCACAGGCCGGTTTCGGCCCAGCGCGCGCCCTGCTCCACCGCATCCAGCGCGGTGCCGCCGGCGCGCAGCACGCTCCACGCGGCCTGGTTGGCGGGCACTCCGAAATCCCATGTGGAGACGACACGCGCACCGTTGGTGGCGGCGGGGGCCGGTTGTTTGCTGGCCGCGCTTGCGATGCCCGGCAGCGCCATTGCGCCGCCGGCCAGGGCCATCTGTTGCAGGAATTCGCGTCGGGTGTTCATGGGATGGCTCCAGCTTTACAAAGCCCCTCTCCCATCGGGAGAGGGGTTGGGGTGAGGGTACGGGGCGAAGCCCTCGTGATGTTCAACTACGCGAGGCTTCGCCCGAACCCTCATCCACCCCTTCGGGGCACCTGTATTCGGCACATCCATGTGCCTCACCCTTCGGGCGGCTTCGCCGTGCAGCTCGGCAATCCTGCCGAGCTGTCTCCCGAAGGGAGAAGGAGCACCATCATGTTCAATGCGCACTGGCAGGACAAAGCGCCGGCGGGGCATCAGCAACATGCGTTCCCCACCCCTGCGTATCCGGCGTGGCGTCCAGCGCGTAGGCAAGCGTGCCGCCCTGCTGCAAACGGCCCACGTCCACCCACGTCGCCGACTGCGGCCTGCCATCGAGGCTGGCCGAGCGGATGTAGCGCACGCCGTCGTTGGCGCCCGGCGCACGCACGCTCAGGGTGCGGCCGTTCTCCAGCGCGATGTCGATGCGGTCGAAGCGCGGCGGGTGCAGCAGCATCTGCCCGCTGCCGGGCATCAGCGGCGAGAAGCCCATTGCGCCGAACAGGTACCACGCCGACATGGTGCCGAGGTCGTCGTTGCCGGTGACGCCGTTGGGCGCGTTGGTGAACAGCGTCTGCGCCGCGCGCAGCACGGTGGCGGTCTTCCACGGCTGGCCGATCAGGCTGTACAGCCCCGGCACGTGCATGGTCGGCTCGTTGTTCGGGTTGAAGCGGTACTGGCCGTAATAGCTGTACGGCCCGGCCACCCACGCCTTGCGCGCGGCGCCATCCGGGTCGGCGAGCAGTTCGTCGTAGGCGAAGAACGCGTCCAGCCGCCTGCCCATCGCCTCGCGCCCGCCCATCGCCTGCGCCAGCGACGGCAGGTCCTGCGGCACCAGCCACTGGTATTGCCAGCTGGTGCCTTCGTGGAAGCCGTAGTGCGAGCGCGGGTCGTAGCTGCCGGTGGGCGGGGTGAACCATTCGCCGCCTTCCATGCGCGGCCGCGGGAAACCGGCGAAACCGGTATCGGCTTCGGCCAGATCGGCATCCCATACCTTGCGCCAGTTGCCGGCGCGCGCACGCAGCGTCGCGGCGGCATCGGCATGGCCGAGCGCGGCGGCCATCGGCGCCAGCGCGCAGTCGGCCAGCGCGTATTCCAGCGTCGCCGAGCCCCCCTGGTGCGGATCCACGTCCATGCCCTTGGCGGGGAAGGTGCGGTCGTAGAACACGAAGCCGTCCTTCAGGTAGTTGGCGTTGCCGGCGCGGCCCTCGTGGCGCGATTCCAGCGGCGGCACGCCTTCGGCGTTCTCCCACAGCGCCTGCCACGCTTCCTGCTCCATGCCTTGCAGTGCGCCGTAGCGCCACAGGTCGGCGAGAAACGGGGTGACCGGGTCGCCGGTCATCACGTTGCTGTCGAAATCGGCATAGCCCCAGCGCGGCAGCCAGCCGCCCTGCGCGTCGATCGCCAGCAGGCTGCGGCCGATGTCGCGGGCGCGCTGCGGGCGCAGCAGTGCCAGCAACTGGTTCTGGCTGCGGTAGGTGTCCCACAGCGAGAAATACTCGTGGTAGGTCCAGCCATCGGCCACGTGGATGGCGTTGTCGTACCCGCGGTAGCGGCCGTCGGCATCGCTGCCGGTCATCGGTTGCAGCAGGGCGTGGTACAGCGCGGTGTAGAACACGCTGCGCTCGTCCTTGCTGCCGCCGTGCACCTTGACGCTGGACAGCTCGCGCGCCCAGTCGGCCTGCGCGCGCTTGCGCATGGCGTCGAAGCCGAGCAGGCGGCCGTTGCCGTCGCTGCCCTCGCGGCGCAGGTTCTCGCGCGCGCCTTCGATGTCCACGTGCGAGATCGCGCTGACCGCGGTGACGCTGCGCCCGTCCTCCAGGTCGAAGCTGAGCCACGCGCCGTTGTACGGGTCATGCTCGCTTTCCATGCTGAAGCGCGCGCCGGGCGTGCCGCCGGCCTGGCCCCAGACGCCGAACGCCTTGAACGGCCGGTCGAACTCGATGCGGAACCACGTGGTGTACTGGTGGCCGCCGCAGAAGCTGAGCGTGGTCAGCTGGCCTTCCACCGCGCGGTCGCCGACCACGCGCACCTGGCTGCCGGTGACGCGGTGGCGATTGTTGGCCTGGCTGACGTTGACCAGCACGTGGCCGCTGCCGGCATCGGCGGCGAAGGTGTAGCGCTCGGCGGCGGCGCGGGTGAGCGCGGTGGCCTCGGCGTCGATGCCGCCGTAGTCGGTCAGGCGCACCTTGTAGTAGCCGGCCTGGCCGACCTCGCCATCGTGGGTATAGCGCGCGCCGTAGCGCTTCTGGTCGAAGCTCTTCGCATCGCCGGTGTCGAAATCGCCACCGGGGGCGATGCTGCCGGTCACCGGCAATACCGACACCTGCCCGCCCTGCTCCCAGCAGCCCGCGCCGGAGACGAAGGAATGACCGAAGCCGAGGATCTTGTCCTCGTCATAGCGGTAGCCGGCGTAATGCAGGCCGATGGGGCTGACCTGGATCAGCCCGAACGGCGCCGACGCACCGGGGAAGGTGTTGCCGTCGTCCTGGGTGCCGATGAAGGTGTTGACCTCGCGCTCGGGCGTGGCCGGGGCGGCCTGCGACAGCGGGGCAAGCGACACCGCCAGCAGGCAGGCGGCCGCGGCCAGCGGGCGGCGGAAACGGGAAGCGGTGGCGGACGGCATTCGGCTCACGGGCTGGATTCTCTGGGTCGATGTCGGTGCGGCGATAGGGTGGCCCGGCAATGCCGGGCCGTTGATGGCCGGCCCGCCCTTGCGGGACGGGGAGAGTGCCGGGCACCAGTGAATTTAGATCGATCCAAGTAAAGCATGGCAATTTCGGCCGATGCATTCTGCAGCGCAACATCCACGGCCCGGCGCGCCTCTGCCCGTGCCTGATCGCTGCGCTGCCCTTCCGGCAGGATCGCCGGCCCTTCCCCTTCATCCGGCCTCTCCGGGACCAGCGCCATATTGCGCAGCAACATGCGTCGGCCCCGGCACTGTGTTAAAAATTTCGCACCAATCGTTTAGATCGATCCAAATCAATTCGACGGCGATTGCAGGACAACCACGGGTCGGACCGCCCCCTCGGGGGCAGGCGATGTACCCGCCTCGTCCGGCTTCAAATTTAGATCGATTCAATATCTTCGTGCAGTTACCGACTTCAATCCAGGAGAGGGAGAGCGGAATGAAACAGATGTCACGCACGCACGGCCGCCATGCGTTGTCCGCGGCCATCACGGCCGCACTGGTCGCCACGGCAATGCTGCCGGCCGGCGCCTTCGCACAGCAGGCCGGCACCCAGAACGCCGACGCCACCACGCTCGACGCGGTCACCGTCACCGGCTATCGCTACGCCATCGAGAAGAGCCTGGACCAGAAGCGCGACGCCAATGCGATCGTCGAGGTGATCAATGCCGAGGACGTCGGCAAGTTCCCCGACAAGAACGTGGCCGACGCGCTGCAGCGCGTGCCGGGCGTGATCGTCACCCGCAGTGGTGGCGAAGGCAAGAACGTCAGCGTGCGCGGCCTGTCCTCGGAGCTGACCCTGACCGAGTTGAACGGCAACTACATCGCCACCGCCGAATCCAACGGCGACCCGACCCGTTCGTTCAACTACACGCTGCTGCCGTCGAACATGCTGGGCAGCGCCGAACTGTTCAAGTCGCCGGAAGCGCGCATCGACGAGGGCGGCATCGGCGGCACGGTGATCCTGCACACCCGCCGTCCACTGGACATGGAATCCAATACCGGCTTCGTCTCCGTCGAGGGCACCCGGGCCGACACCACCAAAAAGACCGACGGGCAGCTCTCCGCCTCGTACGCCTGGCATGACAAGGACGACCGCTTCGGCGTGTTCGTCGGCTATACCGACCAGAAGCGCACCACCCGCACCATGGGCGCCAGCACCGAGAGCTGGCAGTGGTATGGCCGCGATGAAGGCGGCACCGCGGTCGACGTCAACGGCAACCCTTCGGACTTCAACTCGAACTGGTGGGGCGGCACCGGCTTCTACGACCAGAGCGGCAAGTACTACACCGGCTTCATGATGCCGACGTCGGTGAACCTCGACGTCAAGGAAGAGGAACGCGAGCGCAAGGGCGGCCAGTTGACCTTCCAGTTCAAGCCGCTGGACAACCTGACCCTGACCGCGAACTACTTCCGCTTCGAGCTGTCGCAGGACTCCCAGACCCACACCATCAAGGTGCCGGAATGGAACATCGCCCGCTATTGGGGCGACGGCAACTGGGCCGGCGGGCGCCTGCTCGACGGGATGACGATGGACCCCAGCGGCACCATCGTCACCGGCGCCGACTACAGCCTGCACCCGGGCAAGGCCTATTACTGCAGCGAGGACGAGGCCGCCGACGCCGGCATGGCGCCGGGCGGTTGGGGCTCGGATGACTGCACCATCCCGACCCCGCAGATCACCGGCAGCTACAACCTCGAGAAGGCACTGTCGCAGACCGTCGACTTTTCGGCCGAATGGCGCGGCGAGTCGGTCGACGTCGCCTTCAAGGGCGGGCGCACCTGGGCCAAGGGCGGTCCTTCGCTGCAGTTCTCGCTGCCGCTCAAGCCGCGTCGCCAGAATGCGGACGGCAGCTGGAGCCTGGGCAACCTGGCCAGTTCCTGGGACCTGACCGGCACCCCGTCGATGGTGTTCTCGCCGGAGCTGATGCAGAACCTGAAGGACGGCATCCTGCAGGTCGACCTGGGCTCGACCGGCTCGTCCTGGACGCGCAACACCAACGAGCAGAAGTACGCCCAGATCGACACCACCTGGCATACCGAGGCCGGCTTCTTCGAGTCGTTCCAGTTCGGCGTCAAGTACCGCGATGGCAGCATCCACCGCAGCACCGGCAACAGCTACTGGGCCTGCCCGGGCACCGACCCGAGCGACTACGAGAACCGCTACTGGAACGGCGGCTGCAACGACCTGGCCCTCCAGTTCTCGCCCGACTTCCTGTACGGCATGGGCAACCTGGCCGGCGGCATCAATGCCAGCGCGTTCCCGGCCATCGACTACCCGGCCTACATCGCCTACCTGAACAAGACCTACGGGCCGATGCAGACCCGCAACGAGGACAACTTCGTCTACAACGTGGACGAGAAGATCTACTCCACCTACCTGCAGGCCAACTTCCGTACCGAGCGCCTGCGCGGCAACGTCGGCGTGCGCGTGGTCAGCACCCGCCAGCACGCCGACTCCACCGACAAGGTCACCCTCTACAACGACTATTTCTACGACGACGCCAACGGCGATCCGCTGGCGTGCCAGGCGGGCGATGCGGTACCGGGCGGCGCGCCCGACCGTACCTACTGCGGCACCGAGGGCTACTGGCGGCTTTCGGACAGCGTGGCCCGGCCGGAGACCTTCGCGGTCAGCAGCCTGGACCGCAACTACACCGACGTGCTGCCGAGCTTCAACCTGGCCTATGACCTGAGCGAGAACCTGCTGCTGCGCGCGGCGGCCTCCAAGGTGATCGCGCGCCCGAGCTACGGCAACATCGCCGCCCCGGGCAGCCTGGAATACTTCAGCCCCGAGTACGTCAACGATCGCCGCCTGACCGGCGGTGCCGGCGAACAGGGCTGGTACGGCTCGGGCAGCAACAAGAACCTGGAGGCCTACAAGGCCACCCAGTACGACATCGGCCTGGAGTGGTACTTCCGGCCCGGCTCGGTGGTGGGCCTGGACCTGTTCCGCAAGGACGTCAGCAACTTCTCGGTGCCGGTGGTGCAGGACGTGACGCAGAACATCGGTGGCGAAAGCGTGGTCGTGCAGAACTACTCGACCACCGCCGGCGGTCGCGACGCGGTCTCGCAGGGCGTGGAGTTCTATGCCCAGCACACGCTGGATTTCGGCCTGGGCTTCCAGGCGAACTACACCTGGAACGACACCAACGAAGCGGCCATCACCCTCGAGGACGGCACCGAGATCGGCAAGTCGCCGCTGGTCGGCAGCGCCAGGAACCAGGCCAACTTCACCGTGTTCTACGAAGTGGAGAAGCTGCTGCTGCGTGCCTCGTGGAACCGTCGCGGCGAAGTGGTGCAGGGCCTGGTCAGCGGCCTGAACCTCTACCAGGAGCCCTACCAGCAGATCGACCTGAACGCCGCCTACAACGTCACCCCGGCGCTCAGCCTGAGTGCCTCGGTGCTGAACCTGACCAAGGAAGAGACGCGTACCCACCTGGGCAACGACACCAGTAACCGCTTCTACTCCAACGGTTATGCCGGTCGCGTCGTCTACCTGGGCCTGAACTGGAAGTTCTGACCCCTGCCCTTCGGGGCAACCCACACCGACAGCCGCGCTGGTACAGGCGGCTGTCGGCGTTTGTGCACCGGCCCACCCATGGCTCGTGGGAGCGGGTTGTCCCCCGACACAGGGGCAAGCATCGCCGGGGGCGTAGCCCCGGCCTACTCGTAGATGCGGGGCTTGCCCCGCATGGGCTTCACCGGGAGCGCATCATGCGGGGCAAGCCCCGCATCCACGGTAGTCCGGCAAGCCTCAGGTCAGCGGCGTCATCACGCCCTTGCGGTAGGCCGGGCGCAACTGCAGGCGCGCATACCAGCCGGCCAGGTGCGGCAGGTCCGGGCGCTGGATCGGCATCCCGAACCACGCATAGGCGAAGGCGCCCAGCGGGATGTCGCCCATCGCGAATGCATCGCCGGACAGCCACGGCCGGTGCGCCAGCTCGGCATCGGCCAGCGTCAGCAGCTCGCCGCAGCGCACCAGCGCCGCGTCGATGCGCGCGGCGTCGCGGTCGGCCGGCGCGGTGCGCACCACGCCCCAGAACAGGTCGCGGAAGGCGACGGCGAAGCTGGAGATGGTCCAGTCCATCCACTTCTCGCTCTGCGCGCGCACCGCCGGGTCTTCCGGGTACAGCGTGCCCAGCGCGTAACGCGCCGACAGGTAGCGGACGATGGCGTTGGATTCCCACACCGGCAGGCCGTGGTCCTCGATCACCGGTACCAGCCCGTTGGGATTCATCGCCCGGTATTCGGCGCTCTGCGTGCCGCCGAACGCACCACCCACCTCGATCGACTCATAAGGCAGGCCGATTTCCTCGGCGCACCACAGCACCTTGCGCACGTTGCTCGAATTGCGGCGTCCCCAGATCTTCAGCATCCCGGCTCCCGTTGTGACCGATGCAGGGCCTGCACCATACGATGCCGCGTCGGCCGCCGTCATCGTCATGCCGCGCCCGCCTTGGCGGCCTTGGCGGCTTTCTTCGGCAGCACCCGCACCTGCGTGGACTTGCCGTCCTTCTTCAGCTCGAACAGGCCGATCGCCGTGAGCAGGTCGCTGAGCTTGCGGTAGCCGTAGTTGCGCGAATCGAACGAGGCGCGGTTGCCGATCTGGTTGCCCACCGCGCTCAACACCGCCCAGCCCTGCTCGTCGGCGGCCGCGTCCACCGCGCCGCGCAGCAGGTTGAGCAGGCGGGTGTCGCCGCGCAATTCGTTGCCCGGGCGCGGCTGGATCGGCGGCTGCGCCCCACCCGGTGCGGCCGGCGCATCCGCCGCGGCCCCGCCATGCCCCGGTTGGCCCGCATCCGCCACCCGGTCCGCATCCTCCTGCCCCAGCGCTTCCAGGTAGGTGAACTGCGAGCAGGCGTTGACGAAGGGATCGGGCGTCTTCTTCTCGCCGAAGCCGTAGACCTTCACCCCGTCGGTCAGCAGCCGCATCACCAGCGGGGTGAAATCGGCGTCGCTGGAGACGATGGCGAACCCATCGAGGTTGCGCGCGTAGAGCAGGTCCATCGCGTCGATCACCATCGCCATGTCCGAGGCGTTCTTGCCCTTGGAATAGGCGAACTGCTGGATCGGGCGGATCGCGTATTCGTGCAGCACTGCCTCCCAGCCTTTCAGCCGCGGGCTCTTCCAGTTGCCGTAGGCGCGGCGCACGTTGGCCACGCCGAAGCGAGCCACCTCGGCCAGCACTTCGTCGATCTTCGCCGCCGGCGCATTGTCGGCGTCGACCAGCAGGGCGATGCGCTTCTCGGGCTCGGACATGGTGTTCTCTCCACGGCATTCGGCTGGAAGCCAGTATCAGCCATCGCCATGACCACGCGCACCCCATGCGATGATGGCCACCGGTTGTTCACGCCCTCCAACCGGCATCCGCCGCCCCCTCGGAGTACCGCATGCCCCACGACCGCCTTCCCCGCCTGCTGGTCATCGGCGGCGGCTTCGCCGGCCTCTGGGCCACCCGCGCACTGGCCAAGGCGAAGCTGCGCATCACCCTGGTCGACCGCCGCAACCACCACCTGTTCCAGCCGCTGCTGTACCAGGTCGCCACCGCCGGCCTGTCGGCGCCGGACATCGCCGCGCCGCTGCGGCACATCCTCGGCCGGCAGCGCAACGTCGAGGTCAGGCTCGGCGAGGTGGACGCCATCGACAAGCACCAACGCCAGGTGCGGCTGCGCGACGGCACCACACTGGACTACGACCTGCTGCTGGTCGCCAGCGGCGCCACCCACGCCTACTTCGGCAACGACCAGTGGGCGCCGCACGCCCCCGGCCTGAAGACGCTGGACGACGCGCTGATGCTGCGGCGGCGGCTGTTGCTGGCCTTCGAGAAGGCCGAAGCCGAGGCCGATCCGGCGCAGAAGGCGGCCTGGCTCAGTTTCGCCATCGTCGGCGGCGGCCCCACCGGGGTCGAACTGGCCGGCACCCTGGCCGAAATCGCACGCCACACCCTGCGCGACGAGTTCCGCCACATCGACCCGGCCTCGGCGAAGGTGCGCCTGATCGAAGCCGGGCCACGGCTGTTGTCCAGCTTCCCGGAAGTGCTGTCGCTGAAGGCGCGTCGGCAACTGGAGCGGCTGGGCGTGGAAGTGCATGCCGGCACACCGGTGACCGCCATCGACGCCGGGGGCTTCCACCTCGGCGAGCGGTTCGTCCCTGCCCGCACCGTGGTGTGGGCCGCCGGCGTGGCCGCCTCGCCGCTGGCGCGCACGCTGGACACGCCACTGGACCGCGCCGGCCGCGTGCAGGTGCAGCCGGACCTGACGGTACCCGGCCACCCGGAAATCTTCGTCGCCGGTGACCTGGCCGCACTGGCGCAGGCCGACGGCCGCCCGGTGCCGGGCGTGGCGCCGGCCGCCAAGCAGATGGGCAAATACGTGGCCGAGGTGATCCGCGCGCGACTGCATCAGCGCACTGCACCGCCGCCGTTCCGTTACCGCGACCAGGGCAACCTGGCGACCATCGGGCGCATGGCCGCCATCGTGCACGTGGGCCGGCTGAAACTCTCCGGCTTGCCGGCCTGGTGGTTCTGGCTGGCCGCGCACGTATTCTTCCTGATCGGCTTTCGCAACCGGCTGGTGGTGCTGCTCAACTGGGCGGTCGCGTACTGGAGTTACCAGCGCAGCGCGCGGATCATCTTCGGCGACGCCGAGGGCGAACCACACGACGGCGAACCTCCCGTGCAGCAATAGGCTCGCCGCCGCCCTGCAACGGAAAAGGCCCGGCATGGCCGGGCCTTCCACAAACATCCGGCGCCACCGGCTTACGCGGTGAACAGCGCCTTCATCTTCTTCAACGCATTGGCCTCGATCTGGCGGATGCGCTCGGCCGACACGCCGTATTCGTCGGCCAGTTCCTGCAAGGTGACCTTGCTATCGGCGTCCAGCCAGCGGCGGGCAACGATGTCGCGCGAACGCTGGTCCAGGTTGGCCAGGCCCTCACGCAGCAACTGCAACTGGTTGCCCTCGCTGTCGGCGCGCTCGTAAGCCTGCGACGGGTCTTCCTCGCGCGCGACCAGATAGGCGGCCGGTGCCGGCGGCACGTGGTCGTCGCTGTCGTCGCTAGGGGCATCGAAACCGACGTCACGGCCTGACAGGCGCGACTCCATTTCCATCACTTCACGCTCGGAGACGTTCAAATCCTTCGCCACGGCGCTGACCTCGGCCGCGTTCATCCAGCCCAGGCGGGTCTTGGACTTGCGCAGGTTGAAGAACAGCTTGCGCTGCGCCTTGGTGGTGGCGACCTTGACGATGCGCCAGTTCTTGAGGATGAACTCGTGCATCTCGGCGCGGATCCAGTGCACCGCGAAGGAAACCAGACGCACGCCCATGTCCGGGTCGAAGCGCTTGACCGCCTTCATCAGGCCGATGTTGCCTTCCTGGATCAAGTCACCCAGCGGCAGGCCGTAGCCGTTGTAGCCGCGGGCCACGTGGACCACGAAGCGCAGGTGCGAATGCACCAGCTCGCGGGCGGCGTCCAGATCCTGCTCGTCGCGGAAGCGGCGCGCCAGGTCCTGCTCGTCGTCCACCGACAGCACCGGAATGCGGTGCACGGCACCGATATAGGCATCCAGCGAGCCGAGCGCGCTGGGAACCGGAAGATTGTTTGCCACGAGGGCAGTGGAGGCATTCGGGTTCATGGGGCTCATCTTAGCAGTCGTCACTATTGGACTGGCTAGTACAGAAAAAGTTCCAGTGTTCTGTTTTCGCCACCAAATCCGGCCCGGAAGCTGAATGGGTACCGGCGAACGATGGCGTCACCGAGCCACCGTAGCAAAGCCCGCGTGTCGCCAACATGACCGCGATCAAGCCGGTTCAAGCGCCGGCAAGCCGGGCTTCCAGCTCCGCCCGCGGCGGCAGCCGCCAGTCGACCGGAGACTGGCCGCGGCGGGCCAGGTAGTCGTTGGTCTGGGAGAAGTGCCGGCAGTCGAAGAAACCGCGGTGGGCCGAAAGCGGCGAGGGGTGCGGAGCCTTCAGCACGCGGTGGCGGCGGCTGTCGATGACCTTGCCCTTCTGCTGGGCGTAGCTGCCCCACAGCAGAAACACCAGCCCTTCGCGCTCGCGGTTGAGCACATCGACTACGTGGTCGGTGAAGCCTTCCCAACCCTTGCCCTGATGGGCGCCGGCGCGGCCTTCCTCCACCGTCAACACGGCATTGAGCAGCAGCACGCCCTGCCACGCCCACGGCAACAGGCAGCCGTGGTCCGGACGCCGGAACGGCGGCACCACGCCACTGTCGCCCTCCAACTCCTTGTAGATGTTCAGCAGCGAGGGCGGCACCGGCACGCCCGGCAGCACCGAGAAGCAAAGACCGTGCGCCTGGCCGTAGCCGTGGTAGGGGTCCTGCCCCAGCACCACCACCTTGACCTGCTCGAACGGGGTGGCCTCGAACGCGGCGAAGATCTGTGGCCCCGGCGGGAACACCCGCGCGCCGGCCGCCTTGCGCTGGCGCAGGAAGCTGGCCAGCTCGCGCATTTCCGGGCGCAGCAACCAGTCACCGACATGGGCTTTCCAGCTCGCTTCCAACTGGATGTTGGGCACGGCCTCGCTCACAGCATCACGGCCGGCTGCGACAGGCGCGCCAACCGCAACTGGAACAGCACCTTGGTCACCAGCAGGCGTTCCTCGATGGGTTTTTGCACCAGGTCGTTGGCACCGGCCTGCAGCAGCGTGGACTGGTTGTGCGGGTTGCTGTCGCCGGTCATCACCAGCACCGGCAGCCGGCGCTTGCCGTAACCGAAGTCGATGCGCACGCGCTCGACCACGTCGCGGCCGTTCAGTTCGCCCTTCAGAGTGACATCGGTCAGCACCAGGTCGATGCGGCGCACGGTGCGGCCCAGCGACTCGGCGGTGAGCAGCGAGAAGGCGTCCTCGGCGGTGAGCACGTGCACCACGTGCAGGTCGTGGCGTTCGAGCATGCGCTTGGTGGCCTCGGCGACCACGCGACTGTCCTCGACGTAGAGCACGGTGGCGCCGGGCATCGGCTCGGGCTGCACGTAGCCGCGGATGAACGCGGCCAGCGCCTCGTGGCCTAGCGCCTTGTCGAAATAGTCGGTGACGTATTCGTTGAAGCGGCGCTGCTCCAGGTGTTGCTGGGCGTCGCCGGACACCACGATCACCGGCACGTAGGCCTGCCCGGCGGCATCGCGCACGCTGCGCGCCAGCGTCAGGCCGTCGCCATCGGGCAACGCCAGCGACGTGGTGACCAGATGCACCGGCCCGGCGGCAAGTGCTTCGCGCGCCTCCTCGATGCTGGCGCAGCCGACGACTTCCACGTCCGGCAACTCGCGTTGCAGCACGTCGGAAATCAGCTTGCGCACCAGCTTGGAGCCATCGACCACCATCACCCTTGGGGCGTCGCTGATCAGGTGCTTGAGTTCATGCGTGGGCATGCGCGCCTCAGGTTTCGGTCGGGCGAGTCTGCCTGAGGAAGTGGCCGGTCACCAGCCACGCCCCCAGCCAACCCAGCAACACTGTGCCCAGCAGCACCAATCCCGAGTGCAACAGGTCCAGGCCATGCAACGCGAACGGGCTGCCATAGCTTTGCGACAGCGCCGCCAGCGGCGCGCGCAGCGCCAGCCCGCAAGCGCCGACCAGCGCCAGCGCCAACGCCCCGGCGCCCAATCCGTACCATGCGCCGAGGTAGACGAACGGACGACGGATGAAGCCGTCACTGGCACCCAGCAACTGCAGCACGCTGATTTCCTCGCGCCGCGCCTGGATGTCCAGCCGCACGGTATTGCCGACCACCAGCACCGCGCCCAGCCCCAGCAACAGCGACAGCACCTGCACCAGCCGCGCACCGAAGCCGAGCCAGGCGTCCAGCCGCTGCCGCCACAGGGCATCGTGCTGCACCAGGTCGGCCTGCGGCAGTGCCTCCAGTGCCTTGGCGAGTGCGGCATCGTCATCACCGGTCGGGGTGACGATCAGCAGGCTCGGCAACGGGTTCTCGCCGAGCGCGTCGATGGCTTCGCCCAGCCCCGCGCTCTGGCGCAGTTCGGCCAGGCCCTGTTCCGGCGTGCGCAGCAGCACCTCGGCGACGTCGCCGCGCGCGCGCAGGCTGGCGGCCAGATCCTGTGCGGTGGCACCGTCGATGGCCGGCTTCAGGAACAGGCTGATGTCGCGCGACTGCTGCACGCTGCCGGTGAACACCTTGAGATTGTCCAGCGCGATCGACAGCCCCAGCGGCAACGCCAACGCCAGCGCCATCACCGCCACGGTCAACGCCGTCGCCCACGGTTTGCGCAACGCACGGCCGAGGCTGAACACCACACTGTGCAGATGGTGGGCAAACCACACCCCCAGTCGCGACGGCGTGGCGGCGGCATCGTTGCGCTGGGTCACGCCCTTGCTCATGGCACGCGCCTCATTCGGCCAGATCCTGCGGCGAGATGTCGTCCACCAGCCTGCCGTGGTCGAGGATCAGCACCCGTTTGCGCATGCGCTTGAGCAGCGGCAGGTCGTGGCTGACCACCAGCACGCTGGTGCCGCGGCCGGGCAGTTCGGCAAACAGCGCCATGATTTCCGCAGCCAGAGTCGGGTCGAGATTGCCGGTGGGTTCGTCGGCCACCAGCAGTTTCGGTTCGGCGACAATGGCGCGGGCAATGCCGACGCGCTGCTGCTCGCCGGCCGACAACTGCGTCGGCAGCGCCTTTTCGCGGTGGCCCAGGCCCATGCGTTCGAGCACCGAACGCACCCGCTTGCCGACGTCGCCGCGACGGTCGCCGCGCAGGATCAGCGGCAGCGCCACGTTTTCGCCGATGCTGCGGTCGGTCAGCAGGCGGTGCTCCTGATGGACCGCACCGACCTCGCGCCGGTGCAGCGCCACCTTGCCGCCGCGCACCTTGAGCAGGTTGCGCTGGCCGAACAAAACCGCGCCGCGCGTGGGGCGCTCGCTCAGGTGGATCAATTTCAGCAGCGTGCTCTTGCCCGCGCCGGAATGCCCAGTGACGAACAGCATCTCGCCGGCGCCCACCTCGAAGCTGACGTCCACCAACGCCTGGTGGCCGCCCGCATAGTGCTTGCTGACATTGTCGAAACGCAGAACGCTCATGCGCCGATTATGCCGGAGGCGAAGCGCGAGGTGCCGACCGATGGTCGGCACCCATCAGGAATCGACGCAGTGCCAGCCACTGGCCGGCGCCGCTTTCATCAATCGCCCGCGAGCATGCGCCGGATCTTGCGGCCCAGCCTGGTCAGGAACGAGTCGTTGTCGTTGCCGGAGGCGCGCATCGGCTTGGCCTGCACCTGCACCGGGCTGCCGTTGCCGTTCTGCGGGACGACCTCGGCACCCTCGACCGGACGGCCGTGGCGACGGCGGCGACGCTTGCGCGGCGCGCGCTCGCCCTCGGCTTGCGG
>JBASBF010000022.1:0-153485 GCA_049650985.1 Stenotrophomonas sp. | reverse complement strand
GCACGGCCGATGCAGCGCAACGCGCCGGCACCACGGGCAGTGGCCCCGGCGCGCCCGGCCATGCCACAGCGCGCGGCACCCGAGCGACGGCCGTCACAAACCCGCCGCGACCCCAACCTGCGCCAGGTGGAGCCATGAACCGCTTGCATTTGTGGGAAATACAGGCATTCTCTGCACGGTCTGGTGACCGATCACGTCAGCAACTGACGCGGACCGGCATCACCTGAAACCTTTTATGTCGATGTCCGTCGGGAAATCTGGATCCCCCCTGTTCCGGCCCTGTCGGACATCGGCGCCTACGAAGAGCGAAGCCCCGGTCAATGCCGGGGCTTCGTTCTTTCCACGTCGCGGGAAGCACCGCCGGCCGCAACGGCTGCCAGCGGTTTGCGCAAAGAAAAGGCCGACGAGTCCGCGACTGTCGGCCCATGCTTCCCCGTTGTGCGCGTTGGCTGGCCCCTGTTCCAATTCCAGCCGCATGCGCTCGCAGCGCATTGCCACAGCGGGTGCAAGGTAGTTAGCTGCACATGACGTGCCAACTTTAGGGCGCGATTGCTGATGGCGGTAAAATCACCACGCCGTCATTACCACGCATCGCACACCCGTGGCGACGGACTTCACACTTTCGACTCTTCGCATCCATGAACGACTCCTTCCATCGCCACGATGTCATCGTCATCGGCGGCGGCCATGCCGGTACCGAGGCCGCGCTGGCCGCAGCGCGCAGCGGCGCACGCACCCTGCTGCTGACCCACAACGTCGAGACCGTCGGCGCGATGAGCTGCAATCCGGCCATCGGCGGCATCGGCAAGGGCCACCTGGTCAAGGAGATCGACGCCCTGGGCGGGGCGATGGCGCACGCCGCCGACCAGGCCGGCATCCAATGGCGCACGCTCAACGCCAGCAAGGGCCCGGCCGTACGCGCCACCCGCTGCCAGGCCGACCGCAACCTGTACCGCATGGCGATCCGCCGCATCGTCGAGGCGCAGCCGAAACTCACCGTGTTCCAGGCGGCGGTCGATGACCTGCTGATCGAAGGCGACGTCGTGCGCGGCGTCATCACCCAGACCAGCCTGATTTTCCACGCCCCGGCGGTGGTACTCACTGCTGGCACATTCCTCGCCGGCAAGATCCACATCGGCGAAACCCAGTACACCGCCGGGCGCATGGGTGACCCGCCGGCGACCACGCTGGCCGCGCGCCTGCGCGAGCGCCCGTTCGCGATCGACCGGCTCAAGACCGGCACACCGCCGCGCATCGACGGCCGCTCGTTGGACTACAGCGTGATGGACGAACAACCCGGCGACGACCCGCTGCCGGTGATGTCCTACCTGGGCGACGTCAGCGAGCATCCGCGCCAGGTGAGTTGCTGGATCACCCACACCAGCGAGCGCACCCACGAAATCATCCGCAACGCGCTGCATCGCTCGCCGCTGTATTCCGGGCAGATCGAAGGCATCGGCCCGCGCTACTGCCCGAGCATCGAGGACAAGGTGGTGCGTTTTGCCGAGAAGGCCAGCCACCAGATCTTCGTCGAGCCCGAAGGCCTGGACGTGGCGGAGATCTACCCCAACGGCATTTCCACCTCGTTGCCGTTCGACGTGCAACTGCAACTGGTGCGCAGCATCCGCGGCTTCGAACACGCGCACATCACCCGCCCCGGTTATGCCATCGAATACGACTTCTTCGACCCGCGCGGACTGAAGAACACATTGGAAACCCGCCAGGTCGCCGGGCTGTTCTTCGCCGGCCAGATCAACGGCACCACCGGCTACGAGGAAGCCGGCGCGCAGGGCCTGCTGGCCGGCCTCAACGCCGCGCGCTTCGTGCAAGGCCGGGACGGCTGGTGCCCGCGCCGCGACGAAGCCTACATCGGCGTGCTAGTGGACGACCTGATCACCCACGGCACCAACGAGCCGTACCGCATGTTCACCAGCCGCGCCGAATACCGGCTGCAGTTGCGCGAGGACAACGCCGACGCGCGCCTGACCCCGACCGGCCGTGAACTGGGCTTGGTGGACGAACGCCGCTGGGCCGCGTTCTCGCGCAAGCGCGAAGCAGTGGCCGCCGAAACCGAGCGCCTGCGCGGCCTCTGGGCAACACCAGCCAACGCCCTCGGCCGCGAAGTGCAGGCAACCACCGGCGTGGCGGTCAGCCGCGAAACCAACGCGCTCGACCTGATCAAGCGCCCGGAACTGGATTACGCCAAGCTGATGCAGGTGCCGTCACTCGGCCCCGGCGTGGACGACGCCAAGGTGGCCGAACAGGTTGAAATCGGCATCAAGTACGCCGGCTACCTCGGCCGCCAGCGCGAGGAAATCGAACGCCAGCAACGTCACGAAAACACCGTGATTGCCGAAGGCTTCGACTTCACCAGCGTGCACGGTCTCTCCAGCGAAGCGCTGCAGAAATTTGAACGTGTACGCCCACAGACCATCGGCCAGGCCCAGCGCATCCCCGGCATGACCCCGGCCGCGATCTCGCTGTTGCTGGTGCATCTGGAACGCGCCCGGCGCGGGCGGGTGGCGTGAACTGCGGCGGGCGATAGCCGCTACAGTCTCTCCCGGTGAGACACGCCCGTGGCAAACATGGGCGCAACGACACAGGGGAAAACATGGAACCGTTACCGTCTTCCGACCTGAAGACCATCCTGCATTCCAAGCGGGCCAACCTCTATTACCTGCAACACTGCCGGGTGCTGGTGAACGGCGGCCGTGTCGAGTACGTCACCGACGCCGGCAAGCAATCGCTGTACTGGAACATCCCCATCGCCAACACCACCACGGTGTTGCTGGGCACCGGCACTTCGATTACCCAGGCGGCGATGCGTGAGCTGGCCAAGGCCGGCGTGCTGGTCGGCTTCTGCGGTGGTGGAGGCACGCCGCTGTTTTCCGCCAACGAGATGGATATCGAAGTGGCGTGGTTCTCGCCGCAGAGCGAGTACCGGCCCACCGAATACCTGCAGGCCTGGGTGAAGTTCTGGTTCGACGATGACCTGCGCCTGCTCGCGGCCAAACAACTCCAGCAACTGCGCCTGCAACGGCTGTTGCAGCAATGGCAGCAGCGGTCGTTGCGCGAGGCCGGGTTCGACGTACCCGCCGGGCGACTGGAGGAACTGGTGCAGCGCTCCACCCGCAATGTCGAACTGGCGCAGGACGGCACCGCCCTGCTCACCGAGGAAGCACGCCTGACCAAGGCACTGTTCAAGCTGGCGGTGGATGCGGTGGGCTACGGCGAGTTCACCCGCGCCAAGCGCGGCAGCGGCGGCGACCCGGCCAATCGCTTCCTCGACCACGGCAACTACCTGGCCTACGGCCTCGGGGCCACCGCAACCTGGGTACTGGGCCTGCCGCATGGCCTGGCGGTGCTGCATGGCAAGACCCGGCGCGGCGGTCTGGTGTTCGATGCCGCCGACCTGGTGAAGGACGCCAGCATCCTGCCGCAGGCCTTTCTGTCGGCGATGCGCGGCGATGACGAACAGCAGTTCCGCCGCAATTGCATCGAAGCACTGACTCGCAGCGAAGCGCTGGACTTCATCATCGACAGCCTCAAGGCCATCGCCAGCGATACCGCCGCACGGGTATCGGCATGAACATCCTGCTGGTCAGCCAATGCGACAAGCGCGCGCTCACCGAAACCCGGCGCATCCTCGACCAGTTCGCCGAGCGCCGTGGCGACCGCACTTGGCAAACGCCGATCACGCAGGACGGGTTGGACACCCTGCGCAGACTGCTGCGCAAGACTGCACGCAAGAACACCGCCGTGGCCTGCCACTGGATACGCGGCCGCGATCATTCCGAGCTGCTGTGGGTCGTCGGCGATGCCCGCCGCTTCAACGCCGAAGGCGCGGTGCCGACCAACACCACCACACGCAACGTGCTGCGCCGCGGGGACGAGAACGACTGGCACCGCGCGCAGGACATCCGCCTGCTCGCGCAACTGGCCGCGCTGCTGCACGACCTCGGCAAGGCCAGCGTGGCCTTCCAGCAACGCCTGCGCGGCGAGCGCCACGAGCGCAACCTTTACCGCCACGAATGGGTATCGCTGCGGCTGTTCCAGGCCTTCGTCGGCAATGACGACGACGAAGGCTGGCTGAAGCGCCTGGCCGAGGCGACAGCAATGGACGAACAGGCATGGATCGCCCCCGGCCGTTACCAGCGCGACGGCCTGGACGCGGAAAATCCGTATCCGTTCCAGGAACTGCCGCCACTGGCCGCCGCGGTGGCCTGGCTGATCCTCGGCCACCACCGCCTGCCGGTGGTGCCGGCATGCAATGACGACGGCAGCCAGGCCCGGCTGGGCAAGCGCGTGAAGCACTGGAACCCCGCGTGGCTGGAACGGCCTCTGGCACAGGTTGGCCACGACTGGAACGAAATCCGCCAACCGGCCGGGCCCGCGCAGGTCGAACCCTACTGGCAGCCCGCCGGTTCGTTGCCGGTCATCGAACCCACCTGGCGCGCGCAGGCGGCAAGAGCCGCACGTGGATTGCTGGGGCGGCTGGCACACAACGACGGCGACTGGCTGGGCAACATCCAGGTGATGCACCTGGCGCGGCTGAGCCTGATGCTGGCCGACCATCACTATTCCAGCCTTCCCGCCGCCTCATCGCTGCGCGTGCGCGGCGAGGGCAACACCCGCCTGTACGCCAACACCGACAGCGGCGGCATCCTCAAGCAGCCACTGGACGAACACCTGCTCGGCGTCGCCCGCGATGCCGGCCTCATCGTCCATGCCCTGCCGGGCTTCGAGCGCCACCTGCCGCGGCTGGCCCACCACCGCGGCCTGCGCAAGCGCAGCGCCGACCCGCGCTTCGCATGGCAGGACAAGGCCTTCGACGCCGCCACCGCCATGCGCGAAGCCGCCGCCGAACATGGTGCCTTCATCGTCAACATGGCTTCCACCGGCTGCGGCAAGACGCTGGCCAACGCCCGCATCCTGTACGCACTGGCCGACCCGCAACTGGGCCTGCGCGCCAGCTACGCGCTGGGTCTGCGCACGCTCACCCTGCAGACCGGCCGCAGTTATCGCCACGACCTGCACCTGGGCGAGGACGAACTGGCGGTGCTGGTCGGCGGCTCGGCCAGCCGCGAACTGTTCGAGTTCCACGAGCAGAAGGCCGAAACCAGCGGCTCGGCCTCGGTGCAGGCCTTGATCGAAGAGGACAGCCACGTCCTCTACGACGGCAACCTCGCCGACCACCCGCTGTTGTCGCGTGCGATGGCCGATGCCGACATCCGCAAGCTGCTGTCCGCGCCGATGCTGGTGTGCACGATCGACCACCTTGCCCCGGCCACCGAGTCATTGCGTGCCGGCCGCCAGATTGCGCCGATGCTGCGGCTGATGAGCAGCGACCTGGTACTGGACGAACTGGACGACTACGACCTCAACGACCTGCCCGCACTGACCCGCTTGATGCACTGGGCAGGTCTGCTCGGCACCCGCGTGGTGCTGTCCTCGGCGACGCTGCCGCCGTCGCTGGTAACCGGCATGTACCTGGCCTACCGTGCCGGCCGCCGCCAATTCCGCCGCAACCGGGGTGCGCCCGGCACCGCCAACATTGAAGCCGACATCCCGTGCCTGTGGACCGACGAGTACGGCGTCCAGACCGCAGCCTGCGGCGACGGCACGATGTTTTCGCAGGCACACGCGAAGTTCGTGGAAAAACGCGCCTCCCGGTTACGCGCGGCACCAGCGCTCCGCCGTGGCGAACTGCTGCCGCTGCTCATCCAGGCGCGCAAACCCGAGCAGCAACATGCCGAATTTGCCGCCCAGGTCCGCGACGCCTGCCTGCGCCTGCACGACGCGCATGCCGGCCCGGATCCGGTCAGCGGCAAGCGCGTCAGCTTCGGGTTAGTGCGCATGGCCAACATCGACCCGCTGTTCGACGTCGCCGCCGAACTGTTCCGGCTCGGCGCACCGGAAGGCACGCGCATCCACCTGTGCGTCTATCACGCCCGCTTTCCCTTGCTGCAACGCTCGGCCATCGAGTACCTGCTGGATGCCAGCTTCAACCGCCGCGGCGACGGCCAGGCCGTTTTCCGCCTGCCGGAAATCCGCCACGCACTGGATACCCATCCGCAGCAGAACCACCTGTTCGTGATCCTGGCCTCACCCGTCTGCGAGGTTGGGCGCGATTGGGACGCCGACTGGGCCATCGCCGAACCATCCTCGATGCGTTCGCTGATCCAGCTCGCCGGGCGCGTGCAACGCCATCGTGGGCAACCACCCGCGCAGCCGAACGTGCTGATCTTCGACCACAACCTGCGCCACTCCGACCAGGGTCAGCGGGGCCAACCCGCCTTCCTGCGTCCCGGCTTCGAGAAGGAGGGCGACAACTCGCACGCACGTCGCTTCCAGCTCGCCAGCCACAAGCTCGACGAACTGTTGCAGCCGGACGAGTACCAAACCCTGACCGCACTGCCGCGCGTGCAACCGCGCGCATCCGCCCAGTGGAAGCCAAGGCACAGCCTCGCCGACCTAGAACAATTCAGGACCGCAGCCAGCATGCTGCCCGCCAGGCAGCCGGACGGTGCCAAGCCGATGCCGCTGGAAACCGACGCCGCCTTCGTCATCTGCAAGCACCCGCAGGCCAGCCTCACCGGCCTGTTGCCACAGCAACAACCCTTCCGCCACGACCCGCTGAAGAGCACCACGCTGGCCTTCCTGCCGGACGACGACGAGGAAGCCCTGCTGTTGCACCGGATCGAGAACGACCCACGTCAACGCGGCCGCTCGCTTTACGTGCCCATCGAGCAAAGCCAACGTTGCGACGTCGCCCTGTCGATGGGGCCGAACATCGGCGCATGGGGCGAGTTCGACCTGCTGGCCCTGCTGTCCGAACAAGCCGAGTACCTGGACCTGCCATTGCAAGTCTGCGCGCAACGGCTGACCACGGTGGAAGTGCCGGCAAGCGAACGGGGCTGGCGTTATCACCCATCGCTGGGCTTCACTCAGCTGCGCTGAGTTGCCTCGCTCCAAGGGTCGATCAGCGCAATGTCGCAGCCTTCGAAATCCCGCACATTGCGGGTTGCCAGACTCGCCCCGCAACAGCGAACGATGCCGGCGATCATCGCATCGGGATGGCTGGTAGGCCGGCCCTGCATCCGTCGCATGGCCGCAAACACCGCATGCGCATCCGCCGCATCACCGTCATAAGACAGCACGCGGCCCGGGAAACGTACCTCGAAGATTCGCAGCAAGCCCGCAAGCAAGCTTTCCTTCTCCCTTCCTGCCGGCTTGATGGCCACGCCATACAACAACTCTCCACGTGTGATGGCGGTGGTGAATACGGCAGCCTCTTCTTGCCGTTGCAGCCACGCCATGACACCCGGGTCAGGCCAGGGCCTGAAGATTTCCGAGATGACGTTGGTATCCAGAACGATCATTCGCCGTACTCGGGACCACTGAAGTCGGGTGGGTCACGCATTGGTTCGCGTGGCGGCAACTCCAGCTCGACTCCACCGAATGGCTCCACCAATGCCCGGATGTCGGCAACCAGTGCCGCCGCGGTACCTGTCCGAGGCTCGGGCGACAACACCGAGCGCAGGATGTTGCGGGCCTCTTCTTCCATCGAACGCCCGTGCTGCGCCGCACGCACGCGCAGGCGCGCCTTCACCTCGTCCTCAAGATTGCGGATGGTCATGGTGGCCATGGGAATGCCCTCCGGCAGTGACTGCAATGCTTGCATTGTAATCACCCATCCGAAGAGCAATGACGCCCACAAACTGCCTGTGCGGCAGTAAACAAACCGCTTGCAATCATCCATTCATTTTCCTGAGCTACTTTTTCAGTAGAATTTTATTACAATTATCCATTCATTGGACAACAATCTACACTAGAGCTGCCTCAAGAGCAACCTGTCTGTCTCAATTGGCGAGACGACCTCCATCTAAAACATACGTTCACCAAAGCAGGGGCTAGGAAATGACAGAACTGACGGACAGAGGGAAGCAGTTCCGAACCACCCTCACCGGCTTCATCGAAGCCCGAAGAGAAGCCAAGCTGAAAGGTTCGGACGACGCTGCCGACACGGCATCGAAGTACGAATACACGAGCTGGCTGACCGACGCCGCGCGCCGGGTCGGCCAGATCCAGGCCGTCACCCACGTGCTCAAGGCCACTCACCCGGACGCTCGCGGCAGCAGCCTGCATGTGCGGCCGGACAGCCTGCCACCACGCGATGAAGTAGGCAGCCACGCCCTTGGCACAGACTTTGCCGAGGACGTGGTTGGCAATGCGGCCGCACTGGACGTGTTCAAGCTCCTCAAGCTGGAAGTGGACGGCCGCCGCCTGCTGGACTGGATGCAGGATGGCGACCCTGATCTCCGCGCAGCATTGCATGCCGACAGCGCGCTGGCGCAGGACTGGATGGAGGCCTTCGGCAACCTGATCCGTACCGAAGCAGTTCCCGCCTCGCACGAGGCCGCCAAGCAGCTCTACTGGCTGCTCGGAGACGACGCAACCGACGATGCTGGCTACCACCTACTGCAGCCCATGTTCTCCAGTTCGCTGGCACATGCGGTCCACGGCGAACTGCAGGAAGCCCGCTTCGGCGAAGACAACAAGGCGGCCCGGCAGGCGTTCCGCAACCGGCAGCCACATGACGCGCCATATCGCGACTACCGCAACCTGGTCGCCCGCAAGCTGGGGGGAACAAAACCACAGAACATTTCCCAACTGAACAGCGAACGCGGCGGTATCAACTACCTGCTGGCGTCGTTGCCCCCGGCCTGGGATGTCGAACGGCCGAGGAAGCTGCTCAACACCGATTCGGCAATGCAGCGGCTGGCCTGGTTCGATGGCGTCCGCGACAACGTCAAGCAATTGGCTGATTTCCTGTTGCGCGATCCACCCGCCAACGACGCGACTCGCACATTCCGTCGCCGCATCGAACAGGAACTGGCTGCACAACTGGCCCTGTACGCGGCCGAGACCTGGGCGCGCACCGAGCCGGGCTGGACGCGCGATGAGCAGTGTGCGCTGCCGCTGCACCAGAAGATCTGGCTGGACCCTGCCCGGGCCGAGGACATCGTCCGGGACCCGCTTGATCCCGGTCTCGATGACGACGACCGGGAGTTCCATGCCGCCTTCGTCTTCGGCGACTGGCCCGACCAGGTGGCTGGCGATTTCGCCAACTGGGTCAACGAGCGCCTGCGCGAGGCTGGCTTGGCCACGGTCGGCGACGCCGAGTACCGGCACTGGGCCAAGCAAGCCATCGTCGAAGCAGCCTGGCCGGTACCGATGCAGCGGCGCGCACCGAAGGGAGCCGCCGCATGAAGGCCTGCCCTGCTTTCGACCACCTGCTGGTACTGCCGCACTTGCACATCCAGAACGCAAACGCGATTTCCAGCCCACTGACCCACGGTTTCCCATCGATGACGGCCTTCCTCGGCCTGATGTGGGCGCTGCAACGCAAGGCGCATTCGGCCGGGCTGGATCTCCACTTCAAGGCGGTGGGCGTGGTCTGCCACGACCACCAGGAGCAGGCCACCCAAGGCGGTTTCGTCAACGCTTTCCATCTCACCCGCAACCCGGTGGGCAAGAATGGCAGTACCGCCGCCATCGTCGAGGAAGGCCGCATCCACCTGGAGCTGAGCCTGCTGCTGGCCGCCGACAGCCCACGCTGGAGCCAACAACCGGAAAACCGTGATGCCGACTTGGCGACACTGGCCGACCTGCTTGCCTGCATGCGCATCGCCGGTGGTTCCGTGCTGCCACCACCCCAGCCCTGGCGCTTCCGCTACCGGCCATGGGCCATCGACCTGACCGGCACCGCGCAAGACCGCCACCAGGTATTCCGCAAGGCGCGGATGCGGCTATTGCCCGGCTTCACGCTGGTCAGCCGCGATGACTGCCTGCAACAGCGCTTGGCCGAACTTCGCCAAACCTCACCCGATGCCAGCCAGCTTGACGCCTGGCTTTCACTGACACGCATCAACTGGCACTGGGCGCAGGGAAAGGACGGAAAAGGCAAATGGCACAACGACCGTACCGGCAATGGCTGGCTCGTGCCGATCCCGGTGGGCTACGGCGCACTGGGCGAATTGCAACCGGCCGGCAGCGTCGCCAATGCCCGCGATGCCTCCACTCCCTTCCGCTTCGTCGAAAGCCTGTATTCGCTCGGCGAGTGGACAAGCCCGCACCGGCTGACGTCGGCCGAGCAACCACTCTGGTACACCGACAGCCAACCCGATACCGGCCTGTACCGCTGCCGCAACGACTACGCCCTTGCGCTCGATCCCGATGAAGAAGTACTGGACCTCATCCCCGAGTTCGACCTGACCTGACACCACGAAGGACTACCGCCATGACCAAGGAACTCAAGACCGCCTCCGTCCTCGCCTTCGAGCGCAAGCTCGATCCTTCCGATGCGCTGTTCCATGCCGGCGATTGGGCAACACGCGAGACATCTGGAAACTGGCAGCCCGTGTCGATCCGCGAGAAATCCGTGCGCGGCACCATCTCCAACCGCCTCAAGACTGCCGGGCAGGACCCGGCAAAACTCGACGCCGCCATCCAGAACCCCAACCTGCAGACCGTCGATGTTGCCGCCCTGCCCGCCGATGCCGACACATTGAAAGTGCGCTTCACCCTGCGCGTACTCGGCGGCACCGGCCAGCCATCTGCCTGCAACGATGCCGCCTATCGGCTGAAGCTGATGGCCACCGTCGATGACTACAGGCAACAGCACGGCTTCACCGACCTGGCGCGCCGCTATGCCGCCAACCTCGCCAATGGCCGCTTCCTGTGGCGCAACCGCATCGGTGCCGAACAGGTGGAAGTACGGGTGGCGCACCTCAAGGACGGTGCGGCAGCGGCCACATGGACGTTCGACGCGCTTTCCCACTCGCTGCTCGCACTCTCCGCCCCCGCAGCGGAAGCGGGAAACGTGCAGCAACTTGCCGACCTGATTGCCTCGGGCCTGGCCGGCGAAAGCCACGTGCTGTTGCAGGTCACGGCATTCGTGCGTGTCGGTGCCGGGCAGGAGGTGTTCCCGTCGCAGGAATTGATCCTGGACAAGGGCAACAGCAAAAAGAGCAAGACCCTCTATGACGTGAGCAAAGTGGCCGCCATCCACTCGCAGAAGATCGGCAACGCCCTGCGCACCATCGACACTTGGTATCCCGAGGCAACCGACAACGGCCCCATCGCGGTCGAACCGTATGGGTCGGTCACCACCCAAGGCAAGGCCTACCGCCAGCCGAAGGAAAAGACGGACTTCTACAACCTGCTCGACAACTGGATCCTCAAGGACAAGGCACCGGAGCCGGAGCAGCAGCACTTCATCATCGCCACCCTGATTCGCGGCGGCGTATTCGGTGAAGCGGGCTGATGCCATGACCGGCCACTATATCGACCTGCACATCATGCCCGATCCGGAATCCGGGACGGCGCAGCTGCTCGGCACACTGTACGACCGCCTGCACCTGGCATTGGTGCAACAGCGACGGGACGACATCGGCGTCAGCTTTCCCCGGTACAGCACCAACCCGCGTGCCATCGGAGGCGTGCTGCGCCTGCATGGAAGCGGCGACGCATTGCGGGATTTCCTGCAAACGGACTGGCTCAAGGGAATGCGTGACCATGTACGGCTGACTGAAATCACCCTCGTACCGGCAGATGCCCTTCACCGGACAGTGCACCGCCGCCAGTTCAAAACCAACGCCGACCGCCTGCGACGGCGCCGCATGCGGCGCAAGGGCGAAACCGAGCAACAGGCAACCAAGGCAATTCCCGCCACCGTGGAGCGCCGGCCCGACCTGCCATTCGTGTACCTGCACAGCCGCAGCACCGGCCAACCCTTTTGCCTGTTCATTGCCCTTGGCCCGCTCCTGCAGACCCCCGTCGCCGGAGTCTTCAACAGCCATGCCCTGAGCACCACGACCACCATCCCTTGGTTTTGACCCTTTTTCGAGCAGAACCAGGCGCTCATTGAAAATCAATGATTTGCACATGCCCCCAGAATTTGGGGGCATGCTTTCATTCGGCAATTTCATTAGCATCATCAATGACTAAACGCTCTATGTGTCTAGTTCGCTGCCGCACAGGCAGCTCAGAAAATTCGGCCCTTTGCTCGTCCTGCCGCATGGCCGTTCGCTGCCGCACAGGCAGCTCAGAAACGAGCAACAAGGCTTCACCGCTGGCGACATGGGTTCGCTGCCGCACAGGCAGCTCAGAAAACGAGGAAAACGTGGTCGGCGATCAGGCCGGTGTTCGCTGCCGCACAGGCAGCTCAGAAACGTTTGGCGCGATCGTTTTTGTTTGCCAGTCTGTTCGCTGCCGCACAGGCAGCTCAGAAAAAACGCAACATTCGCTGAGGACATCGACATGAGTTCGCTGCCGCACAGGCAGCTCAGAAATCTATCGCTGCGTAGATGTTTGAGGACCCTGCTGTTCGCTGCCGCACAGGCAGCTCAGAAATTCTCGCGCACCTCGGCCTGCAGGCGCTCGATGTTCGCTGCCGCACAGGCAGCTCAGAAATTGGAGTAATAAACAATGGCAATGAAAGCTCTGTTCGCTGCCGCACAGGCAGCTCAGAAATTCCGGGAAGTCGTCTGCAAACGCCTTGAACCGTTCGCTGCCGCACAGGCAGCTCAGAAAGTCATAAATCGCACGCGGGTGCGGCGGGGAAAGTTCGCTGCCGCACAGGCAGCTCAGAAAAATTCCAGCGGGCGCGGCAAGTCCATGCGCCGGTTCGCTGCCGCACAGGCAGCTCAGAAATCCTGCATCGCGTAAATCCAGGTAGCGCCGGCGTTCGCTGCCGCACAGGCAGCTCAGAAAAGGACGTCGAATTTCAGGGCGCTCATGCAGCAGTTCGCTGCCGCACAGGCAGCTCAGAAATGGAGAAAATGATGGCACTGAAATACAAAGTGGTTCGCTGCCGCACAGGCAGCTCAGAAAACGGAGAAAGTGCTGGTATCGAAGCGTGGGGCGTTCGCTGCCGCACAGGCAGCTCAGAAATCGCGGTACGTGCTGCCGAACGTCGAGCCATGGTTCGCTGCCGCACAGGCAGCTCAGAAAGTCACTACCAATTGAGTTCCTTCCGGGAAGTCGTTCGCTGCCGCACAGGCAGCTCAGAAAATGTCAGATGTCCTTCGTGTAGCTGATTTCAGAGTTCGCTGCCGCACAGGCAGCTCAGAAAGATTGATGGTCAACGCATCCGGCAGTAAGTACGTTCGCTGCCGCACAGGCAGCTCAGAAACTAACCCTTGAGGTAAGCCGTGGCGGTTTACCGTTCGCTGCCGCACAGGCAGCTCAGAAATCGGGGAACTCGATGGCGAGCCCGTTCTGGAAGTTCGCTGCCGCACAGGCAGCTCAGAAAGCAGCGGCCCCGGCAATGAACGCCACGACTGCGTTCGCTGCCGCACAGGCAGCTCAGAAAATTCGTGACTGTCACGAAGTGCTGCTCCTCGTGTTCGCTGCCGCACAGGCAGCTCAGAAACTCCGGCCGGGCGTAGGGCCACCCGCTGACACGTTCGCTGCCGCACAGGCAGCTCAGAAAAGGTCGATCCCCGGCGCTGCGGGGGTGCTGCCGTTCGCTGCCGCACAGGCAGCTCAGAAACACCCGCCATCGATGCAGCGCTGCCAGCCAATGTTCGCTGCCGCACAGGCAGCTCAGAAAATCCACTGGACGTAATCCAGTAGGAGACAGCCGTTCGCTGCCGCACAGGCAGCTCAGAAATGCGCCACGCCGGCCTCGTTGACGGACACCCGGTTCGCTGCCGCACAGGCAGCTCAGAAATGTGGCGTTCCGAGTTTGTACTGTTTCTTTCCGTTCGCTGCCGCACAGGCAGCTCAGAAAACTTGCACGCTTGGGCATGAGGTCATGCACGTGTTCGCTGCCGCACAGGCAGCTCAGAAATGGATTTCCATGCCGTCGGCGCCAGCCGGCGAGTTCGCTGCCGCACAGGCAGCTCAGAAACACGCGCATCCAGCGCGGTGGTTGCGCTGGCGTGTTCGCTGCCGCACAGGCAGCTCAGAAAAGAGGATGAACGATGCGTCGGACTTCTCGTACGTTCGCTGCCGCACAGGCAGCTCAGAAATGGGTGATGCCCTGCTCGTTCACGGCCACACGGTTCGCTGCCGCACAGGCAGCTCAGAAATGCGGTTGTGCTGTCACAGTACCTGTCCGTGGGTTCGCTGCCGCACAGGCAGCTCAGAAATCATCGTGATTGAGGGCTGTCCCCCGCAGAATGTTCGCTGCCGCACAGGCAGCTCAGAAATGCTTGGCGAGATCCGCATGTTCGGCCAGCGGGTTCGCTGCCGCACAGGCAGCTCAGAAAAGGTAGTTCAGCGCGTTGCCCATCTGCTGCGGGTTCGCTGCCGCACAGGCAGCTCAGAAAATTGGTCACCGCCGTGGCGGTCGGCGATGGTGGTTCGCTGCCGCACAGGCAGCTCAGAAAGGTGCTGATACCCATATCCGCCCAGTTGCGCCGTTCGCTGCCGCACAGGCAGCTCAGAAATGCACCATCGGCTGGATCGCCTTGAACTTGGCGTTCGCTGCCGCACAGGCAGCTCAGAAATCGTAGTGCTGGAACGGCGCGAGGCGAACCGTGTTCGCTGCCGCACAGGCAGCTCAGAAATACGGGAAGCTGGGTTCGCCTGACTTCATCGTGTTCGCTGCCGCACAGGCAGCTCAGAAATGGAAGACGCTTCGATGGCGCGTGGGGCGGACGTTCGCTGCCGCACAGGCAGCTCAGAAAATCGCTGTCCCAGTGTTCGACGGGGCCGCACTGTTCGCTGCCGCACAGGCAGCTCAGAAATGCTGGACCAGCACCACCAGATCGGCGCAGTCGTTCGCTGCCGCACAGGCAGCTCAGAAATGCGTCATCGGCAGGTAGTACTCACGTTCGATGTTCGCTGCCGCACAGGCAGCTCAGAAAAAGCCCTCACGGGTTCCTCTTTCCTTTCCGAGGTTCGCTGCCGCACAGGCAGCTCAGAAAATTACAGGGCCTCCGTACTGTTGGCGCCAGACGTTCGCTGCCGCACAGGCAGCTCAGAAAACGCGCGCACGGATTCGCGGATTCGCCGACGGGTTCGCTGCCGCACAGGCAGCTCAGAAATGCATGATCGAGCAGGGGGCCTCAGGCGTTGGGTTCGCTGCCGCACAGGCAGCTCAGAAATCGTGGTGGACGCGCTCAGCGGTGAAGCACGCGTTCGCTGCCGCACAGGCAGCTCAGAAATCGCTGGCATCCACGGCCGCGTTCTGGCTGATGTTCGCTGCCGCACAGGCAGCTCAGAAAGGCATCAACGTCGGCCGCATTGATGATCTGTAGTTCGCTGCCGCACAGGCAGCTCAGAAAAAGCGGCAATGATCAGCGGCCGGGAAATGATTGTTCGCTGCCGCACAGGCAGCTCAGAAATGCGTCATCGGCAGGTAGTACTCACGCTCGATGTTCGCTGCCGCACAGGCAGCTCAGAAATGATGGAACAACTGCCGGTCGAGCCGGGCCGGGTTCGCTGCCGCACAGGCAGCTCAGAAAAGCATGCCCAGGGCGTTTCTGCCCGTGTTCGAGTTCGCTGCCGCACAGGCAGCTCAGAAAGCATCCGCACGAACTACCGGACGCACAGGCATGTTCGCTGCCGCACAGGCAGCTCAGAAATTCTGCAAGAGCGAGCAGGCCAGTGCTGTCGCGTTCGCTGCCGCACAGGCAGCTCAGAAAATGCGTCGTGCGCCTTGCGCTTGTTCATCGTGGTTCGCTGCCGCACAGGCAGCTCAGAAAGCTGCACGCATCCATTGCGCAGATTCTTGCGAGTTCGCTGCCGCACAGGCAGCTCAGAAAGCTTAGCCAGCTCGGACGCGGTGGCGCGGTAGGTTCGCTGCCGCACAGGCAGCTCAGAAAGCGTCCAGCAGCGCACGCATGTCACCGTCAGCGTTCGCTGCCGCACAGGCAGCTCAGAAATGGGCGCGGGGCCACTCCCCGCCCAGACGCCGGTTCGCTGCCGCACAGGCAGCTCAGAAAAACACCGCCGGCGGCGACGACGTGGTGAAGGTGTTCGCTGCCGCACAGGCAGCTCAGAAGCCATCAAGGAAGCCAACGCCATCAAGGCGCTGGTTCGCTGCCGCACAGGCAGCTCAGAAAGCGAGGGCCATCCGGCACGCCACATCCACGACGTTCGCTGCCGCACAGGCAGCTCAGAAAAGCTGCGGTGCCAGCGTATCGGCCATGCGCTCGTTCGCTGCCGCACAGGCAGCTCAGAAATCGAAGGCGGCAACTTTTTTCCCCTTCCCCATGTTCGCTGCCGCACAGGCAGCTCAGAAATTTAAAGGGGCATAACACCGAAGCTAAGCCGCGTTCGCTGCCGCACAGGCAGCTCAGAAAACCTGCTGCCGGGGCGGCAGAAACTGACGGACGTTCGCTGCCGCACAGGCAGCTCAGAAAACGACAACGGTCGCTGGTCCGTTGCGGATCCGGTTCGCTGCCGCACAGGCAGCTCAGAAACTTTTGCTTCACGTCGGCGTAGCTCTGGCCGTGTTCGCTGCCGCACAGGCAGCTCAGAAAGTATGCAGGCGGCATTGCCGCTGGTGTGTGCCGTTCGCTGCCGCACAGGCAGCTCAGAAAGTTCTGCAGCCCCGGCGCCTTCACGCGCAGGCGTTCGCTGCCGCACAGGCAGCTCAGAAACTGCTCGGTGACGCACCTGCAAGAGTTCTCGGTGTTCGCTGCCGCACAGGCAGCTCAGAAATGAAGATTCCGGGCGTCACGCCCTGGGAAGATGTTCGCTGCCGCACAGGCAGCTCAGAAACGGATGCCAGTGGCGAGAGCGCTCACACGAAGTTCGCTGCCGCACAGGCAGCTCAGAAATGTACGCCCGCGATCCCGAAACGAGCGTCGAGGTTCGCTGCCGCACAGGCAGCTCAGAAATACGTCAACATTCTGACCGGCTTCCTGTACGCGTTCGCTGCCGCACAGGCAGCTCAGAAAAATGGACAAAAACTGTGGGCATGGCGCTACTGGTTCGCTGCCGCACAGGCAGCTCAGAAAACTCGACGGGCTCATCCGGCATGCCGTGCACCGTTCGCTGCCGCACAGGCAGCTCAGAAAATGCCGACGTGCAACTGATCGTCTTCGCTGATGTTCGCTGCCGCACAGGCAGCTCAGAAAAATGGGCCGGCGGGGGAATCCTCGCCGGCTAGGTTCGCTGCCGCACAGGCAGCTCAGAAATGGAAATGTTCGCACCGATCACGCCACAGATCGTTCGCTGCCGCACAGGCAGCTCAGAAATCGCGCAGGCAACGCTGAAAGACCAGGCCGATGTTCGCTGCCGCACAGGCAGCTCAGAAATTTTCCAGCGGCAGGAAAAGCCGGTGCGCAATGTTCGCTGCCGCACAGGCAGCTCAGAAACTACGCGCGTATCAAGAGCATGAGCGCGGATCGTTCGCTGCCGCACAGGCAGCTCAGAAATCCAGACAGCGTGTCGCCGGCGGGGAGTTGCAGTTCGCTGCCGCACAGGCAGCTCAGAAATGCGCAATTCGCAGCGACTTGCCCGCACCAGGGTTCGCTGCCGCACAGGCAGCTCAGAAACGGCCGCAGCACCCAGCCCGGCCGCGCCCAGTTGTTCGCTGCCGCACAGGCAGCTCAGAAATGCTCGCTCTTGCAGAAGGGGGCGAAGCCACTGTTCGCTGCCGCACAGGCAGCTCAGAAAACCGCAACCCGTGCGCTCCGGCGACTGGCGGAGTTCGCTGCCGCACAGGCAGCTCAGAAATTCGGTTTGCACACCCTTGTTGAGTCGGAGGGGTTCGCTGCCGCACAGGCAGCTCAGAAATCAACGCATCACTGAACGCGAGGTAGTCCGTGGTTCGCTGCCGCACAGGCAGCTCAGAAAAATATCTGCCGCAGTTCCGCGCCCGGCATCTCGTTCGCTGCCGCACAGGCAGCTCAGAAATTTGTCGGCTTCCTACCCATCGTCATGCCGCCGTTCGCTGCCGCACAGGCAGCTCAGAAAATGAACTTCGAAGTGGTGCCGGACACGCCAATGTTCGCTGCCGCACAGGCAGCTCAGAAATGTGCCGCCTGCTGGGCCGCCTGGCTGTCCCCGTTCGCTGCCGCACAGGCAGCTCAGAAAAACGCAAAGCTGGAGGAGCAGAACCAGCTCCTGTTCGCTGCCGCACAGGCAGCTCAGAAAGATGTAGGCGTTGCCAGTGGCAGGGGCCGGCAGTTCGCTGCCGCACAGGCAGCTCAGAAAAGTCGATGAGGATTGGGCGGCGTAGGGCACGCGTTCGCTGCCGCACAGGCAGCTCAGAAAGGCTGGGGCCGACGGCATGGAAATCCAAGACGGTTCGCTGCCGCACAGGCAGCTCAGAAACAGCGCCTCGGGCGTGAGCTTGAAGGTCTTGTGTTCGCTGCCGCACAGGCAGCTCAGAAATTCACGACATCACGCAGCCCGCATTCCGGCCCGTTCGCTGCCGCACAGGCAGCTCAGAAAACACTTGGCAAGACGTGGCAAGCGCTGAAAGAGTTCGCTGCCGCACAGGCAGCTCAGAAAATCTGGACCGCGCGCAGCTCCTCGATCTTCGCGTTCGCTGCCGCACAGGCAGCTCAGAAAATTCGTCGCCCCGGAGCAACTGGAGAATCGCTGTTCGCTGCCGCACAGGCAGCTCAGAAATTGGATTGTGCAACCCCCTGCTCGTTGACAGAGTTCGCTGCCGCACAGGCAGCTCAGAAATCAATTCCCTGGTGGAGTGATTCATGGCAACCGTTCGCTGCCGCACAGGCAGCTCAGAAAGCATCGGCCAACTGCCTGCGGTGGCTACGCTCGTTCGCTGCCGCACAGGCAGCTCAGAAAGCATCCGCCACCCACCAGCAACAGATCGACCTGTTCGCTGCCGCACAGGCAGCTCAGAAATGCAACTGGCGACGGTATGTTTCCCGCGCGCGGTTCGCTGCCGCACAGGCAGCTCAGAAATCGCCCGCGCCGTAGTCCTCACCGATCAGGCCGTTCGCTGCCGCACAGGCAGCTCAGAAATTGGCCAGATCACCACGCAGCACTGCCAGCCCGTTCGCTGCCGCACAGGCAGCTCAGAAACATCCGTCAATCCCTGCTGCGGGGACTGTTTGGTTCGCTGCCGCACAGGCAGCTCAGAAATGCACGTGAGCGGTGATCGCCGCAGCAATGAAGTTCGCTGCCGCACAGGCAGCTCAGAAAGATCAGTGCCGTAGCGATGCGGTTCTGGTCTTGTTCGCTGCCGCACAGGCAGCTCAGAAATGTCGCAGTACTTCACCGTCACCCTGGAAGACGTTCGCTGCCGCACAGGCAGCTCAGAAACAGCGGGCCACGTCCTCGCGCCGCCAGCGCTTGTTCGCTGCCGCACAGGCAGCTCAGAAACAGTGACGCCCAGCTGGTCGCCTTTCTTGATGTGTTCGCTGCCGCACAGGCAGCTCAGAAAGGGTCCGGGTGCTGGCTGCTCTACTTGATCGGGTTCGCTGCCGCACAGGCAGCTCAGAAACCCAAGGTTCCCGGTACCGCGCTTTCGTCAAAGTTCGCTGCCGCACAGGCAGCTCAGAAACGTGGAGAAGCCGCAACTGCGCATCGACTTCGGTTCGCTGCCGCACAGGCAGCTCAGAAATCGCCGAGCATGTCTGGGGTATAGGCCGTTTGGTTCGCTGCCGCACAGGCAGCTCAGAAAGACACGCCGCCCCGGGTGACCGCCACCAGCTTGTTCGCTGCCGCACAGGCAGCTCAGAAATGGCTGACATTGCCCGCACGGCGATCCAGCAAGTTCGCTGCCGCACAGGCAGCTCAGAAAAGCAACGGCGGTGCCGGCTACTAGCCGAGGCCGTTCGCTGCCGCACAGGCAGCTCAGAAATCGAAGATGGCTTTCCCGAAGTACTCCGGCAGGTTCGCTGCCGCACAGGCAGCTCAGAAATGATCAGCGGCGTGCAGTCGGTCAACGACGGCGTTCGCTGCCGCACAGGCAGCTCAGAAAGACCAACTTTGCCCCCTTCCGCAAGAGCGAGCGTTCGCTGCCGCACAGGCAGCTCAGAAATCCTCCATTTTGATGCTCAGCTCGGCATAGCCGTTCGCTGCCGCACAGGCAGCTCAGAAAAACGATGCCTGTCACGTGTTTGGACAGCATGTGTTCGCTGCCGCACAGGCAGCTCAGAAATCGAAATACTTGCGGGCCTGGGCGAAGAATCGGTTCGCTGCCGCACAGGCAGCTCAGAAAGCGCTGCTTCGTCAGCACGTCGCACAAGATTTGTTCGCTGCCGCACAGGCAGCTCAGAAATCGTTCGGCACGTACAGCACGGCAGGCGTGGCGTTCGCTGCCGCACAGGCAGCTCAGAAACAGGGAAAGAAGGTCGATGGCGAAGACGCCCAGTTCGCTGCCGCACAGGCAGCTCAGAAAAGACCGAGAGCATGCAGGTGGTGTGGCCTGGCGTTCGCTGCCGCACAGGCAGCTCAGAAATCCTGTGGGATGTAGTCGCGGGTGGCGGGGTGGTTCGCTGCCGCACAGGCAGCTCAGAAATGTCCGCTGCGCTCCTGAGCGCGGGTGGACAGGTTCGCTGCCGCACAGGCAGCTCAGAAACGCACAGGATCGGCATGAACCGGCTGTTGCCTGGTTCGCTGCCGCACAGGCAGCTCAGAAATATGTCCGTGAGCACAGAAACCGTCGCCGCAGGTTCGCTGCCGCACAGGCAGCTCAGAAACGCGCCAGTTGATCCGTGGCGCTGCCGTTGCGTTCGCTGCCGCACAGGCAGCTCAGAAAAAACCCTTGACGACCCGTCAACTCGGCTGTGAGTTCGCTGCCGCACAGGCAGCTCAGAAAGCCACGGAAGTCGATCTGACGGCCGAGGCCGGGTTCGCTGCCGCACAGGCAGCTCAGAAAAACCGGAGAAACTCGCCACCTGCGGTAACGATGTTCGCTGCCGCACAGGCAGCTCAGAAATCCAGCGCGCCGTCGATCAGCTTCTTGATCGAGTTCGCTGCCGCACAGGCAGCTCAGAAAGCGTCCGGCGCGCATGTCCGCTGCGTTGTACTGTTCGCTGCCGCACAGGCAGCTCAGAAATCCCCGTTGTCGCCCTTGTCGTCGTTGCCCTTGTTCGCTGCCGCACAGGCAGCTCAGAAATCTCGACCGACAAACGCCGGTGCCGACCAAGGGTTCGCTGCCGCACAGGCAGCTCAGAAAATGCGCCGCCTGCGCCCTTGCAACCTAGTCAGGTTCGCTGCCGCACAGGCAGCTCAGAAATGCGCGCCATGCGGCGCGAGAAACTATCTTTCGTTCGCTGCCGCACAGGCAGCTCAGAAAGACGAAGTTGAAGTGATCAAACAGGCCGAAGCGTTCGCTGCCGCACAGGCAGCTCAGAAAAACTCGCCCGCCGAGACGAGAGCGTCGGGGATGTTCGCTGCCGCACAGGCAGCTCAGAAAACCAGCCGTGTGCAATGGACCTTGTAGTCGCGGTTCGCTGCCGCACAGGCAGCTCAGAAATGCGGGTGTGCAGTAGCTGGCAGAGTGAATGTGTTCGCTGCCGCACAGGCAGCTCAGAAATCATGATGACCGACCGCTACGACCTGTTGCAGGTTCGCTGCCGCACAGGCAGCTCAGAAACGCGCAAACATCGCTTGCGTGTCTTACGCGCTGGTTCGCTGCCGCACAGGCAGCTCAGAAAGTAGAGGACGGCGGCTTCATCGCGGCGAACAAGTTCGCTGCCGCACAGGCAGCTCAGAAAAACACCACACAGAAGCTTATCGACCTACTGGTGTTCGCTGCCGCACAGGCAGCTCAGAAAACGTCAAACGCCGATTTCAGCGTGGACACCGCGTTCGCTGCCGCACAGGCAGCTCAGAAATTCACGACCCGCGACAGGTCGAGATTCACAAGGTTCGCTGCCGCACAGGCAGCTCAGAAAGCAACCCGTCAAGGCATCCCTGGTCGCCGACCGTTCGCTGCCGCACAGGCAGCTCAGAAAATGTTGCGGGCCAGCCGTGAGCACTAGGATGGGTTCGCTGCCGCACAGGCAGCTCAGAAAACGCCCAGGAAACCGCGTGCGCTCGCGATTCTGTTCGCTGCCGCACAGGCAGCTCAGAAACACCACAGAGACACCACCATGCAGATGAACTTGTTCGCTGCCGCACAGGCAGCTCAGAAAAGTCCGGTTTCGATGTGGATATCGTCCGACGTGTTCGCTGCCGCACAGGCAGCTCAGAAAACCTAGGCCCGTGACGATGACCGACAAGACGAGTTCGCTGCCGCACAGGCAGCTCAGAAATGATCGTTCCACAGGATGACGTCGGCGATCGTGTTCGCTGCCGCACAGGCAGCTCAGAAATGATGATGGCCGACCGCTATGACCTGCTGCAGGTTCGCTGCCGCACAGGCAGCTCAGAAATGCAAGGGCGTCGGCACGATCGGCGATGCGACGTTCGCTGCCGCACAGGCAGCTCAGAAACTGGATGAACTGCGCCGCTTGCTGCGGGACGAGTTCGCTGCCGCACAGGCAGCTCAGAAACTGTGGGAGTGCAGCGCGCAGCAGGTCGAAGCTGTTCGCTGCCGCACAGGCAGCTCAGAAAATGCCCGGAGTATCCTTGTGGTCGCGCGTTGTGTTCGCTGCCGCACAGGCAGCTCAGAAAAGCGTGCGCTCGGGCAGTACGTGCAGTGGTCGGTTCGCTGCCGCACAGGCAGCTCAGAAATCGAAGCAGTCATGCGCGCGGCCGGGCTTAACGTTCGCTGCCGCACAGGCAGCTCAGAAATCAACTGGCCGCCACTTTCCATCCCGGCATCCGTTCGCTGCCGCACAGGCAGCTCAGAAACTTGGGGCGCGAATCATGTGTGCGGCCTCTATTGTTCGCTGCCGCACAGGCAGCTCAGAAATGGACGAAGAACAAGGTTGGGGCCTGGAAGAGGTTCGCTGCCGCACAGGCAGCTCAGAAACGCGCCGTGGCCGCCGCCCTGCACGCGAGCGAGTTCGCTGCCGCACAGGCAGCTCAGAAATCAGCAGGTCATCGACCGCCGCCTGGAACACGGTTCGCTGCCGCACAGGCAGCTCAGAAAATACGCGATTGCCTGCCCGACGCTTGACGGTTGTTCGCTGCCGCACAGGCAGCTCAGAAAACTTCTGTCTAACCGTTGTCACATGCTAGGGAGTTCGCTGCCGCACAGGCAGCTCAGAAATGTGGGAGCTGGGACAGCCCGTCCCGCGTCAGGTTCGCTGCCGCACAGGCAGCTCAGAAACGTTCGGCACCAATCGTTGACTGAAACCCGTCGTTCGCTGCCGCACAGGCAGCTCAGAAAGGTTCCCACCCCGCCTGCTCCGATTACGTGGGTGTTCGCTGCCGCACAGGCAGCTCAGAAAATCGGCGCCGCGCGTGGTGAAGCCGACTCCGGGTTCGCTGCCGCACAGGCAGCTCAGAAATCGACTGCGAATGCGGCGGTGGCACCCGTCAGGTTCGCTGCCGCACAGGCAGCTCAGAAACACCCGGACTCGGCTTTGAAGTCGAGCGTGGCGTTCGCTGCCGCACAGGCAGCTCAGAAAATTGAGGTTCCATCCTCCAGGTCCAGGTCGCCGTTCGCTGCCGCACAGGCAGCTCAGAAAAGGTCGGTGCCGGCCACGTCGGCAAGCTCTTGGTTCGCTGCCGCACAGGCAGCTCAGAAATCCGCGGTGCGGGTCGCCTCCTCCATTTTGATGTTCGCTGCCGCACAGGCAGCTCAGAAAAATGCAAAGCTGGAGGAGCAGAACCAGCTCCTGTTCGCTGCCGCACAGGCAGCTCAGAAATCGGCAAGCGTCACCGCACGGCTCTCGCCGGCGTTCGCTGCCGCACAGGCAGCTCAGAAAAGCAACTGCCCCCCGTCGATGGTGTCGGCATTGTTCGCTGCCGCACAGGCAGCTCAGAAATGCGCGGTCCCGGCAAGTTCGGCACGGGCCTGGTTCGCTGCCGCACAGGCAGCTCAGAAAATCGAGCCATGCGCGCTCGACCACGCCGATTTGTTCGCTGCCGCACAGGCAGCTCAGAAACCCTTCGCCCGTCACCTGCGCCGGGTTGAGCATGTTCGCTGCCGCACAGGCAGCTCAGAAATCGATGCGTCAGCGCCTGCTGGCTGGCGAATAGTTCGCTGCCGCACAGGCAGCTCAGAAAACTATCTGTCCACTATCTCGGCAGCGCGATGCGTTCGCTGCCGCACAGGCAGCTCAGAAATTCCCACTCGGCCAGGGCCTGCTGCAGGTGCCGTTCGCTGCCGCACAGGCAGCTCAGAAAGGCTCGCCCTTTTTGCCCTTTACCTGGGCATCGTTCGCTGCCGCACAGGCAGCTCAGAAAACCTACCTCGATGGAGCCTGCGAAATCACCCCGTTCGCTGCCGCACAGGCAGCTCAGAAATGAATTACCAAAACGTGTTCATGACTGCAACGGTTCGCTGCCGCACAGGCAGCTCAGAAAAGCCTGACCTGAGGAAACACAATGAGCGCATCGTTCGCTGCCGCACAGGCAGCTCAGAAAGGGGGCGCCGATGAGCCAGAAAGCCTTCCTGCGTTCGCTGCCGCACAGGCAGCTCAGAAAACACCCAACGAGTGGCCGACCGCAACAACTTGGTTCGCTGCCGCACAGGCAGCTCAGAAAAGGGTGTAGTCCACCTGGAACTGCCCCTTCTTGTTCGCTGCCGCACAGGCAGCTCAGAAAGGATCGGCGGCCCGCGGGGTGGCGGCTTGAGGGTTCGCTGCCGCACAGGCAGCTCAGAAAACTCGGAAGTCGGGGGCAGCGGTCGGTGGCTCGTTCGCTGCCGCACAGGCAGCTCAGAAAATCCAGCAGCATCGGGTGCGGGGTGACGATCAGTTCGCTGCCGCACAGGCAGCTCAGAAAATCAGCCACGTGCAGCCCAATCCCCAGGGGAGGTTCGCTGCCGCACAGGCAGCTCAGAAACTGCACGACCTGCTGCTCGGTCACGCGCAGGTGTTCGCTGCCGCACAGGCAGCTCAGAAAAGCCCGATGAAGGCGTCGAGGTCATCATTGATGTTCGCTGCCGCACAGGCAGCTCAGAAAATCGGTCAGGACGTCAATCCGCCACGATGGTTGTTCGCTGCCGCACAGGCAGCTCAGAAAGCAGCGGATGCCATCGTGCAGACGAACGTCCGGTTCGCTGCCGCACAGGCAGCTCAGAAATGTATGCCGGCGTGGGCGAAGCCCGAGAGAAGGTTCGCTGCCGCACAGGCAGCTCAGAAACTGCACAACGTCGATCAATGGAAGAAGCTGGGGGTTCGCTGCCGCACAGGCAGCTCAGAAAGGTCAGGCACCACAGGACGTGCTGCTCACCACGTTCGCTGCCGCACAGGCAGCTCAGAAACACCCTTCGGGCGGCGCGGTGATGGTGTCTCGGTTCGCTGCCGCACAGGCAGCTCAGAAATGTTCGGCACCGAGCTGCTGGAGTCCGAGGTCGTTCGCTGCCGCACAGGCAGCTCAGAAAATGTCGATCGGTGTGGAAGTGACCCGCGGGCCGTTCGCTGCCGCACAGGCAGCTCAGAAATCCACGGCTTCGGTCAATCCGCGCTTGAGCAGGTTCGCTGCCGCACAGGCAGCTCAGAAAGAAATGAAGGTCACCGGTCACCCCCCGTCACGGTTCGCTGCCGCACAGGCAGCTCAGAAAAGATGCGGGTCGCGCATGTCCTGGTCATCGAAGTTCGCTGCCGCACAGGCAGCTCAGAAATTGCTGCCGGCGGCCACCTCGAAGATGGCTTTGTTCGCTGCCGCACAGGCAGCTCAGAAAGCAACGGAAACGGCAGGCGGCGTTCCTGCGCCGTTCGCTGCCGCACAGGCAGCTCAGAAAAGGTCTATGCACCGCCGCAGCCGCCGGTGCTGGTTCGCTGCCGCACAGGCAGCTCAGAAAACTCGTTGAGGCCGGTCCGCTTCAAGCCCCACGTTCGCTGCCGCACAGGCAGCTCAGAAAACCTGCGGCACGCCAGCAGCTACCGCCTCATGGTTCGCTGCCGCACAGGCAGCTCAGAAATGCTGGGCAATTTGACGCCAGCCGTGCGACTGGTTCGCTGCCGCACAGGCAGCTCAGAAAATCTTCAACTTCATCGACGCGGACGTTCGTCTGTTCGCTGCCGCACAGGCAGCTCAGAAAACCAGTTCGCCCAGGTCGAACGCGCCGGCACCGTTCGCTGCCGCACAGGCAGCTCAGAAATGGCTGCGCCACAACAAGGGTCGGGCCGAGGCGTTCGCTGCCGCACAGGCAGCTCAGAAAAGCACGATGCAGTGATAGTTCCACTTCGGTTGGTTCGCTGCCGCACAGGCAGCTCAGAAAAAGCAGCGCGCACGGCGCAAAGGGCCTCGGCAGTTCGCTGCCGCACAGGCAGCTCAGAAATCCTGGTCGTGAGCGCGGTGGCGGTGATCCTCGTTCGCTGCCGCACAGGCAGCTCAGAAAGAGCGTTGGAGTTGTCGGCCAGCCGGGCTTTCAGTTCGCTGCCGCACAGGCAGCTCAGAAACATCTGCCCGGCCATGAACTGACCGGGCTTCGGTTCGCTGCCGCACAGGCAACTCAGAAACAGCGGGACCATGCGTGGATCCGGCTGGCGCGGTTCGCTGCCGCACAGGCAGCTCAGAAAGTTACGAAGAACTATGGGGGGATCTTGACGATGTTCGCTGCCGCACAGGCAGCTCAGAAAGCATCGTGGAAGTGGCCCTTGCCGCACAGCGCGTTCGCTGCCGCACAGGCAGCTCAGAAATGCAGGGCGTTGAGGTTGTCGGCCGCGATGCGGTTCGCTGCCGCACAGGCAGCTCAGAAATTCAGCGGGTTAACCTTCAACCACCCCCACTCGTTCGCTGCCGCACAGGCAGCTCAGAAATACGCTCACCTGCAACCACGAAGCGCCGATCCGTTCGCTGCCGCACAGGCAGAGAGCAAGAGCCGCACGGACAAGTACCAGGCGTTCGCTGCCGCACAGGCAGCTCAGAAAACTTTTCCGGCCTCGGTGCGGAGATACGGGACGTTCGCTGCCGCACAGGCAGCTCAGAAAGGGAACATTTCGATCACCACCGCGCTCATGCCGTTCGCTGCCACACAGGCAGCTCAGAAAGCCAAGCCCAACGAAAAAACCCGCAGCGGCGCGTTACCTATTTGCGAATAAACCCGATGCATGCCTGCGGCTTCCCACTCCGCAGGCAATATCCGTCACGGCCAAGCCGGCGGATTTTTCGCCCACGCCTGTAACACTTCGGCCAGGGTGGCGCGCTCTTCGTCCTTCCATTCCGGCAGCAGTTGCGGGAAGCGGGTGGCATCGTTCCATTGCGTCGGTTCGGTACGCATTGCCGCGGCATACCAGGCAATGGCTTCGTCGCGGCGACCCAGTTTCCACAGCACCAGTGCCAGCGTTGGCGGTACCCAAGTGGCGTTGCCGCGCACACCATCGGCGGCAATGCTCCAGTGGCTGAGGGCGGCCAGGGCGTCGCCGCTGCGGTACAGATCCCATGCCTGGTTCCAGTGGATGCCGCGCGCCTGGATGGTATTGGCCGACACCGACGACAACGCTTCGCCATAGAGCTGGGTGCCCAGCTCGGTGCGGCCTCCCGCATAGGCGATGCCGGCCAACTGCACGGTGGCGTCGGTGCTCTTGCGGCCGCGCTCGCGCAGTTTCATCAGTTGGTCTACCAACCCTTCCTGCTCCGGCGGCAAGGCCTGGAGCGGTTTGGCGGCCATGTCTGCGTCGAAATAGAACTCGGCGATCTTCGGCAGGTTCTGCGCCTGCGCCACCGAGAAGAACAGGCTCGCCAGCAGCGCCAGGCCGACGGCCACGGACTTCGTTGTACCCATACCCTACTTCCCCATCATTGAAGCTGTTACCAAGCCCACGATCCTAACGGTTCGGCGCATGGACCGCGACTTTGGCGGAATATCGCCGAAATCCGCACTGTTACAATCGCCAACCGCGCGCCACCCCGGTGTGGCTGCGGGTGCCAGCCGTTCCTGCTTTGGGCCAGCCATGACCAGTACCGCCGAACTCACCTCGCCCGCCTCCGCCAACGATCCGTTGACCGGGGTGCGCGACCACGACTACACGCTGGAGCACAAGTACACCCGTGCCGATGGCCGCATCTACCTGAGCGGGGTGCAGGCGTTGGTGCGGCTGCCGCTGATGCAGCGCCAGCGCGACCTGGCGGCGGGGCTGAACAGTGGTGGTTTCGTCAGTGGTTACCGCGGCAGCCCGCTGGGTGGGTTTGATCTGGAGCTGTGGCGCGCGCGCAAGCACCTGGAAGCGGCCGGGGTGAAGTTCGTGCCCGGCCTCAACGAGGACTTGGGCGCGACGATGGTCTGGGGCACGCAACAGGCCAACCTGTTCCCCGGCGCCAACGTCGATGGCGTGTTCGGCATGTGGTACGGCAAGGGCCCCGGCGTGGACCGCTGCGGTGACGTGTTCAAGCACGCCAATGCCGCCGGCACTTCGAAACACGGCGGCGTGCTGGCACTGGCCGCCGACGACCACGCCTGCCGCAGCTCGACGTTGCCGCACGGCAGCGAGGAGGAATTCGTCAGCGCGATGATGCCGGTGCTGAACCCGGCCGGGGTGCAGGACATCCTCGACATGGGCCTGGTCGGCTGGGCGATGAGCCGCTACACCGGGCGCTGGATCGGCTTCAAGACCATTGCCGAGACGGTGGAATCCTCGGCGTCGGTCGATGTGAGCCCGTTCGCGCGGCAGATCATCCTGCCGGAAGATTTCGAAATGCCGCCGGCCGGCCTCAACATCCGCTGGCCGGACCCGCCGATGGAGCAGGAAATGCGCCTGCATCGGTATGCAGTGAAGGCGGCGCAGGCCTTCGCCCGCGCCAACGGCATCGACAAGGTGGTGATGGATTCGCCGCGCGCGCGCTTGGGCATCGTCACCACCGGCAAGAGCTACCTGGACGTGTTGCAGGCGCTGGAATACCTGGGCCTGGACGAACACGCCTGCGCCGACATCGGCATCCGCGTCTACAAGGTGGGCATGACCTGGCCGCTGGAGCCGCAGGGCATCGCCGCGTTCACGCGCGGGCTGGAAGACGTTGTCGTGGTGGAGGAAAAGAAGGCCTTCATCGAGCGACAGATGAAGGAATATTTCTATAACTGGCCGGCGAACTGGGGGGCGCGCCCGTCCATCGTCGGCAAGTACGACGAGCAGGGCGAGTGGATCCTGCCGTCCACCGGCGAACTGACCCCGGCCACCATCGCCGGCGTCATCGGCCGCCGCATTCAGCGCCTGCTTCAATCCAGTGCGATCAATACCGACTCCATCGAGCAGCGGTTGCGCTGGATGGACGAGAAGGAAGCGGAAATGGCCTTGCCGCGCGCGCAGTTCCCGCGCGTGCCGCACTACTGCTCCGGCTGCCCGCACAACACTTCCACCCAGGTGCCGGAAGGCTCACGGGCAATGGCCGGCATCGGCTGCCATTACATGGTGACGTGGATGGACCGCGCCACCGACACCTTCACCCACATGGGCGGCGAAGGCGTCACCTGGGCCGGGCAGGCGCCGTTCACCGATACCGGACACGTGTTCCAGAACCTCGGCGATGGCACCTATTTCCACAGCGGCTCGCTGGCGATCCGCCAGGCGATCGCCGCCGGCGTCAACATCACCTACAAGATCCTCTACAACGATGCGGTGGCGATGACCGGCGGCCAGCCGGTGGACGGCATCCTGACGGTGCCGCAGGTCGCGCAGCAGATGCGTGCCGAAGGCGTGCACACCATCGTGCTGCTGTCCGACGACATCACCAGGTGGAAGCGGCGCCGGCACGAATTCCCGGCCGAGGTCGAGTTCCACGACCGCGCCGAGCTGGACGCGGTGCAGCAGCGGCTGCGCACGGTGAAGGGCACCAGCATCCTGATCTACGAGCAGACCTGCGCCACCGAGAAGCGCCGCCGTCGCAAGCGCGGCAAGCTGGTTGATCCGCCCAAGCGCACGATGATCAATTCGCTGGTGTGCGAAGGCTGCGGCGACTGCGGCGAGAAGAGCTTCTGCGTGTCGGTGCTGCCGAAGGAAACCGAGTTCGGGCGCAAGCGCGAGATCGACCAGTCCAACTGCAACAAGGATTTCACCTGCACGACGGGTTTTTGCCCGAGCTTCGTCACCGTGCACGGTGGCCAGTTGCGCAAGGGCAGCAAGCGCGATGCAACCCACCTGCTCGACACCCTGCCGGCGCCGAGCTTCCGCACCGATTTCTCGCAGCCGTGGAACATCCTGATTACCGGCGTCGGCGGCACCGGCGTGGTCACCATCGGCGCACTGCTGGGCATGGCCGGGCATCTGGAGGGCAAGGGTGCGACCGTGCTCGACCAGACCGGGCTGGCGCAGAAGGGCGGTGCGGTCACCACCCACATCCGCATCGCGCGTACACCGGACGACATCCACGCGGTGCGCATCGCCGCCGGCGAAGCCGACCTGGTGCTGGGCTGCGACATGGTGGTGGTCAACGACTACTGGGCGCTGTCCAAGGTGCGCGGCGAGCGCTCGCAGGTGGTGCTGAACACCTACGAGGCGATGCCCGGCACCTTCACCACCCGCCCGGACATGCAATTCCCGGCCGCCGACATCATCGCCGGGGTGAAGGTCGCGCTGGGCGGGCGCGAGCCGATCCTGCTCGATGCCACCCAACTGGCCACCGCGCTGTTGGGCGATGCGATTGCCTCCAACCTGTTCATCCTCGGCTTTGCCTGGCAGCAAGGTCTGGTGCCGCTGTCGCTGCAAGCGCTGATGCGTGCGGTTGAACTCAATGGCGCGGCCATCGAGATGAACCAGCGCGCGTTCGCCTGGGGCCGGCTGGCGGCGATCAATCCGCAAGCGGTGCAGCAGGCTGCCGGGCTCGTGCGCAACGCGCCCACCGAGGCCGAGCGCACGCCGGGCACGCTGCACGAGCTGCCGCCGGGCGAATGGGAAGGCAGCGAAGCCGGCGCACCGTCGGCACCGCGCAACCCCGGCAACGAGCCGGAAGTGCGCGGCCTGCCTGCCAACGACGCGCAGCCGGGCGATGCCACCTTCGCCACGCTGGACGACGCCCGCCTGTCGCGCTCGCTGGACGAGTTGATCGCCCGCCGCAGCGCCTTCCTGATCGACTACCAGGACGCCGCCTACGCCACCCGCTACCGGCAACTGGTGGACGCGGTGCGCAAGGCCGAGCGGCGCGTCGCACCGGACAGCACCGCGCTGACCGAGGCGGTGGCGCGCTGTTTCTTCAAGCTGATGGCCTACAAGGACGAGTACGAAGTGGCCCGCCTCTACACCAGCGGCGACTTCCTCAAGCAGGTGCAGCAGAAGTTCGACGGCGACTACCAGGTGCGTTTCCACCTGGCCCCGCCGCTGCTGGCCAAGCGCGACGCACAGGGCCGGCTGCAGAAGAAGGAATACGGCCCGTGGATGTTCAAGGCCTTCGGCCTGATGGCCAAGCTGAAGTTCCTGCGTGGCGGCCGCTTCGATCTTTTCGGCTACACCGAAGAACGCCGCGGCGAGCGCCGGCTGATTGCCGACTACGAACAGACCTTGCAGGAACTGCTGGTCACGCTTGACGGCAACCGGCTGGCATTGGCGGTGGATATCGCCGGCATTCCCGAGCACATCCGCGGCTACGGCCACGTCAAGGAACGCTACCTGCACGAAGCCAAGGCCCGCGAAGCGGCGCTGCTGGCGACCTGGCGCAACCCGAAGGCGCTGCATATCGTGCAGGCGGCTTGATCCGGAAAAGCAATCTTCAGACTACAAATCCGAAATGCAATTTATAGGTTGCAATTCGATTGCGCAATCTATTGATTGCATTTCCCGCAGGCAAGGCATAAGTTGCATCGATCGTTCGTGCACCGGGCGCTCGCCATGAAAAACAACCGTCACCCCGTTCGCACCGCCCACCAGTTGGGCCCATTGATGCGGGCATTCCGCAAGCAGGCCGGACTCAGCCAGGCCCAACTTGGCGAGCGCCTCGGCATCTCCCGCCAGGCCATCACCGCATTGGAGCGCGAACCCGAGGCAGCCACCTTCGAGCGCCTGATGCGGGTGTGGGCCGAACTCGGCCTGGAAGTTTCCCTGCAACCGCGTGGGCAGGACACGGCGGACACCGGCCTGGAGTGGTGAGCCATGAGTGAACTGCGGGTATGGATGAACGGCATGGAGGTCGCCTCCTGGCAGGAGGGCGCGCGTACCGGCCCACGGCTGACCTATCTACCCGCATGGCTGGAATCCGAACAGCCGCGTCCGCTGTCGCTGTCGTTGCCGCTGCTTCCGGCCGGCGAGAGTCACCGCGGCCCGAGGGTCACCGATTACTTCGACAACCTGCTTCCGGACAACAACGTCATCCGCAACCGCATCCGCGACCGCTTCGGCACCCGCTCGTCCGGCACCTTCAATCTGCTGCAGGAAATCGGCCGTGATTGCGTGGGCGCCGTGCAACTGCTGCCCGCAGGCATGGCACCGGAAGACATCCACGGCATCGCTTGCACGCCATTGAGTGAGGCCCAGGTGGCAGACCGCCTGCAAAGGGTCATCCGCGCTGCACTGCCGGGCCAGCCTGTGGACGACGAGTTCCGCATCTCCATTGCCGGCGCACAGGAAAAGACCGCCTTCCTGCGACATGGCGAGCGTTGGTGCGTTCCCACCGGGAGCACGCCCAGCACGCATATCTTCAAGTTGCCACTGGGGCTGGTGGGAAACATGCGCGCCGACATGCAACTGTCGGTCGAGAACGAATGGTTGTGCATGCAGTTGCTGGCTGCGTTCGGCATCCCCGTCGCCACTACCTCGATCGGTCAATTCGGCGACCAGCGCGTATTGATCGTGGAGCGCTTCGACCGCCGGCTGGCTCGCAATGGCCGCTGGTGGCTGCGCTTGCCGCAGGAAGACATGTGCCAGGTGTTCGGCCTGCCTTCCTCGCGCAAATATGAAAACGATGGCGGCCCCGGCATCGTGCAGATCATGGAGTTGCTGCGGCAGTCGGAGCAGCCGCAGGACCGCGCAACCTTCTTCAAGACCCAGTTGTTGTTCTGGATGCTGGCGGCCACCGACGGACACGCCAAGAATTTCAGTATCCACATCGAGCCGGCAGGCCGGTTCCGGCTGACGCCGGTCTACGACGTGCTTTCGGTCTACCCGATCCTTGGCCATGGCCCCAGCCACCTTGACCCGCACAACGCCGCATTGGCAATGGCGGTTGCCGGCAACAACCGGCATCGCAAGCTGCTGCGTATCCGACGCCGTCACTGGAACACCACCGCGCGTACCTGCGGCGTTGCCGAAGGTGCCGAGCCGTGGATCGGCGAGCTGCTGGAACGCATCGAACCGGCCATCCGGACGGTACAGGCACAACTACCGCACGACTTCCCTGATCGTGTCGCCACCCCGATTTTCGAGGGCCTGCGGCAAGCAGCCACACGCTTGGCGGAGATGGCGCCGGATACCTGAAAGCGGTTCGGCTCGGCGAGCTTGAAGCGCTTCCGCGCCGATGTACTCAGCGCCGCGGCGCAAGAATCTTCGTCAACAAATCCGCACTGCCATTGATGCGCCGCAGGTGCGGGTAACGCAGGCCGCCGCGGTAGTCGATGCGCAGCGTGCGATAGCTGTCGGCCTGGCGCACGATCAGTTCGATCGGCGTGCCGTCGCGCTTGCCATCGGTGACGGCCTGCTTCAGACGGCTGCCGCTCCAGGCCAGCCCGTTCACCGCCACCAGCGTCGCATCCTTGGTCAGGCCGGCCTTGAACGCCGGGCTGTCCCAGCCCACCCATTGCAGTACGCCATCGCTGCCGGCCTTCAGGCCCAGCGAATACTGCAGGTCGGTGACGCCATCGGCCTCGCTGTCGGCGATCACCAAGTTCGGCTGATCATCGAAGTGCAACTCCCAGCCAGCCGCCGCCAGCCCGTCCGGTGCATTGCCGTCGCGCGCCTGCAGGCGTTGGCCGATGAAAGCGTCCCAGCCGCCGGGCTGCACCGCTTCCAGCGCCTGCATCACGTCGCTGCGATCATACAGGCGGATCTCGCCTTGAGCACCGCCCTGATGGAAACGCTTGGCGAACACATCCAGCGTCACCTTGCCCTTGGACAAGCTGCGCAACCGCGCGTCCACGCCCAGCCACAACAAGGTGCCCTCGTTGTAGAACTCGAAGGCGCGCTGCCAATCGGCCCAGGCCTGCGGCTTGTCGTTGAAATCGAGGATGCCCTGATGAACGGTGTCGTGCAGGTCGCGCCACTGCCGCCCCGGCTGGGTGGCGTAGTTGGCCTGCAGTTGCGCCAGCATCGCCATTGCGTAGTCCGGTTTCCACAGGCCCGAGCGCGCAGCCAGCACCACGGCCCAGTACTGGGTCTGGCCTTCGTACATCCACAGCTCGTCGTTGTGCATCGGCGCGTTGTAGTGCGGCACCCAGATGGGGCGCGGACGCCAGGCCTTGCCGATCCACGCATGGGTGTACTCGTGCGGCAGCAGGTCGTTGTCGGCATGCGGGCGCTCGCCGCGCAGGTAGCCGTCGTGCATGCCGTTCTCGCTGGACTGTGCATGCTCCAGGCCGATGCCGCTGAACACGTCCGACACCGCCAGCAGGAAGTCGTAGCGCGTGTACGGGCGCGGCCCGAACACCTTGTCGGCCTCGCGCACCAGCGCGCGGTGCGCATCCAGCACCTGCGGGTCGGCCTGCAATGCCTGCGGGTTCTCGGCCACCACGTCCAGCCATACAGGCTGCGCGGCGGTGTCGTCGAGCGCGAAGCGGCGGAAATGGCGGCCGGCGAACACCGGCGAATCGATCAGCGTCATCAACGACACCGGCGCGTAGTGTTCGGTCGCGCCGCTGCGCTGGGCGATGTCCAGCGCGGTGCCGCTGCGCCAGCCTTCGGGCAGCCGCAACGCCGGCTTCACCTGGATGCCGCGCGCGTCAAAACCGGCCGGATACAGCAGCACGCGGTGCCATTGCAGATCGAGCAGGTTGGGCGTCATCGCCACCCGGCCCTGGTCGGCGGCGGTGGGCGAGAGGTATTGGAACTCGATGTCGAGCACGTCCACGCCCTCGGGCACCTGCAGCCTGAAGGCGTACATGTCGCCCGGATCGCGGGTCCACTGCAGCGGCTGGCCATTGCCGCGGATCACCAGCCCGGCCATCTGATTGATCGGCCCGGTCGGTGCGTGATTACCGGGAATCCACTGCGGGTACCACAGCGTCAGCGGGCCGGGTGAAACCGGAATGCGCTCGCGCACGCGCTGGATGCGGCGCTCGATGTCGCTGGCGTCCACCTCCAGTTCGATCACCCCCGGATAGCTGGCCTGCACCTGTATCGCCGCCTGCCGCGCATCACCGCCCTGCGCCTGCGCGCACACCAGCGGTGCCATGCCCAGCACCACCGCCAACCACCAGTTGCGCCCCTGCATCCGCCCACCTGCCCCGTGTCGAAGTTTCCGCATCCTAGCCCGCCTTCATCAAGGCCGGCGTGGCCATGCCCTCATGCAACGCAAGGCCGTGCATGCGTGCCAGTGCATCCACCGCCTCGAAATCGCGAATGTCCGATTGCGGGTCGCAGGCCTTCAACCCGCCGTCGAAGTGCGTTTGTTCTCACTGTGGAAACCACATGCCGGCGGACAAAACCGTCGGCACCAGCCACCGCAATGCGGTTTGACGCTCCCCGGAAACGGGTGCAAGCTTTGCGGCAGTTGCATCCACCGCCGTGCAGGAGGGCACATAACCACCATGTCTTCGATGATTGCCCCCGGCGAAAAACCCCCGCGCTCGCGGCTCTGGAACGTGTTCTGGTTGCAGGGCGTGATTCCCAGCAACCTGCTGTGGGCAGCGGCGCTGTGGGCCCTGTCCAGGGAGATGCTGCCGCTGTTGCTGGGCCTGTTCGCGCTGCTGTTGCTGTACACCGGCTGGATCATCCCGGCGGTATGGCGCGCGGCACCCACCGCCCACAACCCCAACCTCGGTGTCGCCGCCCGCGGGCTTACCGTGGCGTGGGGCTTGAATACCCTGCTGGTCGTGTTCTTCCTGACCTTGCAACTGGTTTCTCAGTAGAAGCGGATGGGGCCTCCGTCGCGGCCGAAAGCGGCAAAACGGCTGACCTCTCCACCGTTGATCGCATTGACCATCAACTGCAACGGCTGTGCAGCCTCGTCTTCCGAGGGGGCGATGCCGCCGCGGCCGTCCAATGCGGCAATGAAGACCACGTCCCATTCGATGCCGGTATGGGTTGATTCTTCGGCCAACGCCGCGAAAGAGGCAATGCTCTCCGGGGCCTTGTCCACGCACAGCACCGGCGACAAGGTGCCGCCTTCGCCGCGCACATGGCGCTCGTGCTGGTCGGCGGTAGGCGATTCAGGCAGGTCCGCGCGGGCAAACACGAACAGCAGCCGCTGGGGTTCCTGCTGCTGGCGCGCGGCATCCAGCAGGCCGGCAAAGTCGTTCAACATCATGGTTGCTGTCACTGGGTCGGTTCACGGGAGTCGGTAGGCTGCCACAGCCTGTCGGGCTCCGGTCGGTTCGGCATTGATCCATGTCATTCCTGCGTATGCTTGCGCCCGGTAGGCTGGCAGAACCTGCTCTCGACCTGCCCGGGTGGACAACGCGCGACCATGAAGCCAGGAGGTGCAATCGCCATGAGCCAGCTCACCGACGGCTTCGGACGCAAGTTTCCCTATTTGCGCCTGTCATTGACCGAGGCCTGCAATTTCCGTTGCAGCTATTGCCTGCCCGACGGCTACCAGGCCGACGGCCGGCCGCGCTTCCTGGCCGTGGACGAAATTGCCCGGCTGGTGCGCGCGTTTGCCGCGCTGGGCATGCACAAGATCCGCCTGACCGGTGGCGAACCCAGCCTGCGCAAGGATCTGGACCAGGTCATCGCCACCGTGGCCGGGGTGCCGGGCATCCGCAAGGTAGCCATCACCACCAATGGCTGCCTGCTGCCGCGCAACCTGCCCGGCTGGCACCGTGCGGGGCTGACGGCGCTGAACGTGAGCATGGACAGCCTGCAACGCGAGCGTTTCCACGCCATCACCGGCCACGACCGGTTGCCGGAAGTGATGGAAGGCATCGCGCTGGCGCAGCAACTCGGGCTGCCGTCGGTCAAGCTCAACGCGGTGTTGCTGCGCGGGCTCAACGACGACGAGTTGCCGCAATGGATGGAATTCCTGCGCGAACGCCCGCTCAGCATCCGCTTCATCGAACTGATGCGCACCGGCGACAACGCGGCGTACTTCCAGCGCCACCACCTGCGCGCCGAACACGTGGTCGAGCAACTGCACGCCGCCGGCTGGCACGAGCGCCCGCGCGCGGCCGATGCCGGCCCGGCGCGCGAATATACCCACCCCGAACACCGCGGCAGCATCGGCATCATCGCCCCCTACTCGCGCGACTTCTGCCAAGGCTGCAACCGCCTGCGGGTTACCGCGCGCGGCGACCTGCGCCTGTGCCTGTTCGGCGATTTCGGCATTGCCCTGCGCCCGCTGCTGCAATCCGACGACGACCGCGACGCCCTGCTGGCACGCATCGCCACCCAACTCGGCCTGAAAGCCGCCGGCCACGGCCTGCACCAGGGCAACACCGGCCTCACTCCCCACCTGGCTTCCATCGGCGGCTGATGCATGAGCACGACAACCACCACCTCCGCGGCTTTCCACATGGCCGATATCCGCAGCAAGCGCCCCACCCGCCGCCGTGCGGTGGCCGTGGGCGAATTCCTGCCCGGTGCGGAGGCTTTCGCCACCGTGATGGAGCGCCGCCTGCCCAAGGGTGATGCGCTGATGATGGCGGAAATCGCCGGCATGCAAGGGGCCAAGATGGCCTCGATGCTGATGCCGCTGTGTCACCCCATTTCACTGGAACTGGTCCGCGTGCGCTGCGAACCGGTGCCGCAGCGCCACGCCATCCGCGTCTATTGCGAATGCGCCTGCGAGGCGCGTACCGGGGTGGAAATGGAGGCGCTGGCCGGGGTCAATGCAGCCCTGCTGACCCTGTACGACCTGACCAAACCGGTGGAACCGGCGCTGGCCATCGGCGGCGTGCGCCTGTTGTTCAAGGAGGGCGGCAAGAAGGGCCTGTGGATCCACCCGGACGGCATCACCCAGGCCGAGCGCGCGCACTACCAGCCGCGCGAGCAGATGCGTCTGGAGGGCGTGCCCTGTGCGGTCATCACCCTCAGCGACCGCGCCAGCCACGGTGAATACGAAGACCGCTCCGGCCCGGTACTGGTGGAAGGCCTGCGCAAGCTGGGTGCGGACGTCGGCCATGCCGACCTGCTGCCCGATGGCATCGAGCCGCTGGCCGCGCGCCTGCGGGCGCTGGCCGCCGCCGGCGTGCAACTGTGCCTGTGTACCGGCGGTACCGGGCTGGGGCCGCGTGACCTTGCCCCCGAAGCATTGCTGTCGCTGGGCGGGCGCCGTGTCGACGGGCTGGCGCAGATGCTGCGCGCACTCAGCGCACAACACACCCCGCTGGCCTGGCTCAGCCGTGCCGAGGTGGTGCAGTTGGACGGCATGCTGGTCTTCGCGCTGCCCGGTAGCCCGCGCGCGGCGGCGCAATGCATGGACATCCTCGCCCCGGTGCTGGGCCATGCACTGGCGATGGTCAACGGCAGCGGCCACGGCTGCACGCCATGATCACCTACGCCCAGGCACTGCAACACCTGTTGGCCGCCGCCACGCCGCTGCCGTTCGAAACCGTGCCGCTGGCCCGTGCGGCCGGGCGCACCCTGGCCATCGACGTCAGCAGCCCGCAGTCGCTGCCGCCGTTCGACAACACCGCAATGGACGGGTTCGCGCTGTGCGCCGGGGGAAACGCCTTTGCCGCCGGTGTCCAATTCGATGTGCAGGGCTGGCAAGCCGCGGGCGACCCCGCCGTTGCCCACGGCCACGGCGCCTGGGAAATCATGACCGGCGCCTGCATGCCGGCCGGTCTGGATACGGTGGTGCCGGTGGAGCAGGTGGACGTGCTGGACAGCCACGACGGGCGCCCCACCCGCATCGCCCTGCGCGCGGCGGTGCAGCCCGGGCAGCATGTGCGCCTGCGCGGGCAGGACGTGGCCGAAGGCGAATGCGTGCTGGCCGCCGGCAGGCACCTGGACATCCATGCCCTGACCCTGCTGCACGCCATTGGCGTGGCCGAAGTGACGGTACGTGCGCGGCCGAAGGCTGCGGTCATCGCCACCGGCAAGGAATTGGTGACGGAAACGAGCCAGGCGCTGGGCTCGGGCCAGATCCGCGACAGCAACCGCCCCTATCTGCTGGACCGCCTGCAAGCGGCCGGCGCAGAAGTTGTCTGGGCCGGTACCGTCGGCGACGACGTGGCCGCGTTCGATGCAGCGCTGGACCAGGCACTGGCCGCCGGCGCCCGCGTACTGGTGAGTACCGGCGCGGTTTCGCAGGGGCGCTACGACTTCATCCCCGAGGCATTGCGGGCACGCGGTGCGGAAATAATCTTCCACAAGGTTGCCATTCGCCCCGGCAAGCCGCTGCTGTTTGCGCGCTTGCCCGGTGGCGCGCTGTATTTCGGCCTGCCCGGCAACCCGGTGTCGGCCGCGGTAGGCCAGCGTTTCTTCGTCGAACCGGTGTTGCGCAGCCTGCTCGGCCTGGGCGAAGAACCGGTGCTGCGATTGCCGCTGCAAGCCGACGTGCGCAAACCGGCGGGCTTTCGCTTCCATGCCCGCGCACGGGTCGAGTCGAACCCCGGCGGGCAATTGAGCGTGCGCGTGCTGAGCGGGCAGGAATCGTTTCGCCTGAAGACCATGTTGCAGGCCAATGCCTGGGTGGTGCTGGATGGCGAAGAAGCCGTCGTCACCGCCGGCACGATGGCACGGGTACATGGCTGGGGACACCACGATCCGCTACGGCTGATCACGCAGGAGATGGCATGAAACAGATACAGGTGCAGTTGTTCGGTGCGTTCTCGGACCTGGACCCGACACGCGAGATCAGCGTGCCGACGCACGGCGAGCAGGTTGCCGACCTGCGCCAGGCGATGGGGCAATTGCTGCGCCAGCGCTGGCCGCAGTTCCGGGCCGGCCTGCTGGACTACTCGGTGTTTGCCGACGAACAGCGGGTGCTGCGCGACCACGAACCCCTGCCCGCCGATGGCCGCGTTGCCATCCTGCCGCCGGTCAGTGGGGGCTGAACGATGAACGCAAAGGCTTGCTGGAAAGTGGTGGAGCGCACGCTGGCGCCAATCGACCCGGCCGAAGGCATCGCTTTCGTCTCCGACCCCGGTTTCGGCGGCATCGACGTCTTCATCGGCAAGGTGCGCGACCTCAACCAGGGCAAACCGGTCCAGGGGATCACCTACGACTTGTTCGAGCCGCTGGTGCTGAACCAGTTCCGGCGCATCGCCGACGAAGTGGAAGCGGCATTCGGCCCCCGCATCAAGTTGTACGTGGCCCACGCCCGTGGACGCCTGGCCGTGGGCGAGGTGGCGGTGGTGGTGGCCGCCGGGACGCCGCACCGCGATGAAGCCTTCCAAGCCTGCCGCCAGTTGATCGAAGCAATCAAGCACCACGCACCGATCTGGAAGCAGGAGCATTACCTCGACGGCGACAGCCAATGGAGTGAAGGCTGCACGCTGTGCCATGCCGACCACGACCACGCTGTCGCCGACGCCGGGCATGGCCACTGAGCCGGGCCCGATTGCCGGCATCGTGCTGGCTGGTGGCCTGTCCAGCCGGATGGGGCGCGACAAGGCCTTGCTGCCCTGGCACGGGCGGACCCTGTTGGAACACATATGCGGGCTGCTGCGCCAGGCCGGAGCCAACCCACTGCGGGTAAGCGGCAACTACCCGGCCACCAACGGCATTCCCGACCTGCTGCCGCAGCGCGGCCCGCTGGGCGGGCTGCACAGCGTGCTGGCCACCCTGCACGACGGCCCCGCCTGGGTGGTGCCGGTGGACATGCCGCTGCTTGGCCCCGGCCTGCTCCGGCAACTGCGCGATGCACCTGCCGCACCTTGCGTGATCTTTGCCGGACAACCGCTGCCCATGCGCCTGCAGGTGGACAGCGCATGCCGCAACCTGCTCGACGCCATGCTCGGTGACGCCGCTGGCCCGCGCTCGCTGCACGCCATGCAGCAGCGGCTCGGCGGCACCTTGGCATTGCCGGTGACGGCCGCACTGGCGTCCTGCCTGAGCAACTGCAATACCCCGGCACAGTGGGCGGAACTCAGGCCCTGAATACGGCCGGTTTCGCACAAGGCGGAACCGCGCAAGCAAGGTGAATGGCGGCTCGACATGCCGTATCGGCAACTGCATGCCGGGCTGGATACCCCTGCCGTGACTTCGCCCTGCTTACCACGGTGCACCCGTGCACGCCACGGCACCGACTTGACATTCATCGAAAACGAGTCAAGAACTAGCGCCGTTTGATTCGAATCAATTACCTGCCGGCTCGCGGCAGGCTTAATGCCGGTCACGACGGGGATTCTCGAACAGCTCCCCGCCATTCCACAGCTTGGGGACCACGCATGACCGTCAGTGGTGATGTCATACGCAGCAAGCAAGCCGCAGCGGGTCGCGTCATCAGCGACTGGCGGCCGGATGACGCGGAATTCTGGGAGCACACCGGCCAGCGCGTGGCCACCCGCAACCTGCTGATCTCGATTCCGGCGCTGTTGCTGGCCTTCGCGGTATGGGTGCTGTTCTCGGTGGTGGCAATCAACCTGCCCCGCGTCGGTTTCGGTTTCAGCACCGACCAGTTGTTCTGGCTGGTGGCGCTGCCCAGCCTGTCCGGCGCCACCTTGCGCATTGCCTATTCGTTCGTGATCCCGATCTTCGGCGGCCGCCGCTGGACCGCGCTGTCCACCGCCTCGTTGCTGCTGCCCACGTTGTGGCTGGGCATGGCGGTGCAGGACCCGGCCACGCCGTACTGGGTGTTCGTGCTGATTGCCATCCTGTGCGGTTTCGGCGGTGCGAACTTTTCCTCGTCGATGTCCAACATCTCCTTTTTCTATCCCAAGCAGAAGCAGGGCCTGGCGCTGGGTCTCAATGCCGGCCTCGGCAACGTCGGCGTGTCGGTTTCACAGGCGGCGGTGCCGCTGGTGATCGGCCTGAGCCTGTTCGGCGCGCTGGCCGGGGCACCGCAACCACTGGCCGAAGGCGATGGCCAACTGTTCCTGCAAAACGCTGGCTTCCTCTGGGTGCCGGCCATCGCCATCACCGCCGTCGCTGCCTGGTTCGGCATGAACGACCTGACCACCGCACGCTCCTCGTTCGTCGAACAGGCGGTGATCTTCCGGCGCAAGCACAACTGGCTGATGTGCTGGCTGTACATCGGCACCTTCGGTTCCTACATCGGTTTTTCGGCCGGCTTCCCGATGCTGGTCAAGAGCCAGTTCCCCGACGTGAACCCGATGACCTATGCCTTCATCGGCCCGCTGCTGGGTGCGCTGATGCGCTCGGCCGGCGGCAGCCTGGCGGACCGTTTCGGTGGTGCGCGGCTGACCTTCTGGGTGTTCGCGCTGATGATTGCCGGTGTGTTCGCGGTGCTGCATTTCCTGCCCAGCGGCGGCAAGGGCGGCAACTTTCACGGTTTCCTCGGCAGCTTCATGCTGTTGTTCGTGCTCAGCGGCATCGGCAACGGCACCACCTTCCGCATGATCCCGGTGATCTTCCGCACCCTGCATGCGCGCTGGTCGGCCGCGGCCGATGCCGACGGCAAGGCCGCAGCCGTGCGCCAGGCCGGGATCGAATCGGCCGCCGTCGTCGGCTTTTCCGGTGCCATCGGCGCCTATGGCGGCTTCTTCATCCCGAAGAGCTACGGCTCTTCCATCACCTTGACCGGCAGCCCCGACGTGGCGCTGTACGGCTTCATCGTTTTCTACGCCACCTGTCTGGTCGTGACCTGGTGGTGGTACTACCGGCGCGGAGCCGACGCTCCCTGCTGACGACCCCACAACGCACCGCAGCCACATGATCCACGCAGCCACGATGCCGCCGCAAAGGGAGATCCACGATGAGTTATTTTCTTGATCGCTTGCAGTTCTTCAAGCGAGACCCGCAACCCTTTGCCGACGGCCACGGGTTCAGCAAGACCGAGAGCCGCGAGTGGGAGAACAGCTACCGCGCACGCTGGCAGTACGACAAGATCGTGCGCTCCACCCACGGCGTGAACTGCACCGGCTCGTGCAGTTGGAAGATCTACGTCAAGAACGGCCTGGTGACCTGGGAAACCCAGCAGACCGACTACCCGCGCACGCGCCCGGACCTGCCCAACCACGAGCCACGCGGCTGCCCGCGCGGTGCCAGCTATTCCTGGTACCTGTACAGCGCCAATCGCCTGAAGTACCCGCTGGTGCGCGGCGCACTGCTGCGGATGTGGCGGCAGGCGCGCAAGAGCATGTCGCCGGTCGCCGCCTGGGCCAGCATCGTCGAGGATTCGGCCAAGGCCCGTGATTACAAATCCCGCCGCGGCATGGGCGGTTTTTCCCGGGTGCGCTGGGACGAGGCCAACGAGATCATCGCCGCCTCCAACCTGTACACCACGAAGAAATACGGCCCCGACCGCGTGGTCGGGTTCTCGCCGATCCCGGCGATGTCGATGGTGTCCTACGCCTCCGGCGCGCGCTACCTGTCGCTGATGGGCGGTGCCTGCCTGTCGTTCTACGACTGGTACTGCGACCTGCCGCCGGCCAGCCCGCAAGTCTGGGGCGAGCAGACCGACGTGCCGGAATCGGCCGACTGGTACAACAGCCGCTACATCATCGCCTGGGGCTCCAACGTCCCGCAGACCCGTACCCCCGACGCGCACTTCTTCACCGAGGCGCGCTACAACGGCACCAAGACGGTGGCGATCACGCCGGACTACGCGGAAGTGGCCAAGCTCACCGACCACTGGCTGCACCCCAAGCAGGGCACCGACGCGGCGCTGGCGTTCGCCTTCGGCCACGTGATCCTGAAGGAATTCCACGTCGACAACCCGGCGCCGTACTTCATCGACTACTGCCGCCAGTACACCGACATGCCGCTGCTGGTGCAGTTGGAAAAGCGCGCCGACGGCCGGCTGGTGCCGGGCCGCTTCCTGCGCGCCTCCGACCTTGGCGGCCTGAGCGAGGCCAACAACCCCGAGTGGAAGACGCTGGCGTTCGACGAGAACACCGGCGCGGTCACCGTGCCGAACGGCTCGGTGGGCTTCCGCTGGGGCGAGAAGGGGCGTTGGAACATCGAGGAAAAGGACAGCACCGGGCGTGACACCCGGCTGCTGCTCAGCTTCAAGGATGGCCACGACGGCGTCGAAGCGGTCAGCTTCCCGTACTTCGGCGGCATCGAGCACGACGCCTGGACCGCCTCCAAGTTCGACGAGGTGCTGGAGCGCAACATCCCGGTGCGCAAGCTTGCCACTGCCGACGGCAAGGAAACCCTGGTCGCCACCGTCTACGACCTGCAGTTGGCGCAATACGGCGTGGACCGCGGCTTCGGCGGCGGCAACGTCGCCCGCGACTACGACGACAACGTGCCGGGTACCCCGGCATGGCAGGAAAAGATCACCGGCGTGCCGCGCCTGGACGTGATCGAGATTGCCCGCGAGTTCGCCAATACCGCCGCCAAGACCGGCGGCCGCAGCATGATCATCGTCGGTGCCGGCATGAACCACTGGTACCACAACGACATGAACTACCGCGGCCTCATCAACATGCTGATGATGTGTGGCTGCATCGGCCAGACCGGTGGCGGCTGGTCGCACTACGTCGGCCAGGAAAAGCTGCGCCCGCAAACCGGTTGGCAGCCGCTGGCATTCGGCCTGGACTGGAGCAAGCCGCCGCGCCACATGAACGGCACCTCGTTCTTCTATTTCAACGCCGACCAGTGGCGTTACGAGAAGCTGGACGTGAAGGAAGTGCTGTCGCCGCTGGCCGACCCGGCCAAGTATTCCGGCACCATGATCGACCTCAACCTGCGCGCGGTGCGGATGGGTTGGCTGCCGTGTTCACCGCAACTGGACCGCAACCCGATCGAACTGGTGCGCGAGGCCGAAGCGGCCGGCGTGGCCCCGGTGGACTACGCGGTCGGCAAGCTCAAGGACGGCAGCCTGGACTTCGCCTATGCCGATCCGGACGCACCGCAGAATTACCCGCGCAACCTGTTCGTGTGGCGCTCCAACCTGCTGGGCAGCTCCGGCAAGGGCCACGAATACATGCTGCGCCACCTGCTGGGCACCCGCCACGGCGTGCAGGGCAAGGACCTGGGCGAGCGCGGCGCACTCAAGCCGGAAGAGGTGAAATGGCGTGACGAGGCCCCGGAAGGCAAGCTCGACCTGCTGGTGACGCTGGACTTCCGCATGTGCACCACCGCGCTGTACAGCGACATCGTGCTGCCCACCGCAACCTGGTACGAGAAGGACGACCTCAACACCTCGGATATGCACCCGTTCATCCACCCGTTGTCGAAGGCGGTGGACCCGGCGTGGGAATCGCGCAGCGACTGGGACATCTTCAAGGGCATCGCCAGGACCGTGTCCGACATGGCGCCGGGCGTGCTGGAGCAGGTCAAGGACCTGGTGCTGGTGCCCACCCTGCACGACACCCCGAACGAGTTGTCGATGCCGTTTGGCGTCACCGACTGGAAGAAGGGCGAATGCGAGCTGATCCCCGGCAAGACCGCACCGAGCATGGTGGTGGTCGAGCGAGACTACCGCGACATCTACAAGAAGTTCACCTCGCTGGGCCCGCTGCTGGATGCGCAGGGCAACGGCGGCAAGGGCATGAACTGGGACACCCGGGATGAAGTGCATTTCCTCGGCGACCTCAACCGCCGCGTGCGCGAGGAGGGCGTCAGCAAGGGCCGCCCGAACATCGACTCGGCAATCGACGCTTGCGAAGTGATCCTGCACCTGGCCCCGGAAACCAACGGCCACGTGGCGGTGAAGGCATGGGAATCGCTGGGCGGGTTCACCGGCCGCGACCACACCCACCTGGCGGTCGGCAAGGAGCACGAGGCCATTCGCTTCCGCGACATCCAGGCGCAGCCGCGCAAGATCATTTCCTCGCCGATCTGGTCCGGCCTGGAAGACGAACACGTCAGCTACAACGCCTGCTACACCAACGTCCACGAGTTGATCCCGTGGCGCACCCTGACCGGGCGCCAGCAGTTCTACCAGGATCACGAATGGATGGTCGATTTCGGCGAGGGCTTCATGCAGTACCGCCCGCCGGTGGACACCAAGACCATCGCGCCGATCCTCGGTGCCAAGCCGAACGGCAACAAGGAGATCGTGCTGAACTGGCTCACCCCGCACCAGAAGTGGGGCATCCACAGCACCTACTCCGACAACCTGATCATGCAGACCCTGTCGCGTGGCGGCCCGATCGTGTGGCTGAGCGAGGACGACGCCCGCGAAGCCGGGATCGAGGACAACGACTGGATCGAGCTGTTCAACGTCAACGGTGCCATTGCCGCGCGTGCGGTGGTCAGCCAGCGCATGATGAACGGCATCGCGATGATGTATCACGCACAGGAACGCATCATCAACACGCCGGGGTCGGAAGTCACCGGCACCCGCGGCGGCATCCACAACTCGGTCACCCGCGTGGTGCTCAAGCCCACCCACATGATCGGTGGCTATGCGCAGTACGCCTACGGCTTCAACTACTACGGAACCTGCGGTACCAACCGCGACGAGATGGTGGTCGTGCGCAAGATGAACAAGGTTGACTGGCTGGATGGCGAAGCGCAGGAAGGCGCGAGTGTCGCGAGCGCAGGAAGCGCAGGAGCGACCGAGCCAGTACCGGCGAATGCCAAGGAGGTGGTGTGATGAAGGTCCGTGCCCAAATCGCGATGGTGCTGAACCTGGACAAGTGCATCGGTTGCCACACCTGTTCGATCACCTGCAAGAACGTGTGGACCAGCCGTGAAGGCGTGGAATACGCCTGGTTCAATAACGTCGAAACCAAACCCGGTGTCGGTTATCCCAAGGAATGGGAGAACCAGGACAAGTGGAACGGCGGCTGGGTGCGCACCAAGGCCGGCAAGCTGGTGCCGCGTGCCGGCGGGCGCTGGCGGATGCTGTCGAAGATCTTCGCCAACCCCGACCTGCCGCAGATCGACGATTACTACGAGCCGTTCGACTTCGACTACCAGCACCTGCACCAGGCACCGGACGTCAAGCACCAGCCCACCGCGCGGCCGCGCTCGCTGCTCACCGGCCAGCGCATGCAGAAGATCAACTGGGGGCCTAACTGGGAGGAAATCCTCGGTACCGAGTTCGCCAAGCGCAGCAAGGACAAGAACTTCGACAACGTGCAGAAGGAAATCTACGGCGCGTTCGAGAAGACCTTCATGATGTACCTGCCGCGGCTGTGCGAGCACTGCCTCAACCCGGCGTGCGTGTCGGCGTGCCCGTCGGGCGCGATCTACAAGCGCGAGGAAGACGGCATCGTGCTGATCGACCAGGACAAGTGCCGTGGCTGGCGCATGTGCGTGTCGGCCTGCCCGTACAAGAAGATCTACTACAACTGGAAGAGCGGCAAATCCGAGAAGTGCATCTTCTGCTACCCGCGCATCGAGATGGGCGAGCCGACGGTGTGCTCGGAAACCTGCGTCGGCCGCATCCGCTACCTCGGCGTGCTGCTGTACGACGCCGACCGCATCCAGGAAGCGGCATCGGTGCCGGCCGAGAAAGACCTGTACCAGGCCCACCTGGACATCTTCCTCGACCCGTTCGACCCGAAGGTGATCGAAGCCGCGCGCGCCGAAGGCATCCCCGACAGTTGGCTGGAGGCGGCCAAGGCTTCACCGACCTACAAGCTGGCCATCGACTGGAAGCTGGCGCTGCCGCTGCACCCGGAATACCGCACCCTGCCGATGGTCTGGTACGTGCCGCCACTGTCGCCGATCCAGTCCGCCGCCGAGCGTGGCCGCATCGGCATGAACGGCGAGCTGCCGGACGTGGCCTCGCTGCGCATCCCGGTGCGTTATCTGGCCAACATGCTGACCGCGGGCGATGAAGCCCCGGTGGTGCGTGCGCTGGAGCGGATGATGGCGATGCGTGCCTGGCGTCGCGCCCGCAACGTCGACGGCGTCGAGGACCTGGCCGTTCTCAAGCAGGCCGGCCTGACCGTGGAGCAGGCCGAGGACATGTACCGCTACCTGGCCATCGCCAATTACGAAGACCGCTTCGTGATCCCGACCGCACACCGCGAATACGCCGACGATGCCTTCGGCGAACGCGGCGGCTGCGGCTTCACCTTCGGCAATGGTTGCAGCGGCGACTCCCCGGCCGACCTGTTCGGCCAGCGCAAGACCACCACCTATGCGGTGCACCCGAACCGGCAGAAAACACCGGAGGTGGCCGAATGAGCCTGCTCAAACTGGTCGGCGTGTTGCTGGACTATCCCGACGATGAACTGTGGCAGCACGGCCCCGAGCTGCTGGCCGCTTGCGACGACCCGGCACTGGCGCCGGAGCGTCGCCGGCAATTGCATGCCTTCGCCCAGCAGTTGCTGGACAGCGACCCGCTGGAAGCACAGGCGCGCTGGCTCGGCAGTTTCGACCGTGGCCGTTCGCTGAGCCTGTTGTTGTTCGAACATATCCACGGCGAGTCGCGCGACCGTGGCCAGGCCATGGTCGACCTGATGGAAACCTATCGCCGCAACGGCTTCGCGCTGGATGCACGCGAACTGCCCGACTACCTGCCGCTGCTGCTGGAATACCTGGCATACCAGCCCGAAGCCGAGGCTCGCGACTGGCTGCATCACATCGGCCATATCGCCGGCATGCTCGCCGCCCGCGCCGCCGAGCGCGAGTTGCCGTATTCGGTGCTGTTCGAAATCCTGGTGGAAGCCGGCGATGGCAAGGCCGACCTGGCCGCGCTGCGCAAGCGTGCCAGCGAGGAAGTCCGCGACGACACCGTCGAGGCAATGGACCAGTTGTGGGAAGAAGAGGCCGTGCGTTTCGGCCCCGAAGCACCCTCGCAGGATTGCGCCCCACCCTCACGCTCCCCGGCCCGCCCCCTGCATCAAGAGGTCCAGCCATGAACCACCATCTGAACCAGTTCGCCTTCCAGTACTACCCCTACATCGCCGTGGCGGTGCTGCTGCTCGGCAGTTGGGCACGTTATGACAAGGCCATGTATAGCTGGCGCACCGGCTCCAGCCAGTTGCTCTCGGACCGGGGCATGCGCATCGGCAGCAACATGTTCCACCTCGGCATTCTTGCCATCCTCGGCGGCCATCTGGTCGGCCTGCTGACGCCACACGCCTTGTACGAAGGCTTCATCACCGCACCGCAGAAACAGTTGCTGGCGATGGTGGCCGGCGGCGTGTTCGGCGTGGTGTGCCTGGTCGGCATTGCCATCCTGACCGTGCGCCGCCTGTTCAACCCGCGGGTCCGCGCAACCGGCACCAAGGGTGACGCCGCCATCTTGCTGCTGCTGTTCGCGCAGTTGCTGCTGGGCCTGTACACCATCGTGGTCTCCACCCACCACATGGATGGCGGGGTGATGATGGCACTGGCCGATTGGGCGCAGCGCATCGTCACCTTCCGCAGCGGCGCGGCGGACCTGGTGGCCGGCGTGCACTGGGTCTACAAGGCGCACATCTTCCTCGGCCTGACCTTGCTGCTGCTGGCACCGTTCACCCGCCTGGTGCATGTGTGGAGCATCCCGCTGAGCTACCTGTGGCGTCCGTACCAGGTCGTGCGCCGGCGCCAGGCCACGCTGCGCTACGGGCCGCGGGAGTAAACCATGAGCACCGGCAAACTGCAGTCGCGCGAGCTGCCCATCACCATCATCGACTCGGGCAATTCCGTCGCCCAGGAAACCCGCGAGCACCATCACGCCGCGGCCGAAGACGGCCCGCGCTCACTGGGGCAACCCGCGCCCTGCCTGCTGTTCGTCGGCGATACCGCGATCAGCGAGGCCGAGATTGCCCGCGAGATGCAATTCCATCGCGCGATGAGCCCGGCGCAATCACGCGCCGACGCCGCGCGTGCGCTGGTGGTGCGTGAGCTGCTGCGGCGCGAAGTGGCACGGCTGGGCCTGGAGACGGCCGCGCAGGCCAATGGCAACGAGCCGGAGGAAGAAGCCTGCATCCGCCTGTTGCTGGAGCGCGAGGTGGAGAACCGCGTGCCCGACGAGGAGGCTTGCCAGCGCTATTACGCGCAGAACCCGGAGCGCTTCCATGCACCGGATCGCATCCGCGTGAGCCACATCCTGCTGGGAGCCGCCGCCGACGACATCGGCGGCCGTTTCCGCGCACGCGAGGAGGCGGAAAAGCTGATCGCCGAGATGCAGGCACAACCGCACCTGTTCGCCGACTTCGCCCTGCGCCATTCCGATTGCCCGTCGAAGAACGAAGGCGGCGACCTCGGCTGGCTGGAACGCGGCCAGACCACGCCGGAATTCGACCGCCAGGTGTTCCGCCTGCGCGAGGGCCTGGCGGCCTTCCCGGTGGAGTCGCGCTGGGGCTACCACGTGGTCCGCGTGGACGCGCTCCAGAGCGGTGAAAAGCTCGCCTTCGAGCACGTCCGGCAGCGGATTTCCGACTACCTCGAATTGCAGGTCCGGCAACGCGAGCTCCAGCAATACCTGCTGGAGCTGCAAGCGCGCCACGAGGTGCGCGGGCTGGATGCGATCGAGGCCGAAGCGGCCTGAGCCACACCAACCCCCTCCGGTTCCCCCACCCTGGAAGCACCTCCATGCAGGATCTTTCGCACATCAGCCCGGCTCGCCAACAGCGGGCACTGTGGCTCAGCACGTTCGCCTTCACCACCTGCTTCGCGGTATGGATGATCTTTTCGATCATCGGCATCCAGATCAAGCAGGAGCTTTCCCTCAACGATACCCAGTTCGGCCTGTTGATCGCCACCCCGGTACTCAGCGGCTCGCTGCTGCGCATCTTCCTCGGCGTCTGGGCCGACCAGATGGGCGGGCGCAAGGTGCTCACCGGGGTGATGCTGGCCGGTGCGGTCGCCACCTGGCTGTTGACCCACGCACAGACCTACCCGCAGTTCCTGCTGGCGGCGCTGGGCGTGGGCATCGCCGGCAGTTCGTTTTCGGTCGGCGTGGCCTACGTGTCCAAGTGGTACCCACCGGAGAAGCAGGGCACCGCGCTGGGCATCTTCGGCGCGGGCAACATCGGTTCGGCCGTCACCAAGCTGCTGGCACCAATGGTGATGGTCGCCGCCGGCTGGATGATGGTGGCCAAGCTCTGGGCGGTGGGACTGGCGGTGGTGGCGGTGCTGTACTTCCTGTTCTCGCAGGAAGACCCCTCACTGGAGCAGCGGCGCAAGTCCGGGGTCAAGCCGATGCCCTTCAGCGCGCAGATGGCACCGCTGAAGAACCTGCAGGTATGGCGTTTCGCGCTGTACTACTTCTTCGTGTTCGGCGGCTTCGTGGCGCTGGCACTGTGGCTGCCGCGCTACCTCATAGGCGCCTACGGCATGGACGTGGCCACCGCCGGCGTCCTGGCCGCGTGCTACTCGATCCCGGCCAGCCTGTTCCGCGTGGTCGGCGGCTGGATGTCCGACAAGTGGGGCGCGCGCCGGGTGATGTACTGGACCTTCGGCGTCTCGGTGATCTGCTGCTTCCTGCTGGCCTACCCGGACACGCAATACGTGGTGAAGGGCATCCACGGCGACATCGTCTTCCGCCTCGCCATCGGCGTGGTGCCGTTCACCCTGCTGGTGTTCGTGCTCGGCTTCTTCATGTCGCTGGGCAAGGCCGCGGTGTACAAGCACATCCCGGTCTACTACCCGCAGTACGTCGGCTCGGTAGGCGGCGTGGTCGGCATGATCGGCGGCCTTGGCGGCTTCCTGCTGCCGATCGCGTTCGGTGCGCTCAACGACCTCACCGGCGTCTGGACCAGTTGTTTCATGCTGCTGTTCCTGGTGGTGGCCAGCGCGCTGGCGTGGATGCACTTCGCCATCCGGCGGATGGAACGCAGCCGCTTCCCGCAACTCGACCGCGAGACCGACCTGCCGGAAATCATCAATGCGCAGCGAACCACGCGCGGATGAACAAGGCGGGCGTTTCGACCCGGCAGCCGCGCGTGAATGGCTGCCGGAGCGGAATGGCAGGGTCACGTTCCGTCACCCCGGCGGGTACCGCCGCCGGGGACCTGCACTTTTTCTTCCTTTCCCCATGACCTGAAGCAACGGGTGGAGAGCACCCGTATTTCCATGAATATCGCTATATACATTCATACATATCGAAGTGGGATTGCGACGGTCGGGCTGGATGCATCCCGCTTCGACGACGGCGCCAGCGTGCGCGAGCCACTGCGCAAGCGCATGCCCGCATCACATGCGCCACCGGGTTTCCCGATCCGGCGCTGAGCCACCTGCTCGCGGCCACGCCGGCCGCAGCCACCGCACCTCCATCGCTTCCACGCAGCCCCCGCCGGCATACGACCGGCGGGCCGGACGCCTGCGCCCCTTTCCAAGCCAGAGAGTTCCACGCCATGAGTATCCGACTTCACCCACTACCGCTTCCCCAGGTTGCCGCGCTCGCCTCGGCACTGGGCATCGCGCTGACCGCAACGGTCCCGGTCCATGCTGCCGACGACGGCACGACCCGGACCCTGGACGCCATCGTGGTCACCGCCACCGGCTTCGAGCAGAAACTCACCGATGCCCCGGCCAGCATCTCCATCGTCACCCGCGAACAGATCGCGCAACGCCCCTATGCCAGCCTGACCGACATCCTGCGCGACATCGAAGGCGTGGACGTGGACATGGAAGGCAGCAACGACAAGAACGGCATGGGCTACGTCAGCATGCGCGGCATGCCGGCCGACTATACGCTGGTGCTGGTGGACGGACGCCGGCAGAGCAACATCGGCGACATCTACCCGAACTACTACGGCAGCGGCCAGTCCGGCTTCATTCCGCCGCTGGATGCGATCGAGCGGGTCGAGGTGGTGCGCGGGCCGATGTCCACGTTGTACGGTTCCGATGCAATGGGCGGAGTGATCAACATCATCACCCGCAAGTCGTTCACCGCCTGGACCGGCTCGGCGGCATATTCGCACACCTTCCAGCAGGAAGACCGTTTCGGCGACAACGACAAGCTCGACCTGTACCTGTCCGGGCCGCTGCTCGAAGACCGGCTTGGGCTGACCCTGCGCGCCAGTGGTTACGACCGCGATGCAGCCAGCCGCAAGCTGCCATCGCTGCCGCTGCCGTCGCCGCCGAATCCCGACGACAGTGTCTGGGACCGCACGATCAGCGAGGGCCGCTCCAGCGCGGCAGCAACCAACTGGAATGCAGGCATCCGGCTGTCGTTCGCACCCGGCGAAGACCACGACTTCCTGCTCGACTACGACACCTCGCGGCAGGAGTACGACAATTCCGGTACCCAGGACACGCTGGCCAGTCTGTGGCGGGTAGGCAACAACACCATCCCCAACCCGGCCTTTGACCCCGCACTGCCGGAAAGCACCACCAATCCCGCCACCATCACCCGCCGCACGGTGATGCCACGCGGCGGCTATGCGGAAAAGCAGCGCTACGAGCGCGAGCAACTGGCCTTCACCCATATCGGCCGCTGGTCGTTCGGCACCACCACCAGCAGCCTGATGCGCAACACCAACCGCAACCTTGGCCGCACCATGCCGCTGATGGTGGACGAGCGGCTGGTGCTGCAGGATTTGTGGAACGCGGCCTGCGTGGCCGGTGGCGCCGCGCCGTACTGCGCCGGCGCGAAGATGGACACGCTCACCCCAGCGCAACGCAGCCAACTGGAAGCCTTCCTGCCGCGCCCGCTGCGCACGCTGGAGATCCGCTCATGGGTGCTGGACACGATGCTGGACATGCAGCTCGGCAACCACAAGCTCACCATCGGCGGCCAGTACCAGGACGCGCAGATGGAGGACAGCGTGTTCGGCATGTATGGCGACGGCTTCGTCTCCGGCACCTACCAGCCGCATCGGCAATGGGCGGCGTTTGCCGAGGACAACTGGCAGTTGGCCGACAGCCTGACCTTCACCTACGGGCTGCGCCATGACCACCACAACATGTTCGGCCAGCACCTGAGTCCGCGCGGTTACCTGGTGTGGAACAGCAGCGAGCACTGGACGCTCAAGGGCGGGGTCAGCACCGGCTACAAGACCCCCAAGCCCAATCAGTTGTTCGAAGGCATCAACGGCTTCTGGGGTCAGGGTGACACGCCGGTGGTAGGCAACCCGCAACTGACACCGGAGACCAGCACCAACTTCGAGCTGGCGGCCTATTACGACAACCGCTCCGGTTTCAACGCCAACGCCACGGTGTTCCTCAATCGCTTCAAGGACAAGATCGCCACCGCCGACACCGTGCGCAACTGCGAGATCGCCGCGCCCGGCGAGCATTGCGTGGAGATCGGTGCGGGCTGGGCCGACCTGGGCTTCCTGGTCTTCAACCAGGACGTGAACGTTGACCGGGCACAGTCGCGCGGCGTCGAACTTGCCGCGCAGTGGCAGCCGTCCGCACGCTGGTCGCTGCGTGGCAACTACACCTACACCGAATCGGAAAACAAGACCGGCACCTCGAAAGGCCTGCCGATTGCAGGATTGGTGACCTCCTCGATTTCGACCCCGGCAAGGCACATGGCCAATGCCAGCCTGGAGTGGAAGGCGAGCGAGCGCATCAGCCTGTCGCTGGCCGCCGAGGGCCGCTACCACCGCTATCGTGGCGTCAGTGCAACCACCGGCGAACACCTGTATTACGCCGACCACACCTTGCTGCACCTGGGCGGCAACTGGCGCATCACCGACCGGTTCAGCTTCAGCGCGCGGATCAACAACCTGCTGGACAAGGACTACGGCAGCCAGACCTGCGAACTGACGCCGGCACGGAATGCCTACAGTTGCTTCGACGATTATCTGCTCAGGGATCAACGCCGCAGCCTGTGGACATCGCTGGTCCATCGCTTCTGATCAGCGGACGGGCGGCGGCCGCAACCCTTGGTCGCCGCCGTGGTCGGTGCGCTAAGCTCTGGCGCTCCTCACTGCCCGTCTGCTGCATGCCCGCCTCCGCCACGCCACTGCAACCCATGATCGACCTGCGCGGGGCAGGCACCAGCCTGACCCCGCAGCGCGCGCGCCTGTTGCAGGCACTGGAGGCACACGGTTCCATCAGCGCTGCCGCGCGCGTGGTCGGCATGAGCTACAAGGGCGCGTGGGATGCGATTGCCGCGCTCAACCGCTTCACCAGCCAGCCACTGGTGGTGGCCGAAACCGGTGGCAGCGGCGGCGGCGGTGCCTCCCTGACCGACATGGGGCGGCGGGTGCTGGCATTCCACCAAGCGTTGACCACGTTGCAACAACGCCTGCTGTCCGGGCATGCCGGTGCCGACAGCGCCGCCACCATCGACCAACTCCTCGGGAGGCTCGGGAACCTCATGCTCAAGACCAGCGCACGCAATCAGTTCGAAGGCACCGTCGCCAGTGTCCAGCTCGGTGCGGTCAACAGCGAGGTGATCCTCGAATTGGAGGGCGGCGACCGGCTGACCGCAATCATCACCAACCGCAGCGTGGAGCAATTGGGGCTTGCCCCCGGCAGCAGTGCGGTGGCGTTGGTGAAATCCTCGTTCGTGGTGCTGGCCGTCCCCGGTGTGCGCACCAGTGCGCGCAATGCGCTGGCCGGCACCGTGTTGTCGTGCCGGGAAGGCGCGGTCAATGCCGAGGTGGAGCTGCAATTGAGTGGTGGCCGGCGCATGGTGGCCACCATCACCAACGAAAGCGCGAAAGAACTCGGTGTCCGTGAAGGCGAACCGATGCTGGCGCTGGTCAAGGCTTCGCACGTGATCCTGGCGGTGGCGGTGTGAATGCCGGTGCTGGCCGCGTCAGTTGCCGGCCACGTCCCAGCCGATGAACGCCCAGCGCCGGGCCGGCATCAGGACCGGCACTTGTTCGACACGGCCGGCATGCCAATGCCGCAGGCGCTCGGTTTCTTCCGCATCCAGCGCGCCCAGCGAGCCGTTGACCCGCTGCAGCAGATCGTCGAAACCGTTCACCGCCACCGGCGCACCACCGTCGAGGTAGTCCACCCGCGGGTGGATGCCCATGCCGTGCAGGATGTTGAGGATGTAGATGTAGTCCGGTGGCGGCACTTGGCGGCGGCCGATGGCCGGCAGGATGCCGGGGTCGATGAAATGCCCGCCGACCCGATGCGTCAGGTACACCCGCCGGCGGGCTTTGGCACACAACCTGGCCAGCGCGTCGGCCATGTCCTCGACCTGGGTCGAACGCGAGGCAATCACGATGTCGCATACCGGGACGTCCTGCCAATCGTCTTCCCAGGCGCGCAGCAGCGGGGTGATGTTGTCGCTGCCCTGCGCCGCCGCGCCTGCGCGCAGGGCCTCCAGCATGCCGCGGCTGTAATCCAGCGCCACCACCTGCCGCAGCCGCGTGGCCAGCGGCAGGCTGAGCGCGCCATTGCCGCAGCCCACGTCGAGCAGGCTGTCGCAGCCCTCCAGGTTCATGCGGGCGATGAACGCATCGGCATAGTGGCTGTGGGCCCGTCGCGGCCCGAAGCCGCCGGCGCGCTGGTCCCAGTGGGCGGCATCCTTGCGCTGGCGGCCGCTGGCGGCCATGTGGTCGCGATAGAGGTGGTTGAAGTCGATGGCGTCGATGGTCATGCCGAAGCATCCTCGGAAGGCGGTGGTGTGGCCGCGAAATGCGCCAGGTTGGCGGTGATGGCGTGTTCGGGCACGTCATACAACTGCGCCAGGTTGGCCGGGGTGGCAACGGCCGCTGCCGCGCCGATGGCGGCAATGTGGCCGCGCGCCAGCAGCGCGATGCGGTCGGCACAGCGCAACGCATGCTCGGGCTGGTGGGTGGAAAGCAGGATCGCGATGCCTTCGGCGCGCAACCGTGCCACGTGTTCCAGTACCCGGATCTGGTTGCCGAAGTCGAGGCTGGCGGTGGGTTCGTCCATCACCAGCAGGACCGGTTCCTGCGCCAGCGCGCGGGCGATCAATGCCAACTGCCGCTCGCCGCCGCTGATGGCGGTGTAGCTGCGCGCGGCCAGTGCGGCGATGCCCAGCGTCTCCATGCAGCGGCCGGCAACCCGGCGGTCGTGCGACGACGGGCTGGCAAAGCGGCCGATCCGCGCCGCCCGCCCCATCAGCACCACCTGTTCGACGGTGAACGGGAAAATGCCATCGTGCGCCTGCGGCACGTAGCCGACGTGGCGCGCGAACGCCGTGCGCGACCAACCGGCTACCGGCTGCCCCAGCATGTACAGCTCGCCGGCCTGTGCCGGCAGCAACCCCAGCAGGGTCTTGAACAGGGTGGTCTTGCCACTGCCGTTGGGGCCGAGCAGGCACAGGATCTGGCCACGCTCGATCTCCAGCGTGATGTCGCTGGCCACCCGCTGCCAGCGGTAGCCGACGCCCAGACCGCGGGCTTGCAATACCGGAGGCGGCTGGCTCATTCGCGCCTCCCGCCGCGTGCGAGCAGGAACAGGAAGAACGGCGCGCCGACCAGCGCGGTGACGATGCCCAGCGGCAATTCGATTGGTGCCAGCGTGCGTGCCAGGGTATCGGCACCGACCAGGAAGCCGGCACCGAGGATCAGCGAGGCCGGCAGCAGGCGCGAGAAATCCGGCCCGACCAGCAACCGCGCGATATGCGGCACCACCAGCCCGATCCAGCCGATGATGCCGGCCAGCGACACCGCCGCCGCGGTGCCCAGGGTGGCCGCGGCAATCAGCACCAGCCGCAGCCGGCCGACGTGGACGCCGAGGGCCGAGGCTTCCTCGTCGCCGAGGCTGAGCAGGTTGATGCGCCAGCGCAGCAGGCCCAGCACCAGCAGCCCCGGCAACAACGCCGGCAAGGTCGCCAGCAATTCGTCGGCGGCCACCGCATTGAGCCCACCGAGCAGCCAGAAGGTGATGGTGGGCAGTTGGGTGTAGGGGTCGGCGAGAATCTTCAGCAGGGAAATGCCCGCACCCAGCAGCGCGCCAACGGTGACGCCGGCCAGCACCAGCACCAGTACCGGGTCGTGCCGGCGCACCAGCCGCGCGATCAGATACACGGTACCGACCGCCAGCAGGCCGCCGGCAAAGGCCAGCACTTGCACCAGCGCCAGCGACAAACCGAGGAAGATGGCCGCCGCCGCGCCCAGCCCGGCACCGGCCGAGACGCCGAGGATGTCCGGCGACACCAGCGGGTTGCGGAACATGCTCTGGTAGGCCGCACCGGCGGCACTCAGCACCGCGCCCACCACCACACCGGCGGCCACCCGCGGCATGCGGATCTGCCAGACCACGGTCTGGATGGTGGCATCCGCGGCCTCGGCCAGTCCCAGCCGTGCGCCCAGTGCCCGCAGCAGATCCAACGGCGCGATGGGGTATTTGCCGGCGGCAAAGGCGACCACCAGCATTGCCAGCAACAGCGCCAGCGCCGTGCCCCAGGCCAGCAGCGGGCGTCGCAACAGCAAACTCATGCAGGCAGTTCCGCAGCCTCGGGCAGAAACCCGTCCGGGGGCGCGCTGCCATAGAGCTGGCGGTGGAAGTCGCTGACCGCGGCGGCCATCTGCGCCGGTGCCAGGCGCGTGTCGCGGCCGGGGTACAGCTTCGACAGCAGCCAATGCACGCCGAGCAGGCGGTTGACGCTGGGCGGGCCATCCAGCCAGCCGAACGGGACGCTGGGAGCCAGGTGCACCCGGCCCGCGCGCACCGCCGACACCGCCCGCCACAGCGGGTTCTGCAAGACGCTGCCTGCAAACGCCGGATCCTGGGTCACGATCACTTCCGGGTCCCACGCCAGCACTTGCTCCATCGACACCCGGGTCAGGCCGCCGCGCCCGGCCTGTGCGGCCACGTTGCGGCCGCCGGCAAGGGCAATCGCCTGCATGTTGATCGAGCCTTCCAGCCCGGTCAGCAGGCCATCCGGATCACGCCCGTAATAGACCCGTGGGCGCTCGGCCTCCGGCACCCCGGCACGCACCTGACGGGCCAATGCGAGGATGCGCTCGGCACCGGCCGCCAGCGCCTCGCCGCGTGCCGGCACCCCGAGCAGGCGGCCCACCTCGCGCAATTGCGCCGGGTGGTCCTGCAACTGGCCGTCGATAAGCACATAGGGCAGCCGGGTCTGCTGCCACACCCGCTCGGCACCAGACAGGTAAGTGGGGTCGACGCTGCCGGCATCCAGCACCAGGTCGGGATGCAGGGCGAGCAGCGATTCGGTGGTGACCGTGCTGCCGCGCCCGGCAAGCTTGCCCAGGTACGGCAAACCGACGGACACCCGGGGCAGCAGCCAGCGTGCCTGCGCATCGAGCTTCATCGGCCAGCCGAGGAGGGTTGCCGGGGCCAGCGCGTACACCAGCACCGCGGCCGGCGCGCCGGCGGCGAATACGCGGCCCACCGCAGGTGGCGGCGGCAGGCGGCCGAAGGCGGCGGCGACCACCTTGCGCTCGCCCGGCAGCGCATGGGCAAGCGGCGTGACCAGCAGCGGCGACAGCGCCAGTGCGCGCAGCAGGTCGCGCCGGTTCATGCCGGCGCTTCCGCACGCGGCAGGCGGCCGCACCAGTCCTGCAATGCATCCATGTGCGGCGACAGTTCCACCCCGGCACCACCGGTGAACGCGCGCCAGGCTTCCAGGTAGCGCAGGTTGACCACGGTCAGCAACGGGACCGACTCCGCCATCAGCGCCAGCATTTCCGCTGCCAACCCGCTGCCGCTGGCCTCCAGAGTGCCGAAACGGTTGGCCAGCACCAGGTCCGCGCCTTCCTCCAGTGCGCGCCGCAACACCACGCTGGCGGCGGCAACGCCGGCCGGGTCCAGGCTGCAACCGCAGGCACCCGGCCCCAATGGCTGGGAAATGTCGTAACGGGCCTGCGGATCTTCGACGTCCACCAGCACCATCCGCTTCGGCAGGTCCGGCGCGCGCGGCGGCTGCACCAGCCCGCGCACCCGCCAGCCGGCCCGGCCCAGGCCGGTGGCCAGCTCGCCGATCAGGGCGTCCACCGGGGCATCCTCGGCATGGACGATGGCGGCAATCGCCGGGGCGGGCAGGGAAGGAAAACCGGTGGCAGGCATGGCGGTCCTGGCAGTGGGAGGCGGCGCGAGGAAGCGACGCATGGGCTGCGTCCGTCGATATGTCGTTCGATATATAGCGAGGATTATTGCGGATACCAAGGCCGCAACCGTTTGATTGAAATCAAGCCGGAGGGCGGTGGCACGGAACGGGTCAGGCGACGGCGGGCAGGCGCAGCGTCACCCGCTCCACCGTCTTGCCGAAGAAGTGGTAGCCAGAGCCGCCTTCGGCCAGCAGCTCCAGCAGTTCGTCGATGGCGCGCACGCGGGTGCCGCCGACCACAGTGACGCCACGGCGCTGGTAGGGGCCGGGGACCAGCGTGGCGGTCGGGCCGATCACCGCCGCGCCCGCGCCCGGCCGCAACAGCCGCAGCAAGCCGTCCAGACTGCCGTTGAGCAAGGTGGTACCGGTGGTCACCAGCACGTCGGCCTGCGGCACGATCTGCGGCGCGCGCTCGGCCGGCTGGTAGTACGGCAGTTCGTCGGGCTTGAGCGTGCCCGGGTCCATCTCCAGCACGTGGAAGGGCTGGCCGCGCTTGCGCAGGTAGCGCATGTACGGCGGGAACGCGCCGACCAGGGCGACCTGCGCGCCGGGCTGCAACCCGATCGCATCGAAGGCGTCGCTGTTGTCTTGCAACGCGCAGTCGGGCGCGCCGTCGCGCTGCCACAGCGTTTCCACCAGCGCGTTGAGCACCGCGATGGCCAGCGCGCGGCGCAGGTCCTGCGGGCGGTACAGGTCCTCCAGCAACTGCGCTGCCAGGCGGCCGCGGATCTTGCCGGGCACCGGCATCGCCCGCGCCGAACTGGGGCAGCAGACCGCCTCGGGCACGCTCTTGACCGGCGTGGCGCACAGGCCGCCGACGCCGTTGTCCAGCTTGGCGCCGGTGAAGAAGATGCCGAGTACGGCACGTTCGATGCGCAGGCTGCGGGCGTCATCACCCAGACGCTGCAGCACTTCCTCGTGCAGTTCGCGCAGCAGTGATGGCGCAGGGGAATCGGCAAGCGGGGAAGCGGTATTCATAGGGATGTGTCCTGTCGGGGCCACGGTGCGCTGTGGCCATATACGCATCAAGCAGCGGGTTTGCTGGCGAAATGCAGTTTGGTATTGCCGTACTCGCCAGTGGCATCCTGGCGCCCGGCAAAGTCCAGCCCCGCCTGTTGCAGGCGCTGGCCGAAACGTTCGATGCCGCACAACGGATGGCTGTCGGTCAGCACCGCCTTGTCGAGGTCACGCAGGCCGCCGGGCGCGGTCTCGCAGGCTTCCAGACAGAACCAGTGCGCCAGGCACGCCTCGCCGCCGGGTGCAAGGCGATCGGCAAGCTGCGCCAGCGCCGCATCGGTGGATTTGCGCACCGGGTACAGCGCATGGAAGACGATGGCGTAATCGCAGGGTTCGTCCAGCGGCGGCTCCAGCGGCGTGCCGGCGTGGATCACATGCCGGCGGCCTTCCAGGAACGCCAGTTCGCGCAGCCGCACCGCCGCATTGGCAAACTGTTGCTGAGGGACGACGACGCTGATGTCCAGGTGCGGGAACCGTTGGCCGAGCGCCGCGCCCAGCAGGCCGCCGCTGCCGTCGAAGCACAGCAGCGTGCGTGCCCGCGCCAGTGCCTGTCGCGAGGCTTCCCGATCCGCCAGCGCGTCGAGCAAACGACGCACCTCACCAAGGAACGGCGCCTGCTCCGGTGCCGTGACCGGCAGTACGGGTTGCGCCCAGTCCTGTCGCAGGAAGCGCTGCAGGTCGCTCCAGCCGTTGCCGGCGTCCTCCAGGTCGGCCAACGCAGTGGCGCGGCACCACGTGCCGTCCGTGCACAGCATGGCCGTCATGTCCGCGGCCAAGCTGTAGCGCATGCCCTCGCGCTGCAGCAGGCCCAGATCCTGCAACGATTGCAGGAACGCGCCAAGGTGAGCGCCACGCAGGTCCAGCGCCTCGGCGATGGCCGCACGCTCGGCGCCATCGGGCTGCTGCTGCAGCCAGTCGAACAGGCCGCTGCGGTAACCGGCGCGCAGCACCTGGAAATTCTTGTAGCCGTCAATGACACGGGTGACGGCGGCGGATGCGGGTGGTGGCGTCAGCATGGCGATGTCTTCATGGCGTTCGGCGAAGCTCATGGCGAGTGTCCCTGGAGGGGTGGGAAGCGGATGCCGGAGTCGCGGCCACTCGGGCCACCGGCAAGGATTTCCGCCACCTGCGCGCGTGACAGCGGCACGCCGAACAGATCGCGGTAAAAGGATTGGGTGCGTTCAACCAGGTCGATGCCGGCAAACACCTGCGGGTGGAACTGCTTGGCCGCCCACAGCACCGCCAGCGGCTGCTCGGCACTGCGGTTGCCCCAGATGTGCGCGCCGCAGGGCGTGGCCAGCACGCGCCGCGCGCGCACCGCCTTGAGCCGGGCGAAGCGGGGGTCGGCCAGCACGCTGGCCGCCTCGGCGGGGCTGGACACGATCAGGATGTCCGGATCCCAGGCCAGCAGGGTTTCCAGGTTGAACGCGCCGTTGCCGGGCAGGCCAGCGCTGATGCTGGTGCCGCCGGCGGCCTCTATCCACCAGTCGGCGATCGGGTGCGGCCGGCTCAGCGTGCGCGGGTTGAAGTACAGCACGCGCGGGCGGGCCGGCTGCGCCTGCCGCAGGAGACGCTCGACCTCGCCGACCGTGCCGTCGAAGCGTGTGCCATAGCGGCGCGCCGCGGCCGGGTTGCCGAACAGCTCGCCAAGCAGCGTGATCGCGGTCTTGACCTCGTCCGGCTCGGCCCAGGACAACTGGAATGCCGGCAGACCCACCCTCCGCAGCGTCTGCGCCGAACTCCGATCCATCGTCAGGATCAAGTCCGGCGCTGCGGCCAACAAGGCTTCCAGGTTTGGCGTGCGATCGACGTTGGCCAGTGACGGCCGCCCGGCCAGTTGCGGCGCGAACAGGTATTGATAGTTCCAGCGCGGTTGCCGTGCGAATTCGGGCAGGCCATTGACGATATGCCTGCCGCCACCGACCGCGAATACCAGGCTGTTGAGCACCGGGGTTGCCCCCAGTGTCACCACCCGCTCGATCCGTGCCGGCACTTCCACCGGCGCGCCGGACATGTCGTGCACCACCCGTGCCGCCGCTTGCGCCGGCAGCAGCAGGAACAACCACAGGCACAGCAGCCACGGGGCAGACGCAAAGCGAAGGCTCTTCATCGGATCTGGCTCCCCAGATACGGTACGCAGGCGACAGGCACGCCGTCGCGCGCCAGCACGTCGATGGGGATGCCGTACAGGGCGGACAAGGTATGCGCCTGCAACGCATCGGCGGCGCGCCCGGCCGCATGCACGCGGCCGTTGCGCAGTGCTACCACCCGCGCGCCCAGCAGCAGCGCGTGATCGGGCTGGTGGCTGGTGACCAGCAGCGTCAACCCGTCATCGGCCAGCGCGCGCAAGGTGGACAACACCCGCACCTGGTTGCCGATATCCAGGCTGGCGGTGGGTTCGTCCATCAGGAACAGGCGTGGCTGTTGCGCCAGCGCCCGCGCAATCAGCGCCAATTGCCGCTCACCGCCGCTGACGCGATCGAACGGGCGCTGCGCCAGGTGCGCAATGCCGACCCGTTCCAGCGCCTCCAGCGCCAGTCGCCGGTCGCGCGTACCGGGCATCGCCAGCGGGCGCAGGTACGGCGTGCGCCCCATCAGCGCGACGTCGAGCAGGTTCAGGCTTCCATTGCCGCCGGCCTGCGGTACATAAGCCATTTTCAACGCGCGCTGCCGTGCCGGCATGTCGGTTTCGCCATCGATCCGAACGCTGCCACTCTCCGCTTGCAGGCCGCCGCTCAGGCACCGCAGCAGCGTGGTCTTGCCGGTGCCATTGGGGCCGAGCAGGCACACGATCTCGCCTTCCCCCAGCGACAGGCTGATGCCATCCAGCACCGCGGCGGTGCCGGGAGCATGCCGATACACCAGTCGTTCGGCTTCGAGGATCATGCCTGGCGCCTCGCTCTTGCCAGCAACAGTACGAACACCGGCGCGCCGATGATCGCGGTCACCACCCCCAGCGGCAGCTCGGCGGCGAACGCGGCGCGGCACAGGCCATCGACCAGCAGCAGGAACAGCGCGCCCAATAATGTCGATGCCGGCAACAATTGCGCGTAGGCCGGGCCGACCAGTAGCCGCGCCAGATGCGGCACCAGCAGGCCGACCCAGCCGATCACGCCGGCGATGCTCACTGCCGCCGCGGTCATCAGCGTTGCCGCCGCGATCAGCAACAGGCGCAGCAGGCGTACGGGCACGCCCAGCGTGGCGGCTTCGTCGTCGCCGGCTTCCAGCACCTGGGTCGGCCAGCGCAGCAGGAACAGCACGACCACTCCCAGCAGCGAGAACGGCAATGCAAATGCAAGATCGGGCAGGGTGACGCGAGCCAGGCTGCCGAGCAGCCAGAACACGATCGCCGGCAAGGTGTCGAACGGATCGGCCAGGTACTTGAGCGCCGACGTCAGTGCCTGGAACAGTGCCGACACCACCAGCCCGGCCAACACCAGCACCAGCGTCGAATACCGGCCGAGGTGGCCGGCGATGAAGAGTGCCGCGGTCACCGCCAAAACACCCCCGGCGAATGCCGTACCCTGCAACGCCAGTGCGCCACCGCCCGACAGCAGCGCCAATGCCGCACCGAAGCCGGCGCCGGAAGACACCCCGAGGATGCCCGGCGAAGCCAGCGGATTGCGGAACAGCGTCTGGCAGGCCGCGCCGGCCGCCGCCAGGCTGGCGCCCACCAGCAACGCAGCCAGCACTCGTGGTAGACGCACCGACAACAGCACGTGCGTGGCCATCGGTGGTTGCGAAGACGATGCGCCGGTCAACAACGACCATAGCGTTTCCAGCACTGCCCACGGTGACAATGGATAGCTGCCCAGCCCCAGCGAGACGACCACCGCGACGCCGGTCAGCGCCGCCAGCAGTGCAATGACCCTGCCCGCACGCCGGGAAGGCGTCGATGCGGCGCCTGCTCCAGGCAAATGGCCGGCAGCATCCATGAAGCATCAGAACCGGTAGCTGACATTGGCGAACCAGGTACGGCCCGGCATCGGGTAGCCCTCGGCCAGTTCGTACCACTTGTCGCCGAGGTTGCGGCCACCGGCTTCGATTTCCAGACCGTCCAGCGGCGCGTACACCAGCTTGGCACCGAAGCTGGCGTAGCCGCTCAGTTGCAGGAAGCCACCCTGATTGCCGGGACCGTTGTAGGTGACGATGCGCCCGCGTTCGGCCTCGGCGGTGGCAAGTGCTTTCCATTGCGGTGAGAAGGCCCACTGCGCATGCGCGAACAGGCGCTGGCGTGGGCTGTTGGTCAGCAGCACCGTGGGGTCGCCGAGGTTGTCGCGGTCCATCCAGGTATAGGCCGCACCCATCTGCCCGCGTCCGGCGAATGCCTGCTGCAAGGACAGCTCGACGCCACGGTTGCGCGCCTTGCCGATGTTCTGCGCCTGGTTGCAGATGCTGCTGCCGCACTCGCTGGAGGCCACCTGCGCATCCTGGATCAATTCGTCGATGCGGCTGTGGAACAACGCCACTTCCGCCTGCGCACCGCTCCACGGCTGGCCACGCCAGCCCAGTTCCAGATGGCGCGCGGTTTCCGGCTTCAGGTCGGGATTGGGCAGGGCGCTGCCCATGCGCGCCGAATAGCGGTCCTTGATGGTGGGGAAGCGGGTCTTGTGCGAAGCGCTGGCGAACAATTGGCCGTACTGGCCGAGGTCGCGCTGCAATTCGACCAGTGCATTGTTTGCGCTGGTTTTCCCGGTGGGCCAGAAGTACACCTCGCGCGCATCGCGCTGCTCGTGGCTGGCACCCAGGCGCAGGCCGTAGCCGCCACCGAGGGTGACGTTGTCTTCCAGCGCCAGCGAGGTGGTGACGTCGCGATAGTCCTTGGTCGGCGACTTCGGGTTGCTGTCGCGGTGGCGGTCGTCCTTGTAATGCAGCACCAGGTGCAGGTCGTGGTTGGCGAAGGCCCGGCTGGCCCACTCCACGCTGACGCCGCGGGTCTTGTCGGCGTACACGCTGGGGAAACTGGTGTTGTCCAGTTGAATGGCGTAGCTGCCGTCGGCATAGGCTTGCAGACCGTTGCCGTAACGGTCTTCGTAAGCGCGCAGTTTCAGGTCGGCGTGTTCGCCCACGGCGATGTTGCCGATGAAGTACAGGCTTTCCTTGTCCCACCACGGCCAGCGCCAGTAACGGATGCCGCTGCTGGCGCGGCCGGTGTAGACCGGGTTGCCCTTCTCGCCTTCCTGCTTGACGTAGCCGACCGCGAATTCGCTGCGTTCGCCGGGCGCGTAGCCAAGTTTGATCGAAGTGCGACGGTCGTTGCGGTAGGCGTTCTCGCGCTCGTCGCCGCTGTCGGTGGGCCTGGCCTTGTAGTCCTTGAAACCACCCGGCAGCGGGAAGCCGTCGGCATCCAGCCACGACCAGCCGGCCTGCAAGTACCAGTCGCCCTGGCGCATGCCGAGATTGCCCGCCGCCTTGCGTTCGCCACCACTGCCGGCACCGATGCGCACGTCGCCTTGCAGCGGCGCGGTGGGCTTGCGCGAGACCAGGTTGATCGCACCGCCCAGCGTGTTCGGCCCGTACAGCAGCGAGGCCGCGCCCTTGGCGACGCGGATTTCGGCCAGATCGAAGGTGGTGAAGCGGCCGAAGTCGATGTAGCCGTCATAGGGCACGTACTGCGGGATGCCGTCCAGGAACACCGGCACCTGGCGCGGGTCGAAGCCGCGCACGTACACCATCGTTTCGTTGCGGCTGTTGTTGGACAGGGCGACGCCGGGGGCGATGGCGACCGCTTCACCCACGGTTTCGCGGTTGAGCGCGTCGAGCTGTTCGCGGGTGATGGCCGATTCACCGGTCGGCGGCCCCGCCTCCCGCTTGCCCAGCACCACCACGCGCCCAAGCTCGAAGGTCTTGCCGGCCGTGCCGGGGGCATCTCCGGCATGCGCCGAGACGGCCGGCACCAGTAGCAGTGCAGGCAGGAGTACACGGAGTTTCATCGGGGTTCCTCGATATATAGTCGAATACATAACGAGGCGCAGGGTAACGTGAGGCACGCAGTCGCGATTTGATCGGGATCAATCGACGGCCGGCAGCAAGTGATGGGTGTGCAACTGCCGGCAGCAAGCCGCCGCCGTTGCTGTCACGACGGTCCCCCGTGCGTACTGACCCGGAACCGGATGGGGGCAGGCAGACGGCTGCACTGCGTGCCTGCCGGGCGACATCGGCCAACCCGGCGCCCCTCAGACCAGCAACGCCACCGCCTTGACCTGTGCCCACAGCGCCATGCCCGGCCGCAGCGCCAGCCGCTCCACCGAGCGGTGCGAAATCCGCGCCAGCAGCGGTGCGCCGGACGCATCCAGCCGCACCTGCACCTGCCCGCCCGGCAGCGGGTCGAGGCCGAGCAGGGTGACCGGCAGCAGGTTGAGCAGGCTGGAATCGTCATGGCGCTGCAATGCCAGGCTGACGTCGCGCGCCTGCACCCGCAGCCGCAGCCGCGTGCCGGGCAACTGCGCGGGGCCATGCGCATGCAGTGCGCCGGCCATCGTGTGCAAAGTCAGCAGACCATGCGCGTCGCACGCTTCGAGCCGTGCCTCCAGCACCACGCCGGCATCCTCGCGCAGTGCCAGCGGCAGGTCGCCGCGGTTGAGCAGGGCCAGCGCCGGGCCGCTGGCAATGACCTTGCCGGCATCCAGCAGAACCAGGTGATCGGCCAGCCGCGCCGCTTCTTCCATCGCGTGGGTGATGTACAGGATCGGGATGCCGGCCTCGCGCCGTACCGCCTCCAGGAAGGGCAGGATTTCCGCACGACGCTCGCCGTCCAGCGCGCTCAACGGTTCATCCAGCAACAGCCAGCGCGGGCCGGTGACCAGCGCCCGCGCCAGGGCGACGCGCTGGCGCTCGCCACCGGACAACGACTCGGGGCGGCGCTGCAACAGCGGCGCCAGCGCCAGGCGCGCTACCCACGCATCCAGCAACTCGTGCGGCGCCCCGGCGCGCTTCCAGCCATAGCGCAGGTTGCCGTCCACGCTCAGGTGCGGCAGCAGCGCGGTGTGCTGGAACACCACGCCGGTGGCGCGACGATGCGCGGGCAGGCACTGGCGGGCGTCCTGCCAGACCTCGCCGGCAATGCGCAGCTCGCCGGCCGCGTCCGGCTCCAACCCGGCAATGGCGCGCAGCAAGGTGCTCTTGCCGCTGCCGGAGGGGCCGAACACGGCGGTGACGTCGCGTCCGGGCAGGGCCAGGTCCACGTCCAGGCGGAACTGGCCGCGCGCAAGCCGCAGGGCGATGCGGATGTCTTCAGCCATTGCCCACCGCCGTGCGCCGGCCCAGCCACTGCATCAACAACAACAGCGCGAACGAGAACAGCAGCAGGCCCGCGGCCAGCGCATGCGCATCGGCATAGGCCATTGCCTCCACCTGGTCGTATAGCAGCACCGACAGCACCCGCGTCTGGCCCTCGATGTTGCCGCCGACCATCAGCACCACGCCGAATTCGCCGACGGTATGGGCGAAGCCGAGCAAGGTGGCGGTCACCAATGCCGGCCGAGCCTGCGGCAGCACCACGCTGGTGAAGCGGTCCAGCGGCGAGGCGCGCAGGGTTGCCGCCGCCTCCAGCGTCGCCTGCGGGATCGCTGCAAAACCCGCCTGCAGCGGATGCACCACGAACGGCAGCGAATACAGCACCGAGGCCAGCAACAGGCCGTTGAAGGTGAACGCCAGCGTGCCCAGCCCCAGCGCCGTGGTGAGCTGGCCGATGGGACCGGCAGGTGCCAGGCCCAGCAGCAGGTAGAAACCCAGTACCGTCGGCGGCAGCACCATCGGCAACGCCACCACTGCACCAACCGGGATGCGCCAACCCGAGCGCGTGTGCGCCAGCCACCACGCCAACGGCATGCCCAGCAACAGCAGGATCAGCGTGGTCAGCCCGGCCAGCTTCAAGGTCACCCAGGTGGCGACCAGCCAAACCGGCACGGCAGCTTCCATCGGCCCGTCAGTCGTAGCCGAAGGCACGGATACGCTGCCGTGCCTCCGCGCTTTTCAGATAATGCAGGAAACCGCGTGCGGCGGGGTTGTCGCTGCCACGTTGCAGCAACACCGCGCTCTGCACGATTGGCGTGTGCCACGTGGCCGGCACTTCCCAGCCCGATCCGGGCATGGTCCTGCGCGCCTCCAGCACCAGCGAACGCGGCAGCAGGCCCAGCGGCGCGGCCCCGCTGACCACGAACTGCGCCGCCTGGCCAACGTTCTCGCCCATCACCAGTGCCGGCGCGAGTTCCTGCCAGCGCTGCACGTGCTGCAACGTTTCGCGCGCGGCCGCGCCATATGGCGCCAGGTCGGGGTTGGCAATGGCCAGCCGTTCGATCGCGCCCCAGCGCAGCAAGGCCTCACCATCGCTCACCCGCGCCGGGTCGCGGCTCCACAACACCAGCCTGCCGGTGGCGTAGTCGTGCAGGGTGCCGGCATCGGCCAGGCCTTCGGCCACCAGCCGCCGTGGCGTTTGCGCATCGGCGGACAGCAACACGTCGAACGGCGCACCGTTGCGGATCTGCGCGTACAGCTTGCCGGTGGAGGCCGAGCTGATGTCGATGCGGTGGCCGCTCTGCCGGGCATAGTCGGCCGCCAGCTTGCGCGCGGCATCGGCAAAATTGGCCGCCACCGCCACCCGTGCCTGCGCCAGCTTGGGCGCTTGCGCCATCGAAACCGCGGGCAGCCCTGCCGCCAACACCAGCAGCAGGCGGACCTTCCAGTTGCGTGCCATCTTCGTCATCCACTTCGCGAAGCCGCGCAGTTTATCCGGTTGCCGGCCACCGCGATGACGGGGAACCCGGCGACCATTGCGCCATCCGCACGGGCTTGCCGCTTCACGTTCGCGCTGCCGGCAAGGCGCGACAGGCCTGCCACCAGACCTGCAAGGCGTGCGCATCCAGTGGCAACTCCGCAGCCAAGCCTCCGCTGAACATGCGCCATGCCTCCAGATGACGGCGGTTGACCGCCGTCAGCAGCGGAATACCGGCCACCATCAGTGCCAGCAATTCGGCGGCCATGCCCTGCCCTTTCGCCTCCAGCGTGCCGAAGCGGTTGACGATGGCCAGTTCCGCCGGCTCGTGCAGGGCGCGGCGCAATACCGCGCTGGCATCGGCAAGGCCGCGCGGGTCGAGGCTGCAACCACAGGCAGCCGTTCCAAGATCCTGGCTGATCAAATAGCGCACCCGGGGATCGGCCACGTCCACCAGTACCATGCACTTGCCATCAGCCGTGGCAGCCGAGGCCAGGTTCAGCAAGCCGCGAACGCGGTAGCCGGCCGCCCGTTGCGCGGTGGCGAAAGCCGCCAGCAGCGCATCCGGCTCGCCGTGTGCATCGTGGACCAGGGCGGCAACCGCCAGGCCGCTACAGGCGGCGGCCACGGCATCGGGAAGATCGGCGTTGACGGAAACCATCCGGCTCGTCCTTCATCAATCATCCATGCCGACGCTGCCACACCAGCATGCGGTTGTTGGCCGGCATCGCCACGTCCTCGCGCAGCGCCTGGCCGTGCCTGCGCGCCAGTGCATCCACCGCTTCGAAATCGCGGATGCCCGAATGCGGGTCGCGCGCCTTCAACCAGCCGTCGAACGTGCGGTTGCTTTCGCTGCTGAAACCACCGCCGTAGTTGAATGGTCCGTAGGCGATGAACAGCGCGTCTGTCGTCATCAGCGCCGGTAACCCGGCAAACAACGCCTGCACGTTGTCCCACGCCATGATGTGCAGGGTATTGGCGGTGAACACCGCATCGAAGCCGATCACGCCATCGGCCTGCGGCAAGGGCGGCGGCGGTTGCAGGCCCGGTGTCGCCGCCGCAATCGCCTGCAATTCCAGCGGCGGCGGCGTGTTCGGCAACGCGGCCTCGTGCAGCCACTGGCCGATGCCGGGCAAATGGTCGCGGTGGTCGCTGGCCTGCCAGCGCAGCCACGGCATCGCTGCGGCGAAATGCACTGCGTGCTGGCCGGTGCCGCTGCCGATCTCCAGCACGTTGCGGGCGCTGCCGAGGTGCCGTTGCAGTACCGCCAGGATCGGTTCGCGGTTGCGCTCGCAGGATTCGGCGCGGGGTTTTTCGATCATCGCGGCGGTTTCCTCGGGGTCGCGGCGATTGTGCCACGCATGACCAAGGTCACTTGCGTGGCTGCCACGCTCCGGTCGAGATTCGGGTGCTCCGCGCGATGCCATTTCTTCGCCCTGCTCATGGAATTCCACATGCAACGCCGCCAGTTCCTTGCACTCTCCGGCCTCGGCCTGGCCGGCATGCTGCTGCCCGACGCCCGCCTGATCGCCGCCGAGGAATTGCTCGCACCGGCCGACGTGGCGCGCAAGAAGGCGCTGGCCGATACCGCGCTGGCGCTGGCCAGGCGCGGCGGTGCCAGCTATTGCGACGTGCGCATCGGCCGCTACTTGAACCAGGCCATCATCACCCGCGAGGACAAGGTCCAGAACGTCAGCAACAGCGAGTCGGCCGGCGTCGGCATCCGCGTTATCGTCAATGGTGCCTGGGGTTTTGCCGCCAGCAACCAGTCCAGCGAACAGGGCGTGGCCGCGGCGGTGGCGCAGGCGCTGGCCATCGCCCGCGCCAATGCACGGGTCCAGACCCGGCCGGTGCAACTGGCGCCCGCCCCCGGCGTCGGTGAGGTGCAGTGGCGCACGCCGATCCGCCGCAATGCGATGGCGGTGCCGGTCAAGGACAAGGTGGAGCTGCTGTTGTCGATCAACGCCGCTGCGCTCAATGCCGGCGCCAGCTTCATCAACTCGCAGTTGTTCCTGGTCAACGAGCAGAAATACTTCGCCTCCAGCGACGGTTCGTGGATCGACCAGGACGTGCACCGCATCTGGCTGCCATTCACCGCCACCGCCATCGACAAGGCCAGCGGCAAGTTCCGCACCCGCGCCGGGCTGTCCGCGCCTGCGGGCATGGGCTGGGAGTTTCTCGACGGCGACGCCGCCGGCAAGTACCACCTGCCCGGCGGCGTAATCGGTTATGGCCATTCCTACGACCCGGTGGAGGACGCCATCGCCGCTGCCAGGCAGGCACGCGAGAAGCTTGCCGCGCCGTCGGTGAAGCCGGGCAAGTACGACCTGGTGCTGGACCCCTCCAACCTGTTCCTGACCATCCACGAGAACGTCGGCCACCCGCTGGAACTGGACCGCGTACTCGGTTACGAGGCCAACTACGCCGGTACCAGTTTCGCCACCCTGGACAAGCGCGACGCCGGTTTCCGCTGGGGCAGCAACATCGTCAACTTCAGCGCCGACAAGACCCAGCCGTACAGCCTCGGCGCGGTGGGCTATGACGACGAAGGGGTGAAATGCCGGCGCTGGGATCTGGTCAAGGACGGCGTCCTGGTCAACTACCAGGCCACCCGCGACGAGGTCCACATCCTCGGCGAGGACGCCTCGCACGGTTGCAGCTACGCCGATTCGTGGAGCAGCGTGCAATTCCAGCGCATGGCCAATGTGTCGCTGGCGCCGGGCAAGACACCGCTGACGCCGGCGCAGATGATCAAGGACGTGGAAAATGGCATCTACATCCACGGCCGTGGTTCCTATTCCATCGACCAGCAGCGCTACAACGCGCAGTTCGGCGGCCAGCTTTGTTACCGGATCAGGAATGGCGAGATCACCGGCATGGTCGAAGATGCCGCCTACCAGATCCGCACGCCGGAATTCTGGAACGCCTGCTCTGCGATCTGCGACGAGCGCGACTTCCGCCTCGGTGGTTCGTTCTTCGACGGCAAGGGCCAGCCGGGACAGGTCTCGGCGGTGTCGCACGGTTCGGCGACGACCCGCTTCGATGGGGTGAGCATCATCAATACCGCGCGCAGCCTGGGCTGACCCACCCGTAGGAGCGCACCAAGGTGCGCGATGGGGCTTTACCGGTACCTAGTTAGTGTCATGTTTCAGTTGCCATGAAATACCCCCTCCCTTTCGTGCGAAGCACGAAGGGGAGGGTTGGGGAGGGGTGCTTTTGATGTACGCAAAGAGCCAAAGCAACCCCCTCCCAACCTCCCCCTGCTCGCTCCGCGAGCAAGGGGAGGGGCAAGAGCTGATACTTGGTGCTAATCGGGTACCGCGCACCTTGGTGCGCTCCTACGGGGATTCCACGTTTGAAGAGGCGGACGCCTCAGCGCGTGGTGTAACCGCCATTGACCAGGATCGTCTGCCCGGTCATCCACCAGCCTTCCGATATCAGGAAGCGCACCCACGGCACGATGTCCTCGATGTCAGTCAGGCCGGTCTTCGAGAACGGCGACAGCGCTGCGGCGGTCTTGTGGTACGCCACCGCGTCGCTGCCTTCGGCAGGGTAGAAGAATGGCGTGTCCATCGGGCCGGGGCCAATCGCGGTGACCGAAATGCCGCGTTCGCCGAACTCCTTGGCCGCCGCCCGCGTGTAGTGCTCCACCGCCGCCTTGGTGCCGGCATAGCTGGAATAGAACGGGGTGAACGCGCCCAGCAGCGAGGTCACCAGCGTGCACACCTTGCCGTTGTCGGCCAGGGTGCGGCCGGCTTCCTTGAGGAAGAAGAACGCGGCCTTGTTGTTCACCGCGTCCATCGCGTCGAACTCGGCCTCGCTGATCTGCGTCATCGGCTTCTTCAACACCTTGCCGACCGTGTTGACGGCGATGTCGATGCGGCCCAGCGCCTGCCTGGCGTCGGCGAACAGTTTTTCCACTGCCGCCGCCGCGGTCAGGTCGGCCTGGAACAAATGCGCGTTTGCGCCGGCGATACGCACCGCAGCGGCGGTGGCCTCGGCCTCGGCGCGGGTGGCGTCGCTGTTGTAGTGGATGGCGATGCCGGCAGCACCCTGCGCGGCAAGGTCGCGCGCCAGCAGGCCGCCGAGGTTCTTGGCGCCGCCGGCGATGAGGATGGTTTTGCCGTGGATGCGGTGGTCGGTCATGGCGAACTCCTGGGGTCGGGGGATGCCCACGGAGGCTACCGGCTTGAACTTTCGGATAAAGCCGGCGATTTTGACTTCACTTGTCGGAACCACCGGACAATCGTCAATGGATCGCATCGAGCTGTGCCGCATCTTCGTGCGCGTGGTGGACTGCGCCGGCTTCACCCGCGCCGCCGACCAGTTGAACCTGCCGCGCTCCACTGTCTCCGAGGCGGTGCGCACGCTGGAGCAGCGCTTGGGCGCACGCCTGCTGCACCGCACCACCCGTCAGGTCAGCCCGACCCAGGACGGGCTGCTATTCCACGCCCGCTGCCAGCAGCTCATTGCCGACATGGACGAGGCCGAGCAGCTTTTCCGGCAATCACCGCAGGCCCTGAGTGGCCGCTTGAAGGTTGACCTGCCCAGCCGCATTGGCCGCTTGATCGTGGCCCCGGCGCTGCCCGGCTTCCTCGACGCCCACCCGCAGATCGACGTCGAGCTGGGCATGACCGACCGCAGCATCGACCTGGTCGAGGATGGCGTGGACTGCGCGCTGCGAGTAGGCCCGTTGCAGGATTCGCGGCTGGTCGCGCGCGGCATCGGCCAGTTGCCGCTGCTCAACGTGGCCAGCCCCGCCTATGTGCAACGCCACGGCCTGCCGACGCATCCTTCGCAGTTGGGCGCGCATTGGGGCGTGCTGTACGCCTCGCCCGGCACTGGCCGGGTCGAAGCCTGGGAGTGGCGCGAGAACGGCGTGCTGCACAGCCAGGCGCTGCATGGCCGGGTCACCGTCAACAATGCCGAAGCCTGCATCGCCTGTTGTCTTGCCGGGCTGGGGCTGATCCAGATACCGGCCTATGACGTGCGCGGCGAACTGGCCGATGGCAGCTTGCTGGACGTGATGCCGGCCCAGCGTGCCGATCCGCTGCCGATGAACCTGCTGTTCCCGCATCGACGGCATGCCTCGCAGCGCTTGCGGGTGTTTGCCGATTGGCTGCAGGGCACGCTGGAACAAGCGATCGGGTGATTGCTGCCGGGTGCAGACCGCATCCCTTACCGGCCCTCCCCTGGCCTTCGGCACAGCTTCCACCGCTCTCATTCTGCGCCGCAATCTGCGCCGCAAAGGGAAGGGATTTCGCCGCTCCATGTCTAAAGTCACTACCGCTGCAAATGCGTGGCCGCAAGAATCGGATGGTTCGCAACGCATCGCGAAGCCGCCATCGTCGATTGTCGTACCGCAACCGGAGAGCAGCCTTGCAAAGACGTGATTTCCTTGCCCTGACCGGGCTTACCGCCGGCGGCCTGATGCTGCCGTCGCTCTTCGGCAAGGCCATCGCCGCCGAACAACTGCTGAGCGTGCTCGACCCGGCGGTGAAGAAACGCCTGGCTGACGATGCGATGAACGCGGCCCGCGCCGCCGGCGCCAGCTACTGCGACGTGCGCATCGGCCGCTACCTGCGCCAGTTCGTCATCACCCGCGAGAACCGGGTGCAGAACGTGGTCAACGCCGAATCCACCGGCACCGGCATCCGCGTCATCGTCAACGGTGCCTGGGGCTTTACCGCCACCAACGACCTCAGCCCGGCCGGGGTGGTCAAGGCCGCGCAGCAGGCCACCGCGATTGCCAAGGCCAACGCGAAGATCCAGACCGCGCCGGTGCAGTTGGCCAAGGCGCCTGGCTACGGCGAGGTCAGTTGGCGCACGCCGATCAGGAAGAACGCGATGGAAGTGCCGGTCAAGGACAAGGTCGACCTGCTGCTGGGCGTGAACGCCGCCGCGCTGGAAGCCGGTGCCAGCTTCGTCAACTCGATGCTGTTCCTGGTCAACGAGCAGAAATACTTCGCCTCCACCGACGGCTCCTACATCGACCAGGACGTGCACCGCATCTGGGCGCCGATGACGGTCACCGCCATCGACAAGGCCAGCGGCAAGTTCCGCACCCGCGGCGGGCTGTCCTCGCCGATGGGCATGGGTTTCGAGTACCTGGATGGCGACGCCGCCGGCAAGACCGTGCTGCCCAACGGCGTCACCGTCTACGGCATGTCCTATGACATGCGCGAAGACGCCATCGCCGCCGCCAGACAGACGCAGGAAAAGTTGAAGGCGCCGTCGGTCAAGCCGGGCAAGTACGACCTGGTGCTGGACCCCTCGCACACCTGGCTGACCATCCACGAATCGGTCGGCCACCCGCTGGAACTGGACCGCGTGCTCGGCTACGAGGCCAACTACGCCGGCACCAGCTTTGCCACGCTGGACAAGCGCGAGGCGCATTTCCAGTACGGCAGCGACAAGGTCGACATCTTCGCCGACAAGACCCAGCCCGGCTCGCTGGGCGCGGTGGGCTACGACGATGAAGGCGTGAAGACCAAGCGCTGGCCGTTGATCAGCGACGGCAAGCTGGTCGATTACCAGGCCATCCGCGACCAGGCCCACATCCTCGGCAAGACCGAGTCCGACGGTTGCTGCTATGCCGATTCGTGGAGCAGCGTGCAGTTCCAGCGCATGGCCAACGTGTCGCTGGCGCCGGGCAAGACCCCGCTGAGCGTGGCCGAGCTGGTCAAGGACGTGGAGAACGGCATCTACATCATCGGCGACGGTTCGTTCTCGATCGACCAGCAGCGCTACAACGCGCAGTTCGGCGGCCAGTTGTTCTACGAGATCAAGGACGGCCAGGTCACCCGCATGCTCGAAGACGTGGCCTACCAGATCCGCACGCCGGAATTCTGGAACGCCTGCAGCGCCGTGGCCGACGAACGCGACTACCGCCTCGGTGGCTCGTTCTTCGACGGCAAGGGCCAGCCGGGCCAGGTCTCGGCGGTGTCGCACGGCTCGTCCACCGCCCGTTTCGACGGCATCAACGTCATCAATACCGCGCGCAGCCTCGGCTGATCGTCAAGGAGCTTTCGAACCATGAGCATCTTCACCGAACAGGAAGCCAAGGCGATCCTGGACAAGGTCATCGCGCTGTCCACCGCCGATGAATGCAGCGCCACGCTGTCCGGCTCCATCGACGGCAACATCCGCTTCGCGCTGAACAACGTTTCCACCAGCGGCATGGTCGACAACACCGAGCTGGCGGTGCAGGTCGCCTTCGGCAAGCGCGTGGGCACCGCCTCGATCAACGAGTTCGACGACGCCTCGCTGGCGCGCGTGGTGCGCCGCGCCGAAGACCTGGCCAGGCTGGCGCCGGAAAACCCGGAGTTCATGCCCATCCTCGGCAAGCAGGAATACAGGCCCAGCCCGACCTTCAGCGAATCCACCGCCGCCATCGACCCGGAATTCCGCGCCAAGGTCGCCGCCGATTCGATCACCCCGTGCCGTGGCAACGGCCTGGTCGCCGCCGGCTTCCTCGAAGATAGCCGCGGCTTCCGCGCCATTGCCAACAGCAACGGCAACTTCGGCTACCAGCGCACCACCGCGTTCGACTACACCTGCACCGTGCGCACCGAGGACGGCCGCGGTTCGGGCTGGGTGGGCCGCAACCTGAAGGACGCCGCCAACTTCGACGCCGCGCAGGATCTGGAGATCGCCAAGCGCAAGGCGCTCGAATCGGCCGACGCCAAGGCGCTGGAGCCTGGCAAGTACACGGTGATCCTGGAGCCGGCCGCCGCCGCCGGCCTGATCAGCTTCATGATGAATTTCTTCGATGCCCGCAGCGCCGATGAAGGCCGCAGCTTCCTGTCGAAGAAGGGCGGCGGCAACAAGCTCGGCGAGCAGGTCTACGACCCCAAGGTCAACCTGTTCGCCGACCCGTGGCATGAAGAAGCACCGGTGCTGCCGTGGGATGGCGAGGGTATGCCGCGCGAGCGCATGGCCATCATCGAGAACGGCAAGATCGCCAACCTCAACTACTCGCGCTACTGGGCGCAGCAGCAGGGCAAGACCGCCAATGCGCGACCGGGCAACCTGCTGATGAGTGGCGGCAGCAAGTCCATCGCCGAGTTGGTGCGCGGCACGCAGAAGGGCATCCTGCTGACCCGCACCTGGTACATCCGCATGGTCGACCCGCAAACCGTGTTGCTGACCGGCCTGACCCGCGACGGCACCTTCTACATCGAGAACGGCCAGATCAAGCACCCGGTGAAGAATTTCCGCTTCAACGAATCGCCGGTGATCATGCTCAACAACATCGACGAGTTGGGCAAGCCGGTGCGCGTGGCCGGCGACGAATCCAGCTTCGTGATGATGATCCCGCCGATGCGGCTGCGTGATTTCACCTTCACCTCGTTGTCCGACGCGGTGTGACTTGCCTTTCCCTTCTCCCATCGGGAGACAGCCCGGCAGGATTGCCGGGCTGCACGGCGCAGCCGCCCGAAGGGTGAGGCACAGGATGTGCCGAATGCAGGTGCCCGAAGGGCGGATGAGGGTTCGGGCGAAGCCTCGTGCAGCCAAACATGGTGAGGACTTCGCCCCGTACCCTCACCCCAACCCCCGCTCCCGGTGGGAGAGGGGCTTTGAGATCGCCAACCCTTGCTCCATCACCGGCTAACACGCGCGCAATTCCTGCATCTGCTGCTCGGCGGCACGGCAGCCGCTCTGTTGCCTTCGCTCGCACGCGCCCAGGCCAGCCGCCACGACTTCTGGTTCACGCGGCTGAAGTACGACTCCGGCGACTGGGACGTGGATGCGCGCATGCCGTCCAACCTGATCACCTCGCTGATCGACTACACCACGTTGCGGGTCGATCCGACCGAGCACGTCATCGCCCTGTCCGACCCGAAGATGCTGCGCGCGCCGTTCTGCTATCTGGCCGGGCACAAGCTGGTCGAGTTCAACCCGGACGAACGCCGCAACTTCGAGCGCTATGTGCGCAATGGCGGCTTTGTGTTCGTCGATGACTGCAACCACGACATCGACGGCCTGTTCGCCACTTCGTTCGAAGCACAGATGGCCTCCATTTTCGGCAAGGCCGCGCTGAAGAAACTGCCCAACAACCACGCCCTCTACAACAGCTTCTTCAAGTTCCCCGAAGGCCCGCCGGCGACCACGTTCGAGTTGAACGGCTGGGGCGACGACCTCGTGCACGACTACCTGAAAGGCATCGAGATCGACGGCCGCCTCGGCCTGCTCTACAGCAACAAGGACTACGGCTGCGAATGGGACTACGACTGGCGCAACAAGCGCTTCCTGGCCGAGGACAACACCAAATTCGGCGTGAACATCGTGATGTACGCACTGACGCATTGACTCCACTGGTAACCGCATGAACACTCCCACCCCCGATCCGGATTCCCTGCTGCCCCGCCTGGGCGAACTACGCGGCGCACTGGCGCAGGCGGTGGTCGGCCAGCAGCAGGTGGTCGAACAACTGCTGATCGGCCTGCTTGCCGGCGGCCACTGCCTGCTGGAAGGCGCGCCCGGCCTCGGCAAGACGCTGCTGGTGCGCTCGCTCGGTCAGGCACTGGAATTGCAGTTCCGGCGCGTGCAATTCACCCCCGACCTGATGCCCAGCGACATCCTCGGCACCGAGTTGCTGGAAGAAGACCACGGCACCGGCAAGCGCGCGTTCCGCTTCCAGCAAGGCCCGGTGTTCACCAACCTGCTGCTGGCCGACGAGCTCAACCGCACGCCGCCGAAGACGCAGGCTGCGCTGCTGGAAGCAATGCAGGAACACACCGTCAGCTACGCCGGCACCACCTACGCGCTGCCCTCGCCCTTCTTCGTGCTGGCCACGCAGAACCCGATCGAACAAGCCGGCACCTACCCGTTGCCGGAAGCGCAATTGGACCGCTTCCTGCTGCACGTGCGCGTCGATTACCCCAGTGAAACCGAGGAGCGCGACATCCTCGCCCAGACCACCGGCAGCGCGAATGGCAGCGTGCCGAAAGTGATGGACGCCGCTGCGGTGTTGGCGCTGCAAGCGATGGTGCGCGAGGTGCATGTCGGCGCCGACCTGCTGACCTGGATCACCCGGCTGGTACGCGCCAGCCGCCCCGGCGATGGCGCACCGGCCGAAGTGAACGACTGGATCAAATGGGGCGCAGGCCCGCGCGCCGGGCAATCGCTGGTGCTGGCAGCCAAGGCGCGTGCGCTGCTGCACGGCCGTTTCGCCGCCACCCGCGAGGACGTGCAGGCGCTGGCCGCGCCGGTGATGCGCCACCGCCTGCTGCTGTCCTTCGCCGCCGAGGCCGAGCAGAAAAGCGCCGACGACGTGATCGCCGCATTGCTGCGCGCGGTGCCGTACCCGGCCTGAGCCACGCGATCCGCCCGACATGGCCGCCACTGCGCCCCCGCTGATTCCCGCCGACGTGCGCAGCCGCCTGCGCAACCTGCGGCTGTGGCCGCAGCGGGCCAGCGGCAGCCGCGGCATCGGCCTGCATGCCAGTCGCAGCCGTGGCGCGGGGCTGGAGTTCGCGCAGTACCGCGCCTACGAACCCGGCGATGAACCGCGCCAGATCGACTGGAAACTCCATGCACGCTCGGACCGTTTCTTCGTGCGTGAATCCGAGCGTGAAAGCCCACTCACGACCTGGTTGCTGCTCGACACCAGCGCCTCGATGCAGCAAGCCGATCAAGCACGCCGCACATGGACCCGCCTGCACGCGGCCAAGGCACTGGCCGCCTGTGTCGCCGAGCTGGCACTGCAGCAAGGCGACGCCTTCGGCCTTGTCGCCCTTGGTGGTGACGGCGTGCAACTGCTGCCGGCCGGCCACGGCCCACGCCAACGCGACCGCCTGCACCTGCACTTGCACGCCTTGCAGGCACGCGGCCAGTGGCCGCCACTGGAACGGCTGACACCGGTATGGGAGCGCATCGCCGGCAACAACCTGGTGGTGATGATCGGCGACGGTTTCGACGATGACGCCATCACCCTGGCCGAACGCCTGGCGAAGGCCGGCCGTGACGTCGTGCACCTGCAACTGCTGACCGTCGAGGAGCGGGACTTTCCGTTCCGCGATGGCCACCACTTCCGTGACCCGGAAACCGGCGAGGAGCTGCTGGGCGACGGCGCGGCGATACGTGCCGGCTACCTCACTCGCTTCGCCGAGGCGCGGCGCACGCTGGACGCACGCCTGCAAGCGGCTGGCATCCGCCATGCCACCGCGTTTCTCGACGAGGCCATCGACGCCCCGCTGCAACGGCTGTTCGCACGCCGTGGAGGCGCGGGCGCATGAATCTGGTGTGGCTGTTCCCGGCAGGACTTGCCGCATTGGCGACCTTGCTGCTGCCGCTGCTGATTCATCTTGCCCGCCGCGACCAACGGCAACTGATCGACTTCGCCGCGCTGCGCTGGCTGTCCGCCAAACCGCGTCCGCGCCGCCGCATCCGCTTCGACGAATGGCCACTGCTGCTGGTGCGCTTGCTGCTGCTGGCACTGCTGGCGCTGTTGCTGGCGCGGCCGGCACTGACCGGCATCGCCGACACCAAGCCGCGCGTGGCGGTGGCGCCCGGCGTGGGCCCGGCGGCCGCACGTGATGCCGTGGGCGACATCGAGGCGCAATGGCTGTGGCTGGCACCGGGTTTCCCCGCGCTCGATGCGGAACCGGCGCCTTCGTCAACGCAACCCAGCGCCAGCCTGCTGCGCGAACTGGACGCAACGCTGCCGCCCGATGCAGCGCTCACCGTGCTCGTGCCTGCGGTACTCGGCGGGCTGGACGCACAACGCCCGCGTTTGTCACGCACAGTGCATTGGCAGGTGGTCGAATCCACGCCGCCGCCAACCACCGCCGGCACCCCGGCACCTCCACACCTGCACATCCGCCATGACGATACCGGCGCCACTGCCTTGCCGTGGTTGCGTGCCGCCGGCCAGGCCTGGAATCCTGCGCTGGCGGCCGATATCGCCGATGACGGCCAGCCGTTCGACGACGACGGCGGTGTTCATGTCTGGCTCTCGGCCAAGCCGCTTGCCGCCACCACGCTTGCCTGGGCACGCAAGGGCGGCCGGCTGCTGGTGGATGCACGCACGCCGTTGCCGCACGACAGCCGGCACATGCCGCTGTGGCGGGATGACGCCGGCAATCCGGTCATCGAACGGGTCATCGGCGACAACGCGCAATGGCTGCGTTGGGCCACACCGCTGCAGCCGGCAGCAATGCCGGTCCTGCTGGATGCCGGCTTCCCGCAGCGGCTGCGGGAAGTGCTGCAACCGCCGCCGCCACCCACGCAGGCGCTGGCGGCGACGATGCAGCCCGACACCGGCACCGAAGTACCGCCGCCACCTGCACGCGAATTCGCCCCGTGGCTGGCTTTCGCCATCACCCTGCTGTTCCTGCTGGAACGCTGGCTGGCCAGCGCGCGCCAACGGCGGAGGCTGGCATGAGCACGCAGGCATTGCTGCGCAGCGCGCGCCGCCGGGTATTGCTGACTTGGCTGTGCGGTGGCCTGCCCATCGCCATCGCACTGGGCCTGCTGGTCGCCCGCATGGCCGGCCGGGATATCGGCAGCGTGGTGCTCGGCTTCGCGCTGCCCGTAGTTGCCGGCCTTGCCACCTGGCGCGCGCGGCGGCTGGGCACCCGCTGGCTGGTGGCGCGCCTGAACGAACACGCACGCTTGGAGGACAGCGCCGACCTGCTGTTCAGCACGCCGCAATCCCTCAACCCGTTGCAGCAATGGCAACGCGAGCACATCGAACAGCGCCTGCGGCAGACGCCGCCCGACCTGCGCCCGCACTGGCCGTGGCCACGGCTGCTGGCCTGCCTCGGCATCGCACTGCTGGCCGCCAGCGTCGCCCTGCTGTGGCCACGCGCGACGCAGGTGCCAACGCAAGCCGGCGACAACGGCGGCATCACGACACCTGCATCACTCGTTGCACCCGCACTGCAAGGCGCGCAATTGCAGGTGACGCCACCGCCCTACACCGGCCAGCCGGCCAGCAGCGGCGAAAAGCTGGATGTACGCGCCTTGCAAGGCAGCCGCCTGCACTGGCAGTTGCAGTTTTCGCCACAACCGCAACGCGCGTGGCTGCAATTCCACGATGGCCGGCAACTGCCGCTGCAACGCGAAGGCGAGCGCTGGCAGGCCGGCGAAATGCTGCAACGCTCCGGCCTGTATCGCATCGTCGGCGAACCCGCGCTGGCCGACGCCGGCCGTGCCTACCGGCTCGACGTGGTGCCGGACCGGCCGCCGCAGGTGAAGGTGATCGAGCCGGCGCAGACCCTGGTCCAGGCGACGCCGCACCAGCGGCAATGGCGGTTGCGCTTCGAGGCCAGTGACGATTTCGGCATCGCCGCCACTGCGCTGCTGGAACTCACCACCGCCAGGGGCAGTGGCGAGAACATCGACTTCCAGCAACACCGGCTCACGCTCACCGGCAGCGGCACCGCCACTGCTCGCCGTTTCAGCCACGACGTCGATCTGGCCGCGCTGGGCGTTGGCCCCGGTGATGAAGTGGTCGCACGCCTCAGCGTGCATGACAACCGCAGCCCGCAACCGCAGCAGGCACGCAGCCCCGGCCTGATCCTGCGCCTGCCCAGCGCGCAGGAAGTGCAGGCCAGCGATCTTGAAGGTGCCATCAAGAAAGTGATGCCGGCCTACTTCCGCAGCCAGCGCCAGATCATCATCGACGCCGAGGCGCTGCTGAAGCAGCGCAGCGCGCTCGACGCCGACACCTTCGTCAAACGCTCGGACGCCATCGGTGTCGATCAACGCATCCTGCGCCTGCGCTATGGCCAATTCCTCGGCGAGGAGAGCGAAGGCGCCGCCAAGCCACCGCCGACCAGCGACGAACCGGCAACCGGCAATGCCGCCGCCACCGATCACGACCACGCACACGACGACGGCCACGATCATGGCCATGCCGAACATGATGGCGATGCACCCGCCTTCGGCAGCGCCAGCGACGTGCTTGCCGAGTACGGCCACACCCACGACCACGCCGAAGCGGCAACCCTGCTCGACCCGCAGACCCGCGCCATCCTCAAGGCCGCGCTCGACCAGATGTGGCAGTCCGAAGGGCAACTGCGCCAGGGCGAACCCGGCCAGGCGCTGCCGCATGCGTACAAGGCGCTGGGCTTCATCAAGCAGGTGCAGCAGGCCGAACGCATCTATCTGGCGCGGCTCGGCCCCGAGCTGCCGCCGATCGACATGGCCCGGCGCATGAGCGGCAAGCGCGACGGCCTGGGCAATCGCCCGTTGCAACTGCCGGCGCGCGAAGCCGGCGACATCACCCCCGTTCGCGCGTGGCAGGCGTTGGCAACCACCGGCGGCGACCTCGACCTGGAGGCCTTGTCGCGCTGGCTCGATGCCCATCCGCAAGCCGTGCCCGACCCGCTCGACATCGCCGCGGCGATCGACGAATTGCGCCAGCAACCGGATTGCCGCGCCTGCCGGCAGCGCCTGCGCGAGCAATTGTGGCCGGCGCTGCAACGGCCACCCGGCCCACCGCAGCGCCGCAATGCCGCCGATGCGCTGGGCCGCCGTTACCTGGATGCGCTGGCTGCACCCACGGAGGACGCACGATGACGTGGCTGACCCCGGCCATCATTGCGCTGGCAGTGGTGCTGGCGAGCCTGCGCCTGTTGCAACGGCCGCGACCGGCGAGCGTGCGGCTGGGCGCGATGCTGATGCTGCAACTGCTGGCCGCAGTGTTGTTGTGGCTGGGCCTGTTCCCGCCAGCGCGCCACGTCCCGACCGCCACGCTGGTCATCGCCACCGCCGATGCCACCACCGCGGAGTTGGCTGCAGCAGGCACGGCCACCCGCCTGCGCCTGCCGGAAGCACCCGCCTTGCCCGGCACCACCTGGGTGCCCGACCTGGCCACCGCGCTGCGCCAGCATCCCGACGCCCACGAACTCGTCATCATCGGTCAGGGCTTGCCGGCGCGTGACCGCGACACCGCGCTGCCGGCGTCACGCTTCGTTGCGGCCGCCGCACCACGCGGGCTGGTCGAACTGCTGCTGCCACCACCGCTGGCCGCCGGCGCACGCTTCGAGGTCGGCACGCGCGTGCAGGGCCTGCCGCAGGCACGGGTGGAGTTACTCGACCCCGCCGGCCAGCGCGTCGCCCTTGCCACGCCTGCCGAGGACGGCCGCGTGCGCCTCAGTGCCAGCGTGCGCGAAGCGGGTGACGTCGCTTTCACCCTGCGTGCGCTGGATGCCGACGGCATGCTGCTCGAGCAACTGCCGGTGCCGGTACGCGCACACGCCATGCCCGCCCCCGCACTGCGCCTGCTTGCCGGCGCGCCGGGGCCGGAACTGAAATACCTGCAACGCTGGGCGGCCGACATCGGCGCCCACCTGCAGACGGGCATCACCGTCGGCGGTGGCATGCAACTGGGCGATGCACCGCGAACGCCGGATGCGGGCAACCTCGCCAAACTCGACCTGCTGCTGCTCGACGAACGCCGGTTGGCCGCATTGTCATCGGCACAGCGCGCGGCCATCGCCACGGCGATGCGCGACGGGCTGGGCGTGCTGGTGCGGGTCGGCGGCACGCTCGACGCCAGTACCCGCCACACCCTGCGCGAGTGGGGGCTGCAGGCGCGCGGCGACGGGCAGGCCACTGCGGTGAGGTGGCGCGATGCCGGCACCCGCGCAGGCAGCAACGACGTCGCGCTGAACCTCGAACGCTTCACCCTGGATTTCACCGGCACCGACGTGGTGCCGTTGCTGCATGCCGCCGACGGCAGTGCGCTGGGTGGTTGGCGCGCCATCGGCCAGGGCCGCCTCGGCGTGCTGCCCGTCAGCGACAGTTACACCCTGGTGCTGGCCGGCCACGCCGACGCCCACGCCGAACTGTGGAATGCAGTGCTGGCAACCCTGGCACGGCCGCTGCCGACGCCCGCGCTGCAGCAGTTGCCGACATGGGCGTGGGCCGGTGAGCGCACCGCGTTGTGCGGGCTGCCGCCCGGCAGCGAAGCGGAAGCGCCGGATGGCACGCGCAGCGCCTTGCTGCCCGACCCGCAGGCCGGCCAATGCAGCGGCTGGTGGCCGCAACAGGCCGGCTGGCACCGCATCATCGCGGGCGAGCAAAGTACCGGCGTGCGAGTCATCGACCCGACTGAAGCCCCTGCCCTGCACGCCCGGATCACCAGCGATGCCACGCTGGCGTTGCGTGGCTCCGGCGCTGCCGCCGCAGGCACCACGCAAGCCATGCCGGGCCCGCGCTGGCCGTGGCTGCTCGCCTTCGTGCTGGCGGCAGCGCTGCTGTGGTGGCTGGAACGCAGGCGCTGATGTCGCGTTCGTTTTCGCCAGAGCGCATCAACACACCTTCGGCAATGCTCGACCGCTGACTCAGGCTGCGCCTTGCAGGTGTTCGTAAAGGATGCCGCTGCCGACCAGGATCAGGATCACGCCACCGATGATTTCCGCGCGCTTGCCGACCAGCACTCCCAACGCGCGGCCGAGCATGATGCCCAGGGTCACCATCAGCAACGTGCACAGGCCGATCACCAGCGCCACCACGCCGATGTGCACGTCGAGAAAGGCCAGGCTCACGCCCACTGCGGCGGCGTCGATGCTGGTGGCCAGGCCGGTGGCGGCCAGCGTCCAGAAACGGTGATGGCGGTTGCCGTCATCCGCTTGCGCGCCGGCAGCGTCGTCTTCGTCCGTATCCGTGCGCAAACCGGCCACGATCATGTGCACACCCAGCGCGCCAAGCAGCACGAAGGCGATCCAGTGGTCGAATGCTTCCACGTAATGCGAGGCGGCGCGGCCCAGCAACCAGCCCAGCACCGGCGTCAGCGCTTCGATGGTGCCGAAGATAAGCCCGGCGCGCAGTGCTTCGCGCAACTGCGGGCGACGCATCGCCGCACCCTTGCCGATGGCTGCGGCAAAGGCATCGGTGGACATGGCCAGGCCGATCAGGAGGATGGAAAACGGGGACATTCACGAAAGCTTGCAGGTCGGGCGGCGACGCGGCGGCACACGGCACGCCCAACCTGTCGTTGTGCGCGCGTGCCGCTGGTCTCGCCAACCGGATCTGGCTACACGTACCACGGCGCAATGGCCGAGTGTGTTGATACGTGCGCTTCCGTTGCCGGAAGCAGGCTACTCCCCAAGGGGGCGTGGATTCTAGCAGGAACGAGTGCGGAGAAACGCGGAACGAGTAATGGCGAAAGCAACAATGGGGAATCCCGGCTGACAGTGCTCGGCCGGAAAAAAGGAACCTGCCGTTGCTTCTACTCGTTCCTGACTTTCACTCTTCTTCCGGCGGCAGCACGATGCTGTCGTCGTCGATCGCCAGCTTGCCGGCCATCAGCACCGCCTGGGTGCGGTTGGTGACGCCGAGTTTGCGCAGGATGGCGGTGACGTGGGCCTTGATGGTCGCCTCGGAGACGCCCAGGTCCCACGCGATCTGCTTGTTCAAACGGCCGACGCCGAGCATCTGCAATACCCGGAACTGCTGCGGGGTCAGCTCGCGCAGGCGCTGGCCGACCTCGCGTTCCTCATTCGGCGTGGGCGGCACGTTGTGCGCCTCGGCCGGTGCCCAGCGCTCGCCGTCGAGGATGGTGCCCAGCGCCTGGCCGATGGTGTCCGAGTCGGCCGACTTGGGGATGAAGCCGAACGCACCGTGGTCCAGCGCGCGGCGCATCACCGTGGCCTCCTCGCGCGCGGACACCACCACGATGGGCAGTTGCGGATGCAGCGAGCGCAGGTGCACCAGCGCGTTGAAGCCCTGCGCGCCGGGCATGTTCAGGTCCATCAGCACCAGGTCGGCATCGGGATGCTGCTCGGCCAGCGCGTACAGCGCCTCGACACTGTCGGCTTCCAGCAGGGTCACGCCGGGAATCACCCGCTGCACCGCACCGCGCAGGGCTTCGCGGAACAGCGGGTGGTCGTCGGCGATGAGCAGGGTGGGCATGGAGAAGCCGGGAATAGGGAATGGAGAAAGGGGAGTGGAAACAGCAAAAGCCCGTGTCTTGCGAGCGGTAAGGGATTGGAGCCTGAAGGAATGAGGCGTTGCCAGAGTAGTCAAGGAAACGGGGAGCCTCTTCAAACGATTCCCCATTCCCGTTTCCCTATTCCCAGCCGTCAACGCACCTTGCGTTCTTCCACCAGCGAGGCCACCACCGAGGGGTCGGCCAGGGTCGAGGTGTCGCCGAGTTGGTCCGGGGCGTTCTCGGCGATCTTGCGCAGGATGCGGCGCATGATCTTGCCGGAGCGGGTCTTGGGCAGGCCCGGCGCCCATTGCAGGTGGTCGGGGGTGGCGGTGGGGCCGATGACCTTGCGCACCCAGGCGATCAGTTCCTTCTGCAATTCGTCGCTGGGCGTTTCCTCGGCCACCAGGGTGACGTAGGCGTAGATGCCCTGGCCCTTGATGTCGTGCGGGAAGCCGACCACCGCGGCCTCGGCCACCTTCGGGTGCAGCACCAGCGCGCTCTCCACTTCGGCGGTGCCGATGCGGTGGCCGGAGACGTTGATGACGTCATCGACGCGGCCGGTGATCCAGTAGTAGCCGTCCTCGTCGCGGCGGCAGCCGTCGCCACTGAAGTAATAGCCGGGGTAGGTGCGGAAATAGGTGTCGATGAAGCGCTGGTGGTCGCCATAGACGGTGCGCATCTGCCCCGGCCAGGAGTCGCTCATCACCAGGTTGCCTTCGGCCGCGCCTTCGAGGATTTCGCCCTCGGCGCTGACCAGCGCCGGCTGCACGCCGAAGAACGGCAGCGTCGCCGAGCCGGGCTTGAGGTCCACCGCGCCGGGCAGCGGCGAGATCAGGATGCCGCCGGTTTCGGTCTGCCACCAGGTATCGACCACCGGGCAACGGCCGTCGCCCACCACGTCGCGGTACCAGCGCCAGGCTTCCGGATTGATCGGCTCGCCGACGCTGCCGAGCAGCCGCAGGCTCTTGCGCGAGGTGCGCTTGACCGGCTCCTCGCCCTCGCGCATCAGCGCGCGGATCGCGGTCGGCGCGGTGTAGAAAATGGTGACCTGGTGCTTGTCGATCACTTCCCAGAAGCGCGAGGTGTTCGGGTAGTTGGGCACACCTTCGAACATCACCGAAGTGGCGCCGTTGGCCAGCGGGCCGTAGACGATGTAGCTGTGGCCGGTGACCCAGCCGACGTCGGCGGTGCACCAGTAGACGTCGTCCTCGCGCAGGTCGAACACCGCTTCATGCGTATAGGCCGAGAACAGCAGGTAGCCGGCGCTGGTGTGCAGCACGCCCTTGGGCTTGCCGGTGGAACCGGAGGTGTAGAGGATGAACAGCGGGTCCTCGGCATTCATGCGCTCCGGCTCGCACTGCGCCGGCTGCGAATCCACCACGTCGTGGAACCAGCGGTCGCGCGGGGCCTGCATGTCCACCGGCGAGCCGGTATGGCGCACCACCAGCACGGTTTCGACGGTATTGGTGCCGGGCAATTTCAGCGCGGCATCGACGTTGGCCTTCAGCGGCACTTTCTTGCCGCCGCGCAGGCCCTCGTCGGCGGTGATGATCAGCTTGCTGCCACAGTCGCCGACGCGGTCGGCAATGGAATTGGCGGCAAAACCACCGAACACCACCGAGTGGATCGCGCCGATGCGTGCGCAGGCCAGCATCGCCACCGCGGCATCGACGATCATCGGCAGGTAGATGGTGACGCGGTCGCCCTTGACCACGCCGAGGTTGCGCAGCGCATTGCCGAGCTTGCACACGCGCTCGTGCAGTTCGCGGTAGGTCACCTGCTGCGCCGGCGCGTCGGGGCCGTCCGGCTCGAACAGGATCGCGGTCTTGTCACCGCGCGTGGCCAGTTGGCGGTCCAGGCAATTGACGCTGACGTTGAGCTCGCCATCCTCGAACCACTTGATGCGGAAATCGTCCAGCTTGTAGCTGACGTTCCTCACCTTGGTCGGCTTGACGTACCAGTCCAGGCGCTCGGCGGCCTTGCCCCAGAAGGCATCGGGGTTTTCCACCGATTCGCGGTACAGCTTCTGGTAGGTGGACTTGTCGATCCGCGACGTGGCGGCGAACTGCGGATCGACGGGATAGAGATCAGCCATGACAACACCCTCACCTTTGCACTTGTAACCAATGGGGGAGCCACATCGGTGCGATGCGGCCGGTACTCCCCAAGTGTGCCGCATCCACTCCCGGCCGCGCTGCCTGCGGCGTTAGACGATGGTCGAATGCAGGCATTCCTTCGACTAATGGCGAATAGCCGCCCGCCACGCAGGCCGCGCACCCTGCCGGCAACCGTGTACCGACGCGGCCGACAACGCCAGCCGGAGAGAGGCAGAGCAATGAACAGAAACATCCCGAAAACGGTCCGCCGCCCCCTCGCAACGGCATTGTTCGTGGTGCTGCTGGCGCCGGGCATGGCCTTTGCCGACACCGCGAAGGAAAAGGCGCTGGAAGCGCGCGTGGCCGACCTGGAGCGACAAGTGCAACTGCTGCTTGCCACCCAGCAGCAGCAACAGGGCGCCATCGTGCAGACGCAAAGCGAGGTGCAGCAGGCCCGCGCCGAACAGGCGGCCAGCGCGGCAGCGGCGACCACACCGTCACTGCCGGCCGGCAAGCAGCCGATCCAGCTCACCAGCATCACCCCCGGCGCGGCGGCGGGCACCACGTTCAAGTTCGGCGGCTTCATCAAGGCCGATTTCCTTGCCACCCGGACCGGCGACGGCCAGCTTGCCGACGATGCCACCGGCCGCGCGCTGTACCTGCCGGGGCAAACCCCGGTGCACGGTGCCGGCGGCTCGGGCGAGCGTTCCAGCCTGGACTACAACGCACACGCCAAGTTCTCGCGCTTCAACCTCGGCGTCGATCACGTTGCCGAAAACGGCGACAAGGCCGGCGCCCTGGTGGAGATGGACTTCTTCGGCAACTCGCTGGGCAACCAGAGCGCCACCAACACCTATGGCGTGACCCTGCGCCACGCCTACATGTACTGGAACAACTGGCTGGCCGGCCAGACCTGGTCCAACTTCATGGACGCCGCCTCGATTCCCGAGGCGGTGGACTTCGTCGGCCCGACCGATGGCGTGGTGTTCGTGCGCCAGGCGCAGTTGCGCTACACCAACGGCGGTTTCAGCGTGGCGCTGGAAAACCCGGAAACCACGCTGGTCGGCGCGGCCAATTCCGACCGTGGCTCGCTGCCCGACCTGACCGCACGCTACGGCTGGAAGGGCACCTGGGGCACGTTCGGCGTGGCCGGCCTGCTGCGCCAGTTGCAGGTGGACAACCAGGCCAGCGGCGCCGACGCCAGCAAGATGGCCGGCGGCGTGACCCTGGGCGGCAAGTGGGTTATGGGCGGCAGCGACAGCCTGCACTACCAGCTCACCGGCGGTGAAGGCATCTCGCGCTACATCGGCCTGGGCATCACCGGCGACAGCGCCTACGACGCCATTCGCGACCAGTTGGATCCGACCGGCGTGATCGCCGCCTACGTCGGCTGGCGCCATGCGTTCACGCCGAAGCTGCGCACCAACCTGATCTACGCCCGCAGCGACTACGACAACAACGCCTCGCTCACCGGCAACCTGGTGACCAAGAGCGTGCAGTCGATCCGCGGCAACGTGTTCTACACGCCGATGCCCAAGGTCGATATCGGCGCCGAGCTGATGTACGGCGTGCGCGAGATCGAGGACGGCCGCAAGGGCGACATCAGCCGCCTGCAGTTCACCACCAAGTACAGCTTCTGAGTCATCCGGCAGCGTGGGCGCGATGCCCGCGTTGCCGGCCCCACCTCGCAGTACGCAGCATCTCCCTACCCCCACGGGGAGCACTCATGTCACCGCCAGGGCATGCACCGCATGCCAGGGCGTTTGCATTCCCAATACCTGGAGAATCCCGATGAATGCTTCCGTCGATCCCCGTGTTGAGCGGATCGCTTCCAACCCGCTTTACCAACGCCTGCGCAGCACGCGCAACAAGTTGGGTTGGACTCTTACCGTGCTGATGCTGCTGGCCTATTACGGCTACATCGGTCTGATCGCCTTCGACAAGGCCTTCCTTGCCACGCCGATCGGGGCGGGCAGGATCACCACCGTCGGTATTCCGATCGCGCTGGGGCTGATGGTGTTCACTATCGCCATCACCGGCTTCTACGTGCGTCGCGCCAACAAGCAGTTCGACGCGATGACCCAGCAGATCGTGGAGGACGCACAATGAGCCACTCCCTGTTGCGTTCGGGCGCGTTGCTCGGCCTGCTGCTTGCCAGCGGTGCGGCCCTGGCCGCCGGTGGCGACATCGGCCAGACCGTGCGCCAGCCGACCAACTGGACCGCGATCATCATGTTCGCGGCCTTCGTGCTGGCCACCCTGGGCATCACCAAATGGGCGGCGGCGCGCACCAAGTCGGCGTCGGATTTCTACACCGCCGGCGGCGGCATCACCGGTTTCCAGAATGGCCTGGCCATTGCCGGTGACTACATGTCGGCGGCATCGTTCCTCGGCATCACCGCGGCGGTGATGACCAACGGCTACGACGGCCTGATCTACGCGCTGGGCTTCCTCGTCGGTTGGCCGATCCTGACCTTCCTGATGGCCGAGCGCCTGCGCAACCTCGGCCGCTTCACCTTTGCCGACGTCGCCGGCTACCGCTTCCAGCAGAAGCCCATCCGCATGTTTGCCGCCTCCGGCACGCTGGTGGTGGTGCTGTTCTACCTGATCGCGCAGATGGTCGGCGCCGGCGCCCTGATCAAGCTGCTGTTCGGCCTAGACTACTGGGTGGCGGTGGCGCTGGTCGGCGTGCTGATGATGGTCTACGTGCTGTTCGGCGGCATGACCGCCACCACCTGGGTGCAGATCATCAAGGCCTGCCTGCTGCTGTTCGGCGTCACCTTCATGGCCTTGATGGTGATGTGGCAGTTCAACTTCAGCTTCGAAGCGCTGTTCAGCGAGGCGGTGCGGGTCAAGACCCAGATCGCAGCCAACAGTGGCAAGAGTGCGGAAGAAGCGGCCAGTACCGGTTTGGCGATCATGGGCCCCGGCGGCTTCGTCAAGGACCCGATCTCGGCAATCTCCTTCGGCATGGCGCTGATGTTCGGCACCGCCGGCCTGCCGCACATCCTGATGCGCTTCTTCACCGTTCCCGATGCCAAGCAGGCGCGCAAGTCGGTGCTGTGGGCAACCACCTGGATCGGCTACTTCTACATCCTGATCTTCATCATCGGCTTCGGTGCGATCGCACTGGTCCTGACCAATCCCGGCTACGCCGATCCGGTGACCGGCACCATCCAGGGCGGGCCGAACATGGCCGCGGTGCTGGTCGGCAACGCGGTGGGCGGCAACCTGTTCATGGGCTTCATCTCGGCGGTGGCGTTTGCCACCATCCTCGCCGTGGTGGCTGGCCTGACCCTGTCCGGTGCCTCGGCGGTGTCGCATGACCTGTATGCCACGGTGTTCAAGCAGGGCAACCCGCCGCCGGGCTCGGAGCTGCGCGTGTCGCGCATCACCACGCTGGCGCTGGGCGTGATCGCGGTGCTGCTGGGCATCGTGTTCGAGAAGCAGAACGTGGCGTTCATGGTGTCACTGGCCTTCGCAATTGCCGCATCGGCCAATTTCCCGGTGCTGATCCTGTCGCTGCTGTGGAAGGACTGCACCACGCGCGGCGCGGTGATCGGTGGTTCGCTGGGCCTGGCCTCGTCGCTGATCCTGACCCTTGTGTCGCCATCGGTATGGGAAGCCACGCTGGGCAACCCCGCCGGCAGCGCGCCGTTCCCGTACACCAGCCCGGCGCTGTTCTCGATGACGCTGGCCTTCGTCAGCATCTGGTTCTTCTCGATCACCGACAAGAGCCGGAACGCCCAGGCCGAACGTGCCGCCTACCCGGCACAGCAGGTGCGTGCCGAAACCGGCATTGGTGCCAGCAAGGCTGCCAAGCACTGAGGCAGGCACGGCTTTGACCGATGCAGGGGCCGCCTCGGAAGGGGCGGCCCTTTTCGTTTGCCACCGCGGCAACGACCACGCCAACGGCGCGTGCACCCCCACATGCAGCCTGGCCGTTAGAATCGCCGCATGAAAATCGCCAGTTGGAACGTCAATTCGCTCAATGTCCGCCTGCCTCACCTGGAACAGTGGCTGGCTGCCTTCGCCCCCGATGTGGTCGGCATCCAGGAAACCAAGCTCGAGGACCACAAATTCCCCGATACGCGCCTGCTCGAACTGGGTTACCGCAACGTGTTTGCCGGGCAGAAGACCTACAACGGCGTGGCGTTGCTGGCGCGTGAGCCGATCGAGGACGTGCAGATCGGCATCCCCGGTTTCGACGACGTGCAGCAACGGGTGATCGCCGGCACCGTGGGCGGCGTGCGCGTCATCAATCTCTACGTGGTCAACGGCCAGGACGTGGGCACCGACAAGTACGCCTACAAGCTGCGCTGGCTGGAAGCGGTGCACGAGTGGGTCGCCGCCGAATTGCAGCGCCATCCCAAGCTGGTGGTGCTGGGCGATTTCAACATCGCCCCGGACGAGCGCGACGTGCACGACCCGGTGGTGTGGAACGACGACCACATCCTCACCTCCAGCGCCGAGCGCGCGGCGCTGAAGAAACTGCTCGACCTGGGCCTGCACGACGGCTTCCGCCTGCACAACGACGCGGCCGGCATCTTCAGTTGGTGGGATTACCGCGCCGCCGGTTTCCGCCGCGACCTCGGCCTGCGCATCGACCTGACCCTGGTTTCCGATGCGCTGAAACCCCGTGTACAGGCAGCGGGAATCGACCGCGAGCCGCGCACCTGGGAACGGCCCAGCGACCACGCACCGGCGTGGGTGCAGGTCGAGGAGTGAGCGAAGAGGAGTGAGAAGCGGGAAAGAGCGGCGCTGCTGCTTCCTCCCACTCCTCACTCCTCGTGTCTCACTGCTGCCTCAACGGACGCTCTTGCGTGTGAACAGGTTGACGATGGCCAGCAGGATCACCGCGCCGAGCAGCGAGAGCAGGAACGAGCGCAGCGTGATTGCACCGTTGATGCTGCCGCCGCCGAACAGGAAGCCGGCCACCATCGCGCCGATGATGCCGACCACGATGTTCAAGAGGATGCCCTGCTGCGCGTCGCGGCGCATGATGATGCTGGCCAGCCAGCCGACGATGCCGCCCACGATCAACCAGATGATGAAACCGATCATGCGAGTATCTCCCTGCGTCAATGCACCCGGATGGGTGCGGCCAGCCCAGTCAAGCCGATCGGGCGTGAAGCGGCCGTGGACTGGCGGTGGGCAGCGATGACGCAGTTGCGCTCATGGCAGTTCGGGCAGGTGCGTGTCTGGCAACTGCCGCACGTGCCCGGCACCCGTGGGGAACCGCAGGCACGCGAGCTGCTGGCGGCCGAGCTGGGCAGCACGCCGCAGGCGCTGCCGCTGACCCGCGACCAGCGCAACCGGCCGTGGTTGATCGGCGAACTGGCGCACTATGGTACCGGCTGGAGTCACAGCGGCGGCCACCTGCTGGTGGCGCTGGGCGAGCACGTGCGGCTGGGCGTGGACCTGGAAAAGCAACGCCCGCGTCGGCAGATGCGCGAGGTGATCCGCCGCTTCTTCCACCCCGGCGAAATCGCCTGGCTGGACGCGCTGGACGAGGCCGGTTGCGAGTATTGGTTCTTCCGTGTCTGGTGCGCCAAGGAGGCGCTGCTGAAGGCGCACGGCCACGGCATTTCCTTCGGCCTGCACAAGCTGCGCTTCGCACCCGATGACGCTGGCGCGCTGCAGTTGCTGTGGTGCGACCCGGGTCTGGGCGAGGCGACGCGCTGGCATCTGCACGAATGGCAGGCGGCGGATGATTTTCGCGCCGCGCTGGCGTGGTACCCGGTTTGAGGCAGCCTGCCGTTTCCTTCTCCCATCGGGAGACAACTGGGCAGGATTGCTGCTTCTCCCTTCTCCCTTCTCCCTTCTCCCTCCGGGAGAAGGTGCCCCGTAGGGGCGGATGAGGGGCGAACGGAGTCCATGATGGTTGACCATCGTGACTTCGTTTCCCCTCACCCCAACCCCCGCTTCGCGCCCCGGCCCTTGCGCTGGCGCAAGGGCGTTCGTGGGGCAGCGAACCAGCGGTTCGCAAACTGCCCCTCTCACCCCGGAGGGAGAGGGGCTAAAACCCGCGCCCCGGCCCACGCCAGCGGCGTGGGCGCTCAACCGCATGCGCGCCAGTGGCGCGCAAGCCGTGCGGTCTCACCCCGATGGGAGAGGGGCTCAAGCCTCACTTCCTCGCGCTGAAGATCGGCGTCAGGTAATCGGTCGTGCCCTCGATGCGTTGCAGCGCCGGATAGCGCAGGCCGCCGTGGTAGTCGATGCTCAGGCTGCGGTAGACGTCCATGTCCTTGACCAGCAGGCGGATCGGCTGCTTGCCGTCCTTGGCCGCACGCACCGCTTCTTCCAGTTCGTCGGCGCCGTATTGCAGGTCGTTGACCGCCAGTACCTGCATGCCACTGCCGAGGCCGGCATTGAACGCCGGGCCGTCCCAGCGCACTTCGCCAACGCGGCCGCTGCCGTCCAGCGCCATGCCCAGCGAGTAGATGAAATTGGCGCCGCGGCCCTTCATCAGCGCGCGGTAATAGGCGCTTGGCTTGTCGTTGTAGACCAGCTTCCAGCCCGCCGCTTCGATGCCGCCAACCAGACCGGTCCTGCGTTCCAGCCGCTCGCGCAGGAACTGCGTCCAGTCGCCGGTGGGCTGCACCTGTTCCAGCGTCGCGGCGACGTCGTCGAAGGTGTAGGTGTCCGGGCGTTCCCACTGGCCATCGTTCCGGCCGAAGAAGGTGCGGGCGAAATCGTCGAGGCTGCGCCGGCCCTTGCTGAGGCTGCGGATGCGCACGTCGGCCTCCAGCCACAGCATCTGCCCGCCCTGGTAGTAGTCCTCGCTCATCTGGTAGCCGCGGTAGGGCTTGGGTTTGCGGCGGGCAATCACCGGGTCGTTGGTGGTGTCGCCGAGCGAGCGCCATTCCAGGCCGGGGCGGTTGTCGGCATAGGTGGCCGCGACCAGCGCCAGCGCATCACGCGAGGCGTCCAGCGGGCGCAGGCCGGCGCGCGCGGTCAGCACGTTGCCCCAGTACTGGGTCTGGCCTTCGTACACCCACAACAGGCTGCCCTGCATCGGCACGTTGTAGTGCAGCGTGGCCAGGTCGGCCGGGCGCCGGTACTTGCCGTCCCACGAATGCGTGTACTCGTGGCCGAGCAGGTCACTGCTGCCAACCTTGGCATCCCAGCCGCTGAAGTAGTCGCGGCCCTCGCTGTTTTCGCTGGAGCGCTGGTGTTCCAGGCCGATACCGCCGAGCTGGTTGGTTACCGCGAACAGGAAGTCGTAATGGTCGTAATGCTCGGCGCCGAACAGCTTGCGCGCCTGCGTCACCAGCGCGCGGTGCTGCTCGATGTGCTCGGGCTTGGCTTCCAGATCCTTGGCGCGGTCGGCGAACACGTTCACCCGTACCGGGCGGGTGCCGGCCGGGGCCAGGTCGAAGGTGCGGTGGTAGCGGCCGGCGAACACCGGCGAATCGACCAGGATTTCCAGGTTGGTCGGCGCGTAGTGCACGGTGTCGCCGTCGCGGCGCTCCACTTCCAGCGCGCTGGCCGCTTCCCAGCCCTGCGGGTAGCGCACGCTGGCGCGATAGCTGATGGCATGCGCGGCGTGGCCGGCCGGGTACAGCAGCATCGCGTTCCATTGCAGGTTGAGCATGTTCGGCGTCATCACCGTGCGGCCCTGCGATGCATCGGTGGGGCTGAGGAACTGGTAATCCATGCGCAGTTCGCGCACACCCTCGGGCACCTGCACGTTGAAAGTGTAGACGTCGAGCGGGTCGCGCACCCAGTCCAGGCGCTGGCCATTGCCGGTGACGACCAACCCGGCCAGTTTCTCGATCGCGCCGCTGGGCGCATGGTTGCCGGGTAGCCATGCCGGGTAGTGGAAGCGCTGCAGCCCGGCCTGCACAGGCACGGTCTGGCGCAGCTTGAACACGCGCTGGCCGAGGTCGGTGGCGTCCACCTCCAGCACGATCGTGCCCGGGTAGGCGGCTTCGCTGATCGCCATGCCGCGCGCATCCACCAGTACCGGTACGGGCGTGGCATACGCCAAGCCTGTCGCCGCCAGCAAGGCCACACTCAACACCGCCAATCGAAATACCCGCATCACGCAGACCTCGCCAGGGAAATGGACTGCCCATCGTGTCCGTGTCCAGCGGCCCGCGCATGAGCCGAAGGGCATGGCCGCGGCCGCCGGTTGGCTCCGGCGCGGTGCATGGCGCTCCCGGCCCACCTCCTTCTCGCCACCATTGGTCAAGCCCCGCCTGCTTGGGTATAAGGGAGCCGCGCCATGGGGATGGCGGTCTGGACCGAAATCACGTCAACAGGCTCAGGCCGGCAGTTGCTTACGGTGGCGCCCACCCAAGCGGAGAGCCAGGCAATGGAACCAAAAAGTGTGCAGATCACCCGCCGATTGTGGCTGGGCCTCGGAGCCCTGCTGATCGTCAGCTTCGGCATCATGTTGTGGATAGGCAAGGACATCTACCAGACCGCGCCGCCCATGCCGGAGCAGGTGGTGAGCGAAAGCGGGCAGGTGCTCTATACCCGTGACGACATCCAGGCCGGCCGCGTCGTCTGGCAAAGCATCGGCGGCCAGCAGAACGGCTCGATCTGGGGCCACGGCGCATTGATTGCCCCGGACTGGTCGGCCGAATGGCTGCACAAGGAAGTGGTGGCGTTGCTGGAGCTGCGCGCGCAGGCCGAATACGGCAAGCCCTACGCCGACCTCGACCACAGCGAACAGGCCAAGCTCCAGGCCGAGATCCGGCCGGAGATCCGCCGCAACACCTATGACCCCGCCAGCGGTGTGCTCACCGTTTCCGACGAGCGTGCGCAGGCGATTGCACAGGTGGCCGCGCACTACGTCAGCGTGTTCTCCGACGACCCGGCCACCGCCGGATTGCGCGAGGCCTATGCGTTGCGCGAGAACCCGGTGCCGGATGCGGGGCAGCGCCAGTTGATGACCGGGTTCTTCTTCTGGGCGTCATGGGCAACGGTGACCAACCGCCCCGGTGACGTGAAGTCGTACACCAACAACTTCCCGCACGAGCCGCTGGTCGGCAACCTGCCCACTTCCAGCAGCTTCATGTGGTCGATGTTCTCGATCCTGTTCATGATCGCCGGCATCGGCCTGCTGGCGTGGCACTACGCGGTCTACCACGGCAAGGAGAAGCCGCTGACGCCACCGGCAAGCGACCCGGCACGCACCATTGCGGTAACCCCGTCGATGCGCGCCACCGCCAAGTATTTCTGGGTGGTGATGGCACTGTTCCTGGTGCAGATCCTGATGGGCGCAACCACCGCGCATTACCAGATCGAAGGCCAGGAAGCCTACGGTTTCGCCATCGCCAACTACCTGCCCTACGCGGTGACCCGCAGTTGGCACACGCAGTTGGCCATCCTGTGGATCGCCACCGCGTGGCTGGCCACCGGCCTGTACCTGGCCCCGGCCATTTCCGGGCATGAGCCGAAGTACCAGCGGTTCGGGGTCAATTTCCTGTTCATCAGCCTGATCATCATCGTGGTCGGTTCCTTCGCCGGCCAATGGATGGCGGTGATGCACAAGCTCGGCCTGTCGAAGAACTTCTGGTTCGGCCACCAGGGCTGGGAATACACCGACATCGGCCGCTTCTGGCAGATCTACCTGTTCATCGGCCTGATGCTGTGGCTGCTGCTGGTCGGCCGCGGGTTGTGGCCGGCGCTGCGCAACAAGGGCAACGAATCGCGGCACATCGCCGGCTTGCTGTTCCTGTCCACGGTGGCCATCGGCCTGCTCTATGCCGCCGGCCTGATGTGGAAGGAAGACACCCACATCTCGATCATCACCTACTGGCGCTTCTGGATCGTGCACCTGTGGGTGGAAGGCTTCTTCGAAGTGTTCGCGGTGGCGGTGATCAGCTTCATCTTCGTCAAGCTGGGGCTGGTGCGCGGGCGTTCGGCGACGATCAACGTGCTGTTCGCCACCATCGTGTTCATGGCCGGCGGCGTGCTGGGCATGTTCCACCACCTGTACTTCGCCGGCGTCACCACCGGCGTGATCGCACTCGGCGCGAGCATCTCGGCGCTGGAAGTGGTACCGCTGGCGTTGATCGGGCTGGAAGCGCATGAAACCTGGAAGAGCAGCCGCGCCACGCCGTGGATGGAGCGTTACCGCTGGCCGATCATGTTCTTCCTCGCGGTCAGTTTCTGGAACCTGATCGGTGCCGGCCTGCTCGGCTTCCTGATCAACACCCCGCTGGCGCTGTTCTACATGCAGGGCACCAACCTCACCGCGGCCCACGGCCACACCGCGCTGTTCGGCGTGTACGGCATGCTCGGCATCGGCCTGATGCTGTACTGCCTGCGCGGGCTGAAGCCGGACAGCGTCTGGAGGAACGGGCTGATCCGCGGCGGTTTCTGGTCGATGAACATCGGCCTGGCGCTGATGACCCTGCTGACGCTGCTGCCGATGGGCGTGCTGCAGTTGGAGGCGAACCTGGAGCACGGCTACTGGTACGCCCGCTCGGCCGAGTTCATGAACCGCCCGATCATTGACCTGCTGGTATGGCTGCGGGTACCCGGCGACACCGTGTTCGCGGTGGGCGCGCTGATGATCGCGTTGTTCGTGGCCCTGCTGTGGCTGGCCCCGCGCAAGGCCGGCGAGCAAGCCTGAGCCTGCGCAACAACGAGTAACGACAAGGGGTGGCTGCGGCCGCCCCTTGTCGTCTGTGGTCACGGCGGTGTCGTCGGGGCGTGCAGGACAAGCCCCGGCCTGTCATTCAACCGAAATCGGTGGTCGTCAGGCGTTGCAGCTTGCGCTGGCTTTCCGGTGACGCAGCCGCATCCCCGGCAAGCTGCCGGGCCAGTGTCGCGGCGATGGCCGCATGCGCTTCGCGCAGCACCTGCGCTTCGTTGCCGCTGGCATCGATCACCTGCTTGTTGGCGATATCCAACTGCTGGAAGATCGCGCGGCAGCGCTCCAGGTTCTGCGCCGTCTCGAAATGATTGGGCACGTCACCGCGGGCACGGATGCGCGCCAACCCGGTTGCCGGCGGCAGGTCGAGCAGCAGCAGCAGATGCGGGCGCGGCGCGAAATCGTTCATTTGCAACAGCTCGTCCACCGGCAACCCGGCCGCACCCTGGTAGGCCACCATCGACGGGAAATAGCGGTCGAGGATGACCACCGCGCCGCGCTGCAGCGCCGGGAGGACCAGTTCCTCCACGTGCTGGCGGCGGTCGCGCAGCAGCAGCTCCACCTCTTCTTCCGGGCTCAGCCGGCCGGTGGCGGCCGAGGCCCGCAACTGCGTGCCCCACGGCCCGTTGGTCGGCTCCTTGCTCAGCACCACCTCGGCCCCGGCCTGCTCCAGAATGTCGGCCAGCCGCCGCGCCAGCGTGGACTTACCGGCCCCGTCGATGCCCTCGATGGCGATCAACAGGCCGCCGGGAATGTGCTCTTTCGTCATCGCGCCACTTTAGCCGATGTGCCCCGCGGCACCGCAACCGGCGCATCAAATCCGGCCGGGTGACAACCGCCTCAATCCGCGCACTGCTCCGCTTCGCAGTGGGCGGCAGCGCGGCGCAATTGCTCTTCGCTGAGCGGTGGCGGGCGGGCAACGGCAGACTGGATCTGGTCGCGGCCGTTGGTCAGCTTGTGCAGGCCCTTGGCAGCGGCCATCAGGCCGTAGTTGATGCCCAGGAAAATGTAGCCGCCGCTCAGGCTGACCTGCTCCGGCGTGGGCGGCTCGCTCCATGAACGGCTGAAGCGGTTGTCTTCCACCTGCACCGGGTTCCTGAAGCGGTACAGGTCCAGCGGCGGGTCGTCCTCGGGCTTGAGCGCGCGTACCTCGTCCAGGGTGGTGACGTCGCCGTCGGCCGGCGTGGGCCGGAATGCGTCCTCGGTATCTTCGGCGACCGCAGCAGGCTGTTCCGGCAGCGCCTGCTGCGCCTGTGCCGCACCCGCCAGCAACGTGCCGGCCAGCGCCATCGACCACCATCCACCCGCCTTCACCGTTGCCGTCTCCATCCTGCATGCCGGGCCGGCAGTTTACGGACGGCGGATTCGGATTTCGTTGGCGCCTGGCCGTCTCACGGGATGAGACGCCGATGTGCTTCCATGCCGTCCTTTGATCGGCAGTACCGGCATGGCGTTTTCCCTCGCTCCCCGCACCGAAGCCAGCGAACGGGCGCTGGCGACCACCGACGGCCTGCCCTCGCGCGACGGTGCCTTGCTCGGCAAGCGACTGGCGAAGCGCTACGGCGACCGGGTGACGGGCAGCTTCACGATCCCCGGCCGCGAGGGCCAATACTCGCCGATTCCCGATGACGTGCCCAAGGCACTGAAGGCGGCATTGCAGGCGCGCGGCATCGGGCAGCTGTATTCGCACCAAGCCGAAGCGTGGGCGGCGACGCAGCGCGGTGAGCACGTCGCCATCGTCACCCCCACCGCGTCGGGCAAGTCGCTGTGCTACACGCTGCCGGTGGTGAGCGCGGCGATGCGGGGCAACGCCAAGGCACTGTACCTGTTCCCGACCAAGGCGCTGGCGCAGGACCAGGTGGCCGAACTGCTGGAACTGAACCGCGCCGGCGAGCTGGGCGTGCGCGCCTTCACCTTCGACGGCGATACGCCGGGCGATGCGCGACAGGCGATCCGCCTGCATGGCGACATCGTGGTCAGCAACCCCGACATGCTGCACCAGGCAATCCTGCCGCACCACACCAAATGGGCGCAGTTCTTCGAGAACCTGCGCTACGTGGTGATCGACGAGATCCACACCTACCGCGGCGTGTTCGGCAGCCACGTCACCAACGTGATCCGCCGGCTCAAGCGCATCTGCGCGTTCTACGGCGTACAACCGCAGTTCATCCTGTGCTCGGCCACCATCGGCAACCCGCACGCGCACGCCGAGGCGCTGGTCGAGGAGCGCGTGCATGCGATCACCGAATCCGGCGCGCCCAGCGGACCGAAGCACGTGCTGCTGTGGAACCCGCCGGTCATCAATCCCGACCTCGGCCTGCGCGCCTCGGCGCGCTCGCAGGCCAACCGCATCGCCCGCATCGCGATCAAGAGCGGGCTGAAGACGCTGGTGTTCGCGCAGACGCGGTTGATGGTGGAGGTGCTGACCAAGTACCTGAAGGATATCTTCGACAACGACCCGCGCAAGCCGGCGCGCATCCGCGCCTATCGCGGTGGTTACCTGCCCACCGAGCGCCGCGAGGTGGAGCGAGCAATGCGCGCCGGCAACATCGACGGCATCGTCAGTACCTCGGCGCTGGAGCTGGGCGTGGACATCGGCGCGCTCGACGTGGTGGTGCTCAACGGCTACCCCGGCAGCGTGGCGGCGACGTGGCAGCGCTTCGGCCGCGCCGGCCGCCGCCAGCAGGCCGCGCTCGGGGTGATGGTTGCCAGCAGCCAGCCGCTGGACCAGTACGTGGTGCGGCACCCGGATTTCTTTGCCAGCGCCACACCCGAGCACGCGCGCACCGCGCCCGACCAGCCGCTGATCCTGTTCGACCACATCCGCTGCGCCGCGTTCGAGTTGCCGTTCCTCTCAGGTGAACCGTTCGGGCCGATCGACCCGCTGGTGTTCCTTCAGGCGCTGGCCGAGAGCGAGGTGGTGCATCAGGAAGGCGAGCGCTGGGAGTGGATCGCCGACAGCTACCCGGCCAACGCAGTGAGCCTGCGCGCGGTGGCCGACGGCAACTTCGTGGTGGTGGACCGCAGCGACGGCAAGCAGCAGATCATCGCCGAGGTGGACTACTCCACCGCCGCGCTGACCCTGTACGAAGGTGCGATCCACATGGTGCAGAGCGCGCCCTACCAGGTGGAGCGGCTGGACTGGGACGGGCGCAAGGCCTACGTCACCCGCACCCACGTGGACTACTACACCGACAGCATCGACTTCACCAGGTTGAAGGTGCTGGACCGCTTCGACGGCGATGGCGCCGGGCGCGGCGATTCGCACCACGGCGAGGTACACGTGGTGCGGCGCGTGGCCGGCTACAAGAAGATCCGCTACTACACGCACGAGAACATCGGCTACGGCCCGGTCAACCTGCCCGACCAGGAACTGCACACCACCGCAGTGTGGTGGCAGCTGCCGCAGGCCACGCTGCTGCGCGCGTTCGCACGGAAGCAGGACGCGCTGGATGGTTTCCTCGGCGCGGCCTATGCGCTGCACATCGTCGCCACCGTGGCGGTGATGGCCGATGCGCGCGATTTGCAGAAGGCAGTGGGCAACGGCGACGGCGCATGGTTTGCGGTGGCCGACCAGAGCGGGCGCGGGCAACTGCGCGGCAACGAGGGCGCTGAAGGTACGCTGGAACTGATGCAGAGCTTCGTGCCGACGGTCTATCTGTACGACAACTTCCCCGGCGGCGTGGGCCTCAGCGAGCCGCTGTGGCAGCGGCAGGGCGAGCTGGTGCAGCGCGCGTTGGAATTGGTGGAACGCTGCGACTGCAGCGCCGGCTGCCCGGCCTGCGTCGGCCCGGTTCTGGCGGCGCAGGAAGATGGCAAGGGCGAAACACCGCGTTCGCTGGCATTGAAGGTGCTGTCGCTGTTGTCGGACGAGCGTTGCGAACAGGTGCCGGCCGCCACACCCGCCGACGAGGCATTCGACCTGCTGCCATGAGCATCAGCCTGGACAAACTGAAGGCGCTGCGGCGGCAGGCCGGTCATGCACATACGCCGCCCGAGCCGGTCACTCCCATTGCGGAAACGACTGCAAACGCGAGCGAACCTGCGCGCGAAACCTCGGTGTTCGGCTGGACCGAGAACATCCGCCACAAGCCGGCATCCCCCGTGCCCCGCGTGCAGGACGGCGATGCCTTGCGCCGCCTGCTGGCAACCCGCAATCGCGCCCTCCCCGCGCCACGCGCCGAACGCAGCGGCCCGGTGGATCGCGACCTGCCCGGTACCGAAATCGCCCCCGGCCTGCACCTGATCGAAGCCTTCCTGCCACAGCCCATCCCCACGCAGCCGTTGTCGCTGGCTTTCGGCAAGCGCCCGGATGAAACCGTCGCGCCGCATGATTTGCTGTTCTTCGACACCGAAACCACCGGCCTGGCCGGCGGCACCGGCACCCGCGCCTTCATGATCGGCGCGGCCGACTGGCATCACCACGCCACGCATGGCGAAGGGCTGCGCGTGCGCCAGTTGCTGATGGCCACGCTGGGTGCGGAACGGGCAATGCTGGAGGCGTTTGCCGGCTGGCTGGCACCGGCCACGGTGCTGTCCAGCTACAACGGCCGCTGCTACGACGCGCCACTGCTCAAGACCCGCTACCGGCTGGCGCGACATGGCGATCCGATTTCCGCGCTGGATCACGTGGACTTGCTGTTCCCCACCCGCCGCCGCTACCGCGGCACCTGGGAGAACTGCCGGCTGGCGACCATCGAGCGGCAACTGCTGCGCATCCAGCGCGAAGACGACCTGCCCGGTTCGGAAGCCCCGGCCGCATGGCTGGACTACCTGCGCGGCGGCAGCGCGCGCAACCTGCGCCGCGTCGGCGAGCACAACCACCAGGACGTGGTGACGCTGGCGCAGTTGTTCCTGCGGCTGGTACAGGCCGAGGCGGACGAACGCGCAGCGCCTGCGTTGCAGGCCGAGCGCTGAGTTTCAGGCGCCGACTTTTGGTGTGCAGGGGTGAGATATATCAGGGGGGAAGCTGGGATATCTAGCCGGAAGAGGCCGGAAGAAGGCGGCTGATTCCGGACGGCCCGGAAAGAATGTTGCAGCGGGCGCAATGCAGCGGAGAGGGCCAGCGCGGCGCTGGCGGGCATTTTAGAACAGCTTGCCCTGGTCGAGATGGGGATCGCGCGATGCGGCGCGCTTCAAGAGCCGGGCGAGCCCCTTGGCCGACATGCGGTAGCGGCGGCGCAGCTCATCCCTCGGCACGCCATTGCGGGCGGCGTCGAGGATCTCACGCTCGCGTTGCGCGAGCTTGTAGCCGAAGTCGTAGGGCGTGTAGAGCTCTTCGCCGGCCAGTTCCTCGGCCACGCCGTCCGCCACCGCCGCACCGCAATGCGCCCTGACTTCCTCGGGCAGGCCATGCTCCTCGAGGACGCGCTGCACGGCGTCGTCGAGGTAGGTGTAGAACTTGTGGCGGAAGGCGGACGAGCGGCTCATCAGGCGCGCGGCTCCGGCTTGTAGCCCATGCGGCTGCGCTCGGGGTGCCGGCGGACGTCGTACTCCAGCGCGGCGATGATCTTGGCAAGGGCTGTGGTGTCGCAGAACTCCAACCGCTCGACCTTGGCGATGCGCCGTGCCAGGGCGTGGGCGTACTCCCACTCGCGGCCTTGATCAGCGAGCAGCGCCTCGACCTTGCGCATCTGGGCCTCACGGTCCAGCGGGACGGCCTTGGGCTTGCCCTTCCACGTGCGGGCCGGCTGACCCAGCTTCAGGCGCAGCTCCGCGGCGATGGCGTCCAACTGGGGCTGGGTGCAGTCGGCCGCACTGCGCACGGCGGGGCCATGATCGGCGGACAGGCGCTCGACCATGTCGCGGTACGCATCGTCGTCCAGGTCGAGCTTCCGGCGCATGGCTTGAACCGCCCGAATCGTCGCCAGGCGCTGGCTGCCCGCGGCGGTACTGCGGGCACCCCGGTTGGGCTTAGTTGCCATCGTAGTGCTCCCGCAAGTTGAGTGCCGGGAGCACGAAAACCTCGTACAGCTTGGCGGCATCCGGCTCGTCATAGCCGAATTCATTGACGAAGGTGGAGAAGCTGGTGCCGCGGCCGTTGGCCTTCAGCCATTCCGCATAGCGTGCGGCCACCTGCAGCGGTTCATTCCGGGGGTGACGCCCACGCGCAACGGCCAGTTCATCGGCCCAGCGGCGCATGTCGCCCGCGAGCTTCACGTAGCCCGCCCGGTGAAAGGTGTCGGCCAGCCGGAGCAGGCCCAGCGGCCCGGTGGGCAGGTCTTCGGATACGGTGACGATATCGCCCATCGCTCAGCCCTCCGCCTTGGACAGTTTCAGGGCCTGTTCCAGCAACAGGAACAGGCGGCGCAGTTCGCCGCTGATCAGCGCGAAGCGGGCATCCAGTTCGGCACGGTGGCCTTCCTCGTCGATGTGCTCCAACTGGTCGATGGCACCGTCCAGGAACTTCAGCTTGCGCACGACCAAGTCGTCGCCGAGGACGAAGGACAGGTTGTCCTCGAACACCAGCGCCAGCCTGGTCACCTGCTTGCCGGACTCCAGGTGCCTGTCGATCTCATCGCAGCGCAGTTCCTGGTCGGTGCAGTGCACCTTCGCACCACCCTCGACCGGGTCGCGCAGCTCCGCCTCTTCGCCGAGCGACAGGCCCTCGGGCAGGGGCTCGCCCGCGATCCACGAGGTTAGGATCGAGCGCGGCGCGACCTCGGCGTTCAACGGCAGCGCCGGGAAGCTGCCCAGCAGCCCCCGGATATCGCTCATGACGTTCTCGCCGGTCCTGCGGCTGGATGTGTCCACTGCGACGAAGCCGTGCCGCAGGTCGAGGAAGGCATCGGTGCGCGAATGCTTGATGAAGGCATGCGCCATCAATTCGTGCAGCAGATCGTCCTTCAGCCGTTTGCGCTCGCGGCCACCGGGCTTCCGGCCTTCATTCCGCTCGACCTCTTCCAGCTTGAGCGCCAGTTTGTCGTTGATCACGGCGCCGGGCAGGATCTTCTCGTCGGTGCCGATGGTCAGCCACAGCGCGTCGCCGATGCGGTGCGAGAGCTGCGCCTTCTCTTCCCGGCCGAACGGCGAAATGAAGCCGCGGGAGGCCATTTCCAGCGGGCCGACCGGCTGCAACACGTCGAGCGGCAGCAGCTTGTCCACCTCGGAGAAGTCCACGGCGCGCGGGAAGCGGAAGAAGACCACGTTCTTCGGGAACATCAGCCGAGCCCTCCGTTGTCGATTGCCTCGAAGCGCCAGTCGTCGGTCTGGATGGCGTCGTGCACGGCCGAGCCGTGGACGCCAGCCGTCAGCTGCTTGTGGGCCTTGGTCGCCAGCCGTTCGGCAGCCGCCATCGCAGCCGCGCGCGGAACGTCCTCGTAGCTCCACCGGTACTGTCGCCTTAGCGTCGGTAGCAGCCACATCAGCAGAGTGTTGATGTCCTGCGCCGTGCCGTTGTCGGTGATAGCCATGATCAGCGCTCCTTGCTCGTCAGGGCAGCGAAGCGGGACTCGCGGGCTTCGCCCAAGTAGCGACGTGCGACCAGCAATGAATCGGCGGCGTCCAGTAGATCGCCACGGCTGATGTCGTCCCTTGCGGTGTCTATCCATTCCAGCGCCCGAGCGATGCTTGCCTGCGCCGTGTCGGCCTTGGGTACCTTCATCGCTTGAGCAGTACGAGTCAGCGAGCGGGCCATCACGGTTCCAGCTCCTGCGCTTCGTAGCTCGCGGCATCGAAATCGGGGATTTCGTAGTCGCGGATAGTGATGCCCAAGCTGTCGCCGGGCCAGCACCAGCCCTCTTGTTCGTGCAGTTCCCGCACGGCACCGCTCTCGGTGTATCCGTTGATCAAGTAGCCCCACAGCCGGCCGGCTGCATGGCGGGCCACGGCCTGATAGTCGTCGCCATCAGACGCTTCCAGCACCTCATCCTTCGATGCCCAGAAGCGTGCCGTTTCATGGGCGATGTCCGGGGTGAGGATGGTGGTATCGATGTCCAGAACGATGGAAAGGTCCATGCCGGTTACGATCTGGAACGACCGGATTGCCTTGGATTCAGCCATTGCGGTTCTCCTTGTCCACGAACCGCATCAGGTTCGGCGCGTCGATGTGGCGCTTAAGCAGCCACGGGAACATGCCGGGACCACGCAGTTCGATGTAGCGCAGAGCGCGCTGCACAAACTCCAGAACATCGGGGCCGCAGCCCTCGGCAGGTTGGGTTGTGTCGATGAAGTGCTCGCCGCCTACCCGTACCCAGAGGGCGTTGATCTCGATATCCGCGCGCACAGCTTCATCGGCGATGCGCAGCGCTTGGCCAACCAAGGCGTCGGCCTTGAGCAGGTCGAGCACGGCGTCGGCGGTGCCTGCGCGAATCAGCAGGGTGGTCTCGGCCATGTCACACCGCCGCCATGTCGAGGCTGATGGGCTGGTACATGCCGCGGTCGTCGCGCTCGTAGAAGCGGACGTAGGTCTTGCTGCTGACCACGGTCACCGCATCGCTGATGGCGGCCATCGCCTGCTGCCAGCGTTCGTCGTCGAACTTCAGCCGGCGCAGGCCCAGCACCTCGCCGGTCTTGATGTTGCCGTCCTGGTCAACGCGGAAGGCGTTGTTGACCAGCGCCCGCAGCTCGACGCGCGCACCTTCGGTCCAATCGTTGAGGCACTCGTCGATCAGTGCCTTGGCCGCCTGCAGGCGCTCGTCGAACAGGATCGAGTCCTGGATCGCCCGGATCATCTTGTAGCGGCCGTCGTAGGAAACCAGGGTGACATTGCCCTTGTCGCCGCCGACGCGAGCGCCGTATTGCTCGGCGCTGAGTTGCACGAACGCGGCAATATCGTCGAACAGGGCCGCCTTGAACTCGCGCAGCTGCGTGCGCAGCGCGAGGGCGCGGGTGATTTTATCCATCACCAGTTCGTCGCGCGCCAGGTCGATGGCCTTGATCTGCGCTTCCGGCACCATGTGCCCGTTGCGGTTCTCGCGGAAGCCTTCCGGCGTAGATTGAGTGTTCATGTTCAAATTCCTTTGTGATTGCCGGTATCCGGCAAGCGCACACCGGGCGGTGGCGGCACGTTTTCCAGTTCGATAGGGCTGAGGGTCTTGAACCAATCCGTGCGCCACTCGCGGGCCGATATCAGCGAAATGTCGAGCAGACTGGAAATCACTTGCGGCGTGATCTCCGAAGGTGGCTTGTCCTGCGCCCATAGCGCGAAGCGCATTGCGCGCAGCCGGTCATGGCGGCGACGGCCGGAGCGGCGCATCACTCCACCCCGCCAAGTTCTTCGTGGAAGCGCCGGTCCAAGCTGCCGAGAATCCGCCCGGCGATGCCTAGCGGCATCGGTGCGCTATCGCAGGGGGCGCAAACGAGCTTCCCCTGCGCCACCAGCGTGCCGCAGTAGGCGCAGACAGGCAGCGAGAGCTGCACGTCGTGCGTACCCTGCAATGTGTCGGTGCCATTACGCATTGGGCACCTCCACCAGGTCGGTGATGATCACGCGCGGCTTGGCTTCAACCGCAACCTGGCGCATCAGTTGCACGACGTAGCGCGGCTCCCTGTCGCTCTCGGTCTTTTCCGAGGCCAGCCGAACGGCTTCGTCCAGGTCACCGCAGCTGATACCGCAGCGCAGCGCGCCGATCTGCTCCTGTCGCAGGATGACGAAATGCGACTCAGCCATAAGCCACCTCCCGCGCCTTGCCGTCGCGCGCCGGGCGCACCACCGTCCACTCCAGTCGGCAGCCCTCGTACAGCGCTGAGTGGATAAGCACCGTGCCGCCGTGGCCATCTGGGTAGCGGCAACGCAGGCCATAGTCGATCCCAGCCGGCAGCGTGTTGACATACAGCACAGGCAGGAGCGGGCCGCGGACCTTCGCGGCGTAGACCGTGATGCCCTGGCCGGCCAGCTTTTGCGCCGCGAGGCGTGCCAGCGCGAGGCCGTGGCACAGCGGCAGGTTGGTGATCGTTGCGACCATGTCAGATTTCCTCCATTTCGTCGTCGCGCAGGGCATCAGCCAACGCATCGGCTTGTTCCTGGTCGAGGGAGTCCAGCAGGGAGTCGAACGACTGCCCGACGCGATAGGGAATACCGGCGTCTTCGAGCACCGCACGGTGCGCGAGGGTGATGCGGTCAACGGGCAATCCCTGGTCGAGGAACAGCGAGCGCAGATAGGCGCGGACGGAGGTTGGGGTGCGGGCCATGTCAGTGCCTCCCCTTGCGCATGCGCATCAGACGTTCCAGCTCGGCCACGCCCAGCGCGCAGCCGCGCACGACGTTCTGGATGCGCAGCTCCAGGTCGTCGTCCGGGTTGTCGTCCTCGCGGAAGATGTCGATCCACGCGCCGAGGCCCACAATGGTCCGCAGCGTTCCGATGTTCAGCCCTTCGTTACCATCGTTGGTGCAGGCGTCCTGGTTCATCCACGACGGCAGCAAGTAGAACGCGGCCCCGGCTGCCAGTTCCTCGTTCGCATGGTCATCGTCGTGCGCGCGGTTGTAGCCTTTCTTCTCGACCTGGCGGTTGCGTTCTTCCATCACCATTGCTGCTGCCTGCAGGGCGATGAGATCGGGGCTCTTCTTCGATGCGGACATGGTCATACCCCCCGGATCACGTCGGCGGTGACGGTGGGCACGCCCAGCTCGGCCGCGCGGTTGATCGCCGCGGTCAGCGCGTTCTGGACCGCCAGCGGATACAGCAGCGAGCCGGTGCCGCGCGCCGGCACCAACTTCGCGCGCAGCGCATCGATGGCGCTCCGGTCCACGACCTTTTCCAGCGGCACCTGCGCGCGCTTGAAGCGATGCTGCAGGTAGCCCTCCAGTTCGTTGTCCAGCGGCTGCAGGGTGATGATCTCGATGCGCTGCACGACCTCGCGCACTTCCGGGTTGTGCTCGGAGAGTTTCAGCGCCAGCTCCGGCTGTCCGATCAGGATTACCGACAGCAGCGGGCGCAGGCCGTCCTTCAGCTCGCGGAAGCGCTTCAGGTGCTTCAGCGTCGGCAGCGGCAGGCTGTGCGCTTCCTCGATCACCAGGACGTGGCTGTGGCCCGCGCGTGCGCTGTCGCGCAGCGATTCGTGCAACTGGCGGAAACGAGCCTCCGGGCTGCTCTTGGGCTTCGCCAGCGGTGCGACCGCGGCCATGATCGCCTCGGCGATGTGGTGGCTGCGCAGGGTCTTGCCGACGCCATCGCTGCCCTCGCTGGCAAGCACGTAGGGCTGGATCACGATGACCGCCTGTTCCTCTCGCTGGATGCGGTCGAGCAGTTCCTCCCGCAGCGTGGATTTGCCGGCGCCGCTTTCGCCGATGACGGCGGCAAAGCCACCGTGGCGCGCGACCTGATACATGCTCTCGCGCACGTACCGGATGTCAGGCGAGAGGAACACGTCCTCGTTGCTGGCCGGATCGGTGAAGGGGTTGCAGGCCAGACCGAAGTGGCGGCGTGCCTGCGGCGTCAGTGCTTGGTATCGAAGTAACATGGACTCTTCCTCCTCGTGGATTTCGGTGTCGCTATCGGGGTCTTGCGGTGGGGAAACCGGAGCCGGCGTGTTCGTGCACGCCGGCTCCTTCTGCTGCAGGTGCCAGTCAGTCGCCGGGGCGCCCTTCTGGACCAGGTGCTGCGTGATGGCGCTGCGGACAGCGGCGTGGTCGCAACTGGTAGGCAGGTGTCCGTGGTTGATCAGGGCGTTGAGCGCCGGTCGGCTGATGCCCACGGCGGCGGCAAGGCGGCCCTGCGGGATGCCGGCTTCGGACAGCACGGCCTTCAGGCGCAGAGTCATGCCGCGCCTCCATCGACCACGCGCAGGCCGCCGCGGGCCGGCGTCGCCAAGGCAACCGCCCAGGCTTCGACCTGGTCAACCGGCACACCGTCCGGCCACTGCTGGGCGGTGCGCGCGTACATTTCCGGCGTCCACGCCATGCCCGCGCGCTCGACCAACGGTTTCAGCCGCCCGGCGGCCTCGACGTGGTTCAACGGCGCGATCTCGGCGCGCGGGGCCACCGGTTCGATGCGCTGTGCCGCGACGACCTGCGGCACGTCGATGTTGGCGACCGTGCCCGAGCGCGGCAGGCTCGGCGCGACGTTTGCGTCGCGGATGTGCTTCATCGGGTCGATCTGGCCGCCGAACGGAATGCGCTTGGCCTTGCGGGCCGCCGCGACTTCGGCGTCGGTCTGCACCTGCATCGCCAGGCGATCGATCTCCTTGCGTGCCGCGTCGGCCGGGGTCTCGGGCAGGCTGCGGTACTGCTCGCCGACGATGGCAGCCGTATCCAGGAAGCCGAACTCGTTGAGGGTGCCGATCCGCGGCGCGAGGTAGTGGATCGGGGCGCTGTCCTGCTCGCCCGGCATCAGCACGCGCACGCTGCCGGCGGCGTCCAAGGCGTTGCCGATGACAGGCACGCGCTGGTTGTTGGCCAGCCGCGGGATGCCACGCACGTCCCATACCTGGCCGTTGAAGCGGACCATGCCATCGCGGACCCTGCACAGCTTCGGCGTGGTGTGGGCCAGCGTGCGCAGCACGTCGACCGAGGGCGCCAGCACAAGCTGGTCGGTCGTGATCCGCAGCCACCCATCGCGGCGGGTCATGCCGGTGCGGGTGTGGATGCGGGTCGCGTTGTAGGCCCGCGCCCACTCCTGAGCCAGCGTGTTGATCTCTTCCAGGCTGGTGACCGGCGCGCGCGTCTTGAGCATCGCCTCGAAGTGCCGCTCGATCAGGTAGTTCGCGTTCTCGACCTGACCCTTGGCGCGGGCGTTGCCCACTTCGTTGACGATCAGGTCGATGCCGCAGGCGGCGACGAAGTTACGTGTCGTGGCGGCGGTCACCGCGCTGCCGGGGTCCATCATCAGCAACTTCGGAATGCCGTGCATCGTGCCGATCTCGCGCCGCGTCATCGCGTGGATCAGCGCGGACAGCAAATTGGCGCTGCTCTCGGCGCCCAGCACATAGAACACGTCGATGCAGCCGGAGGCGTGGTCGGTGATCGCGTAGCGCCACAACCGCCGGTCGGCGATCTTGGTGAAGTTGCCCGGCTTGCCGCGGTAGAAAGCCTGCTTGTCCATCACCCGCGTGCCATCGTCGGCGAGGTAGAACTGGCGGCTGACCGAGGCGTCGATCTGCCACAGGTGGTTGGGGTGCCGGGATGCCAGCCGCGCAGCCGGCGACGGCGCGGCCAACTGGTCGGCATGGAAGCCATAGGCGCGGAGGGCGCGGCAGACCGCGCTGGTGCTGAGCGGGCGCCACTCGCCTGTGGCCTTATCGACGCGCGCGGCTTCGATACGGCCGTTCGCGCGCAGAATCTCGACGGCATCTTCCACCGGCAGCGTGCCGGTGCCGGTGAGGCGGCGGGTTTCTTCGACCAGGGCGGCGATGGCGGCCGCTTCGTCGCGGGACAGCGACAGGTCGCCGGCATCGGAGCGGCGCTTGCGCGGCTTGAGGCTGGCGGTCACCGCACTGAGGCGGCGGTGTACGGTCTGGACCGAGCATCCCATCTGCTCGGCCAGCCGGGCGACGATGGCGCCCTTGCTGCCGTGCGGCGCAGCCAGCAATTCGCTGGCTGCCGCATGGATGAGTTCGGCCGACACAGTCAGCCCTCCTCGCCGTCGTTGACCAGCGGGATGGCAATCAGCAGGTCTTCGTCGTCGCGCACGATGCGCACACTGTTGAGCAGGCGACCGATCATGTCGCTGATGAAGGTTGCGGCGTCGTTGTCCTGGCCGTTGTCCGACGCATGCGCCGCCAGTGCACGCACCGCAGCGCGCAGGCCGCTTTTCTCGCCGCCCAGCGCCGCGGCCACCATCTGCTCGGCCTCGGTGACGCTTTGCTTGAGGATCACCAACTGTTGGTCCGAATCGGCCGCTTTCCAGCGCCGCTGGGCCTTGGTCGTTTTTTCATGCTCCCTGTTGAGATCGTCACTCAACTTGTTGATGCGCTGGTCCTTCGCTTCCAGATCAGCACGAGCCTCACGCACCGCGGCGCGCAGCTCGTCGCGGGTCATGCTGGCCACATCATCCAGTTCAAGTTCGCCAGTCCGGCCCTCCTCAGCCAATGCCTTGAACTGCTCTTCCGGTAGCCGGGACAGTTCGATCATCTTGCCGATCGTGGATGCCGCGGCCTGCAAATCCTGCACGCGTGCAGGATTTGCCAGCCCTTGAACTTGGCGTGCCCACGCCATCATATGCAGCGCGGTGGTTTCCCCAAGGTTGAGCCGCTTCAGCATCCCGCCCCATTCGCCGTGGATGCAGCAAGCCCGTGCCACCAGCAGCATGCGGCCGGCGCGCAGGAAGGACTCGGCACTGCGGCCGATCTCGATGCGGATGGCGGCCTCGTAGTGGTCGGGGTGCCACGGCAGGCCGTCGCCGAACTGGTTCACCAGCGCCTGCTGGTGGTCGTTCATCACCACCAGCTCGCCGTGCCGCGCGGCTTCGGCGCTGTCGTCCGCCTGGTCACCCACGATATCGGCGTCGGGCAGCGGCTTTGCGCCGCGCTTGGATTCGGAGGCCGGCTGTTCCGGTGCGGGTTTCTTTGCCATTGCTTTTCCTCGGTCAGTTGGGGGTGCGGCTGTACCGCTGTTTGAATTCCTGCAGCGCCTGCTCTTCGCGTAGCACTTCGTGGGAATGGGCAATCGAGATCTGGATCACGCGGGGGGCCAGCCGCCAACGTCCGTCATCCAGTGGGGTCCGCTCGACCAGCCCGTCGGCCTCCATGCGTTGCAGGTTGCGCAGCGTGGTCGGCTCGGATTCGCCGATGCCGTCGGCGATCTGCTTGAGCCGCAGGCCATTGCGGCTATGGCCGGCCAGGCCGAATAGCAGGCGGGCGTAGATGGACTGTTCGGACACGTCAGCCCTCCAACCGCGCGAGGGCGATACGCAGGTCGGCAAGATCGCCAGTACCGCCGACGCAGCGCTGGGCTTCAGCGATCAGGTTTTCGACGGCGAGCGAAACTTGGGCCAAAGCATGCGGCAGCGAACCTGCCGGCGCGTCACGGTCGGCACCGGCGTGCTCGAGAGTGCTGCGGACGTCGAGGGCGCTCATACGCCACCCCGGTAGTTGGGGTATTGGGTGGGGCCGCTGATCTGGCCGGCCAATTCGGCGCGCACACGCTCGGCGGCCAGCTCCTCGATCAGCTCATTGTTGTGCAGGATTAGGTTGGATTGCGCCGCGGCCGCAAGGCGCGAAGCGGGCGTCTGCCGGTCGTCGCCGGGAATGAAGGTGCCAGTCATGCCGCCTCCTTCACGCCGGCAGCGGCCAAGACCTGTGCGCGGACTGCCTTGCCCTTGGGGCCGCCCCAAGTGCCGTAAACGGCTTGGCGAATGGCGCTGGGGTCGTATCCCTGTTTCTTGGCCCAAGCCGTGAGCGAGGTGCCCTGCATCACGAAGCCGGCGCGGATCATCGTGATCAGCTTCTTGGGGTCATGAGGTGTAGTGGTGCGGGCCATGCAGTAACCTTTCCCGTGTCTGTTAAATAGCGTGGGGATAGCTTAAGTGGAGAAATTCCACTTTGCAACAGGAAGTCGATGGAAATTTCTTCACTCATAAAGGCCGTCACCGCCGCTAAAGGACTCAGCCAGAAAGAACTGGCCGAGTCCTTGGGCATCACGCTAGATCGGGTGAAGAGCATCACCAGCGGCAAAGTGCGGAAGCTCAAGCCCGAAGAGTTGAAGGGCTTGGTAGAGAGATGGCATGTTCGGGGGCAGTACCTCGCCACAGGTGAGCCGCCGATCTTCATGTCGCCGGGCGAGATCGAACTGGAGCGGCGTATGGCTGCCGTTCGTCAGTCCACGAAGCTGGCCACCCAAGTCTCGGATGAGGAGATGCGCCGCAAGGTGCAAAACGACGCCTTTTTCGCGCTCATCGACCAGCTCACGCCCGAAGAGCAACAATTGATCGCCCACTACCGGCGTTGTTCAAAGTCAGACCAGCAGGCAATTGATAGCCTCGTCGCTCGCTTCGCGACGAACGGCTGACTATCCACCACAAGGAGAACGTGATGAGGAAAATTGCACTCGTAGCGGCGCTGTTGGCCTGCTGCAGTACGGCCGCTGCAAAGAATGTAGTGCTGCCGGACAATGTCACCCTACGACCCGGCAACATGAGCGGAAGCTACATCGACACGGTACGGGCTGGAGCCGGGGCGGCGTCTTTCTCCAAGCTCAAACTGTGCCTGGCTCAGAACGTGAGCAATCCGTCGTTGATGATCACGGGCGGAACAAATGCACCGTTCTCCTTCAACCCCCACGGCAAGACTCAGACCACGGCTGTGCAGGGGGGGGACATCTTCAAATACCAGGACGAAGGGGAACGCACCGCGATCGTCATGGGGTCGGTTGCCGGCGCCAATGTGGTGCTGAGCCGCCGAATCATCCGGTTTGAGCTGACGGCAACGGCGAACGATGACGGGACAGCACTGACGTTCACCAACATCGAGCACGCCACCGAAAACACTGGCTCGGTGGAAAATTCGGGCTTCACGCCCGTGGGCGCATGGAAAGGCGCAAAGCCTCTATCCGTGATTGAGGCGTTGGACGGACTGGCAGCTCGGATTGCCAGCTGCTTGCGGTGACCAGCAGCCGCTTCATCCCTGAAGCGGCCCGACAGGTGGATGGCCTGGGCTGTCAGCCGGCGCTGTCGTTGCTGGCAGGCTGATTCTGGATTCCCAGGCATCGCCGCGGAATCGGCTATGTACCCGGCACGCTGTGGGAGTTTCCTGATCTACAGCTCAGAAGGATTCCGGCCGGGCAATGGCGCGCACCGCCCACATGAAGCCGGTTTGCAGCTCGGTCTTGGCAATCGCCAGGGCACGTTGGTCGATGCCTTGCACTTCCTTCAGCCTGTCGAGCAGCGCACCGGCCTCGTTGCCGATTTGCTTGATGGCGTTCATTCCGTCGATTTCCTGCTGGGACAGCTCGCGGTAACCGCTGATCTTCCGGTGCTGGTTTTCCATGTTGCCTCCTGTCGGGAGGCCCACTCTCCCGCGCGCGCGCGAAGCGTTATCGGAACGCGCGTTCCGAGATCGTCTGTGCCGTGACCTGAAAACTTGGCCCATCGGTTAGGTGCGTGTGGGGCGCACCGGCCGGCGGGCATGTCCTCCTCGTCGTGTCCGCCGGCCCTTTTTCTTCCAGGAGATGGGCATGGGCACGCCGCGCGGCATCCGCAACAACAATCCCGGCAACATCGAGCGCAACCGTGCCAACAAATGGCAGGGTCGCATGCCGCGCGAGCGCATGACGCCCGCGCAGCGCGCCGAGGAGCGCTTCGAGGTGTTCGCCTCGCCGGCATGGGGCATTCGCGCCATGTGCGTGCTGCTCATCAACTACTTCGACCGGCACGACTGCTACACCATCGCTCGGCTTATTGGCCGCTGGGCACCGCCGAAGGAAAACGATACGGACGCCTATGCGGCTGCCGTGGCGCGGGCCGTAGGCGTTGCACCCGGTGAGTTCGTCAACGTCCACGGGTACCATCGCCTGCGGCCGCTGGTCGAGGCCATCATCCAGCACGAAAACGGCCAGCAGCCCTATCTGCCGGAAGTGATCGAGGAAGGGCTGCGCCTGGCCGGCGTGGTCAAGCCCGGCGCCGAGCCGCTGGTCGCTGTGCCGAAGGCCGTGCCGGTCGCCGCGGTGACCGCCGCGACGGCAACCGGCGCGGGTGCGATTGCCGAGCTCGCGCAGCAGTTCAGCGCGCCAGTCCAGCAGCTCACGCCGGCCATCGCCCAGGTCAATGCGGTGGCGCAGTCCACCTCGGCGCTGCCTGGCCCGCTACGCGCCGGCATCGCCTTGGTCGTGCTGGTGGCGGCCGGCGCCAGCATCTACACCTGGTGGCGGCTGCGCCGCGCCCGGCGGGCAGTAGCGCCGTGAACCCGGCGTTGTTTCCCATGCTCATCGAATCCGGCAGCGGCGTGGGCAAAGGGCTGCTGGTACTGGCCGGGCTGCTGTCTCTGTTCGGCGGCGGGGCGGTTACCGGCTACCAATACCGGGACAGGGAGGTTGCCGAACTGGCCGCGCAGCGCGATGCAAGTTTCGCGGCCGCCAATGGGCAGGCCCAAACGCTGGCGACCATCAAGGCGACGCTCCATGCCGAACGGGAGCGGAGGAACCGCATCGAGCTGGCCGCCCAACAGGAACTGGCTGCCCGCGCGGAGCGGATCGCCGAACTGGAAGTGGCCGCCGAGAAGCGACGCCAAAAGATCACCACCGAGGCATCCAAAGATGAAGACTGCAATGCGCTGCGCCGCATGCCTGTTTGCGCTGCTCTGGCTGACGGCCTGTGGGGCGGCACGCCAGCCTCTGTTGCACGCTGAAATCGTCGAAGTCCCCGTCGTCGAATATGTACCGCTGCCGGCGGCGCTCACCGCGCCGCTCGCCGCGCCGGCCGCACCGGCATTCAACTGCACCCTGCCAATGGGCGGGCCGGCGGTCTGCGTGCACGACGGGCTGATGCGCGAGGTCGAGTGGCAGGCCCTGCTGGAGCGCGCCAACGCTGATCGCGCCACCTCCGCCTTTCTCGGCGCCGGTGCCGGCATCGCTGTCATGCTGCGGCCGGTCGAGCTGCACCCGTCGCAGATTGTGAGCCGGCCTGCGCGTATCAATGCGCCAGGGGCAACGGAATGAAAGTGACATTCGAGCTGTGGCAGATCATCACGCTGACGATCATGGCTGCAGGCCTGTTCACGGGCCTCGGGAAGCTGTTGCTGGCGCAGTTCCAGCGCAGTCTCGAAACGCGCCTGACCTCCATTGCCGAGGACGCCAAGGGTTGGCACAGGGTGGAGCGCGACCTGATGCAGCTCAAGGCCGACCTACCGGAGCGATACGTCCGCCGTGAGGACTACATCCGCGGCCAGACGGTGCTGGAAGCAAAGCTGGACAGGGTGTTCAGCGAATTGGAGCTGGTGAAGATCCAGGGGGCAAAGCGTGAATCTTGATTTCGAGAAGACCCGGCGGGAAACCATCCGCTGGAACCTGCTGCGCGCATTGGACTATGCGCGGCCGGAGGGCACAAACGAACATGTACTGCTGAGTGTGATCCAGGGCCTGTACCCTGACAGTACGCAGCGCGAGGTCCGGCGCGAACTCGACTATCTGGCTGACCGCCGGTTGGTGCAGGTCACCGGCCAGCACACCGGCCAATGGCATGCTGAGCTGGCGCGCCACGGTGTGGACATCGTCGAGTACACCGTGGACTGCGAATCCGGCATCGCCCGCCCGCGCAAGGTGGTGTGACATGCCGCCGCCGAGCAAGATCGACCTGCTGCCAGAAGAAGTGCGTTCCGAGTTGGACACGCTGATCATCGACGCCGGCTTCGGCGGCTATGTAGGTCTGTCGGAATGGCTGGCTGCCAAAGGCTTCGAGATCAGCAAGACCACGGTGGGCGCATACGGTCAGAAGCTGGAGCGCCGCTTGGCCGCGGTGAAAGCCAGCACCGAGGCCGCGCGGCTGATTGCCGCCGCGGCGCCGGACGATGCCGATGACCGCAGCAACGCAATCATCAGCCTGGTGCAGACCGAGATGTTCGAAGCCCTGCTGTGCCTGCAGGAAGCCACGGATGAGGATCTGGACCCCGGTGAGCGGGTGGCCATCATCAGCAACGCGGCCAAGCACGTCGCCACGCTCAGCCGTGCCAGCGTCAACCGTCACAAGTGGGCCGTGGAGATCCGCGCCAAGATGGAAGCGGCGGCCGCCGACGTGCGCAAGCTGGCGGCCGGCGCCGGCGTGAGCGAGGAAACGCTGGCCGCCATCGATGCGCGCCTGCAGGGCGTGGTGTGATGGGTAACGCTCGCTGCATCCCGATCGACCGCAAGGCGGTGTTCCTGCCGTCGCAGTCGAAGTGGATCAATGACCGCAGCCGTCTGAAGCTGGCCGAGAAGTCCCGGCAGATCGGCTGGACCTGGTGTTCGGCCTATGCCTGCGTGCGCCGGACATCGCTCAAGGGCGCCAAGCTGGACCAGTGGGTGAGCAGCCGCGATGAGATGCAGGCACGGCTGTTCATCGACGACTGCAAGCTGTGGGCCGACGTACTGTCGCTGGGTGCGCGCGATTTCGGCGAGCAGGTGCTGGACGGCAAGCAGACCAGCTTCGACCTGAGCTTTGCCAATGGCCGCTGCATCCACAGCATGTCCTCCAACCCGGATGCCCAGGCGGGCAAGCGTGGCGGCCGCGTGCTGGACGAGTTCGCCCTGCACAAGGATCCGCGCAAGCTCTGGGCCATTGCCTACCCCGGCATCACCTGGGGCGGCAGCCTGGAGGTGTTCAGCACCCACCGCGGCAGCCACAACTTCTTCAACCAGCTTATCCGGGAAGTGCGCGAGGGCGGCAACCCGAAGGGCATCAGCCTGCATCGGGTGACACTTGAAGATGCACTCAACGAGGGCCTGCTCTACAAGTTGCAGGAAAAGCTGCCGGCCGATGACGAACGGCAGGCTATGGACGAGGCGGAATACTTCGATTTCGTCAAGGCCGGCTGCGTGGATGAGGAGTCGTTCCAGCAGGAATACATGTGCGTGCCGGCCGATGACGACGTGGCCTTCCTGGAATACGACCTGATCGCCAGTTGCGAATACGAGCAGCTGGTCGACTGGCGCCAAGCCGAGGGCCGCGAGCTCTACCTGGGCGTGGACATCGGCCGGAAGAAAGACCTGACGGTGCTCTGGGTCGTGGAGCGGCTGGGCGACGTGCTCTACACGCGCCATGTGGAGTGCTTGGCCAACATGCCCAAGCCGCAGCAGGACGCCATCATCTGGCCGTGGATTGCCCGCTGCCGCCGCACCTGCATTGACGGCACCGGCCTGGGCATCGGCTGGGTGGACGATGCGCGGCGCCGCTTCGGCGAGTACCGCGTCGAAGGGGTGACGTTCACCGCCAAGGTCAAGGAGGAACTGGCATACCCGCTGCGCGGCGCAATGCAGGACCGCAAGCTGCGGATTCCCTACGACCCGACAATCCGCAGCGACCTGCGCAGCGTGACCAAGCAGACCACCGCGGCCGGCAATATCCGCTTCACCGCCGAGCGCACCCCTGATGGCCACGCCGACCGCTTCTGGGCGCTGGCGTTGGCGGTGCACGCCGCGGCCACGCCGGCCGCACCGATTGAGTTCCAGTCTATCGGTCAGCGCACTTTCGCCACCGGCGGGGGCTACAACCTGGACGGCTTCGGCGGCGTGGGTGGCGGCAACGACTTCGAGGGCTTCCTGTGAACGAACTGACCACCAAGGCCCCGGAGCTGGGCCGCGAGATCGCCACTACCGCCGATGGCATCGACATCACCCGCGGCTATACCGGGCCGCTGCTGGCGCCGTTCGACAGCGTGCTGCGCAACCGTGGCGGCGATCTGCTGATCTACGAGCAGGTGCGCAGCGACGAGGAAGTCAGGGCGGCCTTCGGCCAGCGCCAGTCGGCGGTGGTCAGGTGCGAGTTTCGCGTCGATGCCGGTGGCCAGCGTCGCAAGGACAAGCAGGCAGCCGAATGGCTGGATCTGCAACTGAAGAAGCTGCGCTGGGACAACACCACCGAGAAGATGCTGTTCGGCGTCTTCTACGGGTACGCCGTGGCGGAACTGATCTATGGCGTGGACGAGGGCAAGATCGGCATCAGTGCGATCAAGGTGCGCAACCGCCGACGCTTCCGGTACGGCAAGGAGGGCGATCTGCGCCTGCTCACGCAGGCCAGTATGTTCGAGGGCATCCCCTGCGAGCGGCCCTACTTCTGGGATTTCTGCTGCGGTGCCGACCACGACGACGAGCCGTATGGCCTCGGCCTGGCGCACTGGCTCTACTGGCCGGTGCTGTTCAAGCGCAACGGCATCAAGTTCTGGCTGACCTTTCTGGAGAAATTCGGCCAGCCCACCGGCATGGGCAAGTACGACGAGAACGCGACCGATGGCGAAAAAGTCGCGCTGCTGGCGGCCACCCGCGCGATGAGCACCGACAAGGGCATCATCATTCCCAAGGGTATGGAGCTGACCCTGCTCGAAGCCGCGCGCAGCGGCACCGCTGACTACAAGACCCTGCACGACACGATGAACGCCGCCATCCAGAAGGCGACGCTCGGCCAGACTGCCAGTACGCAGGGTACGCCCGGCAAGCTGGGCAACGAAGACCTGCAGGGCGACGTGCGCGACGACATCATCAAGGCCGATGCCGACCTGGTATGCGAGAGCTTCAACCAGCAGATCGTGCCGCAGCTGATGGCCTGGAACTTCCCCGATGCCGAGCTGCCGCGTGTCTGGCGCGTGACGGAGCAGGACGAAGACCTGAACTCCCGCGCCGAGCGCGACGGCAAGATCAGCAGCTGGGGCTTCCGACCAACGCTGGCCTATGTGCACGAACAGTATGGCGGGCAGTGGACCGAGCGAGCCGCGGGGCCAGGTGCCGAACCGGGCGAGGCGGCTACGCCCAGCGCCGTTGCCGGCACCGAGTTCGCCGACGTCGAGCGCACGGTCGTGCAGCTGCTGCAGCGGCATGGCGCCAGCTTCGCCGAGGGTACGGCCGACACCAGCCCGGCCGCGCCGCTGGCCGGGCAGTTGGACCGCAAGCTGCAGCCGGTCGGCAGCCAGTGGATTGAGCAGATCCGTGCCCTGGTGATGAAGGCCGAATCGTTCGAGCAGCTGCAGGAAGAGCTGTTGGCGCTCTCCAGCGACATGGACCTGGACGAGTACGCCCAGGTGCTGGCCGAGGCCTCTACCGCGGCTGCGCTCGCCGGCCGTGCCGACGTGCTGCAGGCCCGCCAGCAGCGCAGGGGCTGATCGATCATGGCCACGGGCGCCTCCTACGGCCGCGTGCCGTTCCGGCAGCAGATCGAGTTCTTCAGCCGCAAGGTTCGGCTCCCGACGAACGGCTGGACGGACGTCTATGCCCAGGAGCATGACTACGCTTTCATGGTCGCCGGCGCGAATCGCGACGACATCCTGGCCGACTTCCAGACCGCGCTTCTCCGTGCCAAGGAAGAAGGGCGCACGCTGGAGCAGTTCCGCCTCGACTTCGACAACATCGTTGCCAAGCACGGCTGGGACTACAACGGCGGGCGCAACTGGCGCAGCCGCGTGATCTACGAAACGAACATGCGGCAGAGCTACCATGCCGGCCGCTACGAGCAGCAGATGAAGCTTGCCAAGGCCATGCCCTATTTGCGCTACAGGCACAGCGATGCGGTCATGCACCCGCGCCCGGTGCACCAAGGCTGGGATGGCAAGATCTGGCGCGCGAGCGACCCAATCTGGAAAGTGATCTACCCGGTCAATGCTTGGGGGTGCCAGTGCTACGTCGAGTCGCTAAGCGAACGCGACATGCGGCGGCTGGGCAAGAGCGGCCCCGATCCTGCGCCTGAACTGAACTGGCGTCAGGTAACCATTGGCCAGCGCAGTCCGAACGGCCCCCGCACCGTCACCGTGCCGGACGGCATCGACCCCGGCTTTGAATATGCGCCCGGCCGCGCGCGGCTGCTGTCTCAGGTACCGCCGGCACTGCCCGACCCACCGGTGCCAGGCAGTGCCGGCGGCGCGGGCCTGCCGAATCTGCGGCCCCTTGGCGAGCTGCCAGCCCCGCGGGCAATCCCTGCAACCCGCCTGCTGCCCGACGGCCAGACCGCCGCGGACTACGCTGCTGCGTTCCTCGCCGAGTTCGGCGCCACGCCGGAAGTGCCGGCGATCTTCGCTGACGTCATCGGTGAGCGCCTGGTGATTGCCGACGAGCTGTTCCGTGATGCGTCCGGCGGCTACAAGGCGAACAAGCGTGGCCGCGGCCGCTGGATGCGTGTGCTGGCCGATGCGCTGAAGGAGCCGGACGAAGTCTGGGCGCGGTTGGAGTGGATGCACACCCAGCAACGCATGGTCATCCGGCGGCGCTATGTCGCGCGCTTCCTGGTCGAAGGTGAAACCACGCCGACGCTGGCGGTGTTCGAACGTGGGCCGGATGGCTGGTGGGGCGTGACCACGTTCCAGGGCCAGGACCAGCAGGCCGAGGACTGGCGCGTTGGCGTGCGGCTGTATCGCCGCGGTCGCGGCCGCCCATGAAAAAACCAGCGCGCTGCCCCGCACTGGTCGCCCCGGACGTAGGATCGGCGGCCGTGGCAGCGGCGTCTCGTCCGATGGGTTGAGCGGAGAATACGCCTGATGACCGCCCGTGTCGAAATCACCCAGAACACCGCCAGCCCTGCGCTGAAGCGCCTGCTGGGCAAGCTGCGTGGCGATGACCAGGAAATGATGTTCGCCCAGATGGGCGAGTACATGATGGGCAGCACGCGGGAGCGTGCGGCGCGCGAGGAAAGCCCGGACGGCAGCAGGTGGCGTCCGCTTTCCCCCGGCTATGCGAAGTGGAAGGCAAAGAAGCGTCCGGGCGTGCCGATGGCGAAATTTGACTTCCACATGCTGGGCGATCAGTTCGCTTACCAGGTGGATGCACAGGGGCTGCTGCTCGGCACCAATGCCCCATATGGCGCGATCTACCAGTTCGGCGGTACCACGCACCACGCGGCACATTCGCGCAAGCTCGCTTTCGGCAAGGATCGTGCGAATGGCATGAAGACCTTCGCCAAGGCCGGCAGCAAGGACGTGGACCACGAGAAGTGGGCCACGGTGGATGCCTACGACGTGACGCTACCGGCCCGCCCGTGGCTCGGCGTGTCGAACGCTGATGAAGAGGAACTGCAGGCCATCGCCATCGACCACCTCGGCGAGGCATTCGAGAGCGATTGAACGTGCGGTGTTCTGAGCCGCAGTAGGCACTTCCCGGCGCATCCGTGCCTCAGCACCACTCGTCAGGTGTCTGACACCGCATTGGCGCGCTTCATTTGCCGAATGCGGCTGCGACCTTGCCGGCAATGTGCAGATCACCCTCGCGCGCCCGCGTGATGCCGTCGGAACGCCGGTTCCGAGATGGGCGCGCGGCATGGGCAGAAAGTGCGGCCCATGAACAAGCCGCAGCCCGCCGCCAACCTCCATGTCTTCCGTGCCGGTACGCACACTGCGACCGACGGCAAGCAATACATCTTCAGCGAAGCCGACGTCGCCGACATGGTGGCCAGCTATGACCCTGCGCTTTCGCGGGCACCGCTGGTCGTCGGCCACCCGAAGACCGATGACCCGGCCTATGGCTGGGCAGCCGGCTTCAGCTGCACGGGCGGCGAAGTGTTCGCTACACCCGAGGCGGTGCACAGCGAGTTCGCCGAGATGGTCAACGATGGTCGCTTCGGCGCGATCAGCCTGTCGATGTACCTGCCTGATACGCCTGGCAATCCGAAGCCCGGCCACCACTACCCGCGCCACATCGGCTTCCTCGGCGCCCAGCCGCCGGCGGTGAAGGGCCTGCAGCGGCCGCAGTTCGCCGAGGGTGACGGTGCGATCGAGTTCTCGATGCCGCTTCCTCGTCGCATCACCAGCCTCGGCTACTACCTGAAGCGCCTGTTCCAGGGCCTGCGTGACCGCGCCATCGAGAGCGATGGCGCGGAGAAGGCCGAGCAGCTGATCCCACAGTGGTGCATCGACGGCATCGCCGAAGCCACCGACGACGACGACCAGGCCAACGCCGCATTCGCGGAAGCCACCCACACCACGGAGAGCACCATGTCCCAGAGCCAGGGCGGCAATCCCGCCGATTTCGCCGAGCAGCAGCGCCAGCTCGATACCCGCAATGCCGAACTGGAACAGCGCGAGAAGGCGCTGCAGGACCGGGAAACCGCCGCACGCCGCGCGGATGTGGCCGACTTCGCCGAGCAGCTGGTCCAGTCCGGCAAGGTGTTGCCGCGCCAGCAGGCCGGCGTCATCGAGCTGCTGCTGGCATTCCCTGCCGGCACGGTCCTGAACTTCGCCGAAGCCGATGGCCAGGCCGCCACCGACCACGAGGCCGGCGAGCTGCTGCGCACATTCCTGGACGAGTTGCCGGCGCGTGTGGACTTCGCCGAGAAGTCCGGCGCACACCACAACGGCACGGCCAACACCGCCGATTTCGCCGCACCGGCCGGCATGCAGGTGGATGCCAGCCGCATGGAGCTGCACAGCAAGGCGCTGGACTACCAGCGCCAGCACCCCGGCACCGACTACATGACGGCCGTCAAAGCCGCCGGCGGCTGAAGCATTCGGCGGCACCCGTAGGTCGATATGCCGGGTAAGGCGCAGGACGCGCGGTGACCGGCCCGCCGAACCACCCCTTCGATCAACTCGCAACTCGCAACCCGCGCCAGGAGCGCACGACCATGACCCAGAAGATTTCCCTGCTCACGCTTTCGGTCATCGCGGCCGCCGCGCTTGTCGCGGAGCGCGCCGTGGGCCGCGATGGCAACTACGCGGCCGCCGGCGGCAATGCCTTCGGCGTGACCAATACCAGTGGCGCCATCGGCGACCGCGTGCCGGTCGATGCCCTCGGCACCACCATCGCCACCGCCGGCGGCGCCTTCGACGACGGCGATTTCCTCGAAGTCGGCAGCAACGGAAAGCTGGTTGTCCTGGACGACGGCATTGCCGTTGCCCAGGCCCTGCAGGACGCGGCCGCTGATGGTGACCGCGTCGAGGTGCTGTGGATTCCGAACGTGCCGGCGCCGGCTGCTCCGTAAGCCTTCCCTGACAGCGACAGCAACAGCGGCGGTTCGCGTCGCGCCTATTCCTTCATCGCAGAGAGAAAGACCATGACCCAGATGACCACCGGCCAGGCGCGCATCGTCGATCCGGTTCTGACCACCCATGCCGCCGGCTACGCGCGGCCCGGCAACGTCGGCAGCGCGCTGTTCCCGCGCGTGGAAGTCGGCCAACGCGCCGGCAAGGTGGTGGCCTTCGGCAAGGAAGGCTTCCGCCGCTACAACACCAAGCGCGCGCCCGGCGAGGCGATCAAGCGCGTCCAGTTCGGCTACGAGGCCGGCAACTACGCCATCGTCGATTCCGCGTTGGAAGCGGTGGTGCCCGACGAGATCGGCCAGGAGGCCGCGGCAGTCCCGCACATCAACGCCTCGCAGGACGCCGTGGACCTGGTGCTGGATGTGATGGAGCTGGAGCACGAGTGCGAATGCGCGGATATCGCGCGCAATGCCGCCAACTACGACAACGACCACAAGGTGGCGTTGGTGGGCGCAAATCGCTGGCGGGGCGCGAGCGGTGACCCGACCGCGAACATCGAGGCAGCGAAAGAAGCCATCCGCAGCTCAATCGGTGTGCGCCCGAACACCCTGCTGCTTTCGTCGGCGGCGTATTCCGCACTCAAGGTCAACGCCAAGATCATCGACTACCTCAAGCACCTGGGGAAGGAAGTGCTCACCGTCGACCTGCTGAAGTCGATGTGGGAGATCCCGAACATCGTCGTCGGTGAGGCGGTCTCCGCCAGCGGCCAGGACGATGATCTGGGTGATGTCTGGGGCGCGGACGCGATCCTGGCATTCGTGGCGCCGGCCAGCGGTGGCACCCGCCGCAATGCGGCCAAGCCCAGCTATGGCTACACCTACAGCCTGCGGGGCGAACCCAGCGTGCGCATGCCGTACCGCGAGGAGAACCGCCTGTCCTGGATCCACCAGGTCACCAACAACCGCACGCCGCAGCTGACCGGCATGGTCGCCGGCTACCTGATCCAGAACGCGGGCGCCTCGCCCACCTGACGCCGTGGGAGCGGGCTGATCGCGCTTTCGGGCGCGATCCGGGGAACGCCCCCCGAATGCAGGCGTGACAGCCGGAGAGTACGGCCCTATCCCACGCAAGGAGTTGTCATGGCCAAGGCCAACAAAACCGCGACCAAGCCGGCCGCGAAGAAGACCGCGGTACCGGCACCGCAGCAGCGGGTCGTGCGCAGCGCCGCTGCCACGCAGGTGCAGCAGGCCGCCAAGCCCAAGACCGCGGCGTACCGGGTGCTGGAGCCGTTCTGGCTGGGCGGCACCACGATCAAGCCCACCACGCCGAATGGCGATCCGGTCCTCATCGAGATGACCGCCGCCGAGGCGGAGCCGTATCAGGACGCCGGGGTGCTGGGTGCCGAACCCAGTGAAGTGCCGGCCGTGAATACCAGCGAGCAGAGCGGCAGGCAGGACGCCACCAACGCCGGCGCACCGGATAGCGCCTGACACCGGCGCCCCGGCGGCAATCAGGCCGCCGGGGCCGAGCCTCGCAACCGCATCGCACCGCACACCGCATCGAGAGCCAATCGCCCCATGTACTGCACGCCCACCCACCTTGCCGATGCCAAGCTCGCCCGCGAACTGGCGCAGGCCGCCACGCCGGAGCGCATGGTCATTCCCGCCGATGCGGTGATGGACATCGTGCTGCGCGGCCAGGACACCACCGGCCAGGACGCTGACCAGGTTGCCGCTGCCCAAGCGGCGCTGGTGGTGGTGCAGAAGGCGCTGGCGAACGCCGACGGCCTGATCGACGGCTACCTGCGCCTGCGCAAGCCGCGGCCGTACCCCGTGCCGCTCAATCCGGTACCGGAGATCGTGGAAGTCTGGGCGCGCTGGATCGCCCGCTACCTGCTTCACAAGGATCGTTACGGCACCGAGGAGAAGACCGACCCGGTGGTGCGCGATTACCGCGAGGCCATCCGCCTGCTGGAGCTGGTGCGGGACGGCAAGTTCAGCCTGGGGCTGGACGATCCGCTGCCGCCCTCCAGCGCAGGCATGCCGGCCTTCTGCGGCCCGCAGCGCGTTTTCACCACCGACACCCTGAAGGACTTCGGCACGTGAGCGCGCAGCCCTTCGACGTCGGTCCGATCATCCACCGCCTGCGCACTCGCGCAGTCAAGGCCGGCGCCCTGCGCCTGGTGGAAGGGCGTGGCGCATACGCGCAGATCGGCTCGCTTCGGGATTTTCCCGCGCCCTGCGCCTATGTGCTGCTGGCAAAGGAAACGGCCATGAAGACCGAACCCAGCACCAGCGTACCCGGCGAGCAGCATGACCTCGGGCAGACCATGCAGGTTGGCATCGGCATCGTCATGGCCTTCAGCAACCACCGTGGCCTGCAGGGCGACGAGCTGCGCGATGAACTCAATGCGCAGGTGGGTGCGGTACGCGACCACCTGCTGGGCTGGACCCCGGACGTCAACGGCGGCCGGCAGATGCGCCTCATCGGCGGCGACCTCGAAGACTACGACGCCAGCGTCGCGCTGTGGGCCGACCGCTGGCAAACCCAACATTTCATCCAACCGGAGATCGCGCCATGAACGCGAACGCACAGAAGCAGGCCACGGTCACGGTGACCGTGATCACCGACAACCACACGCACGCCGGCGTACCCGTCGCCAAGGGCGACGTTCTGGTCGTCGATGAAATCACCGCCACCTGGCTGGCAGCCAACAGGATCGCGGTGGCGCAGGTCTCCACCGCCAGCGCCGCCACCGCCGACAAGAAGGAGGCGAAGTAATGTCCACGTCCACGAAGTACTACTCGCTGCAGGGCCGTGTCAGCTTCTTCGAGCGGCTGCCCAACGGCAAGAAGGGTGCCGGCATCTGGGCGCAGAACGTGCCCAAGTTCGATCTCACGTTCGAGGTCAGCGAGGAAGCGACCAAGGAGTCCCATTCCGGCCAGAGGATGAAGGACTTGGTGTTCGAGATCGAGAAATCGATGAAGACCGCCTTCACCCTCAACGGCTTCACCTTGGACAACCTGGCACGTGGCCTGTGGGCCAGCCGCTACGCCGTCACCAGCGGCACGGTCAGCGCCGAGCTGCTGCCGGAAGACCTGGCCGTTGGCGACTACTTCGCTCTGGAAAAGCAAAACACCTCCGATTGGTCGCTGGTGGACTCCACCGCCACCCCGGTACCGCTGGTCGAAGGCACGCATTACGCCCTCGTTTCGGCGTTTGCCGGCCACGGCCAGTTGCTGGACCTGACCGGCCTCACCCAGCCCATCAAGGCCAGCTACAGCAATGCGGCGAGCAACGCGCTTTCGCTGCTGGCAACCCGGCCGGATGACCACTGGTTGGTCTTCGACGGCATCGACACCATCGGCAAATCGCGCGCGTACCTGGAGATCCCGCGCCACACCTCCAGCCCGACCAGCACCCTGTCGCTGATCAACAACGAGGGCAAGGGTTCGATGGACCTTGCGGGTGAAGCGCTGTACGACGGCACCGATGTCAACTTCCCGCTCGGCAAGTTCGTTCTGGGTGCCGCGTAATGGCACGGAAGATCGCCAAGCCCGAGGTGGCGGCCGCTGCGGCGGCCACACCGCAGGAAGAGGCAAGCACGGCGGCGGCGCGTCGCAATGCTCGGCAACGCGAAGTGCTCCACCCCGAGCGCAGCCGCAAGATTGCGGGCCGGTTGGTCGAGATGCGCGAATACGGCTACATCGAGGGCATGCGCGTGCAGGCAGCGGCGGCCCTGTTCCTCGAGGAACTGTTCGCGCTGTTTCCGCGTGAGGGCATGCCGCCCACCGATGACGCGATCAATGGCCTGCTCGCCCGCCATATCACCGTGGTGCATTGGATGATGGCGCAGGGCATGACGCCGTGGGATGACGACCTGGAAGCATTCGGCGAGGCCGTCAAGGAAAACACCCGCTGGGTTGGCCGCCTCAACCATGAGCAGGGCGAGGCCCTGAAGAACTTGTGGTGGACGGCCAACGCCGGTTTTTTTTTCCGTCTGATGAAGAGCAAGGCGGACGCTGCGCTGGCGACCGAAAGCCTGTCGGCCTCGGCCGGGTCTATCACACCCTGATCGCGGCCAACTACGGCCGAACACCGCGGGACATCGGCCGACTCACTTGGCGGCAAATCAGGCTGTTTTTCGCCGAATGCCAAGCCGCTGACCGCCGCGCACGCCGCGGCCGACTGATCGACAACAGCACGGCCTTCGCCGGCGGCGATGCTGCAAAGAAGCTGGACCAGGACTTGAACGAGGATTGAGCCGTGGCAGATCGCAACATGGATATCGCGCTGCGAATCCGCACGGACCTGGGCGGCGCCCCCCAAGAGGTCACCCAACTCGACACGGCCGTGGACAAGCTGGGGGCGGCAGGGAAGCAGGCCTCCACCGGCCTCGGTGCGCTGAACACCGCCACCGACAAGGGAACCGCTGCGCACCGCCAGCACGCTGCCGCAGCGAAGGCCGATGCGGCATCACTGACCGACATCGAACAGAAGGCCAAGCGCGCGGGTATTTCGGTGGGCCAGTACGGCATGGCCATGCGCATGCTGCCGGCGCAGATGACCGATATCAGCGTGGGGCTTGCGACGGGCCAGTCGCCCTTCATGGTGCTGATGCAACAGGGTGGCCAGCTGAAAGACAGCTTCGGTGGCATCGTGCCGGCGGCCCGTGCAGTGGGCGGCTCCATCATGGGTTTGGTCAATCCGTACACGCTGGCCGCGGCCGCAGTGGCGGGCTTGGGCCTGCTGGTGGTGAAGCAGCAGAACGAATTGGCCGCGTACAACCAGGCACTGATCTTGACCGGCGGCTATGCCGGCAGGAGCGCCGCGCAGCTGCAGGCGATGGCAGATAGCCTGGAGGGCGTCAGCCACGGCAATGCGACCGAAGCACTGGCGGAGGTGGCCGCCTCCGGTCGCTTTACCGGCGAAGCGTTCGACCAGGTCAGCGAGGCGGCGGCGCGGATGAAGGAGGCGGTCGGCCGCGAGGTCGATGACACCATCTCCACCTTCAAGGCTATCCAGGATGACCCCGTCAAGGCGTTGCTCAAGCTCAACGAGACCGAGCACTTCCTGACTAGCGCGCAGCTCGACCGCGTGCAGGCACTGATCAGCGAGGGGAATGAACAGCAGGCAGTCGCGGAAGCAACGCGGATCTACAGCGACCAGCTGCTTGACGTGGCCGACCGCGCGGAGGCCGCGCGCACGCCGATTGAACGGCTGTGGGCATCGGCCAAGCGCGGCGCCAGCGATGCTGCGGCCGAGGCGAGCAGTTTTGCCAACTGGATGGCGCTGGGTGCGATGCAGCAGGGAGAGCGGGACGCCCAAGCGCCTTGGTACCAGCGTGCGAAGTACATGGTCCCCGGCTACGGCGCATATGCTTCGCTCAAGGCGTTGACCGGCGCTACGCCGGAACCCGTGCAAGATTCGCCGGCACCGGCCGCCGACGTGGTGGAGAGCAAGGCCGAGACGGCAAAGCTCGAAGAGCAGAAGAAGCGCGCCCGTGAACGCGAGGCATTCCTTGCCGCCGAAGTGCGCTATCTGGATGAAAGCGCGAAAAAGAAACGTGAGATCGCGGCGGTCGATGACCAGGTCACCCGCGGCGTCATCAATCAGGAGGAAGCCACAAAGCGCATCGCACAGATCGAGGCCGACTATGCCGAGAAGGCGAAGAAGCGCGGTACGGAGAAGAAGACCGACGCCCAGCGGGCCGAGGAAGATGCCCAGCGCGAGCTGGAGAACCTGCGCAAGCAGACCGACATGCTCGGGCTGGTCGAGGATGGCGAACGCCGCGTCAGCGAAGAAGCACGCATCCGCTGGGAGATCGAGAATGGCGCGCACAAGGCCGCCAGCGCTGCCACGCAGCAGCAACTGATCGCACAGGCCCAGGCATTGGACGCCGCGCGCAAACAGCGCGAGGAGCAGGAGAAGCAGAGGAAGGAAACCGAGGACGCCACGCGCGCTTACGAGCGGCTACAGGACCGGCTGCGTACGCCGGTTGAGGCGGCGGTGGACGACGTCACCGCGCAGATCGAAGTGCTCAATGCCGCCCTCGCCAAGGGCCTGATCGACGCGGAGAAGTACAAGGAGGAACTGGCGAAGGTCGGTGACAGGGCAATGACCCCGCTGCCGGACTTCCGCGCCGAGCTGTACCAATACGGCATCGGCGATCCCGAAGCCGACCGTATGGGAGATATGCACGCGGAGTTGCAGGCTGGATACGAGCGACGCCGGGCGATCATCAACGCCGAACTGGAAAAGGAAAACGCCGACCGCGAATACTGGAACGAGAAAAGCGTGGAGCTGGAGCGGCAGCACCAGCAGGCGCTGAGCAATCTGGCTATCGCTGAAAGCCAGATGCGCATGATGCAAATGTCGGGTGCCTTCAACTCGATGGCGCAAATGGCTCGCGCATTCGGGGATGAACAAAGCAGAACCTATCAGGTGCTGTTTGCTATCTCCAAGGGCTTCGCTGTCGCACAAGCCGCCGTGGCGTTGGCCCAGAACGTCGCAGAAGCCAGTAAAGCGGGCTTCCCTGCCAACATCGGCTTGATTGCTGCGGCCTTGGCGCAAGGAGCGCAGATTGCATCCCTGCTGTCGCAGGCCAACTACAGCCCGGCCGGCTACGCCGGCGGCGGCCGCATTACCGGCCCCGGCACGGGCACCAGCGACGACGTGCCGCTGTGGGGTTCGGCTGGCGAGTTCATGGTGCGCTACGCCGCGGCCAGCCAGCCTGGCGGCTATGCGTTCCTCGAAGACTTCAACCAGCGCGGCATGGCCGCCCTCGAGGACTGGCGCGGCTATGCCGAAGGCGGCGTGATCACCAGCGCCGCCGAGCCGCGCGGCCAGTTCTACGCGGGCGGCGGCCGCGGCACGCCGGTCAGCCTGCAGAACGCAATGCGCCTGTACCTGTACCAGGACATGGACGCGCTGCGCTCGGCCATCCTCAACCACCCCGAGACCGAGAAGAAGATGGTGGCCACCATCGGCGAGAACCGCGGCCCGGTGGAAGCGAGCTGGAGCTACTGACGGTGGCCGGTTTCGTTCAAGCTGGCCCGCGCATCTGGCCGCTGCCGCCGGACTGGGGCAAGGGTTTCAGCGAGCGTTTGGTTTGGGGCACAAACGTCACGGTGGCGAATGCGACCGCCGTCTCCGACCACATCGGCTGGCAGATCGGCCCCCGGCGCTCGTTCTCGTTCGAGGTGGGCGCTTTCAGGAGCGCCGCCCGTCAACTGACCGACATGCTGCTGGCGGGTCACAGCGGGGATTGGCTGCTGCCCATCTGGCCCGACGCCCAGCGCCTGGCCGGCGCGATAGAGGCCGGCGACACGTTCATCGGCGGCCGCACCGTGGACTTCGACTTCACCGGCGAAGGCCACGCCTTGCTGTGGGCGGCGCCGAATCGCTGGGAAGTCCTCTCGGTGGATTCCGTGGATGCTTCGGGCTTGGCACTGTCTTCGGCAGTGCTCAATGATTGGCCGGTCGGCACGCGCCTGTATCCGCTGCGCCGCGCGCACATTCAGGACGGCGCCGAGGAGCGGCTGCTCACCGACAGAGCCAGCCGGCGGCGGCTGGCGTTCGACCTGGCCGAACCCAGCGACTGGCCGATGCTGGACGCGCTGCCGGAATACCTCGGCCACCCCGTGCTGACAGCGCGGCCGGACTGGAGCGAAGAACCCACCGCGGCCTATGACCGTCTGCGCCAGATCGTGGAGTTCCCCGGTGCGCCGCGGTTGATCTACGACTTGCCGGACCAGGCGCTGCGTGAACAGAGCATGCACTGGAAACTGGTGGGCCGGCCGAAGCAAAGCTGGTATCGCTCGCTGCTCTACACGCTGTCCGGGCGCCGCGTTCCGATGTGGCTGCCGAGCTTTGCCACCGATCTTTCGCCCGCGGCGGCCGTCGCCGGCGACGGCGTCACGCTTCAGGTGCAATGGGCCGGCTATACGCAGTTCGGTGCGGCGCGCCACAACCGGCGTGATCTCCGTATCGAGCTGGCCGACGGCACGGTGCTGTACCGGCGGATCATCGGCGCGGCGGAGGCCGGCGACGTCGAGACCCTAACCCTGTCGGCGGCGCTGGACGTCGGCAGCATCGCGCCGGAGCGCATCCGCAAGGTGTCGTTCATGGCGCTGGCGACGCTGGCCAGCGACACGGTCGAGATTCAGCATACGGCCGACGCGGACGGCACGGCGGCATCGACCTTGGGCTGGCAAGCGGTGGTGCCCGATGTCTGATCGCTTTGGCCGCATCAAGATCCGGCTGTTCCGGTTCGAGCATCAGGGCCGTGTGTGGCGCTACGCCCAGGCCAACCGAAACATCGATGCCGGCGGCGCGACCTGGATTGCTGGTCCCATCGAACGCGACAACATTCGCCTCACCGCCGAGCCTGCGAAGGACCGGCTGGCAATCCGTATCGGCTACCTGCGCGATCCGGCTGCGCCGCTTTCGGCCCGGCGGGCGACGCAGTCGCTGGGCGATCTGTGGCATCCGTGGATTCCCACGGACCCGGTGGACGTGGTGTGTCTGGAGCACGAATACGGTTCCGCTGCACCGCCGAAGGTGCAGTGGATTGGCCACGTTACCCAGCCATCCTTCAGCGACGTGCTGCTCGAGCTGAGCTGCGAGCCGGGCAGCGCCCGTGTTCGTGCCGCTGACCAGGGGCCGCGTGTGCAGCGCAACTGCTGGAAAGAGGCGTATTCCACCGGCCCGCGCGGTTGCAACCTGGTGCGCGCGGATTTTGAAACCGCAGCGACGCTGACGGCCGTGGACGGCGTGTACCTGACGGCAGCAGAGTTCGATGGCCTGCCGTTGTCGCTGTTGGGCGGCACCTGCGATTGGACGGACAGCACTGGCCTGCGCCGGCGTCGGATGATCACCAGCCATGCCGGCAACAAGATCCGCATCCACTTCGGCGGCCCGGACCTTGCACCTGGCACGACGGTGGTCGTGTGCCCCAACTGTGAGCAGAGTTGGGAGGCGTGCGGCAAGCGTAGGCCCGATCCAGAGAACCACTTCGGCGGAGCGATCTACCTGCCGGTGGAGAACCCCATGAGCGGCGGAGTGAGCATGTCATGGGGCTGAGCCTGCACCTGCTCGAGCGCGCCCGCTATCGCCTGGCCGATTGGAACTGGCGGGTGCGGTACTGGTGGTTGGACACCGAGAGCGGCGCTCAGGCGCATGCAGTGGCCTTCGTGCTGTCGCTGCTGTCTCTGGCCTACCAAATGGTGCGGCTGGCGCTCGCAGCACTGTTGCCGCGGCCGGAGGGGCAGCAGCACGCAATCATCTGGTGGGTGGCATACATCATCGTCGCGGTGGTGAGTGCTGTCATCAGCTATGCCCTGCGCCCCAAGATGCCGAAGCAAGCAGACCCAGACCATAAGGGGCCAACCGTCGATGACGGCCTGTGCGTCGATGATCGCTTCGGCACCGTCGAGGTGAACCAGCCACACATGCTGGCCTGGAAGGTTGTGCGGAAGGAGAAGATCCGCGCGAAGGCAGGAAAGAAGTGAGCAGCCTGAGCATCACAAAGCGGGATCTTTTCACGATCCCCGGTTTCAGCCGCCGTCCCGGCTTCTGCCGCGACTTATCGAAAGCATTCTTCCGGCGTCATGGCTTGGACTGGCGTGGCTTCGTGCAAGCCGGCATCGATGCCGACGCGCTCACGGCCACCGGTGACGGCATGGCATTGGCACTGGTGGAGTGGGCGCGCACCCGGCGAGCGTTCGGCGATGACACCGCCGCTGCGGCCGCCGCATGGTTGGAACAGAAGGAGGACCGCAGTGGGCGGTAGCAAGAAAGCCGACGTCGGCACCTGGTACTACGTCGCCACGCACTTCCTGCTGGGCTACCCAGCCGACGCGCTCCTGGGCTGGCACGTCGGCGACAAGACGGCTTGGTCGGGCCGCGTTACCGGCAATAGCGGCGTGCAGGTCTACAAAGCCAACCTGCTCGGTGGCGAGAAGGACCAGGGCGGCGTTGAGGGTACGCTGCGCTTCGAGTTCGGCGGCGACGACCAACTGCCGAACGCCTATATGGTGTCGGCATTTGGTGCGCAGACTGTCGCGTGGCGCGGCTTCACCACAGTTGCATGGGAAGGCGGCAAGTACGGTGCCAACAATCCTTACCCGCAGCCGAGCAGCTTCACCGGCGAGTGGATCAAGGCCATGTGGGAAGGCGGCTGCTGGTATCCCGAGAAGGCTGCGATATACATGGGGGTGAATATCGACTACAGCGCCACCGATTGGCGCTATCTAGTCACCGCACCTGCAGAGCAAAACTGGAACAGCCCTGCGGCCCCTGAGTTCGACGACGGTGCATGGTCCGTCGGCAAGGGCGGGTTCGGGAGTGGCGGCCCTGGAGCGGGCTTGGGCGTGGGTACCCACATCTCTGCAGGCGTAGCCGGAAAGGGTATTTGGATTAGGCGCAGATTCGTCGCACGATCTGGTGTCCCTGTTGATTTCGATATTTGGCACGACGACGGCGCTTGGCTTTGGTTGAATGGTCAACCCTTAGAACTCACGCCGACAGGAGACTATTTCCACCACACCGCGACAGCATCAGGCAGTATTGTCCAAGCGAACAACACCGTAGCGATGAAGGTTCTTGATTCGGTTCCGGGTGGCTCACCTTCAGCCATTTACGCAGGACTCAACATCAAGCAGGATGCGGTCGGCGAATTTGTGGCAATGAACCCATCCCACATTTTGTATTTTCTGCAAACACAGCCGGGACGTGGCGGTGAGCCTATCGAGAACATGGACGACGCCAACCTCCGCGCCGCCGCAGACTGGTACTACGCGCAAGGGTTCGGCCTGTGTTGCACGCGCAAGGCAGCGAACGAGAGTCCTGCCGATTTCATCCGTAAGATCGAGCAAGTTGCCGGCTGCAGCTTCGTGCGCAACCCGGTGACCGGGAAGTTCCGCGTCAACATTGCCAACGGTGAATACGACCGCGATAGCCTGCCAGTGCTGACTGACGACGATGTGCTTTCGTTCAAGGAGACGCCCACCGTATTGACCGATGCAATCAATAGCGTGTCGGTGCGATACCGCGATCCAGTGAAACGACAAACTATCACCACGGCTCCGGTGCGCGCCTTGGCGTTGATCGCCGCTTTCGGCGAGCGCCATCAGACGCTGGACTACCCGGAAATCCCGACCGCAGCGCTCGCAAGTCGTGTGGCGCTGCGCGAGCTATTGGGCTTCATCACACCCACACGCAAGTTCGAGCTGGATACGAAGTCCACAACAGACAGCTTCGAGCGCGGGCAATACTTCCTCCTGCAGTTAGCGAAGCGCAACATCGATATGGTGTGCGAAGTCGGCGAGATCACTTACGGTAACCTGCGGTCCGGTGGCAACCAGCTCGTTGCGGTCCAGGACACCGTCCGCATGCCGGACGGCTCCTACACTGAAACCGAACCAGGCGTGGACACGCGGCCACCGCAAGTCGCGTTGCCGATCAGCGTACAGGCTGCATTCGAGGCGCCGTACTTTGAGGTCTGTCGGCGTCTGTCGCGCACGGAGTTGGCTGCACTACCCGATGACGCCGGCTATCTGATTGCCGCGGCCGCCGATCCGGGCAATAGTCGAGATTTCACCCTATCTACGGACGCCGGCAGTGGTTACGAGGAAGTTGGTTATGGTGATTTTTGCCCTGTCGCCATCATCGCGGATTCCGCAGACCCGATCACCGAAGGGCCATTCACTTTGACCGATGGCCAGGCCCTGGTGGGTGTTCAGATCGGCGACCCCGGACTGTGGGGCGAGGAGTTTTGCCGGGTTAAAGCCATCGATATTGGGGCGCTCACGATCATGCTGGGGCGCGGCTGCGGGGACACCGTGGGCCAAACCCATGTCGTGGGTGAGCGCATTTTCTTCTATGCCTCGGTCGATTCCGCCTACGATGACACTGAATACACCGACGGTGAGCTGGTTCACGCCAAGCTGCTGACCAATACCAGCAGCGAGCAGGTTGACCCCGCTCTCGCGAGTGCGATGGACGTCGAGTTCGGCGGTCGCCAGTCCCGCCCGTACCCACCGGCGGCACCCTTACTCAACGGCGAGGCGTGGCCGTCGGAAATCTTCGAGACCGTGGACGTGTCTTGGCGGCATCGCGACCGGGTCGGCCAAGCCGACAAACTGGCCGACCAAGGGATGGCAAACATCGGGCCAGAACCGGGCACGACCTACACCGTTCGCTGGTTCCTAAACAACATCCTTGTCAACACAGCGGCCGGCGTCGCCGGTACGGGCGCCAGCTTCGTGCCGGCCGTCGATGGCGCGCTGCGGGTCGAGATCGAGGCGCAGCGCGACGGCCTGACGAGCTGGCAGATGCAGGTCATCGAATGCGTCTACCGAACCAGCCCCTACAGCACTTACATCGACCAGGCCGGCGACACGTACGTCGACCAGGCCGGCAACCACTACATCGGATAACGGGCACAGACATGGCCGAAAAACGCTTCCCCAACAACCCGCGTCTGGCCGCACTGGCCGGCACTGAGGTCATCCCCGCGACGTCCATCGACGGCGGCACCGACACGGCCAGCAATCCGGTCGCGGCGGGAACGGACATCAAGATCCCGCTGCTGCAGCTGTTGCTCGTGGCCTCCCGTGTGCATGCCGTCGCCATTGCCGACGATATCGCGACTGTGGACTGTGGCGGCGGGATCAACCGCAACCACCGGCTGTCTCTGAGCGGCAACGCGACGCTCGCACTCGCCAACCTGGCGCCGGCCGGCTACGCGACTGAGGGCGAGATTCACATCGTCCAGGTAGCGCCCGGCGGCTTCACGCTTGCGCTGCCCAGCGAGTTCCAGGCGCTGGGCGGAAGCGATACGGCAGTCGCAGCCGACGCTGGCGCGGTGACCATACTTTCGTTTAAGACGTTCACCGACGGCGCTACGGTCGAGTATGCGATGCAGGAGAGTGCGTGATGTTGCGGCGGCTGATGATGGCGCGCGCGCGGACTGCTGATTTTGCAGCCGAGGTTGCTGCAGACAATCCGTACCTGTGGTGGCGCGCGGATGAGTCCATCGGCGCAGCGCTTGCGGACAGCTCTGGATACTCGCGTGGTGGTAGCGTCAGCGGTACTGCCGGCACGGATTACACCCGAGGGTCGCCGATCATTGCTGGAGATGGCGGCAGCATTGGCATTCTGTCCTCGAGTGCGGGCGGACGATCAAATAGCAAAGACTTCGGGGCGGCAGCATTCGCCGCCAATACAACATTCATGGTTGCGGTGAAGATTAATAACTCTGCTGCTGCAGGGACAATCCTCGGCCTATGTGATGGTGTCAGTCCTACGGGCACAACGGGAAGCCGCGACCGAATCATCGCGCTCGACACAGCAGGCCGGCTCCGCGCCGCAGTGTGGTCCGGTGCGATCAGCGTCATTACAAGCCCACAGCCGATAAATGATGGGCAGACGCACCTCCTGCACTTCGCAATCGGCGCCACCGCCGCGGAAGGTGCGGAGCTCTATGTCGACGGCGTGAGCGTGGGCACGATGTCGGCAATTTCGGTTGATACCAGCGGCAGCAGATACCTATATCTCGGTATCCTCAATTTGAGTGGATGGGGCTCTGGGTTTGCGGCTGGCGCTGCGACTGCTCTCGGCCGCTACCAGGACGTCGCTGTCTTCTCCACGCGGCTTTCTCCAACACGAATTGCTGCACACGCCGCCGCGGCGGGGTTGCCGTAGATATAGACAGGGCGGCGGCTCGACACCGGCAAGTGCCGAGCCGTCACCGCAACACACGCGATCTCACCGCGTGGCATTGGCCGAGGCCCTGTTGCTCCCGAGAGCGCAGCCAGTCTCGGCGATCAACATCGCAAAAGGTGAGACATGCAGAGCAAGACCCCGGCGGCCCCGGCAAAGGCCGCAACCAAGCCCCTCGGCCGCAACGGCTTCAAGTACAGGCAGCAGTTCGGCATCGTCGTGGTATGCGAGGACGAGCCGACACAGGCAAGGGCCTACGCCCGCCTGCAGCGCGCAGGCTTCAAGCGGCTGAAGGTGGTGACCGTATGAAGATCGAGGTCAACCACTCCTGCATCGATTTCGACAGCTACCGCGCGGCGCGGGTGAAGTCGCTGTTCAATTGCGAATCCGGCGCCGAGTTCCGACTCTCGGCCGAGCTGCCCATTGACGACGATGGCTGGCAGGTGGGCGTCGTCGTTGGGCCTTCCGGATCGGGCAAGACCAGCATCGGCGCGCGGGTGTTCGGGCCGCGCGCGCTCTGGCGGCCGCGCTGGCCGAGGGATGCCCCGATCATCGACGCCATCGCGTCGGACGATGCGTTCGACACCGTGCCGGCGGCGCTGTCGGCGGTCGGTCTGGGCTCGGTGCCGGCCTGGCTGCGGCCGCATCACGTGCTGTCCAATGGCGAGCAGTTCCGGGCCGACTTGGCGCGGCTGATCGCCGAGCGGCCGCGCCAGGCGGTGGTGGACGAGTTCAGCAGCGTGGTCGACCGGCAGATCGCCCAGGTCGGTGCGATGGCGTTCGCCAAGGCGTGGCGTCGCGGTCCCGGTCAGGCCGTGCTGCTGTCGTGCCACTACGACGTCCTGGACTGGATCGAACCGGATTGGATCTTCGACACGGCCACGGGCGCCTTTGAGCGCGCCGCGGCCGGGAGGCGTCTTCGGCGCAGACCGGCCATCGAGTTCGATCTGTGGGAGACCGACCGTCGGCATTGGTCGGCATTTGAGCCGCACCACTATCTGAAGCTGCCACCGATGATCGCCGCCACCTACTACGTGGCCACCGTTGACGGGCGGCCTGTGGCGCACGTCGCCGTGGGCACACGGCCGGGCATGGTGGAGGCGCGGGCCTGCAGGCTGGTAGTAATGCCCGAGTGGCAGGGGGCCGGCATCGGGCTGCGCTTCCTGCAGGTGGTGTGCGAACGCTGGCGGCGGGGGGAGAACCGGCACGGCATCAAGGTGCCGACGCTGTTCCACACCAGCCACCCCGGCCTGTGCGCGGCCCTGCGCCGGGCGCCTCAATGGACGCAGGTGAGCGGTTCCTTGGTGGGCGGCAACCGGGAGACCAGCAAGGCAACGCTGGCCGCCTCGGCAGCCAAGGGGCGCATGGCCGCGGTGGGCAGCGGCTACGGTGGTCACTTCCGGGCCGTGCAGGGCTTTCGCTACCTCGGGGAGGAAGCCGCATGCGCCTGATGCTGGTGGGACAGTCGTGGCTGGGCAGCGAGGTGCTGGCGCTGCTGCTGGCCCAAGGGCACGACGTGGCGTCCGTAGCGACGCCCAGCGGCGGCCGGCTCCACCGGGCAGCCGTCGATGCAGGCGTCCCGGTGGGCGATCCTGGGCGCATTCTGGCGCCCTCGTGGGTGCCACCGGGCGTGGATTTAATTGTGGCGGCCCATGCCCACTGCTTCATCCGGAAGGATGCGCGGGAGCGGGCGCGGCTCGGCGCAATCGGATACCACCCCAGCCTGCTGCCCCGACACCGCGGCCGCGATGCGGTGCGCTGGACGATCCACATGCGCGACCAGGTCGCGGGCGGCACGGTCTACTGGATGACGGACCGGGCCGACGGCGGCCCCATTGCGGCCCAGGACTGGTGCCACGTCCACGCGGGGGACACGGCGGAGAGCCTGTGGCGGCGTGAGCTGGGGCCGATGGGCGTCCGGCTGCTGGGCAGCGTGCTGCAGGACGTGGCGGTCGGGCGGCTGGTGCGGGTGCCGCAAGACGAGGCGCTGGCGACATGGGAGCCGGCCTTCGACCGACCGACGCTGTCCAAGGCCGGCGGGTAAGATTGCGCCCTGTGCAATTTCCTTGCGCTGCCGGTAATTTCTACCGGCAGCCATTTATCTCAACGAGGGCGGGCGATTTATCGCGCGCCGTTACATTTTGGTTTTCTCGAAGGGCCAACCCCTCCCCGGCCCTCCCCTTGGCTACGCCAAAGGGAGGGAGCAGGGCGCCAACCCCTCCACCATCACGATCACCCGCCAATCGGCCGTGCCACCCCGTTGCTGATCGCCTGCCGGATCATCTGCTCGGCCTCGCGGTGGGCCTTGGCACTGGCCGCCGCCTGCTGCTTGCCCAACTGCGCCTGCTGCCGGCCAAGTTCGGCCTGCTGGCGCGCCAGCGCTGCCATCTCGGTGCGCATGGCCGGGCGATCCATTTCCGCGCGAACCTTTTCGGCCTCGCGACGCGCCTCTTCGGCCGCCTTGCGCGCGACCACGGCGTCGTCGCGGGACAGCGCCAACTCCGCCTGCCGGGCCGCGATGGCACCGATGCGGGCGCCGATTTCACCCATGCGCGCACCCATCTCACCCTGTCGCTCGCCGAGTTTGCCCTGCTGTTCGCCCAGCCGGCCCTGCGCCTCGCCCAGGCGCGCGGTTTCAGCATGCAGTTGCTCGAAACGCGACAAGGTGTCCGCGTCATGCACCACATAGCGCTTGCCATCGCGACGCAGCAGAAGGACGCCATTGCCATCGTCCAGGCGCTGGGCCTGGCGCAGGTCGGCGACGGAGCCGTTCATCACGTTGTGGCCGCCCTTCAACAACACGTAACCATCGCGGCTTGCATCGCTGGAGAGGTGGATCACGCCCTGCACATCCAGCGGCGGTGCTGGCGGTGCGGGGGGAGCCGGTGGTGCCGGCAGTGCGGCCGGAGCAGCCCGCAGCGCCGGCGCGGGAATCGCTGCCGGCGCGGCGGCATCGGAAATGACGGCATGCAGTACCGACTTGCCGGCAACCAGAGCCACGGGAGCGGCCGGTGCAGCCGGAACGGTGGGTACCGCTGGCGGCGTGGGTGGTACCGGCATGGCGACCAGGCGCATCGGCAGCACCCCGACCAAGGCCACCGCGGCGACGATCAGGCCCGCGCCCACGCGCGGAAAAGTGGATGTGTTCTGCAACATGAGCAATCTCCGCTTGAGGCTGAGGAAGGTCGGCGACGCGCTGGCCAAACCAGCGCCGGGCCGGGGGGCGACGCCCAACTGCAGCAGCAGGCGTCCGTAGTGTTGGCGGCAATGGCGGTCGCCGGCGACGACGGCAGCATCGACCGCGGCTTCGCGGGCAATGGCGTACTCGCGGGCGGCCAGGTGCACCAGCGGGTGGAAGAAGAACAGATGCTGGGCCAGCGTCGGCAGCAATCCCCACCACAGGTCGCGGCGTTGCAGGTGCACCAGTTCGTGGGTCAGCGCCATGTCCAGATCGTCATCGCCCATGCGCCGCAAGCCGCGCGCCGGCAGCAACAGCACCGGCCGCCACGGGCCGACCAATTGCGGCGAGTCGATGGCCGTGCTGAGCATCAACCGCGGCGCGCGTGACAACCCGTGCGCCTCGGCCGCCAGTTTCAACGCCGCATCGAGTTTGTGATCCTGGCTGGGCCGTGCGTGGCGCAACAGCGCGCGGCTGGCACGCCATCCTTTCCAAGTCCGCAACGCCATCACCAGCACGCCGGCCAGCCACAGTGCCATCGCCAGGTGCGACCACGCCCAGCCACTTTCCAGCGGCAGCGGTGTCATCACCAACAACGGTGCCGACGACACGGCCGGTACCAGTGCGGCCTGCTGCATCACGTTGGCGGCCTCCGCAGCCGGCAGCACGGGCAGTTGCAGGGGCGTGCTCCACAGCAGGCCGAGCACCGCCTGCAAGGCCACCAGCCACCACAACACGCATTGGCTGCCGGCTGGCAGGCGCCGCACGAAACGGCACAGCGCCCAGACCAGGGTGGTCAACACGATGGTCTGCACGCTGGTGGCGAGCAGGCGGTTACCCAGCAGCTCAAGGAGGTTGTGCATGACTCAATCCTCGCGGCGCTGCGATTGCAGCCGGCTGACCAGCGCTTCCAGTTCGGCCAGTTCGTCGTCACTGACTTCGGCCTTTTCCGACATCCACGCCACGAACGGCGAAATCGAGCCCTGCAAGGTCTTCTCGACGAAGCTGCCGACCGTGCTGCTCACCACTTCCTGCTGCCCGGCGGTGGCCTCGTAGCGGTAGACACCCGCGTGCTGCGCGCGCCGCAGGTAACCCTTGGCGCGCAGGCGCTCCATCATGGTCAGCACGGTGGACCGGGCCAGCCCGCGCGACTCGCCGAAACCGGCGACCACCTCGCCGACGCTGGCCGGCTGGTTCTCCCCGAGGTATTGCAGCAGGGCCAGTTCCTGGTCCCCGATGGTCTTGCGGCGCATGTCCAGCTCCATGACTACAGTTGTCGCCAAAAGTAGTCATGGCGACAACTGTAGTCAATAGCCCGGAGGGCAGGGTGACCTGCGTCGCGCCGGCGGACAGGCGGCGTGCCTTTGCGCACCGCTCCGCGCTCCTGTCCTATCCTTGGGCCATCCCCATTCCGCTGTGGAGCCCTTGATGCATTTCCCATCGACCATCCGCGGCCCGCGCCGCGCCCTCGCCCTGATGGCGGCCACCGCCCTCGCCCTGCTCCTCGCCGCCTGCAACGGCCCGGTCCCGGAAGAGCAGGACCGGGCGCTGGACCAGGCCCAGCAGGCCGCGGCCGAAGCCGCCACGCCCGATCCCGACGCCGCCGCCACGCCGCCGCCGGTGGGCAGCTGCGACGCCAGCCAGGTGCAGGGGCTGGTCGGCCAGGCATATACGGACGAACTGGCCGAGCAGGCCCGGCAGGACGCCGGTGCCGGCCAGGTACGCCAGCTCAAGCCCGACCAGCCGATCACCCTGGAGTACCTGGGCGAGCGCCTGAACATCGAGGTGGACGAGAAGAACCTGGTCAGCGGGGTTCGCTGCGGTTGATCGCCGCAGCGGCCAAAGCCTTGCCGGGCAAGGCTTTGGTTGCCGCCGCAACGATGTATTGCGGCGTCGCAGCATCCATGATCTAGTCGAGCGCATCCGGTGGCCTCAACGCTGCGCTCCAGTGACGGGCATGCCGTGCACGTGCAAGCAACACCGCCGTGCATGGCATGGCGCGATGGACGAGGGAGAGGTGTCGCCGCTCACCTGACATCGCACTGAGGCACAGATGACCCTCCGCAACCGCCAGGGGCTCTACGACCCACGGGACGAACGCGACGCCTGCGGCTTCGGCATGGTCGCGCAGCTCGACGACCAGCCCTCCCGCCTTCTCGTCGACACCGCCATCGCCGCGCTTTCGCGCATGACCCACCGCGGCGGCGTCGCCGCCGATGGCCTGACCGGCGACGGCTGCGGCCTGCTGCTGCGCAAGCCCACCGCCTTCCTGCGGCAACTGGCCGAAGAAGCCGGCATCCGCATCGGCCCCAACTTCGCCGCCGGCGTGGTGTTCCTGCCGCACGACGCGGACGAGGCGCAACGCTGCCGCGACGAACTGGACGCGCAACTGCGCAATGCCGGCTGCCAGCCGCGCGGCTGGCGCGTGGTGGCCACCGACGACAGCGTCTGCGGCGAACTGGCGCGTGCCACGCTGCCGCGGGTCGAGCAGGTGTTCGTCGATGCCGGCACCGGCCAGGGCGCCGAGCCGTTCGCGCTGGCGCTGTTCCTCGCCCGCCGCCGCAGCGAGCAGAACCTGCGCGACGTCGACGACTACTACGTCACCACGCTCAGCGCCGAGGCCATCAGCTACAAGGGCATGGTGCTGCCGGACAAGCTTTCGATCTTCTACCCGGACCTGCAGCGCCACGAACTGGCCTCGTCGGTGGTGGTGTTCCACCAGCGCTTTTCCACCAACACGATGCCGCGCTGGCCGCTGGCGCACCCGTTCCGGCTGCTCGCCCACAACGGCGAGATCAACACCATCGAGGGCAACCGCCACTGGGCGCAGGCGCGCAGCAAGGTGTGGAAGACGCCGAAGTTCGACATCGCCGAGTTCGACCCGGTGATCTCGATGCACGGCTCGGACTCGCAGAGCATGGACAACATGCTGGAGCTGATGGTGGCCGGCGGCATGGAGCTGATCCAGGCGCTGCGCATCCTGGTGCCGCCGGCAACCCAGTCGCTGGAGTTCAAGGACGCCGACCTGGCCGCGTTCTACGAGTTCCACGGCCTGAACACCGAGCCGTGGGACGGCCCGGCCGGCATCGTCGCCTGCGACGGCCGCTACGCCGCCTGCACCCTGGACCGCAACGGCCTGCGCCCGGCGCGCTGGCTGCTCACCTCCGACCGCCACTTCCTCGTCGCCTCCGAGGCCGGCGTGTGGGAAGTGCCGACCGAGCGCGTGGTGCGCAAGGGCAAGCTCGGGCCGGGCGAGATGATGGCCATCGACCTCAAGCGCGGCGACCTGCTCGACTCGGACGCCATCGATCGCATCAACCGCGCGCGCGCACCGTACAAGCAGTGGCTGCACCAAGGCGTGACCTGGCTGCAGACCGAGCTGATCGACCCGTCGCTGGCCGAGGAGCCGTTCGACGAGGCCACGCTGCGCAGCTACCACAAGCTGTACCAGCTCACCACCGAGGAAGTGGACCAGGTGCTGCGGCCGCTGGCCGAGATCGGCCAGGAAGCCACCGGCTCGATGGGCGACGACACCCCCATCGCCGTGCTCAGCCGCAGCACGCGGCCGCTGTACGACTACTTCCGGCAGGCGTTCGCGCAGGTCACCAACCCGCCGATCGACCCGCTGCGCGAAGAGTGCGCGATGTCGCTGACCACCCAGCTCGGCCGCGAGACCAACATCTTCCACGCCGGCCCGGAGACGGTGAACCACGTCATCCTCAACTCGCCGGTGCTCAGCCAGCGCAAGCTGCGGCAGCTGCTGAAGATGGAGCAGTACGTCGAGAAGAACCGGCTGATCGACCTGTCCTACGGCGTCGAGGAAGGGCTGAAGGCCGGCATCGAGCGCATCTGCGCGCAGTGCGAGCAGGCCGCGCGCGAGGGCGTGGTGATGCTGTTGCTGTCCGACCGCTACCCGGTGCCGGAGCGGCCGATGGCGCACGCACTGCTGGCCACCAGCGCGGTGCACCACCACCTGTCGAAGGTGGGCCTGCGCTGCGACGTCAACCTGATCATCGAGACCGGCACCGCGCGCGACGCGCACCACATGGCCTGCCTGCTCGGCTACGGCGCCACCGCGGTATACCCGTACCTGGCCTACCAGACCCTGTTCGACCTCGGCCGCCGCGGCATCCTGCAATTGAAGAAGGGCGGCGAGGTCTCGCAGGTCGGCCGCAGCTACCGCAAGGGCATCTACAAGGGCCTGTCCAAGATCATCTCCAAGATGGGCATCTGCACCGTCGCCAGCTATCGCGGCGCGCAGCTGTTCGAGATCATCGGCCTGGACCCGGACGTGATCGACCTGTGCTTCCCCGACGCCACCGCACGCATCGGCGGCGTCGGCCTGGCGCGGCTGGACACCGAGGCGCGCGAGCTCACCGTGCGCGCCTGGAACGAGCAGGTGCCCACCGAGATCGGCGGCCTGCTCAAGTACGTGCACGGCGGCGAGTACCACATGTACAACCCGGACGTGGTGATGACCCTGCAGCGCGCAGCGCGCACGGGCGACACCGCCGACTGGCAGCGCTACTGCGAGGCGGTGCACGCGCGCCCGGCCTCGGCGCTGCGCGACCTGCTGCAGCTCAAGCCGGCCGCCGTGCCGGTGCCGCTGGACGAGGTGGAACCGGTCGAATCGCTGTTCAAGCGCTTCGACACCGCCGCGATCTCGCTCGGCGCGTTGTCGCCGGAAGCGCACGAGGCGCTGGCGATCGCGATGAACCGCCTCGGCGGCCGTTCCAACTCCGGCGAGGGCGGCGAAGACCCGGTGCGCTACGGCACCGACAAGCGCAGCAAGATCAAGCAGGTGGCATCGGGCCGCTTCGGCGTCACCGCCGAATACCTGGTCAACGCCGAGGTGCTGCAGATCAAGGTCGCCCAGGGCGCCAAGCCCGGCGAAGGCGGCCAGCTGCCCGGGCACAAGGTCAACGAGCTGATCGCACGGCTGCGCTACGCCAGGCCCGGCATCGGCCTGATCTCGCCGCCGCCGCACCACGACATCTATTCGATCGAGGACCTGGCGCAGCTGATCTACGACCTCAAGCAGGTCAACCCGGAAGCGCTGGTGTCGGTGAAGCTGGTCTCGCACGCCGGCGTCGGCACCATCGCCGCCGGCGTGGTCAAGGCCGGCGCCGACCTGATCACCGTGTCCGGCCACGACGGCGGCACCGGCGCCTCGCCGATCAGCTCGATCCGCTATGCCGGCGTGCCGTGGGAACTGGGTGTGGCCGAGTCGCACCAGGCGCTGGTCGGCAACGACCTGCGCGGGCGCACCATCCTGCAGACCGACGGCGGCCTGAAGACCGGGCTGGACGTGGTCAAGGCCGCGCTGCTGGGCGCGGACAGCTTCGGCTTCGGCACCGCGCCGATGATCGTGCTGGGCTGCAAGTACCTGCGCATCTGCCACCTCAACAACTGCGCCACCGGCCTGGCCACGCAGGACGAGCGCCTGCGCGAGCACCACTACACCGGCCAGCCCGAGCGGGTGGAGAACTTCTTCCGGCTGCTGGCCGGGGAAGTGCGGCAGTGGCTGTCGCACCTGGGCGCACGTTCGCTGGACGAGATCGTCGGCCGCACCGACCTGCTGCAGCAGTTGGAGGTGGAGCCGCGCGAAGGCGTCAGGCTCGATCTCTCGCGCCTGCTGGCCCCGGCCCGCTACGACGGCGCGCACTGCGCGGCGCAGCGCCTGTACCAGTCGCCGGACAGCCTGGCCACGCAGATGGACAACCTGCTCGGCGACGCCATCGCCCGCAAGCATGGCGGCGAGCACCGCTTCCTGATCCACAACACCGACCGCTCCATCGGCACCCGCCTGGCCGGCGCGGTGGCGCGCGCGCACGGCAACCACGGCATGGCCGACGCCCCGCTGCACCTGCGCTTCCGCGGTACCGCCGGGCAGAGCCTGGGCGCGTTCAACGTCGATGGCCTGAACCTGGAAGTGGAAGGCGAGGCCAACGACTACGTCGGCAAGGGCATGGCCGGCGGCCGGCTGGTGGTGCGCCCGCCGCGCGGCGCCCGCTTCGAGGCACGCAACACCGCCATCGTCGGCAACACCTGCCTGTACGGCGCCACCGGCGGCGAACTGTTCGCCGCGGGTCGTGCCGGCGAGCGCTTCGGCGTGCGCAATTCCGGCGCGCTGGCGGTGATCGAGGGCGCCGGCGACCACTGCTGCGAATACATGACCGACGGCATCGTCGCCGTGCTCGGCAAGGTCGGGCAGAACTTCGGCGCCGGCTTCACCGGCGGCCTGGCCTACGTGCTGGACATCGACCGCGACTTCGTCGACCGCTACAACCACGAGCTGATCGACATCCACCGCATTTCCAGCGAGGGCTTCGAGAACTACCGCCAGCACCTGCACACCCTGGTCGGCCGCCACCGCGAACTGACCGGCAGCATCTGGGCGCAGCAGATCCTCGACGAGTTCCGCGACTACGTCGGCAAGTTCTGGCTGGTCAAACCGAAGGCGGCCAGCATCGAATCGCTGGCCGAGTCGTTGCGCAGGGCCGCCTGACGGCGGCGGGAACGGGGAACAGGGAACGGGGAATGAAACTTCTCCTTTCCCTCCCGCTTCCCTCCCCGCTCGCATGACGCTTCATTCCCTGTTCCCCGTTCCCCCATTCCCGGCCTTTCCCCATGTCCCGAAAGCACGCCTTCCAATACCTCGACCTGCCCCGCACCATGCCGCAGCGCATCCCGGTGGAACTGCGCACGTCCGGCGACTGGGGCGAGCTGTACGGCAAGTTCGACAAGGCCGACGCGCAGTACCAGGCCGGCCGCTGCCTCGACTGCGGCAATCCGTACTGCAGCTGGAAGTGCCCGGTGCACAACGCCATCCCGCAGTGGCTGCAACTGGTGCAGGAAGACCGCATCCACGAGGCGGCGACGCTGTGTCATTCGACCAATCCGCTGCCGGAAGTCTGCGGCCGGGTCTGCCCGCAGGACCGCCTGTGCGAAGGCAGTTGCACTCTGGAGGAGTTCGGCGCGGTGACCATCGGCGCGGTCGAGAAGTACATCGTCGACACCGCGCTGGCCACCGGCTGGAAGCCGGACCTGCACGCCGTGCAGGCCACCGGCAAGCGCGTGGCCGTGGTCGGCGCGGGCCCGGCCGGCCTGGCCTGCGCCGACCGGCTGGCGCGTGCCGGCGTGCAGGCGGTGGTGTTCGACCGCTACGAGCAGATCGGCGGCCTGCTGCAGTTCGGCATCCCCAGCTTCAAGCTCGACAAGAGCGTGATCGCCAAGCGCCGCGAAGTACTCGAAGGCATGGGCGTGCAGTTCCGCCTCGGCGTGGAGATCGGCCGCGACATCGGCATCGAGCAGCTGGAAACCGAGTTCGACGCCGTGTTCCTCGGCACCGGTGCCTACCGCTACACCGACGGCGGCCTGCCCGGCCAGGATCTGAAGGGCGTGCTGCCGGCGCTGCCGTTCCTCGTGCAGAACGGCCGCATCGTCGGCGGCACCGACCCGCAGGGCCGGCCCATCGCCGGCTGGGAAGACCAGATCGCCCTGCCCGACCTGACCGGCAAGCGCGTGGTGGTACTCGGCGGCGGCGACACCGGCATGGACTGCGTGCGCAGCGCCATCCGCCTCGGCGCGGCCCGGGTCACCTGTGCCTACCGCCGCGATGAGGCCAACATGCCCGGCTCGGCGCGCGAAGTCGCCAACGCCCGCGAGGAAGGCGTGCGCTTCCTGTTCAACCGCCAGCCGCTGTCGATCGAGGCCGGCGCCGACGACGAGGTGATCGGCGTCACCGTGGTCGAAACCCGGCTCGGCGAGCCCGACGCCAATGGCCGCCGCAACGCCGAGCCGATCATCGGTTCCGAATCGCTGCTGGAAGCGGACGTGGTCATCATCGCCTTCGGCTTCTCCCCAACCCTGCCGGAGTGGCTGGGCACGCACGGCGTGGAAGCCACCGGCAACGGCCGCATCATTGCCGGTGGCGACACCCGCCTGCCCTACCAGACCCACAACCCGCTGCTGTTTGCCGGTGGCGACGCGGTGCGCGGCGCAGACCTGGTGGTAACGGCCGTTGCCGAAGGCCGCGACGCCGCCGCCAGCATCATCAAACTGCTACTGCACTGATTCAACTCCCTCCCTTTCGCGCACAGCGCGAAGGGGAGGGTTGGGGAGGGGTGCTTTTCCCCGGACGCCATGCGTCATCCACAGCACTTACACTCGAAACTCCCCACCCCCAGCGAGAACCCCATGCGCATCGGCTTGGCCGCCAACCGCCTGCACCACGAACGTGCCGACGCCGCCCTGTTCCGCTGGCTGCGCGCCAGCGCCAACGGCATCCGCGAGCTCGGCGTGCAATTGCACGCCGTCGGCCGCACCCATGACGCGGTTGTCACTGCCCTGCCTCCCGGCGGCTTGCCCGGCCTGAAGCGTTATCCGAACGGTCGTGACGGCGGCTTGATGAAACTGGTCGCCGAGATCGTCGGCATGGGCGCACCGGAGCGCACGCTGGACGGCGCGATCTACCTGATCGATCCGGTGGACCCCTCCTCGGTCTTCCCCGAAGCCATCGCGCTGAAGCGCCAGTGCGTGATCCACGGCAAGCCCTTCATCTCCACCGTGGCCAGCGCCCGTGATTGGGTCGAGATGGAGCGCATCCACGCCGGCCTGCCCGCTGACCCCGGCGCCGACGACCTGCACGACTTCGGCAACCAGACCTTGGCCCTGATTGCCCACGACGCCCGCAAGCCGCAGATGATGGCCTTCGCCGCCGAGCATTTCGACATGCTTTCGCATTTCGCCCAACGCATCGGCACCGGAACCACCGGGCAAGGCCTGAATGAACTGGCTTGGAGCCGTGGCTGGCCACGTGAGCAGGAATGGATCCAGCGCTTCCAGAGCGGCCCGCTGGGTGGTGACGCGCAGATAGCAGACCGCGTGCTGGAGCACCGCTGCCAGCGGGCAATTTTCTTCGAGGACCCGCACGTGGCCCGCCAGCACGAAGCCGACATCCAGTTGCTGGAACGCGCGGTGACCACGGTGACCGACGAAGCAGTCTGCATCACCGCCCCCAACCTCGCCGCCCGCTGGGCCGGTGCCGCCCGGCAGCGCTCGCAGCAGCGCTGACATTTGACCTGCCTCCAGTAGCCGTACCGCCACGGGGTTGAAGGGTACTGCGGTGGGGTGGGTTTGGGTGCGGTGGTTGGCGGCAAACTGCGCCGGCGGGATGCGGCCGCAGCTGCTGTGCGGTCTGACCTCGTTGTAGTCCCGCCGCCACTGGCTGATCACGTCGCGGGCCTGGGCGAGCGATGTGAACCAGTGCTCGTTCAGGCACTCGTCCCGGAACTTGCCGTTGAAGCTCCCAATGTAGCCGTTCTGCATGGGGCGGCCGGGCTCGATCAACAGGTGCGCGATGCCGTGCTGCTGGGTCCAGGCGATGAAGGCCCGACTGGTGAACTCCGATCCGTTGTCGGTGCGCACTCCGCGTGGATAGCCACGGAAGCGCGCCGCCTGGTCCAGCACGCGCACGACATACGCGCCGCTGATGCCATGGTCCACGGTTCGGTTTCGGCGGTACCAATGCGACGCTGGTATTTGGTCGGGTTTGAGTTTCCACCCCGATGGCGATTCAGCCAAAGGCCCGGCATTGCCGGGCCTTTTTGCTGATGCAGTTTTGGCCGGCCTCAATCCGACTGCATGACGCCTGCTCCCTTGCGTGCGCAGCGCGCAGGGGAGGGTTGGGTCTGGGTGCCTTGGCATTACCGGCGTAGCCGGCGATACCGTTCCTCCGGCCGTTGATTCGCCTGATTCGCCCTTGGATTACGCATAAAGACAAACCCCCCACCGAAGACCGGCGGGGGGTTTGAGGGATAAAGCCCCTGGCGATGACCTACTCTCGCATGGCTTGAGCCACACTACCATCGGCGCGGCTGCGTTTCACTTCCGAGTTCGGGATGGGATCGGGTGGTTCCACAGCGC
>JBASBF010000021.1:0-18776 GCA_049650985.1 Stenotrophomonas sp. | reverse complement strand
CCGCTCAGCGCGGCGGCCAACGGCGCGCGCCGGCGCAGGCGGGTGAAGAAGGCCTGGCGCATGGCGGCGTGCAGCAGCGGCGTCTTGCCGTAGCGGTGCAGGTGTTCGCCGCTGGCGCGCACGTGTTCGAGCAGCGAGCGGCGCTCTTCGCGCGGTGAAGGCAGCAGCGCGCCGAAGCGCTGGCTGCGCATCCACAGCCATGCCAGCAGGGCCAGCAGCAGTGGCAGCCAGACCGGCCAAGCGTTGTGCAGCAGGGTGCGCCACAACGAGGGTGCCTGCACCGCATAGACCAGGTGGATGGTGCCGTGGCCGTAGTTGGGTGCGAGCAATAGCCGGGCGAGGTCGCGGTGCGGCACGTCGCGCAGGCCGGTGTCGCCTTCGTCGTTGCCGTTGCGCAGGAAATCCATGTCGGACAGCACCTCGACGCGGCCGCTGCCGTGGCGCAGCCGCGCATGCGCCAGGGTGGCGTCGCGGCCATCGCCCCAGCGCAGCTCGGCACGGGCGGGGGTGGCGAGGGTGAAGCGCTGGCCGCGACAGAATTCGCTGTGTTCGTCCTGTCCCTTCACCCGCCACGGCTGGCAGCGCGGCGGGATGTCGCTGGGCTGGACGCCGAGGCGGCCGAGCAGGGTGGTGTCGCGATCCAGTTCGGGGTCGGCTTCGGGCACGCGCAGCAGCAGGTGGCCGCCTTGCTGCACCCAGTCCAGCAGTTGCCCGGCCTCGGCGGTGGCGAGCGTGCGCGGGTCGTCCAGCATCAGCACGGTGTCACCAGGTTGCAATTGCATCGCGCGCAGGTCCAGCGTGCGCCGCGATTCGGCCTTGATGCCATCGCGGCGCAGGGCTTCGCGCAGGGCATACAGCGGGTTGTAGGTGGGCTCGCCATAGGCGGGCAGGTTGATCTGCTCCGGCACGCGCTCGAAGTTGCGCAGGAACCACAGCGTCGCCAACCCCACTGCCAGCAGCGCGGCCAACGTTGCCAACGCGATACGCCAGCGCGCGCTCATGCCTGCCACCCGTAGTGCTGGTGCAGTGCGTCGAGGAGTGCGTCGAAATCGTCCGGGGTGGGCAGGCGGCCGGCATAGGCGGCGTATTGCCAGGTACGCACCATGCGCGCGAACAGCGCGCGGTCGGCTTCCAGCGGCATGCGCCGCGAGGCGCGCAGGCACTGTGCCTCGGTGCTGCCCGGCGGCAAGGCGAGGTCGGCGCGCTTGCCCAGTTCATCCACGCTGGCGCGGTACAGCAGTGCCAGCGCGTGGCGTGGCTTGCCCTGCTGCCACAACTGGCGGGCACTGGCGAGGACGTCGGGCGGCAGCGTTTCCGGCAATTGCACGGCCTGCCCGCTGACCGGCGATTCGGTGGCGACACGGCGGCGCATGCTGCCGCGCAGCCAAGGCAGCCACCAGCGGGCGGTGAATGCCAGCACCAGCAGCAAGCCGCCGACCACGATCCACAGGATGCTTTCGCCAGCCAGCGCCAGCAGCTTGCCGGCGGCGCGGATGAGGTCGGCACCGGGAAATTCCCGCCGGGGTTGCTGCTTTTCCGGTTCGGCTTCCGTTTTGCGCTTCCAGCGTTCGACCTTGCGGGTGGCACCCAACTGCTTGTCTTCGTAGGCACGTGCGGCGGCCTGGCGGAAGCCGGCGGTATCGGCCTGTCGGGTGCCGAACAGGCTGTCCGGCGTGCCGTCGTTGCTCGTGGCCGCTGCCGTGGCCTTGTGGTTGGCGTGCAGGCCGAGCGTGTTGTCGGCACGGTTCTGCGCCTGCGCCGGCAATATCAATGGCATGCACGCCAGCAGCACCAGCAGCAGGGGCGTGGCATGGGCCAGCCGCTGGCGCAGGCGGCGGAAGGCGATTTCCACGTCCCAGGCTTCCAGTTGGGTGCGGCGGTTGAGGTACAGGCCGAAGCCGGCGCCGCTGTAGAACGGGCCGATCAGGCTCATCGCCGCCCACGCCAGCAGGTTGAAACCGAGCCAAGCCCACGCCGGGGTGTCCTTGCCGATCAGCGAGGCCGCCGCGCGCAGCGATTCGGACAGGGAATCCAGCGGCACGAACATGAAAATCAACGCAATGCCGGCAGTTTGCAGCATCGCCTCGAAATGCCAGCACACCCAGGTAAGCAGGCTGGCATGGCCATAGGCGGTGCTGCTCAGTACCCGCCGGCGTGCGCGGCGCAAGCTGGCGTCGCCGCCTTCGAGCAGGTCCACCGGCATCAGCAGTGCGCGTCCCGGGCCGAGGCGTCGCCAGCTCAGATAGCCCGCCATTCCGCGCCAGCCCCAATGCAGTTGCGCGCGCAGGGTGTCGCCGGTGGAGGGTTCGGCACCGAATGCGCCACGCGAGATGACGTACAGCGGGATGCGCTCGAACACCGGTTTCAGCCACCACAGCAGCACCGCCGACAGCCAGAAGCTGTCCAGCCACCAGCCGCCGAGGTTGAGCAGCGCGAACACCGGCAGTGTCAGCAGCAGCCACGGCTTCCAGATGGCGGCGGCGTGGCGGCGCACCAGCGCGGTGCCCAGTTCCATCGCCTCCCATTGGCTGCGGCTGCGCAGCACCACGTCGAGCTGGTCAATCCGCATCGCCGCCCCCGTGCCCGCCGCGCCACAGCCAGACGACCACCAGCGTCCACAACACGGCGGACGCGGTGAACTTGCCCCACGCCGGCACCCATGCAATGGACGACCAGAACGCTTCGATGAAGGCGGCCACCAGCAGCATGAAGGCCACGCCGAGGCACAGTTTCGCGCCGATCACGCCGCCTTCCACCAGTGCGTCGATGCGCCGCTTGCGGCCCGGTGCCAGCAGCCGCAGGCCCAGTTGCAGGCCGGCACCGCCGGCAATGACGATGGCAGTCAGCTCGAACGGCGCATGCCCGACCACGAAGCGCCAGAACGGATCGCCGGAGCCGATGTGCTGCAGGTGCCCGGCCACCGCGCCGATGGTGATGCCGTTGAACAGCAGCACCAGCACCGTGCCGACGCCGGCCAGCAGGCCACTGGCGAAGGTGCGCAGGCCGATGCTGATGTTGTTCATGATGTAGTGGCCGAACATCGCCCAGTCGGTGCCGCTGTCGCGGCCGAGGCGGTCGGCGGCCGGGTCGTACATCTTTTCCATCTGCACGATCTGCCGCGGGTCGAGCAGCAACTGCACCAGGTCGGGCTGGTATTGCAGCAGCACGAACACGGTTGCCAGCGGCACCACGAACAGCGCGCAGGCGACCCACATGGCCGCGCCCTGGCTGCGCACCAGTTGCGGGAAACCTGCGAACAGGAATTCGGCCGCGCGCTGCCAGCGCGGCGGCGGCGTGCGGTAGAGCAGGTTGTGGCCCTGCTGCATCAGTTGTTGCAGGTGTTCGACCAGTTGCGGGCTGTAGCCGCGCTGGCGCGCCAGCGCCAGGTGCTGGCACAGGCGCCGGTAGCGTTCGGGAATGGTTTCATCGCCGGGCAGGCTGGCGTCGAGGGTGCCACGCAGTTTGCGTGCGCGGCCGCCGCGCTGCTGCAGCCACTGTTCGAACTGCTGCCATTCGTGTTGGTGGCGGGTGACGAACTGCTCCTGCCTCATCGCCGCCCCAGCAGCCAGTTGGCGATTGCGTACAGGCGCAGCACGGCGGTCTTGCCCCGTGCCTGGCTCAATGGGCTGGCGATGTCGGCCAGCTCGCACTGGCGCGCGCCGGCCAGCGCCGGGGCACGGTCGGCGAAGGCGATCACCGCCATCTGCTCGGCCGGTTGCAGCGGCAGCGGCGGGGCCAGCACGGTGTCGATGCGTGCCGGCGGCGTCGCCGATGGTGCCGGCGTGTGCACCACCAGGGTGCCGGCAACGAGGTCGCCGAGGCGGCGGCCGTGGCGGTCGCACAGGCAGGCCACCAGCCCCAGCGCATAGCCGAACGGCAGCATGTCCACGGTACGCAGCAGGTTGCGCACGATTGCCGGCATCCAGCCCAGCGGTGCGCCGTCGCGGGCGACCACGCGCAGGCCCAGCGCACGCTTGCCGGGGGTGCGGCCGTGCCACACCTCGAACACGATGGGGTAGGCCCAGAACATCAGGAACATCAGCCCGAGATAGAGGCCGCGGCCGAACCCGCCCAGCGGTATCAGCAACAGGCTCATCAGCGCCAGCACCACGGCGCGAATGCCGAAGTCGAGCAACCACGCCAGCGCGCGCGGCACCGGCCCGGCGGCCGGCAATTGCAGCGGCACGCCTTCGGGCGTGACGACCTCGCGGCAGGTGTCGAGCATGGGCCGCGTTGCGCTCAACGAACGGCCGCCGACGGGGTGCGGGAAGGGATGTCGTCGCGGGAACGGGCGGGTGATCCGGCCCGGAAAGATGCCGCTGGCATGGCGTTTTCTGCTGCGTCCTTGTCAGGCATCGACTTTAACCGCCCGCATGGGCAAAACCCAGCCTGCACCTGTACCTGCACCGGTGACGTCAGCCGGCCATGCCCAGGTACTTGTCCTTCAGGCGCACGTAGTGGTCGGCCGAATAACGCAGGCCTTCGATGTCCTTTTCGCTCAATTGGCGCATCAGCCGCGCCGGGTTGCCGGCCCACAATTCGCCGCTGCGCACCCGCTTGCCGGGGCCGACCACCGCGCCGGCGGCGATGAAGGCGTTGGCTTCGATGACCGCGCCGTCGAGGATGCACGCGCCCATGCCGATCAGGCAGTAATCGCCGATGCTGCAGGCGTGGATGATGCAGCCGTGGCCGACGGTGACGCCTTCGCCGATCAGCGTGGGGTAGCCGCCCTTGTTGTACGGACTGTCGTGGCTGACGTGGATGATGGCGCCGTCCTGCAGGTTGCTGCGCGCGCCGATGCGTACGTGGTTGACGTCGCCGCGGATCACCGTGCCCGGCCATACCGAGACGTCGTCGCCCAGTTCCACCTCGCCGATGATGGTGCAGGCCGGGTCGACGTACACGCGCTGGCCGAGGACGGGGTGTTTGTCGAGGAAGGGGCGGATGGCGGTCATGACGGAGATGGGGACGTGAGTTTGACGGGGTTCTGCTCCTCTCCTTGCTCGCGAAGTGAGCAGGGGGAGGCTGGGAGGGGGTGCTTTGGGCGCTTGGTGAACATCGGAAGCACCCCTCCGCAACCCTCCCCTTCGTGCTTCGCACGAAAGGGAGGGGGTGATTCTCTTATGGCTTGGCCGTTTCCGAGCTGACCATCATGTCCAACACGTAAGCCAGCGAGGAACCGTCGGCCGGCGGGTTCTTCACCGTGTAGCGCTTGACCCGCAACACGTTGCGCACGCCCGGTTCATGGTCGTAGCCCTCGATGCTGCCGTGGAAATTCTCGTAGGCGCCGCGCTCGCCCTGTTCCAGGCCCTGGTCGTCGTAATGCACTTCACGCACCTGCAGGCATTGTGCGTCTTTCATCACGCCGTTGGAGCAGGGCCTGGTTTGCGCGTCGATGTCGAGGAACACGGTTTCGCCCTCGCCGCCGTAGCGGGTTTCGGCGGTGGGTTCGCCGCGGAAGCGCAGCACGTCGCCGCCGGTGGTAGCCAGCACCAGCGTGGTGGCGTCCAGTTGCTGCACTTTCAGCGTGCCTTCCAGGCGGCTGCCGGCGGCCTGGTCCAGTGCCATCAGGGCGTCGTCCGTGCAGGCCATCATCGTCGATGCCATCGGCGCGACGGTCAGGGTGTCGCCGCTCAGGCTGTAGCTGCCGCCCATGCGGTTGCAGGTGTTTGCCACCGACAGGCGGCCATCGTCGAAGTCCAGGGTGACCGGCTTGTCGGCATGCACGAACAGGGCGTCGATGCGCGCGCCGCTGCCGTCGCTGGCGTTGTCCAGCAGCCAGTGGTTGGCAGCGAGCTGGTGGACGTCGAAGGCGGCCGGGGCTGCGGCTTCGATGGCTGCGGGGGCGGCTTCGCCCTTGTCGGGGGCATTGCAGGCGGCAAGCAGGGCAATGGGCAGGGCAAGCAGCAGGATGCGCTTCATGTCGTTCTCCTCGGGAGGCGGATGGAAAGATCGGCAAGGAAAACGCTCGCTGCCGGGCAACGGGGTTACCGGCGGCTTGTCGCGTTCAGTTCCCGGCAGGCAGGAACAGCAGCAGCGCGGCCCCCAATGCCAACCGGTATAGCGCGAACCAGGTGAAGCGGCGGTGCTTGATGTAGCCCAGCAACCACTTCACCACCACGAAACCGGTGACCACCGCAGCGACGAAGGCCAGGCCCACCTCGCCCCAGTTTTCGTGGCCGAGCCCGCCGTGGCGCCACTGTTCGAGGAAGGCATAGGCGCTGGCCGCGAGCATGGTGGGGATGCCGACCAGGAACACGAACTCGGTGGCTGCCGCGCGCCGGCTCAGGCCCAGCAGCATCGCCAGGAAGATCGCCGCAGCCGAGCGCGAGGTGCCGGGAAACACGCCGGCCACCACCTGCGCCACGCCCACCGCAATGGCCACTTTCCAGGTCACCGTCTGGCTGTCGGGCAGGCGCCCGGCGAAGCGTTCGGCCAGCAGCATCCAGACACCGCCGATCAGCAGCGCCCAGGCCACCGGCGTCACCGTTTCCGGCAGTTCCCAGCCGGCCAGCCGCACCGGCAGGCCGACCAGCGCGGTGACCAGGAAGGCGACGCCCAGCTTCATCACGTAGTCGCGGTTCTCGTGCTGGTCCAGCCCGGTGGCCAACGACCACAGCCGCTGCCGGAACACCAGCAGTACCGCGAGGATGGCGCCGGCCTGGATGACGATGTTGAAGAAATCCGAACGCGCGCCCAGCCAGTGCTGGGCAATCAGCAGGTGGCCGGTGCTGGAAATCGGCAGGAATTCGGTGAGGCCTTCGAGGATGCCCAGCAGCAGGGCGGAGATCATGTTCGACATGGAGGGCGGGCGGCGGCAAAGCCCCGAAGGATAGGGCATTGGCAGGGTTGCACGCTTGTGGTGCGGTCCTCGTGAAAATGCACCAAGACGGTGCGTTGCTTGCGAGGGATTTTATGGAATTTCAATGTGAATCAATTATTTGCAATGTTGGCACGGGGTTTGCTTTGTTCATGCCATCCACCACCAAGCGAGGCGTTGTCGATGTCACTGGAAAACGTTGAGAAGCTGATCAAGGACAATCGGGTCGAGTTCGTCGACCTGCGTTTCGCCGACCTGCGTGGCATCGAGCAGCACCTGACCTTCCCGGTTTCGGTGGTCGAGCCGGCGCTGTTCGAGGAAGGCAAGATGTTCGACGGCTCCTCGATCGCCGGCTGGAAGGGCATCGCCGAGTCGGACATGGTGCTGCTGCCCGACGCCGACAGTGCCTACCTCGACCCGTTCTATGCCGACCCGACCCTGGTGCTGACCTGCGACGTGCTCGACCCGGCCACCATGCAGGGCTACGGCCGCTGCCCGCGCGGCATCGCCAAGCGCGCCGAGGCCTACCTGAAGTCCAGCGGCGTGGCCGAGCTGGCGTTCTTCGGCCCGGAGCCGGAGTTCTTCATCTTCGACTCGGTGCAGTTCGCCAACGACATGGGCCACACCTTCTTCAAGGTCAATTCCGAGGAAGGCGCCTGGAACACCGGCAAGAACTATGACGGCAGCAACAGCGGCTACCGGCCGACGGTGAAGGGCGGCTACTTCCCGGTGCCGCCGACCGACTCGCTGCACGACATCCGCGCCGAGATGTGCAAGGTGCTGGAGCAGGTCGGCATCGAGGTCGAGGTGCACCACCACGAGGTGGCCAACGCCGGCCAGTGCGAGATCGGCGCCAAGTTCAACACCCTGGTGAAGAAGGCCGACGAGCTGCTGCGCATGAAGCACGTCATCAAGAACGTGGCCCACCGCAACGGCAAGACCGCCAGCTTCATGCCCAAGCCGATCGTCGGCGACAACGGCAGCGGCATGCACGTGCACCAGTCGCTGGCCAAGGAGGGCAAGAACCTGTTCTCCGGCGACGGCTACGGCGGCCTGTCGCAAATGGCGCTGTGGTACATCGGCGGCATCTTCAAGCACGCCCGCGCCATCAACGCCTTCGCCAATGCCGGCACCAACAGCTACAAGCGCCTGGTGCCGGGCTTCGAGGCGCCGGTGATGCTGGCCTACTCGGCGCGCAACCGCTCGGCCTCGTGCCGCATCCCGTGGGTGTCCAACCCGAAGGCGCGGCGCATCGAAATGCGCTTCCCCGACCCGATCCAGTCCGGCTACCTGACCTTCACCGCGCTGATGATGGCCGGCCTGGACGGCATCAAGAACCAGATCGACCCCGGCGCACCGAGCGACAAGGACCTGTACGACCTGCCGCCGGAAGAGGAAAAGCTGATCCCGCAGGTGTGCTCCAGCCTCGACCAGGCGCTGGAAGCGCTGGACAAGGATCGCGAGTTCCTCAAGGCCGGCGGCGTGATGAGCGATGACTTCATCGACGCCTACATCGGCATGAAGATGAAGGAAGTGACCGCGTTCCGCGCCGCCACCCACCCGCTGGAATACCAGTTGTATTACGCCTGCTGATGCACGGGGCGGCCGTCACGGTGCGGCGGCCGCCTTGCACCCCCTTGCTGCCGGGAATGGCGGCGATGGCAAAGTCCCTCCCCTCCCGCTTTCGCCATCGTCGCCGCCCGGCGGCAACCCCAGGCAATGCTCGGGCCGCGGCAGCAGTACCTGGCTGGTTTCCTCCACATCGGGACATGCGCATGAAATTGATCTCCGCCATCATCCGCCCGTTCAAGCTCGACGAGGTGCGCGAAGCACTGGGCGAGCAGGGCGTTTCCGGCATCACCGTCACCGAGGTCAAGGGCTTCGGCCGGCAGAAGGGCCATACCGAGCTGTACCGCGGCGCCGAATACGTCGTCGATTTCCTGCCCAAGATCCGCATCGAAACCGCCGTCACCGACGAGCAGGTCGATGCGGTGATCGAAACCCTGCAGGCGGCTGCCGGCACCGGCAAGATCGGCGACGGCAAGATCTTCGTCACCGCGCTCGAACAGGTGGTGCGCATCCGCACCGGTGAAACCGGCGCAGACGCGCTTTGACCCCCATTTCCCGGATCGGCGCGGTTGTCCCTTCTCCCTGCGGGAGAAGGGACCCCGAAGGGGCGGATGAGGGACGAACGGAGTCCACCATGTCTGAACCATCTGGACTCCGTTTGCCCCTCACCCCAACCCCTCTCCCGGTGGGAGAGGGGCTCTGAAGGCCGGCCCCGGGCGCTGATCCAGCCACAACCGGAGACAAAAATGCGAACGGAATTTTTCACCGGGTTGAACACCCGGTTCGGTGGTCTGTGCCTGTCATCCCTGCTTGCCGGCCTCGCGCTGGCCGCACTTCCCCTCGGGGCATCGGCACAGGAAGTCGCGCAAATGGCAGCCACATTCGAGCACGGCGACGTGGCGTGGATGCTCACCGCCACGTTGCTGGTGCTGATGATGGTGGTGCCGGGGCTGGCGTTGTTCTACGGCGGGCTGGTGCGCGCCAAGAACGTGCTGTCGGTGCTCAGCCAGGTGCTGGTGGTGTTCTCGCTGGTGCTGATGCTGTGGGTGGTCTACGGCTACAGCGCGGTGTTCAGCGACGGCAATACCCTGTTCGGGTCGTTCACGCAGTTTGCCTTCCTCAAGGGCTTCACCCCGGACTCGGTCGGCAACACGCCGATCGCCGGCTTGCCGGACTACCTGTTCGTGGCCTTCCAGTCCACCTTCGCCGGCATCACCGCCGCACTGGTGGTCGGCGCCTTCGCCGAGCGCATCCGCTTCCGCGCGGTGCTGCTGTTCTCGGCGCTGTGGTTCACCCTGAGCTACATCCCGATGGCGCACAGCGTCTGGGGCGGCGGCTGGCTGGGCGAGATGGGCGCCATCGACTTCGCCGGTGGCACCGTGGTCCACATCAATGCCGGCGTGGCCGGGCTGGTGGCGGCATGGTTCGTCGGCAAGCGGCTCGGCTACGGCCACGCCGCGCTCAAGCCGCACAACCTGCCGTTGACCTGGATCGGCGCGATGCTGCTGTGGGTGGGCTGGTTCGGTTTCAACGCCGGCTCTGCGGCCGCCGCCGACGGCGTGGCGGCACTGGCCTTCATCAATACCCTGCTCGCCACCGCCGCGGCGGTGCTGGGCTGGACCGGGCTGGAGGCCATCACCAAGGGCCACCCCTCGGCGCTGGGCGCGGCCTCGGGCGCGGTAGCCGGGCTGGTCGGCATCACCCCGGCCTGCGGCACGGTGGGGCCGCTGGGCGCCATCGTGATTGGTTTCGCCAGCGGCGTGGCCTGCGTGTGGGGCGTCACCGGGCTCAAGCGCCTGCTGCGCGCCGACGACACCGCCGACGTGTTCGGCGTGCACGGCGTGGGCGGCATCGTCGGCGCACTGCTCACCGGCGTGTTCAGCGCGCAGTCGCTGGGCGGCACCGTGGCGGACATGGATATCGGCCACCAGCTGTGGGTGCAGGCGGTCAGCATCGGCTTCACCGTGGCGTGGTGCGCGGTGGTCACCGCCTTGATCCTGCTGCTGGTGCGCGCGCTGGTCGGCCTGCGCGTCAGCGAGGAAGCCGAGCGCACCGGGCTGGACATCAGCACGCATGGCGAGTCGGCCTACGAGGCCTGAGTTGATGGCGCGCGTGGGCCGGCACGACGCCGTCCACGAGAAGGCTTTGCACTATATTGGTGCAATGGATGCCGCCCACGCCGCCCCTTTGCCGGAACAACTGGCCACGCCGCTGGTGTGGACCGGCACCGACGGACGCATCGCCGGTGCCAACCCGGCGTTCTGCCGCTGGCTGGGGGTGAGCGTGCGGCGCCTGCTGGGCCAGCCGCTGGCTTCGCTGGAAGTGCAGGACGACGTCCTCGCCAGCCGCCTGCTGGCCCCGGACGCGGACACCATCCGCCTGCCGCGGCTGGCGCTGGCCCTGCCCGGCGAGGTACCGCGCTTCGCCGACGGCTGGCTGAGCGCGCGGGAAGGCGGCTGGGTGCTGGAGGCGCACCCGGTGGACGAGTTTCCCGCCGCCGACCCGGCGCAGGTGCTGCCGGGCGCGTTCAGCGCCGCGCTCAAGGGCTTGGCCCACGAGCTGCGCAATCCGCTGGCTGGGTTGAAGGGTGCGGCGCAGTTGCTGGCGCGCCGTGCCCACGGCCGTGATGTCGAGGAGCGCGAGTTGATCGAGTTGATCGGCGTCGAGATCGAGCGCCTGAACACCCTGCTCGAACAACTGTTGTCGCCGGCTCCACCGCGTCCGCATGCGCCGTTGAACATCCATGCGGTGCTGGAGCGGGTACTGCGGCTGGTCGAGAGCGAGGCTGGCTGGTCGCTGCAACTGCAGCGCGACTACGACCCCAGCATCCCCGAGCTGTCCGGCGACGGCGACCGCCTTACCCAGGCGTTGCTCAACCTGGTGCGCAACGCGATCCAGGCCGGCACCACCCGCATCACCCTGCGGACCCGCGTCGAGCATGGCCTGCGCATCGCCGAGCAGCTGCACCCGTTGGCATTGCGGCTGGAAGTGGCCGACGACGGTCGTGGGGTGCCGGAGGAACTGGCCGAGCATCTGTTCCTGCCGCTGGTCAGCGGTCGCGCCGAGGGCACCGGGCTGGGGCTGGCGCTGGCGCAGCAGGTGGCGCGCGAGCATCGCGGCACCTTGAGCTACCGCTCGCGGCCGGGGCATACGGTGTTCACGGTGCTGCTGCCGTTGCCGGGTGTGGAGGTGGGGAATGGCTGATGGACTCATTGGCCAAGTGGAGACCACTCCCTCCCTTTTCGCCTGCGGCGAAAGGGGAGGGCTGGGGAGGGGTGCCGTTGCTCGTGATTCTGTTGTTGCTGTTGCTCTTCGGCTTTTGACTTCCCCTGCCGTAAAGCGAGCCGAGCACCGCAGCGGGACGGGGGGCGAAGAGGCGCACGTGTCTGAGCGCAGCGAGTTGTGCGCCGTCCCCCCGGCCCGCGAGGAGCACAGGGGACCGATGCGGCGCAGCCGCATCGGCTCGCGTCCGGCTGTGCTTGACCAGCCATTCGGCTGTTGGAAAAGCGCTTCTCTTGGTTACCTTCTCTTTGCACGAGCAAAGAGAAGTAACTCGCTCCTGTCTTGGATTCTCTCGTCAAAGACTGAAAGCAACAGCAACTTCCTCTCCCGCCTGCAAACGCATGCAGGCATCGTCGAACCCCGATGACCAAATCGCTCACCACACGCGGGGGCGCAATGAAACCCACTGACACTCAAGCCCACATGCTCTGGGTCGTCGATGACGACCGCTCGGTGCGCTTCGTCCTCAGCACCGCCCTGCGCGATGCTGGCTATGCCGTCGAAGGCTTCGACAGCGCCGCCGCCGCACTCGACGCACTCACGCGGCGGCCACCGCCGGCACTGCTGTTCACCGACGTGCGCATGCCCGGCGACGACGGCCTGGTGCTGCTGGAGAAACTCAAGACCGCACACCCGCAACTGCCGGTGATCGTGATGTCGGCGCATACCGACGTCGCCAGCACCGCCGGTGCATTCCGTGGTGGTGCCCATGAATTCCTGTCCAAGCCGTTCGACCTGGACGACGCGGTGGAACTGGCGCGGCGCACGCTGCCGGAAGCCGAAACCACCCCGACGGAAATCGTGCCCGCAGCGGCCAAGAACGCCGGCCCGCCGCAACTGATCGGCGACACCCCCGCCATGCGCGCACTGTTTCGCGCCATCGGCCGCCTCGCGCAAGCCCCCTTGTCGGTGTTGATCAACGGCGAAACCGGGACCGGCAAGGAGCTGGTGGCCAACGCGCTGCACCGCGAATCGCCACGCGCGCGCGGCCCGTTCGTCGCGCTCAACACCGCCGCCATTCCCGCCGAATTGCTGGAGAGCGAACTGTTCGGCCACGAGGCTGGCGCGTTCACCGGTGCCAGCAAGCGCCACATCGGCCGCTTCGAACAGGCCGACGGTGGCACCCTGTTCCTCGACGAAATCGGTGACATGCCGCTGCCGCTGCAGACCCGCCTGCTGCGCGTGCTGGCCGAAGGCGAATTCTTCCGCGTCGGTGGCCGCGAGCTGATCCGGGTCGATGTGCGCGTGGTCGCCGCCACTCACCAGGACCTGGAAACGCTGGTCGAACAGGGCCGTTTCCGCGCCGACCTGCTGCACCGGCTGGACATGGTGCGGCTGTGGCTGCCACCGCTGCGCGAGCGCAGCGACGATGTTGCGCAACTGGCCGCCACCTTCCTTGCCAGCGCCGCCCGCCGGCTCGACGTGCCGCGCAAGCAACTGTCCGCCGCCGCCGTGCAGGCACTGCGCCAGCACGATTGGCCGGGCAACGTGCGCGAACTGGAAAACGTCTGCTGGCGGCTGGCCGCGCTGGCCGTGGCCGACGGCATTTCCGCGGCCGACGTGCGCGCCGCGCTGGCGCGTGGTGGCCGTCGCCGTCCCACCGCCGCCGACGCCACCACGCCTGAACAATGGGACCAAGCATTGGCCGCATGGGCCGGGCAGCGCCTGACCGAAGGCGCCAGCGGCCTGCATGCCGAAGCACGCGAGCGCATGGAAGCGGCATTGCTGGAAGCGGCACTGGCCTTCACCGACGGCCACCGCGGCGAAGCCGCCACGCGGCTCGGCCTGGGCCGCAACACCATCACCCGCAAACTCGGCCCCGGCCGCCGTCGCTGAGCAACGCCATCTTGCCGCGTGAATGGGCCGTGTATGATCGGCCCCCGATGGAAACACAGCCACCCCCTGCGGACATCACCGGCCTGATCCGGCGTTGGCAACATGGCGACCGTGAGGCCAGTGCGGTATTGGCCGAAGAGGTCTACCAGGAGTTGCACGGCATTGCCGTGCGCCGGCTGGCACATGGCGGACACGCTGGCCTGCAGGCCACCGAGTTGCTGCACGAGGCCTGGATACGGCTGTCGGCAAACCAGCACCCGTTCCAGTCGCGCGCGCATTTCTACGCGGTCGCGGCATTGAAGATGCGTTGCCTGCTGGTTGATCTGGCGCGCATGCAGGCCAGCCAGAAACGCGGTGGCGACCTGCGCCCGCTGACCTTGACGGTGACGTTGCTTGACCCTTCGCCACAACCGGAAGATCTGCAAATGATGGCCGAGGCCTTCGACCAGCTCACGCAGATGGACGAACGCAAGGCGCAGGCATTCGCGTTGAACGAACTGGCCGGTTTCAGCATCGCCGAAACCGCCGAACTGCTCGAGGTTTCCCCGGCCACCTTGCAGCGCGACCTGCGCTTTACCCGTGCCTGGCTTGCGACCCGGATGTCATGTTGAACGCCGATGCATGGGTCCGCCTGGGCGAACTGTTCCATCAGGCCACCGAGCTGCCCGAATCCGAGCGCACCACCTTCGTCCACGCCCACACTGGCGACAATCCCGAACTGCAGCGTGAACTGTTGGCGCTGATCGCCGCCGACACCGATGCCACCCGGCGCCTGCGCGACCCGTTGCAACACGCGGCCGAGGCGACGCTGCGTGCCGCCGATCCGGAGCTGCCACCGGGCACCCGCTTCGGCCCGTGGGCGCTGGAACGGGTCATCGGTAGCGGCGGCATGGGTCGGGTCTACCTGGCGCGCCGCGCCGATGGCGCCTACGAGCGCGAAGTCGCGTTGAAGCGGGTGCGCACACCGGCATCGGCTGCGCATCGCCGCGGCCATTTCGAATACGAATGCCGGTTGCTGGCGCAGATGCAGCACCCGGCCATCGCGCAGATCCATGATGCCGGCGTCGAGCCCGATGGCCACGCCTGGCTGGTGATGGAGTACATCCGCGGCCAGCCGATTTCGACCTGGTGCGACCAGCATGCGCTGAGCCTGCGCCAGCGCGTCGAACTGCTGGTCAAGGCCGGTGAAGGCGTGCAGCACGCGCACCAGAAGGGCGTGATCCACCGCGACCTGAAACCCGGCAACGTGCTGGTCGGCAACGTCGATGGCCGGCCGCTGCCGAAGATCATCGACTTCGGCATCGCCGTGGAAACCGATGCCGAAGGCGAGGTGTGCGGTGGTGGCACGCCCGGCTACATGAGCCCGGAACAAGCGCGCGCGGGCAGCGAGGCCGATGCGCGCAGCGACGTCTATTCGCTCGGCGCGATGTTGCACGAATTGGCCTGCGGCGCGCGCCCGCAAGTCGGTACCGTGCTCGCCCCGTCGCAATGCCTGCAGGCGCTGCCGGTGCAGAAACAGCGCGAACTGGCCGCGTTGCGTACCACCACGCCGCGCGTGCTGCGGCGCGAACTGCGCGATGGCGTGGATGCCATCGTGCTCAAGGCGATGCAGGCCGAGTGCAGCGCGCGCTACGAATCGGTGTCCTCGCTGTTGGACGACCTGCGGCGCTGGCTCGCGCACTATCCACCACGCGCCGCAGGCCGGGTGCGCTGGCTGGCGGCGCGCAAATTCGTGCGCCGCAACCGGTTGGTGGTATCCGCCACCGGCGTGGTCGCCACCGCGCTGGTCGCCGGCCTGCTGGTTACAAGCTGGTCCCTGCAGCAGGCGCGGCAGGAAGCGACACGTGCCAGGGTGACGTCGGACTTCCTCGCCTCGGTGCTGGACAGCGTGGACCCGGCGATCTCGCAGGACCTGGACAAGACCCTGATGCTGCGCGTGCTCGACGATGCCTCGAAGCGTGCGGGGCGGGAACTGGCGGCCTGGCCGGACATCCAGGCCGACGTGGAGCTGTTGATCGCCATCAACCAGATCAGCCTGGAGGAATACGAGCGCGCCATCGTCCACCTGCAATCCATCCGCGAGCTGGCCGCCAGCCGCCCGGACGCGCTGCGCTTCCAGCACCTGCGCGCGTTGCAGGTGCTGGGCGACGCCTACTTGTCCGCCGATCGCCTCAAGGAGGCACAGGCCACGCTCGACGAAGGCATCGCCCTGGCCGAGCGCAGCCAGCCCGAATACCGCTGGCTGCTGCTGGACATGCAATCCCGCCAATCCTGGGTGGCGTTTGCGCAGGGGCGGACGGACGAGGCGCTGCGGCTGGCGCGCGGCGCCTACGAGGGCTTTGCGGCGTGGCCTGCCGGCGACGACAAGCGGCAGGATGCCACCCGGCGCTATGCCAACGTGCTGTCCTTCAGCGGCCACCACGACCAAGCCATGGCTCTGCTGCGCGAGGTGATCGGGCAGCACACACGCATCCGCGGCCGCGACCACCCGCTGACGCTGGCGGTGCGCCGCGACCTGGCGATCGCTCACCTGCAACAACGCGATTTCGCCACCGCCGAGCCGGAGCTGCAACGGCTGGTGGCCGCCTACACCCGCCTTTACGGCCAGGACAGTGGTTACGTCGCCGGTGCCCGCGGCATGCTCGGCAGCGCCTTGCGCGAACTGGGCAAGGTGGCCGAAGCCGGCCCGCATTACCGCGCGGCGATGGAATGGCATATTGCCCACTCCGGCCCGGAAGCGTTTTCGTCGGTGGCCACCCGTGGCAACTACGGCAACTGGTTGCTGGCCGCCGGCCGTGCGCAGGAATCGGCGGACGAGCTGGGCAGCGTGCTGGAAATCGCCGAGCGCACCCTGGGCCGCAACAGCGCCGTCACCGCCGAAATCCTGCGTGGCCTGGCCGATGCCGAATTGGCGCTGGGCCGCCTCACCGCCGCCCGCCAGCACGCCGCCGCGGCCTTGCAGGTGATGCAGGACATCTATGGCGAGCAGAATGAAGCGGCGCTGCGCGACATGCGTGAAACCCTGCAAAAAGTGGAAAAGGCCGGGCTGCAAGCCCAAGCGCACCTGTAATGCAATGGGCTCGCCCGTAGCGCCGGGCAAGGCCCGGCTGGCGCTTCCCCGGCCAAAGCCCCGGCCGGGCCTTGCCCGGCACTACGAAGAGCGGGCAAGTCCATGCCTGCAAGCGACACCGGGTGGCCCGGAGCGGACTTCCGCCGCCATGAACCCTGCCATCATCCCCGGCACAATGCCGGCCGTCCCACCCGAGGAATCCCCATGCGCCTTCGCCTGCCCCTGCTGCCGCTTGCCGGCGCCACCTTGCTCGGCGCCTGCGCCACCCAGCCGCCTGCCGAGCCGCCCGCACCGCCCGCGCCACCTGCGGTCAGCACCGCGCAACTGGCCGAGGCGAACCTGGCATCAGCCTCGGCCAGTCTGGTCAGCGGTCGGCTGGCGCTGGTGCCGGAAGCCGGTGGCGTGCACATCACCGGCGTCATCGGTGGCTTGCCACATGGCCGTCAGGCGGCGTTCCACGTACATGAAAAGGGCGATTGCAGCACGGTGGACGCCAGCAGCGCCGGTGGCCACTTCAATCCCGTCATGCAGCCGCATGGCCGTGCCGGCAGCGGCGCGCACCACGCCGGCGACATGGACAACCTGCAGGCCGACGCCGCCGGCGTCGCGCACGTGGACGTACACCTGCGTGGGGTTACCCTTGGCGGCGGCGCAGGCAACGACATTGCCGGCCGCGCGCTGGTGGTCCACGCCGATGCCGACGACTACCGCAGCCAGCCGGCGGGCAACGCCGGCGCCCGGGTCGCCTGTGGCGTGATTCGCGTCACCCGCTGAATGCGGCCACCCGCAAATCCAACCCCACAAGGGAGTACGACGATGCGCATGATCCATACCACCCTGTTCGCCGCCAGCGTGCTGGTCCTGAGCGCCTGCAAGCCGGGCACCGAGCCGACCACCCCGTCCAGCGATGCCGCCGACGCCGCGATCGAGGCGCCGGCCGCCGACCCGGCCGCGCCGCCGCCGATGCAGGCGCCGGTGGCCACCGCCACGCTGCAGCCCACCGAGGGCAACACGGTCGCCGGCAGCATTGTCTTCACCGTGACCGAAGATGGCCAGCTGCGCGCCAGCGGCGACATCAGCGGCCTGGCGCCGAACAGCGAGCACGGCTTCCACATCCACGAAAAGGGCGATTGCAGCGCGACCGACGGCAGCAGCGCCGGTGGCCACTTCAACCCGGGCAACGCCGACCACGGCAGCGTCGAGGCGGCCGTGCACCACGGCGGCGACATGCCGAACATCGTCGCCGACGCGCAGGGCAACGCCCATGTCGACGGCCCGGTGTCGAGCAACGTCAACGTCGGCAAGGATGATGAATTCGACATCCTCGGCCGCGGCCTGATCGTCCACGCCGATCCCGACGACTACCACAGCCAGCCCACCGGCAACGCCGGCGCGCGCCTGGCCTGCGCGGTGATCGCCAAGGCCGAATAAGGCCCCCGCATCGGACAGTGCCGGCCAGTCGGCCGGCACCCTTGGTTTCCGGACTGCCCGGTAGCGCCCGACCGTTGGTCGGGCGGCTCTCTGCCGGTGGAGCGACAGTGCCGACCGCTGGCCGGCGTCCGCAGGATCGACGTCCTGCGAGGCTGCCGGCCAACGGCCGGCACCACCGGCTCAGCGCACCAGCAGTGCCTTCGCGTCCTGCCCGGCTTCCACGTGCACGTACAGCACGTCGATGCCATGTGCTTCGAGCACCGCGGCCATCTGCCGCTGCCGCATCAGGAACTGCTCGTAGATGCGCTGCAGGCGGTCGCAGTCGCCGTTTTCATGGCCGTAGTGCGCGCACCAGCCGGCCGGGTCGAACAGCGCCATGCGCGCCTCGCCGCCGGCGTAGCGCAGCAGCGGTTCGGGCGCGGTTTCCAGCCATTGCTCCCCGGCCGGGTCGAACATCGCCGTCTCCAGCAGCGGCCACAGCGCGGCCAGGCCCTGGTTGTCGTACTGCATGGCCATCATCGCGGCCAGGTCGTTGACGGTGAAATAGCGGGCATGCTCGATGCGCGCGCCGAAGGCGTCCTGCGCCAGCAGCGCGGTGTCCGGCTGCGCCATGCCGTTGGCCAGCAGCACCTCTTCCAGCGCGTCGCGGGTCTCGCGCAGCAGCGCGGCGTCGTTGCCGGCCAGCACGATCGGCAGCACCCCCGCGACCTGTTCGACGTGTGGCAGCTCTACGAATCGGGCGACATCAGCGATGGCATGGTCGAGTGC